>JAPOVL010000002.1 GCA_026708115.1 Chloroflexota bacterium
TCGACAAAACCGCAAGGCCCGTCGATCTGCCAAAAGCTAGCCCGATCGCCATCCCGGGCGCCCATAATCCCAACCAGCCGCGCCCCGACGGACTCCAAAATAATAGTCGGCCGTAGGGGCGACCTATCAGGTCGCCCGCGTTCCCTACCTTCGCATGTTTGGACTGCCGCATTGATAATGGATAGCTGGAACTCTATTCCCCAATACCAGACAAGCCTTGTAGGGGCGACCTATCAGGTCGCCCGCCTTCCCTACCTTCGCATGTTTGGACTGCCGCATTGATAATGGATAGCTGGAACTCTAATCCCCAGTACCAGACAAGCCTTGTAGGGGCGACCTATCAGGTCGCCCGCCTCCCATACCTTCGCATGGTTGGATTACCGCATTGATAATGTATAGCTGGAACTCTATTCCCCAGTACCAGACAAGCCTTGTAAGGCTTGTCCGCTACTGCAAATCATACGCATAGATAACGGATACAGCGCCGAAACAATACAAAACGGAGCCAATCATTGCGAACAATAACATATTATTACGAAATCCGCCAAGCTTAGCTCCCCCTCTCGTAGTGCGGTGTCGGCGGGCAGTGTCTACGCGCCCTACGCGCACCCTTTATGGGATTTCCGCCCCCCGCTAAGCGGGGGGACCGAGGGGGGCCAGGGGCCGGGGGGTGAGGGGTACAAAAGGCGCGTCAGCGTGATCCAGTAGCGGACAAGCCTTGTACGGGCGACATTTGTGCCGCCCGCCAAAAATCTCTCTCTGCGCCGGGGGGGTACCCCCCCCCCCCGTATACATACTGTATCTATACTGTTATGCAAAAAGGGGGCAATATCAGGGCAACTTCCGAGCATTTGAGGACCAGCGCAGACCGCCGTATGTTGGGTAACTGATCTCATGTCGACAATTGGCCAAAAGCACTTCAACCGCGAAGAATACACTGCCCGGTTCCTCCAAAGCGCCGCAGACTTGTACCGACCTTCGCTTTCGCGGCAAAGCGTCTATAATACCGCCAGCGCAAAACATCCGAAGCAACAGGACACGCCATGCCGCTAGACATACATCCCGACGCGCTGCGCGCCTTGGTCAGCGGCGACATTGGCGCTCCTGCTTCAATTCTGGGCAGACACCAGCGCGGCGACACTGTATCAATCCGCACTTTTAGACCTTGGGCGGAGCGCATAGATGTCGTGGACGACCGCTCCGGCAGGCGCGCGCCGATGCGGAAGCTGCACGCCGAGGGCTTCTTCCTGGCAGAGCTCGACCAGTCGTGGAGCGCCGTCCGCTATCATTTCCAAGCGACTGACCAAGACGGGAGCGTCGAGTCCTACGGCGATCCCTATACCTACCCTCCCCTGCTCACGGACTACGATATCTTTCTTTTTGCTCAAGGACGGCATCTCGATATCTACAATAAACTGGGGGCGCATCCGCGCCAGGTTGCTGGCGCATCCGGCATCAACTTTGCAGTTTGGGCCCCGAATTGCTCTAAGATCGCCGTAATCGGCGACTTTAATCGTTGGGATCCGCGCGTACACCCTTTGCAAGCCAATGGCGATTCCGGCATCTGGGAGATTTTCCTGCCCGACCTGGAACCGGGGATCAGCTACAAATACGAAATCCGCTCCCACAACGACGGCTATCGCGCCGAAAAAGCCGATCCCTATGCTTTCTACGCCGAAGTGCGGCCCTCAACCGCTTCCGTCGTCTACGATATAGCGCAATATCAGTGGCGAGACGACAACTGGATGGCGGCTCGCGCCGGGCGCGACCCGCTCGTCGAGCCTATGAACATCTACGAGGCGCATCCGGGTTCCTGGCGGCGCGACCAAGACAACAATTTCCTGGGCTATCGCCAGTTGGCCGACGAATTAGTGCCTTATCTTGTCGATATGGGTTACACGCACCTGGAGCTCTTGCCCGTCGCCGAACACCCGTTGGATGCCTCCTGGGGCTATCAGGTCACCGGATATTTCGCGCCCACCAGCCGCTATGGGACGCCGGCTGACTTCATGCACCTGATCGATACCTGCCATCAGAACGGCATCGCCGTCATCCTCGACTGGGTGCCGGCGCATTTCCCCAAGGATGGGCACGGTCTCAACTATTTTGACGGCACCCATCTCTACAGCCACGAGGATCCGCGCCAGGGCGAACACCCCGAATGGGGCACCATGATTTTCAACTACGAGCGCGATGAAGTGCGCAACTTCTTGATCGCAAACGCCCTCTTCTGGCTGAAGGAATATCATATCGACGGCCTGCGCGTCGATGCCGTGTCTTCAATGATCTATCTGAATTTCTCGCGCCAGGACGGGGATTGGATCGCCAATAAATACGGCAGTCACGAGAACCTGGGCGCGCTCGAGTTCCTGCGGGAATTCAACACAGTCGTCCATGCCGAAGCCCCCGGCGCGGTCACCATCGCCGAAGAATCGACCGCCTGGCCCATGGTATCGCGCCCGATCTACGTCGGCGGACTGGGCTTCACGCTGAAATGGAACATGGGCTGGATGCACGACACCCTGGCCTACATGAAGCATGATCCGGTGCATCGCCGATTTCATCATCACCGCATCACCTTTGCCCTGCTCTACGCCTTCACCGAGAACTTTGTCCTGCCGCTTTCCCATGACGAAGTCGTGCACATGAAAGCTTCGCTCATCGGCAAGCTGCCCGGCGACTACTGGCAGAAGTTCGCCCAACTGCGCCTGCTTTTCGGCTACCAATATACACAAGTCGGCAAAATCCTCAACTTCATGGGCAACGAAATCGGGCAATTCTCCGAATGGAGCGAAGAGCGCAGCCTCGACTGGCGCCTGCTCGCCTACGACAAACATGCCCAATTGCAAGCCTGGGTGAAAGACCTCAACCATTTCTACCGAGATCAACCAGCCTTGTGGCAAGTCGACTTTGACGGCGCGGGCTTCTCCTGGATCGAAGCCAACGACGCCGATCACAGCGTCTACAGCTATATCCGTTTCGCCGCGGACAAAGCAAACTTCCTGGTCGTGATCATGAATTGTACGCCCGTGGTCCGCGAGGGCTATCGCATCGGCGTACCGCAAGCGGGATATTATGAAGAATTGCTCAATAGCGATGCCGAGGCCTACGGCGGCAGTAATGTCGGCAATCTCGGCGGCGTCGAAAGCAACGAAGCTGCCAGTCACGGCCTGCCGCATAGCATTCGCCTGCGCCTGCCGCCGCTGGCCATCATCATCCTCAAGCCCAAATAAGTATCTTTTATGTCTGAAACCGTAGGGGCGACTCTGGGAGTCGCCCGAAAATCGCCGTAGGAGTAGAGATTATCCAAAAAATCACCCCGATCAAAAGGTGCCCAGTTATAAGCCCAAGCATTGTGGAGAGGAGATAAGCCGCTGACTATTGCATGCTTTCGCATGACCGGATTGGAGCTGCTTCTGTGGGCTCGCGGAAAAAACCATGCTGTCATCGTCGTTTGGGCTGCGGCGTCACCAAAGCCAGGGCCATCACCACCACCGCCAGCAGCGCGCCCAGCGCCAGCACCGGCCCGTAGCCGCCGGCACGGTCGAAACTCAAGCCAAATAGCGCCGGGCCGATCGCGCTGCCGATGATGCCCGCGGTGAAGACGAAGCCGCGTATCTCGCCCTGAAACCTGCGGCCGAACATATTGGTCCAGACCGCGCCGTCAAAGACATAGCCGATGCCCAGCCCCAGGCCGCTCGCCAAGGCGTAAAGAATCAGCAGCGCGGTATCCCGCATGATCATGGCCAACAAGCAGGCGCTCGCGAGCCCCAGCATGGCCAGCACAACGACAATCGAGGGCTTGAATCGGTCGATCAAATAGCCCGCCAGCAGCGCCGAACCGGCTGCGAAGATCGACAGCAAGGCGAAGGTCTCGGTCGCCACCTGCGCGCTGTGATCCAATTGCGCGAAGATCGATACCTGATGCAAGATCAGCCCCGTCCCCCAAGCCGAGGGCAGCATTCTCGCGAACATATAGAGCCAAAGCACTGGCGTTCGCATCGCCTCTCGCAGCGTCCAGTTCTCCTCATTGAGATCCACGGCGATGGGCTGATCTTCCGCTTTGGCATCGCGCTTCACGTTCTGGTTGTCCGGCAACAAGCCGTATTCTTCGGGCTTGTTGCGCATCAAGAGTCCAAACAAGGGAACGACCAGAGCGCCAACGCCAACTCCCAGCACGACAAAGGCTCCCCGCCAATCCAATGTATCCAACAGCACGCGCAGCCCGTTCACGTACAAGCCTTGAAAAAGCGCATAGACCAGCGCCAGATAAGCCATCATGCGCCCACGGCGCGAGCGGAACCAATTGGCCACCGCTGTCGAACTCACCAGGCACAGCGCGCCCTGCCCCAATCCGCGAATGCCGATGAAGGCGGCCAGCAGCATGATCGGCCCGCTGATAATCGCGCACAGGCAAAGGACCAGGCCGAACAAGCAGCCAATCGCCACGCCAGTTCGCCGATTGCCTGCCAAATCCAGTTTCCGGCCCAGCCAGGTCAAGCTCAAAGACGCGATAAAGGTGCCAAGTCCATACAGGCTGCTAACAGTCGTCCGATCCAAGCCAAAATCGGCGATGAAATAATCCATGAACAAGGACACGGAGTAACTCTGCCCCGGCGAGCTTGCCGCCGTGCCCACAAGCGCCACGAACCAGACGACCCAGCCATAATAAATCGGTACCGTCGCTACAAGTGATTTGTATCCCGGCGCTCTAGCCGTCATGGTCCCTCTATGCCTGATATTAAAAGCGCACGTAAGACCCGAACATTATATAAGCCAGATGTAGATTTAACAGTCGGCCTATTAACTTCATGCTAGAATTGATTGTGAAAAGTTGATGCTCCTTAATCATCGCCCGATAAGGACAAAAGGGGTTTAGCGCAATGGTCATGCCATCAGATTTAGATATCGCCCAAAAGGCCAATCTCCTTCACATCAATCAGATCGCCGAGCAAATGGGATTGGACCCCGACCGCGACCTTGAGCACTATGGAAAATATGTCGCCAAGATCAATCTGGAAGCATTGGAGCGGCTGCAAGATCGACCGAACGCCAAGTACGTGGATGTCACAGCGATTACACCGACGCCGCTGGGAGAAGGCAAATCGACCACGACCGTCGGCATCGGCCAGGCGATGAAACATATCGGCAAAAAGGCCATCATCACCGTCCGCCAGCCGTCGCAGGGTCCAACCTTTGGCATCAAAGGTGGCGCTGCCGGGGGCGGCTACAGCCAGATCGTGCCGATGGAGAATTTCAACTTGCATTTGACCGGCGATATCCACGCCATCAGCGCCGCGCATAATCTGATCGCCGCTATGCTCGACGCCCATATCTATCACGGCAACAAGCGCAATATCGATATACATAACATTCCCTGGCGTCGCGTGGTCGATTTGAACGACCGCGCCTTGCGTAATATCGTCATCGGCCTGGGCAAGCGCTTTGACGGCGTACCGCGGGAAAGCGGCTACGACATCAGCGTCGCTTCCGAGATTATGGCAATCCTGGCCTTGACCACATCACTGCAGGACATGCGCGAGCGCATCGGCAGAATGGTCGTCGCCTACGACAAGGACAAGAACCCGGTCAGCGCGGAAGATATTGGGGCAGCCGGCGCGGCCACCGTCTTGATGAAGGAGGCCATCAAACCGAACTTGATGCAGTCCCTGGAAAACACGCCGGCGCTGGTTCATGCCGGACCCTTCGCCAATATCGCCCATGGCAATTCCTCCATCATCGCCGACTTGATCGCCATGAAAACCGGAGAATATGTCGTTACGGAATCGGGCTTCGGCGCGGACATCGGCGCGGAGAAATTCTTCAACATCAAATCGCGCGTTTCCGGGCTGAAACCCAACGCGGTCGTACTGGTTACGACCATCCGCGCGCTGAAAGCGCATACTGGCAAGTACACAATCGTCCCCGGCCGGCCGATCGATCCAACTCTGAAAGAAGAAAACGTCGCCGACGTCCAAAACGGCGCGTCCAATATGGTGCGCCATCTGGAGAATCTCATGAAATTCGGCGTCAATCCCGTGGTCGCGATCAACGTCTTCGCCGACGATACTGACAAGGAGATCGCGGCCGTGCGCGAGATTGCGCTGGCCGCCGGCGCGACCGGCGTATCCGTCGCGCGGCATTGGGCGCAAGGCGGCGCTGGCGCTGCCGAATTAGCGGAAATGATCGTCTCGGCCTGCGAAATGCCCAACGACTTCCGCTTGCTCTACCCGGACGACATGTCCATCAAAGACAAGATCGAGACCATCGCGGGCGAAATCTACCGGGCTGATGGCGTCGATTACGCGCCGATCGCGGCTCGCAAAATCAGGCAATTCGAAGATCAGGGACTGCGCCATCTGCCGATTTGCATGGCGAAAACGCACCTCAGCCTGACCGACAATCCCAAGCTCAAGGGCGCGCCAGACGGCTTTCGCATCACCATCACCGATATCCGCGCTTCGGCCGGCGCCGGTTTCATCTATCCTCTCTGCGGCGATGTCCGTACCATGCCGGGCTTGGGCAGAACGCCAGCAGCGATGAATGTCGATATTGACGCCGACGGCAAGGTTGTCGGCTTGTTCTAGCGCCAAACAATAAGTCGCCAGGCGCGCGGTATTCAAACAACAAAATAAACGCGCCGCATTCAGTGCAATCGCGCCGGTGATTGGTTATAATGCGTCAGGACAAGGAGGCGCGATTGTCATCCCCGGCAAATAACGAATCAACGGTAAGCCAACACGCATTTGCTTATCAACCGCAGCCGATCAACGGAGAGTTCCTGGGCAAGCACATCATCTCTGTCGATCAATTTGAGCGAAGAGACCTCGATATTCTCTTTGACGCCGCCACATCCATTCGCAAGCGCATTCGCAGCCACGATCGTGGCTTGACCGAGCTATGCGCGGGCAAAGTGATGGCGTCGCTCTTCTTTGAGGCGAGTACCCGCACCGATATGTCCTTTCAATCGGCCATGCGGCGGCTGGGCGGCGACGTCATCGCCGTTAGCAATGGGGTGCGCTTTTCCTCCATGTACAAGGGCGAGAACCTTTCTGACACCATCCGAGCGACCGGCTGCTACGCCGACGTCATTGTCTTGCGCCATCCGGAAATCGGTTCCTCCTACGAAGCCGGCTATTACCTGGATCTGCTCAATACCCGCATCGACAATCCCACGGTCGCCATTAGCGGCGGCGATGGCATCGGCGAACATCCCACCCAGGCCCTGCTCGATATCTTCACGATTTACGACCGCAAGAAATCACTGGACAACTTGACAATCACCCTGGTTGGCGATCTCAAGCACGGCCGCACTGTGCATTCGCTGGCAAAGCTTATCGCCTACTACGACGCGAAAAACGTGCGACTCTGTTTGGTCGCGCCGGAAAGCCTCGCTATGCCCTCGGAGATCAGTGACTTGGTAAAAGGCCACGGCATCGCGGTAATCGAAACCGAGGATCTGGTGGACGTGATTGCCCAGACGGATGTCATCTACTGGACGCGCATTCAAGAAGAGCGATTTGCGGACCCCGACATTTACGAGACGATCAAAGACCGTTTCATCATGACGCCCCGTGTCTTCGCCAAAGCCCGCTCAAACGCCATCTTGATGCACCCTCTGCCGCGCAAGCACGAGATGGGCACGCGCGTCGATCACGATATTCTCGATGACGATCCGCGCGCGATATACTTCGAACAGATGGAAAACGGCATGTTCGTCCGCATGGCGCTGTTGGTTAAGGTCCTGCGCGGAGTTTATGTCTGATGCCCCTAATCCAGATACACGGCATGATTGATCCGCATACGCACCTGCGCGATCTCGATTGGGCCAATAAAGCGACTTTTGCCTCGGAGACGCAGGCAGCCATCGCCGCTGGCTACTGGGCCGTCTTTGATATGCCTAATACCGCCCCCTCGACAACGGACGAAGTCCGCCTCAACGACAAATTAGGCCGGCTGGATCGTGACGCCCACTGCGATTGGGGCCTGTATTTTGGCGCGTCGCAAGCCGACAATAGCGACGCCTACGAAAAAATCGCCTCGCGCGTTTGTGGCCTGAAAATCTACAACAATTCCACCACCGGGGATCTGCTCATCCACAGGCAGAGCGATCGCGAGCGACACTATCGCGCCTGGTCCGCCAACAAGCTGATCGCCGTTCATGCCGAGGAAGAGACCGTGCGCGACATACTCGCGCTGGTGAGGAAATACCGGCAGCCTACGCATTTTCTGCATATCAGCAGCGCTCGCGAAATCGATCTGCTTACGCAAGCAAAAGAAGACGGCTTGCCCGTGACGATCGGCGTTTGCCCGCACCATCTCTTCCTCACCGAAGACGACCTTGCAACCTTGGGACCCTACGGACTGATGAAGCCGCCACTGAAGACAAAGGCGGATCAACAGGCCTTGTGGCAAGCCATCAGCCTGGGCGTCGTGGATATCATCGAGTCCGACCATGCGCCGCACACCTTTGCCGAAAAAGAATCGGATGCCCCGCCCTATGGCGTGCCCGGCCTGGATACGACGCTGCCCTTGATGCTGCGCGCCGTCAGCGACGGTCGACTTTCGCTGGAGCAAGCGATCAATATGCTGTCGCGAAATGTGCAGCGAATCTGGCGGATCAGTCCCTTGCCGAAAACTTATACCCTAGTCGATACTGAATACAGTTATGTCGTCGAGAGAAAAAACCTGCATACGAAGTGTGGCTGGTCGCCTTTTGAAGGCTTGCGCGTCTATGGAAAAATCCGCGAAGTCTGGATTCGCGGCCACTTGGTTTTTGATGGAGACAATGTTCTTAGTTCGCCCGGTTTTGGCCGAAACCTGTTTGGATTGGTGGCATGAGCTGGCAAAGCACTCGGCATGTTCTATGGCTATATCGTCATACGTATACAGCTTTGTACGGACTTCTCATTTCAAGAATGTCCGCCCAGCGCGCCCATGAGGCGATGATTGCATGCCTGCGGGTTCTGGATCGCGCGCCGCTTGCGCATAGACTGTCCAGGACCACACGCAAAGCGGCAACGCCAATACAGCGTATTGAGGCAGGCGGTGTCAGCCTGTCTCAAGCGCTTGTGCTTGCGGCCGGACTTGTGAAGGGAGACGGTTTCCGCAGTGAAGACGATGCCCTGCGCGCCCTCAAATCGGCGCGCAACATAGTACCAGGATGGCGTGTCGTCCCAGCACTGCTTGGACCCGTGGAGTTTGGATCCTTCACGCGCTTCCCGCGCATGGGCAACGACGGAACCGTGATGTGGCGCCGCGAGAACTCGCACTCCACGCAAAATCGCGTCGGTTTGAAGAACCCGGGGGCGCGCGCAGCAGCCAAGTTTCTTGGCATGCGCAAAGCGCAACTTCCCGACGAGTTCGGGATTAATATAGCGGTATCGCCCGGTGTTCATGACATCAATCAGCAAGAGCGCGAAGTCATAGAGTCGCTCGAGTTTTTCCTGAATGAAGGCGTGTTGCCCGCCTGGTTTACGCTCAACCTAAGTTGTCCCAATACTGAAGACGACCCGCTGGGCCATCAACTGGAAGCCGAGACGCGGCGCTTGTGCGGCGCCTTTATCAAGCGCCTGGAACAGGGCTCGCTGTCGATCCCGCTTTGGGTCAAAATCAGCCCCGGACTGGCCGCCGAGCAGTATGCCGCACTGGTGCGCATCTTCGCCGATGTTGGCGTGAAAGCCGTCGTCGCGACAAACACGCTTCCCGCGCCCAGTCCGGCAGATCCCGGGCAAATTGCCGGGCTTGGCGGCGGCGGTCTTTTCGACGCGACGCTCGAAGCGGTCAAGCATTTGCGAGCGGGAATTATCCGCAGCAACGCGGCGATCGACATAGTCGCTTGCGGCGGCATCCTCGACGGGGCGAGTTTTCAAGCCTATCGAAATCTGGGTGTCAAAGCAGCCCAATACTGGTCAGCCCTGGTCTATCGCGGTCCCTTGGCCGCGGCGCTCATCGAAAGCGAACTGGCAGCCTATGAATACGAATACGAAGCGGTGCATAGCGAAAGCCTTGCTTGATATCGGCGCAGTCGGATTTGCGCCGAGGGCGCCGATCACCTTCAAGTCGGGCATTGTGTCGCCAGTCTACGTCGACAATCGCATCCTGATCTATCACCCTGATCCCTGGCATAGGGTGGTCAAGGGCTTCGCGTCCCTGATTGCGGATTCGGCGCTCGAATTTGACCTGATCGCGGGCGTCGCCGTCGGCGGCGTTCCTCATAGCTCGGCCCTGGCTTATGTGCTGGGCAAACCTTCTGTTTTCATTCGCAAGGAAAGCAAAGGACATGGCAAAGCGCAACGGATTGAAGGGGGAGCGGTCGCGGGCAAAACGGCCCTCCTGGTCGAAGACCTGGTCACGACCGGCGGCAGCAGCCTATCGGCCGTGGCCGCCTTGCGCGAAGCGGGAGCCACCGTCACAGACATGGTCGCCATCGTGAGTTACGGATTCGCCGAGGCGCGCGCGGCGTTCAAGGACGCCCGGGTCAAGCTGCATACATTGACCGATTTCGATGTCCTGCTCGAAGGGGCTTTGCAGCAAGAGATCTTTGACCAGCGCGATGAAGCTGTGATACGGGCCTGGTTCGCTGATCCACATCACTGGGAACCAACGAGCAAATGAGCGCCCTGGACAAGTACGAAGCACGCGTCGACGCCGTCGATTCCTTGCTCTGCGTCGGCCTCGACAGCGACATCAAGCGATTGCCCCCCGAATTCAACTCGGTCGAGTTCCCGCAACTGGCCTTTAACCGCCGCATCATCGATCAAACCGCCGGCTATGCCAGCGCCTTCAAGTTCAATATGGCCTTCTACGAGGCGGCCGGCGCAGCCGGATGGCAACAATTGAAGGACTCTCTGGATTACCTGCGCCGACATCAGCCCGGGGCGCTCATCATTAGCGATGCCAAGCGCGGCGACATCGGCAACAGCAGCGCCGCCTATGCCCGCGCCATATTCGACGTGTTGGGCTTCGACGCGGTGACGCTCAGCCCCTACCTCGGCAGCGACGCCTTGCAGCCTTTTCTGGATTACAAAGACAAAGCCTGCATCATCATTTGTCGCAGCTCGAATGCCGGTTCGGGAGAATTGCAAAACCTGACCGTCTCGGGAAGGCCGCTTTGGCAGGCGGTCGCCGAAACTGTCGTTGGCGCCTGGAACGTGAACGACAACTGTATGCTGGTCGCCGGGGCGACATTCCCGGAAGAAATGGCCGCGATACGCACCATCGCAGGAGATATGACATTGTTGGTACCGGGTATCGGCGCCCAAGGAGGGGATATCGGACCTGTACTGGGCGCCGGCTTAAACAGTCGCGGCAAAGGGCTCATCATCAACGCGTCGCGCAGTATCATATTCGCGGAGGACCCGGCGGCGGCCGCAAAATCCATGCGGGACGAAATCAACCATTTTCGGCCTTGATGGCGACACCGCAACTAGGGAATTCTCATCTCTTTCTAACGCCGCTCTGACAAAGGTTTTCCGCTGCCGCGACACAATGAAATAAAGCGAAAGAGGTTTCGTTCACCGAGGGGCATCGACTTTGGAATATCGCAGTTTTGTCAAAAGCAGTTTCATACCCACGTCGCTCGATCGACTCAAGCGTTTCCATGAAGATCCGAAGGCGCTTGCCAAACTGACGCCTCCGCCAATCGTCATGCAATTGCACCGTGATGCGCGCCGCTCTATCACAGACGGCGAAATTGAATTCACGCTTTGGTTCGGACCTTTACCCATCCGCTGGATCGCAGGACATGAAGCCGGACCGTCCCCTCATTCCTTTGCCGACCGTCAGATCAAGGGTCCAATGGCATATTGGCGCCATGAGCACGTTTTCACCGAGAAACCGGGCGGCGTCGAACTGACGGACCGTATCGTCCTGGCGCATAGACCTGGTTTGGCCGGGGTCTTGACGCGGCTGTTTTTTGACGGGCTGCCGCTGCGGATTCTTTTTGCCTACCGACACCAGCGCACGCGGATGGCGACCCAACTGGAATGATACCCACAGCAAGAGTCGTCGTCATCGGCGCGGGAATCGGGGGACTGACTGCCGCCCCTCTCCTGGCAAGGGAGGGCGTGCATGTAACAGTCGTCGAAGCCAATCCCTATCCCGGCGGATCGGCGGCCGCAAGGCCGCGCGGGCAAAGGCAATTGCCGCTTTTGCTCTCTTCAAAACCTGGGTAGCTTGAGGAGTTTGACTATGAGTATGGCGCGCTTCACGGCTGAGACATCATCAGCAAAGACATGCTGCCCTTCTGGGCGATCTTGCCGTCCTGCTTGACGATCCGCAGATCCAGGGTGACCAGCCCGCCGCCCAGGCGTCGCGCCTCCTTGGCCTCGGTCACTTTTAGCTCGGCATGTATGGTATCGCCGATGTAAACCGGATTGCTAAACTTCATATCCAGGCCTCGAAATCCCATCACCGTGCGCTCCAAAATACCCAGCTGATAGGCTTGCCCGATCGCGTAGCTCAAGCTCAGCATGCCATGCGCGACGCGGGCGCCCATGAACGAATCCTTGCTGTATTCGGCGTCCGTATGCATGGGATTGTAGTCGCCGGTCAAGGCGGCGAACTGCACCAGGTCCGCTTCCGTGATCGTACGGCCTCTGCTGCGCATGGTCTGGCCAATTTCAAATTCCTCGAAGTACAGACCACGCGGTCCATCCGCTTCCATCTTGAACATACCTGTCTCCGTTCCGCTTAGATCTTATCTGCAACGCGTTCAAGTCGACTAATCAAAACAGCACCAGATGTATTCTGATGCTGTTGCCTTTCACCGGGTACTTCATCAAGCGCTAGCCGCCCGATGAATCGTCGCCTGCGTCGGTGGATTGATTGCCATCATCGTCGAGGGTCTGCTCAACTGCGGGCGGCCTTTCGCCCGCGGCATCGACAGTCGCCGGAAAGGCATTTCCGATCAAGGGCGCGATCACCAGCGACACGATCGCCAGCAGCTTCAAGAGAATGTTCAGGGACGGTCCCGAGGTATCTTTGAAAGGATCGCCAACCGTATCGCCTACGACTGCTGCCTTGTGCGCGTCGGAGCCCTTGCCGCCGAAATTGCCAGCTTCGATATTTTTCTTGGCATTGTCCCAGGCCCCGCCCGCGTTCGCCATCATCACTGCGAGCATGAACGCGGATACGAGTGAGCCCAGCAAAACGCCAACCAGCGTGATCGGCGCGACAAAGTCGCCCAAGGCGTTTTCCCGGCCCAATACCGCCAACAGCGCTACGCCAACCGGCACGCCCACCGCGATTATGCCGGGCAGCAGCATCTGCCTGATGGCGCTGTCCGTGCTGATGGCCACGCAGCGTTCATAGTCCGGCTCGACTTTGCCTTCCATAATACCTTTGATTTCGCGGAATTGACGGCGCACTTCCTCAACGATCTGTTGCGCGGCATCACCCACCGCTACCATCGTCAAGGCGCTGAAAATATAAGGAAGCAATCCGCCGATGAAAAGGCCCGTGACAAACTGTGGATTCAACAAGAGATCCGCTGGATTGATTGAAGATCCAAGCGCGGAACTGCCTCCCGCTGTCAGCGCCGTGATAAAGGCAGCGGTCAACGCCAGCGCAGTCATGGCCGCCGAACCGATCGCGAAGCCCTTCCCGGTGGCGGCAGTAGTATTGCCCAGGCTGTCCAGCGCATCGGTGCGGTCCCGGACCTCTTCCGGCAGGTCGGACATTTCGGCGATGCCGCCGGCGTTGTCCGCAACCGGTCCGTAGGCGTCAGTTGCCAGCGTAATGCCCAGGGTCGACAACATGCCAACGGCCGCGACCGCCACGCCGTACAGGCCTGCTTGCGACGTTGCCAACAATGTAACCACGACCACAATGATGACCGGCGCTAGCGTGCTCATCATGCCCAATGCCAGCCCTCGGATAACCACGATGCCCGCTCCGCCTTCCGCCGACGCGGAAAGGGACTTCGTGGGCCCGTAGGTATCGGCCGTGAAGTATTCTGTGAAATAGCCGATCAGTACACCACCAATCAGTCCGCTCAGTGTGGCAATGACAATGCCCACGTTTTTCTCCCCGAATGGCAGCGCAAAACCCAGGATAATCACGACGATGCCGATCATCACTGAAGCGCTATAGATGCCAGTGCGGATGCTGCCAAGCAGTTTCTCTTGGTCGGCGCCCTCTTCCGTTTTCACCAGGAAGCTCGCGATGATACTGATGATGAGACCGGCAGTCGCGACCAGCAGCGGAAATACCTGCGCCGCCACCAAGCCGTCGCCAACAAAGGCACCGGCGCTTGTCGCCAGTGATATCGCGGCAATGATAGAACTGGCGTAGCTCTCGAATAGGTCCGAACCCATTCCGGCCACATCGCCGACGTTGTCGCCGACATTATCCGCGATCGTCGCCGGATTGCGCGGATCGTCCTCCGGGATGCCCGCTTCGGTCTTGCCGACCAGGTCCGCGCCAACATCGGCGGCTTTGGTATAGATGCCGCCTCCGACGCGCGCGAAGATGGCGATCGACGTGCCGCCGAAGCCAAATCCTGCCAGGGCAGAGGCCGCTTGCGCGGCATTGCCCAGTTCATTGACGAAGAGAATGAACAAAATGCTGATGCCGAGCAGCGCGAGCGATACAACCATCGTGCTCATCACCGTTCCGCTGGCAAAGGCAACTCGCAGTCCTTTGTTCAAACTCTGCGACGCCGCCTGCGCAGTGCGAACATTGGCGCGCACCGCAATGTACATCCCGATATAGCCGGAAAGCCCTGAAGCCAACGCGCCCAGAACAAATGCCACCGCTGTGAAGGCCGACATACCGGAGCCCGGCACCGAGCTCAAGAAGACAAGCGCAACCGTCACAATCGCAACCAGGATAGCCACGGCGCGATACTCTCGGCTAAGAAAAGCCTGCGCCCCGCGTTGGATCGCCGCGGCTATCTGCTTCATGCGGTCGGATCCTTCATCCTGCGCCAAAACATAGCTGCGCTGATAGAGCGAGAAAACCAATCCGATCGCCCCAGCTACGACCGCAATCAAGACGGCTGTATTCATATCAATCATTTATCAGACTCCTCTGTCCACTCTTTAAATAAACCGCGTTGCTCATGCAACGAGAACTTTGTTATTCTGTGTGAGCGCGACATTCCTGTGACCTTTTCGCCAGTTACGCGCCGAGCGGCTGTCCAAGTCATGCGCGACTCGTTCGCGCGGATGCGCCCCGTCAACGGACCTGCCGCGGTTGAAGCCTTGTCCTGGGGAGGTCTCACCAGATTCTGGGCGAATCGGACGCTCTCGTTGATGAATCTTTCACGTTTCCGGTACGGTGAATTTGCCGACGGACTTCACTTGGATTTCGCATCAGTTGTATGACGTAGTTCCTCACAGCAAAGCGCCAGCGCATGACCAGCGAATCTTATCGCAATATGCGCTCTTTTCAACAGCGAATAGCGCTTGTGCGGCGTTGTTTCTTAGATATGATGATGAGTAGCGAATCCATGGAATTAAGATGACGCATCCTGCGCGCTCGCTCGGCGCCCAAGGCGAATCCCTCGCGCGACAATATCTCATCAATCGCGGCTATGAGATTGTCACCAGCAATTGGTCGACGCGCTATGGCGAGATCGACATTGTCGCGCGGTCCAATGACGTCATCGTCTTTGTTGAAGTAAAGACGAGACAAAGCCGGAATACTGAATTGGCTTTCGCCGGCATAAGCCGAGCCAAACAGGAAAGGCTTGTCAAGGCAGCCTATCAGTACCTCCACGAGCACGAACTGGATGACGCGCGCTGGCGCATGGACGCGATCGGCATCGCCTTGCATCGCAGCGGGCAGCCTGTTATTGATCATGTTGAGGATGCCTTTGACTGGTAAAGCGCCCCCTCTCCTTATTCTTCTCGGTCCCACCGGCGTCGGAAAAACTGAACTGGCCATCGATTTGGCGCTGCACTTGAACGGGGAAATCGTCGGAGCGGACAGCCGTCAGATCTATCAATACATGGATATTGGCACTGCGAAACCGACGCGGGAGCAACAGTCCCTGATTCCGCATCACTTGATTGATTTTGTCGCGCCCGACGCCAACTTGAGCCTGGCCGAATACCAGGACCTCGCCTATCGCTCCATCGACGACTTGCATGCGGAGGGAAAGCTGCCGCTGCTCGTCGGTGGAACCGGTCAATACATCACCGCTGTCGAGGAAGGCTGGTCCATCCCGCGCGTACCGCCCAACCACGAATTGCGCGCGGAACTGGAAGCCTTTGTAGCCGCGCATTCGGCGGGGGCCTTGCACGAACAGCTGAGGCTAGCAGACCCGCTCGCCGCCGAGCGCATCCATCCCAACAACTATCGTCGTGTCATACGCGCCCTCGAAGTTCACAGGCTCACCGGTCAAGCCATTAGCAGGCTGCAAGAGAAAACGCCCCCGCCCTATAGGATCCTCACGCTGGGATTGCGCCTCGATCGCGCTATTCTCTACCCTCGCGTCGATGCGCGCATTGACAGAATGATCGAAGCCGGCTTTGTCCGCGAGGTGCAGAACCTGCTCAATCTGGGATTCGGCCGCGACTTGCCAGCAATGAGCGGGCTCGGTTACCTGGAGATCGCCGAGCATTTGCTGGATGACGCGCCGCTGGACCTGGCGATCGAACGAACGAAGTTCAGCACGCATGATTTCATCCGTCGGCAGGACGTGTGGTTTCGCGGGCACGACAACGGGATTCTATGGCATAATGTTGAAGAAATTGACGCCGACTTCCTGGCTAAGACCGTGACCGACTGGATAGGACCATATCCGTGACAGACGTCGTTCCCGCCGACGCCGGCTACAATCCCAATCCCTTCATTGGCATCATTTTGTTGATCGTCCTGCTGGTATTCGTCTTGCCGGATCGCCTGCCACAGTTCATCTCAGATTTGTCGCCCTATTTCTTCGCCGGCATTCCCTGTGCTCGCTTGCCGGCGCCTCGAGACCTGGCGGCGCATCAGTCGGTTATCGGGCGCGCGGTTCAAGACCCGCTTCAACTCGCGGTCGCGCCCACTGCGCCTGACGACAGCGGCGCCTTGCTCATCCGATTGACCGTGACCAATCTGTCGCTGGGCACATTGCCTATTGTATTTCAAGAGGACAACATCGCCGTGGCCGCGAGCGACGACGAGAGCAACGGCTTTGGCTTCATTGTCGAGCCTGAGCCGGCGGAAGGAACACATGGGCGGCAAGCGCCTGATCCGAATGGCTACGAAGAGTCGGATATTCGACTGCTGGGACCGCGCCAGCGTTGCGTGCACGCGCTAGATCTAGTTGCAGCGCAAGATATGATAGACCATGGTGGAACGATCCGCGCCTATTACAGGATGACCCTCCCCGGCGAACATCAGACGCAGAGCGAGGGTGTGCGTAGGATATATGCCGACCAGGGACTCGACTTCTTGAGCGAAGAGGTCGTTTTCTCCGCATCAGTTGATATCGAACCCGGCGAATGATGAGCCGGCGCCAAACTGCAAAAGCGGACAGCGCGCGATGCCAATAGAAATGAGTGACAGGAAATCCGATGGCAAGCGATGACAAACTGACGCATCTGGACGCTGATGGCCAGGTCTCAATGGTTGACGTTGGCGCCAAACCCGTAAGCGACCGAATTGCCATTGCTTCCGGCAGCGTCGTCATGAAAGCCGAGACCCTGGCAATGATTCGCGACGGCAATCTCAAGAAAGGCGACTTGCTAGGCGCCGCACGCATAGCCGGTATCATGGGCGCCAAGCGCACGGCTGACCTCATCCCGCTCTGCCATCCCATTGCTCTGGAGAAGATCGCGGTCGATCTGGAATTGGACGGCAGCAACAACGCTGTCAACATTGTCGCGACCGTCAAAACCAGTGGGGTGACCGGGGTGGAAATGGAAGCCTTGACCGCCGTTTCCGTGGCGGCCTTGACGATATATGATATGGCAAAGGCGGTCGATCGCGACATGCGCCTGACCAACATTCGCCTGTTGGAGAAACGCGGCGGCGCGCGGGGCGACTTTAGGGTGACTCAGCCGCCCGGCGTGTAACCGGCAACAAGGTCCCAGGGATGTCGCGCTCCCACAAAATACGAGACCTTCTCGTCGCATGAGCGACGCGGTTTATTCAATGAGAGGGCAAATATGCAGGTAAGAGTGCTCTTCTTTGCCACCTTGCGCGATCTGGTTGGGGCGCGACAACTGACGGTCGAATTGACCGCGGCAAGCAGCACTGTCGCGCATTTGCGGCAAGAGTTGATCGCGACTCACCCAGCCATAAGGGAAAACCTGGGCATCGCGCTTGCCGCCGTCAACGAAGAATTCGCATTTGACAAGGATACCATCCAGGATGGCGATGAGGTGGCGTTTTTCCCGCCCGTCAGCGGTGGATCCGTTGAGACCCTGGAAGGCCCGGAGATTTTCCGCCTCCCCGATCAAGCGATTGACCACGACGAGATTATCGCGGCGATTACCACAGCGCGCACGGGCGCGGCCTGTATGTTCACTGGCCTGGTCCGCGGTCAAACCGAAAAAGATGGCCATCTTCCACGAACCGAGTCGCTGGAATACGAAGCATACCGGCCGATGGCGCTGGCAAAGATGAAACAAGTCGCGCAAGAGATCCGCGACCAATGGCATAAAGTTGAAGGTATCGCTATCGTCCAGCGGATCGGCAAACTGAAAGTCGGCGAAAACACGGTCCTCATCGCCTGCTCAGCGCCACACCGTGACGACGGCTGCTTCGAAGCCGCTCGCTACGGCATTGACCGCCTTAAGGAGATCGTCCCGGTGTGGAAAAAGGAAATCGGCGCGGACGGGCAGGCCTGGGTCGAAGGCAGCTATCGGCCAAAGATCGAAGATCAATCGGGTTCATAAACCGAAATGCATCCGCAAGCTGCGCTACAAAGGCACATCAAACAGGACGTTCCCGCCAGCACAGTTGCGGCGGCAAAGTAGAATCATGTCAATGTCTGACAACAACATGAGTAGTTTTCAGGACATCCTTGGTGTCCGATTCCGTGATCCGGATCTGCTGACCCAAGCATTGACCCATCGTTCATTCGTCAACGAATACAAAGATAAAGACAGCTCTGTCCGCGATAACGAACGGTTGGAGTTTCTCGGCGACTCCGTGCTCGACATCATAGTCGCCGACATGCTGTTTCAAAAGTACCCCGACGTCTCCGAAGGTGAGTTGACCCAATTGCGCGCTGCCCTCGTGAGGACGGAATCGCTGGCGCAGATTGGCACGCAATTCCAACTTGGGCAGTTCCTGCGTATCGGACATGGCGAGGAAATCACCGGCGGACGTCAGCGAATCACCATCTTGTGTCGCGCCTTCGAAGCCGTCATTGGCGCCATGTACCTCGACAGCGGAATGGAAACCGTCAAGAGCTTTGTCATCCCCTGCTTGCTGGAATTGCTCGACTACGTGATTGAAAACAATCTGCACCTTGACGCCCGCAGTGAATTGCAGGAGCAGATTCAAGCGCGGCTGCGCATCGCGCCCAGTTACCGGCTGGCCGGCGCGCAGGGGCCGGATCACGCCCGCGAATTCTGCGTTGAAGTCTCGATCGGCGAAAGCATTATCGGTAGCGGGAGTGGCGCAAGTAAACGCGCCGCGGCCCAAGACGCCGCGCGCGCCGCGCTGCAGCAACTGGAAGCTTTTGGACTGCCAGAGTTGAACGAATCGGAAGATCAGTTGGAGTAGCCTAACGCCGCCGGCGCCGAAAGCACTTCTCGCAGATGCGATAGCGGTGGCGGGATGGCAAAGTTGCGCCACAAGACCTGCAGCGTCTGGCCATATCCAGATTCCTGAGTAATGCCTCATCAATCGAAAGCGACCATTCGCGCCGCTCTTCCCGCACTTGCGGGTGCGCCTCGCAGTATTGACTGAATTCCCTGCGGCGCGACAACCACAAATAGATATCGGCGCAGGCGATCGCCAGTTCTGTCGATTCCAGATCCGCCGAGTTGAGGAGCGGCGATGGCGCCTCCGGCGGCAAGGGAATTTGATAGCCCTCGAGGATCATGTGAGCGCAATCAAGCCAGTAAACTCGCGTGGTCTTGCGCGCCGGCGCATTGACTAGCTGCAAAGCATTTGCCAAGCCCAACCTTTCGATTTCATCGTCGGCAAGCATTTTTGCCAATTCAATTCGCTCGAGCAAATCAGCCGTCGTGATGACCGCGCGCAACTCTTTCGGGATCGACTCCAGCGCCGCCCATTGCCCCAATTGCTCCGCCAGATTTCCCGGGATCATTCGCAGATCGTCTACCGTCGGCGCCACACGAGCAAATGTCAGCGTCGGTGGCTCCTGCTCATAGAGTTCGCGTATCGTCTGCAATTGCTGCTTGCTGGTCGCGCTGATGAGCCCGGTTCTGGACAGGCCATAGCGTCCGGCGCGACCGCCGATCTGCTGCACCTCGCTCGGATACAAGACGCGATCGTTCTTGCCGTCGAACTTCTCCGTGTCATAAAAACAGACTACATCCGCCGGCAGATTCAGGCCCATGCCCACAGCGTCAGTCGCGACGCAAATCTCGGTTTCGCCTTCTGCAAAGCGATCCGCCTGCCGCCGTCGCACCTCGGGCGGCAAACTGCCATAGACCACCGAGACCGCCCGCCCCAGCCTCTCCAGCTTCATTTTCAATTCCAGCACAGCTTGACGAGAGAACGCTACCAATATCGTATAGGGTGGTAAAGACTCCAGAGTATGATGCTTTTCGGAAACTGCGATCGGCGCCAGCCGCTGATGCTCAACGACCTCGCAGGGGATTTCCGCCGCGGCAGCCAACACTTCTATCAAGCCTCGCGCAGTCGGCGGTCCGATGATGTGCATTTCCGGCGCAGCCGATTCCATCATCGCGCGCGTCCAGGCCCAGCCGCGGTCGGCGTCTGCGAGCATCTGCGCTTCGTCCACGATGACACAATCGCCACTGTTGGCGGGATTGAACATTTCGATGGTCGCGGCCGTGAGCTTGGCGCCCTCTACCGGGATATATTCCTCCCCGGTCAGCAAACTGCAAGCCACGCCCTCTCCGTTGAGGCGGTCAAAGATCTCATAAGCCAGCAAGCGCAAAGGCGCGAGGTACCAGCCAGATCCCGCATCCTTCAGCGCCTCCAGGGCGTCATGGGTCTTTCCGCTATTGGGCGCGCCAATATGCAAATAGATTTGCTGTTGATCGCGATAGGGATAACGCCACTTGGGAAAGGCGTCGATCAGACGGTTGCGCAACTTGCTCTGCGCGTCTCGCCTCTTGCGACTTCGACTGCGTTTGCCCCGCCGTCGCCGGCGTCGCTCGCGAACCGGCGACTCTTCGTCGTCCCCCGCTATCTCGCGGAATTCGGCATAAGTCTCGGGCAAAGTCCATAAACCGCGCACATCGCGCCATATAATGCGCTTGCCCGGAATGCCCGCCTGCTGCAGCCAGGCCTTCATCGTTTCTTGGTCGATCGACAGAGCCGATTTCAAATCTTGCGGACGCAAGCGCTCGTAACCCGCGATCATCTCGCACAAGTCGAGATCGTCCGCGGTCGGGCGCAAGGTGAAAACTGGAAAACGCAAGGTGCCGCGTGGATCCAGAAAGCTATCAAGAGCCAGTTCTCTGGCTGCCTGTTTCAAAGTTGAAGGCTTGACACCGATCAAGTGCGCCGCTTCGTTAAGCGTGTAGCTGCGCGCGGCAACTTGCGATTCCGCAGTTTCCGCGTCTCCAGTCTGCGCATCTCGAAGCGCGTCCCCGCACAGTTCAAGTACACTGAGCCAGGCCTCGCTATCGTTCGCCGTCGTCTGCTGCAGGTCATCCAGGACCTGCTCCGCGCTAGTTGTCAATGTGACTCTCCCAACTCCGCTCGGCGCATAGCCGGCGCAAAGGTCCCAATAATGTCGCGCTCAGGCAAAGTAGTAAGTCTTCTCGTCGCATGAGCGACGCGGTTGACGTAAACAGGTCAACTTCGGCAAAACGCTAACTAGTCTGTCCAGATGTACTGGGCAACAGGGGATAGATCATCTTCTACGTCGATTGAACTGTCCTTGGCCGTGGCCGGCGTCTTGCCAAACATGGCCATTTGCCGGCCTGCGTCGACGCCGCAACTCTCCAAAAGCATAGCAACGAGCTTGGTCTTCACACCCGACTCGCTATAAACTTCTGCCGCGAACTGCGCCGGGGACTTTCTCGCCTTGCGCCGATTACAGGGCGCGCAGGCGACTCCCAAATTGCCGGGCTCGTTGCTGCCGCCACGCTTCAAGCTGACTATATGATCCAACTCGAAGCCAGCGCCCACTAGATCAGCGCCGCACCATTCGCAGCGCCCGGCGGATTCAAGTATGCGATCCCGCAAGAGCGTAGCGTCCAATCTTCCCTTGGCGCCGACGCCCTTGGCGCGAGCATTAAGCCAGACCGCATATTGCGCCAGCGCCTGACCGTCTAGTTTATCCTGATACTTCATTCACTGACTTCGATTCGCGGATTATCAAGGCGGAAGCCATGTCCTCGCACTGTCACAACGTATTGATGATCTTCATCAATCTCGGCTAAACGGTCTCGCAACCTGCGAACCAAGGCATCAATCGCCTGTTCGCTGACTCCGGCGCCCATGGCTTCCGGCCAAACCGCTTCAACCACCTCGTTTCGCGTACACACCCCGCCCTGGCTGGCAAAGAGAATCTCCAGCAGGCGATACTGCGGCAGGCTCAAAGGCGGATCAAGCGCGTGCTCGCCTATATAGACTTGGCGCGATTCGGGATCCAGCCGCATGCGCGTACCTGTCATCGCCGCAGACGGAATCACCTCGGGCAACGAGCGCGTTGTAGTTGGCGCAGTTGCGCCCGAACCAACGAAGCGCAGCCGAATATCCTTGGCGATACGAATCTCGTCGCCATCTTCCAGCTCGCGCGCGCCCAGCAAACGATAACCGTTCACCCATGTGCCGTTTTTGCTATTGTTATCCTCTATCAAACACGATCCGCCCCGCAGGCGAAACGTCAAATGCTGGCGCGAGATCTGGCGCACAGGAATGACGATATCACAGACATCCTCACGTCCCAAGGTCATTACTTCACGGTTCAGCACCCAATGTTGGTTAGAGAGCGAACCGTCAAGCCAAACAATGACCGGGAATTCATCGGAGTCCCGAGACATGATTGCGCTACCCTTTCCACGACTTACAAAGCTGCAAATTCCCAACCCGCTGCATGGCTTCATTATACAGTATTATTTCTGACGCCACGACCATCCATTGTCCCATTTTCCCGCCACAGGTATAATCCAGCGCTAGCTATCGCGACTTCACGGGGGAAACTGATTTTGGGCATTTTTCGTCGCGGACTCTCAAAGACGCGCCAGTCCTTTTTTGGGCGCATTTCCCAGATTCTCGGCAACACCGAAATTGACGACGATACCTGGGACGAGATCGAAACGCTGCTGATACAGGCCGATTGCGGATTCGACACAACTGTAAAGGTTATTGACAATTTGCAGGATCGCGTGCGCGCGGAAGGCATCACCCGCAGCGACCAACTACAGGACGCTCTGAAAGAGACGCTTGGTGATCTCTTGCAGTTTCCGCCAGCCATGGATATCTCCGGCCGCGACTTGTCGATCATTCTTGTGGTCGGTGTCAATGGCTCGGGCAAGACCACGTCGATCGCCAAGCTGGCGCACCGTCTCAAGAATCTCTCCAAGCGCAAGGTGATAATCGCGGCCGGCGATACCTTTCGCGCCGCCGCCATCGAGCAGTTGCAGACCTGGGGCCAACGCGTCGATGTGCCGGTAATCGCCAACCGTGCCGGCTCCGATCCCGGCGCGGTCGTCTACGACGCGACCGCCGCCGCCAAAGCGCGCGGTTTCGAGATCCTGCTGGTCGATACTGCTGGGCGCCTGCAAAACAACTACAATCTGATGCGCGAGTTGACTAAGATTAGCGAAGTATCCGGCAACGTGGTCCCGGGCGCGCCCCACGAAGTGCTTTTGGTGCTGGACGGCACGACCGGCCAAAACGCCATTGAACAGGCGAAACGATTCCAGGAAGCCTCCGGCGTGACCGGTGTCATCGTCACCAAACTGGACAGCACCGCCAAGGGTGGCATGGTCTTTTCCATCTTCAACGATCTGCAATTGCCGGTCCATTACCTGGGACTCGGTGAAGGAATCCACGATCTGGTGCTATTCACGCCCGAGTTTTTCGTCGACAGCCTCTTTGACGACGATGACGAAGAGAGCTGACCGGTTTTGCAGCGGATCACCAGCCTACACAATAGCAAGGTCAAGCTGGTCCATCGACTGCGAAACAAACGCGGACGGCAAAGCGAATCCCGCTTCCTAGTCGAGTACCAGCGCGACCTTCAGCGCGCCCTCCTGGGGGGTTACGAGCTTGATTTCCTCATGATCTGTCCCGCGCTCTTGGAAAGCCAGGTTTTGGACATTGGATCGGCACAAGATGCCATCGAGGTCACACCGCAGATTCTGAAACGTCTCACTTATCGAGAGCGCCCTAGCGGCTTTCTCGCCGTTATGAAGGCGAAGTCCGCCAAAGTCCTGCGGGACCTGGAGAAGTCGATAATTGATTCAGCCATACTATTGGTGGGCCCGCGCAAACCGGGCAATGTCGGCGCGCTGCTGCGCACGGGCAATGCGGCCGGTATCGACGCGATGCTACTGGTTGATTGCGCGCTCGACCTTTATAATCCCAACATCATCCGAAACAGCGCCGGGGCCTGTTTCTGCGACAAGATCTACCAGCTAAGCAGCGCGGAAGCCATCACCTATTTCAGAGACCGAGGTTTCCAACTGATCGCCGCGGACGGACGAGGTGAAACCAGCTTATTTGACCTGGACCTCCGTCAAAAGACTGCAATCGCCTTGGGACCAGAAGATGCCGGACTAGACGCCCGCTGGCTGGGCATCTGCGATCGACGGGTTCGAATCCCGATGACTGGCATCCTTGCCGATTCGCTCAACCTGTCGGTCAGCGGCGCGATTTTCATGTACGAGATTTTGCGGCAGCGGCAAACTGAATGAGGAAGCGGCGAAGCCAGGAACCAGCGACAATATGAGAGCCATATGGAAAACCTGATCAGCACACTGCGCGAACTCAAGGCTCAGATTGACGAATTGATGGCGAGAATCGATGTCGCCGGCAAGGCGCGGCTGGCGGACGAACTGGAGTCAACCGCCAGCGATAGCCAGTTCTGGAACGATCCCGAGGCCGCGCAAAAGACCATGCGGCAATTGTCGAGACTGAAAGCGGCGGTGGACACATGGCAGTCCCTCTCTCAGCGCATCAACGACGCCATCGAGCTAGCGGAGATCGCAGATGATGACATGCTCGCGGATATGGAACAAGAGACGGCCGCGCTGTCAGGCTTGGTCGAGACCATGGCCTTGGGCGCCATGCTTTCCGGCGATTACGATAGCGAAGACGCCATATTTGCCATTCATGCCGGCGCCGGCGGTGTGGATGCCCAGGATTGGGCGGAAATGCTGGAACGAATGTACCTGCGCTGGATGGAGCAAAATGGCTATAAAGCCGAGATCCTCGAGCGCAGTGGTGGAGAAGAAGCCGGTATCAAGAGCGTCACCGTCAGCGTTAAAGGTGACAACGCCTTTGGCTATTTGCAGAGCGAGGAGGGCGTCCATCGCCTGGTCCGCCTCAGCCCCTTTGATAGCGCCAGGCGTCGTCACACCTCCTTCGCCAAGGTTGAACTGTGGCCAGACATCCATTCTGACATCGAAATAGAAATAGCAGATCGGGACATCCGAATTGATACCTATCGCGCCAGCGGCGCCGGCGGCCAGCACGTCCAGAAGAATGATACCGCCGTGCGCATCACCCACCTGCCGACTGGCATCGTCGTTCAGTGTCAAAACCAGCGCAGCCAAGCGCAGAATCGCGATCGGGCAATGCAAATCCTGCGCGCGCGCCTCTTCGAAATGGAGCGCGCCAAACAAGAGGCGGAAATGGCAGTGCTAAAAGGCGAAAATGTGGACGCAGGATGGGGCAATCAGATTCGCTCCTATGTCTTGCACCCCTATCAGATGGTTAAAGATCACCGCACGAATGTCGAAATCGGCAATACAACCGCCGTGCTCGACGGGCGGCTGGGCGAGTTCATCGAGGCCTATCTGCGGCACAAAATCAGCGGCTAGCGACCAGGTCTTGCGGCCGCCATCCGCCGCAGAAACACTTAAGCCACGACTGTCCGCGAATCGCCGCTTAATATCGCGACATTTTCAGCAGAATATGTTACGCTAGGCACAAGTCCTAACGCGAAAGTGGACGCCACATGTTGTCTTCGACAAGCACCTATTCTAGAGATTTGGAATCGCTGCTGCAGACGCTGGCGGACATCAAACCGAACGAACAAGACCTCATCGCTTCCGCTTACATCCGCGCTGAAGCGGCCCACATCGGTCAGAAGCGCAAATCGGGCGAACCCTACTTCACACATTGCGTCGCGGTCGCAAGTATATTGGCCGAAATGCAAATGGATGCCGAGACTATCGCGGCCGGCCTCCTACATGATGTCGTTGAAGACAGCGACCTGACCATCGACGCGCTGCGCGCCGAATTCGGCACGGCCATCGCCCTACTTGTCGACGGCGTCACCAAGCTGAAGAATCTGCCCCTCAAAAATGTTTCTGCGCTTGGCGATTCACGCCGCAGCAGCATGGTCAACCGCGAGATGGAATACATTCGCAAAATGCTGCTGACCATGGGCGATGACGTTCGCGTCGTTTTGGTCAAGCTGGCGGATCGCTTGCACAATATGCGCACCCTCGGATATATGCCGCAGCACAAGCAGATGGCGGTCGCGCAAGAGACCATGGACATTTTTGCACCCCTGGCCAATCGGCTGGGTATCTGGCAGATGAAATGGGAACTGGAAGACCTGGCCTTCCGCTATCTCAATCCCGAGGCCTATCGCTCGATTGCCAAAGCGCTCGACGAAAGGCGCGACGAGCGCGAACAATATGTGGACCGCATTCGCGCAATACTCGTCCGTGAACTCAACGCCAGCAAGATCAGCAAAGTCACCATCTCCGCGCGCCCCAAACATATCTACAGCATCTATACCAAAATGACCAAGAAAGGACTGCCGCTCGAACAAATCTATGACATTCGCGGCATGAGGGTACTGGTTGACACGCTGGCGGAATGTTACCTGGCGCTAGGCATCGTTCACAATCTGTGGCGCCCGATACCCAACGAATTTGACGACTATATTGCCAACCCCAAAGATAACTTTTACCGCAGCCTGCATACCGCCGTACACGACGATGAAGGCAAAACGGTCGAGGTGCAAATACGCACTTGGGAAATGCACGAAGACGCCGAATACGGCATCGCCGCACACTGGCGCTACAAAGAGGGCGGCCAGGGACATGACGACGCCTTTGAACAGCGCCTGGCCTTCCTGCGCCGTTTGATGGAGTTTGGTCCCGATGTCAACGACGCCTCCCAGTTTGTCGATACGGTCAAGTCGGAAGTCTTCCAAGATCGTGTCTACAGCGTAACGCCAAATGGCGACATCGTCGATCTGCCCGTCGGCGCCACACCCATCGACTTCGCCTATCATATCCATACCGACATCGGCAATCGCTGCCGCGGGGCCAAGATCAACGGGCGACTGGTGCCCCTCAATTACAAACTCAAAATGGGCGATCAAGTTGAAATCCTAACCGCCAAGCGCGGTGGCCCCAGCATGGATTGGCTGAATCCCGATCTTGACTATGCCGTGACAAGCCGCGCTCGCAGCAAGATTCGCCATTGGCTGCGCAAGCAAAATCGCGAAAAGCACATCGTCATGGGACGCGAAGCCTTGGAGCGCGAATTGAAACGACTCGGCGTCCTGGACAAGGTCACATTCGAATCCGTAGCCCGCCTGCTCTCTTTTGACAAACTGGACGACTTTCTGGCCGGTATCGGATCCGGGGACGTCACCGGTTCGCAAATTACCAACCGCGTCTTGGAAGACGAGCGCCGAAAATCGGCGGAAACCATCAGCGAAGAAGATCTGCTGAAACCCCGCGCCAAATCCAGCGGCGCCAATGTCGCCAAGGGAGTGAGCATTATGGGCGCCAGAGGATTGCTGGTCAATCTGGCGCGTTGCTGTTCGCCTATGCCGGGCGACGAAATTGTGGGCTACATTACCCGCGGGCGCGGCGTGACAGTCCATCGTGATGGCTGTCCCAATATCGTGGCGCTGCGCGATGTCGAGCGCTTGATCGAAGTCTCCTGGGGATCAGAAGAAGAAGAACAGCGCTACGTCGTGCCTGTGGAAGTCGTGGCCTACGATCGTGAAGGCTTGTTGCGGGAAATCAGCACCATCATCGCCGACCAGAAGGTGAATATCACCTCGGTCGAGGTCTCTACGCGACAGCATATTGCCACGCTTAATCTGCAGTTGGAAATTGCCAGCAATCAGCAGTTGACTCGCATCCTCAGCAAACTGGAAATGGTCCCCAGTGTCGTCGAGGCTCGCCGACGCAACACCGGCTAATCCCATTCCCTTTTATGCGCATTGCACTGCTCGAATCTTATTACGGTGGCAGCCACAAAGCCTGGGCCGATAGCTACAAGACATTCTCAACTCTGGACATCGAACTGATCACACTGCCCCCACAATTCTGGAAATGGCGCATGCAAGGCGCCGCCATCACTTTTGCCCGTCTGCTCCAATCAAAGCCTGATCTCATTCTGGCCTCGGGCATGATTGACCTTTCCATATTTCGCGCGCTCACCTATCGCCATCTGGGCGATGTGCCGACCGCGCTTTACTTTCATGAAAACCAGCTATCCTATCCCCAAAATCGGCGACAAGCGCATGGCTGGCGCTATGGATTCATAAATTACGTCAGCGCTCTGACCGCCGACAGCAATTACTTCAACAGCCCTTTTCACCTGCGTGACTTTATGGACCAGTTGCCGCGGCTGCTTAAGCATTTTGCCGACTACAACGAACTGGACACCATCGAACGTATCCGCGCCAAATCGCAAGTCTTGCCGCTGGGCATTGACTTGCGCCGCTTCGATCAATTCGAGCTTCCCTCTCAGCGAGCCGGACCGCCCCTCATCGTCTGGAATCATCGCTGGGAAGAAGACAAAAACCCCGACGCCTTTGTCCATAGCCTGCTCCAGCTTGCCAGCGAAGATATCGACTTTCGTGTCGCCATAACTGGTGAGAGCTTTGGCCAGATGCCCGCGGCATTCCAACGTTTGCAAGCGCAACTGCCCAATCGCATCGAGCAACTGGGATACCTTGACTCCTTCGCCGACTACGCCCAGCTATTGTGGCGCGCCGACTATGTTGTTAGCACGGCCTGGCAGGAGTTTTTCGGCGTCTCAATCTGCGAGGCGATCTATTGCAACTGCGTCCCGATCTTGCCGGACCGTCTCAATTATCCAGACCTGCTGACCGAGGAACTGCGTGGGAAATGCCTCTACACGCGTGATCGGCTCACTGCCCAGATGCGGCGTCATTTGCGCGGCGATCTCCATGTGGATCTCGTTCCATTGCGGGCGAAAATTGCCGAATTCGACTGGCACGTCATGGCGCCGCGCTATGATGAAAAACTACATGCGCTGGCTATGAGTCATCACGCTCGCCTGAATCGGCACCATTAGACTGACTGTGGGAGTTGTCCCTTCCCGCATTGTCTGCCTTGTCCAAGAGCAGCTCGATTTCTTCCAGAGTTAATTCAAGTTGTGCGGGCGACTGGACTTCTTCGTGTGACAGACTCTCGTCCGCGCTGGAGTAGCCCTCAATCGTCGAAGAAACCTCATCATCGGACAAGATAGGATCAACGACAAAGGAATCAATGCGCCTCCTATACTCGACGACGCCTACAACCGTCTCTTTCTCGCGCAAGGCGATGACCGGGTTGTGGCCGTCCAAGCGCTGAGCCATGTGATTCGCCAGCCTTATCGACATATATTTGGCTTTGTTCCGGCTCGTCAAGACCAGAATAGTATCATCCAAACGACCGACAGTGGCGGCGACAACTTGCCGGCCGCCAAATAACTGGTCAGTGATGGGTTTGCCAACGCCGCCTCGCGCTTGCGCATTTAGCTGATGGATTGGACTTGTCATGGCGATGCCGTCTTCGGCGACAATCCACGCCTGCAATTTGTCATGCGCCAGACAGGCGCCAACAACGCGATCGCTCCTATCCCTTAGCTGTATCCCGCGCACACCGCTCGAGGTCAAACCTGTTGCCCGGATATCTTCCTCGCTGAAGCGGATCGCATAACCGCGTGATGTCAAGAGAATCAGTTCGTCGGCGCCGCTGCTATAGAGCACACTGACAAGGCGATCATTTTTCCCTAGATTCATCACGCCAAATTCGTGCGACATCATGCCTGGCAATTCGCCCACATGCAATCGTTTCACTTGTCCCTGCGCTGTAGCAAAACACAAATATCCCGTCTTAAAATTCATCGGCAAACACATAAACGTTACGATCTTCCGCTTGAGGGGCAGCGAGGATAAATCACTGAAATGCATGCCATCGGAAGCCTGCTCCACTTGCGGTATCTGCTGCACAGGCACTGTGGCGCAATTGCCCTTGTTTGTGAAGAGATGCAGTATCTGCCCGGTCGTGCTGTGTTGAAGCAGGCGTGGCGGGACCTTTGTCGCTGTAGTCACTCTGGGTGGTTCATCCAGCGGCATCCGGCCCAGTTGCCCCCGGGTACTGAACATGACCACCGTCTTCTCTTCCGGAACCAGGAAGTCTTCCAGGGTCAAGGCAGTCGCCTCGCCGTCGACAATGATGCTGCGGCGCTGATCTCCATGTTTCTCTTTCGCTTCCAATAGCTCCTCGGAAATGCGGAGCCGCTGTTTCTGCGGGCTGGCCAAGAGCGCCTCCAGCGACTTGATCAGCCTTATCGTTTCCCGATGTTCCGCCCGGATCTTTCTGATCTCCAGCGACGCCAGGCGCCGCAAAGGCATATCCAATATCGCCCCGGCCTGAATCTCGGTTACCTTGAAGTTTTTGACCAGATTGTTTCTGGCGGTCTCGACATTGCGCGATTTGCGAATGGTCGTAATCACCGCGTCCAGATTGTCCAGGGCAACGATGAGCCCTTCCAGTACATGAGCCCGTTCCCCCGCGCGCGCCAGATCGAAGCGGCTGCGGCGCTGAACTACCTCCAGGCGATGTTCCAAATAGACGCGCAGCGCTTGCTTCAGGTTGAGCAGGCGCGGCTGGCCATCAACCAGCGCCAACATGATAATGCCAAATGTTGACTGCAGCGGCGTCAGCTTGAAAAGCGCCGCCAAAACTTCTTTGACCTCAGCGCCGCGCTGCAGCTCGATCACCAGGCGTACGGTATTCTGCCGGTCAGACTCATCCCGCAAATCTGCAAGTCCATCCAGTTTGCCCGAGCTTACAAGCGCTGCGATACGCTCAATCAACGTGGTTTTGTTGGTCTGATAGGGTAATTCGCTGACGATAATGCGAGATTTGCCGCGTCCCATATCTTCGACGTGCACCTTGGCCCGCAAGGTGATCTTGCCCCGCCCGGTCGCAAAGGCCGTGCGAAGCATATCCTCGTCGCCGCGCATCTTGTAAATGACGCCGCCCGTTGGGAAGTCCGGTCCCCGAACGAAGCGCATGAGTTCGTCGACATCTATGTCGTCAAAGCGTTCCCACTGGTCCAATAAATGAACAAGCGCGTCACAAATCTCTCCCAGGTTGTGCGGCGGGATGTTGGTGGACATGCCAACCGCGATTCCCGACGCGCCGTTCACCAGCAGGTTTGGCAATACCGACGGCAATACCGACGGCTCGTTAAGCGTGCCGTCAAAGTTCTCGACAAAATCGACCGTTTCTTTATTGATATCAACCAGCAATTGGCTGCCAAAGCTAGCCATTCTGGCCTCGGTATAGCGCATGGCCGCGGCGCTGTCGCCGTCAATACTGCCGAAGTTCCCCTGACCGTCAATCAGCGTGTAGCGCATGGAGAAGTCCTGCGCCATGCGTACCATCGTCTCGTAGACCGCCGTATCGCCATGAGGATGATATTTGCCCAATACCTCGCCTACGATTCTCGCGCTCTTCTTATGCGCGCCACTCGGGTTCATCCCCATATCATGCATCGCATACAAGATCCGGCGATGTACAGGTTTCAAGCCATCGCGCGCGTCGGGCAACGCGCGGGAAACGATGACGCTCATCGCATAGCTCAAATAAGCGTCGCGCATCTCGCGCTCAATATTAACTTGATGAATGGCTCGATCGGCCATGAACCGTCCTCAACGGCTTGATGATGTTTCTAACAGGGGTCCGTTGCTTTTTGCCGGGCCGTAGCGCTAACTGGCAAACAACTCCCCGGAATAAAGCAAATTGGCTATATCCGAGAACGTTACTAGTCCATTGTAGAATGCAATCTGACGAAGTGTCAAATTGCAGAACGCACTTGTTTCTCTGCCAGTTTAGACGACGCTTATCCCATCTTAAGCCAATCCAGAATAGAAAGCGCTATCTTGCTATGGTAGACTTTTTTCATGCTACATGGAAGCATCCTGCGCCCTTTCCTCGCCGCCTCTTTTGTCTGTACGCTCATGCTTGCCGCTTGCGCCGGCCAGCAGCCCGAACCGACTATTGCAGTCGCCCCGGAAGTAAAACTCATAGCCGAAGTCACGGGGGTCATCGAAACGCCCGCCGTTCAAGAACTTGTTGAATTGCCGAACGTTGTCGGGCGACAGCTTCCAACGCTGAATGCCAATGCGCCTGATCTCCCGACCGTTACTGCCGAAGCTACCTCCAGCGAGCCTCGCGCGGCAACAGGGCGCGTGATTGGCGCGATCATTGACGCGGACTATCAAATGCCGCCAACCAGCACAGCGCGCCCTGCGACGGTTGCGGCGGAGACTCAGCTGGATCTGCAGCCGCCACAGCCGCGGGTCGACATAACGACGCCGCTGCCCGCTGATGACATCCGCCTGGACGGGAGCAGAATGGGAATCCAGGTTCATTATAATTTTGATGTCGCCGGTTGGGATCGAACTCTGCAGCAGATTGCCGCGCTTCGCATGGGTTGGATCAAACTGCAAGCGTCCTGGGAGTGGATGCAGCCCGACTTTGCCGGTCAATTCGAAGACAATTTCCGCCTCTTCCAATTGCACGTGCAAGAAGCCGACAAGCGCGGCAACAAAGTCATGCTCAGCATCGCCAAAGCCCCCGATTGGGCGCGGAACGCTAACCGCAACGAAGACGGACCGCCCGACGATCTCAACCAACTCGCCGCTTTCCTAGGCTTGCTGCTGGAAAAACTCGGACCTTATATTGATGCCATAGAAGTCTGGAACGAACCGAACCTCAAGCGAGAATGGACCGGCCAAGCCGCTTTCGATGGCGCCGGTTATATGGAGTTGTTCCGTGTTGGCTACGATGCCGTCCGCGCCTACTCGCCAAACATCACGGTGATAACCGCCGGGCTGGCGCCAACCGGGAACTCGCAGAACATCTCGGTCAACGATCGCAGCTTCTTGCGCCAGATGTATCAGGCCGGTTTAGCGAGCTACTCGGATGTGGTCATCGGCATTCATCCTTACAGTTGGGGGAATCCGCCGGATTTCGTCTGCTGCAACAATGTGGATGGTCAAGGCTGGGACGACCAGCCGCAGTTTTTCTTTTCGCAAAATATCCGCGATTACAGCGAAATCATCCGGGCAAATGGACACGACGCCAAGATGTGGGGCACTGAGTTCGGCTGGGCCACCTGGGAGGGATATCCCACCGATGCGCCCGATCCCTGGATGAATTACAATTCAGCGCGAAATCAACGCGACTACACCTTGCGCGCCTTCCAAATCGCGCAGTCTCGCAGCGATATCGGCGTCATGATCTTATGGAACCTGAGTTTTGCCGAAGAACTGACCATCAGTAGCCGTAGCGAACTGGCGGGTTACAGCCTGCTCTATCCTTCATTCAATGGCGACAACCGCAAACTTGAGCGCCCGCTTTACCGCGCTTTGGCTAATCGACCATAGGTTGGCCGGATGAAGTCCCGCTATCAGGTAACCGTCGGGGTCCTGATCCTGTTGACCGCATCCTGTCTGCGGCTGTGGATGTATGGCGAAGTGCCGCCAGGACTTCAACACGATGAGACCTTCAATGCCGAGGATGCCATAGGGCTCGTCGATGAAGGAGATTTCCGCCTTTTCTATGAGTCGAATCAAGGTCGCGAAGCAGCCTTCATATGGCTGCTTGGCTTGTCCTACCTGCTGTTCGGAATCAATTCCCTCATGATCAAGTTTCCCGCATTTGTCTGCGGCATGTTCACAGTCGCCCTCATGTACAGGTTCGGCTCGCAAAACTATTCTCGCCTCGTGGGATTTGTCGCGGGTAGCATGACAGCCGTCTCGTTTTGGGCGATATTCACATCGAGGGTCGGCCTGCGAGCGGTTATGCTGCCAGTGATCGTGCTCCTTGTGCTAATCGGTTTGTCAAGAATACTCCGCGCGCCAAGGGCTCCCGATAGACGGCGTTCAGCTATTATGACCGGACTTGCTCTGGGATTCTCTGTTTACACCTACACGGCGTCGCTGGCGCTGTTTCCAGCCTACTGTTTATTTGTGGCGACAATTGCTATCTGTAATCGAAGCTTGATTCGTCGTATCTGGTTCGAGTTAATACTGGCGGCTATCCTCGCCTTTGTGGTCGCCTTGCCAATGGCATACATTATTTTGCACCAGCAGAGCTTGAGACGCGCGGAAGGAATCGCTCAGCCCGTGCGCCTGGCGATGGACGGCAATCCGGAACAACTGCTTGACAATGCCAAGAGACTGATCGGCATGCCAGCATTTGTCGGCGATCCACTCTGGAGATACAATGTTGCCGGGCGTCCGCTCTTCTTGCTCCCGATCGGTTTGCTGGTCTACATTGGTCTGGTAGCGGCCCTTGTCCGCGCGCGACAGTCGCCCCTGAATGCTTTCCTCATCGGCCTGTTGCTCTTTGGCTTGGTCCCCAGTCTGGTGACAATCCGGGCGCCCTCTTTCCTTCGTTCCATCGCGGCTCAGCCAAGCGTCATGCTATTTATCGGCATCGCTGTCTGGCAATGCTCCACGCTGTTCAAAAGGTGGCCATATCTCGGCTGGATCCTTGGGCTTCTATCTGTCAGCGTCACTTGTCTCGCTGACTACCAGGCATATTTTGTCGAATGGACGACGTCGTCGAGAACCGAATTGCCTCACCACCATTTCGGCGAACAAGAAAGGCTGCCTTACAGAATCTATCGAAATGACCTGCGGAAACTGGCGCACTATCTGCGAGACAGCAATGAAGAGATCGTTTTTGTATCAGTCCCGGACCAGGAACTTGACCCGATCGTCTATAAATATGCTAACGGACCGTCACAAGAAGAATTGCATGTGGTTTGGTTTGATGGTCTTTTCAATATCGTCCTTAGCCCACAGCCGACACAATTATTTGTTTCACCCTTGTCGCCAATTAACTCAAAACATGCCCACTGGTTGAAAGAGGAATTCGGGACGAAGAATATTGGACAGATCCTACGTGAAGACGGTCATCTCGCCTTTGAGATTTATCAACTAAGCAGTCAATCAGAATATCTGGCGGAAGCCTTGTCATCGGCTTCCGCACATCCAGTTTATATCGAGAGCGAAGCGCGATTGCTTTTAATGTCACTCCCGATTCAGTTTGGCGACTTGTTGAGATTGCATGGCATAGAGCTAGCGAGACGAACTGCCTATGGCGAGAACGATGGCATCCACAACCAACTCTACTTCGAAGCTCTGGGATCTACAGAGGCCAGCATCCAGATCTTCATGCACTTGGTCGATCAAGCCGGCGTGGTGGTTGCGCAACGCGACTATTTAGGCGTACCGCCTAAACATTGGCATCCGGGCGTGTTCTTTATGCAAGATCACTTTGTGCCCTTCTTTGACCGGATTGAAGCGGGCGAATACATTTTGAAGCTTGGCATTTACGACTGGCGCAGCGGTATGCGGATACCAGTCGTCGATGGTGCGAATCAGCCGATCGCGGACAGCCTCCATGTCGGCAAGATAGAAATTCGCGATCGACCCTGAAATACGCGCGAGGACATCAAGCGACGCCTCGCGCGATTTTATGGCGCTTGCGCCTAGAGTTCGCTCAGCATATTTTCGAAGTCGTCTTGATCGCTCATATCGTCGAAGTCAAGCGCTCCCTGGGCCTCCAGCGTGACCGACGGCGCGACTGCCTCGCGGTCCTGATAGGCGTGGAAACCGGTTCCGGCCGGAATCAGCTTGCCAATGATCACGTTCTCCTTTAGCCCGTGCAACGGGTCGACCTGCCCTTCAATAGCGGCGCCGGCCAGCACTTTGATCGTATGCTGGAAACTGGCCGCCGACAGGTAACTCTCGGTACTCAGCGCCGCTTTGGTGATGCCGAGAAGAATGGGCGTACCCGCGCAAGGTTCCCGCTCCTCGGCAATGAGAGATTCGTTGATCTCCAGTAGTTTCAACCGGTCGATCAACTCGCCGGGCAGCAGGTCGCTGTCGCCACTCTTGGTGATCTGAACCTTGCACATCATCTTACGGATTACTGTCTCGAAGTGCTTGTCGGCAATGTTCACGCCTTGACTACGGTAAACTTCCTGTATCTCGCCCAACAAGTACATTTGCGTCGCGTTCTCGCCCAAAACACGCAAGATGCGATGCGGATTCTTGGATCCTTCGGTCAACTGTTCGCCGAGCGCAACAGTCATGCCATCGTGGATAGACTTGCGCAAGCGCGCATTGGCAGGGATCTCATAATCTTCCGATTCACTGGTTTCATTGCGGATGTAAACAGTATGGTCCTCGATATGCACCGTTCCAGCCAAGCTCGCCTTCAATTCTTCGTCGCCGTTCTGGGCCACCAGACCGCCGATTTCGACATCCTTCCCATCCTCGACACAGATTTCCCAGTCTGCTGGAACAACATGCGTCTCATTCTCCACTTCGCTCTTGATGACCGTAGCGATGCGAGCGCCGTCTTCCCGCTCGTGCAATCGCAGGATTCCGTCGATCTCAGTCATCACCGATTCGCCCTTTGGCTTGCGACGCGCTTCAAATAGCTCCTCAACGCGCGGCAAACCGCTCGTGATATCGCCGCCGGATTCTGCAGTACCTCCTCTATGGAAGGTCCGCAAGGTCAACTGCGTGCCCGGCTCGCCAATAGATTGCGCCGCGATAATCCCTACCGCCGACCCGATACCGACCATATCACCCGTGCCCAAGTCGCGGCCGTAACACAGCGCGCAAACGCCGTGTATTAAATCACAGGTCAATGGGCTGCGGACTTCCAGGTCCTCAACGCTCGAGTTTTGGATCACAGCCGCGATTTCTTCATCGATAATTTCGTTGCGTCCTACAATCAATTCATCACTATCCGGATCAAAGAGATCCTCAGACGCGCAACGCCCGACAATGCGCTCTTCGATAGTTTGTCCAGCCACATCATCCGACCGGCGAATCGTCAGGCCCCGCTGCGTATTACAGTCCCAGCGATTGACGATCATATCCTGGGCGACATCGACCAAGCGCCGCGTTAAGTAACCCGCATCCGCCGTACGTAGCGCCGTATCCGCCAGACCCTTGCGCGCGCCATGTGTGGAAATGAAATACTCCAGCGCGTTCAAGCCTTCGCGGAAATGGCTGCGAATCGGCAAATCGATGATGCGCCCGGAGGGATCCGCCATCAAACCGCGCATGCCAGCCAGCTGCGTAATCGGCCCGAATCCGCCCTTGGTCGAGCCCGATATCGCCATGATCGCGATCGGACCATAAGGATCAAGCGTATCGCGGATCCGGTCCTGCAGGAACTCCTTGGCGCGATTCCATTCGTCGATCGTGATCTGATACCGCTCTTCTTCGGTCATCAAGCCGCGGCGGAAGTCGCGCTCGGCACGCGTAACTACCTCATCCGCCTGTTGCAGGATATCCGTCCGCTCGTCCGGGATCGTCAGGTCACTCACCGCAATCGTCGTGCCGGAAATCGTCGCATAGTGGAAACCGTAGTTCTTGATCGCGTCCACCACCTCGGTTGTGATTTCCGCGCCGATCACCTGGTAGCATCGGGCGACAAGCTGCTGCAAGCCCTTTTTGCCCATGGTTTCCTGGACGAAGCGCATCTCGTCCGGCAAGATGCGGTTGAAGATCGCGCGTCCCACCGTGCAAATTTCCGGTTCGTCCTGCGGCCCCCGCGTATCATAGACATTGCCAAGCAAAATCGGCGTATGCAGATGCACCAAGCCGATGCGATACAGATACTCGACCTCGTCCATATCAACGACGACGCGGCGCTCGTGCAAGTTTGTGATCTCCAGCCGATCTTCGACTCCCTTGGCCCGCATATATCTGCGCATCTCATATGCGTTGGCCAGGATACAATCTACCTCTCCGTTCAGTAGCGCTTGCACCGTTCTATCTACAGCCGTCTTCAAGACCTTGGGCCGCCCGTTGTCATCAGCCACGGTCTCGTCAAAGAATAATTCGACGTTGGGCACTTGCCGGAATTGCGCATAGTAGTAGCCATTAGATCTGACGGCGATGCCAACCTTGTGCTTGCCGCCGTACAATACTTGCTCGGAACGGAATTCGTCCGCGCGCGCCTTTTGCGCCACGACCTCAACTGTCGGGTCCATCGTCAAATAGTAATTGCCCAGCACCATGTCCTTGGAAGGACCGACGATAGGCATGCCATCCGAAGGCTTCAACAAGTTGCGCGTGCTCAGCATCAACTCGCGCGCTTCCTTGACAGCCTGCTCACTCAGCGGCACATGAACCGCCATTTGGTCGCCATCGAAATCCGCATTGAAGGCAGAACAAACCAGGGGATGGATTTGGATCGCCTTGCCCTCAACCAGCAGCGGCTCAAAGGCTTGAATGCCCAGGCGATGCAAGGTCGGCGCGCGGTTTAACAAAACCGGTCGCTCTCGGATCACTTCTTCCAGGACTTCCCATACCTCCGGTCGCTCTCGCTCGATGATACGCTTGGCGCCTTTGACATTGCTCGCATAGTTGTATTGCACCAATCTGCTGATAACAAATGGCCGGTATAGTTCAAGCGCCATCGTCTTGGGCAAGCCGCATTGATGCAGCTTCAGCTTGGGACCGATGACGATAACCGAACGGCCCGAATAATCGACGCGCTTGCCCAGCAGATTCCGGCGGAAACGCCCCTTCTTGCCCTTGAGCATATCGCTCAAGGATTTCAGTTCCCGACGGCCGCGGCGGCTCAAAGCTTTGCCGCGCTGGCTATTGTCGATCAAACTGTCAACCGCTTCTTGCAGCATGCGTTTTTCATTGCGCACGATGACATCCGGCGCGCCAAGATCCAACAAATGCTTGAGCCGGTTATTCCTGTTGATGACGCGACGATACAAATCGTTCAAGTCGCTCGTAGCGAATCGACCGCCATCCAACTGCACCATCGGCCGCAGATCGGGGGGGATCACCGGCAGCACAGTCAGAATCATCCATTCCGGGCGATTGCCGTTCGGCTCGTTTTCCTGGTTGGTTTCATCATTGTCTATGACGGTCGTACGGCTGTTGCGCAAGCTCTCGACTACGCGCAAGCGCTTGGTGGCTTTGCGGCTGCGTTGCTTCGACTTGCTGGTGCGGACCTCGATCCAAAGTTCTTCGGCCAGCTTCCCCAAGTTGAGCGTGCCCAGAATCTCGTAAAAGGCTTCCGCGCCCATATTGGCCTGGAAGACATTGCCGAAGCGGCTCTTGAGTTCGCGATAGCGGCTTTCCGACAGGAACTGCAGGACATGCAGCTCCTCTAATTCGTTGATTTGCTTCTCGGCGCTGCTACGCAAATTCTTTATGCGTTCCTCTATTTCCTCCGCCTGTTCTTCCAGGGACGAAGCCACATCAAGATTCGCATCGTCAATATCGCCGCTGATCTTGGCGATTTCGGCTTTGCTCAACTCTTCAATCTCAGACTGTAATTTGCTCAGATATTCGTTGACCTGGCTTTGTATCCGCGAGATGTGATCGTTTGTGATCTCTTCGCCTTTTTCAACGACTACCGTCTCTGTCGCTTGCAGACTGATTTCCGCAGACGCGGCTTGGCCCAACATGCTTTCGACGCGGGTCTGCGCCGCTTGGGCTTCATTCATCACCTCGTCGCTTAGCCGCGCCAGTTCGCCGTCAAAATGACTGCGGATCGCTGTGACCTTGCTTTCGAATTCCTCGGCACGTTGATCGCGGTTGTCGCGCAATTCGCTGAATTGCTCTTCCAACTCCCCTGTCAACTCCTGCTCTTTCAGTTCCAGTTCCTTCTCGATGCGAGTGATCGCTTTGCTGCGCGCGTCTCCATCAACTTGCGTCACCACATACTGCGCGAAGTAAAGCACCCGGTCCAGGTTGCGCCGGCTCACGTCCAAAAGCAGGCCTAAATAGCTCGGCACGCGCCGCGTATACCAGACATGAGCGACCGGGGCCGCCAGCTCGATATGCCCCATGCGCTCGCGCCGCACCGACGATCGTGTCACCTCGACACCGCATTTATCACAGATGATGCCGCGATAACGGATGTTCTTGTACTTTCCACAATAGCATTGCCAGTCTCGCGTGGGGCCGAAAATCCGCTCGCAGAACAGCCCGTCCATCTCCGGACGCAGCCGCCGATAATTGATCGTTTCCGGTTTCGTCACTTCTCCATAAGACCAGGACCGGATCTGTTCGGGAGAAGCCAGACTAATACGTAATGCGCTAAAGTCTTTCGCCTCCAAGGCGTAACCTCCTATGCGCTATGCTGCTGTAGATTGAAAGTAGATGACCTGATGAAACGGTTGCACTATCACCATCAATGACAAATAGACAACAGGAGGCGCAGCCCCTGTGCCCCAGACCCAATGTGATATATTAGCGTGTTTCCATCACTTGGAATTGTATCTTGTCTCCTCCATTACTGTCAAGGCTTGCCGTGATTATTTTCACCTATGAACTAAGTCCGCCTAGATACGAGCAGTTCAAGATCAAGACGCTGCTATGACATGACGCAGAGCCATCGAATCGCCTTGCGGCCCACTAGTCTTTGCGACACAAGCGCAGCCGCTCGACAAGTCCGCAATCGATTGGCGACCATCAAAACGCATTCACATGACGCGACCATTTTTGCTGGTCCATGCCGCATGTCATAAATGTAGATCTTACTCGTCATTCATTTCCGAGATCATGTCGAGAAGCGCATTGATCACGGTATCTGGCTCGGCGCGGAAAATCGCATGCTCCGATGTCTCCGCCCAAATCACGCTTGGATTGTTGGAATAGGTAGTGTTAGCGATTTGCGCGGTGCTGAACATCCATGCGTAGGATTGCGATTCCGCATCGGCCGTCGCATCATCGGCGGCGATAATGGCCGTAATTGGCATATCTGTCTGCGTAATCACCGCCTTCACTTGATCCGAGTTAACCCCCATGACGCCATAAAGCGTCTCCCACATATAGGTATACCAGTAGTTGGGATTTTTCAGAATCAGGTTGTAATACAAGTCCCCGTATAGCTCTGAAGAGGTCGCGTTGAACCACCATGAGATGCTGTCGTAACTTAGCTCTCCCGCGGCTGCGGATTCGGCATATCCGCGCACCGTTTCCAGCCAACTGACTTGCTCGGATGGACTCTGCCACGTGCCAAAGGGATAAGTCTCCATCACCCAGCGGTCGTAGTTCAAGCCGCAGGCGTCCATCAACACCAAGCCAAGTGCCATATCAGGATTCTGAGCTGCGTAGATCTGCGCAATGGGCGCGCCACAAGACCATGCCAATATGATGAATGGCTCGTTTTCGCCCAGCACATCGAGCAACTCCGCGAACTCGGCGGCAGAGTTGTAAGCTGTGCGGTCGGAGCCATTGGGGTCACTCCAACCCATACCGGCGCGATCATAGGCGCAAACGCGCGTATGTTCCGCCAATTGATCCTGAAACGGCTGCCAGGTCACCACCATCGCCGCCCATCCATTCTCGAGCCAGATGGTTGGGCTGCCCTCGCCAACACAGTGAACGAGCACGTTGCGGCCATTTACATCGACCAATTCGCCAATGAAAGGCTCGCCCAGTTCCGTTCCCGTGCTATCATCGTCTGCCCGCAAGCCGAGCGGCAGCATCCATACAAATACGGAATACAGCAATATCAAAAAGAACTTCTTATACATGTCAAAACTCTCCTTCCAATATTTAAGTATATATCTCGCCATTGCGCGCAACGTTGAGCAACATCAACACAACTACATTAGCATCTTAGGTATTGCAGGTCAAACTGCACGAAGGCCGCAACGGAAATCGCTTCGATAAGCTACTTACGTGCTCATGGGGAAATTGCGCCGATGATTAACCCTTCACCGCGCCAATCGTCAATCCCGATATGAAATAGCGCTGCAACATCAGAAACAACACAATGACCGGCACCGACACCAGCGTCGCCGCCGCCATCATTTCCCCATAAGGAATCTGCGACGCCGTCGCCTGGCTGCGCATGGTCGCAATGCCGACCGGCAGCGTGATAACTTCGTTGCCGCGCAGCACCATCAGCGGCCAGATGAAACTGTTCCATGAACCTAGAAATGTCAGGATCGCCAGCGTCGTCAAGCCGGGCCGCACCAAAGGGACGATGACCTGAGCGTAAATGCGGAATTCAGAGGCGCCGTCAATCCGCGCCGACTCCATCAACTCCGACGGCACCGCCTGTATATATTGCCGCATCAGAAATATGCCAAAAGCCGGCGCCATCCAGGGGATGATCATGGAAGCGGGATGATTGACCCAGTCAATCCGGCTCATCAAGATGAAAAGCGGAATGAGAATCAACTGAAAGGGAATCATCGTCGAGCCAATGAGAATGATGAAGAGCAGATTCTTGCCGCGAAAGTAATACTTGGCGAAGGCGAAACCCGCCAGCGAACAGAAGAAGAGCACGAATATCGTCACCACCGCAGCGTAAATGATGCTGTTGGCATACCAATAGGGAAAGTGCCAGCTGGTCAGCAGGGTTTCGTAATTCTTGAACGACCACTCGGCCGGCGGCAGCCAGGGCGGCAGCGTGAATATCTCGGTCGTGGTCTTGAAGGACGAATAGATCATGAAGGCGATCGGCGCGACCGTCAGCAGCGCCCCGCTGATGACCACAACATGCAGCGCAATCACGCCCAGACGCCGACCGAATCGCTCGTCCATCAGTCCTCCTTCCGGAAGACGCCGTACCACTGCAGCTGAAGCAGCGACAAGATGAATACCGTCGCGAATAGCACCGTTCCCACGGCCGATGCGAAGCCGAGACGCAAACGCGAATAGCCACGCTCATAGAGATACTGCACGACGCTCATACTGGCGTTGGCGGGCCCACCAGTGCCATGGGTCAATATATGGATCTCGTCGAAGATCTGTATCGAGCTCAGCAAGACGATAATACTGACGAACAAGATGATTGGACGCAGCATGGGAATGGTGATGCGAAAGAACTTCTGCAGCACGCTGGCGCCATCGATAGAGGCCGCTTCGTACAATTCTTCCGGAATGCTTTGCAGCCCGGCCAGAAAATATATGGACAGCAATCCTGTCGAGCGCCAGACGATGAGGATAATGATTGCCACCTTGATCCAGGACCGATCGCCCAGCCAGTATATTGGCTCCAAGCCCAAATAGATCAGCGGCGCGTTCAGCAGGCCCGTGTCTTGATTGTAGAGGATCTGAAAGACCAGCGTAATCGCCACCGTCGATGTCACCACCGGCGTGAAGTACATCGCCCGCCACACGTTGCTGAAGCGCAAAGACTTGGCGTTCAGCAACACCGCCAGCACCAGCGCCAAAGGTAGGACAATCAGCAGGCTGGCGATCGCGTAGATCGCCGTATTCGTCGCCGCCTGCGCGAAAACCTTGTCGCTTAACAAGCGCCCGTAATTGCGCGCCAGAACAAAGCGCGGATCGTTGATGCCATCCCAACGGAACAAGCTCAGCACCAGCGCGATCAGGCTGGGGGCCAGAAAGAAGAATCCGAACAGGACGTAAAAGGGAGAGATGAAGGCATAGGGCGCCAGCTTGTGCTGCTGGAAGCCGCCACTATCCCGCGCCTCGCGCCCTCGCGTCATAGCCGCCTGAACCATGCGCTACTCCTGTTTGGGAGGAAAGCAAGCGCTGGCAAGGCAACCGCCCTGCCAGCGCCTGGATTGCCGCCTTACTCGGCGAAGGCGATTTCGTCTTCCATGTACTGCACGATGTTGTCGATCGCTTCATCAGCCGTGACCGAGCCGTCAAAGAAAACGGCAAGCTCCGCCGCCATTTGCAGCTCAAAGGTCCGGCGGAACAAGCTCTGATACCAGATCGGCACATCGTCTACGATCTCCGCGAAGACCTCGCCCGTCTTTTGACCGGCATAAAACGGATCGGACAATCCTACGATTCGATCATCGTGGAAAGCAGCTGCCATCGTCGGATAGTAGGCGATCTCCTCGTAACGCTTGATCTGATTCTCCAGCGTCACATAGGTGTATTGCAGCAGCTCCCAGGCATACTGCGCGTTCTCGCTTTCCTTGGCGACAGCGAAACCGGTGCCGCCCCAAACCGACGTCTTATGGCCGTCGCCATCTTCCCAAACCGGCATGCGGCCAATACGAAATTGCTCAGCCATATCTTCCGCTTGCGGTTTCAGGATATAGTCAGAATACCAGTCAGGCATAATCGCTCCGACCAAATTGCCTTCGCGATAAGCATTTATGATCGCGGGTCCCCACACTTCGGCGCTGGGAACGTAGCGGATCGCGCCGCTTTCCAAGCCCTCGCGCAACAAGTTCAGCACTTCAATCGCGATTGTCCGATTCTCCTCCTCCGGCAATACAAACTCGCCGTGGTCGTCGAATATCGCGCCGCCTCGCTGCAGCAAATACATCATGAACATGCCACCGTGGTCCGTAATGTAAGACATGGCGATGCCTTCTTCCGCCAGCGCCGCGCCCGTTTCCAGGTACTCGTCCCAGGTCGTCGGCACCGACAAACCCCGCTCCTCGAATATCGACGGCTGGTAATAATAGACAACGGCGCAAAGCGAGCTGTCCACGCCATAGACCCGGCCCTGGTACTTGTAAGGCGTGTGCCGCCCTTCCACGATCAGGTCGTAGTCGTCAGCCAGCAGATCGGTCAGATCGAGGAACTTGCTCTCGATGATGCCACCTTGCATGAAGCGCGGGAACGAGCCTTGCTCAATGCCCAGCAAATCGGGAATCTCCTCGCCGGCCGCCAAATTGCCCAGCACCTTGTCAAACACGCTAGGCACGACCTCAAACTCAAATGTGAAGTCGACATCCGGATAGCGCTCTTGCCACTCTTCGGCGCGCGCGCTGAAGAACTGCACGTATAAGCCGTCGTGCGTCCACATCGTCAGCGTTACCTCGCTGGCGTCCTGCGCTGCCGCCGGCAGCGCCGCCCAAAGCAGCCCGCAAGCCAGCAACAATGTAACAATCATTAGAATGCGTCTCATCTCGCCCTCCCCTTAAGGAATATTCAATTCGCAAGTAATTCGAATAGACACGCGGACTCTAACACTTCCGACTGTTGAATGCAAATAAACTCAGGACACCCGCAGGCGCATGATTACGGCCAAAATGTGCTATAATGCCCGCTCGAAACGAAGCGCTTGGAGCCATATGATGCAACCCTTGCTCAATGTCGATACCGCCCTTGCGGACATCCTCGCTGACATGAAAACCTTGCCGGCGGAGGCCGTCTCCCTGCCAGAAGCGCACAATCGCGTCATCGCCGAAGACATCGTCTCTCCCATTGATCTGCCGCCCTTCGACAACTCGGCCATGGACGGCTACGCAGTTTTATTTGAAGACAGCGTCGGCGCCAGCCCGTCCAATCCTGTTTCTCTCTCGGTATCGATGGATATCATGGCGGGCAGCGCGCCCGACGGCCAACTACAAACGGGACAGGCCGCTCGCATCATGACCGGCGCGCCTATTCCCGCCGGCGCAACTGCCGTCATCCCGGTTGAAGACTCCGACGATGACTGGAGCAAAGGAGAAGACAGCCCCCTCCCTGCCGAAGTGCGCCTCTACCGCAGCCTGGCCCCCGGCGAGAATATCCGCTCCGCCGGCGAAAATGTCGCCGCGGGCGCCACAGTCATGGCGGCGGGCGCGATCATCGGCCCTGCGGAAATCGGCATGCTGGCTGGCATCGGCTGCCCCCGCGTCGACGTCATCCGCCGGCCCAAGGTCGCCATCCTCAGCAGTGGCGACGAACTCGTCGACATCTACGACGAACTGACTCCCGGCAAGATCCGCGATACCAACGGCTACACGCTTGCAAGTCTCATTCGGGGCGCCGGCGGCATTCCCATCCGCCTGCCCATCGCTAAGGATACGCTGGATTCCATCCGCGCCCTCTATCGCCGCGCCCTGGAGATCAATCCCGACCTGCTGATCAGCACCGCCGGGGTTTCAGTCGGCGCCGCCGATCTGGTCAAGACCGTCATGAACGAACTCGGCGACATCGATTTCTGGCGCATAAATATGCGGCCCGGCAAACCCCTCGCCTACGGCACGATTTCCGGCCTGCCCTTCTTTGGCTTGCCCGGCAATCCCGTCTCTACCATGGTTACGTTCGAAGTCCTGGTCAAACCCGCGCTGGCCAAGATCGCTGGCCGCCCCTTCAAGCGGGAAACCGTTAAAGCCACTACTGCCGGGCCCTTGAGGTCGGACGGACGGCGCAGTTACAACCGCGTAACATTGTCACAAGAAAATGGACCTATCATGGCGCAAACGACCGGTATCCAAAGTTCGGGCGCGCTCATGTCCATGGTTAAAGCCGACGGCCTAGCAATCATACCCGAAGGCATGACTGAGGTGCCCACCGGCAGCGAACTAAACGTGATACTCTTGCGAAGGCCGGATTGGTAGACCGAACCCATTTTAGAAAGTTGCCTGGAAGGAATATGAAACTGATCAACGCCAAGCGTCTTCAAGCGCTCTCAGTCATTTTTGGTTTGTTCGTCAGCGGCTACCTAAGCTATTTGAAGATCGCCGCTGCGCCCTCAGTCTGCGTCAAGGGCGGACCCTTTAACTGCGATCTGGTCCTGAATTCAAAGTATTCGGAATTGGGGGGCATCCCGATCGCCTGGCTCGGCTTCGCCATCTATCTGATTCTCGCCCTTATCCTGCTAATCGAAGATCGACACGAACTCCTCAGGCTCTACGGGGGGCTCGCGGCCTTCGGCGTCGCCTTGTTCGCCTGGCTCTTCTCGATGTGGCTGGTTTACGTGCAATTTGTGCTGCTGGCCGCTCTCTGCCCCTGGTGCCTGTCGCACGAGATCAATTTCACAATTCTCTTCGGGCTCATCTGCCTGCGGCTCTACCGCGGATTGTCAGTAGAACAAGCCAGCGCCCCAAATTAAAAACGGGAGATCTAGCGCGATCCCCCGTCGATTATCCAAGTTTGCTTCGGCTTGGCTCAAGACCCCCGTAATGTGCGCGCCAGAATCTCTTCCTGTCGGCTGCGATGATCGTTCCGCCGGGCGCGCTTGTTGTCGTCGCGATCCCTGTTGTCCTCTGTGCTGCCCATCGCCCGCCGGAATGCCTGCGCCATGGAAGTCGGCACTTCAATCTCGTCTTCGCCGTCCTCTTCAACCAGCGCCGACTCTGCTTGCTCCTTCTTCATCGACAAATCGATCTGGCGCGGGCGCCCGCTCTTCTTAATAACCCGCACTTCCACTTCTTGCCCCACCGAGGCGATATCGCTCGGCGACTTCACGTAGCCATCCGCCATTTCCGACACATGCACCATACCCGGTCGCTCCGCGCCGAAGTCGACGAACACGCCGAAGTTCTCGACGCGAATCACCTCTCCCCTGTATGTATTGCCCTGCTTTATTGATTGCCACGGGACCAGAGGCGGCTTCTCCATGGTGAGCGCGACATAACCATCCTGCCGCGTCTTGTACACGTAAGCCGTGATATCAGTATCCGCTTGCACGACTTCTTCAAAGCGGCGTTCCTCGTCATTTGGGAGTTGCGAGATATGCAGCAAGGCGTCCTGGCCAGTGCCGATATCCACCAGCGCCCCGTACATTCCCACATGTCTTACCCGTCCGGTAACTTCACTGCCGACGTTGAGCGCCTGCCCTACTTCCGCCATATTGACCTTGCTCCTGTTTACGTAAACCGCGTCGCTCACGCGACGCGAAGGTTTCCTATTCTACAAGACCACGCTCGACCTTTGCGACGAAACCGCGCGGCTCCAAATTCTGATCTCAAGAACCGCAATTTATGCCGATCCACAAACCTCTTCGTTTTCAAACTCTTCGCCGATGAAATCAAAGTTCTCGTCGATGGTTTGCTTGAAGCCCACAAAACCTTCCCAAACGTACAGTCGCGAACAAGCCAACAACAAATCCATCTCGTCTTGCGACATGTACATAGCCCCTAGTATCTCACTGCCGGTTGACAACCTGCCGTTTTCAGCGCCGGCGACAAAAGCATATATCACCAATGGCGCTTCGGGATAGACCAGCGCCATATAAGCCTGATCAGCAGCAGGCGCTTCACCGCCGACATAAACCGGTTCGCCGTACCGATCCATCACCGGTCCCAAGGTCATGTCGGGCGCAAATTGCAGCAACAAGGAGGTTACTGTCTCGCCATCGCGGCTGAAAACCTGGCAACAGACTTGCCCATCCTCCGGCCCGAAGCCAAAGATGCGCGCGTCGCTGCCTTCTTTTCGTTCAGCTTCCTGTACGTCCTTGTAGCGCGTATCTTCCTCGATCGAGAGCTTGGCGTCGCGGTACAAGGTCTCGCCCGGCACGATTCCGTTCCAGCAGGGCGCCTCGCAGGGCTCTCCGCTCAAAAGACTGAGGTCTTTTAGCTTGGTTTCGTCGAGCAGTCTGACTTCTGGAGCGCATCCTGCCAGTGCGACAACTGCGAGGACAAGCAACAGAGCGAATAGGGAACGTTTCATTCGGATCCGCCTTCGACCAGCCTTGGGCGACAGTAAAAGCGGATCATAACAGAGGCCTGCGGCTTTGTACAGTACTGGAAAAGCGCAGATTGCTTGACTCTGAGACAGATGAAAAAAGCGGCCCCAACGAGCCGCCTGCGAATGATCAATTCTTTTCCAGAGTCAGCGAATAGTTGCCGATCGTGCCGCCAAATTGAGCGGCATATCGCGTCGCGACAATCGTGTAGGGACCGTTTTCCGTCAGCGCCAGGCCGCTTATGATCGAATCCGTGGCGAATCCGCTCGTGCCCAGCAGCGTCGGATCGCCATCATCGTTGGCGGCAATCTCTACCCCGCTCGGGCTGATCAGGAATACGCTGGTATCAAGCACCTGTGCTGCCGCGCTCATTCGGATCGTTACCGTCTCGCCCGCCGCGCCTTGGAAGTTGAACACGTCAAATGTGTTGGACGGTGAGATCGTTCCGCTCACTGTTTCGCCCGCCGCTATCACTGGCGCGTCAAATGCCTCCGACTGATATGGGATCAGCGCGCTGCCGCCGTCGATGAAGCCGCCGTCGCCGGCGGATGCCCTGCCATCCGGCAGCACTGTGAAATTGGTCACGAAGCGCTGATTGACCAGCGGGAACTGTCGCTCAAGCGCGATCGTCTCCCCGCCAACCGCAATCGCCAAGGTGAAGTCCACCGGAGGCGGCAATTCCGAGCAGGCGTTCTGATACCAAACTTCAACCTCGTATGTGCCTGGCCGCATCCGGCCCGGCGGCCAGTAAATGTAAGACACCGGCGCGCCCGATGCCGCCGGTATGCAATTGACATTGCCCACTTCTTGCAAGATGCCGCCGCTGCTCCCGAAGGGAATATCGTCAAAGACCGATCCGCCGATCGGGTCGCGCACGAGCAATTGCAAATCGGCATTCGTCCCCCAAACCAGCGTCACTTCGATATCGCCCATCGGCAATTCCAGGGTCGTGAGTTCGGCGGGAGCATCACTGGCGGGGCCGCCCAGCGTCAATTGAAACTGGCCTTCCGTACCGCCCAACTCCTTGCCATATCGCGTCGCAATGATCGTGAAACTGCCGCTCCTCAAAAGACGCGCGTTGCTAATCAGAGAATCAGTCGTGCCGGCCGCATCGTCGTTGACGCCAACCACAGATCCGTTCTCGTCAACAATCTGCAGCAGCGTATCGAGGTTCGGCCCCACCGCTTGCATGCTGACCGAAATCACCTCACCCGCCGCGCCTGTGAAAGAATAAGTCTGGAATGGCGCCTCATTGCTAAGCGCGCCGGTCACCGGACTGTCTCGACCGATCGCCACCGGTATATTGGTGGCGATGTCGAAACCGGTCGGCAGTCTCGTCAAGCTGGAATCCGGGTATACATCGCCGGCGCTTACCGTTGCGCCGCCTTCGCTATCCACCTCGAAGCGGGCGACATACACGCTGTCCTGCCCTTGCAGCGGCGGCGAAAGGACACCGCTGATCGTGCCGGCGAGCGCGTTGTCTACCGTCACGTCGACCGCGAAGGGGATGGAACCCGCGCTGCTGTCACATGCTTCCCGATAGAAAATCAGCACTTCATAACTGCCCGTCGGCAAGAACCCCGGTTGCCAGGTGGCTGTTTCTTCCGGGCTTGGGCTGAGTACCTGGCACAATCCATTGGCGTCAAAGCCAAATACCCCGCCGTTGTTCGTAACTCGCGAATCCCAATATAAGGTCTCCCCCGACGGATCTCGTACTTGCAGGTTCATGTCCACCGCGCCCGACCATGTCAGCCGCACTTCGATACCTGCAGCAATTAATACCTGGCTCGGGGTTGTAGCGGCGGGGTCATCGCTCTGCGCCTCCGGCGCCTCAGCATCTTCGGGGGCGCCAATGTCCAAAGCGATATCAAAGTTACTGTCCGTAGCCGCGCTGCCGGGCGCAAGATAAACGACGACAAAATAGCGGCCCCCTGTCGCCAGCACAGCTCCCTCGATCGCGGCGCTGCCGCTGCCGGCCTCGTCAAGAGCGCGCGCAATGACATTGCCATTGGCATCACTCAGCAAGAGTCCCAATGCTTGCCCGTTTGCGCTATCCACCCTAATTGTCGCAACCGCCCCAAGCGCGGCGTCAAAAACATACGAGGTCGCTGTTGCACTTGGACCCAGGTTGTCGCTCAATGTGGAACCTGGCGCCAGAATACGGGCCACGTCCTGACCTGACGCCGGGGCAAGAACCAGTACCAAGACCGCAACTAGCGCGATGATCCGCAAACAACGCCATGCTTCTTGTTTAGTCATCAATTCAGGCATGCCAGTTGCCTCCTCATTACAACACAAGACAGGTAAGGCCAGTTATCAGTCTGCTTCTCAAGTCGCCTTACATTTGTCCGCGCGCGATGGTGATTTCCTAACCGCTCGGCGGCTACCTGTGAAAAGTCTAGCCGATTAACAATGTCCGCGCCATACAATCTGCCTACTTTTCCCTGACGCCGTGCCCACGCCGCGCGCCGCCGAAGCGATCTCCTGGATTCGCGCATCGCTAGTATTTCTGCGGCTTACAGCCCTGTCTGACGCCGTCTCCTTGTCCCAGAGCCAATTCTCCCCAACTTCGCTCAGCGCCAGAAAACACCAAAACCGCCCCTATAATCAGGGGCACATGCGATGCGATTTACTCGTTTGCACCTGCTGGAGCAATCTCATGAATCACAAGATTATGCTGCTTTTGTTGACGATCGTACTAGGCGTTGCGGGGCCCTCCTTCGCGCAAAGAGCGCGGGAGTCGACGCATACCGTTCGGCCGGGCGAAACGCTTGCCGTCATCGCTGCCCGCTATGAAGTCGATCTCAATGACCTCGCAGCGATTAACGGCATCTATAACTACCACCGGATCTACAGTTGGCAAGAACTCACGATCCCAGGTCTTTCCGATGACGAGGCGCCCATCGTCGATGAAGCACGCACCCATGTCATTCGCTATGGCGAGACGCTCAGCGGGATTGCCCTGCGCTATAGCGTCGACTTGACCGAACTCAAAATACTGAACGATCTATACGGCAAAGCGATCTATCCCGGCCACGAATTGCGGCTGCCCTCACCTAACGATTCCAGCGCGGCCGTCCTCAACGAACCGCCGGGGACAAGCCAAAGCAGACAGCACATCGTTCAATATGGAGACACTCTGGGCACAATTGCCGCAGTCTACGGCCTGAGCCTGAACGAACTCATCCTCGTCAACGGCATCTTCAATCACATCATTTATCCGGGCCAGGTCCTAACCCTCCCCGATGCCGACGGCCGAACCCTGGTCAATGCCGCGGCCAGCGCGCCAGCGGCAGAACCCTCGCAGCCGATCACGCTAGGCAGCAGACTCTCCTACATTGTACGCGCCGGCGACACGCTTGGGGATCTGGCCAAGCATTTTGGCATCACCTGGCCAGCCATCATGAGAGCCAACGATATCACCTATCCCTACCATATTTACATCGGTCAGCATCTCTGGATTCCTTCAACGGGCTCTCCAGCGCTAAATGTAAACAACGTTGAACCGGCGCCCGTCTACCATGCGCCGCCGGAAACAGTCGACGCGCCGACGATCGAGAGTGCCGTGGAATCCGAGGAAGCCCTGACCGAAGGTCCCCCGCCCGGAGACTATTTCCAGCACAGGGTCCAACATGGAGAAACGCTCGGCATCCTGGCCATCCGCTTCGGTGCGACTGTCCAGGATCTGATAGCCGCCAACAATATCAGCTATCCGTATCACATATACGTCGGGCAGCAGCTCTGGATTCCGTCAACAGGCGCCGCCGCGCTCGATGCTGCGGATGTCGCACCGGCGCCCGTCTACCATGAGCCAACAGAAACAATCGCTGCGGAGACGACTGAAAGCCCTGCCGAAACCAGCGAACCCGCGCCTGCCCTTCCCCCGCCCGGCGACTACTTCGAGCACACAGTCCAACATGGAGAAACGCTCGGCATCCTGGCCATCCGCCACGGCCTGACCGTTCAGGATCTGCTAGCCGCCAACGATATCACCTATCCCTACCACATATACGTCGGGCAACATCTCTGGATTCCCTCAACAAGCGCCGCCGGGCTCAATGTCGCGGATGTCGAACCGGCGCCCGTCTACCATGCGCCGACAGAAACAAGCGACGCAGAGACGACTGAAAGCCCCGCCGAAACCAGCGCGCCAGCAGCGCAACCTTCGCAGCCGATTAAGCTAGGCAGCCAACTCTTCTATACCGTGCGAGCCGGCGACACGCTTGGGGATCTGGCTAGGCATTTTGGCATCACCTGGCCAGCCATCTTGCTAGCCAACGACATCGTTTATCCTTACCACATATATGTCGGGCAGCACCTTTGGATACCGTCGACAGGCTCCCCCGCGCTTAATGTTCTGGATGTCGAACCGGCGCCCGTCTCCGATCCGCCGACAGAAACCGTCGACGCGGAGACGACTGAAAGCCCGCCCGAAACCAGCGAACCCGCGCCTGACGGTCCCCCGCCCGGCGACTACTTCGAGCACACAATCCAATATGGAGAAACGCTCGGCATCCTGGCCATCCACTACGGCCTGACCGTTCAGGATCTGCTAGCCGCCAACAGCATCGACGATGCAAATCGCATCGAGAGCGGCCAGACGCTCTGGATTCCCGCTTCTGCAAAAAGACGCGATCCTCCGCCCCCGCCACAATTGCCGGAACCCGCTCAACAACCGCAACCGTCGGAACCCGCTCAAGAACCGGCAACCGAAGTCGCCAGCCAGCCCCTCACGCCTGGCGATCGCGATGTCTACATCGTCCAACCCAGCGATTCTTTGTCGATGATCGGCAAGCAACTTGCGACTGACTGGGTGGTTATGGCAGCGATCAATGGCATTGCCAGTCCCTACAACCTGCATGTCGGTATGACCTTGTGGGTGCCAAACAGCGACGATCTAATCCAGTACGACTCGATCTATGCCCCGGCCACGATGCCGGACGTCCCGGACCCGGGGGCCCGCGTCGGTGTGGGGCGCGAATTAATCGTAATTCTGGACACGCAAATGGCTTACGCCTACGAGAATGGCGTTCTGCAGAAAAAAGCCCTGATCTCTAGCGGATTGCCCGCCACGCCAACTGTCCAGGGGGATTTCAAAATCCGCCGGAAAGTGCGCAAACAGACGATGTCCGGTCCCGGCTATAGCTTGGACAATGTGGAATGGGTCATGTACTTCTACGCTGGCTATGCCTTCCATGGCACCTGGTGGCATACCAACTTCGGCCACCCACAGAGCAAAGGATGCATCAATATGACCAATGCCGACGCCAAATGGTTCTACGACTTTGCCAGCCTGGGCACGCCAGTCCACGTACGCTACTACTAGGAAACGTCACCTAGCCGCGCTCAGGCGCTGGAATTGCCGCCGTCCAATCCCAGGTCGGCGGCATGCTTTTGCATCGCCTTCAACACCAAAGGAATGTGGAAGTCCCAAACATCCACGCCCAGCACCTCGCAGCCGTCGATCACGTCCTGGCGATTGACCCCGGCCGCAAAGGCCTTGTCCTTCCATTTCTTGCGGATGCTCTTGACCTTGACATCCCGGATGTCCTTGCTCGGACGCACCAGAGCCACGGCGATGATCAAACCGGTCAGCTCGTCCACGGCGTACAGCGCTTTGTCGCGCAGCGTCCGCCGGTCATCGGCCGCCAGGGGACCGTGACTCAAGATCGTTCGAATATCTTCCTCGCCCAAGCCGCGCTCGCGCAAGATCGGCGCCCCGTCCATCGGATGCTGCTCCAGCGACGGATGCACCTCCCAATCGAAGTCGTGCAACAAACCCACCAATCCCCAGGAATCGGGATCCTCGCCATAATGTTCGGCATATTCGCGCATGGCGAATTCAACGGCGAGCATGTGCTTGCGCAAGCCCTCCGAACCAACGAATTCGCATACGATTCCCCAAGCCGTCTCTCTGTCCAAAGTCAAAATCCTCCATCGTCGCGCAGGTCCCGCCACCTCTAACAAACCGTAGCGAGCGCAATTAAGAATCACATCGTGATACCACAATTTCGCCGACGATTCAACAAGAGGATTCTATGGGATTGCCCCAGCCAACCGCTGCATCGGCTTGAGGATAGTAATATATTCTCTCGGTGTCCTCAGTGGTCAAATAACCTGTTGTATATCCGCCGGCGACAGTATCAATCAGCCCTTCACAGCGCCAAATGTAATCCCGCGAATCAGATACTTCTGAGCGAAAAGCGCAAAAACGATCATCGGCACAATCATCACCACGCTCATCGCCGCCATCGGTCCCCACTGAATGCCCTTGTCGCTGACAAAACCCGCCACAGCGATGGACAGCACGCTGGCCTTGCGCCGCGCAACGCTTGACGCGATCAGGAACTCGTTCCAGGACAAAAACGCCGTTAAGATCGCCGCCGCCGACACGCTCGGCATCACGATCGGCAATACCACCCGCCAGAAGCGCTGCCAGACGCTGGCGCCGTCAACGACCGCCGCCTCTTCGATTTCCGCCGGCAAATCCTGAAAAACCACCAGCATCAGCCAGGTCACAAAAGGTATCGTGATGCCCAGCTGCCCGATGATGATCGCCCAAACGGTATCCAGCAGGTCAAGTTCCCGCATCACCAGGAAAAACGGAATGACTGTCGTCACGCGGGGGTAAAAGCGGATGAACAGGAAAATAAAGGTCACCGCAGCCAGTATCTTTGCCGAAAGCCGCATGCGCGCCAACCCATAGGCCGCCAGCGTCCCGGTGATTATGGTGACGCCGGTCGTCCAAAGCGTGACCGTCAGACTATTCCTGAAGTGACGAAAGGTCTTGTTGTCCTCAAACAACTCCCCATAGTGCTCGAATGTGACCTGCGTCGGCAATATCGTCGGCGGAACGGTCAAGAATTCCCGCGGCAGCTTCACGCTGTTGATCACCAAATAGGCCAGCGGCACCAACACAACCAGACAAGCCAAGAACAATATGACACCGTGCCCCAGCGCCAGCAATCGCTGTTTAGGAGAACGCCCTCGCTTCATCGCGTCACCAGTCCTTGCGCTGGTACCAGAAAACCAGCCCGATCGAGAAAGTGGCGAAGATCATGAACAGCCAGGACGAAGCCGCCGCCCCGCCAAAATCGAAGCTGCGCAAACCCAGCGTATAAATGTAATAAGTCAAGGTGTAGGTGCTGTAGCCCGGCCCGCCATTCGTCAGCGAATAAATCGAATCCAGCGACAGCAGCGATTCCAGCATGCGGAAGACAAAGGTCAACAGCAGCAGCGGCATCAAGAGCGGCAACTCGATATAAAGGAAAGTCTTCCAGCGCGACGCCCCGTCAATCGCCGCCACCTCCAGCAAATCGTCGGGTATGCTCGCGATCGCCGCGCCCACAACCAGCAACACAAATGGCGTCCACTGCCAGGTATCCAGCAGAATGACCGAGACGATCGCCCAATCCGGCGACGCCAGCCATTCCGGCCCCTTGATGCCGATCAAACTCAGCAAGTGATTGACCAGCCCGGCCCGGGAATTGAGCAGGATGCGCCACAATGTGCCGGCCGCCACCGGCGCGATCACCATCGGCAATATCAGCAGCGTGCGTATCGAGCGCATGCGCCAGCTTGAGCCCATCGTCAGATAAGCCAGGCAGACGCCCAGGAACATCTCCAGCACCAGCGCCCCGGCGGTGATCAAGACGCTGTTGCGCACCGAACGCCGGAAGATCTCGTCGGAAAGCTCCTTGACGAAATTCTCCAGTCCCACAAAGCCCTTCGGCACCTGCGATTCGGTCAGCACCCAATCCTGAACCGACAGGAAAGCCGAATAGGCCAGCGGATAAAACTGCACCGCCACCACGATCACGAATGCCGGTATCACAAAAAGGACCAACCAAGGCAAATCGTGCCGGCGATGCCAACTCGAATTCACGCGTTTCGCGCCTGATAGACTCGACATATTCAACGGGTCAAGAACTTAGTAGGACCAACTAAGTTACGCATTTCCAAAATAATAGTCGGCGGTAGGGGCGAGCCTTGGCTCGCCCGCAAAATGAAAACATCTACTAAGGCTTTCTCTGTGCGCTCTGTGTCTCTGTGGTGATTTAACGTTGCATGACTTACTTGCACTTACTTTAATCACGTTGTTCTGCAGCCAGCGCCTCTGTTTCTGAAAATGATAGAAGTGAAAAGGCGGGAGCCCGCGCCCCCGCCCACAATACGCTAACCCTCTTGCATCTGCCCTTGAGCCGCGGCGGATTGCACCAGGCCCTCCGGCACCTCCAGCTCCGCCCAATCGGCCAGCGTACGCGCCAGCGTTTCTTCGGCCGTGGCGGCGTCAATGATAAACTCGCTCATGTGGCGGAAGAAAACCTCAAACGCCGCGAAAATCCAGGGCACAGTCTCTGCCCGATTCAAGTTCTCGACCATCGCCGGGAAGTCATGGCCATACTTCTCGATCAGGTCCGGATCTTCATAGGTGCTCAAGAAGGGCGAGCCCACGCCCAGCTCGACGAAGCGCCGTTTCGCCTCGTCCTCCGTGATGTAATGCTTGATCCATTCCCAAGCCGCATCAGGGTTCTCGCTGTAGCCCGATATGAACAGATTCCAGGCTGACAAGAATGGGAAACCCGGACCCGGGAAGCGCGCCGTCGCCCAATTGTCGACCACCAGCGACGAATCCGGATCTTGCGCCGCCGCCCGCACGAAGCTGACCCAGCAGATCATGGTCGCGGCTTTGCCCGTCAGGAAGACCGAGTTGGCTTCATCAATGCTCAAGCCGGTCGCGCCCTCGGGATTGTAATCCAGCAGGCTCTTCAACTGGTTCAGGGCGGCGATGGCTTTATCGTGATCCAGCGCGTAATTGCCCATCGAGTCGACCAGATAGCCGTCGTACATGCCCAAAAAGATGGCAGCCGCCTGTTCCGAGGCGCCAAAAGCGAAGACGTTGGGCGCGATATCAGTGCCCTCCAGGTGCATCGCCAGCTTGCCCAGCGCCGCAATATAATCGTCCCAGGTCTCCCAATCGGCGGAAATACCCGCTTCCTCGAAGATATCGGTGCGGTAGATCAAGCCATAGGCATCGGCGCTATAAGGGATGCCAATCCGCTTGCCGTCAAAGTACGCGGAGGGTCCCTGCTTCGTCAAGCCCTCGATGAAAGAGCCGCCCCACATGTCGCGCTCAATGAAATCATCCAGCGGATGCATTTGACCCCAAACGCTGCCGATCCAGAAGTCGCCCGAAATCACGTCAAATTCGCCCGTGCCCGTGGTCAAGTCGGTGATGTTATTCTGCACCAACACCACAAAGGGCGACGCCACAATTTCCAGCTCAATGCCGGTCATCTCCTCGAAGCCCGGCTCCAACTGCTCGGCGCCGACGTCATACGTGCCCGACTGCATGAAGTTGGTCACGATTTCCACCCCGGCATGGGGCATGTCCTGCGCCAATGCCCCCACCGGCAACAAGCCGATGATGAGTAGCAGAAGTAACGCTTTTTTCATGATATTTCCTCTTTTCTTTGTCCAAATCGAGTACACAGATTGAGCATAAAGTAAACGCGGAGTCTTGTCAGATTTCACCTCCCATAATTTGTCAATTGCGACACCGAGGATTCGTCGCATCCACTGTGGAGCAGACGTGCATATTGTAACGAGTTCAATTCAACTTGGCGAGTTTAGGACGTGATGTGGTTGAGAGAAAGGACGTATTGTATGAAAGTTCAGATAATGTCATAGGCTTGGGAACGGTTCAAGCGTTGAGTAGCCAAGAGCTGCTTGGAAACTAATCAGTCTCTTTCATATAAAATTGTTGCGAGGCGGTTTGTGATACGATCAATGGTTTCTCGAACTTCATATAACGCATCCGCGGGCTCCCTAACATCGTCCTTTTCGACTCTCTCATATCCAAAGGCGAGGGCATATTCAACCGCGGCAACTTCATAACACATTTCCCGAAACTGTTTTCCGTAAATATTGTTCTTGCTCGCTTCTAGCGCTTTAGATATTTGCAGATGATCCAGATTGATATAGATGGTTTTCTCCATTGCGTTGTACCTTGATCGCGGCCGCGACTGAGAAGCTTCTTCATATTCTATAGAAAAAACTGATCGACGCCGCTTGCTGCGCCCTTGCTCCGTCTTCTTTCTAGATCCGAGTTCATTCCCATCTATCAGAGATGGTCCGGGTCTCGGTTCGTTCCCTTCTGATGCGCTATTGCCTCCGCTGCCATTGCCATGTGGATTACCCGCTTCCTGTAAGTGACCGGGCAGGTCGCCATCATCGGGTATTACCTCTCCATCCTCGTTTAATGTTTCTAAAACTTCTTGCGTACCGACCCTGCTTTTCACCCTCTTGGCAATCTCCAATTCCATTTCCTGCTCAGCAAAGTCATCATTTAAGATTCTAGCGATTCTCTCCGCCTCTCTTGCCAGCCGTTTGGCTTGTTCCGATTCTCGCTTCTCTCGTTCGGCTTCAACCAACTCTAGACGAACTAATTCGAGTTCCTCGGCTATCCACCCCAGCAGCATACTGACCACCGGATTCTGATCGTTTAATCTCACGCTGCGAGTGTTGTCAAAAGGCGGGATTTCCCATTCCGTGTCTTCAAATACAGGTACATCCACTTCCCCGAAGAGGAATTTAGCGCATTCTTTGTCTTCAATCCCGGCGAGCGTTGTTTCATGCCAGTTGCCGTTTGACAAGATATCAATACCGTTTCTTTCGCTTTCAAGTGGGATAGGCGATTTCTTGATCATCAATCTCACGTCTCCGGTATGCTGCTTCAAATGCGGCGGTGGTTGTCTTATGATCGGCTCACCTGTGTAGGGCAATTCATCAGACTTACATTCGTGACCATTTATCTTAACCTGCGCGCGACCTCGATAGCGACTTAAATGACGTTCGACATATGAAATTGTTTTCTCTACCCTGATCTTCTTACGAGATTTAAAATCCTTTATCTCAATTCTGGTGCCGTCCTCTTCGTTCGTGACACCATTGATTTGGACTTCCTGTACTGGAAAAGCTTTACCGTGCGTTGCCTTCTGAATATCAGAGAGTGTGAGCCGCACAATGTTTTTCAGTCCCGATTGTACAGTGTTCATTGTAAGCGTCTTTGCCAACCCAAAGGCAGCGCACTTTCCAGTGCCAAACATACCACGCACTTTTTTCCCTTTACGCCTATGAAGGTTTTCTCCATGCATCTGGAAGAAGTTTCTCAAGTCCTCTCTCGACATTCCCTGCCCATTGTCTTGTACAACAATTAAATCAGGCTTTATGTCAACAATTACCGTTGCTATCTCTCCGACTCTCGCAGCGTCAAGCGAATTTGATACATACTCCCAAACAATTTTTTCCGGTGTATTGAAGTAAGTCGAGTTTTGCAGGAAGTCACGAGAAACGTGAGACGTTACAGCAATATTGTCCTTTCGTTTCGCCATTATTCAAACTCCTCAGCGAACCTTTCTTTCAATATACTCCACAGGTCTTGCAATTCGGCATCCCTGCTTACAACGTTTTCGATGAATATGAAACGCCGCTGACGAGTCTTGGCGGGAAAATACTCGTTTATTCTTGCAAACTTGTAAAGATCAATTAATAATAATTCTTCTGTCTTGTTCTCACGATATAAGCTGAAAGCCTCCGTTCTGCGAAGCCGATTCAATTCCAATTCTTGCGAGAGCAACAACGAACCCTTACGATAGCTCACCAATCCACCGCGTGTGTCTTTGTCCGCAGTGTCAAGATCATTTATCCATTCCATTCCAGCCAACGAAAGCATCCAGCCTCCTGAGCTTCCACCAACAACTAGGCCGCCATTGCGCTCTCTACGAGCGTCTTGAAGAGCATACTTTACGACCTGAAGATCAATGTACTCAGGGTATTTGCGCCAAGAGAATTTTCCCGGCGCCAGTTCGTTTACTTGAATAGCTATATCTTCTGTATCCACATAAGTCTCGTGCCCGCCTAAATTGGCAATCGCGATCGTAACCAGATGCACATTAGACATCGTATGATCTGGCATTAGTCACCATCTTCCAGTTTGCAAAGAGTCACATTTCGATCCCAAAGATTAAAGGTCAATTGGACTCTGTCGCCAACTTCACAGCACTGTTGCTTTATCGCTTGGGATAATCCTCGTATTTCGCTTGCAGTTACTGCAATGTTAATTGTCTTCCCATTAGTTAAAACAAAGTTCCAATCACCTTCTAAATTCGGAAGTTTTTCCGACACTATTGTACCGTTTCCTATTGCAGGAGAGCCTAAGTTGGCCCCAATGATTATGCTACCACGTGTATCCCGCTTAACTTCTAGATTGACAGGAATCCTTTCCTTAGCGGAGCGAGCGCTTTCAATATCGTCAGAACTTGGTCTTTCCCCCCTTAGCTTGTATAGGCCTTTTTCAAAATTGTCGAATAAGGGAGATCTACTCAATGTTCCATGTAAAGATGCAAATGATAATGGACTGTCAATGAACGCTTTGGCTAACATGGAACGATGCGCGACATCGTCATTGTCTATCATCGTCCTCACGATTATTTTCTCGCCTTCATTAAGTTTTTCGGTAATTGATCCTTCCCAGTACCACTTACCATTTTCATGTAAGTAATTGTATTGTTTAAGAATTGTCGATATAACATCAGTCGGTGGAACAGGAAAATCCTTCCTTGAAAGCGCGTGCTCCATCCCAAACATAATATCGCGCTCATCCAAGGGCCCACAATACGCGAACATCTTCTGTAATGTATTGTGAAAAACATGACTCTTGCTAAGTAAGTGCGGCATATATTCGACTGATAGATGCCAGCCTTCGCCAATATCAATGAACTCTTTTGCCGCAAGGACTTGTTTAAGTTGTTTTCTATCGAAAGGGATCTCCTCTTGCTTAACAAGCCAATCCACAGAAACTGCGCCACTATGTTGCGCATGGCGTCTTATCAGCCGTTCGGCATCCGGAGACAACGCTTCAGATAACTGCATCACTCTCGCGGCAACTGAAGACTTACCATCGTAATGCAACTTGATCATATAATTCAGGCTTTCCGGGATATTGATTTCACTTGGCGGACCAGTTATAAGCTCACAAGCGATAATCATCAACTCTACAGGGTTAGAACCTTCAAACCTCTCGGTAGCCCAGTCACCAAGCAGTCCAGTTCTCCGAAGGCTCTGCGACCAACCTGCGAACGACAAATCCATGTCATCCGCGAAGAGTATAGCACTCCGAATCCGTAAAAGTTGTAGCGTAGAGGCTGCTTTCTCCACGCGACCAATAGCTTGTTTCTCGATCTGCCGCACACGTTCACGAGTGACTCCCAAGTCGGTAGCTACCGATTCCAATGTTTGCCGTCTTATACAGAACCGGCGATTCAAAATGTCCAGTTCGCGTTGTGAAACGTTGTCAAGCAAGTGCTCCAGTTCTTGTGAAACAGAAATAGGGGCGGTGAGGATCTTCAATAGTAATCCGTATAAACCCTCGGTGTGGCTATGCACATCCACCAACTCTCCAAGCCGATAACCTTCAAATTGCATCATCGGATGTAACGTTCTAGACTCCATTTGCCTTGCCAATACCTGCTGCTGCCACTCTACCACTTCATAGCACGGGATCATCGGGGGACCAAGGTTGATCAGAATCTGTGGTTCCGCGGACCATTCCTTCAGTGGCTCGATTTCATGGGTTGGAAATGGGTTGTCTATCAGCGTCACCCTGGTAAGTCGCTCCCTGATCTCTGAGACGCCCTTTTCGCCCAGAAAACGCACTGCGAATAGTTGGTCATCGTTAAGCACAATAAGCTCGCCAATCTCCGAAATTCCGGAACGCCTTAGCGCATTGTGAACGCGAATATTGAGATCCAGTACTGAGATACTGTCTGTTTTAGAGCAAATGATTTCCTCGTCCATTCAGTTTTCACCAGCCAAATTCTACAAATTGCTCTCCCAAACCGTGACCATCCACCCGCGCCTCACCAACCCATCCCAACCACCCCGCCTTCCCACAAATCCGGCTCTTCAGCGAAAACCCCTCGCTGTCCTCAATGCCCTCAACGGTCAGCATCATCGGTCAGTGTCTACGCGACCTTCCCGCCCTGCCAAGCCAACAACTTCATGCCCGCCCTCACCCAAAATTCTACTGGTATTATCCAGCGCCTCGCCCAAATGATCCAAATACCGCTCCTTAATCTCCAGAACGATGTCTCCCTCGTATTCACGTAGCCGCTCAAAAGCCTCGACGAAGGGAATCGCGCCCCAACCCGGCGGCAAATGCAGATCCGCTTCCCCATACGGCAAGCGATCGCGCTCGGCATCAAAACCCCTGTCGAGCTTGCCGAAATTGTCATTGATATGCAGGTGGCGCACCCAGGGCCCCGCGACCGAAATCGCCTCCAGATAATCCTCGCCCAGCGCATGCGTCGCCAGATGCAAATGCGCCAGGTCCAACGTGATGCCCACACTGGGATGATCCACCCGCTCGACCTGCGCGACAATTGCCGCAGTCCGCAGCCGCTCATGATATCTGACCAGTTGCTCTGCGCTCTTGCCCGTCCGCGCCAAGACCGCATATTCCCACAGATGCGGGTCGCCGTTTTCCATGCCGATTGTCACGCCCAAATCAGCCGCCAGTGGCGCCAGCCTGCGCAGCGCCGCCACTTCCCGCGCCGCCCCGCGCGCCAATTCATCATCGCTGGGCAACGGGGCAGTCCCGCTGCGAGCAGCCTCCAAAGCCTGCAATCCGCTGTGATAAACCAACACCCCTGCGCCAATCGCGTGGCAAAAGCGCAGGCACGCTTGCAGAACCCGGTACTCCAGGGGCGGATCATGGCAAAATGCCAGATTACTGCGGCCCGGCGCGTGAACCGAATAACGAAGATCGAAAGGCGCCATGGCTTGCTGGATCGCCTCGACCCGCTCCCGAATCAGCTCCCCGTTGATGATGACATTCAAGCCAGTTATCCCCAGCTCCGCCACCGTATAGCCAACGCGCTCGGCCAGCCGCAGCCGGTCGCTGAGCCGCCCTTGCCTGCCATCGACATAGTCATCGGCTATATTGATGCCAAGCCCGTGAATCTTCATGAACCACGCCCTTCATCTGCGCCTCTATGGCCAAATCAAAAGCATAGAATATTTGGGCTATTCGCCAACGCCAATCTATGCTACCCTTCACACAACGTGCGCCTTACCAACTCCCATACCCGCTGCCGCGAGGACATAAAATCACGTTTTATGTCCGAAAAAGTTTTCCCGTCGGACACAGAAAACGGACATAAAACCGCCTAACTCCGGACGCAACCGCAACGTGCCTATGAACTGCGCAAACGAGTCACCCCTCCCTGAAGCTTCGGAATTCCGCCCCCGCTTAGCGGGGGGACCGAGGGGGCAAGGGCCGGGGGTGGGGTTGATTTTAACTCCGGATCCCGCCCTCGGTCATGCCATAAGCATCCAGCGCCGCGTCCAACTCCGCCGCCTCCATCAAGCCCAGTTCCAGCACCGCATCGCGCACGCTCTTGCCCTCGGCCAGCGCCTTCTTCGCCACCAGCGCCCCGTTGTTGTAACCGATAATCGGATTCAGCGCCGTCACCAGAATCGGATTCCGCTCCAGCCAGCTCTCCGTCCGCTCCCGATTGAGCGTCAAGCCCGCCATCAGCTTCTCCGTGAAAGCCCGGGCAGCACCGATCATCACCATCATCATCTCGTTCAAATTATGCGCGATCATCGGCATCATCACGTTCAACTCGAACTGACCCGCCGCCCCGCACAAATTCACTGTCGTATCATTCCCGATCACGTGGTACATAGCCTGATTCATCATCTCCGCCAGCACCGGATTCACCTTGCCGGGCATGATCGACGAGCCGGGCTGCACCGCCGGGCAAGTCAACTCGGCGATGCCGGTTGTCGGTCCCGCGCTCAGCAAGCGCACATCGTTGGCGATCCGCGTGAAATCCATCGCCAAATTGCGCAGCGCCGCGCTGAAAAAGACCGCGTCCCCCATCGATTGCATGGATTCGAACAAGTCATCGCTCTCGTAAAGCGCGATGCCGCTCAATGCCGACAGCTTGGCCACCATGCGCCCGTGATACGCTGGATGCGCGTTCAAGCCGGTTCCTGCCGCCGTGCCGCCGATACCCAGTCGCCGCATGCCATCAGCTGCCAACTTGAGCTTCTCGCTGCCGCGCTCGATCGCCGTCGCCCAGGCCCCCACTTCCTGCCCCAGCCGCAACGGCACCGCGTCCTGCAAATGCGTGCGCCCGGTCTTGACCACATCGTCCCATTCGGCCGCCTTGCCCCGCGTCACCGCCGCGAAGCGCTCCAGGCAATCCAGCAGCGCCTCCAGCCGCCACAGCGCCCCCAGCCGAATCGCCGTCGGGATTGTGTCATTTGTCGATTGCGCCATATTCACATGATCGTTGGGATGTACCGGCTTGTCCTTGGCTTCCACGGAATAACCGAGAATCTGGTTGGCGCGGTTCGCCATCACTTCATTGGTGTTCATGTTGTGGCTTGTGCCCGCGCCCGCCTGAAAAGGATCGACCACGAAATGCTCATGGTGCCGCCCGTCGAGGATCTCGTCCCCCGCCTGGATGATGGCCCGCGCCAGCTCCGGGTCCAGCAAGCCCAGTTCCATGTTGACCTCCGCCGCCGCCCGCTTGATCAGCGCCATGCTCCAGATGAAAGCCGGCAAGGGCTTCATGCCCGTAATCGGGAAGTTCTCCAGCGCGCGCTGCGTCTGCGCCGCATACAGCGCCCCCTTGGGCACCCGCACCTCGCCGAGCGAATCCTTCTCTACGCGAAACTCAGCCATCAATGCCTTCTCCTCTTCGCCTCCGCCAGCGCTTGCGGCGCCCGCTTCCTAATCAAAAAGAGCGCTACCATTGTAGCGCCCTTTGACTTCGTTGAGAACGACAAGCGGAGCTAAGCAGCCGCAGCGTAATTCTCGGCTACCCGCGCCCAGTTGATCACGTTGAAGAAAGCCGCGATGTAATCCGGGCGCCGATTCTGATAGTTGAGGTAATACGCGTGTTCCCAGACATCAATGCCCAGGACAGGCGTATTGCCCGCCATCAAGGGCGTATCCTGGTTCGCCGTGGTCTCAATCCGCAGCGATCCGCCCTCAGTCACCAGCCAGGCCCAGCCCGATCCGAACACGCTCGCAGCCGCCGCCGAATACGCAGACTTGAATTCCGCGAATCCGCCAAAAGCAGCGCCTATGGCTTGCGCCAGCGCGCCGCTCGGCTCGCCCCCGCTATCCGGGCTCATGATCGTCCAGAACAAGTTGTGATTGGCGTAACCGCCGCCATTGTTGCGGACTGCTTCTCGCAATTCGGTCGGCACAGCGTCGAGATCGGCGAGGATCTCTTCGATAGGCTTGCCGACCAGGTCGGTGCCTTCAATCGCCGCGTTCAACTTGTTGGTATACCCGGCATGGTGCTTGCCGTGGTGGATACCCATGGTGCGCGCGTCGATGTAAGGCTCAAGGGCGTCTTCCGCGTAGGGCAGCGGCGGCAACTCGAATCGCTGCGGCGCCTCTCCCTGCGCGAGGCTCGCAGATAGCGGAAAAAGCTGACCGCCAGCGGCAGCAACTCCCGCCAGCCCGACTTTCAATACATCGCGGCGGCTAAGTGGGTTGCGACTTTCCTTTTGCATCATGCCCACTCCCAGACCCTAACCGGCGGCGTCGAAGAGTTCGCCCACTTTCGCCCAGTTGATCACGTTGAAGAAGGCGGCGATGTAGTCCGGGCGCCGATTCTGATAGTTGAGGTAGTAGGCATGCTCCCAAACATCAATGCCGAGGATCGGTGTCTTGCCTTCCATCAAAGGCGTATCCTGGTTCGGCGTCGAGCTCACGCTGACCGCGCCGCCGCCCTCAGCCACCAGCCAAGCCCAGCCAGAGCCGAAACGGGTGGCTGCCGCCGCCGAAAACTGGGACTTGAAGCCATCGAAACTGCCGCAGGCGCTGTTGATCGCCTCCGCCAGCGCGCCGCTCGGCTCGCCCCCGCCATCGGGACCCATGATCTGCCAGAACAGGTTGTGGTTGGCATAACCCCCGCCGTTGTTGCGGACGGCCGTACGGATGTTCTCCGGCACCGCGCCCAAGTCGCCGAGGATTGCCTCGATGCTCTTGCCTTCGAGGTCGGTACCCTCAATGGCGCCGTTCAGATTGCTGGTATAGCTGGCGTGGTGCTTGCCATGGTGAATGCCCATCGTGCGGCCATCAATATGCGGCTCCAGCGCATCTTCTGCATAGGGAAGAGACGGTAATTCGAATGCCATGATTCTTCTTTCTCCTCTAGAACTTTTCCTTTACGAGATTGACAAGGTTATTCTAGCACAGATACGCCCGTTTTCACTATCGTATGTGCGCTGCCGGCCCGAACTTTCCAGCGCGGAGAACTTAAGACCAAGGTATAAGCAAGTCCTGGAGCCCGGCAAAGCGCCGAAGCGATTCCGACTTGCAATTCGAAGGAATCCAAAGATGATAGGCGCCAGTCTATATGGGAGCGCGGCTTGAAAACCAGGGACTCATCCGCTACGCCATTCAAAGCTTACGTTGTGGTTGTCATCGCGATCGTCGCTACCTCGTCTGCCGCGATCCTGATCCGCTTCGCCCTTGATCAAAACATGCCCCCCTTGCTGATCGTCGCCGCGCGTCTGTTGATCGCCTCGTTCGCGCTCACCCCGATTGCGCTGCGGCGCTATCGCCCTTTCCTGACCGGGCTTTCCCGCGTCGAAGCCTTGTTGATCGCCATCTCGGGCGTCTGTCTGTCGATCCATTTCACCGCCTGGGTAACATCCCTGCAATACACCACCGTGCTGGTTAGCGTCGTTATCGTTTCGACCGGTCCGATCTGGGTAGCGATTCTCGAGGTCATCTTCCTGCACATCCGGCTCTCGCGCCTGGTCGTTCTGGGACTGCTCGTCGCCCTGCTCGGCGGCGCCTTGATCGGCTGGCCGCAAGGCGAAGCTCAACTCGAGGCGATGCTGGCGCCGGGCGCGGAAAACGGCACCCTGATTGGCGCCGGTCTAGCCTGGCTGGGCGCGCTGACCGTATCGGTCTATATGCTGATAGGGCGCAAGCTGCGCGCCAGACTGCCGGTCATCCCCTACGTCTGGCTCGTCTACAGCATCGCGACCGTCTGCACCCTGGCCGTCATGCTGGCCCGGGCCACGCCGGCCCTCGGCTACAGCATCGAAGGCTATCTTGTCCTGCTGGCCATGGGATTGATCCCGCAGCTTATCGGACACTCTTCTCTGAATTACCTGCTCGAGTACTTCCCTGCAGCCCTGGTCAGCATGTTTTCGCAACTGGAGCCTATCGGCAGCGCGCTCCTGGCTCTGCTCCTGTTCCGCGAACTGCCGCCCAATCAACAGATCCTGGGCAGCCTGACCATCATCGTCGGCGTCGTGCTGGCGAGCCGCGGCGAGATCCGGCAAGCCTACCAATCGCCGCCCCCGGGACCTGACAATGCGCCTTAGACTTGCCCAACCATCAACGACGCAGCTTTGGATCCTCGTGGCGCTCTCTACTGTGTCTTGGTCTTTTGGTCCGATATGTATCCGCTTTGCCTTGCAGCACGATGTGCCCCCGCCCCTGATTTCTAGCGGGCGCATGATCGTTGGCGCGCTCTTTTTCACACCCTATGTCTGGTTCAAATATGCCGGCGACATCGCTGCAATGCCGGCTCGCAGCCGCTGGCTGGCCATCTTCGCGGGGGCCACCTTCGGCTTCAACATCACGCTCAACGCCGCCTTGCTGGAGCATATCAGCGTCATTATTGGTCAGGCGCTGATCGCCACTATTCCCGTTTGGGTCGCCATTCTGGAAGTGGCGATCCTCAAGGTCAAACTGAAGGGATCCGTATGGCTGGGGGTCTTCGTCGCCCTTGTGGGCGCTATCCTCATTTCCTGGGCAACCTCGGGCGAAGCGCCCCCATTGGAAGGGGGCAATCCAAGCCTGGGGATCATCATGGCCCTGGTCAGCGCCTGCTCCGCTTCCCTGTACATCATTATCGGGCGCAAGGTCCGCGGCAGCGTCTCCTTCGTCCCCTACATATGGCTGGTATACACGAGCGGCGCAGTCACAACCGTGCTCATCATCGCTTCAAGCGCTACCCCTGTTCTCGGCTACGAATGGCAGGGCTATTTCTGGGTTCTGCTCCTGGCCATTCTGGCGCAGATCATTGGCCACGGGGTCCTGAATTTCGTGCTCAGATACCTGTCGCCAACGACATTGACAGTCACTGCGCAAACCGTGCCCGTTCTCAGCGTGTTGTGGGCGCTGCTCATTCTGAGCGAGACACCGACCATGACTCAGGTTGCCGGCAGCATAGTCTTGGTGATCGGCGTCGGCATCGTATTGCGGGCGCAGAATCGTGCTAAGATCCGCTCAAGTTAATGCCGGCAAATGACGGAGCCCCCGGCACCACGAAATATGCCAGGGACTCATCCGAGAGCAGTAAGGGCGCGGAAAGCCGCCGCAGCGTTTCGTCGATGATTAATTCTTGCACCGTGTACTCGACCAGCAAACGGAAGTCCAGGTCATTATGCCGGACGGCAAAGGCGTAATACGATCGGCTATACCAGCGCTCCGTCAGCTTCAATGCATTTGGACTGGCTTCAAGGTGAGGGATCAGCGCCAGACTATTGGCATAGATGGCGTCCGCATTGTCAAACTCCAGAATGTTCAGCGCGGCGTCAGCCGCTCGCGTCTGGTAGAACTGTACGCTCGCGTTGATGCTGTCGGCCCAAGCCTGCGCGCGGTCGCGCGCCGTTTCATCATCAATCATGATGCCGATCCATTGACCCCGCAGGTCGTTGAAGCCGGAGATTCTTGAGTTTGCCGGCACCATGAGGCGGTCCCCATGCAACAGATAAGGCGCAGCATAGTCCACTGTGCCCGCCCGGCGCCAGTCGGGCATGACGCCGACGACAAGATCAAGTTCGCCATTCTGCAATTGAGCGAACGCAGACCCGATATCACCAGAGACCCACTCTACACTCACACCCCATCTTCGCGCGATCTCCTCGACAAGATCGCGATTCAGTCGCGCAAGCTTGATTTCGCCCTGCGCTAAGCTCCCAGCGTCGTCAATTAACCCGCCTACTCTCAAGATACCTGTCTGCAAGACTCTGGGCGTTGTGTAAAAGGCTGGATAGTTAATCTCCCTGGGGAATTGCCCGGGCTGCGGTCGATCGCCCAGGTTTTGCCAGACCTGCAGGATCTCTTCGTGATAATCTTGGCCGGGGAAATACTCCCTGAATAAGACTTCAAGCTGACCGCCATCGATCAAGTATTGAATACTGCGATTCAGCAAGTTTCGCAGGCTGGCGTCTTGCCGTCTGACTGCCAGAGCATGTGCTTCGACCAGCACAGGCTCTTCAAGAATGCGAAAGGCGTCGGCATATGCCTGCGAGACTTGCAGCAAATCCTGCTCTTCGCCAATGACGGCTTCAACCTCTCCACGAGACAGCGCTGCCATCGCCTTGTCAAGCGTTAGGTAATGCGCTTTGTCGAGCGCGACTTCCCGCCTCGCTTCCCAATGACCGAGAGCAGTTTCGGCGCGCGTGCCAAGAACAAAGCCTATCTTCCGGATGATCAGGGAAGAGGGCGATGCGTAGGCGCTGTCAGCCCGCACCATCAGCCCTTGCCTGCCGGTCAGATATGTCTGTGTGAATTCGACTTCTTCGCCGAGCTCCCGATAGTGGACCAGCGCCGAAGCGACCACGTGAACGTCGCCGGCCTCAAGTTGCTCAATTGCGTTTTGCCGCGTAACCTGGACGAGCTTCAAGTCAACTTCCCAAGTCTCCGCCATCAAGCGCAAGACTTCCACGTCAAAGCCCCGCACTTCGCCCTGCAAGCTCAATTCGCTATAGGGGGGATCGTTGAAAAGAACCCCGGCGCGCAACTCGCCCTGCTCTGCTATTTCCGCGACAGAAGAGCTGCTAAGCAGCGCGTCCCTGGGCGCCTGCGGCATCGCCGTGGGCACGAGCGTGGGAACGCGAAGCGTAGGTACAGCCGTCTGATCTTGTGCCATGCCGCCAAGAGCGGCCGCAAGGAAACCCAAGAATAGAAGCGCCGGGGACAGAATCCGTTTCATCTTGGCTCAACGATAGAGATTGTAGTCGTCAATATAATCAAGCACCGCATCGGGCACCAGATAGCGAACGCTGAGGCCGTCGCGCAGCCGTTCAGCCACGAAAGTCGAAGAAAGCCACATGCTGAGCATCGGCACATCGACGATATCGACTTGCTGCGACAGCCCCGGCAGCGCATGATCATGCATAGCCGGCGCGATATTTTCGTCGGCCCGTTTCATGACCGCCAAACGACAGCAACGATACAGGTCTTGCGCGCGCTTCCATGTCGGCAGGGACCGCAGATTGTCCCCGCCCATGACAAAATAAAGTTCGGCATCCGGATACTGCTCGCGAATGACGCTGACCGTGTCCGCCGAGTAGTGAGGACCTTCGCGATCGATATCGACGCGAGAAATGCTGAAATTCGGGTTATCCTTGATGGCGAGCTCCAGCATGGCCAGACGATGCTTGATCGGCAAGCGCGTCTCGCCCAGCTTGACCGGGTGATCCGCTACCGGCACGAACAGGATATGATCCATCTGCAAGGTTTCTCGACTGTACTCTGCCAAGATTAGATGGCCCATTTGCGGCGGATCGAAAGTGCCGCCCAAAATGCCGATGCGCGCCCTTTTCACTCGGACCACTCCAATTCGTATTCGCCAACAAAGACTGTATCGCCGTCTTGAACGCCCGCCTCTTCCAATGCTTGGGCGATTCCTAGCGTTTCAAGCGTCTTTTGAAAACGCGCAACCGCCTCTTCATAGTCCCAATAGGTCATGGCTGCCGCGCGTTCGATGCCGGCGCCGCTCACATAAAAGACGCCATCTTCTCGATTTATCTCGAAAGAGACATCGCTATCCTCTAGTTCGTAAACGGGCAATTCGCTAACCGGATGAAGGAATAGGTTGGGGGATTCCGGTGCCATCTCAAACGCAAGTTGGATCAATCTAGTTATGTTTTCGCGCGTCAATGCCGAGATCGCCAGCGTATCCACCACGCCGCGTTCCGCCAATTGCTCCTCCAGAAGCGGCAGATACTCGCGCACATCGGGCAAATCAAGCTTGTTGATCACCACCATTTCCGGACGATCAACCAGCCGATCGTCAAAGAGCGCCAACTCGGCTTTGATCTGATTATAGTCAGCGACGAGATCGTCTGACGATCCGTCCAGAACGTGAATTATCATGCTCGTTCGCTGGACGTGTCGCAAGAACGCGTGCCCCAGGCCCACCCCCATATGCGCGCCTTCGATTAACCCGGGTATATCGGCGAAAACCAGATCTTTGTTGTCATAGATCACCGTACCCAGGTTGGGCTGCAATGTTGTGAAGGGATAGTCAGCGATCTTCGGCTTCGCGTTGCTGACTACCGAAAGCAAAGTTGACTTGCCGGCATTCGGTACGCCCACCAGCGCTACATCGGCGATCATCTTGAGTTCCAGCGTCACCCAACGTTCTTCGCCGGGCTCGCCTTTTTCCGCCAGTCGCGGCGCCTGGTTGGCGGCCGACTTGAAGAAAGCGTTGCCCCGGCCGCCCCGGCCGCCACGAGCCACAACTACCTGCGCCCCCTCCCTTACCAAATCCGCCAGTACTGCGCCTGTATTCGCCTCGCGAACAACCGTCCCCAACGGAACCTGAACCACAACCGCGTCGGCGTCGGCGCCAGACTTGTTGCTGGAACCGCCCTTGGCGCCTGCTTTCGCCTTGAAATGCACGCGCTTGCGGAAGAAATACAGTGTGTTTAGATTGCTGTCCGCTTGCAGGACGACATCGCCGCCGCGACCACCGCTCCCGCCGGAGGGCCCCCCGCGAGGCACATATTTCTCGCGCCGGAACGATACCATGCCATCACCGCCCTTGCCGCTGGCGACAAAAATCTTGGCCTCGTCAATTAGCATAGTCGCGCAAACCGTATCGCCCTTTACCTAAGCCAAAAAGCATACACGAGACTTCGAGCGGAGTGTAGATGTATCCTGTTTAGCTGGCAAACCGCCGGCGCCCGTCGTTTGGATTTCCAACGCCAGCCAGACAAACTATAATTGTGGGAAAGGGATGCCGGCCCAGCTGTGCATCAGCGCAGCGTCAGACGCCTCGGGAGCGCCAATCCGTTGATCGAAAAAATCCAGTGGCAAGGTCATAGTAGTTTTCTTATCGACGGAGATCCGCGCATACAAATCGCCCCTTGGCGCGTCGTACAAGCAGATTCCCCGCCCGATATCATTCTCGTCGGACACGATCATTACGATCATTGTTCGCCCGCAGATATAGAGAAAATACGTGGCGACAACACCGTTGTCATAGGAAACGAGGCGGTGGCGCGTGCCGTCGCCGGCGCAAAAGTAATCCGAGACTGGCAGAGCATAAGTCTGGGCAAAGCCAGTATAAAAGCAGTGCCGGCTTATTCAATCCACGACCCTCGCCATCCACGAAGAGACAAAGGCTTGGGATTCGTAATATCTATGGATTTCTACGACATCTACTACGTTGGCGACTCGAATATCGTGCCGGAAATGTCCATGCTCCGCCCGGACATCTTGCTTTTGCCAATTGATGGCTATGGTCGCTTATCAATAGAAGAAGCCCTGCGGCTGGTAACGATGCTGAAGCCTCACTGGACCATTCCCTACAATTGGGGTCGTGCCGGGGAAGAAGCCACCGCGCTGGACGCGCAGAGCTTCAAAGTACGAGTGGGGTCTCATTCAGAAGTATTGCTTTTGCCCGTCAGCCAATGAAACTGGATGCCGGCAGGCGAGCGCTATGAGTAGGTTCTGTTCAGGCGGCCGGGTCGATCTTGTCGGATAATGATATGACCGAGCCGTCGCTCGCGACGATTTTCGGTTTCACCTCACCACGAACCACGCTCTCGCTGATGATTACCTTGGTGATGTCGCTGCGGCTCGGCGCCTCATACATGACGTCTAACAGGCAAGACTCGATTATCGAACGCAAGCCGCGCGCGCCGGTTTCGCGGCTGATCGCCAGTTCCGCTGCCGCGCGCAAAGCCGGCTCTTCAAACACAAGCTCAACTTTGTCCAGCGAGAGCAGATGCTCATACTGTTTAACAAGCGCGTTCTTGGGCTCAACCATGATGCGGACCAAATCATCCAGTTCGAGCGCCGCCAAGCTAACCAGCACCGGCAAGCGACCGACCATTTCCGGGATCATGCCATGCTGGATCAAATCTTCCGGCAATAGCTCCTTCAAAAGATCATCATTCGCTTCGCGCTGCTCTTCTTGCTGCGCTCCAAATCCCATTTTGCTCTTCATGCCAACGCGCCGTCGTACAACGTCTTCGATGCCCGAGAATGTGCCGCCCACAATAAACAAGATATTGCCTGTGTCGATCTGTAGAAACTCCTGGTGTGGATGCTTGCGCCCGCCCTGCGGCGGAACATTGGCGACAGTGCCTTCGATAATCTTGAGCAGCGCTTGCTGCACGCCTTCGCCAGAGACATCGCGCGTGATTGATGGATTAGCATTAGACTTGCGCGAGATCTTGTCGATTTCGTCAATATAGATGATGCCCCGTTCCGCGCGGGCAATATCGCCATCGGCCGCCTGAATCAGGCGCAGCAAGATATTCTCCACATCCTCGCCGACGTAACCGGCCTCTGTCAGCGCAGTTGCGTCCGTAATACAGATTGGCACATCAAGAATCCGCGCCAGGGTTTGCGCCAGCAGTGTCTTGCCAGAGCCCGTCGGACCCAACAAAAGGATATTGCTCTTGTCCAGTTCGAGATCTTCGGGTTCCAGATTCGACCGAATACGCTTGTAGTGGTTGTAGACCGCTACGCTCAATACGCGTTTGGCGTCCTGCTGCCCGATCACATACTCGTCAAGCCGCTCGGAAATCTGACGGGGAGACAGCAGCAATTCGAACTCTAGGTTGCTCTCGATCTCCGGTTCTTCACCGTCTTCGTTGGACAGCAAGTTGTAACAGAGCTCGACGCAGAAATTGCAGATGAATACGTTGTCGGGCCCGGCGATCAATCGATCAACTTCGTCGTGCGAGCGCCCGCAGAAGGTGCAGCGATGCCTGACTGTAGGAAAGGTCACATTAAACCCCTTCAGGCTCCCGCTCCTCAGAAACCAACACCGAATCAATCAGGCCGAATTCGGTCGCTTCTTGGGCGGTCATGTACACATCACGATCGGTGACGCGTTCGATCTCTTCAGCTGTGCGGCCCGTGTGGTGAACGAAGATTTCAATTAGCCGTTTCTTCAATCGCACAATCTCTTCCGCCTGAATGATAATGTCGGAAGCTTGCCCTTGCGCCCCACCCAGCGGCTGGTGCATGTGGATGGTGGCGTTGGGCAAGGCCAGCCGCATGCCCGCCGCGCCAGATGTCAGCAATACCGTTCCGAAACTGGCGGTGATGCCGACGGCGACAGTGCTTACCGGCGCCGTTACTTGCTGCATCGTATCGTAAATGGCCATGCCCGCGTAGACGATCCCGCCCGGGGAATTGATGTACATCTGGATGCGGCGGTCCGGACCTTCGCGTTCCAGAAATAACATCTGCGCGACGATCAAGTTAGCGATTTGATCGTTGATCCCGCTGCCCACAAATATTATCCGTTCCTTCAGCAAGAGAGAATAAATGTCGTAGGCGCGCTCGCCCCGGCTGCCTTGCTCGATCACCATCGGGATTACGTTGTGAATGCTGTTCATCATCGCTGTCTTTTGCCTTTCAATTTGAGGTGGGAATCGCTATCGCTCGTCGTCGCTTGTGTCAGTTCTGTCCGCTTCCGCATCGCTGGCGTCGGCCGCGCCCGTTGCTGCCGCTTCGGCTTCGCTTGTCAGTGAAGCCCCCTGATCTGGCTCAAGATTATCCTGGCCGGGCTCAGTCCCGCCGGAAACATCACTGTCTAGCGGACCCTTGTTTTCCAGATAGCCTTGCAGTCTCTCCTGACGTTCTTGCGCCTGTTTTACATCGGCGCGCAATTGCTCATTATACGATTCTACCGCCTTGTCTGGGTCTTCGCCGCGGCCGATGGCGCAAAGTCGTTCGTTAACCTGAGCAATTATCGTTTCATTGCCGAGATTGGAACGCATTTGCGGCCTGTCGAAGAGTTTGCGCATCTCGGCGCTCCGCCCAAAGCCGGACACGAGCAACTCCATTCGCAGCTCGATCTGCTCGTCACTCGCCTCAACCTCTTCTTCGTTGATCAGTTCCCGGACCACCAGACTCTGTTTGAGTGATTGCCTCGCCGGCTCCTGATATTGCTGCTTCAAGGCCTCCTCGCTGTTGCCGGTATAGCGGAAGAAGTCCTCGATGCTGAGATTTTGCCGCTTCAGATCCTCCGCGAAATCCTGGATCAAATCGTCCACGCGTTCCTCGAGCATCAGTTCGGGAAAGTGAATATCGGCCCCTTCGACGATCTTTTCCAACACTTCTCCGCTGTATTGTGACCTGGCCTGCTCAAGCGCCGCTTTTTCCAGATCTTCACGGATGGATACCCGCAAGCCTGCCATGTCCATCACTTCGTCGCCGCGATTCTTGCTCATGCTTTCCGCAAAGGCATCGTCAAGTTCCGGTATCCGGACAGACTCTATTTGTTTGAGCGTCACCTCAAAACTCACGCGGCGGTTGACGATCGTCTTGTCGGAATCATCGTCGGGAATGGTCAGCTCGAATAGAATATCCGAGCCCAATTCGGCGCCGACAATGGCGTCAACGAAACCGTCCATAAAAGGATCTTCATTGGGATCCAGGAATACAACAATGTCTTCTTCGTAGGCAAACCTGTCGCCCTTCCGCGGCACATAGGGCATATCGTCCTCTTTGTTGCCGGCCGGGTCCTGCGGCTCGCCATCCGCGTCCTCGCTGTCCTCCGGTTGATCTGCATCGTCGTCGACAGACTCCGCCTCGTCAGCGTCCGGCTCTTCTCCATCGACAAATTCGCTGTCTACCGCTAACCGAACGCGATTGCCCAGCTCCGCTACTTGGCGCTCCGCATCAAGAACTTCGAGTTCCTGCATGCGCAATTGCTTCAGCGCTTGCTCCACGTCTTCATCGCTGACTTCAGGCTCCTCAAAGTCAACTCGGACATCTTGGTAGTTGTTCAAGTCAACTTCTGGCTGCAGGGGGACCGAAAAGACGAATGTAGGCGCGGGCTCGGTCTTGAATTCTTCGAAACTGCCCGGACCGTATGGCTCGACTTCGGCCTCCTCAAGCGCTTGCTTGTACAAATCGCCGCCCAGCGCTTCAACCGCCTCTTCCAGGATCGCCTCTTCACCCACATATTGCGCGACCAGGCGATAAGGCGCCTTGCCTTTGCGAAATCCCTTGATCCGCACACGTTGCGAAATCTGACGAGCAGCCTTCTGCTTGGCCGTTTCCAACTGATCTTCTTTGATCTCGACAGTCAGTTGCGCTCGGTGATTTTCGATTCTCTCGGTTTGCAGGTTCAAATCATCATCCTCGATCCGGTCTTTGGATTCTAGCACGTGAATTTTACGTATAAAGTAAAGGTTATATCAGAAAAGGCAAGGGCGCGAACCGCGCCCGAAGTTGTTACTAGCATTTTGAGGAAGGAGGGACTCGAACCCTCACCTCAAAAGAGACATGATCCTAAGTCATGCGCGTCTGCCAATTCCGCCACTTCCCCTAAGGAGTCAACGCCTCTGGCACGAACCACCTTACTCGCACTGTCAATCGGCGTCCCAACCTGGCTCGGATGCATAGTTCCAAGGAACCCGAGGCCGGGCAAATATTATAATGAAGCCCGGGTGAGCCTACAAGGGCAGATAGCTACTGCAGCTCTACTCCAGAGACGTTCGAAACGTCAATGCTTTTGACTTGATTGAGCACACTGTTGATGATCAACTGCGCGAATCGAAAAAGCGCCTGGATCTGCGCGATGCGATCGAGATAAAGGCGAGCCAGCAATTGTTCGTCGTAGGGCAAGTCATCTATGGTGCCCGATATGCGCTGTCTGTTTTCTTCCATCACCGCCAAGGCCCGCTCGACATCGCGCAGCTCGCGACCGCTGAGTATGTTCGAAAAAATCTGCCAGAAATCTGTCTCGGCTTGATAGTATTTGCGCCTCCCGCTGCCGCCTCTCACCCACACCTGCCTTACCATGCCCATTCGTTCCAGCGAGCGCATATTCGTACTCACGCTGGCTTTGGACATGCCCAGGCGGGCTGTCATATCGTCGAGCGACAAGGGCTCTGCGCTCAGGAGCAAGGTGCCGAACAACTGCCCCATCACTGAACTGAAACCAAAATAATCCGCCAATTGCCCCAAGCCATCGAGCATGCTGTCATGCACGATCTGCAGGTCGCTCGTCAACTGCTTGCTCTTTCTGTTGTCGGTCGTCCCCTCGACGGCCATTGTTCCTCACTTGGGCGGCGCGCCAATCTTGCCAGCCCGGCAACAGCAAAGCGCGTATCGGGCTGCAAAGTAAACAATGTTGGGATTTTAGCATCGCCTCCTTGAGCTTGCAAGCAAGGGTAACCGCTGGGCAGGGCAATCGCTTCAAAATGTGGTTTCAAAATATGATGTGATAAGGAGAAGTTACATAGGCTCAGTCATCAGATAAT
>JAPOVL010000023.1 GCA_026708115.1 Chloroflexota bacterium
CGGAGGAAAAGCTGTCCTGTCCTCAGATCTGGGGAGGGGGTACCCCCCCCCCCCCCCGTATACATACTGTATCTATACGGTTACCCCAAAAGGGGGCATTATATGGGCAACTTAAGGGCAATTTCCCGGTATTTGAGGACACGAAGAAATGATCTATTTGCCTTGGTGTTCTTTGTGGTCAATTGTGTTTTGAACGGCAAAACCACGTGATTTGCCAAAATATTGATACGCGCCCAAGGGGCTCAATATACTTACGTTGACGCGCGATTGACGATATAATGTTTACATTCGTTGACATCCGTAGCGCGCTGCTCGCGATGTAAAGGACATTGAAAGAACAGCCGCTCGGCGCGTAACTGGCGCGATTGGGCTGCCGCGCTCACACAAAATAATAGTCCTGCTTGTCTACCGCAAATCGCGGTTTGTTAATAAAGAAATCGCTAAGGCTAAAACGATTCTTGCGGACTCCCGCTCCGAATCTCGATACCCAACCTGTCGAACGAGATAAGTCTTATTCGTGTTTGGCGCAACGAAACGGAAAGTGTGCTATGTTTGACGAAATAGTGGATGAAGCGACCCAAAAAATGAAATCGACTTTGTCGGTCTTCCGCGAAGAATTGAGCAAGATGCGCAGTGGCCGCGCGAGTACGGCCTTGGTTGATCGTATGATGATCGAATACTACGGACAAGACACCGAACTCCGACAGTTAGCCAGCATCTCAACGCCGGAGGCGATGCTGATCCTGATCCGACCCTATGACAAGTCGGCAGTCAAGAACATCGAGAAGGCCATACAAATGTCGGATATCGGGGTTAATCCCAATGTCGATGGCGAAAATATCCGGCTCAATATGCCCGCGCTCACCATGGAGCGTCGCAAGGAATTGGTCAAGTTCCTCAATCGCCGCATGGAAGACACCCGCGTTGCCATTCGCAATATCCGGCGTTCGGCCAATAGTGATCTGCAGGACTTTGAAAAAGAAAAATTAATCTCGGAAGATGAACGCAAACGCGGCGAGGTCGAAGTTCAGAAGTTGACCGATTCCTTTATCAAACAGATCGACGAGCTTGGCGCCGATAAAGAAAAAGATATCATGGAGGTTTGAAGCTTGCGGATGCCGTCAATTGCAAGCGGCTGCGCCGCGGGTTTCACTAGGCAAGAATAAGGAATCGTCGCGGCAAAGGTGTAAACAAATAGGATCAGGCCGAGCGACTGCTAGAACAAAGGCATTTCATGGTTGTATTCACGAGCGAAGAACTGCAAACGAAATTCGAATTGCCCCAACTGGTTAAGGTGCCGGCGCACGTGGCGATCATCATGGATGGCAACGGACGTTGGGCGAAGCAGCGTGGATTGCCGCGCTCGGAAGGGCACCGCCAGGGAACGGAGAACTTGCGCCGCATCATCCGCGCGGCGGTAGAGTTCGGCGTCCAGATCATGACCATTTACGCCTTTTCAACGGAGAACTGGTCGCGTCCACGCCGCGAAGTCAGATTGTTGATGCGTATCCTGGAGATGGTGATTGACCGCGAATTGCGCGAGTTGCGCGAAGAGGGCGTTCAGATCCGACACATTGGCGAGTTGCAGGGCATTGAACCACGGCTGGCGCGCAAAGTCGTCGACGCTTGTCACTACACCCGCGACAATAATCGCTTGATCCTCAACGTCGCCTTTAACTATGGCGGCCGCGATGAAATTGTCCATGCGGTACAGAATATCGTCCGCGATGGCATCGCCGCAGAGCGCATCACCGAGCAAACCATCAGCGACTACATATACACCAGTGACTTGCCTGATCCAGATCTCATAATTCGAACCAGCGGCGAGTTCCGTTTGAGCAATTTTCTCATCTGGCAGGGCGCTTATAGCGAGATTTATACCACCCCGACTTATTGGCCAGACTTTGACCGGCATCATTTTCACGCCGCTTTGCTGGAATATGGCCGGCGTCAGCGCCGCTTCGGCAAAACTGACGAGCAGATTGAATCTGAATTCGGCGCTTCTGTTGATAGATATAGCTGAGATAAGCCTTGCAATATAAACGGCTCGGCCGCACCGAACTGATGCTGCCCATCGTTGGATTGGGAACGGCCTTTACCGGTATACCCACGCCGCGTCAGACGCTCAGCGAATACCTGGCGGGTGGCAATCAGGTTGACTACGAGCTTGGCGTCAAGACCCTGGTCGACGCCCTTGATGCTGGCTACCGCTTTATCGATACCGCAGTCCTTTACGGACGCACGCTAAGCGAAACCATGATCGGCGAGGCCCTGCGTCAGCGGCCGCAATTGCGTGATGAGCTTATTGTTACCACCAAAGCAGGCCGGTCTTACGAGGGATTCGACTTCAGCTTCGACGGCATTCTCAAGAGTGTCTACGCCAGCCTCGAGCGCATGGGTCTGGATCGCATGGAGCTGGTCTACATACACGACGCCATGGACCTTCCCATGGCAGACATTTTGTCCGATCGCGGCGCCTTGGGCGCGATGCGTCACCTGCAAGATCAAGGCGTGATCAAGTTCGTCGGGACGGCGGCAAATGATCCCGCGACCAACCTGCCATACATTAGCACCGGCGAATTCGACGCCGCAGTCATCGCCGATTCCTGGAGCTTGATCAACTTGACGGCCGAACGCGGTATTTTTGACGCGGCCCAAAGGCATGATGTTGGGCTGGTCGTGGCTACAGCGCTAGAGCGGGGCTTACTGGTAACCGGTCCCGTAGCAGGCGCGGAGTATCTTAATCGCTATTTCTCGCCGGCCTGCCTCGATCAGGTCCGCAAAATCCAGAACTTGTGCCAGCGCTATTCCATCCCAATGATCGCAGCCGCCTTGCAATGGTGCGCAAGGCATCCCCAAGTTACATCCACGATTCCAGGAGCGCGCATATCGGAAGAAGCCGCATCGAGTTTCGCGGCTGTGCAAATCGACATACCTGACGCGTTTTGGTCCGAGCTTGAATCGCTGGTCAAACACTTTGATACCGTGACCGGCAATTAGCGGAGGCGGGTTATCAGGATAGCGCCTGTTCCAATTCTCGCGCGCGCCTGATGTCGGCGAAGTCCATTCCTTGGCGCAGCAAGAGAAGAAACCCGAACAGCGTTGTCGGTATCCAAATCACGAGATGTACGACGACCGCATAGCCTGCTGCAATTGGGGCGCTTGTGCCCAAGGCGATAAGTATCGTACTTACGACGAATTCGTACACCCCAACTTGTCCGGGGGCAGCTGAAACAACGCCAGCCAGATTGACGGCGCCGATGATGAGCAGCGCGACAGTAAAGCCAAGGTCCAGTCCAAAGGCAAACATGACGATCCAATAGACGGCGGCTTCTATCGCCCAAGTGACATAGCTGCTGATGACAGCGCCCAACAGCAGAGTCGGCGTACGCAGACCGGCCAAACCGACAATCATATCTTCACCCAGATGATTGACCAGCGTCTCAAGCCGACTTGGAAGAAATCGACTGGCGCCGCTGATGAGCTTGCGCATGAGCGCCGGCTTGGCCGCAAGAAGAAAAAACACCATGACAGCGCCGACAAAGAGCGGGGTCGCGATGCTGACGATTGTCCCGACCTCGGCCGACTGGATATCGATGAACAGCAGGCTAAACATAATAAAGGACAACATAACCACGCCATCGAAGGCGCGTTCCACCATGACCGTGGCGGTCGCGCTGGCAAGCGGCACGTTATGATTGCGCCGCAGCAAATAGATTCGCAGTGCCTCGCCGGCGCGCAGGGGATAGACGCCGTTGCCCATGTAGCAGATGGTGACCAGTTCCGCCAGGGAACGCAGAGGAATCAAGCGCACCGCGCGCAACAGGTATTGCCAGCGCAAAGCGATGACAGTCAGGGCGATGAAATAAGTCGGGACAGCGAGCAGTAGCAGTTGGACCTTGACCGTATGTATGCTGCTCCAAAACTGTTCCGCCTTTAGATCGCGAAAGGCGAGGTAGAGAAACACGACGCTTATGATGATGCCGCTAGTCGTGGCGAGGCGTTTGCTACCCTTCTTCATCAGTGTCCTATCTGCAGGTCGAACGATCTACAAACGCTGAACAATATCAGAGCTGCAAGGGTCTTGAAAGACCTACGGCCAGAACCGGGCAAACCGTCGGGGCAGAAGCCGGCCGATATGGCAGGCCAATGCAGCTTAGGCGATAGAATGTCGCTTACTGACCCGCAAATTTTCGCCCTACGTACCTATGCGAGCTTCCAATTGATCAGATTAGCACCATTTCGCTGGGGTCTACCCGGCGGAGGATTTCTGAAGGGGCATTGTAGGGGAGGCCGAAGGTCTTGGCAACAGCCGGATGCGTGCATTGACCATCGAATGTATTGAGCCCTTTCAGCAGCGCGGCATCCGTTCGTAGGGCGGAAGCGGCTCCTAGATCGGCGATTTTCAAGGCGTAGGGCAGAGTGGCGTTGGACAGAGCCAGGCTGGAGGTGCGCGGTACCGCGCCGGGCATATTGGCAACGCCATAGTGCAGGACGCCGTCCAAGACAAAGGTCGGATGACTATGCGTGGTTACGCGCGTAGTCTCGACGCAGCCGCCCTGGTCGACCGCTACGTCGACGATGATGCTGCCCGCGGGCATGGTCGGCAGCATGTCGCGGGTGACAAGCATAGGCGCGCGGGCGCCGGTGATCAGCACGGATCCGATTAGGGCGTCCGCAGTACGGATCGCAGCGGCGATATTGCCGCTGTTGGAGTACAGGGTATTCAGGTTCCCATCCAGCACATCTTCGAGATAGCGCAGGCGATCCAGGTTAATGTCCAAGAGGGTGACGTTGGCGCCCATGCCCAGGGCGATTTTTGCCGCGTTGGCGCCGACGGTTCCCGCGCCCAGGATGACCACGTGCGCGGAGGCCACACCAGGCACGCCGCCCATCAACATGCCGCGCCCGCCCTTGTGCCTTTCCAGGTAGTGGGAGACAACCTGCGCCGCCATGCGTCCCGCTACTTCACTCATCGGTTCCAACAGCGGCAAACGATCTGACGCGTCTTGGACGGTTTCATAGGCGATTCCCGTTACGCCGCTTTGCAACATGGCATGAGTAAGCTCCGCTTCGGCAGCGAGATGAAGATATGTGAACAAGACCAGGTCCGGGTGCAAGTGCGGATACTCGCTCGGCTGTGGTTCTTTTACTTTGATCACCATGTCCGCTTGCGCCCAAACTCTCGCGGCGGAATCGAGTATCGTCGCGCCGGCGTCAAAGTATTCTTCGTCGGTAAATCCGCTGCCTGTGCCGGCTTGAGATTCGACCAAAACCTGGTGTCCACGCCTGACGAACTCGCGTACGCCGGCAGGCGGCAGGGACACGCGGTGTTCGTCCGCCTTGATTTCCGTTGGGATTCCGATGTCCATGGAGGTTCTCCTGTGCAGTAGCCTTATGTATATTGTACATGATGTAGGAAAAATGTCCACTGATTTGATACAGATTGCTCAAAATGCGTCCTCTTTCTATCTGAAGCGCGGGCAGTTTTCGGCCGGCAGCAAAGGCGCGCGATTGGTCGACAAATGCTGGGAAGATGCCCTCATTTTGCCCCCTTTTTGGGTGACCGTATAGAT
>JAPOVL010000050.1 GCA_026708115.1 Chloroflexota bacterium
TTGGCGGGTCGCGTAGACACTGACTGTCAACAGCGGTGGGCGAGCCGAGGCTCGCTCCTACGGGTTCAGGCATAGGTCTGTAGGGGGTAGGTCGTGTGGACATGTCTGGTTGCGGGTTTAGGGGGATTGGCCACCGAGGCGCGGAGGGCTGTGTTTCGGGTGAGCCAAGGGTCTTCCCTACATTTTTGCGCTCTGGCGGGCCACAGCAGTATGCTGAATAATCGACATTTGCAAAGCGACCGGTGACAGCGCATTCGGCGGATCCAGACCCGATCGCGACATAAAAGCGTATATCGCTCCCGAATGGGTTACAATGGCGGGGTTGCAGTATATCTGCGGGGCGCTACCTCAGGATTTACTGAGCCAGGTTCGGACGCGGAGGCGAAGATGAGTAGCGAGACCCAAATCGAAGCGTTAATCGACCGCCTGGCGCGTGAGGACACGGCTGCTGATACCTTTAACGAATATGCTTATGATATTGCCAACAACGATATTCGGCGGCAGAATCTGCGACTATATTTGGGGCAGATCTCGCGGCTGATGCCGGGTACGATGCTGGTGATGGAAGCGCCGGGCTATCGCGGTTGCCGTTTGACCGGCGTGCCTGTGACTAGCCGGAAGATTCTGCTGGAAGGCGTGCCCGGATTCGACATATTTGGCAGCAAGGCTGGCTACCGCGATGCCGATGAAGAGGGATTCGAGGACATCTATGGCGAGCAGACCGCGACTATTGTTTGGGGCGCGCTGGCGGAACTGGGCGTGTTGCCTTTTATCTGGAATAGCTTTCCCTTCCATCCGTGCAAGCTCGGCAGCGCGCGCAGCAATCGCAAGCCACGGCGGTCCGAAACGGAATCAGGCGCGGTTTTTCTGCGGGAAGTGATGGAGCTATGGCGCTTTCAACGGGTGATCGCTGTGGGGAATGTCGCTTTCGAAACGCTGGGAAAGATCGGCATCAATTGTGACAAAGTGCGGCATCCCGCGCAGGGCGGCAAAAAGGAGTTTGAAGCGGGCCTGAAACAACTATTCAGTCGTTGATTGAGCTGCGGTCTCCGTATCCTGAGCTTCTTCCGCGTGTTTCGCTGGGCTTGTGGTCAGCGATGTGCGGCCGCCTTCTTCTTCATAGACATCAGCGAAGAGCAATTGTACAGCGCCTTTTGGCAGGCGGCTCAATTCCTGGCCGGCTTCCTGGCCGATCTCCGACATTAGCGCGTCTTGCTGCGCAGCCGTCGATTCAAAATAGAGTTCCAGAATGCGGTAGAACCTGGGCGCGCCCTGCGGGCTGCCGGTGATGTGGACCACCTGCCGGCGCAGAATATGGGGCATCCGTTCCACCAATGCCAGAAAATCTTGATAGACATTTTCGAAGTTTTCCGGGTCTTCGGGTTGATCAAATACGATCATGAACTTGATCATCGCAGGCTTTCAGTTCGGTGGCCGGCTTGTAGACCATACCATAGGCGACAAAAGTGCGATGTTCAAGCATTGATCGGCTTTCGGCGACGGCCGGCATACAGTGGGCGCTATGCAGCCCGTGATCTCCGCATCAGGTGGCGAATCCGCGCCTTCGGTGGCACAATTTGGGACGTAGATCAGAATACAATACGTCAGCCGCGATCAGCGGCGGCTGAGTTTGCGAATAGGATCATGCCATGTCAAATCTGAAGGAAATTGGACGATTGCCGGACCCGGGTGACAATTGCGCCATCGCTATCCGTGACCTGCCTGGGGGCACGCGCGTCGGGCAGGGCGATGACCAATATGCGCTTTCGCACAGCATTCTCGAAGGGCATCGCTTTGCGGTTCGGCCTATCGGCAAGGGCGAGACCTTGACCTCTTGGGGGCAGCGCTTTGGCATCGCCACCCGCGATATCGCCGCCGGCGACTACGTGATCAACGAGGGGGTGCAGATTGAGTTGAATCGTCGTGATTTGGACTTCGATTTGCCGACGGAGCCGAATTTTGACAACCATATTGCCCCTTTTGAGTTTGATGAATCATCTTTTGTGCCCGCCCAGCCCCTGCCCATATACGACCATTCGCGCTTCTTCGAAGGCTATGCTCGGCCGGGTGGCCGCGGGGTCGGCACGCGCAACATGATCGTTGTGCTGGGCACGACTTCCCTTGTGGCCGGTTTCGTTCGCACATTGGCGCAGCTTACAGCCGCTATGGCCGACGAATACGACCATGTTGACGGGATTGTGCCGGTGGCGCATACCGAAGGGGGGCATCGCGATCCCAACAACCGCGAGTTGCTCTTGCGCACCCTGGCCGGTTTCATCGTACACCCCAATGTCGGCGCAGTAGTGGCGGTGGACTACGGCAGCGAAGCGGTCAGCAATGCCGACCTGCGCCAGTATCTGCTCGACAATGACTACCCGCTGGAGCATGTGATACACGCCTTCTACTCGCTCGATAAGAGTTTTGAGATTAACGTCGAATGGTTCAAAGATTTGCTCAAATCGTGGTTGCCCCGGGTAAATGCAATTGAGCGAAGTACGCAATCATTGCGCCATCTCAAGATCGCCTTGCAGTGCGGGGGCTCAGACGCTTTTTCCGGCGTCAGCGGCAACCCGCTGGCGGCATGGGTTGCCAAAGAAGTCATTCGCTATGGCGGGTCCGCCAATCTGGCCGAAACCGACGAACTCATCGGCGCCGAGTCTTATGTGCTGGACAAAGTCGAACGGCTGGAGACGGCGCGCAGGTTTCTATCAAAAGTGGAACGATTCAAGGAATGGGTCGGCTGGCACGGGCAGACCGCCGAGGGCAATCCATCCGGCGGCAACAAATATCGTGGACTGTACAACATTTATCTCAAATCGCTGGGCGCAGCGGCCAAGCGCAATCCCGATGTGCCGCTGCATGATGTCATCGAATATAGCCAACGGATGACAAGTGGCGGATTCTACTTCATGGATAGCCCGGGCAACGATTTGGAAAGCATCGCCGGTCAAGTGGCTAGCGGCAGCAACATGATTTATTTTGTCACCGGCAATGGCTCGATCACGAATTTCCCCTTTGTCCCGACCATCAAGATCGTCACGACCAGCGCGCGCCACAACCTGCTGAAATACGACATGGATGTGAACGCGGGAGAATATCTGGACGGCAGTCCGCTAGACGAACTCGGCGCGCGTACGTTTGATCTGACAATTGACGTGGCCAGCGGGCAACGTTCTCTGGGCGAAAGAGCCGGGCATTACCAAGTCCAGATCTGGCGCGATTGGCAGCAGACGCGCCCGGTCAATGTCAGGGTGCTGGAGGATCGCTCGTATTCGGGAGAACCGCTGGGTATCGCAGCGGATGTAGATGTGCCCAGCGTATCAATACCTGTTTATGAGAGCCGTGGCAAAGTCACTACCGAACAGGTTGGCATGGTGCTGCCGACGAGTCTGTGTTCCGGCCAGATTGCCCGGATGACCACCGACACGCTCAATAGCACCGATTTGGCGAATGCCGCCGGATTGTCGCGATTTGTGACGCTGGTGCATACGGAGGGTTGCGGTGGCACCGTCGTGCCCGAATACAAAGACAGTTTGATCAGCTATCTGCAGCATCCCAAACTGCGGCACGCGCTGCTTTTGGAGCATGGTTGCGAGATCACGCACAACAGCTATTTCCGCCAATTGATGGCGGAGCGGGGCCTGGATCCGGCGGATTATGGCTGGGCAAGCATTCAGTTGGACGGCGGGATCGATTCCGTCATGCAAAAGATGGTCCGCTGGTTCCGCGACCGTATCGAAGGCGACAGCGTCCCCCCGCCTAGTCCTGCGGGCATAGAAGCACTGCGGCTGGGATTGTTGTCGAGCGGGACGATCAGCGACAGCGCCGCGCGTGGCCTGGCGAATCTGTGCAAAATGATCGTGCGCGGTGGGGGCACTGTCGTCGTCTCGGATAAAGACAGCTTGCTGGAGGGCGCATTTATGCGCGGGCTGGGGCTGAACGAGGAAACGCCCGCGACATTGGGTTACGGTCAGTTGGCGCTGAAAGCCGGCTTCCATGTGATGGCCAGCCCGCGCCAGCATTGGAGCGAGACGCTGACCGGCTTGGGCGCAGCCGGCGTAGAACTGATGTTGGGCGTAAACGAAGGCTATGCGCTGGCGGGGCACCCATTGGTACCGGTGCTGCAAGTGTCCTTTGGAGGGGGATCAGAGGACGATCTGGATGCGGTATTGCCATCCTACCGCGACCCATCGGCAAACTTGCTTGACTTGGTCCTAGATACCTTGCGCGGTGACCATGTACCCAAGCATGAACTGACGGGTACGCACGATTTCCAGGTGACTCGTGGCATGATTGGCGTTTCGTTTTGAGTGCCGGTGGCGACTAACCGCGCCTCAAAGCGAGATCGCGCCAGAAGTTCGCGATTTGATCGATCAGTTCGGCCTCACTGATGTACGTGGCGTCGAATTCGACCACGTTTTCCGCTGCGCGTATTTTCCACTCGCGCTGCAATTCGCCGATGGCCAGCGATCGCTCGACCGGATCGTGATAGCGGGCGCCCAGCGTCAAGTGAATACGGCGCAGAACAGAATCCAGCGATGCTATCAGGCAGACGACAACGCCATTTCGCTGTATTTCTTGCAGGTGTCCGCTGTTGACAAGCGTATTGCCAGAGACGCGAATCAGCGCGCGCCGGTACAAGGCGACGTCATCCATGACATCTGTTTCGATGGCTTTCAACCGTTGTTCGCCATACTGCGCGCGAATTCGGTCGATGGTATCGCCGAAGCGCTCTTCAATGCGACGCTCGACGTCGATCATTTCCATGCCAAGCAACTGCGCCAACTGACGCGATATGCGGGGTCTGTTTGGTTCGATATAGCCAGTGACTATGAGGTTAAGATCGCCGTGGAGCGAGAGTTCACTTGCCATTTTGGCGCCAGTCCGGATACCAGTCGTCCAGCAGGCCCGGCAATTCGGCCAGCGAAGTCAGGATCTCGTGAGGTTTGGCGAGATGTCTGTTGTCGCTTGCCCCTGGGTTCAGCCGGCGCACGGCGGGCATGCCCACTGCCTGCGCGCCAGCGACGTCTGCAACGGGATTGTCGCCAACAAAGACGGTTTCCTCTGCCAGTGTACCCATTTTTTTCAAAGCGTGTCGGAAGATGCGGGAGTGCGGTTTGAGGTAACCGACATCAGCGGCGGAAAGCCGGCAATGGGAAAAATAGTCAATCAGGCCGTGTTCCCTCAATTCGTTGTCGCGCATCCACATTGGCAGCGAGGCGTTGGTGACGATTCCTGCTCGGATTCCATTACTGCAGAGCAATTCAAGCGCGGGCGGCACGTCCGGATAGACGATCGTCCCGGGCACGGCGCTCCAATCATAAGCCGAAAGGATTTCGTCAAGGCAGGAAGCTGCTTCGGGGACGCCCATGTCGGTCAAGGTTGAGAGCAGGATGTCCGGCATGACCGGGGCGCGCAGATTCACGCGCGCTGCGGCCCAAGCGTCGCGCGTTCGCTCCGTGTAGGTATTGACGAGGCTATCAAGGTCGGTCAATTCGCGCTTGGTATGGGCATTTACGAAAGACAAGACGCGGGATAGCCGTTTCGCCTCGAGTTTCCGCCAGCCGAGCGTAACACAACTCCAATCGATCAAGGTATCGTCAAGATCGAAGAGGATGGCTTTTAACTGGCTCGGCATTTCGGGTCAGCTTCCGCCAGATTGCCTGGCAGCGCGTTTCGCCTTGCGTTCGAGGGCTTTGCGCCTGCGCTCTTCGCGCTTGGCATCGTCCTCGTTCCAGGGTGTGGGACTATCAGAAGGGGGCGGGGCGGTTGCCTTGACGGGCGCCGCCTTCTCCAGGGCGGCTTCCGGCTTGGCCGCCGGCTTCTCTTCAACGGCGACCGGCGCAAGTAAAGCAGTGTCATAGGCGAAGGATGCGATGGCCTGGGCCGCTTTGTCTTCGTAGTTGTAGAAATCATCAGCGTCGACGGCGTCTTTCATTCGCCAGGTCAAAGCGGTGGCATCCAAGCCGCTTTCGATGCTGCTGTGGCGAGGGCGCCAAGCGAAGCGGTCGCGCAGGGCGTCGCTATTAATGACGATCTCTCTTTCGAGCAGTTTGTCGCGGAAGGTCTTCTGGCGCAGCCCAGCCAAGAAGCCGTCGCCTGCGAAGCTCGGGGCGCTCAGGCCGAGAACATCACATGTGGCTGCCACAAATTCGTCCGGACTGCGAGGCGCATCATCGGCGGCGTTGATCGTCTCAACGCCGTTCACGTCGCCTTCTGCCTCCAGCAAGTAAACGATAGCCGCTGCGAGGTCGTCCTCGTGAATCCAGGAGGCTGGCTTGGCGCCAGAGGGTAAATGCCGTGATTTCTTGATTGACTTGGCCAGCGCTGCTGCAGGCGCGCTATTGCCGCCGTAGATGTAGGCGCTGCGAAGGATAAATCCATTCAAGCCGCTGTCGCGCAAAATCGTCTCCGCTTCCAGCATTGGGGCATAGTCGCTATCGCGGGCGTCGTGGTCGCCCTCTTTGGCGGCGCCGTGGGCAGCTTCGTAAAGATAGCCGAAGCTGAGCGAGACAAAACGATGGACTCCATGAGCCTTCGCTGCTTGTACTACGGCTGCCGTAAATGACAGCAGTTGATCGGTATGAGCGGTGAAATCCAGACTTGCCTGCGGCAAACCGCCGTAAAATTGTGGACCGGCATGAACGACGGCGTCGGCTTTGGCGAGCTGCAAATTGCTTAGCACCTCGCTGGCGCGGCCCAGGTCGGGGTAGACCGGCAGCGCGCCTGCAAGGCGCACCGCCAAGGCGCCTTGCGCATCGCAAGCGGTGGCTACGACCTGGTGTCCTCGTCTAATCAGCGCGCGTACCGTCGCCAGCCCCGCGCTTTCGGCGCCGCCAGTGACAAAGACATTCAGTGATTGTTTCGTTTCAGCCATCAATACCTCGCTCTTGGTGACAGACATCAAGGCTAAGTATGCCACATAATCCTTTGCTTTGGCACGGGGCTTTCGCTATTAGTCAAGGCTTTGGGCTGCGATACCCGCTGCGAAGCCAGGTTAATCACCACAAGGGACACCGGCGGGCGAGCCTTGGCTCGTCCTTACAAGGCTGAACTTCCCCCGATTTTGTGGACAGTCAAGTTGTCCAATAAAATAGGGTACGAAGTTAGGATGGAAGGCGATGATGAAGTATCCGGAGGATACGAGCACAATGGCATGACTTGTGCACTGATCGACCGCGCCGGCACCGTCGTGCTGCTGCGCGTGCCGATGACATTCGACCAGCCTATCGTCCCAGCCCACCACGCGCCCGCCGAGGCATCTTCTATCCCCTTCGATAATTGCTTGGTCAAGTTGCTGGAGACCCTCTTCTTGCGCGCTGCGCCGGGTGGCGAGATCATCGGCTTGGTCGGGCTGAATTCCGAGGGGCCGGTTTTTGAGACAAACGGCGACTGGTACAAGGTCGAGTTCGAAGGTAAAACAGGCTATATCAGCCGCTTCTACCGGAAAGTCCTGCGCGGCAACTGCGACTGAGCCGCGCCCATCCCCAAGTTCCGCGACGCCCCGTCTGGAAAATTCCAAACGGGGCGTTTTGATGCCGGCAAGGAAAACCTACCGCGTTCCTACGGGGGATACGCGCTTCGCCTATTATTAAGCCAATTTGCTTGACCGCCGGGATCCCGGATCTTAAGCTAGCGCTTAAGGATTGTCTAGTGACAGGAGAGAATGATGTCCGAGCGACAACTTGCAAAAGTGTTCAGAATTGCCCTTTTCATTTCGATTGCTGCGATGCTGCTTGGTGCAAATGTCGCGCTAGCGCAAACAGGTCCACATATTAACCTCCGCGTAAAGGACGTCCGTACAACCAGAGTCACGATCAAGTGGGACCCTGTATATTGGGACCCGGATTACGCTGTTCACTATCGGGAAATCGATGCCGATGAACTGCGCTACGCCGGGGGTACTACCGGGTCAACCTTCAAAATCAAGGGCTTGCTTCCCAAGACTAGTTACCAGATCAAGGTTTCGTTTTACGATGCAGTCGTGCGAGCTGAGGCTTCTGCCACTATCACAGTCCGCACAGCAGCGAAATCCAAGGAATTGGATGCCGAAGTAACTAAGGCAACGCCGACCACCTGTCCTCACTTGCCGTCCACGGTCGCCGTTAGTGGTCACTCGATGTTGACCCAATGCCGGATGGTCGATCAGAGCGCCATCGGGCGGACTGATGTGATCGCACGTGACGTCGTCGCCGCGGTTGATATCTGGAGCGAAGTGCCGAACGCCATTGAGGTCTGCTTCCAGAATGCTGGTACGCTGGTCTTCCTGGATGCCGCCTACACGCCACGTATGCTCATGCCGCTACTGTCCTACGAGCGCAATGGCATGACTTGCGGACGGATCGACCGCGCCGGCACCGTCGTGCTGCTGCACGAGCCAATGCAACTCGACCAGCCGATTGTGCCAGCCAACCCGGTACCAACCGCGCCAGTCGTGGCATCTCCTATACCCTTGGACAACTGCCTGATAAAGCTGGTGGAGACGCTCTTCCTGCGCGCCGCGCCGGATGGCGAGATCATCGGGCTCGTCTGGCTGAATTCGGAGGTGCCCGCCTTTGAAATCAACGGCCACTGGTACAAGGTTGAGTTCGAAGGCAAAACAGGCTATATCAGCCGCTATTTCCGCGAAGTCGTGTACGGCGCTTGCGGTTGAGAATACCCGCGAAGACATAATGATCCTGTCCGCAGATGCCCCGCCTTGAGCGCTCAAGGCGGGGCATCTCGCGTTAGACCACGATATTTACCTTGGGATCACTTCCATTCCTGCCCGGTATGAAGATCGTGCGCTTGGGCGCTTTGCCCGCCAGACCCCGCTGTGCCGCCTCGCTGGCCAAAGCCAGTTCCAGCGCCCGCTCCCGCTCGATATCCACCGCAACCTCGATTGTCCCGCGTGGCTTGCCGTTAATCAACACCACCAACTCCACCTGTTCTTCGCGCGCCAACTCGGCATCATATGCCGGCCAGGATGCCAGGTGTACGCTGTATTCAAAACCCAGCCGCTCCCACAGTTCCTCCGCGATATGGGGGGCGAAGGGCGCCATCAGGCGAATCAACTGGTTCATCACGCTCTTCCAGGTCGCCGGCCCGATCTGGCGTTCGCGCAAGGCCCCCTTCAGTGAGTTCTTGAACTTCATCTGCTCGGCGATGGCGGTGTTGAAGCTGAACTCTTCCAATCCCCGATTGACCACCGCGATCGTCTGATGCAATTTGCGTTCGATGTCCCGTTCGCCGGCCGGATCGCCCTCGACCTCGGGCGCGCCGTCCGTGGCGATTTCCCAGATGTCATGCAGCCAGCCTTGCGGACCCTTAATATTGTTCTCATTCCAGGGACCGCCCTTCTGCCAATCGAAGTTGAACATCAAGTAACAGCGCACAGCGTCGGCGCCATATTTCTCGACCAGTTCATCAGGATTAACAACATTGCCCTTGCTCTTGGACATGCGCTGGATCTCCAGATGATGCCGCAGTTGATTGACGTTGTTCTCGCCCGCGATTTCTGGAATGATGATCTCGGCATCGGGCAGGATCTCTACCAACTGTGTGACACCCGCCATATCCAAACGGATGACATTCTCGGTACGGTGTACGATTTCGCCGAAGTATCCGTCGAAGCCGGCCGGCACCTCGTTCCAGCCGACCACCTCTACGCGATTAGCCAGCATCTTTCCACCCAGGAATCTGCCGCTGCACAGCACATAATCCCCTTGCCGTTCCGCGCCCAGCACCTGGCCCTGATTGCGCAGCACGACCATGGGCTCGTCGAAGGCGCGCTCTGGATCGCGACCCTTTTGGCGCATGACTGCCGAGGCAGCGTCAAAGACGCCGATATCGCGCAGCACCTTGGTGAAGAAACGCGTATAGAGCAGGTGCATCACCGCGTGCTCGGCGCCGCCGGTATAAACATCCACCGGCAGCCAGTAAGCCGCTTCTTCAGCGTCAAATGGCGCCTTGTCGTTGTCCGGCGACAAATAGCGCAACTGATACCAGGACGAACACATAAAGGTATCCAATGTATCCGTTTCCCGCCGTACACTGTCGTCCACCTTGAAGAAGGGCTCGTGATAGGTCAGGGGACTACGCCCCGTGGGCATGAAATCGACGTCCTCGGGCAAGACCACTGGCAAATCTTCATCCGCGACCATTTCTATCGCGCCGTCATCGTAAGTCGCCGGGATGGGGCTGCCCCAGTAGCGCTGCCGGCTGATCAGCCAGTCATGCAGGCGATAATTGACCGATTCTTCGCCTTTGCCGGTCGCCTCCAGCCAATCAATCACCCGCCCTATCGCCGGATTCGCGCGACCTTTGTCCTTGGTACTCATGCTGCCGTCCATGACATCGGAATTGACCATGGTCCCCGGTCCGTCGTAGGCTTCCGCCATGTCTTCGGCACCCAGCAAGTCTTCCATTTCGGCGGGCTGGATCACAACTCTGATCGGCAGATCCTGCGCGCGCGCAAATTCGAAATCTCGCTGGTCATGCGCCGGCACCGCCATGATCGCTCCCGTGCCATAAGTGATCATGACATAATCCGCGATCCAAATGGGAATGCGCTCATCGTTGACCGGATTTATCGCGTAGGCGCCGGTGAATACGCCGGTTTTCTCGCGGTCTTCCAGCATGCGCTCAATTTCGGTCTCAACCGCGGTCTGCTGGACATAGGCTTCGACCGCCGCGCGCTCTTCCTTGGTCGTGATCACCCCCACCAGATCATGTTCGGGCGCCAGCACCATAAAGGTCGAGCCCCAGAGCGTATCGGGCCGGGTGGTGAATATCTCGATGGGATGAGCTCCGACCTCAGTGCGGAAGCTGACGCGCGCGCCTTCGCTGCGGCCGATCCAGTTGGTCTGCATGATCTTGATCGGCTCGGGCCAGTCCAAGATGTCGAAATCCAGCAATTCATCGGCGTATTTTGTGATGGCGAAAAACCATTGTTCCATCATCTTGTGAACGACTGGCTGACCGGTGCGTTCGTCCCGCCCATCGATGACTTGCTCGTTAGCCAGAACGGTCTGCAAACTTTCCGACCAATTGACCAGTGCCGAGCCGCGATAAGCCACGCCGTTCTCGTAAAACTTCTTGAAAAACCATTCGGACCATCTGTAGTACTCCGGCGTGCAGGAGATCGCCTCTCGTTCCCAATCGAACATCGCGCCCATGCTGCGCAGTTGATCGCGCATGCGCTCGATATTGCTGTAAGTCCATTTCCAGGGATGGATATTGCGCGAGATCGCCGCCTGTTCCGCGGGCAAGCCAAAGGCGTCGAAGCCCATCGGGAACAGAACGTTATAGCCTCGCATACGCATCCAACGCGCGCGGGCATCGGAGGGCGTCATGGCGAACCAGTGACCGATATGCAGATCGCCCGATGGATAAGGCAGCATCGTCAGGGCATAGTGCTTTGGTCTGTCCCAATCCACTTGGGAGCGATAGATCTCCGTCTCGTCCCATCTCTGCTGCCATTTAACTTCGATTTCATGCGGCTGATAGTTTTCGCTCATTTCTGGTACTCAATCTCCGCTATCTCATTTGGCGAACCCCCTTGCGGATGCAAGGAGAGAGCCTGTTATTTTCTGTGAGCGCGTTAGAACTTTTGCGCCGATTACGTGCCGAGCAGCTTTTGAAAAGCAACGCCAATACGGCGCGAACCCGCTCGACAAAGCTGCCTTTGCAAGCGACTTGATATCTGAAAAAGGTATTGGAAGTAGGGTGGAGCGCGATACGAAGGGAGTCTATGGTTTACATAAGCAAAGAGCGGGTCACCTCAGAACCCGGCGATAGTATTATCATCATCGCATACCTTCTTTCACCAACTCTTCGAATCGCTTGGCACATTATCATAATACGAGCTGGTCACTTTGTAAACCAGCTATTCTTTCCAGGTTTTACGCAGCACGCGCACCCAGTTTTGATGACTTAGCTTATGTAGCAATTCGTCGTTATACCCGGCGTTCTTAAGCGCGGCGATCAGATTGGGCAATTTCGAAACATCCCCGACATCATCCAGCACGCGCGCGCCGTCGTAATCCGAGCCTAGTCCCACGCGCGTCTCGCCCAGGCGTTCTACGAGATAGTCGAGATGCCGCACCATAATATCCAGCGGACGGTCGCTATCCCAGGCGCCGTCTTCGCTGAGAAAGCCGGTGGCGAAGTTCAAGCCAACCATGCCGTCCGAGGCTTTGATGGCGTCGAGTTGCTTGTCGGTGAGATTGCGCGAGATTGGGCAGATGGCATGCACATTGGAATGGGTGGCGACCAGTGGCGCGTCGCTATGCGCGGCGACATCCCAGAAGCCTTTCTCGTTCATGTGCGAAAGATCGATCATGATGCCCAGCTCATTGCAGCGCTTGACCAGGCGTACCCCGGCGTCGGTCAGGCCGGGTCCGATATCCGGGGACGAAGGAAAGGCGATCGGCACGCCGTGCGCGAAAATTGTGGGACGGCTCCAGACGATGCCCAACGAACGCAGTCCGGCTTGATAATAGACTTCCAGCGCGTTCAGGTCTTCGTCGATGGCTTCGGCCCCTTCAAAATGCAAGATGGCGGCGAGGACACCGCTGTCGACGCAGGCCTGCAACTCATCAGCAGTACGGACGACTTTGATCTGTCCTTCCGATAGCGCTTCCAGCCGGTAAAGGTCGGCAACCTGGCCCTGAACGGCCACTTGCGAAAAGTTGAATTCGACCGCGGGCGATGTATAGGGTTTGCGCAAATCCGGCATGTTGTCGGGGTCGATACGTCGTTTTGGATTGGGCACAAAGACCGCGAAGAATCCGCCGGCGAATCCCCCCTCTCGCGCCCGATTCAAGTCGATATGACCGCCCTTCATCTCCGTGAAATAATCGGGCAGGTTGACATCTTCGTTCTGGAAAAAGCGCAACAAGGTATCGTTATGACCGTCAATAATCGAGAATTCCGCCACAATGGGCCTCCTCACATATAGCGTACGTTTGATTGTCAATCATGACAGCGAAAGACGATAGATGCAATGTCGGCGTGAAAGAACAAAGGCGCAGTCCACTTGAACTGCGCCTCTTCACACGTTTTTTTCAGAGCTTCCTAGTCTTTATGGTAGCCCCTGCGGTCCTTGCCAACAGGCACCGGAACGCGCGCCGGTTTCCGCGGCTGCCGCGCTTTGGGATCAAGGAAGTCGTCGAGCTCTTTCAAAATGCGCCGTCCCACTTCCAGCAACTCGTCCCAGACATTACGCTTATGTTTCGCCACCTGCTCGCCCTTTCAATGGGTCAACAATTCCAGCAGATCTCCGCTCCGGTAGTTCGATGGACCTAAGGGGACTCGAACCCCTGACTTCCACAATGCCATTGTGGCGCTCTCCCAACTGAGCTATAGGCCCGCATTGACGAAACCAATAGTAGCGCTGTTCGACAAGTCTGTCAACATGCCAAAGGGTCGGCGCGCAGGACGCATTTCAGATTATTGGCAATTAACCATCGAGGACATAGAAATAGTCCCAACAAAATCATGCAACTCCAAAATAAAAACCGGCCGTAGGGGCGACCTGTCAGGTCGCCCGCGTTCCGGCAAAAAATGCTTGGATTACCGCATCGATAATGCACAGATAGAATTCTATTCTCCAGTAGCGGACAAGCCTTACAGTTCTCACCATAAAAGAATCTTGTAGGGGTGAGGTTGTCGGGTTATTTGCATTATCCCGCGAATCGGTTACAATAACGCCATCGCAGGCCTTGAGAGCCAAGAAAGGATTTTACTCATGCAAGAAGGCGGAATGGACATCGTCGTCAAGTACTGCGCTACTTGAGGACACCAACCTATTGCCGTCAGTTTGACGGACGAAATTTTGAACGAACGCGAAATTGAGTACTTTATCAGCAATTGGAAGCTGGTGCCCGGCACCGGTGGCGTATTTGATGTCTCGGTCAACGGCGAACTGATCTTCTCCAAGCAGGAAGTCGGTCGCCACGCCGAACCGGGGGAGATCCGCAGCGGGATCATGGGCGTGCTGAACACGATCCGCCCGGCGAACTTCGAATTGGCCGGCGATTAGCCAGCAGAATTGTCACCGGCGCAGTTTTCTCATTTTAAGCCCCAAAAGCATGCCAAGCCTTGCGACAGGCGCTATTTAAGTTGTAATACTGTCAACAAAGGCTTGGCATGCCGTCCGCTATGTTATACACTGATATGTAGTAGTGGGCGCCAGTGTGCGCTTGTGAACCATATTTTTTCGTCAAACACGATTTGTCCGAAGTAAAGGAGGAAGTTTCAAGATGAAACGTCTGGTATTGGTAGTATTACTTATCATTTCTGTATTCGTCGTGAGTACAGGGCTTACAGCCGCGCAGGATGGGCACATTGTCGAGCGCATTCGCGATCGCGGTGAGTTGATCTGCGGCGTGAACTCGGTATTGCCCGGCTTTGGCACGCAGAATGACGCCGGTGAATTTGAAGGATTTGACGTGGACATCTGCCGCGCCGTCGCTGCCGCTATCCTTGGCGACGCCAATGCGATCGCCTTCCGCCCGCTCGCCGCTGCTGAACGCCCGACCGCTCTCGCCAGTGGCGAAATTGATATGCTCAGCCGCAACACCACTTGGACGCTGAGCCGCGATACTGAATGGGGCGCGACTTTCGGTCCCACGACCTTCTATGACGGTCAGGGCATCATGGTCAAGATTGACTTTGGCGTGACCAGCCTCAATGAGCTCGCGGAAGAGAGCATCACCATGTGCGCCACCGCTGGCACCACTACGGAGTTGAACATTACTGACGTGTCCGACGCTTACGATGCCGACTGGGAACTAAACACGTTCCCGGACTTTGACGCGATCATGGACGCCTATGAAGCGGGCGCCTGTGACGCCTTCACCAGCGATGTCAGCAGTTTGGTTTCGCGCAAAGCCACCTCGGCAGATCCCGGCGCTCACCTGATTCTGCCCGAAGTTATCAGCAAGGAACCGCTCGGTCCGGTCAGCCCGCAGAACGACGCCAACTTCGCCGACATCATCCGCTGGGTGGTCTGGGGTCTGTTGACGGCGGAAGAGTTCGGCATTCACAGCATGAACGTCATGGATATGACGGACGTCGAGACCGCCGGCATCGCTCGTCTGCTCGGCTCGGGTGACAGCGTGGCCGGTGACTACCTGGGCATCAACGACGAGTTCATGGTGGATGTGATTAGCCAGGTTGGAAACTATGGAGAGATCTTCGATCGTAACCTCGGACCCGATACCATCTTCGGTCTGCAACGCGGCGTCAATGATTTGTGGACACGAGGCGGCTTGATGTACGCGGCGCCCTTCCGTTAAGCCGAAAGCTGGCTTTTCCAAAGAACTTCGAAGCATGGCGCGGCGTCAATTGACGCCGCGCTTTTATATATCTGACGGTTACAGCCGTTTTGTCTAATTTTGTTTAAAGGTAGCCAACGTGAAACACGCCCTCTTTATGTGGCTTGCGCCGTTAATGCTGTGTGGCGCGGTGCTGTCCGTGGCACAGGATGACGGCGTCATTGTCCGCCGAATCCAGGAACGCGGAGAGTTAATTTGCGGCGTCAATTCGGTCTTGCCCGGCTTCGGCACGCAAAACGATGCCGGCGACTTCGTCGGCTTCGACGCTGATATTTGCCGGGCAGTGGCGGCAGCCATCTTGGGCAGCGCGGATGCGATTGCTTTCCGCTCTCTCAATTCCGCTGAAAGGCCAACGGCTCTCGCTTCTGGCGAAGTCGATATGATTAGCCGCAACACCACCTGGACGCTCAGCCGCGATACCGAATGGGGCGCGACCTTCGCTCCGACCACCTTCTACGATGGTCAGGGCATCATGGTCAAGGTCGATTTCGGGGTCGCCAGCCTCGACGGACTCAGCCAAGAGAGCATCACAATCTGCGCCAACGCGGGCAGCACCACTGAATTGAATATCACGGATCTTATCATTAGCCTGGATGCCGATTGGACTGTAAACACTTTTCCGGACGCCGACGCAGGTATGGTTGCCTACGAAGCTGGCGCCTGCGACGCCATCACTTCAGACATGAGCCAGTTGCTCTCCCGCAAAGCGACCGCCGCCGATCCCGGCGCGCACCTGATTCTTCCCAAGGTCATCAGCAAAGAGCCCCTTGGTCCGCTCAGCCCGCAGAACGACGCGCAATTCGCCGATATCATCCGCTGGACGATCTGGGGATTGATCCAAGCGGAAGAGTTTGGCGTCAGCAGCGAGAATATTGGCGACTTCATGGACAGCGACAATGCCGATATCGGCCGTCTGCTGGGCCTTGGGGGCAATGTCGCTGGAGACTATTTGGGCATCAAGGACGAATTCATGGTTGATGTGATCAGGCAACTGGGCAATTATGGCGAGATCTTCGACCGCAACCTTGGTCCCGATACGATCTTCGGTCTGGAGCGGGGTATTAATGATCTTTGGACGAGAGGCGGCCTGCTTTATGCAGCGCCCTTCCGTTAAAATGAAGCCAGAATTCTCTAGCGCAATTGTTGCAGCGGGATGTATGCGGGGTAGCGACGCATCCCGTCTGTTTTCACTGAAACGGGCGATCAATTCGTTACGGGCGTAACAGATTCCGGCGCCTGCAACGATCAATTATTTGTCTAATTGTGCGCTTTTGCTTACAATGTACAGAGATAAAATTCTTGTTGTAAAAATATCAATTTCGCAAATTTGGGGAGTTTCCGATGCAGATGCGCGCCGAGACGCCGGGTGAGAACGTTCTGCCCGCCGTTTTCCGGGATGGCAGGATCTTACAGGGAATCGCTCAACTCTGTTTTGTTCTCATCGTGGTTCTGGTGTTGAACGATCTCAGTACGCGCATCACTACCGCGCTGGAAGCGACCAACCAGTCCCCCAATTTTGAATTCCTGCAAAATCGCGCCGGTTTCGGTATCGCGGATTCCGGCGACTATCAGTCAAGCGACCGCTATATTGACGCCTTCCGGGTCGGCTTCATCAACACCTTGCGCGTTGTCTTGCTCGGCCTGGTCGCCACGACGGCGATCGGCATTATGGTTGGCATATTCTTGTTGAGCAGCAATTACCTGGTTCGCACCATATCGCGGGCCTATGTCGAAGTGCTGCGCAATACGCCGGTCCTGCTGCAAATTATTGCCTGGTTCTTCATCGCTATTTTTGCCTTGCCGCCACAACAGGATGCGATCGCCTTCCCGATAGAAGGCATTCGCAGCTTGCCTTTGCTGCAATATGCCGTGTCTTTGTTCATCATTTTTGTCATCTGGCAATACAGCGGGGGCATGCGGAACCTGATCTGGCGTACGCGCATACGACAGGGCGGCATTGCCATTGTGGTTTTGGTCAATCTCTTGGGAATCGTGCTGGTGGGCGCTGGCAGCCCGCTGGAATTCCGCCCTGGCCTATACATCAGCATCAAGGGCGTCGCCATCTTCGAACTGATCCCGTCGTCGATGTTCGGGATCTGGATGGTATTTGTGGTGATAGGCTTGGTTGTGGCGGCGCTCATGTGGCGCTACTTCGCTTATGTCACCGAGTCGACCGGAAAGCCAATTCCGCGCAGCCGTTACGCGATTGCTTCGGTCATCGGCTTTGCATTGCTCGGGTGGGTGGTCTTGGGCATGCGCCCAACGCCGACGACCATCGCTGTTTTTGATCAAGAGAAAGACAGCACCGTCGAAATGCCCTACGAGGATGCCTTCCAGTCCGGTCTTTTGACCATTGAACAGGAACTGGAGTATACGCGGCAACCGTTGATCTATCGTCCACCGACCCTGGATCGGCGCGGCCGCAATATCGAGACCGGTATCGAGATTTCGCCGTCGTATCTGGCGGTCTTCCTGGGATTGGTGATTTATACGTCCGCGTTCATAGCTGAAATCGTGCGGGCGGGCATTCAGGCAGTTCCCAAGGGACAACTCGAGGCGTCGCGGGCTTTGGGCATCTCTCAAGGGGAGATGCTGCGTCTGATCATCTTGCCGCAGGCGCTGCGCGTGATTATCCCTCCTTTGGGCAATCAGTATCTCAATCTCGCCAAGAATTCCAGCTTGGCGATCGCGGTGTCCTACACGGATATCTATCAGGTGTCGAATACCATCATCAATCAGTCGGGGCAATCCGTGACTGGCATTGTGATGATCATGTTTTCCTATCTGTTTATCAGCCTCTCGATCTCGCTGGTGATGAACCTGGTTAATCAGCGATTTCAATTGGTGACAAGGTAGCCAGACCATGGCGGAAGACAAAGGCATAGGCATCAAGCAGTCGATCATCCACTATGAGGATGAACCGGCAAGGCCGCCGCCCAAGCTGGAGGTGGGTTTGCTCGCCTGGCTGCGTCAAAATCTCTTTGGATCGCCCGCGGATATCGTCGTTTCGATCCTGATGTCGATTCTGGTTTTGGCGCTGGTTATCGGCTTTTTTGATTGGGCGGTACGCTCGGCCAACTGGTTTACCATCATCAACAACCAGCGCCTGTTCATGATGGAGCGCTTCGAGCGCAGCCTGGAATGGCGGCTGGGGCTCACCGTATTGCTGTCGGCTTTGCTAACGGGGGTCAGCTTCGCGGCCTGGGCGCGCAAGTCGGTGGTGCGTCTGCTGACAATCATCACGCTCGCGGCCTTGGTTCTGATGGCTGTCTTGCCGCCGCTGATCAATGCGACGATCCCGCAGCCGAAGTCTTATTTGACATCGGGGAATATCGACGTCATCGACCGCGCCTCGTCGCTGACGCCGCAAAAGAACCTGGCATTTATCGCGCAAGCGGGGGAGACCGTCTCCATACATTTGGCGCAGGAAGAGGTCGCCGATGTCGAGACGCTCAGCGATTTGGCGGGCTTCTCCGATCGGGCGGCCAACGCCTTGGCCAATGCAGCAAGAAACCGGCTCAGGCAGATCGAATTGACCAGGGAGACATTCGACCGCATGGTCAGCCGGGAATTGACTGAAGCGCTTGAAGAACGCACGCGGCTAGCTATCCGCACCTTTAGCCGCACCAATGACATGCAAGCGTCTACGTTCGAATACATCGGCTATCTCGGCGATTACTTCACGGCTTCCGACGCCTCGATCGCCGAATTAAAAGCCTGGCTAAAGCGGCTGGAAGACGCTGTCAAAGGACTTGACCAAGCTGAAGATTCGATTGAGACCGCCGCCAGCGCCGTCGACGACGCCGTGGCCAACCTAACCGCGGCCGACCAATTGACCGCCGAGGCGCGAGCGGCCGTCTTGGAATTGACGGCGGCGATTCAAGGCAGCGCACAGATCGAGGACCTGGGTGGGCAGCTGATTTTGAACTTGTCGGAGGATTTGATCGGCAAGCCCAACCAGGCTGACAAAGACGAGAATCTCATCCAACCGGTCTTATGGGAAGAGCGTCTCCTCCGCGACATGTTCGTTCGCCTGTTGACCCCGCAATCCGTCATTGATATCTACGATTTGGGTCAAAGTCCGATGCAGGTCGCGATACACGATGCGGAGACTTTTGAGATATTGGCTCAGGGCGTGGTCAGCCGGGCAGGGGAGACCGTCACTTACCAGATAGCGCGCGACGGCTGGTATATCTTGTCGAAGGACGCGGCCGCGGGCGAATCGGGTACTGGCATCCTGGCGGTCCGCGGCATCTTCCCGATCGTCGAGCGCACGTTGAGCGCGTCGGAGTCGCAATTTGTGCGGTTGACCGACAACGAGTTGGAGATTTTTGGCAGCCGGCCGCAGATCGACGGCAAGGACGCGCCGATCATCGCTTTGATCGACAACCAGTTCCGCGGCTTGCGCGATCTGCCAACCTATCTGGTGCATTTCATTCCGCTCTTTCTCGAGCAGATCGAGGTATTGCTCTTACCGTTTTTTATCACTGTCGCTTGGGGTTATATTCTGGGGAGGGCGCTTTCGCATGTGCTGGGCGAGCAGACACTGTTCAACAGTCGCAATAGCCGCGCCACGGTATTGGCTGCGGCGACATCGCCATTGCTCATCCTGTTAGCGTATTTCGCGCTTTTGGGCGGCGGAGGCGCGATTGACGGCTTGCTGGCAATGATCCTGAAAGTCGCTGCGGCATTTGGCACAGTGTTGCTCTTACAGCGGGTCGAAGCCTGGCTTAACCGCGCGAATCCCGGGGAGGATGCGGAAGCTTCGATTACCAGGTTGCTGATTTACGGTTGGGGCATCTACCCCTTTGCTATGTACTTGTTGGCCTCCGGGGTCGGGGGTTTATCGGGCGCCGCAATTGGCAGCATGGCGGGCGGTTTGATTTGGCTGCTGCTGATGTACTTTATTGGCCTCGGTTTTATGGGCAAGGCGGGATACCTGTTATTAATCGGCGGATTCTTCCTGCAGATCGCGCAAGGCCATGTCATCAACGTTGTTTGGGAGAACTGGACGGTTGACTCTATCGGTTCCGTGTTGATCTGGATTGTTTTGGCGATCGTAGGCGTGGGCTTGGGCTTGTTGGGGTTTGCCCGCCGCGGCAGCATTGACGCGAATGCCAAGCGTATCGGCTATTTGCTCTCTTGCCTCGTGTTCGTATTCATCTTCGCCAATACAAATCTACTTTCGGTTAGCGGCGACGGCTCTGCCGCGACCATGGTTGCTGTCGCCGTTGCCTTGTGGTTGGGCTGGATGTTCTTCAGTGGAACGGTCCATTGGTCTTCAAGTCGCATCATAATTGGATTGCTCCTGATGTCGTATTTTTGGATGCAGACCTGGACGTCTGTGGATCGCTGGTCAACCATTTATTTCATCATCTGGCTGGGGGCGGGCGCGCTGGCTTTCAAGCGCGGGGAAAGGGCCCAAGGCGATAAACTCAAATGGAAGCGCGATGCGAGCGGTCCGATTTTGTATCGTTATCCCGAGCGCATGATGGGCGCGATTACGCTGGCCTGGTTCATTGTCCTGCTCATTATCCCGAGCATGGTACTGGGTCTGGAATCGCAAGGGGCGCTGCAGGCATCCCCACATGACCTGCTGCCGCTTTCCGACAAGCGCTTGTGGGGCGGCTTGATGCTGACGATGCAACTGACGATCCTTGGCATTGGCGCCTCTTTCCCGATTGGTTTGCTGCTGGCGCTGGGGCGGCGCAGCAATCTGGCTGTCGTCCGCTATACCTGTATCGTTTACATCGAAACGGTTCGCGGCGTGCCATTAATCACCATTCTTTTTATGGCGGTTTTGATGGTTCCGCTGATTGATCCGACGCTGGCGTCGGTGGAAAATGCGGTACGCGCTTGGGTTGGTATTACCATGTTTAGCGCTGCTTACCTGGCGGAGAACGTCCGCGGCGGCTTGCAGTCGCTCGACACTGGACAAACCGAAGCCGCGCAGGCAATCGGTTTGTCCGGCTGGCATACGACGCTTTACATCTTGCTGCCACAGGCCTTGCGCGCTGTGATTCCGGCGCTGGTCGGACAATTCATCTCTTTGTTCAAAGATACTTCGCTGGTCTTCATCGTTGGCTTGGCAGAGATTACCGGTATCGCGTATCGTGTGGTGGCGCAGCCGGAGTTCTTGCAGCGGCGGCAAGAGACCTTCTTGTACGTCGCGATCATTTATTTCGTGTTCAGTTACATCATGTCGTATATCAGCCGCCGCGTCGAGGCGACCGGCTCGGGCGCGGCGCGGGCGCAGCAGTTGTGAAATAACCTAGAGGAATTCCCGCCCGGCCTACGGGATTGAGGGAGGATATTATGGAAGACGGCACAAAGCAAGTGATGGCGGGCGACGAGCCGATCATTATTTGTCGTGACATGAATAAGTGGTTTGGCGAGTTCCACGTCCTGCGCAATATCTCTCTGGAAGTCATGCCGCAAGAAGTGCTGGTAATCATTGGGCCGTCGGGATCGGGCAAGTCGACCTTTATCCGTTGCATCAATCGGCTGGAGGAGCATCAGGACGGGCAGATCATCGTTGATGGCATCGAGCTCAGCCATGACGTGCAAAACATCGCCGATATTCGCCGAGAAACCGGCATGGTATTCCAGCAATTTAATCTTTTCCCGCATTTGACGGTGATGGACAATATCTCTCTGGCGCCGATGAAAGTGCGGCATTGGGCGCGCGACAAAGCCGAACAGCGCGCCATGGAGTTGCTGGAGCGCGTGGGCATTCCCGAACAAGCCTACAAGTACCCGGGACAGCTATCGGGCGGGCAGCAGCAGCGGGTGGCGATCGCGCGGGCGCTGGCGATGGAACCGAAGATCATGCTCTTCGACGAGCCTACTTCGGCGCTTGATCCGGAAATGATCAAGGAAGTGCTCGATGTGATGACAGAACTGGCTCGCACTTACATGACACTGTTGGTCGTGACGCACGAGATGGGCTTCGCGCGGGAAGTCGCCGACCGCATCATTTTCATGGACATGGGGCGCATCGTCGAGCAGGGTCCGCCGGAAAACTTTTTCAATCCCGATATCGAGCATCACCCGCGCACGCAGGAGTTCCTCGATCAGATACTCTAGCTACCGCTTCCGCACGACAAGTGAAGAAAAAGTCCCTTCAAAAGGGACTTTGTATGTGCCCCAGAGCAATCGCGCTTCCGCAATGCCACTTGCTGTTCAGTCGCGCCCTGTTTTACGGCTCGTAGCCATACAACTCGGTATCCGGGAAGAATGCTGCCCAGGCGAACCAGAAGTGCGGAAAAGCGTTGATGGAAGGCAACTGAGTTCCGGCGAGCTCGCCCGCAATCGCTGTGCCGAAGATATTCCAGGTACTACCCGTCCCTTCGTCGACGATGGAATCGCCCTCGGCGCGGAAGCGCAGCGTCCGCCCGTCAATGGTCCGTTCGAATAGACCGGCCATACCCACGTCTCGCGAAAGATCTATGCTGGCTGCGTCCAGGGCGCTGAAGGCGCCGGGCTGCCAGATCGCCACGACAGCTACATCGCCCACGGTGTCATTGATCACCCGGGCTTCGGACAAGGCGGCAAAGGGAAAGGCGGCACGCACATCACCCAGCGCAACGCCGAGCACGCGTTCCGTGGCGAAAAGTCGACCGTCCGGCTCGCCAAAAAACAGAAAGGGCCGTGAACTGCTATCGTAATTGACGTAGGGATTGGCGCCGTAAAAGCGGCCATTGGTCGAAAGCACTTCTCCATGCGGGTACTGCTCTTTGAATGCGCCGTAGCCCACCAGTTGCGACGGAACGATATCCAGAAGCCTGCCAGTATGCGCCCCGACGATGCCCTCGCCGGTCAATTGCTGCCAAAGGCTCTGTGTCAGGTCGTCCCACATGATGAGATCGCTGTGGCGGAGCAAACCGCTCACGCCGAATCGCAGCACGTCGTCGCCCACGCGCCGGTCGAATACGATAGCGCTATTGCATAAGGGACAGAAGGTCACCGCAATCGGCGTTTCGCCGATGGTGTCGTTGGCGATCTCGTGGCGCGTCAAAATTGCCAGGGGATAGGCCCTGGCGATGCCGTCGATTTCCAGAGCAATGACCGGAGACGCGTCTTGCAGCCAGGTGTCCGCCACAGCCAACTCATCAAATGACGGGTTGTCAATCGGCGGGATACCGTCGCGGCCGACGCCGCCGGAGATGATCTCGCTGAAAACGCCTTCCTCGTGCTGGCAAAGATCCATCAGATCCCAGACCGATTGCCAGTTTTCCAGCACTTCCGGTCTGTCGAAGGGAGCGGGAGGCACTTCGCAGGTAAGTTGCGCTTGTACAGCCGCCGGAAGCAGCAGCCCAGCTAGCGCTAGCAGTATCGGGAGAATTTTGCGGATACTTTGCATGATATGTCCTTTGTCATGAAAACTCATTCGATCGAGTACAAAATCGTTTCGGGATAAAAGGCCGCCCAAGCGAACCAGAAATGCGGGTAGGCCTGCAATTGGCTGAGTCTTCTACCCGCCAGGGGACCGTCGGTCGCCTCGCCCCAGATGTTCCAAACACTCTCTGTTTCCTCGTCGACGAAGCGGCCGGCATCATGACGGAAGCTCAGCGCTTGGTCGGAAGGCAAGCGCCGGTCATACATCAGCGCCATGCCGACATCCTTTGACGAATCAATATCACCCGCGTCCAGTGCGCTCACGGCGCCGGACTGCCAAAATATTACAATGTCGCGATCCGACACGCTGTCATTGACAACGGGTCTCTTTTTCAAGGCGCTGAACGCGTAGGATATGGCTTGATCGCCGATGACCGCCCCCAGCACGCGTTCCGTCGCGAAAAGGCGATCGTCAACGGGTCCTTTGAAGAGAAAGGGCTCTGGGCTGCTGTCATAGCCGATGTAGGGATTGCGCCCGTAGCCCCCCAGCGGGCCGCGCAATACCTTGCCCGCGGAGTAACGCCCCTTGAAGACTTCAAAGCTGACCAGTTGCGAGCTTATCATGCGCAGTACCTGGCCGCGGTAGTGACCGACAATAGCTTCGCCGGTGAGTTGCTGCCACCAGGTCTCGGTGAGATCATCCCACATAATCAGGTCGCTGTAACGCAGATTGCCCGATACGCCAAAGCGCAGGACCTTGTCGGCGACTCGACGATCGAAGACGACGGCGCTATTGCACAGCGGACAGAATGTCACGGCTACGGGAGTGCCGTTCACGATATCGTTGACGATCTCGTGGCGAGTCAAAACCTCTAGTGGATAGGCGCGCGCATCGCCTTCTATTTCCAGCGCGATCACGGGCGACTGCGGCGACAATTCAAGGGCGAGCGCCGCCTCAACAAAGATCGGATTATCTATCGGCGGGATGCCATCGCGCGGCACCCCGCCCGAGATTACCTCGTCCATGTCAATGGCAGCTTTGTCGAAGTCGGTTTTCCAGCCCGAACCGGGATCCTGAAACAGCCCCTGCCCGAGCACAATGAAGGCAAGTGCGATCAGCACAAGAGTCGCCAGATCTTTGAAGCTTTTCTTGCGCTTGTTCACGTCCTCAGAACTCCAATTTCAGCGGGCATGTCTTCACCCGCGCAATCGCGGACTGGCGTGCTCGGCGAGATACTAAATGCCGTAGACTTCAGTTTCCGGGTGAAATGCGGCCCAGGCAAACCAGAAGTGGGGGAAGGCGTCTACCCATTCCAACTCGCGTCCTTGCAGGCCACCGGCGATCGCTTCTCCATAGGCGTTCCAGGTTGACCTGGTTTGCTCGTCAGCGAAGTTGCCATCCTCCAACAAGACGAATGTCAGCGTCCGACCATCGAGCGTCGACAGATACAAGCCAGCAGTACCGAGATCGGCAGCATTGTCGATGACAGAATCGCCCAGCGCGCTGGCCAGGCCCGGCTGGAAGAAAGCGGCAACGGGCCTATCCCCGATCACGTCGTTGATCACCCCTTGCTGGCGCAAGATTGCGAAGGGATAGGCTTTGGCGATGCCATCCACGGTCGCCGCCAAGACATGATCCACTGGCGAAGCGAGCCGCGGGTCGATGTCGCCTCGGAACAGGAAGGGTCGCCCCGGTCGGCTGTCGTAATCTCTGTAAGGATTGATGCCATACTGGCGCGAGAAACCGGTGTCGCGTGACAGGACCAGCCCCTCAGGATGGCGTTCGGCAAAGCTTGCGAAACTGATCACTTGTGAGGGAACGATATCTAACAGCGCGCCGGCATATCTGCCCACGAGCCCTTCGCCGGTCAACTGCTGCCACCAGGTCTCGCTCTGGCGATCATACATAACCAGATCGCTGTTGCGCAGGAATCCGCTGACGCCAAAGTCCAGCACGTCGCCGGCGACGCGTCGATCAAAGGTGATTGAACTGTTGCAAAGCGGACAAAATGTGACCGCAATCGGAATCCCGGCGATTTCGACATTGGCGATTTCATGCCACATCAAGATCGCCTGCGGATAGGCGCGCGCGTCGCCATCGATCTCAACAGCGATCACCGGCGAACGATCGCTCAGCCAGGCAGCAGCCTGCGAAACTGTCTCCATATCCGGGTCCGTGAGCGAAGGTATGCCGTCCTTGGTAGGATTTCCCACCAGAATCTCTTCGAAGTCGACGATGCTGTTGCAGAAGTCGGTAGACCAATTGACCGTCCGCAAATGGCGGGGATTGCAGCCTTCCTGATCCTGGGCCAGGTTTCGAGCAAAGCCAAAAACCCAGACGAATGCGAGAACTGTTGCTGCGGCGGCAACTGTAATCAATCCGCGCCGAATGAGCGCCTTGCGCATGGAAGCAGTCCTTTCCCAATATAGTCGCTCCCATTGTAGAGAGCTCAGATTACGATACCCTTACAGGCGCGTCGCTTCCGAGCCTGGCGCCCGGACGTCAATCGCGGGGGCATTACAGGGGGAATCGACTATAATTGCTATCGGCGCCCCTGACGACTTAGGGGCCTCAGAGGATAGTCTCACATGCCGCGTTCACGCGCACGCGCCATTTTTGTACTCAACGCGCTCTTTTGGGCCCTTGCGCTAATCGGGCTAGTTATTACCGGTTTTGGAATCGTTCTCGATCTGTTCCCCGGAACCAGTCCCGGCTTTAACCTGCCACAGCTTTTGGCGATCGTCGGCGGTCTCGTGCTGGCGGCATTGTCTTATGCGCTGCGACGGGAGGATCTCCGCCGGCGTCGATTGGCCGCCTGGCGCAAGAACGCACTCTCGGCGGCGGTCATCACGGCCGGCACACTTGTCGCCCTGGAGCTTCTGTTGGCGGTTTTCAATATGTCGACCTATTTTCCGGTTCAGATTCCGGAAGAATACTACAGTGGCAAGCCCTGGAATATTTGCGATGAGGCTGGCTGCCACTTCGACCCTGAAGTTCTGGAAGAAGCCTGCAGATTGGGGCGAACGGAAGGTCGAAACTGCTCCCTAAATCAACAGGGATTTCACGATACGCAAGAATTTGCTCGGAGCGATGACTTGCAGGATAAGTTCAGGATCATTGCCTTGGGCGATTCTTTCACCTTTGGCATGACGGCTGACATGGGAAAGTCCTATATCGAGAGAATCGAGTTCGATCAGGAAGACGCGGTACTGTGGAATATGGGAATCCCGGGCACGGGAACCCGGCAGGCGCTGCAATCGTTTTCGGTATTCGGGCCGGTTATGCAACCTGAGGTGACCTTGCTTGGTTTCTACGTGAATGACTTCAAAGATAATATGGTGCCCATTCACGGCCAGAAGGTGACAGGAGACGCGAATGAGGAAGGAATCTGGTTCCGCTGGGAAGATCGCTGGGGGAACACCATTATGCTGGATCTGCCTTCCACCTGGTACTATCGCGAACAGCGGAAAGATCCGCCCGCGAGCGAGCTTGAGCGTCTCGTTGGCATCACGCGCCTGGGAACATTGGCGCTACGTCTGTTTGATGTGATTGGCGACAGCGCGTATGAACGCGTCAGAGCAGACAGGGAAACGGAGGTCACTCGCGACTACCTGGAAGAGTTGCGCGATACGGTATCAACACAGTTTAGCGAACTCCTGGTCTTGCTAATCCCGCATCGCAGCGACCTGGTATCGCCTGGCGGACACTATGCCACCGCCATCCAACTCATGGCAGAGCTTGAGATACCGTATATTGATCCGCGTTCAGAACTTGAAGAAACGGTCGACTATGCAGCTTTACCGGATGTCCATTGGAATAATGCAGGCCACCAAAAGATGGGCCAGTTGCTGAGCCGCTGCATAGACGCATTCCGCGCTGATGGGGACTGGTCAGCTTGTGGACATGTAGTCTTGCCTTGAAGCCGCTGGGCGGCAGCGAAAAGGTCCCAAGAATGTCGCGCTCGCCCAAGACAGTAAGCCTTCTCCTCGCATGAGCGACGCGATCTACATAAACAGGGGCGGATATAAAAGCCAAACGTCCCAATTCATCATGGGACGCCTGGTATATTTGGGGGGTGTCCTGGTTCCATGTGGGGACAAAGAACCCGGACGTGCGTCCACTCTAACATATTTTGTAATGCGAGAGACGACGGGTCGCCTTTGCTAAACCTTCGTTTTTTCTACGCTTAGCCTACGCGACAATTGGAAAAGCTATACAGTGCTTGCATACTTCAGGCGCCCTTTTGAAATGGCGGATCGACGGCGGATCTGTTGACTGCGCCGCTAGCGCCAGCGGAAACATATACCTCGATCGAACTTCAGAGAATGTCGACGCGGGGGCGACCGATTGCCCGGAACCCGCGTGAGCTATAGGCGGAGCGCGGGAAACGCGCCAGACTGATGTAAAAGCCATATCGAGTTTCGGAGTCTCTTATCGCTTGGCAATGGTACCGGCATTAGCCGCGTGGCAAGGGCGAGTCGCTTGCAGGAGCAGTCCATCGCGTGATTGTCCCTATGTACTGTATAGATACCTTTTCGGGCCTTTGGACAGGGCATCATGTCGTCGGGCGGGGCAATCCCGCGACAGCAATTGGATTAATGTATCCATCATATTCACCGCTGCCCGACTTGCGCCGCGTTCCCGGAATGGGCGCTTCTATGTTATCATCGCCGGAAGATCCGCAGAGTATCCAAGTTCAAACCGACAAAGCCATGGCGAGAAAGCGCAGCGTATTTATCTGCTCGAATTGTGGCAGACGAAGCTCCGGCTACTTCGGACGTTGTCCGCAATGCGGCGAGTTTGAGAGCATGGTGGAGCAGGTGGAGGAGGCGCCCGCATCACGCGTTCAAGGCCGCCCGTCTAGCGGCGGTCAGCGAAAGCCCGTGCGCCTTGAGGCGGTTGGACCGGGAGAGGAGAATCGTCTGCCGGTGCCGATGAGCGAATTCAATCGCGTTCTCGGTGGCGGCTTGGCGCCGGGCAGCCTGGTCTTGCTCGGCGGTGAACCCGGTGTAGGCAAATCCACGCTGATCATCGAGTTGGCTGCGCTGCTGGCGGAGTCCGCCGGAAACGTGCTTTATGTCAGTGGCGAGGAGAGCGCGAGCCAGATCAAGATGCGCGCCGAGCGGATGGGTCTGTCCGCACGTGATCTATTCCTGCTGACAGAGACCGATCTGGGCAATATCTTTGATCAGATCGCCGCTTTGGATCCCGTGCTGGTTGTGATTGATTCGATTCAGACAACCCATACAGACGAACTGAATTCTTCACCGGGCTTGGTAGCGCAAGTGCGGGAATGCGCCTTGCGTTTGCAGTCTTTGGCCAAAGAGGCGGGCGTCAGCGTGTTGATGATTGGCCACGTGACCAAAGACGGCAATATCGCCGGACCGCGTGCCCTGGAGCACATTGTTGATACCGTGCTGTATTTAGAGGGCGATCCATTTCAACAGTATCGACTGCTGCGTAGTGTCAAGAATCGCTTTGGCGCCACCAACGAAGTGGGTGTCTTCGAGATGCGCGGGCGCGGCATGGTTCAAGTGGAGAATCCCTCGCAGGTGTTTCTGGAAGAACGCGTCGTCCAGGCTTCCGGTTCCGCCATCGCAATTACGATGGAAGGCACGCGACCGCTGCTGGTCGAGATGCAAGCTCTTACCAGTCCGACATCCTTCGGCAATCCGCGGCGCACGGCCAACGGTGTTGATATCAATCGCTTGCTCTTGATCAGCGCCGTTTTGAGCAAGCGAATAGGACTTAAACTGTGGGAACAGGATATTTTCGTCAATGTCATCGGCGGCATCAGAATCAGCGAGCCTGCGTCCGACCTGGCGATGGCGGTTGCGATCGCTTCAAGCTATTACGATCGCCCTGTGTCGGCGGATCTAGCGATTGTCGGAGAAGTCGGTTTGAGTGGAGAGATTCGGCGGGTCGGCCAGTTAAGCATGCGCTTGAACGAAGCGGCGAAGATCGGCTTCAGGCGCGCCTTGGTCCCCAGGCTGCCGGGCAATGCTGACGAGATCCCCAGGGGCATCCAGTTGCTCCAGGCGACTAACTTGTCGGAAGCCCTGCGGGGGTCTTTGCGACCGATTGAATCGTGATCCTTCCTTTGATTAAGGATATTTGCGGTTGAGCAGGCGCGCGTAGGGTATCGTCTCGCGCACGTGATTGAGTCCGCAGATCCAGGCTACCGTTCGCTCGATGCCGATACCGAAACCGGCATGAGGCACCGTCCCGAATTTCCGAAGGTCAAGGTACCATTGGTAGGCCTCGCGCCCCAAGCCCATCTTGTCGATATTTTGCTCCAGCAAGTCCAGTTCGTGAATGCGTTCGCTGCCGCCGATGATCTCGCCATATCCTTCCGGCGCCAGCAGATCGACGCTGCGGCAGACCTCCGGGCGTCCTTCCACCGGCGTCATGTAAAAGGCTTTGACGGCGGTGGGGTAGTTATAGACAAAGACCGGCTTGTCGAATTGCTCCGCCAGCGCGGTTTCCTGCGGGCTGCCGAAATCCTCGCCCCAGGCAATAGCCAGTTCCGCTTTCGCTTCAGGATCATCGGTCGCTTCCGCTAGCCCTTGCAGTCGTTCGATGGCGTCGTCGTAGCTGATGCGAGCGAAGGGCGCCGTGATCGCGCGCAGTTTGCTCACATCGCGCTCGATTAGCGCCAGTTCCTGGCTATGCTTCTCCAAGACCTGGGCCACGACATAGGTCACCAGGCCTTCTTCTATGTCCATCAACTCTTCCAGGCTGCAAAAGGCGATTTCCGGCTCCAGCATCCAGAACTCGATCAGGTGCCTGCGGGTCTTGGACTTTTCCGCGCGGAAGGTCGGCCCAAAGCAATAGACTTTGCCAAAGGCCATTATGTTGGCTTCGTTGTAGAGTTGACCGGTCTGCGCCAGAAAGGCCAATTCACCAAAATAGTCGACCTCGAAAAGCGTTGTCGTTTCTTCCCCGGCCGCTGGCGTGATGATGGGCGTATCCACAAGCAAAAAACCCTGATCGTCCAGCCAGTCCCGCATCGCTTTGATGATGGTGGCGCGGATGCGCAAAATCGCCCATTGGCGGTTGCTGCGCAGCCACAAGTGACGATGGTTCATCAGGAATTCGGTACCATGTTCTTTGGGTGTGATCGGGTAATCTTGCGCCTGCTGGAGGAGTTGCAGATCTCGGATACCGATTTCGAATCCGCCTGGAATACCCGGCGCTCGCTCGTCGGGGCGGACCTCGCCCGTGATTAGGAGCGAAGATTCTTGTGTGAGCCCGCGGACAATTTCGAAGGCCTCGGCGTCCATTTCTCGTTTGAAGGCGACGCATTGCGCCTGGCCGCTGCCATCGCGCAGCAGGATGAATTGCAGCCTGCCTTTGCCAGTCTTGTTGTAAACCCAACCGCGCACGGTCACTTCTTGACCTGCGTAGCGGGCGATATCTTTGATCTGTATGACTTCTGCCACGATGCCTTCCTCGGTTTTCAATTGGCGCTCTGTTTCTTCGGCCAGTATAGCATGACTGACCGAAGCGGTTAACGCCGCGGCTTCACGTCGATCACAACCCCCTCTGCAGCGCGCAGTAGCCGATCGCCGATCGCCAGGCCCACTCCAGTTGTATCGGGCAGGCGCGCCAATATCCACTCGACGCCTCGGCTGTCAAGCGATCGCAATGCTGAAAACAGGCGGGTGGCCGCTGCATCGAGATCCACCCCCAAGCTCTCGACTTCGACATCAAGATCGGCAATGCGCGTTGCGTCTTTCTCCAGCGCCAGCAGACCTACATGGTCATGATTTTTGGCGAATGTCTTCATAGCCGCCCAGATGGCCTCGTCATCGTCACCGCGGAACAGAATGACCGTCGCTCTCGGCGAATAATGTTTGAGCATGCTGCCCGGGGACGGCGCAGCAGCGTCGTCGGGCAGGTACTGAGGTTGATAAGTAAGATCTGGAACGATCTCCCGCAATGCCTCCAGCGAGACACCGCCCGGACGCAGAACCTGCGGGGCATCCCCAAGCAAACTGAGAATCGTCGACTCCAAGCCGATTGAGGTAGGACCCCCGTCCAGGATGATGTCCACGCGCCCATCCAGGTCATGGGCAACATGCTGCGCAGTGGTTGGGCTGGGGCGCGAGAATCTGTTCGCGCTGGGCGCGGCGATAGGCCGGCCGGCCGCGTCTATGAGTGCCAGGGCAACGGCATGATCGGGCATGCGCACTGCGACAGTATCCATACCTGCAGTTAGATTGGCTGGCACAGCTTCGCGCTTGTTCAAGACCAGCGTTAACGCGCCAGGAGCAAAGCGCTTGAACAGACGATAAGCTATCTCGGAAACAGATACCGCCAAGTGCGACAATTGGGATAAATCAGCAATATGTACGATCAAGGGATCGTTGGCCGGGCGGCCCTTGGCGCGGAAAATCTTCTCGACGGCAGTCGAGTCCAGCGCGTTGGCGCCCAGTCCATAGACCGTTTCCGTAGGGAAGGCGACCAATCCGCCAGCCCTGATCGTTGCGCCCGCCCGCGCTATCGGGCGCGGGTCCGGGTGCTGAGGATCAACCTGAAAGCATACTGTGGTGGTCCTGTATGGTTGGCGCATGTGCCTGGCGCAGCCTGCCCGATTGGATATACTCTTATTTTATAAACCAGCATTCGCAAGAGTGGAACGAGTTTGGTTTTTGCGTGAGCGCGGAAGTCCTTTTCGCCGGTTATGTGCCGAGCGGCTCTTGCTGGGGGCTACTTGTTTAACTTGGTAGATTCCGACGCAGTTTACCGTGCGGCAACCCTCATCCATCGCCGAAAATGATAACGGCAAAGGCGCAACGCTAAAGCCCGATTAATGTCACTATCGTATCATGAGAGAGACAAACGACGGAGAGAATACCCGATGACAATATTGGTTACAGGCGCCGCCGGTTATCTCGGCAATCAGATCGTCAAAAAGCTGGTCACGCTGGGCCATCCGGTGCGGGCCATGGTACGTCGCCCGGCCAAAGCGCAAGTGCGACTGCGCGAAGTCGCCGAGAGCATCGAAATCGTCGAGGGCGATGTCACCGTGCCGGCTAGTCTGCCCCCGGCCATGGAGAATGTCAGCGCGGTTATTCACCTGGTCGCAATCGCTATGGAAAAGGGCGGGCAGACTTACGAATCAGTCAACTTCCAAGGTACGGTCAATGTTCTTGATGCGGCGCAAGCGGCTGGCGTCAAACGGTTTATCAACATGAGCCAGAACGGCGCCCGCAGCGATCTACCATTCCGATTCCTCGCTAGCAAAGGGCGCGCCCAGGAATATGTCGCCGCATCGAACATGCAGTGGACAGCGCTGCGTCCTTCCGCCATATTTGGTCCGCAAGACGAATTCTTCAATACTTTTGCGCGCCTGCTTAAGTTGACGCCGCTGGTGTTTCCCTTGATCGGCGGGGGCAAAGCCGAATTCCAGCCGGTTTCCGTACATGACGTCGTCGAGGCTGCGATTCGTTGCCTCGATGATGAGGGCGCCATCGGGCGGGAATTGACGCTGGGCGGACCGGAAGTCTTGACCCTGGGCGAAATCGAACGGCGCATCATCGGCGCGTTGAATACCTGGCGCCTGCTCGTGCCTGTTCCCGTCGCCGCACTACGCCCGATTGTGAGCGTCATGCAAGCGATCTTGCCGGGATCTCCTGTAAGCACCAGCTTGCTGGAATTGCTCGCCGTGCCGAATACGGTGCCGGACAATGCGCTGACGACTCATTTTGGCATGCAGCCTATCCCGTTTGCCGGTGAGCATATCGCGTATCTGAACGATAACAGCATCGGTGATGCCTTGGCGAAGTTTTTCCGGAACGCTACCGTGAATTGAGCCTCAGCAGGTCGTCGAATATGCGGCAATAGGCCTCTGTCATGGCATCAATCGAGAAGCGCTCACAAACCCGGGCGCGCCCGGCCCGGCCCATTTTCTCTCTCAAGCCGGCATCGGCAAGCAGGCGCGTTACCGCGCGGGAGAATCCATCCATGTCGCCCGGGTCGATGAGAAAGCCTGTCTCGCCCTGGCGCACTGTCTCGGCCGGACCTCCGCGGTTGCTACTCACGACTGGCAGCCCGCAGGCCATCGCTTCGAGGTTGGCTTTGCCAAAACTCTCAAATTCCGAAGCGCAGACGACCACGTCCGCGGCTGCATAGACATGCTCGATATCGTCCCGAAAACCGATGTATTGGATGCGGTCGCGCAGCAGGTCATTGTTCTTGGCAGCTTGCAAGATTTGATCCCGGTAGCGCCCATCAGCGTCTACGCCGAAGACGTTGTCGCCGGCCACGACAAAACGCGCCTCCGGTTCTTGCCTTGCGATAGCTTCGGCTACAGATTGAAAACTGTGATGTCCCTTGACGCGTTGAAAGCGCGCGACCATGGCGACGAGGGGCGCAACCTGCGCGATGCCGAGTTCGTCGCGCAAGCGAGCTCCGTTGAGATCCGGATGAAAGCGCTCGGTATCCACGCCTGGGTAAACTACAGGCACGTCGGCGACAGGCATGAAGGGGGGTTCGCCAAGATATCCCTCCCGGATAGCAATTGAACGCGCTACCGTCTTCGGTATGTCGCGGAAGAAACTTCGCTGCCAGGGTTTTGGCTTAAACCACCAACCCCAGAGCGTGAAGACGAACGGCAGCCCTGCCAGTTGAGCTGCCGGGGCGATCATGGGCAAGCTGTGATAATCGCTATGCGCGAGATTGATTCGCTCGTCTCGCAGCAGCCTGGCGAAGCGCTTGACCACGGGGAAGCGCGCCCATACGGCAGGCACAAAGTAGGTTGTGGCCCCGCGAAAAGGGATGATGTGGACCGGACCGACTGTTTCGCGCCAGATCTCGCTTAACTGCCCGTCCTCCGGCAGCAGCAGGTGGCATTCGTAATCTCCGACATCAAGGGAACCGGCGAGCGTCAGCAAGTCTGTTTCGCCGCCGCCCAGACCAGCATACCAAGACGCGAACAGAATGCGCTTCATCGCTATCGCCCGCTTTCACTCGCAGAAGGGCAGGGCAAGGTATTGTTCGCGTTCGGCGCAGGTCAACGCGCGCGGCGCAACTCGCTCGCGCACTTTATCAAGCAGCTCATCCGCGCTGTCGACCTGAATCAGCCTGAACACGCCATTGGCATCCTTGGTTAGGACACGCTGCCCGTCGCGGCTGAGGCTGAAACGCAATACTTCATCGGGATGTTGGATGCGCTGCACCAGGGCGTTTGATGCCAGGTCCCATATCAGCAGATTACTATCGGCGGCGGCGTAGAGCCAGTTTCGTTCTTCCAGAAGCGCTAAGCTGCGAGTAATGGCTCCGACGTCAGTGAATTCATTGCGAATCGTTCCGCTGGACGTATCAAGCACTTGAACACTTCCATCGACGCGCGCTAGCAGGAGATACTTGCCTTGATCCGCCAATTCGCCGTAAGCGACATCGACAAAGGTGTGGCGCTGGATTGAATCCTCTTCCAGATCGACTATAGTCAGGCCTGCCAAGCCCCCTTCCAGGCGAACAAAGAAATAGAGGCTAGCGCCGCCATCGCCAAATGCGACCTTGAATCGATCAGGCGTGGCATAGTCGGGCGCTAGTCCCAGCGCATAAGCTGCCATCGGCTCCGCAGCCTCCCCTTGCCACAGCAAGGCGCCCGCCGGATGCAAGCTGAGAACCCTGCTGCTGTCGTTGGCAAATCTGACTAGCCTGGCTTCTGCAAAGTCTCCCTTGTTCAAGCGCTGTGGCGCTGCTTGGTCTCGGCGCAAGAGCAGCAATTCGCCGGCTTCGGTTTCCACCAGCAGCGCGTCACCCTGGGGCGCCAAATGCATCTCTCTCGCCTGGCCAGTTTCCAGGGACCAGTTCGCCGCTATCTGGCCACTCTCGGCGTCTACAAGTTGGATCTCGCGATCGGCGGATGCCGCAAAGAGTGAGCCGCCTTCGTTTATCCGCGTCAGGCTGCCGCTGTCGCTTTGGAACAGGATTTCGTCATCGGCAATTCTCATCAGCCGCGTGCCGCCGCTGCCACTGATGAGCAAAGCCCCTCCAGCCTGGTTGATCCGGATATCGTCGGCGGATTCATCCAGTATCCGCAGTTGGCTCGATAGCGCTGGCGTTAGATGCCAAAAATGGACGCCGCCATTGATCGCCTGTCCCACCACGATCCTGCCCCCCGCGTCGACTTCGATTCGCGCCAGAGGCTGCGGCGAAAGGCCTACCTGGCGGATCAAGCTGCCATCTCTCGTGGACCATGTGACCAACTGCTTGTCGCTGGTCAGGGACAGGGCTACATCTGAATCAAGGAAATGAGCCGAGACCAGACCGGCGGAAAACTCGTCATCGTAAGTCCGCAGAACTGCCCCTTCGTCGAGGGTAATTAGCGCCGACCGTTTCTCGCCAATGCTATTCTGTATGCCGAGCAGGGCAGTGCCTTCGCCAAATGTGATGAATTGGAGACTGTCAGTCGCGCTGGCGATACTGCCTCCGCTGATGAGCGACCAGTTGAAACCCTCGGAAAGTCGCGTTAGTTGCTGTCCGGTAGAGGGGTTCCAGAACACAAGGTCGCCGGTGTTAGGGTCGCCGGCATAAGCTGGCAAACTGCGTCCGCCGGTGTAGGCGATGCCGCCCTTTCGGTCGTAGCCCAGGTAAACGCGGCCGCCGCTATCCGGCGTAAGCAGCTCCAGCGTCTCGGCCGAATGCTGCGCCATCTTGACCAGCCCGCCAGCATCCGACCAGGCGATCAGTCGCGCGTCGTCGGCGGTCACCAGCAGTTCTCTGATCACCGGCCCGTCTCCCGATTCCGGCACGTAGTTAGCCAGGCTCGTCCCGGTATTGAGATCCCAAAGAACAAGCTTGTCGTCACTGGCAGTGACCAACTTAGCGTCTGTTCGGTATACGGCCATTGCCCGAACGGGACTCCGGTGTTCGCCCAAGCGATGACGCGGGACGCCATCTTCGCTGGATCGAATGACCACTTCTCCGTCCTGCGCCGCGCTGATCAGCAACTGCCCGTCGCCAGCATAAGCAATTGCGCTGATATCGCCTTCGTGATCGTCAATTTCGTAGTCGAGCCGACCGGTCTCACTGTCATAAACAAGAACACGCTGGCCTGAACGCGGGACCAAGGCAATTTGTTCGCCGGCTGGATGAACCTGCAACAATGAGATGTTGTCAATCGTCGCCGCTGGACGGCGCTCAACCACCTGACGCAGGATGTGCAAAGCCGGCCAGGGATTCTCGAGCGTTTGCGCAGCTTCCCAAGCTAATGCCAGAGCCAGGTCGAGGTCGCCTTCGGCGCGCGCGCGTCGCGCGCCGTCGATGACAGCCTGCGCTGCGATATCGCTCTGAAGTTGCGCCATGTCTGTAGCGCGCGCCTTGGTGGCCTGTAGCGCCGTCACTTCTTGGGAGGTCGCGCTCATCGCCGCCTGTCTGGTCGCGTATTGCGCTTGGACGGCTGCAGTCGCCAAAACTTCTTCTCTGATGCGGACGCTGGTCGCGGCGAGATTCGAGATAACCCGAACGGCGCTGTTGCTCTCCGCCGTTGCGCTTGCGGCGACAGATCGCGCTATTCTAGTATGTTGCTCACTGGTCGCGATGAACGCTGCGGTGGCGGTTGCCGCGCTTTGGTTGGCCATCACGCTCTGAACGATGCCGACAACCGCAACCACGATCAAGACGGCGAACAGGCCAAGCGCGGCCTGCGTTGAGAATCCGCGAGCCGGCGCCGGCTTTTGCCGTCGGCTGGCGTGGATGAATTCAACCAGCAGCTGCGATGGCTTCGGACTACGGCCGGCGCTCTCCGCAAGCCACTGGCGCGCCTCTTCCGCACGGTCTGGGGCCAGCAGCAGATCGCTTCCACGCCCTTCCAGATTCCATTTGCTGGCGCTGACGAGCCACTCGGTATGCAGGCGCAGGTGCGCGTCAACCTGCAGGAGTTGAACCAAAACATTGAGATTTGCGTCGTGGTCATCTTGCTCGCGCAATAAAACGTAGGCGTTTTCGGCAATGGCCGGATGGACATCGACGGCGATTTTTTCGTTGATGATCAAACTGATAAAGCGCTTGCCGTTGGCGACCGCAAATTCAACCAATTCATTGCACAATTGACTTTCGGCGGAATCTGGCGACAGGACAATCGCAATCGTATGCGAGCGCAATATGGTATCCCGCAGCGCCTGTAAACCTGCTTCAGATTTGCCAATGTCTTCATCAACGCGGCAGACGATATTGCGGGCAGTTAGCCGGTCAGCCAATCGACGCGTGAATTCGATATCTTCCGGGTGGTAGATGAAGAAAATGTCGTAGAAGCTGCCGCCGTTTTGCATGGGAAATTGCCACGCTGGTATTGACCATTGCGACGCGAAATCTGCTTATAGCATAGTTCCAATTCGGGGTCTTCACCAGTCAGTATGTGATTGTGTCAGACGGGGCGCAAGCGGCCGTCGGACGGTCAAAGAAAAACCGCCGGCTTCTGCCAGCGGTCTTTCCGAATCTTGCTGTTATTCCTCTTAACAAACCCCCTTGCACATACAAGTAGAAGGCTTGTTATTTTGTGTGAGCGCGGCAAACTTTTTCGCCGGTTACGCGCCGAGCGGCTGTCATTTACGAGCGCGATCAGCCGGCCTGATGCGTGATGCGCCCTTCCAGCATGGCGCTGATCGGGCTGTTGGCGGTGATGTATTCGGCAACGACCTGATCCAGCGGACTGCCCTGATCGTAGGGATCAATGGCCATTTCGTCGAGTACCGAGTAGCCATCGCCGCCAGCGCGCATGTAGTCGTTGCTGGCGACATAATATATAGCGTCGGGATCAAGCGGGGCGTATTCGCCCTCTTGCATTACCTCGGCGCTGACGATGCGGCTACCGGCTGCTTGGGTGGCGTCAAAGGTATAACGCATGCCTGCGACCTGCGGGAAGCGCCCGGCCGCGCCATCGACAATTGGGTTGCCATCCGCATCCACTTCGACGCGGCTGACGCCATTTTCCAGCGCGGCCAGCACATCAGCCCCGCTCAACTCAAAGGTGCTGATTAAATTGCCGAAAGGCAGCACAGTCAAAACTTCGCCCAAGGTGACCTCGCCGGCATCAATATCGGCGCGGATACCGCCGCCATTCTGGATGACTATGTCAGCGCCGGTTTCTTCCAACATAGCGTCAGTGATGACATTCCCGAGCAGACATTCTTGGATACGGCAGAGGCGCGGGCTGGTGCCGGTCAGCGCGACAGCAGCCTCGCCGACTGGAATGGCGCGCAGTTCGGCGATTGGTCCCGCCATTTCGGCGATCAGGTCGCTTATATCCGGATCCGGGCTGATGTAACGGCTGAGCAGAATCGTATCTCCATCCCAATCGGTCAGCAAGCCGTCGGCATCAAATTCGACATCCAGTCGACCCAGATAGACCGTCTTATCGCTGGCTTGCGCCACGAGAGTCGGCTCGCCACTGGCGCTTTCCAGTACGATCGGGTATTCGCCATAGGCGCCGGTATAGGCATTGCTGAGCAAGGTGTGAGAGTGACCGCCGATAACCACATCAACGCCGCTGACGCCCTGCGCGACTTGTAAATCGGCTGCAATGCCAATGTGACTGAGCAGGATGATCTTGTTGACGCCATCGGCAAGCATCTTGTCAACTTCACCCTGGGTGATTCCCACGAGGTCGTAGTGGAAGACCAGGAATTCGCTGGGCTTGGCCAGAATTTCGGTTTCCGGCGCGGTCAGCCCGATGATGCCGATGCGCTCGCCAGCGACCTCGAGGATCACGGAAGGTTCGACCAAGCCTGCCAAGTGTGGATCCTCGCTGAAATCGATATTCGCGCTGAGAGACGGCATCTCGAGGTTTTTGACAAATTCGGCCAATATTTCGCTGCCGTCGTCAAACTCGTGGTTGCCCAGGGCGATGACGTCATAATCCATGGCGTTCATGATCTGAACGCTGTCTTGCCCGCGATACTGGACGTGGAATAGCGTTCCCGTGAAGCGGTCGCCGCCGTCCAGCAACAGGTGATTGTCGACCTCGGCGCGGATCTGATTGACAACTGTGGCTTGACGCGCCGCGCCGCCATCGCCGTTGCGCTGCGGCTCATGATGACCATGCACATCGTTCGTGTGCATGATCGTCAACTCGAAACTGCCGTCTTGCGCGCCGGCGACGCCGACAAGCAAAGCGACCAGGACCAAAACAGCAATAAGTTTACGGTTCATTGTATTCTCCTCACTTTTTCGAATGCCGGCCCGCCATCGCGCGGGACACGGTCACGGATTCCTTTGCCATCCGAGGTAAAGTCTAACATAGCGACGAGATAGACGGCATTGTGAATATTGTAGAATCAGTCCCGGCGCGGCTGCTTGATCACCCCGACGACTTGGCACCATGGCGGCTCGGACAAGGGATTGCGCCTGAGGGTCATGCCCAATCGTTCCATCGTCCTTTGGGAAGCGATATTGTCTTGTTCGGTCGTGGCCACGACGCGGGCAATATGCAAGTCTCGAAACAGATAGTCTAGCAAGGCCATACCGGCTTCGCTGGCGAATCCTCGTCTTCGATAGCGCGGCATGATTCCCCAGAACAGGCCGACCTCTGGATTGAGGAGATTATCAGCCGGATCGCCCCCCAGCGCGCCCCAGGGTATGACCGTCGGCACGATCCCTACCGAGCCGATAAAATGCCCATTCGAGCGCGCTTCTACGACGTAGTCAGCATAAGGCGGCTGCCCAAGTTGAGCCAGTTCGCGGTAGCTGTCGATCGTCCATCGCAGCCAACTCGCCGCTCGCTGGCGTGGTTCTTGCATGTTGAAGACTTGCGCTCGAAAGCGAAGGCAGTCTTCAATGTCCTGCTCGTGAAACTGCCGAATGCGCAGTCGATCGGTTTGAATGTCGATGGGTTTCATGCGCTCAAAGGAGTCATCATGTACGCAAGTAGGAGGCGCCGTTGACATCCACGATACAGCCTGTGGAAAACTCCGCGCCATCTGATGCCAGGAAAAGAGCGACGTAGGCCACGTCTTCCGGTCTGGCGACGCGCCCAAGCGGGGATTGATTCCTGATCTCGTCGCCATCCGCTTGCGCCAGCCGTTCGGCGGCCATATCTGTTTCCACGAAACCGGGCGCAACCGTGCCAATGAATATGTTGTGAGGCCCGAGCAACTGCGCCAGAGATTGCCCCATACTGTTCAGTCCGGCTTTACTGGCGCCATAGGCCACCGCTGTCGGCTCGCCCCGAAATGCGCCTCGCGACGAAATGTTGACAATTCGCCCGCCGCCGCGCCCGATCATCTTTTGCGCGACACAGTAAGTGAGGTTGGCAGGGCCGAGCAAGTTGACCGCAATGACGCGTTGAAAATGCGCTTGCCACTCCTTGTAGCCGATGTCGGTGAGCGGCCTCTCCTCATAGATGCCGGCATTGTTGATCAAGATATCGATGCCTCCCATCTGCTGCAGGACCGAATCGACCAAGGATTGTACAGCGGCGGGATCTGCCAGATCGGCTTGAAAAGTCTTATGGCCGCGCCCTGAAAGCGCATTGAGCGTCGTTGTGGCCGCGTCCGCGTTCTGATTGTAATGGATGGCGACCCTGCCGCCCCGCTCGGCGAATTGTCGGGAAACTTCTCGTCCGATACCGCGAGAAGCGCCAGTAACGAGTACGACTTTATCGGTAAACCGCATGAGATCTGTCTTTCTTGTTCGGGATCGACAGATAAGGATTATATGTAGCTGAGCCGTTTCGTCCACCGCGGCAGCAGCATCCAATTGAGTTGCATGAGTGAGCTGCAGTGAGCCGGATTGCAAAATAAAAATCCCTCCATGTCGAGGCATGGAGGGACCAAGAGATCAGTTGTGAATGGCTACTGACAGTCGCCAGATGTCTCGACGTAGTCGGCGCTGATCCATCCGGCGATCCCGTAATAGTCGATCTTGAACCATCCTGAGGTGCGCGTGGCTGACGCAAGACTAACGTTGTTCATGAGCCGGGCCAGTATCGTGTCGCCGGCCGGTTCGTTGCGCACGTTGAGAATGTCGGTGGTCGTAACGGTGCAACCGGTCAGCGGGACTTCCGCATTGGTCGCCGCTTCGGTAGACAAGAAGTCTTGATTCATCAAAACCGCTGTGCCTTCACGATCGACATCCGTGCAACGCCAGTCTTCGTCGGTGACTGTGGATAAGGGAATGATCGTACGTGGCGAGGTTGAAGCGTCGAGCAAGATGATCGTACCGGTATCCTGGAAGCAGATCCGCAAGCCGCTTTCGGGCACGTATCCCCAGAGATCTATCGCTTTTTTGAAACCATAGTCAATGATGACTTGGTTCCCGACGCCGGCAGCATCTCTTTCCTGGCATTGGGTTCCGCTAACATATCCGGTCACCGTTACGCCATCTGGCAGCGATTCGCAAGTGGGCGTTGCGGTTGCCCGCGCCGTCGTTGCTCCTGACGACTCGTCAGAATCCTCGGTCTCGTCGGAGGCCGGGTTTGCCACCGCGCTTTGGATCTGGAAGGAGAATGACCCCGCTAGATATTCGGAGGCGCCAATATCGCATAATCCCTCCAGGCGCGCGAGTCCGCGCTGGTCTACCTGCATGCACTTGTCCGTGTTACCGCTATCGATGGCCGGGCTGGCCTCCTGCAGCACGTAATACACCGGTAATCCGGCCAGCTTGAGCAGCATCGGATCTCCCACCAATTCCTCGTGCCCGCAGGAACCGTCTTGAATCAGGTTGCCTACGTTGCTGTTCAAGGTGCCCGAACAATCTTCCGGGTCATTGCCGCTCAGGATACTGTTATACAGATGGAGCAACGCCGTGTCGTAGATGCCGCCGCCTATCTCTGCGCTGTTATCGACGATCGTCACGTGGGTAAGCGTCATGGTTCCCGCATTGTAGATGGCGCCTCCCTTGTCGGCCGCGCTGTTTTCAGCAAACGATGTATTGCTGATCGTCGCATTCCCGCTGGTGACGTACAAGCCGGCGCCGTCATCTGTCGCGCTATTCGAGTCGAGACCGCTTTTGTCAATCAGCAAACTGTTGTCGTCCCCGCCGGCAAAATAGATGCCGGCACCCGAGACCGCTTCATCTGTGCCAGCTGTATTTGCGCTTATGGCGCTATTGGTGATAACGATATCGCTGGTCTCGGCATAAATGCCAGCGCCGTGGCCCACTGACGCGCTATTGGAAATAACGCTGTTGTTCATTGAAAAAGAACCATTGCTGACAGAGATTGCGCCGCCAGTCGATGCGCTGGAGCCAGCGGTCGCTGTCAGATTCATGATCTCGAGCGAGCCGCCGTCCACATTGAAGATTTGATAGCTATCGTCCCCGCTTATCACGAACCCGGCGCCATCAACAATGACTTCGGAGGTGACGCTCAGTGTCGATGTTAGCGTAATTGTACCTTCTTCAGTGCCGGTCAAAGCAATCGTGATCGTATCGACGCCGGTTTGCTCTGCGTCGACTGCTTCGTCGCCGTCTTCGCAGTTGTTCAAGGGCTCGACTTGTTCTTCCCCATTTGCGGACAGGATCGCGTTGTACAAGCTGCAGTCTTCGTCGACCGTGATATTGGCGGCCAAGGCCGGCCCTGTGGGCACTAACAGCAACGCAGTTACCAGTAAAAGCCAAATGTGTTTGGATTTCAATCTGGGTCGGATCACATCTCGTTCCTGTCTACATCATCAACAAACGGCAACGGGGTCCCCGTCATTTCAGTTTCCCCGCGCGCCCAATCTACACTTGTTATATACGATTTCAGATAGATGACAAACGAATTAGAGACCTATTTGCCTTGCTGCGGCAAGTGCTAGAGTGTTGTCGAATCGCTGATCGTGACAATCCGGGGGGATAGGTTAGGACGAGCTTGCCATCTTTCGCACCAACTCAAGCGTCATCAACGCGTCGCCCAGCGCATTATGGGCCTTGCCCGCGGCGATGCTCTCTTGCGCCAGAGCGCTGGTCAACTTGTGCCATACGTAGCCGCGCCCCTGGCCGCTGCGCTTGCCTTTGAACTTTGCATACTGCTTCATGGCGCAGTCTCGTTTGCCGGTGCGGATATCGGGCAAGCGATAGCGCGCGGCGGTTTGCTGCAACATGCGCCAGTCGAAATCCATGTTGTAGGCGATGACAGTTTCCCCCGCCAGCAAGCTCGAGAGTTTGATGTAAAGCCGGCTAAAAATTGGTGAATTGATCACGTCATCGTCTGTGATGCCATGCACTCTGGCGGCGCCCGGCGGGATCGGAATGCTCGGTCTGATTAATTGGTCCAAGACCGCATTGCCAGCCGCGTCAACGATGCCGATCTGTATGATTTCGTCGCGTCCGCCGAGACCGGTCGTTTCGGTATCCAGCACGTAAAAGTTGCGCGCCAAAAGGTTTTGAGCCCATTGAATCGCCTGCCGGCGATGAGAAGGATTGTAGTGCCTGGTCATACCCGCGTCCGCGTCGCTCTTGGATTGCCGGTTGCATTATATCACAGCTGCTCGGCGTTCCTAAGCGCCTCCGCGAGCCGATGTCTCGCCTGCTGCAATGAGCGAATTCAAATGACGACACGCTCGAGACTTTATCGACCTGTATTGCCCCACATAGAACTCTATTTGTCAATTCAGTTGATGCGCGAGGCTTGCATTCTTGGCCAGCCTGTGATAAGCTCCATTTATCGTCGGCTGAGTAAAGGAGGTGATCAAATAATGAACGGTGATAAGGGGGTTGCCCTCTAACCCATTCACACCTCTTAGGGAAGCTCCGTTAGGGGGTACTCCCGACTAACCGCAAGACTGTGAATTCGACAGTCAAAGGACCGCAGACTAATCCTCTGGGGTCCTTTTCAATTCTTGAGAGGGTTCTCCCGCGCAACTTTGCCCCGGTTTTGAGCTTCGACAATAGTCCGCGCGAATGATGGCGTACCAGACCGCATCCTTGTATTCTCCGCGATGGAGTTTCGACCCGCGGCGCCTGCCTTCGTATTGCATATTGGCCTTTTGCATCACGCGACCGGATGCCGCGTTGTGGGCCAAGTGTCCCGCCTCAATGCGATTGAGCTGCAATTTCTCGAATCCAAAACGAATCAGCAGCCGCAAAGCCGCCGTTGCGATACCGCGCCCCCAAAAGGGCTTGCCGATCCAGTAACCTACCGTGGCGCTGTTGTGCGTCGCTTCGGGATGGATGCCCATGCAGCCGACAAAGGCGTCGGTCGCGCGGTCTAGGATGGCAAATACATAGGCTTCGTCCGCCGACCATTGCTCGCGCACCCGCTCAACAAATTCTTGCGCCGCTTCTTGTGTATAGGGATGAGGAACGAAGGTGTTGTCCGCGATTTCCCTGGCGCCAGCCAACTCGAAAACCGGCGCGATGTCCGCTGGCTCGAAAGGTCGCATTGAGACGAGTTGATCCGCCAGTTCCAGCTGTTCCATAAGCAGGCGTCCTAGTCTAACTTGTCGCAATCCAAAGTCGGGCGATTATCCTTTGGTCTCGGTTGCAGCGTGAGCTGCGCTTTGAAGGATTGCTTGTCACGTATGACCAACAACTCGATTTTGTCGCCCGGGACTGTGTTTTGGATCAAATAGGCATTCAGGTCATCCAGATTCTGAATGTGATAGTTATTGATCGCCACGATGAGATCGCCCCCTGAACAGACCGCTTGTCCGCGCACCTCGATGATCTCGCGCCCGCCGCGCAATCCAGCCAGAGCGGCTGGGGATCCTTGCGTCACGCCCTTGAGCAAGACGCCGCGCTCTACCGTCAGTCCCAGCGCCTCGCTCAAGCCTGCGACGCCGAATCCGCCGTCTTCGGGCATGACCGACAGACCCATCCAGGCGTAATCCACGCGGCCGCGCTCGATCAATTCGGGCACGACGCGGCGCATGGTATCGGCCGGCACGGCGAAACCGACGCCTTGGAATACGCCATTGTCCGAGCGAATTGCCGTCGTGATGCCAATCGCTTGGCCGCTCGAATCCAACAAAGGACCGCCAGACGTGCCCGGGTTGATCGGTGTATCGATTTGAATGATCGAAGGATTATCGAATCCGGGCATTTGCGGTCCGTCGATCAACTCGGCCGAGCGCAGAGACCTCCCCAACCCGCTGACAATACCCATCGTCATTGAATTGTTCAAGCCGAATGGACTGCCAATGGAAATGGCGCGTTGTCCCACTTTCAAGTTAGCGGACTCGCCGATCTCCAGCGGCGTCAAACGTTCCTGCGCCGTTTCAATCTTGAGCACCGCCAAGTCGCTGAAGCTGTCCAGACCCTGAAGCCGGGCGTCGGTCACCCAGGCGTTATGCAAGGTCACGGTAATGGAGTCCGCGTTTTTGACTAAATGGGCGTTTGTGACAATATGCCCCATGCGGTCGTATACGAAGCCGGATCCTCGCCGCTTTTCTTCGACGCCGCTGTCTGCAACCGTGAAAGCGCTCTCCACATTAACGACGGAGGGGCTGGCGCGTTCATAGATTTCAGTGAGCAGCGCATATTCGGCGTCCGCCGCCGCGATGATGTCCGCCGCCGGCGTCAACGTAGCGCCAGCAAGCCGCCCCTCCGCTGGCTGTGGAAAAACGCTGTCTTCATTGTCTACATCGTCTACATCGGCGCTCAAACCTTGCAGGGCGCTGCAAGACGACAGCAACGCGACCGTAACCAGGTATAGCATTGCGCGATCAATTGACCGTGACCTACGTTGCAATTCGCCGAATCCGGGGTGCTGGGCGCGATCCATGTGCCTTCTGGTCCTCGGCGCCGAACGTCCGGCCGGGCGCTTTAGCCCGAATAGAGTGACCAAACAAAAACTTGCTTTGAGGAAAGTTTTCATCATTGGGCCAGTGACAGCGCAATGGAAACCGGTGATGCAAAACATTAAGGACCTGCTTTTAGTGTCATCCGGCCTATCTCGCGGCGAAGGCGCTAGTGCCTTCCCGCTAGCCCAAGCTGTCGCGCAGCTCCTCGACCAGATCACGTTGCGCGCGACTTAGCTTCTCGGGCACTGTAATCATTACTCTAGCATAGAGATCGCCGTAAGCCTTGTCCGTTCTGAGCTTGGGCATGCCCTTGCCGGTCATCCGCAGCTTTTGGCCGGTCTGCGTACCGGGCCGGATCTTCATGCGGACGGGGCGCGTCAGCGTCGGTACCTCAACCTCGCCACCCAGCATGGCAGTGAAGGCATCAACTTTGATATCTACGAAGATATCGTCGTCTTTTCGTTCAAAAAGTGGATCGTCTCCGACGCGTACAATGAGGTATAGGTTTCCGGCGGGACCACCATAGGCGCCGGGATATCCCTCGCCTGCGAGGCGCACTTTTGTTCCGCTGGCGGCGCCGCGCGGGATTTGAACGGTGATATCGCGCCCTTCCTTGCTAATGATGCGCTGCGTGCCTTCGTAGGCTTCGCGCAAGCTGATGGGGATCTCCTGTTCGATGTCCTCGCCGGGGCGTGAACGAGGAGCCTGTGTGCGGAAGCCGCCAGAGCCCCGCTTCCATCGACGCTGCACGCCGTCGCCACCGAATATCGTCTCAAAAATTTCAGACATATCGTCCATGCGCACTCCCCCCCCGGCGCCGCCGAAGGGGTTTCCTTGATACTGCCGCCAGTTTTCGCCAAAGCGATCATAAGCCGACCGCTTCTCCTCGTCGCTCAAGGTCTCGTACGCCTCATTGACTTCTTTAAAGCGCGCCTCGGCAGCAGGATTGTCCGGATTGGCATCGGGGTGATGCTGTTTCGCCTTGTGGCGAAACGCTTTCTTGATTTCGTCTTCGCTGGCGTTTCGCTTTACGCCTAGCACTTGATAATAGTCTCTGGCCATATGCTGGTTCCGCTGATTGGTTTGCGTCTTGCAGCCCCGTCCGAGCGCACTACTCTAGGCAAATGGCTGCGGTCTAGATTCACTTGACCTCGACTGACGTGTCGCGTATCTGCACATTGTACGCCTTGTAAAGCAGGCGGTCAATCAAGACAGGCGCTGTTGCGCGGTCGCGAGCTCCGGCGTTCGGCCACAAAAGACGCGTGTCACTTATAATGTATCGCAACATTGTTAGAATTACGTTGGTGGCTTGGTCAGCCCATTATGATATGATAGGCGCGATGGCATCTGCCGGAAACACGTCGGGAACGGAAATGAACAGACGCAAGCTTTCGTCGGGATCGTCTCAGTCGGTAGAAGATTTCCTAAAAGCTGTATATACCTTGCAGCGCGAGCATGAGCGTGTATCGACGAATGCGTTGGCTGAGGCCTTGAACGTGAGTCCGCCGGCGGTGACGGATATGGCGCAACGATTGGTCGAAGAGGGCACGGTCGATTACCGAAAATATCGCGGTGTAAGATTGACCGATGAGGGCGAGCGGGTCGCCTTGCAGATGCTGCGCCGACATCGTCTGATTGAAACCTATCTGGTGCATGATCTGGAATACGAGTTGCACGAGATACATGACGAGGCAGAGGCGCTGGAACATAGCGTTTCTGAGCGTTTTATCGAGGCGATCGCGCGCAAACTGGGCAACCCGAAATACGATCCTCATGGCGATCCGATTCCCAATCTGGATGGTATCATGCCCCAGCGCGATCTGCGGCCGCTATCTAGCCTGGCATTGCATACACCAGCGCGAATCCGACGCTTCGTAATGGATGATCCCGATATGCTCCAGGATTCGCAGGAACGCGGACTGATGATGGGGAACACGCTGGAAGTAACCGCACGCGAACGATTTGAAGGTCCATTAACGATTCAGGTGGGCTCGCAAGAGCCAATAATCATAGGTCACAAGATGGCTTCCCTCATCCTTGTTGAATTCTTCGATAATTCATGATATAATTCCTTCCCTTTTCAAAATCGTATATTTAGAGTGCTTTGAGCGCTTATAGCGGGTGAACCGCGACCGTTCGCTTCAGCGCGAATTCTTGCCCGCCGCTCATAAAGCGTTAGTCTTTGAACCTTATGCTTGCGGATACGAAACAATCCTTTGTCATCAATCGACGCGTGCGCGCCATTTTGCTGACAAAAAAGGGCTCTGTCCTGTTTATCAAGCGGATAAAGCCGACGAATGGTTCCCCATACTGGGTTGCGCCCGGTGGCGGTGTCGAGCATGGCGATTTTGATCTCTTCGCTACTTTGGAGCGCGAACTATACGAGGAACTGGGTGCTGTGGCGACTGTATTGGACACCGCCTTCGTCTTGGAACATCGGAAAGCTGGCAAACAACTCGAAGAACATTTCTTCGTCTGTCGACTGGAAGACTATGACATCAGCAAACGTTATGGTCCGGAATTTGACGATCCGGCTCGGGGCGAATTCATTCCCGAAGAGATTCCGCTGGATGCGGAGGCCTTGGTCAATATCAACATCAAGACCCCCGAGATGCGTGACTGGATTGTCAGAAACCTCGAGTATTTGCAGCGAATTTCTTAAGTTGTCGAAGCGTTAGCCCGGACGAACAGAAGTAATCAGACTCTAATCTTTGATGCAATTTGTGCATTCTGGGCATCTTCAAATGACCTATCCCATATCTCAAACATTAGAGATATGCAAAATAGACGTTTTTCTGGCGCTGATGGTTCTGTTTTCGTTTGACTTGGCGCTAGAATAAAGGTATATTCCCTTAACGTTGTGACCGGCGCAACGACACTGGCGCAGTAGCAGAAAGCGGGTAAAGCAATGAAAAAGTCGAAGATCCTGTTGATAGACAATGATGCCGGGTTCAGCGCTTCCGTAACGGAACATCTTCACAGCGCCGGTTATGAAGTCGCCAGCTTTGCGGATGGTCCCCCGGCAATCAACCATGTGCAGCAGCAAGGCCTGCCACATATCGCGCTGGTCAATTTGTCGCTGCCGTCCTCGCATGGCTTTGAATTGGCAAACCAGTTGAAATCCATGGCGGATGTGCCGATTATCTTCGTGACATCGACCGGGGACAAAGACATCATCGTTGACGGGCTGAAACGATACGCGGAAGATTTCATCGTAAAGCCCTTTGACCTGCGCGAACTTGAGGCGCGCGTACAGGTCGTTTTGGCGCGCATGCCCAGCTTCGATTATGCCAGCGAGCCGATGATTCGCGTCGATGACAACCTGAGCATCGACTTTGCCCATAACCGCATCATAGTCGGCGGCAAGACCGTCGGTTTGACGCCCACCGAGTCGATCATGCTGCATGTGCTGCTGCGCAATGCCACACGGGTCGTCGAAAATCGAATGCTGATCGCACGGGTCTGGCCCTCGGAAGAAGTTTACGAAGATACGCTGCGCGTACACATGCATCGCCTGCGGCGCAAGCTCGAGGCTGATTCTCATCACCCGCATTACATCCGGACGGAGCGGGGCGTCGGCTATCGCTTTACCCAGCGTCCGCCGGAGCTGCGCGCCGACACGTCCTAGGCGCATGTCCTCTGACAAGCTCGACAGATTAGCAAAAGCGCCCCTGCAAGAAATCTTGCATTTGCTTTTCCGTCAACTTGACGGCGCGCTGCGGCAGCGCGACCCGAGCCTCGACACAAGCGCCTGGCGCGACTTGATAGCCGCGCTGGAAGCGGGCGAGACGCCGGAAAGCGTCACGCGCCTCGCGGCCGTACTCATTGCCCTGGTCGAAGACAAGCTCAAGACGCTGCGAGATCGATTTTCGGTCGATTTCGCCGGCTCTCTCGCCGCCGATATCACTCAAATGACGGACTGGGAAAGCACGGCCGAATTCCTGTCAATCGCGGAGGAAAAAGCGCAAGCCGAGCAAGAAATCGTGATCGCCTCCGCTCTGCTGGTTGCTTGCGGCAGAAGTGAATACGCCTCCTATCTGATAGAAGTGATTGAAGATGATGCCGGCGCGCTGGACGTCGATGCGGTGATCGCGCGGCGACTGCTGCTACACGCGGGCGCGATTGATGCGACCAACGCGGACGCGCCCTCGCAGGCCCGCGCCTGGCTGGAAAACCGGTCCCATCGCTAAGTCCCCCGCAGCTCACGGACCAGCCCCCAAAACTGGCCGGGAACCCAGCTACATAATTGTTGTAATGCCAAGTCTGCATTATGATGACGCCGCATATCTGGCGAAGGAGCGTGGCCGATGCGCATCAAGGTGGGGCTGGCGCAAATCTACCCGAAACTTGGCGACCTGGCATATAACCTGAGAAGGCACCTCGATTATGCCCGGCAAGCGCGCGAAGAGGGCGTCGACTTGCTGGTATTCCCGGAACTGTCGCTGACCGGCTATCAAGTCCAAGATCTGGTGCCGGAAGTGGCAATCGAGACGGACGCCAATGACAAGATCTTTGGCAAGCTGCTGGATGCCACCGCAGACGGGGAGATCGACATCGTCGTCGGCTTCGTGCATCGCGACCAGCGCAACCGCTTCTACATCGCGAACGCCTATTTGTCCGGCGGCGCAGCCCTGCACCTGCATCACAAGCTCTACCTGCCTACCTACGCCATGTTCGACGAATCGCGCTATTTCGCCCGCGGCAACAGCGTGCGCGCTTTCGATACCCGCTTCGGTCGCCTGGGCATGTTGATCTGCGAGGACTTCTGGCACGTCTCGCCGGCTTATCTGCTCTGGCTGGACGGCGCCGATATCCTGATCCTCAACAGTTCCAGCCCGACGCGCGGGCTCAACGAGAGCGACCGCGTCCTGTCCACGCGCTGGGTCGAGCATGTCAACCAAGCTTACGGCAGCATGTTCACGTCCTACATCCTGCACTGCAACCGCGTCGGCTACGAGGATGGCAAGAACTTCTGGGGCGGCTCGTCGGTGGTCGATCCCGACGGCGAGTTCATGACGCAGGGGCTGTATTTCGACGAGGCGCTGATCACGCAGGAGATTGACCTGAATCAGTTGCATCGGACGCGGGCGCGTCTGCCGCTGTTGAGGGATGAGCGGCCGGGTCTGGTGCGGCGAGAGTTGGGTCGGATTTTGAGCGAGAATTTGGGGTAGGGTGGGATGGAAAAAGACGAATTCGCGATTCCAGTCATCGAGTGCTCTACACCCAAAGACTTTATGGATGAGCTAGATGAAACTCACGAGCGGTGGGAACACGGTACGTGGATATTCCGCGGTCAAAGCAACGCATGTTGGAAACTTGTTCCTAGCGCAATGAGAAAGAGCGGCTTTATCGCGAAAAGGACGGCAGAAGCTAACCAACAGAATCTTTCACGATTAATGACAGATAACGAATTCGTACAGAGAATTGACCAGCAACTTGGTCGAAACTACGATAAGTATTTTACCTACGAACCGACGGCTACGAGCATGCGCAAGTCAGATGATGCAGGTAAACGAAAAAACTTTATACTCTTGACCTCACACTACGCACTAGAGCGAGTCTTGGTTTTGGCATTTGAAGACCTTGCTGATAGGGTGCATCTGGAACTTCCAGTTGACCGTTCGCCAACTGCTTGGGACAAGCCAGTTACATTCAGGGACCTGCTCGTCTCTTCGTTTGAAAATGTGGTTCTTCCAGACGAGAAGGAACCATATCGGATTATGTACGCGTTAGCGCAGCATCATGGCGTTGCAACGCGGCTATTGGACTGGACCTATCGACCCTTAGTTGCTGCTTTCTTCGCAGCCTATCATGAGACGAAACCGCCTTCGAAGGCTTGTGCGGAGACTGCGCAACAACAAGAGGCAGACCCATCAAGAATTGTTGTTTATGCGGTGGATCAGTCTGCTGCTGGTCGAACAGGCCTGAGAGTGGTTAAACATCGTCGCAGTCAGATCGGCTTCTTGAAGTCGCAAGACGGTGTCTTCATGTTTGACGCAAAAGCAAACACGGATTTCATGTACTATAGCGAATGGCTACCTTTAGACTACCGTCTTACTGAAATCGCAGATAAGAATGCGGTGTACAAGTTGACACTTCCATTTTGCCAAAGACTCGAATTGCTTCGGCTGCTCGACAAAAAGCAGGTTTCACGTCCATTCCTGATGCCCTCTTTTGACAATGTGGCGTATGAGATCAATTGCAGACCTCAAGAGGCGATAAAGCGTGTAACGGTATAGAAGATGACCCAACCATACAACCCGCCTCCGAAACGCCACCGACAACCCCATCCCCGGCCCTTCCCCGAAGCTTCGGGGAAGGGTGACTCGACCTGCGGAATTGACATCTGGACTAGCTCCTGCCTTTATCGTCTTCAATTCCGAGGCAAATGCTCCACGTGCGGGCAAAGTCTCCCCCCATTGCAATGGGGGGAGATTTAGAGGGGGGTTGAATCTCAGCGCCTCGCTTAACTCACAATAGAAAGAAACCAACATGACCAATAACCACACAACCCGCCTCCGCAACGGAACCATCTACGACGGCACAGGCAGCCCACCCGTCAGCGCCGACATTCTCATCGCCGGCGACCGCATCGCTGCCATCAGTGACCTTTCCGACGCCCCCGCCACCCACACACTCGACCTGGACGGCCTGGCCGTCGCGCCGGGCTTCATCAACATGCTCAGCTGGGCCACCGAATCCCTGATCGAAGACGGCCGCTCCCTGAGCGACATCAAGCAGGGCGTCACCCTCGAAGTCATGGGCGAGGGCACGTCGATGGGTCCGCTCAGCGAGGCCATGAAAATGTCGCGCGACACCATCCTCTCCACGGCCGATATCCACTACGACATCGAGTGGACCACCCTGGGCGAATATCTCGAGTTCCTCGAACGCAAAGGCGTGGCGACCAATGTCGCCTCTTTCGTCGGCTCGGCCACGCTGCGGATTCATGCCGCCGGTTACGACGACCGCCCGGTGACCGACGCCGAATTGACCGAGATGAAGCGCCTGCTGCATGGCGCCATGCGCGAAGGCGCCATGGGCATGTCCGCCGCCCTGATTTATCCGCCCGCGACTTACCAGAGCACAGACGAGTTGATCGAACTCTGTCGCGTGGTGGCGGAATACGACGGCATGTACATTACGCACTTGCGCAGCGAACGCGCCCGCTTCCTGGAAGCGCTGGACGAATTGATCCGCATCATGCGCGTGACCGGCGTGACCGGCGAGATTTATCACTTGAAAGCCTCGGGCGAGGCCAATTGGCAGCTGATGGACGCAGCCATCGCCAAGGTCGAAGCGGCTCGCGCCGAGGGGCTGCCGCTGACCGCCGACATGTACACCTATCCCTATAGCGGCACCGGCTTGGCCTCCTGCATTCCGGCCTGGGCGCACGACGGCGGCTTCCCGGCCATGATCGCACGCTTGAAGGACCCGGCGACGCGCGAGCGGATCAAAGCTGAAATGAACCAGCCCGGCGAAAACTGGGAGAATATGTTCTACGACAACGGACCCGAGCGCATCATGCTGGCCGGCTTTGCCAAAAAAGAACTGCGGACCTATCAGGGCATGACCTTGCGCCAGGTCATGGGTGAACGCGGCACGGAAGCGACGGATACAGTCATCGACTTGCTGATTGAAGACAACAGCCGCATCTTCACGCTCTATTTCAGCATGTCCGAGCACAATCTGCGCAAGCAAGTGCAACTGCCCTGGGTCAGCTTCTGCTCCGATGCCGGTTCCATCGCCAGCGAGGGCGCTTTTTTGAGTTACCATCCCCATCCCCGCGCCTATGGCAGCTTCGCCCGCGTCATCGGCAAATACGTCCGCGATGAGGGACTGGTCACATTGCAGGACGCCGTCCGCCGCCTTTCCGGTTTCGCCGCCGACAATCTCAAGCTCAAGGATCGCGGTTATCTCAAACCGGGGTACTTGGCCGATCTGGCCATCTTCGACCCAGCCAAGGTGCAAGATCATTCTGTGCCGGGCGATCCGCATCGTTACAGCGATGGCATGGTGCACGTTTTTGTCAATGGCCAGCAGGTCTTGCGCGATGGCGAACACACGGGGGCGCTGCCCGGCCGCGTCGTACGCGGTCCCGGCTGGACGGGCTGACCCGCCAGAAGCGCAACCCAGATTGTCAAAACACGTAGAGAAATTGACGCGTGCAAACCCCCAACGATTGGGGGAGCGAGTATGGTCGTGTCTTGTGATATAATCGTGCCAGCAATCGAGAAAAGGAAACGTTAGGGCGTTTAGAAGGAGTAGTCATGAACTTTGGTTCGATCTTACAAGTGGTCGCCATACTGGCCTTTGGCGTTGGCATCCTCGGCGTCGCCTTCACCTTTACCCTGGCTTCCCAGGGCAGGTCGGCGCGCGGCGGGGTACTGCTGGCGCTGGTGGGTTTCGTCGGCGGCATCGTGCTCTTTATCGTCAGTTCGGGTATCTTGATCGTGCCGCCGGCGCGCGCTGCGGTTATCGTCAACGTGCTTTCCGGTGAACTGGAAGATCCGGCGCGGGCGCCGGGCACCTCGATCATTATCCCGGGTTTGCAGGAATTCATCATCTACCCGACCGATCAGCAGGAATACACCATGTCCGGCATCACCACCGAAGGCCGGATACAAGGCAACGATGCTGTGGAAGCGCTGACCGTCGACGGCCAGGAAATTCGTCTGGATATCACCGTGCTCTATCGTATTGACCGCGAAGATGTCAATTTCATCCATTTGAATTGGCAGAGCCGTTACGAATCCGACTTTATCCGTCCCACTGTGCGCGCTGTCGCCCGTGATGTGGTCTCGCAATTTGAAGCGGAAGCGATCTACGGCCTGGAGCGTGAAGCCCTGGGCGGGCGCATCTCCGAGCTGGTCGCCGAGCGCATGGCGGAACAAGGCTTGACCCTGACTTCGCTGCTGGTCCGCCAGATCGACTTCAACGATGCCTTCGCGCAATCGATTGAAGAGAAACAGATCGAGGAACAGAAGCTGCAACGCGCACGCACCGAAGCGGAACGCGTGCAAACCGAGGCCAGCGGTCGCGCCGATGCCGCCGAGCAAGAAGCCCGCGGTCGCGCCAATGCTCGCTTGATCGAAGCGCAAGCGGAAGCGGAAGCCCTGCGCGTGATTAGCGATCAGATTGCCGCCAATCCCAACCTGATTCAGTATCTCTATGTCGCCAATCTGTCGGACAACGTGTCCTTCGCCTTGCTGCCGTCGGATTCGCCCTTCATCTTCAACGTCGATGACTTCGCCGATCTGGGCGCGGACTTCCAGGCGCCGCAGCCCGACCTCCGCACCAGCGGCTAGCGCGGCAATTCATCTTCGCATTGGCGAGAGGCGCTCTCATCGAGGGCGCCTCTTGGTTTTTCATCGCGGACATCCAAATATGCCCTTCGATATACTCGACGAAGGCTCGCTATTGGCATTGGCCGCCGCGGACGCGCGCCAGGCGGTCTAGATGCCGTGATGACAACATCAAAAGGAAACGGGACGATGAAAGTCTATCCGGCCGAAGACGTCGGCATGTCGAGCGCGCGCCTGGGGCGCATCAATGATTATCTCGAGCGCGAAATCGCCGGAAACAAACTGCCGGGCATGATCGTCGTCGCGCAACGACGTGGCAAAGTGATCCATTACAGCACACAGGGCCTGATGGATATCGAAGCCGGCCGACCCATGGAAGCCGACGCGCTCTTCCGCATCTATAGCATGACCAAGCCCATCATCAGCCTGGCCATCATGATGCTGCACGACGAGGGACGCTTGCAGTTGCATGATCCCGTCGCCAAATACATTCCCGGCATCGGCAAGATGAAGGTCTTCAGCCATGTGAGCGACCGCGCCCCGCAATTCGTCGGACAAGATCCGCCTATGACCGTCTTTCACCTGCTGACGCACATGTCCGGCTTCCCCAGCGGCAATGATCCATTTCATCCTGCCGACCGCTTATTCCAGGAATCAAGCGAGTCGCATGGTTTCTACCATCGCGATATGTCGCTCGAGCGGCTGATCGACCACTTTTGCGACCTGCCGCTGAAGTTTCAGCCGGGCGGCGACTGGAATTACGGCGTCTCTACCGATGTGCTGGGTTATTTGCTGCAAGTCATCGCCGATATGCCGCTGGCCGATTTTCTCAAGCGCAAGATATTCGCGCCACTGGGCATGATCGACACCGCCTTTCACGTCCCGCAAGAGAAAGTCCAGCGCCTGGCGCAGATTTACAATAGCGACGCCGCCTGCGGATCTCAACTTATCGCTCCCGAAGATGTGGCGCTCGGCGATGTGCGCAAGCCGACGCGTTGTCCCTCCGGTAGCGGCGGACTGGTTTCTTCAACCTCGGATTATCTGCGCTTCGCCAACATGCTGATCAACGGCGGCGAGTTGGATGGCGCGCGCATCGTCAGTCCGATGACCATCAAGCGCATGACCGCCAACGCTGTTCCGCGGGCATATCTGCCTCTGAGAGCAGGCGTCGAGCGCTATGGCTATGGATTTGGACTGGGATTCCGCGTCATGCTTGACCTGGGTCAGGCCAACGGCTATAGCTCGCTCGGCGAATACGGCTGGGCGGGGGCCGCGGCCACCTATTTTGTCATTGATCCGCGCGAGGAACTTATCATTCTGCTGATGACGCAAAACTGGTCTGTGCAGCAGCCATATCCGCCGCGCTCTATTGTCCCCAATCTGGTATATCAGGCCATTGACGATCTGAACCAGGCTTGAAATGAATCAGAGATCGACATCCATCACATCGAGCACGACATCCATCGGCGTGAAGATGGTCGCGCGGCGCGAACCGGCGAAGAGCATTCCCACTGCCTGCAGGCTGTCCTCTTCGATGATCAAGGCGCCGGAATCGCCACCTTGGCTCATGGGCGACGTGATGACCTGTCCGATGAAGCGCGCTTGCCTGTCTTCCCCGTAGGAGACATCGACAGTCGCGTTCATCAGCATGATGGTGCCTTCGGTATAGCCGGTAGTGCGCCCGAACTTCCGAATCTGCATGCCCAATTGCGGGCGCTTGACGCCGTTGGGACGGCCGATGGTCGCGATATCTTGCTGGAAGAGCATGGGATTGTTGGGTCGCGCCAGGGCCGCGTCAACCTGGTTGGGGAAGACCGGCGTATCCGAGGTCTGCGCTTTTGGCGCCGGTACGCTGGTCAGCCGTTTGGCCGAACCGTTGATCTTCGCCAGGGCATTGCCCACGTTGACAAAGAGCTCGACAATGTCGCAGCCGCCCGCGGGAAACAGCGGCGGCGAAGTGGTTGGCGGTGTCGGCTCCGGACCATATTCGCCGTAAAAGCGCAGCTTTTCGAAGCGGTGCAATTTGGCGACAACATCATCAGGACGGACGCCGTGATCTGTGGGGCCCGGCTGCAAGACGGCATCGCCGATGACCGCGTCATTGCTGTTTGCCAGCACGTGATTGTTGGAGAGCAGCAAAGGCTCGCCGGTATTGCGATCGAATACGACTGCGCCCAGCGTGCCCGCCGTGACCATATAATGCCCGATGCTGACGCCCGCTGGAATGTTCGGCCGAAAGCGATCCCGGGGATCGACATGCGCTTCCAGCCGACCGACTTCGAGTACATCTGTGCGCATGCCGTTGACTTGTTGCGGGACCAGATCGTCCTCGCTGAGGGCCTCGACCGGTTTCTTTTGTTCGACCAGCACCGAAACCGCCAATTGGTCGGTTACGCGTTCGTTGTAGTTGCGGAAGCCGATCGCGACGCCTACCACGCCACGCCGCCGCAAGAGCTCCGCTTGCGAGAGCCGCTGCGCTTCCAGCAGTTGGCGGAACAGATCCATGGACATAGGCGGTCATCTCGTCGTCGGGCGGGCATCCATCGCCGCATTATACAATAGAAAGCCCGCGACAAGGCTGCCGCAGGGCGCCAGTCTTAAGCCAGGTTCTTCAACCCGTTGCCAGTGAATGCAAGTACCACAGTAGCGTCGCCGCCTGTTCTTTGGCGGATCTGCGGCAGGGCGGCGGTGACGACAGCGCTGGTCATTTCAATGATCAGTCCCTTCCCGGTCATGCGCCTTTGCGCGGTCCTGATGGACTCATTATCAACGCGCAGGGCGCATCCCTCGGTCTGGTAGAGGGCGGAGAGAATCTGTGGCCCGCGCACCGGCGCGTCGACCAAGATGCCGTCAGCTACGCTGGGGCTCGCGCTTACCGTCGGGGGCGATTCCAATCCCTGTTCCCAAGCCTGCACGACCGGGTCCACGCCGCTCGATTGCACGGCGATCATGCGCGGCATCGCTTCAATCAAGCCCGCTTCCTGCAGCGCCCGGAAGCCGCGATAGAAACCGAGGAACAAGCCGCCGTGTCCAACCGGCGTCGCAACAGCATCCGGCGCGCGCCCTCCCATTTGCTCCCAAGTCTCCCAGGCGACCGTCATCTGGCCCAGCACAAACCAGGGGCTCCAGGCGTGGCTGGCGTAAGTGACGGTTTGCGCGGCAGCATAGACATCAGCGACGGGCTGCCGCGATTCGACGATCGCGCCCCCGAACAGGCTTATCAATTTCTTCTTGCTTTCGACGGCTGTCGCGGAGGGCACGTAAATCCGGGCCCTGATGCCCGCCAGGCTGGCATAGGCGGCGATCGACGCGCCCGCGTTGCCCGATGAATTGTCGATGACTTCGGGCACATCAAAGCCCACAATGTGATTCATCAGGGTGGTCGTGCCGCGATCCTTGTACGAGCCGGTCGGATTAAGATAGTCAAGTTTGGCGAGAAATGAATCTCCGTCCAGCTCAACCGGCGCCAGCGGCGTCATGCCTTCACCGAGGCTGAAGCGCTTCTGCACCGGCAACATCGCCGCATAGCGCCACAAGGAATAATCATCGACTTGGATTAGCTTGGGGTCGAAGGCGGGCAGACCGGCGAGATCAAGAGATCCTTCGCAGGTCGTACAGCGCCAGGCGAGGGCCGAAGCCTGCTCGCCACATGCATTGCATCGAATGGTAGTCATCGCTCGTCCCGAAAAGGCATAGACAGATTAGCTAGCTTAGCCAGTCATGCCGCCATCGACAATGGTCGGGCCTTCACCCGGGTTTTGCCGCGTTTTCGCTTGGGCATGCTCAGCAGATGCTGCGCAGGGTCGGTCAACGATCCCCCAAAATACCATGCATATCCAATTCTAAGACAGTTAACCTATACTGACTATATGCCCGAGCGTTTGCCGTAGACGCCTATTGCGCCCTAGCGTATGCCGGCGCGTGAAGTCGCAGACTTGCGCAAATGGACTCGTGTTTATACACTATTGAGCCAATTATCAAAAACGATCGCTCCAGATGACCCTAATCGACCAATTCGACCGACCACTGCGCGACCTGCGCATTTCCGTCACCGACCGCTGCAATTTTCGCTGTCCATACTGTATGCCCGCGGAAATCTTCGGCGAACGTTATCAGTTCTTGCCCAAGCCACAGCTTCTCAGTTTTGAAGAGATCGCTCGCTTGACCCGGATCATCGTCAGGTTGGGCGCGGTGAAAATCCGCCTGACCGGAGGAGAGCCCCTGCTTCGTCAAGACATTGAGCGCCTGGTATCCATGCTGGACGCGCTCGACGGCGTCGAAGACCTGGCGATGACAAGCAATGCCTACCTGCTGCCGCAGAAGATCGACGCCTTGAAAGCGGCCGGATTAAAGCGCCTGACGATCAGCCTGGATACACTGGATGACGAGATCTTCCGACATATGAACGGTGGTCGATCGGGCGTTGATAAGGTCTTGGCGGGCATATACGCGGCTGAAGAGGCCGGGTTTAGCCCTCTCAAAATCAACGCTGTCGTGCAGCGCGGCGTGAACGATCACACAGTTGTCGAGCTGGCGCGTTTCTTCAAGGAGCGCGGGCATATCCTGCGCTTCATCGAGTACATGGATGTCGGCAACAAGAACGGCTGGAAGATGGACGAGGTTGTGCCAGCGCGCGAGATCGTCGAACGCGTCCATGCCGCCATGCCCCTGGAACCGGTCGCCAGCAACTATTTTGGCGAGGTAGCTCGACGCTACCGCTATGTCGATGGCGGGGGCGAAATTGGTCTGATCTGCTCGGTGACACAGCCTTTCTGTGGTTCCTGTACGCGTATGAGACTCTCGCCAGAGGGATTGATATTCACATGCCTGTTCGCGACTGAAGGCGCCAGCCTGCGCGATCCCTTGCGCGCCGGCGCGACAGACGATGAACTGGAAGAAATCCTTCGCCAAACATGGGGCGCTCGCATTGACCGCTATTCCGAGATCCGCAGCTCCTTAACCGACGAGATGCGCGACCAGCGGAAAAAGGTCGAGATGTACCACATCGGCGGCTAGCACGCCCGCCTTGATAGCACAAGACCTCAGAAGTACATTTTCTAAGCGGACCGGAAAACTGGCAGGGCGTTCCGTGGAGACGGCTTTGGGCCTGGAGCCTTGTCCATTAAATTTGCAATGGCTTGCGCTCATGTGGTATTGTCGCGCAGATTGCGTCTCAGACATTTAACAGGAAGAGAATCGACATGAGTAATCCGGACTTCGATCTGAGTGGACAAACGGCGCTGATTACCGGCGCGGGTCGGGGCATTGGCCTGGCGACAGCGCGCGTATTCGCCGGCGCGGGGGCTGACGTGATTGTGGCGGAATTCGTCGCCGAGAACGGCAGAGCCGCCGCGGCGGAGATCGAATCCATGGGCCGCAAGTCGATGTTCATCGAGGTCGATGTCCGGTCGCCGGAAAGTGTCAACGCCATGGCCGCGTCCGCGCTTGCAGCTTTCCCGCAGATCGACATTCTGGTCTGCAATGCCGGCATTGCCCAGGCGGTTGCCGCGGAAGAATGCAGCGATGAAGATTGGCTTAACATGATGAACGTCAATCTCAATGGCGTTTTCTGGTGCTGCCGCGCCTTGGGCCGGCACATGCTGGAACGCGGCAGCGGCGTGATTGTCAACCTGGCCTCGATGTCGGGCATGATCGTGAATAAACCGCAGCCGCAAGCGCATTACAATGCGGCAAAGGCCGGCGTCATCCTCTTGACCAAGTCCCTGGCCGGGGAATGGGCCGATCGCGGCGTCCGCGTCAACTGTGTCTCGCCAGGCTATATCGGCACCGATATGACTCTGCCTGCTCTCAGCAATGCGGAGTGGAAAGCAACTTGGCACGAAATGACGCCGATGGGCCGCATTGGCGAGCCGGAAGATATCGCCAACGCGATTCATTACTTGGCATCCCCGGCCGCGAAATTCGCGACCGGCACGAACCTGGTGGTCGACGGGGGCTATACATCCTGGTAGGATGCGGCCAACAGACCGGCTAGATCGCCGGTTTCCACAACATCGGTAATTGCAAGCAAATAATGCGAAGCATTTTCACGTGTAACGGAAGTTTTGAATCTAATTCAAATCCCGGCAAAAGCGCTCCTCGTCCCTCATTTTGGGGGACGGGGTAGACTCCGATACATACTAGCAATCGCGCTATTGCGGAATCAAGGAAGCAGCGGGCACTCCGAACCGGTGATCGGGGTCACCGTGTCATTGCGGATCCAGCCGGTCAACTCGCTGTCGACGATCCGGACCCGAACGTAAAACCAGATCGGTCCGTTTACCGTGCCTTCTTCCCGCTGCTGCTGCAGTATCGGCAAGATTGTCGCGGGCGGGATGCGCGCGACCATTTCTGACGACAGCTTGGGGCGCCAGCGCAAGTTTATGCCGTTCTGACCCAAAACAACGGCGCGGCACAATTCCGGCGGCGTCGGCGTGACCGTCGGCGTATTGGTAGCGGTTGGCGTATTTGTGGCTGTCGACGTCACGGTTGGTGTGTGAGTGTTTGTTGGCGTATATGACGGCGTAAATGTAAATGTCGGCGTGAAGGTCTCGGTCGGTGGCGGCGTCGCCGTTGGCGTGGCGGTGGACGTTGGCGTGTGGGTCGGCGTGAAAGTATCCGTCGGCGTCGGTGTGATCGTCGGCGTGTGCGTTGCTGTTGGCGTGTGGGTCGCGGTTGGCGTAGGAGTCGCCGTTGGGAAGAGTATCGGCTCCCACTGGCCCCGCGCCATGACAGCGGTGATGCTGCCCATAGCCAGGAGAATGACTATCACGATCAGCGTGACGATGCGGCCGCGGTTTCGATGACGGCGTATCACAGTTTCGACGCGAGACAGATCTGTACGCCGGCCCAGAATGCGGAAGGGTTCCTCGCGCATGGCTTCCAGCCAGGTCTTGGCATCGCGCATGTTGCCTTCCTGCAGCGCTTCGTCCGCCCGCTCCAGGTATCGTGTGAAAAGGTCGTTCACCGTGCTGCGATAGCGCTCGTCTTGAGCGTATTCACCCACGAGCTCCGCCAGCATTTGACGCGCCTGCGCCAATTCCGCGTCGAAGTTCTGGGTGACCAGCGCCTGAGCGCGCTTGATTACTTGTTGCGCGCGGCTGCTGTCAGCTTGCTGGTTCCGCGCCCGCATCAATAATTCGGAGAATCCGCCATCGGTGGGGTCGAGCTCCAAGCCCAACTCCACCAGCTTAATGGCGGCATTCATGAGCAGAATGCGTTCGTCAAGCGTGGTCGCATTGTTGGCGTGGTTCATGGTCAGTTGCGCTTGATCGTTGACCTGGCTGCGAATCGCAGCCAGCTTTGTATCCAGTTCGTGCTGCATCTGCGCCAGGCGTTGGCTGTTGGGCAGCAACTGTCGCCCGTGCGATAGCAATGTGCGTACACCGCTAATCTGGGCAACCTGCTCCTCAAGCGGGCCGCCAATTGTGTTCATGTTGACGGCGATCTGGTCGACGTCTCGTTGCACCCGCCGGACCATTTCCAGACGTTCTTCGGCCTGTGGATCGTTGGGTACCACGCGCAAGGCGCCTTCGTACTTGCGCAACGCTTCGGAAAAACTGTCGTTCGCCATCAAGCGGTCGCCATCCGCCAGCAGTTCACGAGCCAGAGCCAGGTCTTGTATATCCAGCAGAGCTTGCTCCACGTCCTTCCAGGTCAGGATGCCGTCGCGTTCCGCAAGTTCGCGCGCCTCACGGTATAATCCCGAGGCCTGTTCGTAGTTGCCGGCGCGCACTAGGGAGTTGGCGCGGTTATACGCGACCCGCGCCTCGAAGGGAATCCGGTGATCGGGCACGATGCCGCGGATCAAGTTGTCTTCGGATTTTTCCCGATATTCCAGGGCGGTGGGGTTGCTTGACTGGACCGCGAGGATGCGGTTAGCCACATCTATAGTCTGCTGGTATTCGCCCGAATAATAGTATTCGGTCAGGCGCGACAACAGGTCGTCCAGCGACGCGCTTGCCTGTGCGCTCAGTTCTTCGGCAGGGAGGCTTGCTGGCGTAGACGGCTGCGCCGGTGTCATTGGCGGCGCGTAGCTGGCAACGGAAGGATCGCGCGTCGAATCCACATTTGGCAGTCGCGTCGGCGTAATATCCTGTGACGGCGCGGAGGGGATATTGTGACGCGCGAACAACTCCTGCACACGCTGTTTTGCTTGCGCGCTATGCCTGCTCGCTTGTCGTAGCAGGTTTATCGCATCAGGATTGCCGGGATCAAGCTGCAAGGCATCCGCTAGAATATCAATGGCTTCGTCGACATCGTCATCGTCGCCGGCAATCTCGATTCGAATGCGCGCTCGGCGTACCAGACCGCGGATTGCCGCGATATTGCTTTGTGATCCGCTTTGGCTGCTGCTGGCGATTTCTGAAAAGAGCGCCTGCGCAAGCGCTTCAAGAGGGGTGTTTTTGGCTTCCGTCAACAGGTCGCGAGCTTCTTGTTCAAGCTCAGTCCGGGCATGCGGGTCGGTAATGCGGCGCGCTCGATGACGTAGATCATCAATCGCCCGTTGCAATTCCTGCATCTACTGCATCCCTTTTTCAATAAACCGACGTTGCTCACGCGCCCGGAGCGCCTGTTTTCATACCTGCGCGCAACCGTCTTTCTCGTTGCTGAAGGTCAGTGTCTGCGCAACTGCCGAGCGGCTTCAAAGCAACCTCACAGGATCGAGGGCATGTACGAACCTGGACGGCAAATGGCTAGGGACCGGGAGTGGCGAAAAACGCGGACATGGAACATCCGCCTCTGTTCGAAAATCGCGGTAAGACCCCCCTCTCCAATGCTTTGGGGAGGGGCCGGGGCTGGGGTTACAATGAACGATGCCCAACAACGATGACACTCCCCGGGACCAATCCAATTACCACTTCGAGGAAAACTGTGCTAAAGTTACACTATACTTTACTTCAACAACCTTCAACAACTTATGCTATCATCCCAACACATCAGACCCAGGTACAAGCTGATCCTATTCTACAATATCAGACCCGATAAACAAGACCAATACTACCGCTACATGCTGAGCAGCTTTGTGCCGGCCATCCAGAAACTGGGCGTCTACATGCACATGGCCTGGCACGTCGCCTATGGCGATTACCCCATGCGCAAGATCGAGTTCGTCACGGAAAATGCGGAAGTATTGCGGCAGTTGTTCCTCAGCGACGAGTGGGATGAACTGGAAAGCAAGCTGATGCGCTTTGTCAAAGATTATGAGCGCAAAGTTGTGGATTACCGCAACGGTTTCCAGGTTTAGCGTTTCCCGCGATTTGACCAAAGCTCTGCACTGTCGCTTCGGACGCGCGCTGCCCGCAGGCTTGAAACTCCCTCATAGCTGCGGCAGAATGAGCGTCGCTTGACTGAGTAAATTCTATTGAATTGAACAAAAGATGGATCTGCTCGCGCAGTTGCAATTTCTTGAGGATCAGCCGCCACTGGTGAGAGACATCGTCGTCAATCTGCTGCTGATTTTCATTTGCATCGTGATAATCGTCATACTGCGCTGGGTCTTGACCGCGATACTCTTTCGTCCTCTGCGGATGGTGGTGCGGCGCACGGACAGCGAAGTCGACGACGAACTGCTCAATCAAAGTCTGACGCCGGTGCGAATCGCCGTTGTCGGCTTGGGAATTATCTTCACGGTCAATCTGTTTCAGTTCGGGCCGGAAGTACAACAGATCGCGGAGACGGTCGGTCGTTCGCTGATCATTGGATCTGCCTTCTTCGCATTGATCCGCATGTTCGAGGTCGTCTCCTTGCATCCGGCCTTCTTCAGGCAAGTCACTGGTTTGACCATCCCCGATCGCTTGCTGCCATTTTTGAACACGGTTGTCAAATACGTCATCATTGCCTTGGGCGCCATTTTTATCTTGCAGGAATTGAACTTCGATGTCGCTGCCTTGATCGCCTCCCTGGGCGTTGTTGGCATTGGCATATCTCTGGCCTCGCAAGACACAGTTGGCAACCTCTTTGGTTTCGCGGCCATCGTAAGTGATAATCCATTCAAGGTGGGCGACTTTATCAGAACGCCAGACGTGACCGGCATCGTTGAACAAGTCGGCATGCGCTCTACCCGTATACGCCAATTGGATCAGGTGCTGGTCACGGTTCCCAACAACCTCTTGACAAACGCTGTTGTCATGAATTTGACGCGCCTGGAAAAACGACGCCTGGATCTCACCTTGACTTTCACCTACGGCGCCACATCGGAGCAACTGCGAGCGGTTGTCGAAGCCATCCGCGAGCTGCTGCTGAAAACCGAGCATGTCGATCCCGAATCGGTGATCGTGCACTTTGTCGATTTCAGCTCCAGTTCACTCGATGTGCGCGTCATTTGCCAAGTTCTGCTCGCTGATTGGCGGGAATACACCGCGCTCAAAGAGACGCTGCTGCTGGAGATTATGGGCATTGCCGAAGATCTCGGCATCAGCTTTGCCTTCCCAAGCCGCTCCATTTACATCGAAGATATGCCCGGCGCCGCAAGACCGGAGCGGGAATCATCCCTAGACGAGGGTCAACTGGCCGGGCAAGATTTGGAGCAATCGCCGCGACCCGATCAAGACAGCCCCGACAGTTCTCCATCTTCTGCCCCATGACAGCATCCGCGGACGGCTTGCGCGCCGCCCTCAATTTCACTGAAAGCGACCTGCGCGCCAACAGACGAGGCGAGCTTACAATTGAACAGGTAAAGCGATTGAGGCGTAATCAACGCCGGTCGGCGCTTATCGGCGCGCTGGTTTTTTCGGCGCTCGTGTTTGCTTCTACCGCGCTGATATTTGCTGGCCAGACTGAAAATAACACTATCATGTTGCTGGCAGGCCTGGGCTTGACTCTGGTCAACGCCTTGATGGTCGGCCATATCGGTCGCGACATCATGCGCATTAACAGCGATCTGCGATCGAATGGCGTCGAGTTGCTTGCTGGCAATGTGGAGCGAGTGCTGCGCCGAGGACGACATCGCGACAGCTATCTGCTTAAGGTAGCCGATCAAACGCTTTATGTGACCAAAGACATCTTCTTGCAGTTTGATCACCTGGCGCCCTATCGCATTTATCGGACACGTCTTGCGCGCATTTTGTTGTCTGCGGAGCCTGCTTCCGGCGATAGGAGACAGGCATCCGACCCGCCACAACCGACAAGTTTGCCGAGGTGATGATAAAATGTGACAGTGAACTGTTGAGCCAACGCTGAAGGATCTAGCGTGTTGCGACTGCTGCGAAGTCATCATACATTGGCGCTCTGCGGTTATCTGCTTGTTACGCTGTATCTTATCTCATCTGTACTGAGCTCCTTCTCCACGCGTTTCCTGGGCGGTGGCACAGGCGACACCTACGAAATGGCGCGCCATGTCTGGTGGTACAAGACAGCGTTGGAAAGCGGCGACGATGTCTTTTACCAGTCACTGCTGGCCTACCCGGACGGTTTTCCCGGCTCAGTCTTGTGGGCCAACCCATTGCAGTTCTTTCCAATGTGGCTCTTCGCCCTCGCGATGCCCCTGGCAACGGCCTACAACTTGGCCCTTCTCATTACTCTGACCTTGAACGGTTGGGCGATGTACATCTTCGCCTGGCAACGCATTTCCCATCGCCACTTTGTGCCTGCCTGGATAGCGGGACTCATTTACATGGTCTTCCCGATAATGCAGGGACATCTGTTTGACGGGCATGCCGGCTTGATGGTGCAATGGCCGGTACCGCTGTTGCTTTTGAGTCTGTTCAAACACGTCGATGCCGGGCGCAAGCGCTGGTTTGCGCTGTCGGTGATCTTTTTCCTGCTGTCCGCGATGGGCCACAGTTTGCAATTCCTGTATTTGCACGCGCCGCTGATTGCGCTCTTTTTGCTGGCGCGTCTTTTCCGCAGGGACTACGTAGGCGCGACGCGTACAATATCGATCGCGCTAGTCGGGACAATACTCCTAGTTGGATTTCTCTGGCCGGCATTCGAAAGGACGCTTCATTCGCCACATTATAGGGAAGTGGGCGGCTATGTGCGTTACAGTATTGATCTTCTGGGGCTGGTTACGCCTTCTTTCGAGAATCCCTTCTGGCGCGATATCGCCTCCCACTCCAGGCGCGTTCTCGGTACAAACCTTGGCGAAGGCGCCAGCTACATAGGCGCCATCGGCGGGATCCTGGCGCTCGTCGGCCTGCTTTTCCGTCGACAAACGCACTGGTGGTTGCTGGTGGCGGTTGCCGCCTGGTTATTGGCCTTGGGCCCTGTGCTGAAGGTACTTGATGAAGCGGTTTCCGTCTCGGTTGCCGGCTATAGCACCGTTATTCCGCTTCCCTACGCGTTCTTGATGAATCTCCCATTTGTGGAGTTGGCGCGTACCCCGGGGCGATTCATGTTCCTGTTCGCGGTTGCCCTGTCGATGATGGCGGGCTGGGGCATGTTGGTGCTCTGGGAGAGTCCATTGTTTCAGCGCCGCAGTCGCCTGATTCGCAATGCTATGGCGCTCTTGCTCGCCTTGCTCATATTCCACGACTATCAATTGTTTGCGGCATTTCCCACTGTGCCAGCGCGTATCCCTCAAGGTATATCCGACTTGGCCAAACGGAACGACATCCGCGCCGTCTACAACGTGCCGCACGATAATTTGCTGTCGGCCAAAGAGGCCATGTACCTGCAAACGGCACACGAAAAGCCCTTGGTCGCTGGGCAGGAAACGCGTATCACGCCGGTGGATCCGGCCCGGCTGGTACTGCTTTCCAGCTTTCATCCCTTGCTCTTGGGCGAGGCCGGCGCCGACGCAGTGATCATAAATAAGACGCGCGCCCTGGAAAGCGGTCAATTCAACCTGCTCTATCCGCAAGCGCTGGATCGCCTGGGCGATCCCATCTACGAAGACGAAAGATATGCCGTATTTGAAACACGGTCATCACGACGTGGCGCGACCCAGGAACCGGTTTATTCACTTGTCTCGGAGGCGGGTTCGCACAACGTTTATATTTTCAAGGCGCGGCCAGGATGGCTGACATTCCGCGCGACCTTGGCGGCGGTAAACCGCCGCGTCAATCTCTCGTTCAACGAGGTACCGCTTCAGACTGTGAACGTCGTCGGTCAGACGGCCCTGTCCATCCCCTTGCCGATCGCGCGCAGGGGCTACAATACGCTGCGCATCGAGCTGGATCCGCCCTGCCCGGATCGGGTTGATACGACTGTCTTGCTCTGTCACGACGTAACGATGGATGATGTCCAGATTGAGCAATTGACCGATGGTGCGATTTACGATCCCATACGCGTCGCAGGCGGTATCGAGCTGTCGGGCTACCATATGCCGGAAAATATAGACGACGAACTCGTCATCCACCTTTGGTGGAGCTTCGATTCTCCACGAACCTTTAATGATCAGCGCTTTATACACGTATTAAACGAGGATCGCGTCCTCATGCGACAGGACGACATTCCTTTCGGGGCGGTGGGGGCTGGTTCGGATTATTTGGAAACGGTTCGACTGAATGTGCGGGGCTTCGAGCCGGGAGAATACCTGGTTTTGACCGGTTGGTATGCCCTGCCCGACATGGTGCGATACGATGTCTTGACCAATGTAGCCGGCGCCCAAGATAGCACTATCGAACTGGGCAGGTTTAGCGTCGCCGCTGAATAGCGATATCGTCCACGCGAATATCAGATCGCCTGACTTGGCAGGGCGATTCGCCGCGGACGATCTGCTTCTATAAGACTATGGCAAGAATTAGGCGCCATACTTGTGTCGACGCTTCTCAAAACATGTCTGGAGTCACGAACGTGAATGAATTCAAACGCTTGTGCTTACCGGTTGTTCTGCTCTTGCTGGTGATGCTGTCGTCATCATTAACTCACGCGGCGGATTATGATACGACGAACTATCGCAAAACCATGATCCAACTATTGGCTGCGACATTTGATGTGGCCCGCGGTCGCCAGTCCGACCTGGGCATTTATGATGCCATCGCTGAGTCGGGCGATCCCCTCTATGTCGCCCCATTGATCGACATCGCCTACTTCGCGCGCAACGCAGCCATGAACCGCGCTGTCATCAATGCCTTGAACGCGCTGACCGGCGAAGATATGGGCTGGCGCGGCTACTTCGAATGGGCCGGGAAGAACAATATTGCGCTGCCCCCAGCATATGAAGAATTCAAGGGACAGGTCTTGGCCGCCTTCGTCGATGCGGAATTCACGCGTTTCTTCGCCCCCGGCATCCTGGACACGGCCAAAATCAATCTCGTGGAACCAGTCTGGGGCGGCGTCACGGTGGACGGTATCCCATCGCTGGTCAATGCGCGACAGATCAGCCCGGAAGACGCGGCTGCGGAAGGTCATGAATTCGAGGACTTCTGTCGCGATTCCGATTGCAGCTATCCGGCCGAGGACGAGTTGGTCTTCGGCGTCAGCCTGGACGGTGACAGCCGCGCCTATCCATTGCGCCTCTTGAATTGGCACGAGATGTTCAACGACGTGATCGGCCACGCGCCCATGTACGACGCGCCTGACGGCGAGCAGGTTTGCAGCTTCCGCGCCCCCACAACCTTTGTGGCTCGTGGTCGCGCGGATAATGGCTGGATTTTTGTCGAAGGGCAATCCGCGGCTTGCCCGCCAGCGGGTTGGCTGCAAGCTGACCTCATTGAATGGGAAAACCCCGACGCAGAGTGGGGCAGCCTGCCCGATGTTGGCGCCGGCGCAGGTGCGACGGAAAACGGTCTGGCTGGGCGGGTTCGCGGACGCCCGGTCATGCTGGCCTACTGCACGCTTTGCGGCGCGGGCGTTTTATACGATGTCCAAATTGCCGATTTGACCTACACGGATCGCGACGGCGAGATCGTGAAACTTGGCGATACTGCCCTGGAGTTTGGATCGTCAGGTCTTCTGATGCGCTCCAACAAACTGATGTACGATCGCAATACCGATACCGTCTGGAATGCGATTACCGGAACGCCCGCCTTTGGGCCCCTGGCTTCAAGCGACATTGCCCTGGATCTGCTGCCGGTTGTGGTCACCGATTGGGCCAGCTGGCTGGAAAAACATCCCGATACCAGCGTCTTGAGCTTGGACACAGGTTTCTCTCGCAATTACACCAATGGCGCCGCCTACAGCGACTACTTCAACAGCACCGAATTGATGTTCCCCTCCTGGCAGCAAGATACCGCGCTGGTCGAAAATAAGGACATGGTCTTCGCCTTGCGCCTGCAGGGGGAGGCGAAAGCCTATCCGCTGGAAACAATCATTCCCGAGCGCGTCATCAACGATCGCGTCGGCCAGACCAACCTGGTTATCGTCGCCGACGCCTCGCCCGAGCGCGACTTCTTCGAGCCTGGCGGCGCGGCCGTCCGCGCCTTCCAGAGCGATGCCTACGTCTTTATGGCGGGCGCCGACAAGTCAGCGCTCCGTAGCGACGATGGTCGCGACTGGCAAATAGCCGAGGACGCGCTGATCGCGGAAGATGGCGAAAGGCTCGAGCGCATCGCCGGGCATCTCGCCTATTGGTTTGGCTGGTTCGGCTTTTATCCCGATACGCTGCTCTACGGCGCCGATTAGGGGCGTCGGCAGTCTATCGCCGCTTGGGCTTGCTCTTGCGCCTGATGCCAATGTCGGCAAGTTCCAAATCGTGGTGCCTTTGGCTGGTATAACGCCTGTGCGGCGAGCCAGCCAATCGCTCTCGCCTTTTAGCCGCCAGGGCGCGCCAGATTTCGCCGCGCCTGTCTCGCAGGTATGCGCTTTTCGATGTCTCACCGAAGGGATCTTGCCCCCTGCTGCGCTCTCTCAAGTGCTGTTGCAGTGATTGCGCTTCTTCCGCGTCGCGCCGCGCGGCTGCAACGGCCGCCATGTCCGCGCTGTAGCGAAAACCAATCCCCAAGCCCAGAACACCGCCGGCAATCAGACCGAGTTCCGCGCCCATCTGCCCCGCCAATATGCCTCCCGCCAGCGCGCAGAGCAGCGCCGCGCCAATCAAGATCAGGACCGTGCTGGCGATTGCGCGCATCACTTGGCGGAATCCCTCGAACTTGGGCCTCTACCGCCGCTTTCCTGAACGCGCCAGCCCGCGGCATTTGCGCTGGCCTTAGCCGGCGCATCGCCTTCCCGCAGGTCGTAGGAATCGCGATAGGCATCGCGGCTGAGGTCGCGTCGCGCGATTGTGATCAGATTGTCGTCCGGTATGCCGGCTGTCTCCAGCTCAAAGGATACGCCGGCCGAACTGGCATTGCGGCGCATAGCAACAATAATGCCCAGGCTCGTCCCCAAGACTGCGCCGGCGATTGCGCCTTCAGAGATCCTTCCCGCCAGCAAGTAGCCGACGACGGCGCCCGAAGCGGCGCTGGCAAGCGCGTACAACAGCAGCCTGATCACTCGATTCAATCCCTAATCCCTAGCCCAATTATACCAGGGCTAATCATCGCGCAGCTGGGAATCCAGGTACTGGACCCCGGGCGATTCTCGCAATTGATTGTATTCATGTGTGCGCGATAGCGCGCCCCGCGCATCGCGAAGTCGCGCCTGGCGCTGGGCTTCCTCGGGATCGACTTTGGCCAGATCGACGGCCGCGCGATGAGCATGGATGCGCCCTGCCAGCAGCGCGCCGACGCTGCCGCCGATGATGACGCCCCCGACAATGCCCTCGACCATGCCTTCGGCCAGGAAGAAGAAGGCTGCCGCGCCGATGACCGCGCCCAGCAGGGCGCCTGATGTAGCTTGAATGAGAAGTTTTCGCATGATGATTTCTCTCCCAACTCGACGCTTCGTTCACTTTCCCCGCCCAGCAAAAAAGGCCTCCATAATCCCCCGCACTTCATCCGAAACCAGCCGCTCGGCGATGATTTCCAACTCCGCGTCAATCGTCTCTCGCACCGCCTTCTGCGACCCGCGCCGGAGCAGCATCTTGGTCTGGCGCAGCGCCTCGGGCGGCTTGGCCGCCAATTGCTCCGCCTTCGACCAGGCCAACTCATTTAACTCATCCGCAGCCGCCACTTCATTGACGATGCCGCAGTCACGCGCTCTTTCAGCCGAAAATACCTCGCCCAGCAGCAGCAACTCCGCCGCCCGACCATAACCAGCCATGCGCGGCAGCAGATAGGTCGACGCCGCTTCCGGCACCAACCCCAAATCGATGAAGGGCAGCCGAAAGATCGCGCCTTCAGCCGCGTAAACCAGATCGCAGTGCAGCAGCATGGTCACGCCCACGCCCACCGCCACGCCATTGACCGCCGCCACAATCGGCGTTCCCGCGGCCGCAATCGCCTTGATGAAGTTGGCCGGCGCGACCGAACCGGGATCGCTCAAGAAGCTGTTGAGGTCGTTGCCGGCGCTGAAGCTGTCCCCGCTGCCGGTGAGATAGATAACGCGTATGTCGTCGCTGGCGTCCGCGCCTTCGATGGCTTCGCGCAAGGCGTCGTACATAGCCGGCGTCAGCGCGTTTTTCTTCTGGGATCGGTTGATTTGCAGACGCAGGATGTGCTTGTCGGTTGAAGTGATGATGTCAGTCATTCCCATAACTCCAGACAATTTGATCCATAATTCGCTAGTGTATCGAAGTCGCTTAAAATAGAGAACAAGAATTACCTGACAATCGGTAAGGGCGATCGAAGGTCAGCGTCTGCGCGACCTGACGGATCGCCCTAGCGGTCACCTCGTCCCTGCTCGGCTAAATCAGACAAAATCTCTCGGCAGATACAGATAAACCTTTTTCGCGCAAACGTCCCTATCTCAAAGACGAGTCACCCTTCCCCAAAGTTTTGGGAAACTTCCCCCGACATGCGGGGGACCGAGGGGGCACAGGCCGGGGATGGGGTTGAAAAAGGTCGCATTCCCTCATCATCACTACATCTTTGCCCCTATCGCCAGGTCAATAGCTGCAAGCTTGTGTTACTTGAGCGGCGCTCAAAACGAACCACTCTGTCATGCCTGAATGCGGAATAGGGTGGGTTGTGCGCTGGTTGGAAAACATATTAAGCAGAGTGCCTTCCAGCCCGGATGATTTGTCGGTCTTGATAATGCAAACATAGTCGACTTTGCTCTTGATATCAGTTGATATCTTGTCGAGACGGATCTTAGGCTGTTTTGTTGTCATCCCGATTTTGTGCAGTCCATTCGCTGCATCGTCAACTACATATACATATCTTTCTGTAGCCGAAGCGGCTGGCAGTCTGTTGAAGAAGCGGGCATTTATGGTGTTTCGCGCGTGATTGAATGCGGAGCTAACCCCTCTACTAACTGATTTTGCTCCGTTTCTTACTTTGTTTAGTACGGGGCGAACAGCGTCGTCTACAACTTGAAGTACGGGTCGAGCGGCATCATCTACGACTTGTACAATGGGCCTAGCTGCGTCGTCAACTGCACCAATCACAGGCCGAGCAGCGTCGTCTACAATGCTGATTACAGGCTGAGCGACGTCATCTACGACTTGAAGCGCAGCGCCAGCCACATCGTCTGCTACTTGAACTACAGGAGCAGCTACCGGCGCAATCACAGGCGCGACTACGGGACCAATTACGCCAAATGCGCCGCCTATTGCGGCGCCTTTCGCGCCTTCGTCAACCGCGCAATGAGCGGATTGGGCAACAACTTCGCGGTTGATTGCGCCATGTTCCTGGACTCCTGCTGCACCACAGCCGACTGCGCCGACTCCCGCGCCAAGTACGCCGCCGATAGCGGCAGAGACGGCTGCCGCTTGAACGATCGGTGTCAGCGCTGCAACGATTGCCGGAATCGCTGGTAAAACTATCATTTATGTCTCCCTCGTGAACTGTTTGCCGTTGCTATTATTGTTACCGTTGCTTTATGTGGTCGCAGCCCTAATAGTTGGGGGTCTACAATTCATCAAGCATCGCCTCCACCCGCGCCAAGCGCTGATCATAACGGTGATTCGCCAACACATGCGCCCGCGCCTTCTCAGCAATCCGCAGCCGTTCATCATCGTTCTCCAAATAATACTGAACCTTCGCCCGCAAATCATCCAAGTCACGATACGTCACCAAATGCTCCCCTAGCTCGAACCACTCGCTGACGCCCGGCCGATCATCGACGATCTGAAAAGTCCCGACGGCGGCGGTCTCGAAAAGGCGCATATTCCCCCCGTAGCGCATGAAATCGCCATGCGCGTTGAGGCTGATTTTCACCGATGACAAGACGCGCAGCATCTCCCGGCCCAACGCGGTGCCCCGGTGACAGGATCGCAGCGCTGCCGGCACTTCGTGCATGCTCCAAATGCCCAGATCAAATTCTCGCAGGCTCTCGAGCGCAGCAACGCGCGCGCTGTAGAGCGACCCCGGGACCAGCGTGCCGACAAAGCCGACATCGCACAAATAGTCCTTGGGCACATCAGTCTTAGGCTGCGGGAAATGAAAATCGGGATCGATCCCGACATAAGGCAGGCATTCGGCCCGTTTCGCGCCCAGTTCCAGCCATTGCACGCCATGATAATAGTCGTTCACCAGCACCAGATCATACAAACGGGCCGCGTCGCGTTCATTCGCGTGGGAGAAGACGATGGGCGACACGCCGCTCACGTAGATGATCTGGCAACCCTGTTCCCGCTTCAATTGTGCCAGTGTTTCGGGAAAGATCTCGCGGTTGTCGCCGGAGAGCCAGACGATGCCCGGTCGAAAGCGCCGCGCCGCTTCCAACAGCAACTGATTGCGCCGGCGGTAGTCGGGATGCAGTCGCGGCGGCAGTCGCCGCAGCAGCCCGGCCGCGATCTTTCCCGGCGTCAATCCCTCGCGGAAGACATCGGTTTGCAGCCTGGCAATGTCTCTTGCGCCATATCCTGGCAGGTTGCGCCAGAAAACGTCGACCTCGTAGCCCGCCGCCCGCATGGCCCGCTCCCAGAAGCGCTGTCCCATGCTGCTGGGGAACAAGGGCGCGGCCTCGCCGGCGTCGGCGCTGCGCATATCAGCTTGCAGTTCTTCAGGATGGTGCAGGGCTGCGACGAAAAGGACGCGTTTCGACATCAGGCTATTGCTCAGCCCGCGTTACACCTGTCTCAAATCCAGCAAGCGCAGCGGATTCTCCACCAGCCCCCGCAGATGATTCATGAACCCCGCGCCCTCCGCGCCATTGCTGACACGATGATCGACGCTCAGCGTCATGTTCATCCGCGTGCCAACGCCCAGCGTCCCGTCCTCCAGCACCACCGGCACGCGCTGCGCCGATGACACCGCCAGTATCCCCGCTTCCGGCGAACTGATGATCGCCGAGAAATCCTTGACGTTGAAAGGTCCCAAATTGCTGATGGTAAAGGTCGCCCCGCGGATGTCGTCCGGCTTGATCTTGCCCGACCGCGCGCGCTCGTACATCGCCTTGTTATTGACCGCCATCTCGCGCAGCGAAACAGTGTCGGCGTCGTGACAGACCACATTGACCAAACCATTTTCCGGCAGCGCCACCGAAATGCCGATGTTGACGCGTTGGTGCTGCACCAGTCGATCGCCGTAATAATGACTGTTCAGGTTGGGGAATGCCCGCAAACTCAGCGCCAGGGCTTTGATCAACAGATCGTTGACGCTGATCTTGATGCCGTCTTCCGCCAGAGCGCTGTTGATCTCTTTTCGCAGCGCCAGCAGCGGCTCGACATCGGCTTCAACCGTCACATAGAAATGCGGCGTATTGCTCTTGCTGCGGATGGTGCCCTCGGCGATCGCCCGGCGCATCCGCGACAGCGGCATGACCTCGACGTCCTCTTCGGGCAGCTTGCCCCAGGTCGCTTGGCCCCCCGATGGCGGGGGCGTTGCCGGCATGGGCGGCAGCATGGGCTTTTCGGCGAAATTCTCGATATCCGATTTGACGATCCTGCCGCCGGGTCCGGTCCCTTGTACGCGGCCGAGATCAATGCCTTTTTCCGCCGCCATGCGCCGCGCCAGCGGCGATGCCTTGACGCGCCCGTCGTCAGTCATTGACTTGCCATTGGTGTCGGGCGCGGGCGCCGTCGCTTCGCCCGCTGCCGGCCCGGCATCTGCTTCTGACGCGACGACCTCGCCCGCTGCCCCGATAACCGCAATCACAACTCCCTCGCCGATCTCGTCGCCGGGTTCCGCGCGCAGTTCCAGCAATGTGCCCTCGCTGCCAGCCTCGATCTCGACTGTCGCCTTGTCCGCTTCCACTTCGGCAATGACATCGCTTGCCGTGACAGTCTCGCCCACCTCCCGCAGCCAGTTGATCAGCAATCCATCGGTTGTAAGCTTGACTTCGTATGCCATCTAAACTATCTCCTTGACCGCGTCGGCGACCTTTTGCGCGTCCGGCAAGGCCAAAAGCTCTATCTCTTTGGAGTAGGGCAGGGGAACGTCCTCCGCCGCGACCCGCTTGATCGGCGCGTCCATGTAATCAAACATGTGCTCCTGCAAGAGCGCGGCAATCTCGCTGCCGAAGCTGTACATAGGCAGCGATTCTTCCACGATGACGCAGCGGTTGGTTTTCTTGAAGCTGCTGTAAACCAGATCCATGTCCAGCGGGCGCAGCCAGCGCAAATCGACCACTTCCGCCTCCACGCCCTCCCGCGCCAATTGGCGCGCCGCCTGCAATGCCCAGTCGACGCCCCGCGCGTAAGCCACCAGCGTCACATCGCTCCCCTCGCGCTTGATATCGCCTTTGCCGATGGGAATCAGATAGTCGGTGTCCTCATCGTCGGGCATCGGACCCGGTTTGGGATACAGGGCGATGCTCTCGGTGAAGAGCACCGGGTTGTCGTCGCGAATCGACGTTTTCAACATGCCGTAAGCATCCATCGAGTTGGAAGGGCAGCCCACATAAACGCCGGGAAAATGCGCGAAGATCGGCTCCGGACTATGCGAATGCGACGCCGTCGCTTGGTTCCCCCAGCCGCTCGCGGCTCGGTAAACCAAAGGTACTTTGAACATGCCATCAAAGAAGTAACGCACCTTGCCCGCGTGATTGGCGATAGCGTCTAGCGCCAAAAAAGCGAAGTTGATGGTCATGAATTCGGCCACCGGCCGCAAGCCGGCCATCGCCGCGCCCACTGCCACGCCGCCAATCGCCATCTCGCTGATCGGCGTGTCGCGCACGCGCCTCTCGCCAAATTCTTCCAGAAAGCCCCGTGTGACGCGATGCGTACCTTGCCAGTATGCCACCTCTTCGCCCATGACAAAGACGTTCTCATCTCGGCGCATCTCTTCTTGCAAGGCCCTGCGGATGGCTTCCCGCATGGCCACATTTCTACCAGCCATCGCGTTTCCCTTGTCTGATGCAAGTCTGCAATTTATCTTTTTCGATATGCCCCGTTTCTCATCCAACAAGTACGTTCATAATGTCCTGTCCGCGCGGCAGACTCTTCCGCCGGTTACGCGCCGAGCGGCTGCCGGCTTCTGCGCTCTAATCGATGCCGGCGCCCACGCTCATGTCGGTCTTGTGAACCATCTTCGAATGAACATAGGTGTTCTGAAATAGCTCTTGATAAGTCGTCGGCAATTCACTGGCTTCGGCAAATTCGACCGCGCCTTTGACAATCCGCTTGGCGTCTTCCTCGTGCGCAGCCAAAACCGCTTTCACCCCTGTGTGCTTTTTTAAGATCTGATCGCGCAGGATCTTGATCGGCTCGCGACAGTCCATCCATTCGCGCAACTCGGCCGACATATCTTCGCGGGAATCGTATTGCTTGTCGGAAACGCCATGTCCGCGATAGCGATAGGTCACGTGCTCCACCACAGCCGGTCCATGCTTTCGCGCATAATCGACCGCCTGCGTCGCCACAGCGTACACTTCCAGGGCATCCTGCGCGTTGACGCGGCCAAAGCTCTTGATGCCGTAGGCTTCCGCCTTGCGATGCAACTCAATTTGTCCGCTGGCGCGGTTCACTTCCGTGCCCATGCCGTAACCGTTGTTTTCGATTATCCAGACCACCGGCAAATCCCAGATCGAACTCATATTCAGCGATTCGTGGAAATAGCCATTGTTGGTGGCCCCGTCGCCGACATAGGTCATGGTAACGTCATCGCTGCCGCGATAACGCGCTTCCAGCGCAATGCCCGCCGCCAGCGGCAAATGCCCGCCCACAATCGCATAGCCGCCCCAGAAATTGTGCTCGGCCGATGCCAGGTGCATCGAGCCGCCCTTGCCGCCGCTGCTGCCGGTCTTTTTGCCCATCATTTCCGCCATCACCGCCCCGGGATCCATGCCCAAAATCAGCGCGATGCCGTGGTCGCGATAAGCCGTGATGACATGGTCGCTCGGGCGCAGCGCCGCCATCGAGCCGATCCCGCTGGCTTCGTGCCCGCTATAGAGGTGCATGTACACGCCTGTGATGCGTTTTTCTTCGTAGAGCCGATGGCAAGTTTCTTCGAATTCCCGGATCAGTACCATCTGCCGGTACCAGTCTAGGAGCATGTCTTTGCTTGGTGATGCCATTGCGTCCCCTTCGCGCGACCGCGAAAAGTCGTTTCCATATAGATCGGCAAGTATAACATAGAAGTTTTCTTTTTTTGTATTCCCGCTTTGCTGCGACTTGACAAAAATCCAAACTGATCATATAGATCAAATGTGCGGGCAAATGCGCACAAAAGAGACTTTACAAATGCATTAAGCGAGACTTGGATGGGACAACTGTCTTTGTCATCTGCGAATGACGCGACGGGCCCGCCGGCTGCAAAACCCTTTGTGAAGTGGGTCGGCGGCAAGCGCAGTCTGCTGCCGGAACTGCTGGCGAGAATGCCGGCTGTTTTCAATAATTACTATGAACCCTTTCTCGGCGGTGGCGCTTTGTTTTTTGCATTACGTAATATGCAGCAACGGGGGGGGGGCATCCCATCTCAGTGACGTCAATTTCGACCTGATCCACACCTATCAAGTCATCAAGCGCGATCCCGAACCTCTCATCGACAAGCTGCGGCAGCACGCGGCTGAGCACTGCAAAGACTACTATTACAAGATTCGCAGTCAGCACGATCTGGATGACCGCGTTGATTTAGCCGCCCGCTTCATCTACCTCAACAAGACCTGCTACAACGGTCTCTGGCGCGTCAATAGCAAAGGCCAGTTCAACGTCCCCATCGGCAGCGCCAGCAAACCGGCAATCTGCGACGAGCACAATCTCCGCGCCTGCCATGTCGCGCTTTAAGGCGCAGCTATCCTATTGAGCGACTTCGGCCGGGTGAACGCGGGGGCGGGCGATTTCGTCTATTTTGACCCGCCTTATCATCCGCTGCAATCGACACCCTCGTTCACTAGCTACACAACAGGCGGTTTCGGACAGCAGGATCAAGTTACACTGCGCGATTGCTGCTTGCGGCTTCACGAGCGCGGCGCGCATCTGATGCTTTCCAACAGTGATACGCCCTTTATTCGGGAGCTTTACGGAGGTCGAGCTTTCAACATGTCCATTGTGCATGCGCCGCGTGCAGTCAATTGCAAGGCGGACGGAAGAGGCGCGGTGGATGAACTGCTGATTACGAATTATTAGAGGAGATGAGCATGGCTTTCGATTGCCCGCAGCATGCCGGAAAACGCAATGAATACAGCCGCCTCAAGTTGGACGATCTGATGAAAAGCTTACATAAAAATCAGTCGGGCGCTGGTCGACATAAGTGCCCATACTGCGCTTATGAGCAGGGCTATAAGCGCGGTGTCGAGCATGGTCGCAACCAAGCTGCCAACAAAATCAGAGATTTCATTCTTCACGAGGAATGATATTCAGACCGCTTGCGCCTGGTCAGCTACTCCGCCCCAGCTTCCTTCGCGAAAAACTTGCTCACCAATACCACCACCACCGCGCCCAACACGCCAACCAAAATCCCGCCCACAAACGGCACCTTCACCAAGCCGGCAAAGCCCATGAGCGTGACCAACAGCGATCCGACGAACCCGCCCAGAATGCCCAGCGCGATATTGCCCAGCAAGCCATAACCTTCGCCTCGCACCAGGTTGCCCGCCAGATAGCCGACGAAACCCCATATCGCCAGCGAAATCGCCAAGCCAATTAACTTGCCCAGCAACCCCGAAAGCAGCAAGGCGCCGATAATAACCGCAATGATAATTCCGATTCCGACTTTGAAGTTCATCCCCCAACTCCTCCAACTGTGACACTTCTTCATTATACGCGACTATCCGCCCTTCGGTTGCGCCAAGTTTACTCGTCCGCAGATTGCCAAGCAGGGTGAATTCTGCGGATACTTCAGAAAAGGCCCAATCGCTGGCCCTTTCCTTGAAGCTCCCCCGTTTTTGTGGACAGTCAAGTTGTCTAATAAAATAGGCTGCGAAGTTCGGATGCAAGGGGCGTTTAAGTCCCTCCCTCTTCATGGGGGAGAGAGCGTAGGGTGGGGGAAACATAACTGTTTCGCAATTCCGCCAATATTACAGTATTATGAATATTGAGTAGCGACGCCCAAAGTTAGGTTGCTTTATGAGTGAAGCAGTACAGAATCGCCCATCCGGCCTGTCGCCGGAAAACTTCATCAACCGGGAAATCAGCACCTTGGACTTTCAAGAGCGCGTCCTGGCCCTGGCCGAGGACGAATCGACGCCCTTGCTGGAGCGGGTAAAATTCATCGCCATCGTCGGCAACAACCTCGATGAATTCTATATGGTGCGCGTGGCGGGCTATTTTCAGAAGTTGCACATCAACAATCCCAAGACCCGTCCCGACGGCATCACCCCAACCCAACTGCTGCGCACCATTCACGAAAAAGTCGCTGCGCTAATCGCGCGGCAGCGGCGGGTCCGCCGTCACGTCTTCGACCTGCTCGAAAAAGAAAGCATTCGCTTTCTCAAAACCCATCAATTGTCCGCCGAGGAACAAGAGGCCTTGTCCTATTACTTTCGCTCCGAGGTCTTCCCGGTGCTAACGCCGCTGGCGGTTGATCACGCCCGGCCCTTTCCCTTCATTTCCAATCTGAGTCTCAATCTTGGCGTTTATCTTGAACGCGCCGACGATGATATGGCTTCGGGATTCGAGTTTGCGCGCATCAAAGTGCCGGTTGATGTGCTGCCGCGCATCGTGCGCTTGGAATCGGTCATGGGCAGTTATTCCGGCATCGAGCAGGACGGCTACCACTTCTTGTGGATGGAAGACATCATCGCCGATCACTTGTCGGAACTCTTCCCCGGTATGCATATCGTGGAGGCCTTTCCCTTCCGCATCTTGCGCAACGCTGATATCGATTACGAGCACGAGCAGGACGAAGACCTGCTGGATGTCAAATCCATCATCGAACAGGGCGTGCGCGAAAGGCGCTTTGGCTCGGTGGTCCGTTTGAGCGTGCCGGCCGAAATCAGCCAGCGCATGCTCAGCCGACTGATGAGCTCCCTGGAAGTGCCTTCAAACCAGGAAGTCTATACCATCGAAGGCGAACTGGGCTCGGCCGATCTCTTCGAGGTCTTGCAGGTCGACCGGCCCGATCTCAAGGACCCGCCCTACGTGCCGCGCCTGCCCGAACCCTTCAACAAAGGCTCTGACTTTTTTGAAGTCATCCGCAAACAAGATGTTATCGTCCACCATCCTTACGATTCTTTTTCCCCGGTCGAGGACTTCTTCAGGCGCGCCTCGCGCGATCCCGACGTGCTCGCCATCAAGACAACGCTCTATCGCGTCGGGTCCAATTCGCCGGTTGTCAACGCGCTGATGGACGCCCGCGACAACGAAAAACAAGTGACCGTCCTGGTCGAGCTCAAAGCGCGCTTCGACGAAGAAAATAACCTGGAGTGGGTTACCGCCCTGGAAGAAAAGGGCGTCCATGTCGTCTATGGCGTGGAAGAGCTCCCCGTCAAGACCCACGCCAAAATTTCAATGGTCGTGCGCCGCGAACGAGATGGCTTGCGCCGCTATGTGCACCTGGGCACGGGCAATTACAACGCCACAACCGCCCGCCTTTACGCCGATATCGGCTTGTTCACTTGCGACGAACAGATCGCCGACGATGCCTCGCGGCTCTTCAACCGCTTGACCGGCTACGCGCCCGATACCGCCTATAGCCGCTTGCTGGTGGCCCCCGAATACCTGCATGACGCCCTCGTCGCGCTGATTGACAATGAAATCGCCGCCGCAGAGCGCGGCGAGGAAGCCCGCCTGATCTTCAAAATGAACCAGCTTGAAGAAGATCACATGATTGAAAAACTTTATCAGGCCTCGCAAGCCGGGGTCAAAGTCGACCTGATCGTCCGGGGCCTCTGCTGTTTGCGCGCCGGCATACCGGGTTTGAGCGAGAACATCACTGTCAAGAGCATTGTAGGCCGCTACCTGGAACACAGCCGCATCTATTATTTCCGCAACGCCCCCGAACATCAGCAACTCTATTTGGGCAGCGCCGATCTGATGCGCCGAAATCTGCTCAACCGCGTCGAAGTCGTCTTCCCCATCCTCGATCCGCGTATTCAGTGGCGCGTCCTGCGCATCTTGCAGACCGATATCGAAGACATCAAGAACTCATGGCTCCTAGAGAGCGGCGGGCAGTATCAACGCCTTTGGGATCCCGCCGACAGCGAAGCCTTTGACTCCCAGGTGGCTTTCATGCGCAGCAGCTACGGCGTCTGCCAAACCCCCGACTAGCGCAGCCTGTCAAAGCCGCTTGAAATTAAGAACCGTAGCCACCTGACAACTGGACGGGGCCCCCGGAAAATCACCCGCGCCGCACAAGCCCGCCACAGCGCTCAACTGTACCTAGCCAAGTAATACAGCAAAACAAATATCAGCAACGCAATCTTGAAGCAAATCTCGATATGCTTGCTGGTGAAATACCCGAAAAGAGGCTCTTCTTCTTCGATTTCCAGGTCGCGAAGCAATTCGCTCCTTCGCTGCCATCGCCTGCGGTCGCGCTCCCGTCCCGACCAGAATCGCTTGACATCGCGACGCCTGCCTACGCTGCGCTGGGCCACTGTCTGCTGCTCCGGAAAAATGTAGTAACTGTTGCGTTGCTGCGCGACCAGCACCGACCGGTTGAGCGCCGCGACCTGATGCGCGTCAAAAACGAGCCAATCACTGCTCAAGACCGCGCCGTGTTTGTCGTCCAGGTAAGCTGCGCTGGCAGCCAGATCATCACTTGCCAAAAGCGCGACCAATTCAATGCCAAACTGATAATCCCCTGTCTGCATCAGCGCGTCGATTAACGCCTTGGGCTCCTCGGTAGACTCGATCCGATAGGCCTTGGCGTTTGGATCGCGCAGGACGCATATGTAAGCGGCAGGCGGCGCCAGCCTGGCCGCCGTTCGGAAGTCGCGCGGCAGCAACCTGCGCAGCCGCCCGTCCGCTGGACCGATTCCGTTTTCCGTCTCGAGGGCTTCCGTTTTCATTGCAGACTATCGTTTGACTCTTGGCGACCTGCCACCATTTTAACGCATTGCCGCTTCTAACAGCACATCTTCAGATCCATGTTCAGCTTGCCTATCCCTTATCGCTTGAAATACAGAACAACTGCCACCTCGAAACCCGTAGGGGGCGACCAATCCGGTCGCCCGAAAATCACTAGCGATCGCTTGGGTAGCTGTACTGCACCGTGTACGTCAGAACCTCTTCCGCGCCCGGGCCAACCTCGACGCGGAACTCGATGGTGGAAGAATCCAGCTTTTCGAACGGGCGGGAGCTTTCTACAATCTCCCAATCGCTCCAGCGATAGAGCCGTTCCGGCACGCGAATCTCGACCGATTCATCCTCCTTGCGGTTGCGCAGGCGGATCTCAAAACTTTCCCGCGCCACATCGCGCGACACAGTTTGATACCTGGTCTGCCAACGCTCCCCGACCAGATCAAAACTCTTGCCCAGTAGGATCTGCACAGCTTCGCCTTCGGGACTGTGATTAATCAGATTCTCGCCGATCAGCAATCCGGCGCCGTCGCCGTCCTGTTGATAGACGCGGATGCGCCCGGCCGGCAGGTCCGCGCCCAAGCCGCTCTCCTCGCCCGTGTTGAATTCCAGATACGCAAGCACGTCATCGCTGTCGTCGACGCCATAGCCTTCCGGATAGTCAACCGGCGAATAATAAGCGCCGAATTGCGGAGACTTGTCGAAGACGAAGAACGTCTCTGCCGCGATCTGCCCTCCCTTGACGAATTCGATCTGCTTGGTCTCGTTGTTGCCGATAGTCACCGGCCGCGCGATTTCGTACAACTGGTATTCGAAGAAGTCGCGCTGGGCAACGCCGCCGCCGCCCCGGCCGCTCATGTCGAAGGCCATCTCCTCGCGCGCCTCCGCCAACATCGCCTTGGGCTGGATCCGGCTGAGATCGCCGGCCACCAGCCGCAGCCGCGCCTCGCTGAAGGCGCGCCCGCTATGGTTATTCAGCGTAACCCACCCTTTCAGGTCAAAGCTGCTCTGGTCGCTGGTCAAAAGCAAATTGTAGTCGGCCGTCCAATTCATGCCGCCGGCAAGGTAGGTCAATTCGATATCTTGCTCGCCCGCCGACGTGCTGTGCAACAGCCACTGCAAACTCGGGCGCGTGATCAAAGCATCGGGCAGGGCCGGGAAGCGTATGTCGCGCGCCTCATGCAGGCGCACGACGACGATTTCGCCGGTCTCCGTCCGCAGGATCGCTTCGCTGTTGCGCCCGCTTAACAGTTCTCCACTGTAGAGCGTGCCGTCCGCCGCTGTGATCTTGATCGTCTCGTCCAGATAGCGGGACAGCAGCGCCGCGCTGTTGACCAAATCGTAGCTGTAATTCTGCTCCAGCACGACAGTCCCGTCGGGATTGCTCAGCGAACGCAAGCTCACAGACGTTGGATCAATCGTGGCGGCGACATCGCGCAAGTCGATCCGGTTGATGCCCTCGTCCAGCGTCAGCCGGCGTTGCTCGCGGATCAGGGCGGTGCCCTGGTTGTAAACGGTAATCGCGATGGCTTGACTTGGCTCTTGCCCAAGGGACGTATACAGGCTGCCAAACACAAATACCACCGCGCACAGGGCGGTCTTGAATCCTCGCATGTTGTGCTCCCCTAAATCTCCAATGCCTGCGTGTAGGTATTGACGTTGATGATGTATTCGCCTGGCCCGAAGTCGCCATTCAGCTGGATCGTATCCTGATAGGGCTGAAGTATCATCGGGCAGAACATATCAACCGGCACTTCGCGATACACCTCGACTGTGATGTTGTTGCCCTGACGGGCCTGGTTGACGACAACCGGCAAGTCGCAGCCGTCCGGGTGCTCGCCTTGGACATCGAGGCTGACGCGCGTCGCCTCGGACTTTGCGATCTTGACCGTCACATCGAGGATATTGGTCAAGACTTTGTCGATGGGGCTCATTTCTGGCATCTCCAGTTCATTGATCGGAATTGCGTTCAACTTGAATAACGCATCTGACCCCGCATCCGTTGCAGGAAGGGTCACTTTGTCATCAATCGGGACCAGCATGGCCGGGCAGGCCGTATCCGCGGCGATCGCGTTGAAGGCGCCCAACAATACGCTTTCGGCGGATACCCGCATGGAGTACAGCTCGGGCAAATCGCAGCCGATCGCTTGAAACCCTCGGATGCGCAATTCGACTCGTTCCGCTGCATCGGCGCTGGCGGCCAAACCAGCTTGCTCGACTTGTACCGGCATCAGTTCCTGCGCTTCGAACATGGGAACGCCGTCGGCCTTCCCGGCTGGGTAAGAAATCGCCCAAACCTGACTGTTGATAATGAGATAGGGCGGCTGCCCGGCGACCAATTCGCCAGTGAGCGGCAAGCGCCTTTCGAAGATAGCTTCGTCGCCGTCGCAATTGGCTGTGGAGGGAATCTCGCGATAGAGTTGGATATCGATATTCTGCGGATAACGGGCGATGTCGCTCTGTAAGGCCAGGGCGCAGGCATCGCCGTGACTGCCGTTGACCCACAAGTCCCACGCTCGGTCAATGCCCGCCTCCGCCTCCGATGGCGATACGCTCACACGGTCCACGGTAGACCACACGCGATATGTGGAAACATCTTTGTTCTGTACCACGACGGTCAATCCGATGATCACGAGCGCCAGGCCGAGCAAAAGATATATTTTGAGCATTTGTCGTCCTTTTTAACAAACTCCCTTGCTCATGCAAGAAGATGGCTTGTTATCTTGTCTGAGCGCGGCAGACTTATTCCTTGCCGCCGAGCGGCCTTGCTTTCACGCACTTCACATATGGTCCGTCAACTTGCTCGCATAAGTTCCAAATTGACGCGCGAAAGCGGAACTCGGCAGCCTCTATGTGACTGCTTGCCATTCGCCCTCAGCGAACTGCCAGATCATCAGCGTTTCTTCGTCGTCCTCCCAGTCGCGCGGATGCGGGATCGTCGCCAGGTAAAACTTTTCGCCGGGGACCGCGTCGGGCTGTTCCAGCGTCTTGAGAAAATTGTCCTGCGCAGTCCTGGGCGCAGCTGCGATCACGAGCTTGTTCTCCGCAGCCCCGCAGCGGAGTCGATTCATGGCGAAGACGACTCGCCGCCAGTCCTGCGACAAGTCGATTTCGACTTGCCAAAGCGCTTCTCGCACGACGTAAAACGTTTCCTTCTTGCGCTGCGCCGAACTGGCGCTGGCCACGCGGCAAACTTCAATGTCGAAGAGCAATTGCTCGCCCCCGAAGTCCGCGAGATTGCCGCGTCCATAGAGGGAGAATGTACGAAATTCTTCGCCCTCGTAACGCGCCTCAAATTGTGTCGCCAGGGCCTTGACGAAGGCTCGTTCGCGCGCCCGCGCCAGCGACTCCGGCGATGTGCCCATCACCAGCGCCTTCAGCGTGTTCTGATAGCTGTCGCGGAGGATATCATGGATGATCATGCTTCCATTATACGGTGAATCCCGGCTCATCACCGCGTAGGATCGGTAGAGAGCAACCCGGCCACAGAATACAAACCGATCATGTAGACTCACGGCGCGTAATCGGCGACAAGGTCGCAGGAATGTCCCGCTCACGCAAAATCGTGAGCGTTCTGGTCGCATGAGCGACGCGGTTTACGTAAACAGGGGGACCTATCGGGCCACCCGAAAATACTCGGTGCTCTTGCTGACTTCGGTGATTAAATCTTCTGTTTCAACCGAAAAGGATAGCGACCGGAAACCCTGCTTCCTGCCGCGTTCTGTCTATAATATAACTACAGTTCGAAACCTGCGAAGACGAGAGCGAGACGCGCTTGGCGCTGAAGGAGCATTGCTTGCAGAGCTTGCCACCGAGTAGTTACATAGCCTTGCCAAAGTTGAAATTGCCGGCCAGTTACGTTTGTGTCGTGCGGGATGTCGACAGCGATTCCTATCGCATTGATAAAACGCAAGATCCTCCCGGCTTCATTCAGGGGGTCTTGGCCGAGCGAGACGGCGACTATGGCATCGAGTTGCTCGCCATCGTTCAGACAGGCGATCTGAACGCCTTTGAGTCCTTTCTACTTGAGCGGCATGACGCTTCTCTCGGAGTCGACTGGATGAGTCTGGATGACTATCAATTGCGAGAATTGCGAAGCTCTGTCTTGCAGATCAACGCCTATCACAGCCAATATCTCACCACGCAACAGTATCATCACGCGCTGGCAAGCGCAGGTGCGGCTGCAACATTGGATTCTGTCAAACGGCCGGCCGGCGAAACACGCGAATCCGGCCAGGTCATGCTGGAAGGACTTCGTTCAAATAGCGTTGGCGCCGCAAACCAACGCCGGCTTCGGACCCGCACCCGCATTCGTTCGCGATCCGAACTGTGGAACCAGGAGTTGCCCCCCGAGCAAGTCAGCTTAAAGCAGCGGATTGACGCCAAGATCAACCACCTCATCCTCAATGATCCCGCACTCTTGGTTTCGATCGCCATCCTTATTGCCATCGCTGTAGTCTTTGTGCTTGTCGCACTAGTCACGATTGCCGTCCCATGGCGCTAATCTGCCTGTAATACGCTGAAATTCTTCCACATCCGTTTGGAACTGCTTAAAACACGGCGAGCAACAATACTGTTAGGATTATTCTCGCTGTCCTCGGCGGTTATAATCCCCTGCGCCTCTGCGGCCAAAGAACCTGAATCCCATCCATAATCACCTCGAAACCCGTAGGGGCGACCGACGATCAGTGTCCACGCGACCTCTTAGGCCGCCTAAAACACAGCTTTCCGCATCCCTGCGACCAAAAAAACCTGTCACCCCAGCCCTAGCACCATACCCTCCTGACCCATAACAAGAAAGGGCGAGCCACTGGCTCGCCCCTCGGCGTTCTCGGCGCCTTCGGTGGTTAAATTCAAAAATCCAAGGTCAAACTGATCGGACAATGATCGCTGCCCATGACATCAGCATGGATCTCCGCCGTGACCATCTTGTCAAGCAGGTCCGGCGAGATGAAGAAATAGTCGATCCGCCAGCCTACATTCTTTGCCCGCGCCCCGCTGCGCAGCGACCACCAGGAATATGCCCCTTCCTGTTCTGGATTCAGGTGCCGGTACGTGTCTATGTAACCACCCTCCACCACCTTGTCCATCCAGTCGCGCTCGATACGCAGAAAGCCCGAATATTTGGAATTCGGCTTGGGATGCGTCAGGTCGATTTCGTTATGCGCCGTGTTGATATCGCCACAAAATGCCACCGGCTTGCCTTCCGCCCGCAAGCCATTGGCATAATCGAGGAATGCTTCTTTGTATTCCATCTTGTAATGCAAGCGCTCATCGCTGCCCTTGCCATTGGGCAGGTAGGTGCTCATCAAGGTGAAATCCCCATAATCGGCGATAATCGTGCGTCCTTCGCTATCAAACTTCTCGATGCCCAAGCCCAGCTTGATGTCCTTGGGTTCCCTTTTGCTGAATAAGCCGACGCCGCTGTATCCTTTCTTTTCGGCGCTGACCCACCAGCTATGATAGCCCTCCGGCTGCCGCAGTTCGGCGTCGAGTTGCTCGGGATGGGCTTTGGTTTCCTGGATGGTCAAGACATCCGGTTGCGCTGCCCTGAACCAATCCAGAAAACCTTTGCGCTGCGCGGCGCGTATGCCGTTGACATTCCATGAATAGAGTTGCATGCCATACTCCAGAAATAGCCTCTGCCAAGAATTTCGCTATTGTAATCGAACGCGGATTGTTAGGTAAGGCGGAACTTGGGACGGCGCAAAGCATCACTTCCAAACCCGTAGGGGCGGCACTTGTGTCGCTCGCCAAAACCCTCTCTGCGCTTCTTTGTGCACTTTGTGTCTTTGTGGTTAAAAAAACCTGCCGCCCCGCCAAACCACAAACCCAGCAATACCGCGCCCTCCAGCCCTTCCACGGCCTAAGAAACTGGAGCAACATGGGGGTGGCGCGGGGGCAATTCAGCAGGCTCGATACGCATTGCTCGCGACGGCCGGCTGGTCAATACGCTATATCTGCGCTAACCTCGCGCCACTGGAGGAAAATACCATGCTCAAGATCAACGAGAAACGCTTTCTGGCCGACCTGCGCGAACTGTCGCTGATTGGCGCCACTGCCGAGGGTGGCGTATCCCGCCCAGCCTTGACAGTCCACGATCTTGAGGCGCGGCAGTGGTATCGCGGCAAAATCGCCCGAGCCGGACTCGGCTACGCGCTGGACGGGGCGGGCAATCAATCGGCGATTCTGTGGAGCGATCCGCCGAGCGACAAGCGCATACTGGCCGGTTCCCATCTCGATAGCGTGCCCAATGGCGGGCGCTATGACGGCGCGCTGGGACTCTTGGTCGCCTTCGAGGCGCTGCGGACGATGAAGGATCACGGCATTCGGCCGAAAGTCACGCTGGAGGCCCTCAACTTCACCGACGAAGAAGGCGCGATTATGGGCTTGATGGGCAGCCGCGCGCTGGCCGGGCAGATCAAGCCGGCAGACTTCGACCGCGCCAAGATCTCGCCGGGAGAACTGACGAAGCGGCTGGACGCCGCCGGCATCTCCCGCGAGTCCATGTTGGCGGCGCGCCGAGACGACGTCCTGGCTTGGATCGAATTGCATATCGAACAAGGCACGCGCCTGGAAGACGAGAACATCGACATCGGCGTGGTTGATGCCATCGTCGGGATACGTTCCCTGAAACTGACCTTGTACGGCGAGGCGGCGCACGCGGGTACCAAGCCGATGCGGCAACGGCGAGACGCGCTTTGGGGAGCAGCAAGTTTTGTGTCGCGCGCGCGACGGCATGTCATGGACAACTACAGTCCGGGCGTCTGTAATGTCGGGATAATCAGCGCCAAGCCCGGCGCATTCAACATCGTCCCGGCCCAGGTCGATCTGGCGCTGGAATTCCGACACGGTTCCTGGGAAGAAATGGCCGCCATGGGCGGCGATCTGCTAGGCTTGCTGGAGGAATGCGCTCGCAAATTTGATTTGCGGGCATCCTTCGAGGAAACGCCGGCCGTCCACCCGGCGCGGATGAGCGAGACGGTCATGTCCGCGATTGAACGGGCGGCCGCCGCGCTCGGCCTCTCCCATCAGCGTATGCTGAGTTTCGCCGGCCACGACAGTCAGTCGCTGGCCCAAATCTGTCCCGCTGCTATGTTCTTCGTCCCGTCGGCGCGCGGCATCAGCCACAACCCAATGGAGTTCACGAGCGCTGCTGATTGCGTCAATGGCGCGAATTTAATGCTTCACACTTTATTAGAATTATTAGATACGCTTGGCTAAGCGCCGGTTGGCACCCAGATATTCTTGACCTGTATCGATTCCTGGATGAACTCGGCGCCTGCGCCTTGGACCGGATCAAACCAATCACGATCGGCACCGTAGTTGACCCAGGTTCGCTTCATATTTGCTGCCGAGCGCGCTTCAACTTGTCTGCTGCCCTCGGCGCTGCCGAAGTACCACAGGCTATCGACGTCGTCATGCTCGACAAGGGTCTTCACGAGATGGTCGCGATCGCCGGTGACGATGTTGACCACGCCCGCCGGCAAGTCGGACGTATCGAAGACCTGATAGAGATCGGTCGCGCTCAGCGTGTAGATCGGGGAGGGCAGGCACACAACGGTGTTGCCGCGCGAGATCGCGGGCGCGAGCAAGGACGTGAAGGCCAGGAGCGGGCGGGCGTCGGGGCAGGCGATGCCGATGACGCCGATAGGTTCGTGAATAGCGGCCACCAAGCCGCGCAGCGTCGTCTCTTGAACGCCCCCTCCTGACTTGTCAGCGAACGCGGCCCAGTGGAAGAATCTGTCGATCGCGGCCTCGACTTCCCGCTCGGCCAAGGCCGGCTCGCACTCTGTCATCATAGTGATGCGCCGGGCGAATTCGTCGCGGCGCGCCGACAGGTTTTCCGCGATGTAATACAAGATCTGCGCCCGAGCGTGGGGCGCGTAATAGGCCCAGTTCTTGGCCTTGCGGGCGGCTTCCACGGCCTCCCGAATGTCTTTGCGGTTGCCATCGCCAGCTTGACCGACTGCCGCGCCGGACGGCGCTACGATTGAGCGCGTATAATTGCCATCGGGACGTTTCTGCGCGCCGCCGATGTACAGTTTCGCCGTGCGGTCTATGGGCGAGTCGCCCCCTGCGGTATTGCCCAGGGCAGGAGGCGCCGGGGGTACATGGGCGTCCCAGTCATCGGGAGCATCATCCATTTGCGGGCGGGACCGCTCCATCCAGCGCGGTCGCAGATAGGCGAAGAGGCCTTCCTTGCCGCCCTCGCGCCCGAAGCCGCTTTCGCGATAGCCGCCGAAACCGGCCGCCGCATCGAACAAGTTGGTACTGTTGATCCAGATGCTTCCGGCTTTGATCTTGCGCGCGGTATCCAATGCTAGGCTGATGTTCTCGCTCCAGACCGAAGCAGCCAGACCGTAACGCGTATTGTTCGCCAGTTCAACTGCTTCGCCGGGCGTTCGGAAGCTCATCGCCACGAGCACCGGGCCGAAGATCTCCTGCTGCGCCACTGCCGAGGCCGCTTCAACATTTGTCAAGAGCGTCGGCGGATAAAAGCAGCCCATGTCGGGCGATTCAATCTCCGGTTGATAGACCTCGGCGCCATCCTCGATTCCTCGCTTGACCCAGTCGGCGATATTGTCTCGCTGGACGGGATCGACGATTGCGCCAATGTCAATGCCCTTGTCCAGGGCGTCCCCCAGGCGCAGGCGAGACATGCGCCCTTTCAGCTTGCCGATGAATCTGTCGGCGATATTTTCTTGTACCAGCAGGCGCGATCCAGCGCAGCAAACCTCGCCCTGGTTGAAAAAAATAGCATCAACCAAACCTTCAACGGCGCCGTCCAGATCCGCGTCGTCGAAGACCACAAAGGGCGACTTGCCGCCCAGTTCCAATGTGAGTTTGACGCCAGTGCCGGCTGTCACCCGACGGATGATGCGCCCGACCGCTGTCGAACCGGTGAAGGCGACCTTGTCCAGGTCGCTGTGCGCCACCAGGGACGCCCCCGCTTCGTCGCTGCCGGTGACGATGTTGACGACGCCGGGCGGGGTGCCGGCTTCCGCGATGACCTCGGCGAAGAGCAGGGCGGAAAGCGGCGTGTAAGGCGCGGGCTTGATGACAACCGTATTGCCCATGGCAATGGCCGGCGCGATCTTCCAAGCCAGCATCAAGAGCGGGAAATTCCAGGGAATCACTTGTCCGACGACGCCCAGGGACCGATAGTCACGCAGTTCGCTTTCCATCAGTTGCGCCCAGCCGGCGTGATAGTAAAAATGGCGCGCCACCAGCGGGATGTCGATATCGCGCGCTTCGCGGATGGCTTTGCCGTTATCGAGGCTTTCGACGACCGCCAGCAAGCGCGCGTGCTTCTGCACGTTGCGGGCGATGGCGTAGAGATGGCGCGCGCGCTGATGGGGGCGGAGCGCCGACCAGGTTTCGTAGGCAGCGCGCGCGGCCTGGACCGCGACGTCAATGTCGGCGGCGGAGGCGTCGGCGACTTGCGCCAGGGTTTCCGCGCGCGCCGGGTTGCTGACCGTGAGGGTCTTGCCTTCGGCCGGCGGCACCCACTGGTTATTGATGAAGAGGTCGAAATGGCGCTTGTGGGATTCCAGCCAGGCCTGGGCCGCGGCGTCGGATTCCGGCGCGGGTCCGTAGCTCATGGCGTGGAAGAGTTCAGCTATTTGAGGCATGGGGCGGGATTCTTGAAGTTTAGGATAGACAGATAATTGAAGATACTCCGTGTAGTCATCATGCTGTGCTGAAATGAAGCTCACGAATCAGTTCAAATGTGTCAATGCTTCGTATCTTTAATTTGCGACAAACGAAGGGTATTGAACGTTTATGCTTCTTCATGGCATCAGTGGTATTTTCCTGCTTGTTCTCTAAAGTTACGATACAAGCGTTCGAAATTGCCAGAGCGTATGCAATTAACAGCGGATCCTTGCCAATCCTTCTCAATTCATCCGGTGACGGATCAGTGAGTTCATAACCCTCTTTGAACACCTTATTAACTAATTCGCGGTTCGGGGATCCGCCATAGAGCAAGTCTTTCTCACGGTCTTCGCTTTTGAGCCACCGTATCAGTTTGTCTTCATCTAAATCTTTGTTTCGATTTAGTTGTCCAGCTTTTACCTCCGCAAGCATTTCGAACGGCATTTTAATTCGATTTTGCTTTGCTTTCTCAATAATCCACTCCCAAAATTGTGGTAATTGGTCAATCGGGTAATATTTATCATGGGCATCAATAAGGACATTGGCATCTAAGAGATAAAACACTAGATTGATCTTCCTTGGCGATTTGGATAGAGAAAAGAACGAACTTTACGCGGATTAACCCCAAGCAGAATGCTTGCCTTGGTTGGCGTCAATATATCGGTAGCCAAGGAGCGGCGAGCAAGATCTAGCAATGGCGCGCCTAGAGAAGACCGCTTTACTTTGTTTGGGTCAATCGGTGTACTTTTACCCAAAGCCTTGTCTTGTTCTCGTTTCTCTTTCTCCTTCTGCTCTTTATCCAGCAAATCCTCTGCGTATTTATCTTGGAGTCGCTGCCACATTGCTGAATCTATGTAGTCTTCAAGTCTTAGGTTGTATGCCACCATCGGTTGACTAATGTTTCGGTAGTCTGCGAATTGCTGGATAATTGATAGTTGGTTTTCAAGAGGCACGGAACGCAGTGAAGATAATTCTGTCAGTTCGTGCGGTTGCAGTAGCATTCTTGCGGCAACGCGACTGCAAAGGCGTTCTAAGTTCGAGTCGGTATCGTGTATTTTCCCTGATATACCACTAGACCCTAGCCAGATATGCGCCACTTCATGCAAGAGTGTAAAGGATTGAGCGCGCTTGCTGTCTTTGCGATTGATGACAATATACGGCGCAATACTATCTGCAAGCGCAAATCCGCGAAACACGGACACCGGAATAGTGTTCGACTGCGGATGACCCAAGTCGCTAATTAATAACACGAAAATGCCGACGTTTTCTATACAGCTTCGCAGGTACTTGAATGCTTTTTCCGGCTGGCTCGGTGTACGTCTATACTGGTCTAATTCAAAACCCATTGTCTTTTTGATATCGGCGGCTATGTATTCAGCATCTGTGAAATCTTTCGCCGATGCAACGTGTGCAAGCGGCTCTTGGCCCTCTTCTTCTAGCAAATCTCGTGTCAGGCTTTGACGCGCCTTTACCTCGCTGATGAGTATGTCTAGTCGGGCGCTGCCTTCGGGATCCTGTTTCTGCTGAGGTAATGTACGGAAGTCTGGAAGTATGTCGCCTTTGCTCGGTTGCGAGTCCAGATAAAATGCGACTACAGGTTGCTTGTAAACATTCGCCATTTTTTCCAACTGAGATTGAGTTGGAGGTTTATCGCCGTTCTCAATCTTGTCTAGCTTTTCTACGGCTGTGCTTCGCTTAGACGTCGTGAGATTTAGCTTCTTAGCCGCATCATCACGGCTCAGCTTCGCTGTGTCTCTAGCCCACCGCAAGTTGTGGTGATTTACTTCTACCATGTTTTCACACCAAATCCTCTAGCTTGGATTATAGTTTTAAAAACAGTATTTTCCAATTTTCACTTGCGACGCGCTTCCGCTGCTTGCTCTTCTCTGCTAACCTTCCTCCTCATCCACCCAACCGACAGGAGCCTCCCGTGCCAAAGCAATACGCCAGCCCACCCGCCATGGTGATTGACCCGAAAAAGACTTACCGCGCGAAAATGGAAACCAGCAAAGGGACGATCGTCATTGATCTCTTCGCAGATCGCGCGCCGATCACGGTCAACAACTTTGTTTTCCTCTCCCGCGATGGATTCTATAATGGCGTGATCTTCCACCGCGTGCTGGAGGGATTCATGGCGCAGGGCGGCGACCCCACCGGCAGCGGACGCGGCGGACCGGGCTATCGCTGGGACGACGAGGCTTCCGCTTTGCGAATCCGGCACGATGCGCCCGGTACCTTGAGCATGGCCAACGCCGGTCCCAATAGCAACGGCTCGCAGTTTTTCATTACTTTCGCGCCGACGCCTCATCTTGACGGGCGCCATGCCGTTTTCGGTCGCGTGAACGATGAAGAAAGCTTGCAGGTGTTGAGCACGTTGCAGCGGATTGATCCTCAGCGTCCGAACAGGGCCATCGTTGCGGACAAGATCAAAAGCGTCACGATAGAAGAGCGCTAGCCAAAGGTGACCGACGTTACCGAGCCGGGCTAGGTTTCGCTTGCAGTTTCCTGCGCTATTGCCAGTTCAAGCGCACCCTCATTAATCCGACAGTCTTTAGAGAATCTCATCAATGCATGTGGCTTCGCGCAAGTTGGTTGGCAACTGAAGGCATTTTCGTTTGCTTTCGAATTGAACCGACGTTACAATTCCGATTATAAGGTGTTTGTATATCTGATATTGTAAATCATGCAGGATTGCCGCTGGTCTATTCTTGGTTGCAGACTTGCATTCGTCAAAGGGACCTAAAACCGCAGGACCGGTTAATACTTCTTTAGTTTGCAAAAGACCTGTCAGGCATCCGTAAACTTGCGATCGTTGGCTGCCGCACCTGTGAAGCAAATTATGAAAATAGCCGAGCGCTCTAAAGAAAAAAGGTCCTTGGTCTTCGCAGAAAGAAATGAGTTTGATTCAAGTAAGCAAAGAGCAAAAGATATGTACGAAGCATACTTCGATGCCTGTGAAACAACTTGGGATGACTAATTGTATTGTTCAGATAGTCGATAATATGTTAGAGTCTAGAAAATCGCAGTGGGTTCTTGGCAGGCAAGCGAGGACGATTTTGTTTGTAGGGTAGCTTTATAGGTGTTATAGTTATGCAACTGCGCTACCTTTATTGTTTGTAGCGCACGGGTTACAGGCACTATCATCGCTGTAAATGCATCGAAAGGTTTCAAAATGTTGCCCAATGAAGTCGCGAATGTTTCGTTCGAATCGTTTAGAGATCTCACCAGGGGCAAGAGAGTGATACTGCTTTATCCCTGGGCAAACTTTAGAAATGTCTTTTTGAGTTATTTTCTGAACGATATCGGTGAAGGGCTGCTGTATCATCGCATCCCGGAGGAAACCGACAGTTTGCAGGTTTGGGTAAGAGGATTGCTGGAAGAGTTACAGTTGGTACTGGACGGTTTTGGCGGGGGACTCTCTGATGCGTTAGAGGGGGCGTCCGCAGAAGAAATGGGCGCCGCTTTGGCCGCGGATTTCGGAAATGTTGATTTGGAACGCGCGGTACTATTTCTTGACGAGCTTGATCGTGTGCCCCAAGATGTGGAATTCCGCGCCTTTACGACCGCTCTCGTCGACAATTTGCCCGCGAACACGCAGTTGGCGTTGAATTCTCGGTTGCTCACTTACGAGCCATGGATCAACTGGGTCAACAGGGATCAGGCCGTGGTGTTGGGTACTGCGCATCGTTCGAATAATCTTATGTTCACCAAAGAAACGACGCCCAAACCGCAGTTAGAAGTGTACGCTTTTGGTCGCGGTCACGCTATTTCCAATGGACGGGAAATCCGCAGTTGGGACGGCGCCCTGCCTCGGAATCTCTTCTTTTATTTCGTCGACAATCCCTTGGTCACGCGTGACCAGATATTTGAAATCTTCTGGCCCAAGCTGTCGATAAAAGATGCGACCAATGTCTTTCATGTGACCAAGCGCAAGATAACCGAACGAATCTCGATGCAAGTCGACGATGAGGAGAATTACGAACTCACGACCTATTCCGCCGGTTTCTATGTGCCGAGCGACAAGATCGTGCGCCACTACGATGTTGCCGATTTCGAGTACGCCATGGAAGGGGCCTTGATGTCCGACAATCCCCACGAGAAGGAAGTTTTGTTCAGACATGCGGTGGACATCTACAAAGCGCCATTCTTGCATACGGTCAAACTTGCCTGGGTAGACGCGAGACGGAAGCAGCTACAGACAATGTACGCCGAAGCGTTAATTGGCTTGGCGAACCTGCAAGCCGGGCGGGGAGAATGGGAACGGGCGCTCGGTTCGTACGTCAGAGTACTGCGGGAAACACCGCAGCGTGAAGACATTCACCGGAAAGTTATACAGATGTATATCAATATGGGTCGCAATGATGATGCGCGTCAGCAGTACACTTTGTTGGAGCGCATGCTTAAGAGAAGTCTCGGTGTTGCGCCCTCGGAGGAAACGCAGGTGCTATTACGCGCTCTTGGGCAATAGTCGCGATTTCTCACGCATCGGTTTGGCGGTCTATGCTGAGTGCATTTCAGATTATTGGCAATTAACCACCGAGGACATCGAGAGCACCGAGATTTAACCTCTTGCTTGCCAAAATGGAGGCGATGTAGGGGCGATTCTGTGAATCACCCAAAATTTTGCACTCCTCTTGCATGAGCGAGACAAGTGTCGCCCCTACATTTCGTTAGATTTATGTGACATCCGCACATATTGGTTCTGGTGCGATTGCTCTGGCGATCTATACTCAAGTGATCGCCATTTTATTTTCATTCTGATATACTGATACCGTCGAAGAAAACAGGTTTCATTCTAGGAAAGGTTAATGTTGCCCAGTCGATTGCCGGAATTGCAGTCGGTTTTATCCGGGAACGCCCGAGAAAGCAAGTCTTCCGCAGAACAGCGTGGTGTGCTTCTGGCAGCGATTGTCATGGCAGTTGTTGGCTGGGGCGGTTTGCTTCAGTTGGTAGCCACGACACGCCCCCGCATTGGCGGCGAACTATGGCTGTTTTTTATTTTGCTACAAATTGCGATTACTGGATCAGTTCTCCCGGTTCTGCGATTTTTCAGCCTGCGCTTTACCTCGGTAAATGATGATCCGCTGCCCGCCGGCGTAGTTGTGCGACGGAGTGTCTGGGCCGGGGTGCTGGTTGTTGGCAGCGCCTGGCTATTAATTCCACGCGCTTTGTCCCTCCCCTTTGTGTTGATCCTGGTATTGATTCTGCTGATTATCGAGATCTTCCTCCGCAACCGAGAATTGGCGCATGAACGATAAGCGGGATTGGTTGCGCAAGCTGCCTTCCGTCGATCGACTGCTGTCACATGACCGAGTTCAAAACTTGATCAAAGAATATAGTCACCGATTGGTGCTTGAGGCCATCCGCGATGACCTGGAATTAGCGCGCCGCAGCATTCTTGCCAAGCAGAACTGCGACATCTCGGAAGCCGCGGTCTTGGATCGTATTACTCACGAATTGCGAATGGGTTTTCAACCGAGCCTACGCCCCGTCATCAATGCGACCGGCGTAGTAATCCACACGAATCTGGGGCGGGCCCCTTTGTCACAGGCAGCACAGGCGGCAATGAATGCTGTCGCCGGCAGGTACAATACGCTGGAATACGACCTGGACGAGGGCGAGCGCGGGAGCCGTCTGGTTCACGCCGCGAAACTCCTGCGCGGCTTGACCGGCGCCGAAGATGCAATTGTGCTCAACAACAATGCCGCCGCGTTGATTCTGATCTTGAGCGCAGTCGCAAGCGATCGCGAGGTCATAATATCACGCGGTCAGTTAGTTGAGATCGGCGGCGGATTCCGTATTCCAGCCATTATGCAAGAGAGCGGCGCCACGCTGGTTGAAGTGGGCACAACCAACCGAACGCGCATTGACGACTATGAAGCAGCTGTGAACGAACAAACAGCCATGTTGCTGCGCGTTCACTCCTCAAACTTTCGTCAACTCGGTTTTGTTGAACAGCCTCCCTTGAGCCAATTGACTGCGTGCGCCCGTCAGTACGGATTGCTGTCGGTTGACGACCTGGGCAGCGGCACGCTGATCGATACCAGAGCATTCGGATTGGCATACGAGCCGACAATTCAAGACAGCATCGCGGCCGGATTTGATTTGGTCTGTTTTAGCGGGGATAAATTGCTGGGTGGACCGCAAGCGGGCATTATTGTCGGGAAGGCGGAATTGATCGCAAGGCTGAAGCGTCACCCGCTTGCTCGCGCGATGCGCGTTGACAAACTGACCTATGCCGCGCTGATCGCGACCTTGCAACACTATCTTCGCGACGAGGCCTTGCAACAGATTCCAATTTGGCGAATGATCGGGCGAGAGCTTGACGAAATCGGGGCGACAGCCGAACGTTGGGCCGCGCAGGTCGGTGGCAAGGTAGTAGACGGGCGATCGACAGTCGGCGGCGGCAGTTTGCCGGGCACAGATCTTCCCACGCGTCTACTGGCGATTGCAGTTGCCTCTCCGGCGCGTTTTGCCGCGGGGCTTCGGCAAGCGGATCCACCTGTGATAGCCCGCGTTGCGAAAAGTCAGGTGCTGCTGGATCCGCGCACGGTGTTGCCCGAGCAAGAGGCGGACTTGTTGCGAGCCTTGTCCAGGCTTGCGCTTGATGATGATCAAGAGAAGGGATCGCTATCATGAAGTCTGATTTGGATCGGTTGATGCAGGAGCGTGATCTGGATGCCTTTGTCGTCACAGGCGGCGAAGAATTCAACGCGATTCGGTTCTACCTGAGCAACGGCGCGCAGATCACTCATGGCTCGATCTTCAAAGCGCGGGACCAGGAGCCGCTGCTGGTGTGCAGCCGCATGGAATTGGAGGAAGCGCAAAAGAGCGGCTTGCAAGTGCGGACGGATGCCGAGCTCGGCTTTCATGAACATCTCGCGGCGTCAGAGGGCAACAGTTATACGGCAACCGCGCGGTTATGGGCGGATGTGCTGTCGGAGATGGGCTTGAAAGGCGGGCGCGTCGGACTATACGGTACTTGGCAGATCAACAAGACAATTGCGCAGTTGAACATGCTACAGAAACGTCTTCCTCAATATGAATTCGTGGCAGAAGGAAAGCGTACGCTCTTTGAGGAGGCGATGCTGACCAAAGATCGGCAAGAGATCGAGCGGCTCAAATCCGTGGCGGAACGCGCCAATGCGGTGATGGAATGCGCCTGGGATTATATCGCCGGGCTAGATGTTGAAGGCGAGTTCCTTTTCGACGAATCGGGCCAGCAAGTGACCATCGGCGATGTCAAGAGCCTGGTGCGGCGCGAACTGATGGCGCGTGGTTTGGAAGACACAAACACGGTATTCGCTCAAGGACGGGATGCAGGTTTTCCGCATAGTCGTGGAGAATCGGCCATGCCATTAAAGATCGGCCAAGCCATTGTCTTTGACCTATTCCCGAGAGAGCAAGGCGGTGGATACCACCACGATATGACGCGGACCTGGTGTATTGGCTATGCCCGGCCCGAAGTGCAAGAGGCCTATGACACCGTGATGGAAGCATTTGACATTTCGGTGGAAGCTTTTGGGTTGAACAAGCCAACCCATCTGATGCAGGAGGCGGTATTGGACCATTACGAAGCAAAGGGACATGCCACAATCCGCTCCAATCCGCGCACGATGGAAGGCTACATCCACACGCTTGGTCACGGCGTCGGCATCGACATTCACGAGAGTCCATCTATTAGTCACACACGACGCGACGATGTCTTCCAGGTCGGGAATGTCTTGACCATCGAACCGGGATTGTATTATCCTGACCGTGGTTATGGCGTCCGAGTGGAAGACCTATTTGTGATTGACGAGAGCGGCGCATTGGTCTCGCTGACGACCTTTCGCAAGGATTTGGTGATTCTACTTAGCAAAGGACCTGTCAAATAGCCGCTGGGCGCGTAACCGGCGTCAAGAGCAGCCGCGCTCGCGCAAAAGAACAAACCTTCTTGTCGCAAAAGCGACGCGGTTTGCATTAACAGTAGTTTGCGAGGAGAACATGTCTTCGGCACAGATTCGCGTCGCGATCATCGGGTCGGGTCCATCGGGCTTTTACGCCGCGGACCACTTGCTCAAACAGCGCGATCCTCTAATTCGCGTCGATATGTACGAACGACTTCCGACCCCCTTTGGCCTGGTGCGAGGCGGCGTTGCGCCCGACCACGCCAAGATCAAGTCGGTCACAAAACTGTATAGCCGGATCGCCAGGCAGGAACGATTTAATTTCTTCGGCAATATCGAATTCGGTACGGACGTGACAAGAGCTGATCTGAGCAAGCATTATCAGGGCATCATATATGCAGTGGGCGCGCAGACCGACAAAAAGTTGGGGATCCCGGGCGAAGATCTGGCGAACAGCTTTGCCGCAACAGAATTTGTGGGTTGGTACAACGGTCATCCGGATTATCACGACTACGACTTTGATTTGACCGGTATCAAGCGCGTGGCCGTGATCGGCGTGGGAAATGTCGCCATGGATGTCGCGCGTATTTTGGCCCGCACAAGCGAAGAACTTTATGAAACGGATATAGCAGACTACGCGCTCGAAACTTTGCAAAGCAGCGAGGTGGAAGAGATTGTTGTGCTGGGACGGCGCGGTCCGGCGCAGGCGGCATTTACCAATCCGGAGATAAGGGAATTGGGCGAAATGGCGGACGCGGACATCGTCGTTTCGCTGGAAGAGGCGACGCTGGATAAGCTCAGCGCGGCTGAATTGAAAGCCAAGGGTGATCGCGCGGCCGCGCGCAACGTGGACATACTGAGATCCTATGCCAAACGCGACTTGCGGGGGCGCTCTCGACGGATCGTCATGCGTTTTCTGGTATCGCCGGTGGCGTTGATCGGGAAAGACAAAGTAGAGGCTATACGAATTGTCCGCAACGAACTCTATCTGGATCAACGCGGCTCATTGCGTCCCAGGGCAACAGAGCGCCAGGAAACGCTGCCGGTCGATATGGTCTTTCGCTCGGTGGGATATCGCGGCGTCCGGCTGCCCGATGTCCCGTTTTATGATCCTTGGGGCACGATTCCAAATGACCATGGTCGCGTGTTGACGCGCCATGAGGGCGGGGAATGCCTGGTCGGCAATTATGTCGTTGGCTGGATCAAACGCGGCCCCAGCGGCATCATTGGCACCAACAAGCCTGACGCCATCGAGTCGGCCAATCGCTTCCTGGAGGACTTAAAAGTGAATCGCGTTCTTGAACCCGTCGATACCCGCAGCGAGACCATTCTCGATCTAATTCAGTCGCGCAAACCGACATTTTGCACCTTTGCCGACTGGGAAAGGCTGGACGCAATCGAGCGGCAGCGCGGCGCCGAGAGCGGTCGCAGTCGTGTTAAATTCACGACTGTCGAGGACATGCTTGCGGCTTTGGGAAAGGGCGATCAGGTGACGGAAGCCAGCGGTTAGTATGCTAAAGCGTTCGACAAAAGTAAGGGCGTTTTTACGAATTTATACGATTTTCTATGAATTTATGCCAATTTGCTTGACAAACTTGTGAAGTCGACATAAGCTTAGATGCAACAGATAGATTTATTGAAAGCAAATTTATTGAATCCCCGACGCCCCGCTCCCGCGGGGCGTTTCCATTTCTCTGCCCGCACCTGATTGCACATTCTCAAGGGAAGGCGATTGCGCTAATCTCGTGGCGTGTCGAGGTAGAGCGCAAGGGAAAACCGTTATGGATGCAAAACGGTTGATTCTGGATCGGATTGACCAGCAAGACGAGGAACTCTGCTACATCGCCAAAGAAATCTGGGACCATCCGCAGGTCGCTTTGGAGGAAAGCTTCGCTTCGCAACTTCTGGCGGAAAAACTGGCTGGGGACGGATTCGAGATTAGCTGGGGCGCCGGCGGGATGCCGACAGCTTTTATCGCTGAATGGGGCGAAGGGTCGCCGCTGATCGGTTTGCTGGGCGAGTACGATGCGCTGCCAGGCTTGTCGCAGTCGTTGTCCAGCGAAAAGTCGCCCATAAATGTTGGCGGGCCCGGGCATGGCTGTGGCCACAACCTCTTTGGCACGGCTTGCATGGGTTCGGTAATGGCCTTGAAATCGGCGATGCAGCAGAGCGGGATCAAAGGTACGATCCGCTTTTATGGCTGCCCGGCGGAAGAGACGCTGGTCGGGAAGACCTTCATGGCGCGCGACGGCGTATTTGACGATCTTGACGCGGCTATTAGCTGGCATCCGGGGGATAGCAACATCACCTGGAATGGTTCGTCTTTGGCGATGAATTCGTTCCGAGTGAACTTTTATGGGGTGGCCGCGCATGCCGGGGGATCGCCCTGGCTGGGTCGCAGCGCCCTGGACGGCGTTATGCTGATGGATGCCGGCGTCAACTACATGCGCGAACATGTGCCGCCGGAATCTCGCATTCACAGCGTCGTCACCAGCGGCGGACAAGCGCCCAACGTTGTGCCGGCCTTCGCGCAAGTCTGGTATTTTGTGCGCGCCCCCCACCGAGAACAGGTCGAAGAAATGTATAGCTGGATGCAAGATATTGCCGAGGGAGCGGCGCTGATGAGCGGTACCCGGCATGAGATCGAATTTCTCACCGGCTGCTACGAGATTTTGCCAAATGATGTCATGTCCGATTTGCTATATGAAAAGATGGCGGAGATCGACGACATGCGCTTTTCTGACCAAGAACGCGAATTCGCCAAAGCCTTGCAGGCGAGTTTTCCCGAAGGGTCTGTAAAACGCGGCTTTGAATGGACGCAAATTTCCAGCAGCGCCCAGCTGGATCCGGCCGATATGGACGATCCCTTATGGGAGCGCGTGCTGCCACACTCGCCAACACCACCGCTGATGGGTGGCTCGACCGAAGTAGCCGATGTTAGTTGGATCACGCCGACGGGTCAGATCACGACCACCTGCTGGCCATTGGGCACGCCAGGGCATAGCTGGCAGACGGTGGCTGCCTGTGGATCCAGCATCGGCAACAAAGGCATGATCTTCGCGGCCAAGGCGATGGCGCTGGCGGGCTTTGATCTTGTGACCAAGTCCGAGCTCTTGGCAGAAGCAGCGGCCGAATTCGAACGCGCGCGCGCCGGCAGAGCATACGTCAGTCCCTTGCCGCCAGAGGCGACGCCGAAGTAGATGGATTTGCAGTCGAGCCCACAGGGCGTTGTCGCGGGAAGCATTCCGCTTTTCGCCGGTCATCCGGCGCATGAGTTGCTGCCAATATCCACTGTTCGCACACTGGTGGATTCTATCTGGTCAGGGCCGGATGTCGTACGTCTATTCAACTACGGCGATGAGCAAGGAAACCGGCAGCTAATTGATTTCCTGGCCGCGCGGCATCAGCAATGCGAGAATCTGAACATCGGTCGCGAGCACTTGATGATCATCGGCGGTTCGACCTGGGGTGTCGGCATGATCACGCATCATCTCGCCGGGCCGGGCGATACGGTGCTGGTAGACGCGCCGTCTTATCGAGATGCCTTGCACATTTTCCGCGATGCCAAGCTAGATCTGCAAGCTATTGCAATTGACGATGGTGGTGTCATCGTTGATGAAATGGAGCGGCGCCTGCGCGATTTGGCTTCCGTGCGGCGCCGCCCAAAGTTCTATTATGTCGTGCCTAACTTTCAGAATCCGACTGGGATTACGCTGGCGCGGGAACGCCGGCAAGCTATCGTCGACTTGAGCAAAGAGTATGGTTTCGTAATTGTGGAGGATGATGTATATCGCGATATTCGCTTCGTCGACGATTTGCCGCCCAGTTTCTACGCCTTGTCGCGCGGGGAGAACGTATTGCGCCTCGGCACGTTTTCCAAAACGCTTGCGCCCGGGTTGCGTATCGGCTGGTTGATTGGGCCTGCAGAAACCGTAAAGCGCTTCGTCACCAGCGGCATGTTGCGGATGGGCGGCGGCGCCAATCCCTTTGCAGCTGCGATCGTTGCGGATTTCTGTAGCAGCGGCCGCTGGGAAGAGCATGTCGCCCGGCTGCGCAATCAGTACAAGTTACGGCGCGATTGCGCATTGGCCGCGCTGGACGCCGTCATGCCGGATTCAGCCCGTTGGACCAGGCCCGAAGGCGGATACTTCATTTGGCTGCAGTTGCCGGACTACGTGACAGTCGACGAACTTGAGGGTCAGGCGCAGGCGGAAAATGTCTATTTCGCCTCGGGCAAGGGCTTTTTCGTCCATCCCGAGGACGGCGCTCATCACCTTCGCCTATCGTTCAGTTATGTGCCTTTGGACGATCTTAGGTCCGGCATCGCGACTCTGGGACGGATTATAAAGGGCGCTCGGCGGTCGCATAGGTCGCGCAGGTCGCGAAGACACTGACCGCCGACACTGACCTTCGGCAGCGAATAGCCAGTCGCGATCACAGAACACAATAAGTCTTCGCGTCGCATGAGCGACGCGGTTTATTGGACAGTGTTGGAAGGACGGTGAAACTGTCGTGCCAGGCATCAGGACAGCGCATCCTGTGCGGAGAGAATTGGCAGAGCAGGGTTACAGCCTCTTGCGGGCCCGGGAGGTCGACATTGACGACGACTTGCGGGAGTCCTGGTTGAGCCTCTCGATTGACTTCGCAGATCTGCCCGGCGACGAATACTTGCCCGGCGGTGGCAAGTATCGCCGTCGTCGTTATGGGCGATTCCGCTTTATGCCCCCCAGCGGCGAATTGACGCCCTTGCCGCATGCAGATTATTTCCAGAGCGCCGACATCAATCGAGTGACCGGCGGCATTATTCGCAAGTTCGCGCCGATGCTGGACAGCACGTTTGGCAATCCCTTCCTGCGCGAGCTCATCCGCTTCGACTTTGATCAGTTTCCCCTTAGTCTCGAAGAGAGACAATCCGTCTGGGAAGTACAGGCGCATCTTATCCGCGTTACCGCGAGCGCTGAGGAGCAGGGTCATCCGACCCCGGAGGGCATTCACCGCGACGGCGCCGAATATGTTTCAGTGCATTTGGCGGAACGCCTGAACGCCCGGGGCGGGGATGTATCGATCTACGATGACGACAAGCGGCTGATCACCAGCTTTCGCCTCGAAGGCGTCATGGATTGCTATCTCTTTCACGACGCGAGTCTGTGGCATCAAGCGAGTCCAATATCTCCCGTCGATTCTGCGCATCAAGCCGTCCGCAGCATATTGACCTTTGACTATCACCTCAGGTCCGATCACTAGACTGGCGGGCGGCGCGACGGGAAAAGGAAAGAAAAAGTCTGCCCCGGGGACAGACTTCACGGTGCTCAGCGAGGAAAGGACTCGAACCTTTAACCTTGTGCTCCAAAGGCACCTGCTCTGCCAATTGAGCTACCTCGCTACACAGCGCGAACATTGTAGCAAAGTCAGGGCGAAGCTCAAGTGCGAAATGAATCGCTAGCAGAGCAATCGCACCGGAATATGCAGCAACCGCAATGAAGAATAGTCAATTTACAGTTTAGACACCGAGGGCGCAAAGGGGCGCGCAGGTCGCGTAGACACTGACTGGCAGCAGCGACACTTGACCGCTTGACGGCCAAAAAGAAGACGATGCCGGGACGTTTGGCCACAAGGCTTGTGAGTAAAATGTCGATGACAAGGGGCGGCTCAGCGCGCCGCAGCAACAATTTCCAGATTCATGTGATATTCGACGTACATTGGTTTTCTTGCGATTTGCCAGTCCCATCTGCTCAAGAGACTGCAATGCAAGCCTTTCAAGAACGGCATAGTCGCGTCCGCCAGATAATAGGCTACAGTTGCTCCGTGATTCAGTGGAGATATTAATGAAGGTAAGATTAATTGCTACCGTTCTAGGCTTGATCATACTGTGCAGTGCGGTATCGGCGCAGGGCTACTATCTGCGCGCCAATAGCAATATCAATTTGAGAGCCTCCTTCAGTCTCGATGCCAATGTCGTTGAAACGGCGCCTGCTGGATCTGTCTTGCATGTCGTCGGTCAGTTCAACCGCTGGTTGAAGATCAGCAGAAACGGCCAGGAGGTCTGGGCGGCGGATTGGCTGAGTTACACCCGCGTCGAAAGCAGTGAGGAAGCGGGTGCGCAGCAGCAAACAGCTCAGGTGGACAATTGCTGTTTCGTTGATCGGCAGTGCAGTACTGACGATGAATGGGCTGCGGGTTATTGGGCGTTTCAGAATAATCAATGCACCGCGCCGGCGCAAACCCAGTTGTCGCCATCTTCGCAGCCCGTAATTGCTGATTCATCTCAGGTTGACAATTGCTGTCACCTGGGTTGGCAATGCATCAGCGACGAAGATTGGTCAACCGGGTTCTATGCATTTCAGACAAATCAATGCAAACATTGGGGCATCGCCATTGAGGGATCAGAGGCCTTTGTTATCCGCGTGGAAGCGGCGCTAGATATGCTCAAGAACAGAACGCCGAATTGGTATGCCTACGTGATCAGCGGTCTCGACAAGGTTAAAGTAAACCCGGCGGGGAGCGGTCACGGCGTATATGTGAGGGGACGGACATATGGGTTGCCGCTAAGCCGGCTGATTCGGGAGGAATGGCATGGAGACGCGCCTACAGTCTGGTTTGCCAGCGCGCTGGTCCACGAAGCCTGCCATGTGCATCTTTATGAAGCCGGATTGCCTCATTCGGGTTTGGAAGGGGAACGCGCTTGCCTGCAAATGCAAATCGAGTCGCTTCAAGCACTCAATCCGGGAGATCAACATCTTTTTGGATTTCCAGTCTTGCTTCAAAACATAGAGAATCGGGAATATCAGTGGTGGCATGATTAGCGCAGCCTGCGGCAAAGCGGGCAGGCGCAGTGATACGAGCCGTAAATGATAAACCAAGTTGCTTCGCTCTTCATCCGCTGCCCATGACTCGCACTCTTGTGTCCGCGCTGACGCGTCAGCCGTTGGATCGGGACTCCCTGTCAAACAAGTGAACGCCGATCGCTTCGTCCAGCGGCACGACAAAAACAACTCCGCGGTCGCGCTCCAGCAGGTCCCCGAGCACGGCCTGCGCCTCGTCGAGCATAGCCGGAATCAGATCTGTCGGAACCACGGAAAGCAGGACGTGATTGGTGTGGCCAATATCGTGCAGGACATATGCCATCACACTGTTCATGGAACTGGCAATATGCAAAGGCACTTCGAATTTTTCGCGTTGGATTTTCTCCTTCAACCTGCGCAGGCCGACACTCTTGATGATTGTGACGCCGGGCGCGCCCGCCTCTTGCCAGCGATTGGCGACTTCCATGCCGCTTTCATTGTCCGACGTGATAAGCAGGATTAGCTTCATCAGTTAGTCTCCTGTTGTAGAAGCGGCTAGAATCATAGGGTCGTCGCTTGGATTCTGTTCGGTCTGAAATACCCAGCGAACCAGTGGCGGCGTGAGCACGGTGGTCAAGAGAATGACCATGAACAACGAGGCGTATAGTTCGCTGCCGCCGTCGATGATGCCGCTGGACAAGCCGATCGAAATAATGATTAAACCAACTTCGCCGCGGGAAATCATGCAGACGCCCACACGCAGCGCTTCGCGCAGATTGAAGCCGCCCATGAGCGCACCAAAACCGGCGCCAAACACTTTGCTGATGACAGCCATCAGGAGCAGTATCAGCATGAATGGTATCGCTTCCATTGGAAAACTGCTGAGGTCCGTTTCCAAGCCGACGTCGACAAAGAAGATCGGAACGAGAAAGACATAGGCGAGGTGGCTCATCGTTTGCTCGATCTCGCGTTTCATGTTGCGGTTTTGCAGTTTGCTCAAGCCGACACCGGCGATGAAGGCGCCCGTGATCGCCGCTACACCGCCCAGGTACTCCGCCGACCAACCAAAGATCAAAGCGCTGGCCAAGGCGAATATGGGTATGCCGTAGGCCTGCGCCAGTTCCGGGCGCCCTTGAATCCACTGCAAGGCGCGCGGCAGCAAGTACCAAGCGGCCAGAAAAGCAACAATGATGTAACCCGCCATCTGCACGACAATCACCAGCAATTGGCTAAGGTCGCTCTCGCCGCCTCCACCGGCAGCGAGCACCAGCGTCAGCGAGACCGCCAATATGGCCAGCACGTCGTCGATCAATGCGGTGGCGAGCAGGGCGTTGCCCTCTTTCGTCCGCAGGTAACCGAGTTCCAGCAAGACTTGCGCGGAGATGCTGACGGAGGTCGCGGCCAGCGTCACACCGGCGAAGAGAGCTGGCTGCCAAGCGTAGCCTGCCGGCAGCAGAACCGCAGCAGTCAAAGCCACCGGCACGACGACGCCGAGGACGCCGGCGAATACCGCCACCTTGCCCACTTTCGCCAATTCGCTCAAATGGACTTCAAGGCCGATGTTGAACATCAGCAGCAGCACGCCCAGCTCTGCGAATTCTTTAATGGTTTGTTGCAGGTCGGCGCCTTGGAGAATCTCCCAGTGCAGAAAATCCAATACGGTGGGTCCCAGCACAAGGCCGACGATTAGCTGGCCCAAGACGCGCGGCTGATTCAAGCGCCTTGCCAGCGCGCCTCCTGTCCGCGATGCCAGCAGGATGATTCCCAGAGCGAACATCAGCGGGATAAAGGGGTTTACACCGCCGGCTTGATCGCCCGTATTTGCTGCCAGGACGGAAAGCTGTGACCCGCCAAGGAGCCAAATCATTGTGAATGCGAGCATGAACAGACGCGGGGAAAATAGTCCGCTCAATCGATTCAAGTGAGTTCGCCTTCCACTTAATGAATTGGTCCCACTTGATTATAATGCAACACCATATTTTGGGTAAATGAGATCAAGGACAGGCCTAATGAAAATCACCGATTTAGAACTGTTTACGGTAAGACCGCGCTGGCTATTCTTGAAAGTCTCCACAGATGAAGGTTACTTCGGCTGGGGCGAGCCGATCGTTGAAGGGCAGGCCGGCACGGTACGCGGCGCTGTTGAAGATATGTCTGATTTTTTGCTTGGGCGAGATCCTCTTCAGATAGAGGATATTTGGCAGAGCCTGTTTCGCGGCAGATTCTATCGCGGCGGTCCGGTGATGATGAGCGCGATAGCCGGTGTCAATCAGGCGCTGTGGGATATCAAGGGCAAGTTTCACAGTGTGCCTGTTTACGAGTTGCTCGGCGGGAAAGTGAGGGATCGCGTGCAGATCTACGCTGGCGTCCATGGCGATAGTCCCGAAGAAGTTGCAAGACGCGCCTTACGCTGCAAGCAGGATGGATTGCGGGCGATCAAAGTGGGGGCCGTCCCCGGCCTACACTATGTAGATGAATTCGGACATATTGACGATGCGGTCGCCAAGGTGGCGGCTGCCAGGGAGGCGGTCGGCGATGACTTCAGCATCGCTGTTGATTTTCACGGTCGTGTCCACAAGCCGATGGCCAAGATGCTCATCCAGGAATTGGAACCCTTTCATTTGATGTTCGTGGAAGAACCTGTATTGCCTATGCATAATGAGGCGCTTCTCGATCTCAAGCGTTCCACGTCGATTCCCATCGCGACCGGCGAACGCATGTATTCGCGCTGGGACTTCAAAACGATCCTGGCGGCCGGCAGCGTTGATATCATCCAGCCGGACGTATCACATGCCGGCGGCATCTCCGAGGTGTTACGCATCGCAGCCATGGCCGAGGCCTATGACGTTGCGCTTGCGCCTCACTGCCCGTTGGGCCCGATCGCGCTGGCTTCCTGCCTGCAAGTCGATGCGGTAGCCTATAACGCCTTGATTCAAGAACAGAGCTTGGGCATCCACTATAACCGCGATGCCGACTTATTGGATTACCTTGCCGACGAGTCCATTTTCGATTATCGCGATGGGAGCGTCGATGTGCCATCCGGTCCCGGGCTGGGAGTCGATATCGATGAGGAAAAGGTTCGCGCGGCTAACGACCATGCCTATCGCTGGCGAAATCCCTTGCTGCGCCGCGAAGACGGCTCGGTTGCCGAGTGGTGATCCCAAGACCGGCGTCTCTGACAAAAGGTCGATTGTGCGTCACTCGTAACTCCGATTTCTAGGGGCTGGGCGGAGCAAGGGCTGTAGACGACGGGGAAAGATCGCGCTTAATCAATCTTAAACTGTTTCTCATGTTACCCGGTTATCATTATAGTAAGACGATACTGTCATGGGGGGAATGATGGCGAAGGAACGCATTCTGATCATCGAGGACGAAGCGGGCATCGCTCAATTTGTCGAACGTGGGCTGATCTATGAAGGATTCCACGTGAAAGTAGCGCGTGATGGTCAGGCCGGTCTCAAAATTGCGCGAGACAACCCGCCGGATCTCGTGATCCTGGATTGGATGCTGCCCGGGCTTGATGGATTGGAAGTTTGCAAGCGGTTGTGCGCCGCTGGCGATGTTGCCATTTTGATGCTGACCGCCAAGGACGACATTCGTGATCGCGTAGTGGGCCTGGATGCCGGCGCTGACGACTACTTGGTCAAACCGTTTTCAATCGACGAATTGATCGCGCGGGTTCGCGCCTTGCTGCGCCGCGCGACGACTGGCGCTCATCCCGAAGTGCTGAGATTTGCTGACTTGGCGCTGGATACGGGCACACATCGCGCCTATCGCAATGACCGCGCGATTGATCTGACTGCCAAGGAATATGATCTGCTGGAGTTGTTCATGCGCAATCCAGGCCAAGTCCTCACACGCGATGTGATCTTCGACCGGGTGTGGGGATATGATTTTGGGGGCGAGAGTAATATCATTGAAGTATATGTTCGTTACTTACGCCAGAAGACGGAACATGACAAGGAAAGTCGGTTGATTTACACGGTGCGCAGTGTGGGCTATGTCTTGAGAGAGGACTAGCCGCCGGGTCTCAGTCAAGTCTGAGACTGGGTCGGTATTCATCGGTGCTGATCTCGCCGGTAAATCCATTTATTTTGTGGCGATTGCGGGCGACTCACAGAGTCGCCCCTACCATTTTCGTCACAAATGCATCAGGTAGGGGGCAGCTATTTGCTGATCGGTGGCTTATGAAAAATTATTGGTTTATTGGTCTATGATTGTTGAGGTTATGCGAAGCGCGCGATATCCACTGCGCCGGCAGAAACCCGGTTGAGCAGCTTGTCCACTGCGCGTTCAGCGGAACTGGCGCCCATTGCCAAACCGTGTCCAGTGAATCCTACAGCGCATCCCACGCGACTCTTGCCGGGCAAGATTCCGACAAGAGGCAGTCCATCGACGCTGAAGCCCATAATGCCAGACCAGCGGTGCGCGACCGGCGCCGTCACATCGGGAAAATAGCGGGCGAGGTAGCGATCCAGAAAGGCTTGAACATTTGGATTCAGTCGATCTTCGGTGGTGTTGTCTTCTTCGCATTTGTAGTGTTGCCGTCCGCCGCCCAGCAAGAAACGGCCGTCAAAGGTGCTGCGATAATACATATAACCATAGTCGCTATAGCCGCAATAGGGGACGGGTACATGATCCAGCGGTTCGGTGACCAGGCATTGAGCGCGAGTGGGGATCACTTTGCCGACAAAGAACGGATCGATCGTCGGTGACCAGGCGTTGGTGCAGAGCAGCACATAGCGCGCCTCAAATATGAACTGTCGCGTATAAACTTGAACTGTGTCGTCATCATTCTGCTCTATACGATACAGTTCGTTGTTAGGGATCAATTCGGCGCCGCTCTGCGTCATCACCGACTTCGCCAACAGATAGGGCTGAACACCGGCATCGAGAGGCTGTTCGATTCCGGCATAAAAGCCACGCCGCAACGGGTCCTTGCTATAGTACTCGATGGCGATCTTGTCTGCCGACAAAGCTTTAGCCGCAAGCTCGAGTTCTTTTGCTTCTTCTTCGCTTTCCGCCAAGAGCATGGACCCGCTATTGTCTATGGGCACATCAAAGGGACTGTTGCGAATGAATTCGCGCCAAAGCGCCATGCTGCGGTCCGAGAGCGACCACAACTCCCGCGCTGCGTCGTGGCCGTATTCTTCAATGGCGCGATGGTAGTAGACATCAAGACCGCTGATCATAAAGCCGGCATTGCGCCCGCTGGCGCCCAAGCCAACATCGCGGGCGTCGGTGACCACGACGTCTTGATCGTGCACGCGCCGTGCAAAATAGGCGGCCGCGCTGCCCACGAGGCCGGCGCCAACCACCAGAAAATCGACCTCGCGATGTGTCTGCTCGGTTTTCTGCCAGTGGGAAACAGTCATCACTATCGCTTTCTGCAGATTCGGTCGCAAGTCGCGCTGTCGGGCGTCCACCCAACGTGTCAGCCATACGCAGCCAAGGCTTTGCGGATTCGATCAAAGCTGAAGGGCGTCATACAGTGGTCCGATGATAACGCCCTTATCTCGATTAACCAAGCGGCGGCCGAACTCTTTGAGGAAAAATCCAGGCATGTTACAATGAGCGCACCGCGCAATGAACTGCGTGGGCATCCAAGATTTTCAGGAGGAGATCAAGCGATGAAAAGGTGCTTATTGATCGTTGCAGTTTTGTTGTTGGCGCTGCCATTTTCGTCCCTGCTGGCGGACAGCCATTTGCCCGATCTGGAAGGGCGGACGGTTACGGTGGCGGTAGAGAACGCCTATCCGCCCTTCAACGTGATCGACGATGAGACAGGCGAGGGAGTCGGCTGGGATTACGATACGCTCGGCGAGATTTGCGCCCGGCTGAATTGTGTCCCGGAATACATTGAAACCAGTTGGGAAGGCTTGATCGTCGCGGTCTCGAACGGCGAGTATGACATGGCTGCGGATGGCATCACGATAACGGAAGAACGCGCGCAGATTGTCGATTATTCCGAGGGCTATATCGATGTCATCCAGCGGATGATGGTGCGCGTTGGCGAAGACCGTTTTAGCGATGCCGGCGATTTCGTCGCCGGCGATTTCGTCATCGGCGTACAAGTAGCCACGACTAATTACATAGCCGCCGCGGAACTGGTGGACGAGGATCGGATCGTCGGTTATGGCGAATTTGGTTTGGCGGTGCAGGCGCTGATCACGGGCGATGTTGACGCGGTGGTCATTGATGATGTGGCCGGCCAGGGGTATACGGGTTTGAACGCTGACAAGATCAAGTTGCTTCCGGATGATCTGATCAAGCAGCAACTGGGTTTCATTTACCCGCAGGGTTCCGACCTGGTTGAGCCATTTGACATGGCTTTGGCAAGCATGCGCGCAGACGGCACATTGGACGCGATCAATGCCAAGTGGCTGGGCGACAGCGAGGCCGAAGAAGAGGAGATGATGCTGCCTGATCTGGATGGCCGCATGATCATCGTCGCCTCGGAAAACGCCTACCCCCCCTTCAACTTCATTGACGAAGAGACCGGCGAGTTGGATGGCTGGGATTTCGATACGCTGGGAGAAATCTGCGAGCGGCTGAATTGCGGGCTGGAATACATCGAAACGGGCTGGGAAGGCATGATTATCGCTGTCTCCAACGGTGAATTCGATCTGGCGGCTGGCGGCATCACCATCACCGAAGAACGTAAGGAACTCGTCGCCTTTTCCGTCGGCTATATCGATATCAACCAGCGCTTGATGGTGCGGATCGGCGAAGATCGCTTTGCGGATGCCGAAGAATTCGTCGCCGGCGACTTCGTTATCGGCGTGCAGGTCGCCACGACCAACTATATCGCGGCGACTGATTTGGTCGGTGAAGAGCGCATCGTTGGTTATGATTCCTTTGGCTTCGCCGTCCAGGCGCTGATCTCTGGCGATGTTGACGGTGTCGTGATTGATGACGTGGCCGGCCAAGGGTATGTCGGCGTCAACGCGGAAGACATCAAGCTGCTGCCAGACCTGCTGACGCAAGAGCAGTTGGGTTTTATCTATCCCTTGGATTCCGATCTGGTCGAACCGATCAACATGGCCCTGGGCAGCATGATGGAAGACGGCACATTGGCCGCTATCAACGCCAAATGGTTCGGTGACGGCGAAGACGAGATGTGACTGCCGAATCTCGGTGGACGGTCAGTTACGGTGGCGGTGGAGAACGCCTATCCACCCTTCAACTTCATCGACGCGGAAACTGGCGAAACAGCAGGTTGGGATTATGAGGTCTTGGAGGAAATCTGCGCTCGCTTGCATTGTGCGCCGCAATTCATCGAGACCAGTTGGGATGGCATGATCGCCGCCGTCGCCAATGGCGCCTACGACATGGCGGCCGATGGGATCGCCTATTCACCCGAACGGGCGGCTCTGGTCGATTTCTCCGATGCTTATGCCGATGTCTGGCAGCGGATACTGGTGCGCCTGGATGAGAATCGCTTTGCCAGCATTGAGGAATTTGTCGGGGGCGACTACATTTTTGGCGTACTGGTCGCCAGCACCGAGTACATTGCGGCTGTGGATTTGGTCGGCGAAGAGCGCATTGCGGTTTACGACTCTGCCGAGGCGGCGGCAGGTTCCCTGGTCGCAGGCGAGGTCGATGCTGTGATCTTCGATGAACTGGCAGGTTATGGGTACACCGGTATCCATGCCGACCTAGGCAAAGTGCTGGAGGATATTGTCACAATCGAAAAGCTGGGTTTTATTTTCCCGCATGGTTCTGACTTGCTCGAGCCGATCAACAGAGCCTTGGCCGACATGAAAGCGGATGGCGCGCTGGAAGCGATCACGGACAGATGGTTCGGTCGTGATGCCGCGTAGCTGATGAAACCAGACTTTACTTGTAGCAGACGCGTTGTGGGACAGGTTCGGCCTGTCCCACTTCGTATATGGCGGTTGAGAAAGACGAGTTGACTGGATAACTCCATGGCAAGATCATCGGGGGAAGGCCGAGTAAATCGTGCCGGGCAAGAGCCGAATCTTGAGGAAATCATCGCCGAGTCTCGCGGTCGGGCGATGCGTTTTGCGCGCTTCTATACTTTGCCGTATTGGATTTTCTTTCTGGTGGCGCTGGGCATCCTGCTAGCGATCAGCATCCTCACCGACAAAATCTATTCAAATATATTCCAGCAGTTGATGGAAGGCGTCAGCATGACGCTTTTCGTCAGCGCTATGTCTTATCTTTGTGCGCTGTCGATCGCGGTCGTGGTTGGGATCGTGCGCTCGAATCCACCGGAACCGCCTCAATCGCGCGAGTCGACGCGCAAAGCGATGATGCGGATCATCCGGATTAGCGGCTACAATGTCTGCACGGTCTACGTTAGCGTGATGCGCGGCATCCCGATTCTGGTTGTTTTGCTGGTAACTGGATTCATCGTCGTGCCGGCCTTGCGCGACTTGATTAACGAGAACCTGGTTGAGGCAGTTCGCAACCTGGCGAACGATCCGGAGATTCCCGATCTCATCTGGCGCGGCAGTTCTGCGGCAACGGCGATTGTGGCCTTGGCCATCACCTACGGCGCTTATATGTCAGAGACAGTGCGAGCGGGCATCCAGTCGATCCCAAAGGGTCAGTTCGAAGCGGCTTATTCCGTTGGGATGACATATTGGCAGACGATGCGCTCGATCATTTTGCCGCAGGCGTTTCGCAATGTGCTTCCGCCACTTGGCAATGACTTTGTGGCTATGATCAAGGATTCGTCGCTCCTGGCCTTCCTGGGCATTCGGGATATCACGCAGATCGCTAAAACGACATCGGGTCGTTCTTTCCGCTATGTCGAGACCTACGCCGTGGTCGCTTATATGTATTTAACCCTGGTTATTTTGGCGACGACCCTGGTCAACTTGCTGGAGGATACCATCAACATTGAGCGCGAAACGCCCCGTATTGTTCAGCGCTTACAGTCCCTGGTCCCGGGCAAGAAGAAGCGTGAACATATCGTCGAATCGTTCGACTGAACTTTAGTCTTCTGAATAAAAGCCGACTTTATTGCCTTCGGGATCGCGCACCCAGCCGACAAATCCGCCGCCGGCGCTCTCGCCCAGGGCCGTCTTCGGCAGCAAAACTTCGCCCCCGGCCGCCTCGACCCGCGCCAGAACAAGGCTCAAATCTCCGCTGGCGGTGATGTAAACCAGCGTGCCTTCAGTCGAAGGGGTATATCCATACTGGGGATTGTGCACCAGACTGCCGCCCACGCGCCCGTCGTGCGGGAAGACGCCGAGCATGCTGCCCATGGTTTCGCGCTGGTCGTTGACAAAGAGCTTCGTTTCCAGAACCTGCTCGTAAAAGGCGCAGGCGCGCTCAAAATCCAAAACCGGAATCTCGAACCAATTGATGGCCATGTTTCACTCCTTGATGTGAACGATTACCTGCAAAGGATAACTCGAAATCAGGCCAGTATGAAGTATGAGCTATGGTGCGCGGGGCGGTGGTATTGAGGTTTGCTGGCCTATTGTTGCTGGCTCAGCAATTGTTCGTCTTCTTCGTAAGATTCGTTGACAAGTCTGTCGATCTCGTCTTTCACTTCGGAACTCAAGCGCAGGCTCTGCATTTGCACCTCGTCCATGGCGTCGATGGTGTCCTGCAGTTTGTCGATTTCGTCTTTGACCTCGATGCTCAGGCGCTGTCCCTTGGCGCTGTCGGTTTCCTTGGTGCCGAGCAAGGACATTTGGGCATAGACGGTGCCTAGCGCCGACAGGGTGCTTTCCAGTTGAATCTCGGCACGCTTGATGCTGCTGAAGGTCGCTTCCAGGCTCATATGCTGTTGCTGAAGGTGCGTCAGCTGTACCTGCAGGCTGCGGCGGGCGTGTTCATCCGGTTCTTTCTTAATACGCGTTTTGACACTTTCGATCTTGCGCGGGACTTGCTGACGATCGCGCAGGACCAGATCGTTGCTTTCGGAGAGGTCAATGCGTTCGGCGAGGTTATACATGTATGTGATCCAGTCGCTGACGTCACTGACCAGAGTCCGCAGGCGATTGCGCATGGCGCCCTTGCTGCGATCCGCCAGCTTGAGCATATTGCGGCGATACTCGAAGGCATCGCGCAGTCGCTCGCGGGAAACGCGATTGCGGATATTACGCAGGTCGTATTCGCGCTCGAAATCTTCAGCCAGCGCTTGTTCCGTCGCTTCCGGGTCGTTCAGCGTGGCGGCAATTAGCACTGTTTCCGCCAGGCCACCAAGGACCAACCAAAACCAGGGTTGCCACTCCAGCATTGGCAGGTTCACGTCTTGTACGAACAGAAACAGAATAGCGGTGACCATGACGGTCACCAAGGTCTCCCATCGCAAGAGCGCGTTTGCTAAGAGCGTACCAAAGACCTTTTGTCTCGCGTTTTCGTTGCTAGACATGGCTTCTCCGGTTCAGTTGGCGATAGCGTCCTGGCTCTCGGGTACTTCATGCATCGACTCGTTCAATGGCTCTTGCAATCGACGCGGACTGTTTGACGGAATCAGTCGTTGCTGAGCAGGCGCTGCCGGCGCTCTTCAAGTTGGAGTTCAACCTGGCCGATGCCAACGGTATCCTCGATCTGGTCGGAAAGCTTGCGGCTGGCCAAATCGGCGCGAGCGTCTTCCTGGTCGATCTGCGAATAGATGGAATCGAGCAGGGTATCGATCTCTTGATCGCCGGAGGTATCCAGCTTGTCCATGCTTCTGAGCGTCTTGGTCATGACCTTCTTGGTCTCCGCCAGTTCCAGCAGCGAACGCATCTTTTCGCGCTCTTGCTTAATGGTGGTCAAGCGCCCTTCCAGCTTCAAGCGCATATTCAACATGCCCTGATATTGCTCTTCTTGCGACTGCCACTGCTCGTAGTATTCCTGGGCCAGTTCCTGTTTGGTATTCAATTCCGCTTGGGCTGCGGCTGCCAGGTCATCTTTGCCGCGCAAGATTAAGGTATCGATATCGCGGTCCAGTTTGTCCGACTGATTGGAGAACTCTTCATACTTGCGCTTCAATGTGCGTACAGAACCGCCGACGGTTGCGGCCGAGTCTTCCAGCGCATCCAGATTGCGCTCGACCTGTCGGATGTATTCGTCCATGACTTTCAGCGAGTTGGTTTCCAAGGCACGGTCGATCATGCCGTGCATATTGGCGCTGAAAAGCGTTTGAACCTTCTGTAATATTGATGGCATGTTTGAATCTTCCTCTTATTGACCTAATATCTCCGAGCTTTCCGCAACTACTTCAGTATAGCATAGAGGCTTCAACAATATCAAAAGCGTAATCGCCCCAAGTATAGGACTATACGCGATTCTCTCAAGCAAGTTTCACGCGCCGCAAAAGCTCATGTCGCGCGCTGTATCGCCATTAAGTCGGAAAGCAGGGCATAACCCGTTTCCAACTTGCCGGCGCCCGCTCCAATCAAGGTGATCTTGCCTAGCAGATCCGTATCGAGGGTGATCGCGTTGGTTGATCCGCCGACGCTGGCCAAGGGGTCGCTCATAGGCAGCTGCTGGGGAGACACGGCGCCCCCATCAGGCCTCGCTTCAGCGATCAATTTATAGCGGTGACCCGATTGCCGGGCGCGGTCGATATCTTCCGAACTGATGTCCGTGATGCCTTGCACGTCCAGGTCATTCATCGTCAATGAATTGCCGAAGAGGGCGTTTGCCAGGATCAGAACTTTGCCCGCCGCATCCCAGCCTTCGACGTCAGCTGTGGGATCGGTCTCGGCATAGCCCAAGTCCTGAGCTTGGGCCAGGGCGTCGGCATAAGTCATACCGGTCTCCATTTGCGTCAAGATGTAGTTGGTGGTGCCGTTGAGGATGCCGCGCGCGGAGCGAATCGCGCAGCCAGCAAGCGCGTCTTCCGCCAGATGCATGGTCGGCGTACCGGCCATCACTGTCGCTTCATAGCGCATGTGGAGTCCCTTGGCGTCGGCTTTTTCCCGCAGGCACCCGTAGTCCAGCGCCACAGGCCCTTTGTTGGCGAGGACAATATGCAAACCTTGATCGAGCGCCAGGTGACAGGTTGCAAGAGCGGGCTGCGCGGTCTCCAAATTGGTCGGGCTGGCTTCTAGCAATACATCCGCGCTGCCACGCAGGATCATGTCATTGGCGTCCCAGTCGCGCCGGAGCGGTTCGCTTTCGGGATAATCCGAAAAGGAGCCGGTCTCCGCCGTCCGCAAAAGCTGCGCGATATCCAAGCCGGCAGGGTGGTAAAGGTTCCCTTTGCTAGCGGTGACAACGCCGACGATATGCGCTGAGAAATCATGCCGGGCTTGCAAGGCGTCGCCATGTTCCAGCAAGATTTCGGCGAATCCCTGCCCGACCGCGCCAAATCCGATCAGGATAAGTTTCATTATGTTTCCATTTCGCGTTAGGTTTGCCCGGCGGACAATGATACAAGGAGTTGAGCAGGAGGAGGTAGTCTGACTTATGGGGCGCTCGCGATTTTTTCGACGCTCCCAAGCGCTTTTTCAACACTTTCTGCCGGGCGCACGCCGATTTGTTGATCCACCAGCATGCCCTTCTCGTCGATTACCCAATAGGAACGCGTCGCCCCTAGTGGCAACTTGAACAGCTTGAGGTCGATGCCCCAGGCGCCCCAGGCGTCCAGCATTTTGTGCTGGGGATCGGACAAGAGGTCGTATTGCAACTGCTGGCGCTTTTTCCAGGCGGCCAGTGTGCTAGTGGAATCGGAGCTGACGCCGAAGACAAGGGCGTTTTTGGAAGCGATCTGTGGGAATACGTCGCGGAAAGAGCAGGCCTGGTTATTGCAGCCCATGGTGTTGGCTTTGGGAAAGGCGAATATGATTACACTTTTGCCGCGATAGTCACTGAGTCGGACCAGTTTGTTGTCCTGGTTCTTGAGTTCGAAATCTGGCGCCATCTTTCCGATATCGGGCATGGTGTATTCCTCTCAAAAGACGAGGCAAGCGCATTGCAAGTTTGCCAACCATTGCCTGCTTTTCTCTGATTGACCGGTTTAAGCTCTGATTATATCAGATCGGCTATCGTATAATATCTGCCGGTCAAAAAGGTGATTCCGGCTGCTTTCTCTATGTCGACACGCGGCAAGGTGGACGAACAGGACTTGGCAGAGCAGATCGAGGCGCTGCTTATCGAGGGAGAGACGCTGCTCTGGTGGGACAAGCTGAGCGACAAGTCGCTCATCGGCGGCTTCGGCAAGATACTGATGTTTTTCACTTTGTCCGTGAACGCGGCTATCCTGATTTTAATATTCGCGCCGTCGCTGCTGCCGGATTCCGGCTCGATGGGTTGGTTGATGATTCCGCTTTTGATCGTGGATGGCATATGCCTGCTATTCATTTTGCTCTATTTCGCATTCGGGCTGATGACCGGCGGCGTTAACGCCATCACCGACCAGCGCGTTTTGGTCGCGGACCTGCACAAGAAGAAGATCGTTCGCCACATGCGACTTGATTCGCTGAGTTCGATCCGCATCCGTCGAGAGCGTCAAGGCCGGGGTAGCATCACGTTCTATCGCGACGAGTCGGCGGATAGGCCAGCATCCGCGGCGCATCCGCGCCGCCTGTCGTTGGCCGGCGTGCGTCAACTGAGCCGTGTGGTGGATCTGTTGCGGGAGCAGACTGACATGCTTGACGAACCGACTGCAGGTAGCTAGCGCAGATAGGGCGGAGAGATTTTCACTCGCTAGCTTGGCCGTGCGCGGCGTCTTCTTCGCGGGCGACCCGCTGGCCCGCTTCCACATCGACGCGGCTGAGCAAGTATCCCCCGAGGATGAAGAGCAAAATCAAACTGAGAATGGCCGGGCGGCTGCTGCCCAGCACAAGGGCGGCAAAGGCAAAGAGCAGCGGACCGATGATTGACGCGAATTTTTCCATGATGCTGTAAAAGCCGAAAAATTCTCCACTCTTTGCCTTGGGGCATAGGCTGGCATAGAGGCTGCGGCTGAGGGCTTGGCTGCCCCCTTGCACCATCGCCACCATCAGCGCCAGCATCCAGAATTCCAAGGTGGCGTTCAAGAAGAATCCCCAGGCGGCGATGATCGAATAGACCAGCAGAGACAGGAGAATGCTGCGTCTGGTATCCAGCCAGTCTGACAAGGCGACGAAGCGCGACCGGATGAGCCACGCGACCAGCAAGGCGATGAGCTCGAAGGCGGCGATAATACCGATGATTGTCGGCAAGCTGCTCACTCGCGCTGCCGGCAGGACTTCAACCGTACCCAGGGCAATTGTCTTGGCGGCGCCGCTCGCGCTTTGGTCGGTCACAAGGGCGATTGTGAGGCTATGCAAGCCCGGCTCGTCCAATTCAAGGGTGAAGGATTCGCCATAGCGCAGGGTGTCATTTGATGTGTCGACGGTGATGGGCGCCAGGACCGTGTTGCCATCTTCATCGACTTCAGCTCCCGTCAAAACTTCGCCATCGAGTCGGAAGCCGATGACGCCGCCGTCGGGCGCCGAACGGTACTCCAATTCAATCGCCCGCCCTTTGAAAGCGAAGGTCTGGGAGGCGTTTTCTTCATCCGTGATCTGGTAGTTAAGGTCCTCGGGCCGTCCTGCCAGTAGGGTGGTCAAGCTCCCGGCGAGGCCGTCGCCGATCAGATCGTCCCCGGACACGGTCAGGGCGCTCCAGTTGCCGGAGGAGGCGAAGGGCGCCTGACCGACGAGGTAGGCGCCTTCGCCGACATAATCGCCGTCGGCCAAGTACGGCGCGGGCGGGGCGCCTGCCACGTCAACGGGCAGGGCACGGGTCAGGGCCAGTCCCAGCAGGGGCAGCGCAATCGCGTTTATGAGAATGAATGCCAGGTAAAACGGCGCACGCCGGTCGTTATGGGCGGGCAAGCGTCCGAATATGATGCTAAATGGAATGCCGGCGAACTGGACCAGCAAGATCGCCAATACCAGTTCGATCAATCCGAAACCGAGTTCGGCGCCGTAGATGGCCGCAATCGCGATAATCGTTCCGATGGCGTCGTTGTAAATCAGAAAGGCGACCAAATATTTGAACAGTTCGCGATAGCGCGTGATGTTGCGGAAGGTATCGCGCAGGCGGCGCAAACTGACGCCGATGACCGTCTGGCCGCGCCTCAATGAGACCGTCACGGACGGCGGCTCCGGCACCTGGCGCAGAATGGGCAGGGAAAACAGCGCCCACCAAATGGCGACACTCAAGAAGGATAGCCTTACGCCGGCGTTTTCGAAGAGGCTGTCGGGGATGAACCAGAACATGGCAACGTTGATCGCCAGCAGAATACCGCCACCCATATAACCCAGGGCATATCCGCGGGTTGAAACCCAGTCGCGGTCCCCGGGGCGGGCGACGTGGGGCAGCAGCGCATCGTAAAAGACCAGCGACCCGCCGAAGCCGATGCGTCCCAAGACAAAAAACAGGGAGGCCAGCAGCCAGTCGCCCGTGCCGACAAAGATCAGCAGCCCGGTGCCGACCACGCCGGCGCCGATGAACAAAGCCAGGAAGCGCTTCTTGCTGCGCATGACATCGGAGACGGTACCAAGTATGGGCGAGAGGATGGCGACGATAAATAGCGACAGGCTGATCGTTAGCGACCAATAGGCAGTGGCGGTGGCTTCGCTGGGCAGGTTGGCGCCGGCGACGGTGCTGTAATAGATCGGCAGCAGGCTGGCGAGAATCGTGGTCGCGAAGGCGGAATTCGCCCAGTCGTACATAGCCCAGGCGTTGATCCGACGCCTGTAGACGGAATCTTCTTGCCGGCCTCGTTCCCTCAACATGGCCTGTTCTCCAATAAGCTATTATCAATTCTTACTTAAATATACAACGCAACGTCAAGCTTGACATCGTTGGTGAAGGCCCGCTGTCGCCGGGACTCGAAATTGCCCGGCGCTTGGCGCCATTGTATACTGATGGCTCGTTGACAGATTCTGCTCGCAAGCGGCAAACATGAGCTTCCCCAGGTTAAATGGCATCCGAAAATCCGTCGATCCCGGTCTCTTGTTCGTCGTGGCGTTGACGCTTTTTACCTTCATTCCTTTGCTCAGAAACCCGGGTTTGCCCAATGGCCCGGATGTGCTGTATCACAGCTATCGCGTGGCGGAGATGAATCGCAGTTGGTCGCATGGTCTGCTCTTCCCGACCTGGGCAGAAGGCTTCTACTTGGGTTATGGATCGCCCCTGTTTCACTTTTACGCGCGCTTGACCTACGTTATCACCAGTCTGTTCAATGTCGTACTTGGCCTGGAGCCCCTCGACGCTTTGCGCGCCTTGCTGGCGCTCAGCCTGCTGGGCTGCAGCAGCGGGATGTACCTGTTTGCGAAGCGGCGATTCGGGTGCTTGAGCGGGATTGTCGCCGGGCTGCTCTACGTATACAGCCCTTATCTGATGTACACCGAAGCCTACGCCAGGGGAACCTATCCCGAACTCTTGTCCTTCGCGCTGTTTCCCTGGCTGTTGTGGCGCGTCGATGCGCTGCGAGACAAGCCTTCACCGGTCAACTTCTTGTCGCTGGTTCTAGTGCAGACGGCGCTGATCAACGCGCATAATCTCATGGCTCTGGTTTTAACCGGCATGACAGTAGCCTGGATCGCATTTGAAGCGATCGTACAGCAGGCGAATCGCGAGGCGAGCAGAATGGATTGGCGAAGCGCTGCCTGGGCGCTGCTGGGGATGGCGCTGGCCAGCGGCGTTGCCGCGACGTTCTGGTTGCCGGTAGTGCTGGAAAGCGATTCCGTGCACTTGCAAAACCTGACAGTGGCCGGCCTGCTGGACTATCGAGAAGCCTTTGTGAGGCTGCCCGACTTGCTGGCGGGCCCGCCGATCCACGACGCCGGCGCCATCAACGGACTGAGCGAATTGAAAACCCTGGGCGTGGCGCAATGGATGCTGGCGCTGCTCGGCCTAGGGGCGTCCGCCGCCCTGTACATTCGCGGTTTTCGATCGCCACACCCGCAAAGCTTTCTCGGCGTTTTGTTCTTTGGCGCGACAGCGTTGGCGATGCTGGTTCTGGTCATGCCGGTTTCGCTGCCGATCTGGGACAGCCTGCGGCCGATTCAGTTTCTGCAGTTTCCCTGGCGCCTGCTGGGACCTATCGCGGCTTGCCTGGCGATCATCGGGGGCGCCAATGGCATTTGGCTGGAAAAGCTCGACTCCCGTTGGCAAATCAGCTTGGCGGCATCGGCCGTCGCCCTCCCCATTGTGCTGGCGATTCCCCTGTTCTATATACCGGAGTGGCGTCATGAAACCCTGAATACGTCGATCGCAGCCTATCATGCCGAAGAAGTGGCCAGGCGGCAGCTTGGCACGACTTTCACCGGCGAGTATCGGCCACGGCATGTTCATTCCGTTCCGGATCCCACAGCGCACTTGCTGCTGGATTACGCCGACGGCTATCCGATTGACAAACTGAATCACTCGCTCTTGCCGGAAGGATCCGTCGCCGAGCTGATTCATAATTCGCCGCATTCGCACGAGTGGCGTATCAAGGCCGGCAAAGACTTTGTCGCCGAGATTTACAACTTCTATTGGCTGGGATGGCGCGCCGAAATCGACGGGCGACCGGTCGAAATCACACCGTCCCCGCACCACGGCTTTATCACTTTCCCCGTACCGTCTGGAGAGCATGAGGTACGCGTATATCTCGGCTCGACGGCCGGCCGCGATTTAGCCGCCTGGGTATCGCTCTTGTCGATACTGCTATCCGTCGGCGCGGCGGCAATCTTGCGCGGACGGCGGACAATGCCGCGTCCCTACTGGAAGATCGCGCCGCTTGCGCGCACTTCGTCCATTGGCCTGCTGCTTGGGGGCGGGATTGCGCTGCTCTGCGTCCTCGTCTTCTTTCAGGAAGGACTGGCTTGGCATAACTCTCCGCCCGGGGAAGCCTTGCCAGCACAATTTCAGACGCGCTTCACGCTGGACGACAATTTGCAAGTGCTTGGCTATGATCTCAATGCCGATGCGTTGCGGCCGGGCGATCACTTGCGCTTGCGCGTCTATTGGTATGCGCTGGAGGAAATTGATGTCAATTTTTCCAGCTTTTTGCATCTTTCGACAGGCGGACCGCCCTTGGCGCAAGTTGACAAGCTGCATCCTGCCGGCCGGGCAATTAGCGAATGGTGGGGACCCGACGGTTATATCGTGGATACTTATGACTTGCGCTTGCCGGAGCAGTTGTCAGCGGGCGCGTATCAACTCATTGTCGGTTTGTATACCTGCGAATTGATGCCCGCGGACGATTGCGGCAACGGCTATCGTCCCAGGGTAAGGGACGAAGCTGGCGCTGTTGTCGGCGACAGCGTTCCTTTGGCTACCATTCGCGTCGAAGCCGACTAGTATCCGGTGCTGGGGTCTGGATAGGCATGTCCGCCTCCGTAGCTGAATACGGGTGTGGCGGTAGGTCGTGGCGGCAAGGGTACGTTGTAATCGATGGGCAGCGACGCGATGACCGATTCTGATCGCAGCGTGAACAAGGCCATCCAGCCGTCTTCACCTCCATAGTTGACCTTTACCCAGGGGCTGTATGGGCTGCGCGCGAGCAACTTCACCTGGGTGCCGTATGGCAAGGTGAGTTTTACGCGAAACGCGGTATCCGGGGCTTCGCGCAGGTTCCCTCCCGCAGCGACGTTCACAAATGCCCGGCTGCCCAGCTCCCCGTATCGTTGCGGCGGCAGCGGCGTGACATCGTAGACCTGCTTGATCTCCCCGAGATTCTTGGCGAGCAAGCCCGCGCTCATCCAACCAGTTTCCCCGTTGCCCAGTCGAATGTGCAGCCATTCGCGATTGCTGCTGATGCCGAGCACGTTCATGGTTTGGCCGGCCGGCACCTGAAACAGCAATTGGGATTCGATATCGGGCGCGATGCGCATATTGACGCCGCCTTGCGTTTGCACGTATCCGGGTTGTGGAATAGCTACAGGCCGGTCAAAGAGTACAATTGGCAGGTCCTTGACCAGGTCGTATTCGAAAAGTGAAGGGCTTGCAATGGAACCTTCGGGTTTCCGCCAATCTCCCTGTGGATAGCTGAAATTGAGCTGTTCGCCGGCGTTCAGATCTATAAACTGTCCGAAGGCCAGCAGGCGGGTCTGTCCCTCTATAGCGATAAACTTGGTGGTACTGCCTTGGGTGAGGACAATGACTGTGCCATCGATCCTGAGGGATACGCCGTTGACCACCACGCGTGATGTCTGCCCGTATAGCCCCTGTATCACCATGGCGCCGATCTCGGGAGCGCCATCGCACTGCCATTCGCTCGCACCGCTTTCCAAAGTGAAGGACTGCCATTTGGCAAAATCGCTATCGGGCAGCACAGCATTTTCAATGTTGACCTGTCCAATCAGAAGAGCATCCATCAGGATGTTTTCTTCCAGGCGCAGCCAGATTAAGCCGCCTCCCGCGGCACTATCCAGGGCAAGCGAGCGAAGGGCATCAAGCGCGGCTGCTTCTATGACAGCGCCCGGATCCCGCAATAGATTTTCCTTCGGCGCGGTATTCGGCGCCCCGCCACCGTTACAGAAATGACCACTCGGGCCACCGAGACAACGGTTACCGGCTTCCGTATAGGCGTGCAATAGTGTGTCCATGCAGTCGACTTCACTGTCAATGCTGGCCTGGCTGCTCGTACGGTCAATCATCGTGGGTGTTGCTGTGGGAATCGCAGTCGGCTGTATTCTGACCAGAGTCGGCACTCGGGTCGGCGCCGTAGTCGGCGTTACATAGACGATCTCGATGGTGGCGCTTGGCGCAGCAAGGAGGTCGCCACGCGCAGTTTCTCGCTGCGATCGGCAGGCGACAGTCGCTAGCGATAGCAATATTAGAATAGCGAAGCGTATGCGCATGACAACTTAGATGACCCGGGCGGGGCTGGTCAGATAGTCTAGTGGGATTTTGCCAGGAACTTCAGCGCCTTTTCGATGCTTTTCTTGGGGCTGACTTTGACTTGGGCGTCCAAGACAGTACCGTCTTCGCCGATGATCCAATGAGAGCGGATTACGCCCATGTATTTCTTGCCGTACATAGACTTTTCACCCCAGGCATCCCAAGCTTCCAGAACACCGTGATCCGGATCCGACAGCAAGTCGTAGGGCAAGTCTTCTTTGGCGATCCATTTGCTCAGCGCGGAGGGCTCATCCGGGCTCAATCCGAGTACGACAGCCTCCGATGTTTCGATTTGCGGGAAATTGTCGCGAAAGCCGCAGGCTTGCACGGTGCATCCCGAGGTGCCGGCTTTGGGATAAGCGAATAGCAAGACCTTGTTGCCGCGATAGTCGCTCAATCGGACTGCCTTGCCGTCTTGATTTAACAGTTCAAAATCCGGCGCTTTTTCTCCTACGGATGGCATTGCAGATTCCTTTCGTAAATGTGCAAAGATGCGTTAGATTATAACCGATGGCGCGGCGGGGTCTATGTGAATTCGGATGTAATGCTGTACTCGACAGTCAAATCTGTCTGGCAATCAAGTCGCGCGCCAGATCCATTCCCAGCCACAGAGTCGCGGTCGCCTGAGCGGGCATTTGCAGGTGCAACTCGGCGGGAAAGCGCGACAGAAACTCGCTGTCTTCAGCAATTGGGGCGACGACGACACTTCGGCTCAATGTCTCTTCGGCTGTTCTGAAGGGAATATCGCTATCCCTTGCGGTAATACGCGCGTACCACTCCGGATCATGAATCAGCAGCAGGGTACTGATTTCCGGGCGTAATGTCAGCAGATTGATGATGACGCCGGTCAGGCAGAGTTCGGCTTTGCCGGCATCCATCAACTCTTGCAAATAAAGGAGGGCCGGGTGCTGATAAAAGAAGTCCCAGCGCTGCGGCGCCCGGTTTTCCGGCATGTTGAACATTTCTTCCAGCACTTCGCACAAGACCTGGTGCCTCACGCTCCACTCTTGCGGATGGGTGAAGTCCGGCGTCGTTGGGCCGAACATCATCGCCGGCAGCACATGAAACATGCCACTGTCGTAAGCCGTTTTTTCCGAGCGGCGCGCCAGCATCGCTTTGTACGTGCCCCGGTCGTTGAAGACGGTCAAGGTCCCGATGCCGATCGCCGCGCAGCGTTTGGCCCCACGCAGCAAGGCGTCCCGGGGGTCTAGCGCGCGGTGGTAAGTGCTGCGTGAAGGCGCGCGCATCCAGCCGTCGGCGGCGGCGTCGCGCAGTTCGTTTTCCAGCGACGCGCAGGTGGCGAGCATGTCGAAGTAGCGTCCCAGCGCGCCACGCAGTTTGAGCGGCGCCGGCCTCAAGCACTTCATGGTAAAGGTGTAGCCATTGTGCAGAAATGGCTTGCGGTTCTGTAAATCGTGCAGATAGCTGTAGTCGTATGCGGCATAGTCGCGCGCTTCGATAGCCGGGGGATAGGGATCGAGCACGCTGTCCAGATCGTGAATCTGCTCCGCGGAGGGGTAGAAAACCGTCAACGGATGCTCGATGCCGTCCCGCGCGAAGGGCTGGCATTGATAGAGGTGCTGCAGGTAGTCGGTCAGGTTCTTGTAGTCGCGGCTGTCAATTGGCATGTCTGATGTGGATATGGCTTTGAGTGGATTCCTTCGTGACGTGTAGCGCAGCAATTGTATCAACTCGACATAGACCAGGACAGTGCCGCTACTTATTCGCCCTGCTCGGAAAGGCGAATTGCCAGACCCAGGCATCCATCAATCACGCAGGCCTCCAGAGCAAGGATCAGCAGTAGTCCAATTGACAAGTACGCGCCCTGCGGCAGCATTTTCCATACCATGCCCAGGCTGCCCAGGTTAGCCAAGAGCATGCCGCCATCCGCGAAGCCGCTGTAACCCAGCAAGAGGAAAAACCGCAGGCCATCCGGCGCCATCAACCTGCCACCCAAGGCGCTTGTGACGGCGATGAGCCCTCCGGCGACCGCCGCGACTATCATAAGGGACAAGACGAATTGAGTTGCGATGGCGAAGATGCGCTGTTTGATCGCGACCGATATCAAAATGCCGAAGGCGCCCGCGGCGCCCACCGTGGTGAGCGGGAGCAGCGTTTGGACTGTCATCAGCAGGATGACCATCAGCAGCGTGATCCAAATGTCAGAGGAGGCGCCCAAGATACTGCTGCTGAGGACGCGCAGGTATCCGCCGCCGAAGGCTGTCATGTTGGCTATCATGCCGAATTGCAAGACCAGACGCGCCAGGAGCAGCGCTATGATCGGCGCGCGCAGGCGATAGAGTAATGCCGCCCAGCGCGTGCGCAGCGACATCCCGGCGCCGAATTCGGTGACCCGCAGGCTGTCCCAGGTTTGTCGACTGCGGTCGGCTTCGACCGATCCGATGCCGAAGGCCAGGGCGGCTAGAACCGTCGCCGTCTGGACCAATATCGACGGGAAATAGAGACAGCGCCAGAGAAAATCAGCGAGATTCTCGGCGCGGGCATCAATCGACGTGGCGCTGGCGTAGAGATATCCGCCGCCGCCCAGCAGCAGAGCCAACAAGAATAGCTGTAATATGCTCTTCCGGCGCGAGCCCACAAGCCGTCGCTGCGCCAACTCGTATTGAAGGATCGGATGATCCGGATGCGCCCAGTCGGGCAGCAACCTCTTCCACAGTTCAGGCATGGAACTGTTCCAACTCGACGATGCGATCTGCGAGCGCGTTGAGTTCCGCCAGGCAGTCATGTTTATCTATTGGCAGGGTGCTGTTGTCCGCCAGGTAATGGACGTATGTTGCTGGCAGATCCGGCAATCTCAAGCGCGCCTGGGCGGCCGCGGCATAAACTGCCAGTTGCAGGGTGTAGCGCCGGACGTGATTCTGGCGGGCGCCTTGGATCGGGGTTGTTTTGTAGTCGACGACGATCCAGTTTCCATCCGCCCCTCGCAAGAGCAGGTCCATCACGCCGTGTATGATTCGACCGTCCGAGCGATAAACGAAGCGCAATTCGCTGTAAACGGGCCGACGCTCGGCGCGCGCGGATCTAATCCATCCGAAGACGACGCTGCCTCGAAACTCGGTCAGCAAGCGCTTGGCAGCGTCCACAATCTCGTCGATATCGCGGTTGAGAGTCACGCCCTTTTGCCAGGCGCAGGAGCGAATGATGTCATCCGTCGCGTCATAGCGGCCGAAACGCAGCAGATCATGCACGATGGCGCCAAGCACACGGCGGGAATACCTCCGACGACCGAGCGCGTCCACGTTAGGCGCTGCGATGGATTTCTCGTCTTCGGCGGGACCATACAGGCGTCTGCGGTAGAATTCACGTTCGCTAGCGCTGCTATGCAGGTAGGCGCCCAGGTCGGCCAACTGCGTCGCCGAAATGTGTTTGAGACGATAACCGTCCTGCGCCGGAACCGATTTGAGCAAAGGTGGAGGCAGCGGCGGAAGTTCACCGGGGCTTTGAGGGGCTTCCGATGTGCGATTGCCGGCGCCAAAGCCAACTTGCAGGTCGCGTGGCAGCGGCGGCATGCGGACGAGTATGCTGTCACAATTGAAACTGTGCCATGCTTGCTCATTTGGTTCGAGATCATGCATGTCGAAGGCCTCGAGAAGCTGGCCCAGCCATCCGCGGGCGGAGAGCTGGCCGTTCTTGTTAAAGGTCATCTGGCCGCTGACAAGCAAATAATCTTGGGCGCGGGTCGCCGCTACGTAAAGCAGTCTTTTGCGTTCAGCCGCTTCCTTCTGGGCAAGCAACCTGGCGTTGCGACGATGGGCAAAGGTTCTGACTGGCTTGTTTTGCTCGACATCAAAAACCTGGCAACTCAAGCCAAAATCCGCATCGCTGAGCAATGTCGGCGCGGCGCCACTGCCTCTTGTCCAGGACGCGTCCGCCAGGATGACCAGCGGAAATTCCAGCCCTTTGCTGGCGTGCACAGTCATCAAGCGTATGGCATTACCGGCTTCGACCAAAACCTCGCCTTCGCGGATTTCACGCGAACTGAGATCGGCCAGATAGCGGGAAAACTTCCCCAGCGTGATCTTGCCGCTGTCCTCGGCCAACTGCAGCAGTTTTTCCACGTTGCCGCGACGACGTGCGCCGTCCGGTAATCCTGTCAATATCGAGAGATAGCCGGTCGAGGTCAGCGCTCGTCCCAACAATTCAAAGATCGTGACGCGTCCCGCCATTTGCTGCAGCTGGTCCAGCGTATCCGCTGCGAACTTGAGCAGGCCTTGATCTTCGTCAGCTATGCCTGGCACTTCGCTGATCTGAGCGATTCGCATGGCAGTCCAGAGGGGCAAGGGATTGCCTGACGGCGAGTCCGGATCTGTCATCAGGCGCAAGGCAAAGAGCAGATCGTCGCTGAACCCGAACAACGGCGAACGCAAAGCGGAGGCCAAAGACAGATTGTCGAGCGGATTGTGCAGGCAGCGCAAAAGATCCAGCATATCCCAGACTTCTTGCCGGTCATAGTAGCCGCGTCCGGCGACTGTGAGGAAGGGAATCCCGAGGGTCTTGAAACAGTCTTCGTAGATCTTGACCTTGCTCATGGCCTGGAAGAGGACGGCGATATCGCCATACATGATGGGCCGGCATCGGCTGCGGTCGCGATCGAAAACAAGTCTTTCCGAAGCGATTAGCTCTTTAATACGCCCCGCGATCTCGACGGCTTCCCATTGCCGCATCTCGTCAGCCGGGATGCGTCTTGCTCGTCCGGGCTTTGGCGCGGGATGGCCGCCGCTTTCACCGTGCGCTTGATGATCCAGCAAGATACATTCGATGGGCGGATCGTCTGGCGATTCCTCGCGAAAGGCGGACATTGGCCTGTCGAATGGCACCTGGAACTCTGCGACCGGGCTGTCGTCGTCCCGGACAAGTATGCGTGAAAACAGGCTATTGAATTGCGCGATCAGCCGGCGATGGCTGCGAAAGGAAGTGGACAGCGCCAGCTCTTTTCCGTTGGCATCCGCGGCGATTTGAGCGCGGACGCGTTCAAAAACGCTGACATCCGCGCCGCGGAACTGGTAGATGCTCTGTTTGGGATCGCCGACGGCGAAGAGCGCGCCGCCACGGTCGAGATCCGCCAAAGCGCTAATGATTCGCCATTGCCGGTCATTGGTATCTTGAAATTCGTCGACCAGCAGGTGGTTGAATTCAGCCTCGCGATAGCGTCGTCTGATTTGGTCCTGTGACAGGACCTGTGCGGTCAAGCGTTCCAGATCGTCAAAGTCGACCAGGGCGCGCTCCGCCTTAAGCTTCCCATATGCGTCCTGCACCTTGGCCAGAAGTCCGATCCAGAGCGGCAGCATTTGCGCGCTTAACGCGTCCAGCGCGCCCAAGGGTTCGCCAAGTTCCTCCAACAGCTCTTTCATTCGAGAGCGCGCGCCGCGCAACAGGTCGGCTGCCTGTTTTTTCTCCTCTTTGCCACCCCAAGCTGCTGCCGAACCGATATTGCCTACCGCGCCCTTGCTCTGGCATTCGGCTATCAGTTGCCAGATGACATCGGCATTTTCAACTTCTGCCTCGCGCATCTGGTACAAGAAGGACTGGTACTGCCGATACAAGGTGCCGAGTTTGTCTTCGGGCGGGCAGCCAGATGCGTTGCTCAGAATCTGGATTTCTTGGCACTGAAACAGTCGCTGGCGCGCTCCTAGAACATCCTGCGACCATTGTTCCCGCCAGGTCTGCAGGGCTGTTTCGGGATTGGGCGCTTCGCTGAGGAGCGCGAGGCTGACGAGATCTTGTCGCGTGATAGTAGCGAGGATCTTGTCGGCGTCATAGAACGAGAAAAGCGCCAGCGACTCAGGCTCCGAAGTTGCAAGCACTTCTTCGACGGCGTTTTCCAGTAGAATCGACGCTTCGATTTCGTCCAGCACTTCGAACTTGGGGTCAATACCGGCTTGGGCGGCGTTGGCGCGCAGGATCGACGCGCACAAGCCATGAATGGTGTCGATGCGTGCGCTGTCCATCTCGGACAAATGACGCAGCCAGACGGCGTCCCTTGTGCATTCGGCGCGCCGCTCCATTTCGAGTCGGACGCGATGACGCATCTCGAAAGCGGCTTCGCGCGTGAATGTGATGGCAACCAGCGATTTGATCGGCCATTCCGGGTTCGCTTCCAGCAATTGCAGATAGCGTTCTACCAGGACGCGCGTCTTGCCGGACCCGGCGCCGGCGACGACGATCAGGTTTTTGTCGTGGATGTCTACGGCGTCTTTTTGCTCAGTCGTGAATTGCATTGGGTAGTCGACCGCGGGTTTGTCGTCCATTAGACCTTCGGATTCTTGTAGGGACTGGTGACGCTGACGCGACATAGACGCGCGTATTCACAGTAGCGAGCGCATTTGCCGCCGTCGAGTTTTGTCGGTCGCACGGGAAAGCTGCCCTTGCGCCCGGCCTGGACGTTCTGCGCAACTTGCGCGCGCGCGGCTGCAATCGCCATTTTGTCCTCTTCGCTATCGAGGTCGATTGCGCCGCTGATATCGAGACTGCGCAGATGCCAAAACATACTCGCCTTGACATGGGACGGGTGTGTCATATTTGCGCGTTCCGCTTGCAGCGCCAAGACATAGAGCATCATCTGCAAGTCGCGCCCGGCTTCCATCTCGCTTCGGCCGATGCGGGTGGCGCCGGTTTTGTAGTCCAGCAATATCAGTTGGTCATCCACGACATCGATGCGATCAATCTTGCCGCGTACCAGCAGTTTTTCGCCGAGCTCGGGCAAATCAATGGCCAGCCTCTCGAACTCATATTCCACAGTATAGACTTGGCGGTCGCCTTCCAGGCGGTTGAGGGGACTGGCGTCGGAAAAATCGCGCCTAATTAAGGCACGCAAGCGCTTGAACAGCATGGCTTTTTCCGCTTGCCAACGCGGACCAGCCAAGAAGCCCAGCGCTTGTGGCGCGCTATCGAGTTTCTGTCTGGCAATCGGCTCGAATATTTCCAGCACCCGCGCCAGATTGTCCGGCCGGATGGCGAGCTCGCCAATCTCAAAATAGGTTTCCTCAAGGATGTCGTGATTGAGCAGACCGAGTTGCAGCAAGTCGTAGCCGGCTTCCGGCTCTTTCGTCTCGGCGAGCTTCAGCAGCCGCTTGGCGAAAAAGCGAAAGCCGCACAAGCCATAATCCTGGAGTTGCGACGCGCTCCAGATTCGCCTGGGCCCCAGTTGTTTCTCGGTCTGCTCGCGCAAGACCGGGCGCGTCAGCTGCCCGCTGAATTGGTCATAAGAGACCTGCGCCGACATCCGGCGCCGCTCGACAGCCTGTCCATGCTTGATTTGGGACCAGAGCAGCCTATGTTTGGGGCTGCGCTTCAGCCAGTCGCCGTACCAGGCGGGGACATCAGCGCCCCCGCCATTCGCAAGCGCGCTCGCCATCGACAGCATCAGTTCTGCAGGGGACGCCGCCTCTTCCGGGGGCAGAACTTGACCAACAGCGACCGTCTCGATCGGCAACTTCGGAAACGCTTGCATCACCGAGCGCCACAAATAGCTTTCCAGCCAAACTTTGCCATCCTTGAAGCTCGGACGCGACAGAGTTAAGGACTGCCGCGGCAAGCTGATCAACTCCACAAACAAGCCGCGATCGTCGACGCGCTCGGCCTGCGTCGCCAGTTGGACGCCTTTGGACTGCAAATGCTCTCGTTCCGAATCCAGGTAAATTGGATCATCCGGTATCTCGGCCGGGAACAGGCCTTCCGCCAAGCCCATGATATAAATATGCTCGTGCGGCAATCCCCGCGCTTCGGTAGCAGTGGTCACCAGCACGCGCCCGTCCCGGACGGCGTCGGAAGACTGCCCGGAGGCATTACTCAAGGCGTATTTGAGATCGGCCCAGAAGCGATGCCATTCGATTTGGCTGGGCTCTCCCAACTCCGTCCGGAGAATTTGACCGGAGACGAGCAAACTGTGCAGGATATCATTCAGGCTATTGAGCGCTGCCAGATCTCGCCCCACAAAGTCGTCAGTTGGGCGCAAGCCGTCGGTTATGCGCTCGCTGATCCCGAGTGAAAATTTGCCGTTGACGTCCGGCGTCTGGTCTTCAAGGTAGGGGTAGTGGCCGATCAGATGTTTCAGCCAGTCGACATAGCAGTCGAGGTCCGCCGATGCCGGAGGCGTGACGCCAGCCAGAAAACGGTCCAGCTTGCGCGCCAGGTTCTCCGCTCGCTCCCCCGTGGCTTCGACGGTTTGTTCGTCGTCAATCCAGGGATGATCGGCAGCCAATTCAATCATGTTGATCCAGTGGTGTTGCGTGCCGCGCAAGAACAGTTGCTCTCGGCTGATTCTGTCCAGGAGGTCGATATCTTCTTCGCTCAATCCGGAATCGATATAGGGCGAACGCAAAATGTCCAAGAGGTCGGCGCGTCGAAAATGCGGCGCCAGATCGAGCAGGTCGATCAAGACGGCAATTACAGGAATCGTATGCAAGAGCGGCTGGTTGTGCAGCAGCAAGGGCAGATCGTATTCGACTCGCCCTTGCCGGAAATAAGACGCGTAGCGATCCCAGTCGCGCAGCGCGATCATTATATCGTCGGCGCGCAGGCCTTTTAGCAACTGTCCTTTTATCGCGCGCAAGACAGCTCTTGTTTCTTGGGCTTCGCTGGGCATGGCAATCAATCGAAGCGCCTCGCCCCCGGAGGGAGCGGGCTTGGCCTGGAATATCACTTGGCCCAGTTGCGCGATGTCAGCGTGCCGATCGTCCCCGCGCGCTGGCAGCGTCGTTATGTGAAGACTTGATCCGGCCTCTTCGTGAGCGTCTTCCAGGCGCGAACGGGTGAGTTCACTGCGACGGGAAATCGCGCCAGCTGTTTCCGGTAAACTCGTCAGCGTGATGTCGACCTGCGGAACCACCCGAGCCAGTTCGGCCAACAGTCGCGCTTGCACCGGCGTGTACTGATCGAAACCGTCGACAATGACCAGATCCACATCCCCTACGATATCCCGCTGTTGACGAAGAGTTGCCAACGCCAGCCATCCTTCACCTTCGATATCAACGAGTTCGCTGTCAATCAGCGTCTTTTGGTACAGCCGATAGATTGCCGCGATATCGCGATCTTTGTCGGAGCCCCCCGCCCGCGCGAATTGCTGAACATCGACACCGTTCTGTTTCAACTCGTTGATCAGGTCGGCTACTATCTCGATGAATCCATGGGTGTTTGCGATTCTGCCAAAATAGCGCAGTTCGCCTGCGGCGTTTAAGCGACTTGTCAGGCTACGCAGCAAGGCCAATTGCGTATGCCCGGTGATTTTGCGCGCTGGCTTCGCGGCCAGGTTGAGCAAACGCTCGTTTAGCGTATAGAAGCTGAAGTACTCGATGTTGAATATTGTCGACCCGGCGTTGCCTTGGTCCGCCAGTCGCCCGCGAAAACTCATTTCCTGCCGCCGATTTGCCGTTAGCACCCAGACTTTTGGCAGCGCCTGTCGCTGAACATGTATGGCGTCAAGGAGGCCATCCACGACGGTTGCGGTCTTGTCGGCGCCAACTGGCGCCAGATACAAGTTGGCAGGCATATTTGACCTTCAGCGATAAAGCAGGTTGGCGACCCGTTTCACCGTCTCGGCATCCAGGTGATCTTGCCCAAGATAGTTGTCTTGAAGATGTTGCACGAGCTTGCTGCTGTGCACGACGGGAACCGCGGGATCGCGCAGGGTCAATTGTACCAGCGGGCTTTCGCGCGTAAAGACGATCACAGCGCGAACTGGGATGGCGGTCAACTGGAAATCGTCGAGATACTCGCGCAGCTTCGAAACTTGAGCGGCGACTTCGTGCGTAGGATTCCAGCGCATCGGTTTCCAATTGTCTTTCGTCCGTCGACGCAACCAGTCCCCTTTGTCGTTAAAGAAGTGCCCCTTGCGTTTGCTAATGCGAAATACCAGCACGCCGTGTTTGCTGACCAGCACCGCATCGAGGTAACCGATCGGGTGCTTGCTGATATTGCGTATATAGACGAATTGACGGTCCAGATGGTGAACGAGCAAGGTACCCACTTCACGCGCCAGTGCGTTGTCGGTCTTCCAGGTGATCGCGCGCAAGGCCATCAAGAAAGACGCGAACACGATTCCAGTGCCGAGCGACAGAATTCCTTTTCTAGTCAGATCATATATTTGCGAGCCTGGATTGAACGGGACTACCAGATTGAAAATATGAAGCGCGATTCCCGCGATCATCACCAGCGCGCCCACAAGAAAAACGACAGCGGCAGCTATCAAGAGGTCGCGCGACCGCCTGCTCAGCCGGCGTGTTGGGGCTATGCTTTGCATTGGCGGCAGTCCGTTTCGATAGCCTTGTATCCATTCGATGGCTCTATACTTACCATCATAAGCTTATTGCCCCCCAGCGCAAACTCTGGCGGCTGGTTCGCGCCCATTTCGCAATTTGACTATAATTCTAAGAGTTGAAGGACTTCATAGCAGCGCCGTTTGGGGCGAGTGCGTATTATCCACAGCATCCACCAGATCCGTCATCAGTTGATGCGGCCAGCGAAGCAAAGATGAGCAAAATACCTTCTGCAACTCCAACTGAAATCGGCCATACAGTAGGGCAGGTGCACAAGTTCGGCGCGGCAAGCGAATCGCTATTTCGCCGGCTCTATCGCGGCTTGCATGGACGAAGCGATGTGCAAGAACATCTGCGACAGCAGCAAGAATTGCTATTGCAACAAGCCAGGCGCAATGAAGCACTGAACAGACGACAGCGGCATTTGCAGCGTGCCTTGCACTCGCGCGCCGGTGAATTGGAGCGACTGCACGCTGTTCTCGGCAGTGTCAACGACGGCATCATATTGCAGGACCTGAATGGCAAGGTGACGATGATGAACCGGGTCGCGCAGATCATGCTAGGGGGTCGAAAGGCCTTTTGGGACAGCGCGCTGGGTTCGCTTTTCGAGCAGTATCGCGGGGTCACCCAGATACACGCCGAATTGATGCCCTTGGGCGAATCGGACGAGATAGCGCTCAACCATCGCATCGTGCGCGCCCAAGTTGTTGCCATCGGCGACGAAGACAAGAGACGAATCGGCAGCGTAATTATCTTGCGCGACGTCACGCACGATGCGCTGGCACAGCGCCTGAAGGACGGCTATATCTCACAAATCGCGCGCGAGCTTGAAACGCCGATGTCCATTATCAAGCTGGCCGGAGAATTGCTAAATGCCAGGCCAGAAGACGCGGCGGTCAATCGGCAACTGTTGAACAAATTGCTGTTCAACGTTGATTTGCTCGACCAGTTGGTCCTGGAATTGCTGGATATTGCCGAGATGAATGCCGGCACTTTTGACGTCAAGCGCGAAGCCGTTTCGGTCGAGGACTTCTTGTGGTCGGTCGTCCGCGGCATAAGTGTGGATCTCCAGGCGCGAGGCATTGATTTGCTGGTCATGACACGAGGCATCGGCGGATTGCGGGTTCGCGGCGACGACAAGCGTTTACAATGGGCGCTGGGGCACTTGGTCCGCAACGGCGCGCAATACAATCGTCGCGGTGGATATGTCGCTTTGGCTGCGCGCACCAGCGCCACTGCCAATAGAGCATATGTCTCGATTCGCGTCACGGACAACGGCATCGGTATCGGCGAAAAGGACTTGCCGCATATTTTCGAGCGCTTCTACCGCGGTGATAACACGCGCGTTGAAGCGGGTGAATCGCGGCAGGGCTTGGGACAGGGGCTGTATGTTGCGACGGCAATCTGTGAAGTGCATGGCGGTTTCTTGCAAGTCCGCAGCCGTCTGAATGTCGGGAGCGCCTTCACGATGGGCTTGCCCCTATACGGATAAGGGGGCGACATTGGCAGGCCCAAGCCACAGGCGAGGGCGTATGGGCGAACGTGCCCGTCCGCCCATACAAGCGGAAGTGTTTTCGAAATGCCCTATCTCATTGATGGACATAACTTGATCGCCAGATTGCCTGATATTGACCTGGCCGATCCAAACGACGAAGCCAAGTTGATAATCAAGCTCAAGGGCCTGGTGGCGAAAAGGCGGGGCCGCATGCAGTGCACTGTGATCTTTGATTGCGGCCTCCCCGGCGGGTATTCCTCCATGTCGACCAAATCTGTTCAAGTTATCTTCGCCGCGATGCAACATTCGGATGCGGACCGTTTGCTCAAACTGCATATCCGCCGCACCAAGGATCCCAAAAACTGGACAGTCGTGTCTTCTGATCAGGCCGTGCTGGATTGTGCCCGGACACACAAGATGAAATGGCTGACCTCGGCCGAGTTTGTTGACAAATTTGCGGAAGAAAGCCCGGCTGAAGACGTCCCGGGCGAGGAAGTTGATATACAGATAACTGACGCGGAAGTGGACGAATGGATGGATCTGTTCGGCGGCGGCGAGTCTCGTTCCAGTCCAGCCGGAAATGGTTGACTGCGCGCAATTGCGCCTGGCGCGAGCGCAAACTGTGGCTTTACTTTGACGGCGTATCGCTGTAGCATTTGTCACCATTCGGGGCGTGGCGCAGCCCGGTAGCGCGCACGGTTTGGGTCCGTGAGGTCCCCGGTTCGAATCCGGGCGCCCCGACTTCCGAAAGAGGGCGCTCGCGGGTATGGTGTAACGGTAGCACTCCACCCTTCCAAGGTGTCAGTACGGGTTCGAATCCCGTTACCCGCTCTCAGTTGGTATCCGCATTGACTTCGTGGGTCATACTCCGTATGATGGTTCTTTACCCGGGTCCATAGCTCAATGGTCAGAGCAGTCGGCTCATAACCGATTGGTTCCAGGTTCGAGTCCTGGTGGACCCACCTCTTCGCTGTCTATGTTATTGCGCGCTTTCGTCTCTATGTATACTTGTTTTGTAGCCTAACGATCCCCTGAGCGCGTTGGAGGAGCTTACTCTGGAGACCGAATCAAGCGCTCTTAATGTCGATTTCGCGCGCAAGCTGATCCGCTTTAATTCATGGGAAAACCAACGCGTCTGGGACTTGGCCATTGTGCCGCTGACGGACGATCAGTTCCTGCGCGAGGTCGCGTTTATGCGGAGCACGGTCGCAAGTGTATGCCACCGCATCATCGATACTGAATCGGTCTGTCTGCAAAGAATCCTCGCGGTCTCCTCCGTCCCAGGCGAACGGCTTGAAGACACAGCGGATCGGGCAGCGATGGCCGCCAGGTGGATATCCCTGCGGCAGGCCTGGAATGAATTCGCTGCGCACCTTGATGGGGAAATGTTATTCTCAAAACGTGAATTTGAGACCGAAGGCGACCGACGCGAAATGCACGTGTGGCAACTGGTGTTTGATGTCATCTATCAGGGCACGTCGCGGCGTTCGCAGGTATTGCGCTTGGTGGCGGAAGTGAATCAACCCGCAGAATTTGACCTGAGCCTGTTACAGCATTTGACGGGATTATTGCGCGGATGAAGTCAAACATAGTCCGAACTGTCTTTGCCTACCAGTTGTACGAGGACAGACGTCTATGGGATGAAGTCATCATGCCGCTTGACGAGTCTTTGTTTTATGTGGATACCGGTTATTCCTGGGGCAGTTTGCAGCGGGAGAGCGCCCACGTGATTGACGCCATGCACGGCTATATGCAGAGGCTGCACGGCAGCAAGCAGATCGCCAAGGCATTTGCAGTTGACAATCCGGATCGGGCGCAGGTGCGGGAACGTTGGGATGCCGTTGAAGCCGAGTGGCGCTCGTACATAGCTCGATTCGACGATCGGGAATTCGACCGCCTGGTTGACACCGTCTATCGCGACACGCTGGTTTCTGTTCCGGTTTGGCAGTTGGTCTTTCAAGTCTTCAATCATAACACGCTTCATCGCGCCGAGATCTTACAGATCGTCGCAGCTTTGGCGGCGCCCCTCGACTTTGATTCGAGTTTCGCGCGATATTGTATTCGAAACGCGGAATAGTCCCACGCCACGCGTAAAGCCCTCGCGCGGGTTGTATTAGAACCTGGTCTCAATTCGCCCTGGTATTAGCGCCAGCGCCGGTGGGTCTTGATTTGATCGTAGGCTGACTGCACTTCCTTGAAGCGCTTTTCCGCTTCGCCTTTGTCGTGCTCGCTTACATCAGGATGATACTTGCGCGCCAGATTGCGGAATGCTTCTTTGACTGCTTCTTGACCCGCGCCGACTTCAATCTCCAGCGCCAAATACGCGGCATTGATCTGTTCGGCAGGCAGTCCATTGACCTTTTGCCTGCGCTTGGTCTGATAGTGAAAGCGTTGCCGGGCGCGTTCTTCGTTTATGCGGCGTTTGAAACGAGGCGAGGCGATGTCACCGATATACCAACTGCCCCTGATATTTGTTTGAAAGTCGCGCCGCCGTACAGAAACGGCGTCGCAAGGGAATTCGGTACTATGCCAAACGATGAACTGGTTGCGCTGTGTCGTCTCGTCATAGTTGACTTGTATGAATCGAATCGCATCGTCTGCGAGCTCGTAGGCGTAGATGGCGCCCATATTCATCACGCGCAGGTCGTCTTGCCAACCTGCGATCCTGCCGACATATCCATCGCGCGGCAATAGCCCGGCATCAGCTATGAACAATGTGCCAATGCTGGCGCCGGTGTTCTGTTTCAGGATCGACCGTATTGTTCGCGCTTTGGGCACATGATCGAGCAGGTAGACGTAGAGCCGGCTGTTCATCCAGGTTTCGACGATGACGTTCGGCTCGTGGCTACGAAAGACCAGGTTGGCCTCTGGCCGGGTCGAGGCGAATTCGACGTCCTGTATTTCGCGAAAGCGCGATTTTGCATAATCGGCGATGATATGTTGCACGCGCGGGTTCTTTCTTGTTTCGCTGTCCGGGACCACGCCATTCTAAGTCTGAAAGGTCGCTTTTGTCAAAGGGACAGCATGGTCCTATGTAACGCGCGATACGCGTGGCATGCCAGGCTGGGCTTGACCGGCAAGGCAAAAAGTGTATACTCATCAATATGAGAGGGGCCGTTAGCTCAACTGGCAGAGCGCCTCGTTGACGTCGAGGAGGTTACAGGTTCGAGTCCTGTACAGCCCAAGTGACAAAACAGGCCGACAGCAATGTCGGTTTTTTTTGCGTGTCTAGTTTTGACTTATATCCTTAATCTAAGTAAACTTCAGATATCTCTTATCTTTTCCGTCAAGGCATAAAAGGAGGTGTAATACAGCATTTCGAAGGCCAGTCTGTTGTATAGAGTTTTTGAGTTGTTGAAAGGACTGAAAGATGAGCAACAAGTTAAGTAGACGCGATTTTCTCAAGGCTGCTGCCAGCGCCAGCGGGGTCTTGGTCGCTGGTGCTACCAATATCGGCAGTTTGCCAGTATTGGGGCAGGGCGACTATCAAGGTGATTTCGTCGTCATGAGCGCCGGCGAGGCCGCGCAGCAGGCAGACTTTATCGCCAGTATCGAGGCAGCATTTCCCGGTGTTAAGGTTGTATGGCGCAGCTTGACAAGCGAACGCTATACCGAGCTTTTCGCCGCTGCCGAGATTGCGGGCGACCAGATTGACATCATGGACCTCAACGGGCAGGACTTGAGACGGTATGCCGTTGGCGGTCGCTTGAAGGATCTGTCTAACGTAGATTATCTGGATCGCTTCCGCCCGATTGGTCTGGAGACTTACTCCATCGGCGGAAAGCTTTGGGCGATACCGAATGGCGGCATCAGCGGTTTTCCCTTCTTCTACAATAAGCAAGCTTTGGACGCGGTCGGTTTCGAAGGCGAACCGGAGAGCTACCAGCAACTGTTGGATATGGCCGACGATCTCAAGGCGGCCGGCTACGCGCCTTTCACGCATTCCGGGCTGAACATTTATCTGTGGCCGGTCTGGCAGTTCTGGGCATATGCGCAGACCTCCGGCAACCGGCCTGTCGAGGGCACATTTGATGTCTTGACCGGCAATACCAAGTTCACCGATCCAGAGCATCTGGCTGGTTTGGAGATATTGCAGGCCTACACCGACGACGGCATGTTCGTGGACGGTGTCAACAGTATGGATGTGCCAGCGGCGGAGTTATCGCTGACCTCGGGCAATGCCGCATTCTGGTATCACTGGGGCGGTTGGGTTGGTTCCTATAGAATGGGGGACTTCCCCGATCTGGATCTGTCCTTTGTCAACCCCTTGCGTTCTGTGGATGACGAGACGGTGAAACGCCAGTTGCCCGGCGGTACAGGTTGGGCCACCGGTATCTATTCGCGGATCGCGCCTGAACGAGAAGCGCTCGCCTGGTCCATCTTGGATTTCTGGACGACCGACGAGATGGTCGCCTTACGCAACGCCGTCTACGCCGACGCAGTGTCGACCAATATTGGCGTCCAGCCCAGCGATGATCCGTTGTCTATTCGCTATGGCGAGATTTCGGCGCCCAATCAGTTTGTCTATCTTGATTGGTTCTGGCCGCCGGAAATCACCCGCGCCTTCCAGGAACAGCAGCAAGGCATTGTCGCCAAGACAGTCACCGCGAGCGAAGCCGCCGCGAACATTCAGGGCGTATTGGATGAACTCTACGCCGACGGCTACGAATTCGAGTTTTAGTCAACCCAAGTCTTTTCAAGGGGGTAAGAGCGAAGTTTCTTACCCCTCTTGACGTATCTGTCCGTACTCGCGGATATCACGCATCAGCAAGAAGTCAAGTCGTGCATCGCTCTAGTCACTTGTGATTATGAGGATTAAGGCACATGCCTGCGACTTCGATACCGAAGAACCCTCTGGCTAAAGTACTGTCTAGGCGGCTTTCTAAACTGGCGCCTTACTTGTGGATCCTGCCGGCGTTGACTGTTTACGGCATCTTTAAGCTATATCCGCTCGTCAGCGGCCTGCAAATGTCACTTCTGCGCTGGGATGGTATTGAAGAGCCCAGATATATTGGCCTGCGCAATTTCGAGAAGATTTTGAGCGACGAGATGACGCTCACCGTCTTGATGAACAATGTGCACTATGCGGTCGGGACGGTAGTGGGCAAGATCGTCCTGTCCTTAATACTGGCTATTCTGCTGCATCAGGCCTTGAAAGGGCGGACCTTTTATCGAACCAGCCTTTTCATGCCGGTGGTCATGTCCTTTGTGGTTGTGGGCGTATTGTGGTCATGGCTGTTCAATCCGCAATTCGGCTTGATTAACAGCTTTCTGCGCGGATTAGGCTTGGACTTCTTGGTGCAGGACTGGCTCGGCGATGCGGCGGTCGCGCTGAATTCCCTCATACTGGTCGATATATGGAAGTGGTACGGCTTCCACATGGTGATTTTCCTCGCCGGCTTGCAGTCGATCCCCGACGAACTCTATGAAGCTGCGCGAATAGATGGCGCCTCGGTTTGGCAGCAATTCTTGCACGTCACCCTGCCCATGCTGCAACCGGTTATGATCGTCAACGTCACCATCTCACTTATGGGCGCCTTCAACGTCTTTGATATTCCTTTCATCATGACGGCCGGCGGACCGGCCAACGCGACGAATGTTATGGCGCTACACATCTACATTCGCGGATTCAAGTTCTATCGTTTCGGCTATTCAGCAGCCTTGTCTTATGTCCTGCTTGTCATCGTTACTCTGGTAGCGGCCATCCAGCTCAAACTTATGACTAGTGGCGACAATTCGGACTGAAAGTCAAATTCGCATGAGCGCAGCGCAGTTCACCGGGCAGGATTTCAAGCAGCGAGGCATCCATTGGCGTCCCATGCTAGTGACGCTGTTCAACCATTCTATTCTGATACTCTTCACTGTCATTATCGTATATCCGGTCGTTTGGATGATTTTGGCTTCTTTCAAGACGCCGGGCGAGCTTGTCTCAAACATTTGGGGCTTGCCCGCCAGTCCAGCGTATCAGAACTACGCCGACGCCTGGAAACAAGCAAAGCTCGGGCGAGCTCTGTTGAACAGCGGCATCGTGTCTATTGGCGCCGTTCTGGTAGTCGTTTGCTTGGGTTCGATTGCCGGCTACGCCTTCGCCAAGTTCTCGTTTCGCTTCAGCACCCTTATCCTGTTGATCTTCGTCTTCACCATGCAAGCGCCGGTACCTATTATTCCCTTTTACGTGTTGTTTGTACGACTGAAGTTGACAGATAGTTACCTGGGCCTAATCCTGGCGATAGCGTCCGGTACGATTCCCTTATCGATTTTCATATTTCAAGCATTTTTCCGGTCCATTCCCAGTGAGTTGCGTGAAGCGGCTAAGATTGACGGGTGTTCCGAGTTTGCGGCCTTCTTGCGCGTCATCATGCCGATCTCGGGGCCAGCGGTGGCAACGGTTGGCATTTTGACCTTTGTAGGCGCCTGGAACGAATATTTTATGCCCTTGCTGTTAATTCGGTCGGACGAGCTACGCCCCCTTACGTTGACGATCCAAGTATTCTTCCTCCAGTTTGGAAGGGCGGAATGGAATGTCATATTCGCGACCTTAAGCATCGCCAGTATACCGATGATCGTAGTATACGTCATCTTGCAGCGATGGTTTATTAGAGGGCTGACCTCTGGTTCGATCAAAGGTTGATGGGAGCGAAACATGGATATTATCAGCCTGGAAAATGAGGCGCTGCGTCTGGAGTTCGCGCGGGAAACTGGCGCGATGGCTGGTTTCACCGCCAAAGAAACCGGGTGGGAGGTGCTCAACCGGCGCCATCTTGGCCTTTCCTTCCAACTCTTGATTCCATTGCCGGGACGGCGCAACAACCCGGTGTATGGTGAAAAACAGCAGCTTTCGTCTCTGGTGATTTCGGACGATCAGCAGCAAGTCATATTCACTTGGGAACGTGTGAATTCGGTTTATGGTGGCGAGCACAAGATCAGGATCACGCAAAGCGTCACCTTGTCCGGACCGCGCGCGACATTTGCGCTCGCCATCGACAACCAATCCGACCGTGTAGTCGAGACGGTGCATTGCCCATATTTTGGCGATGTCCAGCCGCCAGCGGCGGCAGATTGGTTTGAAATCTTCCACTACGGCTACGCCACTGCCGAGCGGCGTCAACTCTATCCCAGTTTCGAGAATACCTTGGGCTACTACGGCTTCGACTATCCCGTGCAATACGGTCCGGATTCCTGGCGCAGTGGCGCGCCTGCCGTACCGTATGTGCTATTGCGAAGCGCCGATCAAGGACTTTACGCCGGACTTGGCGAGCCGAGCGCGGAGTTGGTGGCCTGGCATAACGAGTTGCGCCCCGGATACGACAGCGCCATCGATTCGCGCGTGCCGACTTCCCCGTCCATCAGCGGGCTGGATGTCGCCTCGCGCTTTGCCGCCATTCACCTGCCATATATTCAAGCGGGCGAATCACGTGCGCTGACACCAGTGGCGGTTCAACCCTATCAAGGCGGCTGGCAGCATGGTGTCGATGTCTATCGAGAGTGGCGCGATAGCTGGATGACGACGCTGGAAATACCGGAATGGGCGCGCCATCCCCATGCCTGGTGGCAATTGCATATCAACTCGCCCGAGGATGAACTGCGCATTCCCTTCAAGGACCTGGGCAAAATAGGTGAAGAAGCCGCGAAACACGGTGTCAAGGCGATTCAGTTGGTTGGCTGGAATGACGGCGGGCAAGATCAAGGCAATCCCTCGCATAGCCCGGATCCGCGCCTGGGCAGTTTTGACGAACTCAAGGCGGCGATCGCGCAGATCCGGCGCTGCGGCGTCAAGCTCATTATTTTCGCTAAATTCACCTGGGCCGACCGCGCCACCGAGTGGTTCCGCGAGGATCTGCATCGCCTAGCGATTAAGGACCCCTACGGCGACTATTATCACTACAACGGTTACCAATATCATACGGCGACGCAAGCGCTCAACATCAATACCAAACGGCTGATTCCGATGTGCTTTGGCAGCGACGAATATTTCGAGGTTAGCGCCAGGGAGTTCCAAAAGGTGCTGGATTTGGGCGCCGACGGCATTCTCTACGACGAAAACCAGCATCACTCGCCGACGCTCTTGTGCTTTGACGAGAGCCATGGCCATCGATCGGGATTCCCGGTCTATTCGCGCGATAACGAATTCCAGCAGCACCTTGAACAGATGAGCCGAGAGCTTAACCCCGATTTCCTCTTTGCCGGGGAAGGCATCTACGATTGGCAATTCGAAGCTTACCATCTGTCATATCATCGTAGTTGGGACAAACGGCACGTGCCGCTTTCGCGCTATATGCTGCCGCAGATGCCACTGATGACCGCCATCAGCGGCTTCAACGATCGCAATATGATCAATCAATGTTTGTTGTATCGCTACATCATGAGCTATGAACCATACAATTTCAAAGGTCACTTGGACGATTTCCCGCTGACGATGGACTACGGCAAAAGGATGGATGCCTTGCGCGCGAAACTGCGCGACTATTTCTGGGACGGCGAATATCGCGATACGGTCGGCGCGACCGTGACTACAGCGGACGGCAGCCAACATCATCCCTATGCCGTCTTCATCAGCAAGACGGGAGGGGCGCCCGGACTGGCTGTAGCCAATTACGAAGACGTACCGGTCTGCGTCAATGTGACGCTTGACAGCGATCACTCACTCAGCCGCTATCGCGCGGTAGACGACGAGACCTGGTTCGACTTGAATGGTGGAATCCCCATTCCGCCACGATCGGCGGTGGTGATCATCTAGAAGTTTTCGCTTGCTTGAAGCATCAGAACTCAATGCCTGCGCGAGCCAGAATACCGCTGTCGTAAGCGTGTTTGACCTTGCGCATTTCGGTGACGGTATCGGCGTACTCGATCAACTGCGCAGGCGCGTTGCGCCCGGTGATGAGCAGGTTCAGGCGAGCCGGTTTCTTGGTTTGTAGCCAGTTGATCACTTCAGTTGCATCCAGCCAGCCGAAGTCCATCAGATACGTAAACTCGTCCAGCACCACCAGCTCGTAGTTGTCGGAAACGATGATCGCCTGCGCCTTTTGCCAGCCATGCAGCGCTCGCGCTTGTGTCTCGTCGATGTTTTTGCTGGTCCAGGTGAAGCCGTCTCCGGTCTTGATCGGTTCCAAACCAAGTTGCTTGAAAGCGCGGATTTCGCCCCAATTGCCGCTTTCGTGCTTGAGGAACTGGATCAGCGCGACGCTCTTTTTCCGACCTAACATGCGCAGGATTACGCCGTAGGCCGAAGTCGATTTGCCGCGTCCCTCGCCAGTGTGGACCAAGACAAGTCCACGCTTGCTGACCTGGCCAGCACTCATATTCCGGCATCCTTTAGCGCTTCCAGGACCGCCGCAACTGAGTGGTGTCGGCTTAGGCGCTCCTCTATTGTCAGATGCCATTCGGGTCCCTGGCCGTTTTGTCCCAGGGAGATGTCCGCGACACCGGCAGCTGGATCATGGCGATAGCCATTTCGTTCGAGCGCCCGCCGCATCCAGGTTTCTCCTATGCCGCTACCTTTGACATGTATCGCAGCGCCAGCGTACGCTTCAACAGCGAAGGCGCCGCTGCCTTCATCAAAACTGATGCCGTCGGTAAGAAATGTTTTCCTGATGCTGCCGTCAAGTACCAGATCTTCGGGCGCGCCGACCAGCATGGCCCCCTCCCGCATCAACCAAAGTTGGTCGCAGTTTCTCAAGGCCTGATCCAGGTCGTGCGTGGAGACGAGGATTGCGCGTCCCGTCTGATGCGCCAACTGCTTGAGCAAGCACATGATTTCAACACGGCGCGGCAGATCTAGAAATGCGGTCGGCTCGTCCAGCAGCATGATCGCGGTCTCCTGCGCCAGGGCGCGCGCGATCATCAGCCTTTGACGCTGGCCGTCGCTGAGCTCCGTAAGGACTTGGCGCGCCAGCTCTCCCGCATTGACGGCGTCCAGCGCCCAATTGACGGCTACACGATCGCTCTCAGTCAACCTGCCCAGCCAATCGCTGTGCGGCAGCCTGCCGAGCGCGACCAACTCGAAGCCGGTCATCAAGTCGGGGTACGGGGTGTTGGTCAAAACGAGGCTGAGCGCTCTTGCCAGATCCTCGGGCCTCATGCGACGGGCGTCTTCGCCATCAAGCAGCACTTGACCAGCCATGGGCGCTTGCATTGCCGCCAAGGTTCGCAATAGCGTCGATTTGCCGACGCCGTTGGGACCCAGCAGTCCCACCAAGGCACCGGGTTCCAGGCGCAAATTGAGCGCCCTCGCCAGGCAAATATCTCCCTTGCGCCTTCGCGAGTAGCCGATCGAAAGATCAAGTGTTTGCAAAGCCGGAACGCTCATTGCCGCCCCCTGAATTGACGCAGGATCACCAGCATCACCACAGGGGCGCCCAGCAGCGCGGTGACAACATTGAGCGGCAAGACCAGGTTGTTACCCGGCATTTCCGCAATCAAAGAAGCGCACAAGGCCACAATGCCACCGGTCAGGCACGTGCCCGGCAACAGCGTCCGATGGTCCGATGTGCGCAGAATGCCGCGACAGAGATGCGGCACGGCAATGCCGACAAAAGCGATCGGACCGCAGAAAGCGGTCACCGCGCTAACCAGAAGCGCCGTGGAAAGCACAATCTGTAGCCGCGCGCGCCGCAGATTTGTTCCCATGCTGAGCGCATAGTCTTCGCCAAGCAAGAGGGCGTTCAGCGCTTTAACCGCCGTGGCCGCGATCAACAAACCGGCGATCACAAACGCAGCCAGCAGCGGCAATTGCTCGATAGTGACGCCGCTGAATGAGCCGAAAGTCCAGTTGATATAGGCTTGGATCCGCTCCGGCAGGGCAAAATAGAGCAGTAGGCTAACCATCGACGCCACCAGGTACCCAAACATGAGCCCCAGGATCAGCAGGGTCAGACTGCTGCGGATCCTCGTTGCAACCAGCAAAACCAGCGCCATGGTCAGGCCAGCGCCCAGTCCGGCTGCCGTCGTCAACAACAGATCGCCCGTGAATCCCAGACCGGCGATCATCGCTGCGCCGGACGCCCCGGTCGAAAGCACAACTAGCGCCACCCCTAGACTGGCGCCCGAACTGACACCGAGCACGAAGGGTTCTGCCAGGGGATTGCGGAAGTAGGTCTGCATCAGCAGCCCGCTAACTCCCAAGGCCATGCCCGCCAGCATCGCTGTCAGCGTTTTGGGCAACCGAAACTTGAGAACGATATTCTTCCAGGCGGCCGTGTCCGACTCGCCAACAAGCAGCGCCGAAATGATCTGGTCCAAGGGAATCGAAACCGAACCGAGCGCCATACTCAATAGCAGCAGCATTCCCAGTACCGAGGCCATCAGCAGCAACATCATGAAGCGTCGATCCAGTCCAGATGCGCCCCCGGCAAGCCGGCGTCGATTCCAGATTCGGATAGAGCCTGCCGGTCCTGTTTCAACGATGGCCGACGATGCCCGGGTGGTTTTGTGAACCAATTGCGACATGCTACTTTCTCGCAAGTCTCTGATAAAACACGAATTCGCGCTCGGGTAACAAGTTCGGATGGAGTATGGCCACCAGGTCCTGCAATATCAGGTGCGGATTGGTCACACCCCATTCGTAGTAGTTATTGCCGCCGTTGGCGTTTTCGTCCGCGTTGTTATTCCATACATCGCCCGATTGGAAGGCTGCAAAGTCGCCGAAGCGACTGTCGAGTGCCAGCATGTCTGCTTGAGACGAAACGCCAAAGGTCTCAACAAGCCAGATTTCGGCCGCGAGTCCGCCCTCGTAGACAGCTTCAAAGCTCAAGCCCTGGCTCGAGGTCGATCCTTCTCCCGCCAGCAGCAGCTCCCCCCCGGCGTCGCGGATTAGCCTGCCGACGTATGTTTCTTGGCCCGGAATGAACCAGGCATCGGCATAGCCCAGGAATGAGTTGATCAGCACAGCCGGTCGGTCCGCTTCCAATACGCTCGCGGCGAGTTGCCGCGCATTCTCGTACTGGGAGACGATGGTGTTGTAAATCTCCGTCGCAGCCGCTTCGCGATTGTAAAAGAGGGCGGTGAATTTGAGCCATTCGGCGCGCCCCAGCGGCGACAGTTCGCGCCAACTGGCGTCCAGCGCCGTGAACACGCCGGCATCAAGCAAGACTGGATGGGCATCGGTATCCGGATTGTAGCCATAGCTCATGACTAATTGCGGCTCCAGGTTCAGCACCAGCTCGATGTTGATCTGGGCGCCGAATCCCACCTCGGCGATTTGCCCATCGGCAACGGCATCCACCACCTCGGCTGTACTGATATAGAAGGCGCTATCGACGCCCACCAGATGTTCGAGCAAGTCAAGCTGCGCTAGAGCAGGCAACTGCGTTGTGGAAAGGGTGATGATGTCGCCAGTTGGCACCTCGATGAATTGCGCGCCATCGACGAAATCGGCTGCCGGAGGCGCGGGCGCGCCGCATTGCACCAGTACATAGTCAAAGCTGGGCGCGCCATCGTAGGCGTCCTTGACACTAATGACTTTGTAGTGATTGTGATACGTGACAGCGAATCTTTCCGCGTTCACTATCTCGGCCTTCTCTGGAAAATAGTCGACATCGGCGCTGTAATTCGTAATACAGCCCTCTGTCACGTTGACGTCCTGCGCTGTCACCGGGACCACGAACATTAGAATGGTGAAGAACACAACAAGCTTGGCATGCATTTTATCCCTCCTTAAGGATAAAGGAGGAAACGGGGATGGTTATCGTTGCATCAAAAAAGCCCGCCGGGTTTCGGCGGGCATAAGTGACTCTAACCACGCTCGTCTCCCTTTTGACGCGAAAGATTTACGAGCTAAGCCCCGGGCAGGAATTCGGACTTCTGATCAAGCGATCAGTCACCGCTGCGCGACAGTGTCGGACTTTCACCGACTTTCCCTGTTCGTGCCGAACATCCGGGTTCAGGCACACCCAAGTCTTAGAAATATGTACGTGCGTTGAGCATAACACAGGCGGCTAGGCATGTCAAACCAGGCGCGGTATTGCCCGGCGGCATATCAAGATGCCTGGGACCAAAGACACTCAAATTCGACTAAGTTTCGAACGGATAACGAAGGCCCCAGTCGGCGCGTATGCGATCCAATGTCTCCATGATCGCGAGCGTTTCGTCCAGCGGATAAATCTCGCTCTCGGTAAGGCCGGCGCGAATGCAATTGCCGACTTCGATCGCCTCAAAATGAAAGCCTTCGCCCTCGTATTCGAAACCTGTGGTTTCCGGCTCTTGCCCAGAGAGTACGACCGTGAATTCGCTCGGGTGCCAGAAGTCTGGGATGGCGATATAACCCTTGCTGCCCATGATCCGGGCTTCCTGCGGCGTCCCCAGACGGATCGCCGACGTGAGAGTCGCCATTTCATAGTCGCTGTATTTGCACACGACTACCGAGAGTTCGTCGACGCCGGTCTCGCCGATGGCGACTTGGGAGACAATATCTAGGGGCTGTTTGCCGTAAATCATTGACGCGAACTGCAAACAGTAAGAGCCGACATCGAGCAAGGCGCCGCCCGCCAAATCGGGATTGAAGTGCCGTTTCTCCGGCAGGACTGGGCTACGGCCGCCAAAGTCGGCCTGGACAAGCATGACATCCCCGATGATCTTCTCCGCGAGCAGTTCGCGCAGTTTGGCCATCGCCGGGAAAAAGCGGGTCCAGAAGGCGTCCATCAGGAAGAGATTCTTTTCGCGGGCGCAGTCTATCATCACCTTGGCTTCACCCGCATTCACCGCAAATGGCTTCTCGCAGAGTACATTTCTGCCGGCGTTGAGGCAAAGGAGCGTATGCGCAAGGTGATAATTGTGGGGTGTCCCAATGTACGCGACATCCACATCCGGGTCCTTCGCCAGGTCTTCATAGCTGCCGTAGCATTTCGTCGCGCCGAATTCCGCGCCAAAGGCATCTGCTTTCTCCTGCGAGCGCGAGGCAACGGCGTAGATCTCCGCATCCGGCACAAAAGCTAAGCCATTGGCGAACTTGCGCGATATCAAGCCCAGCCCGATCAGACCCCAGCGAATCTTGTCGCTCATGCCGGTTTCTCCTCCGTTTTCAGTTCTAGCCAGGCGATTTCCGCGGCGCTGAGTTTGATATCAGCCGCGGCGGCGTTATCCGGGATCTGCTCGACTTCCCAGTTGGCGACGATGGCGTGGTAACGAGGATTATTGCTGAGCACGTAGGCCACGGAAACCTGCGACGGAGAAACACCCTTGTCGGCGGCCAATTCCAGAACGCGATCCAGGCGTTGAAAGTTGCTCTCATAGGCGTAGGCGCCGATAGGATTGGTATCCCAATAGCTGGTGAAGCTGTCCAGATTGTCGCGGCGGAACTTGCCGGTCATGAAGCCGCCCGCCAGGCTGGACCAGGTGAAGAGCGAGATTTCGTTTTCGTCGTACCAGGCGCGGTCGGCTTCGCCTTGCGCCCCGCTGACGCTTGTGCAGCCTTCCCAAGGTGGCTTGATCATCTCGGCGACGCTGAATTGCGGGCTGACGGCTCCAAAGGCTGTTTTGCCGTTGGCGGCCGCGTATTCGTTGGCGGCCTGAACGCGGTCAGCCAGCCAGTTGGAACCACCGTAGATGCCGATCTGACCTTTCTCTTTGAACTCATTCAGCACATCGACGATCTCGCCAACCGGATAATCGCGGCTGTCCCGGTGCAGCAGGTAGAGTTCAATGTGGTCGGTTTGCAGGCGCTCTAGCGATTCTATCAGGTCGCGCCGGATGAATTCGGGACGGACCCGGTCGGGTTCACTTTTATTGGGGTGGGCGCCCTTGGTCAAAATCACGACTTGATCGCGAATGCCGCGGTCTTCAATCCAGGCGCCCAACTCTCTTTCGCTAGCCCCGTAGCCATGCGCTGTATCAAAAGCCGTGAAGCCGCTTTCGAAGCAGGCATCCAGCAAGCGGAAGTTGCCGTCGCGGTCTTCGGCGCTGAACATCACGCCGCCCTGCAGCAAGCGCGCGACGGGTTTGTTGATGCCATCAATTCTAGTGTATTCCATAGCAATAGATTCCTTTCTGTGCGCGCCGTATTGTAGCGCAAAGCAGCAGATGAAACAGCGGCATCTTCACCTCAAGCCAAGGCAATCGTGTCACAATCAACACTTAAAGACGTTTCATGAATCTAGCAAAATGGTGACCCCCGGCGACAGCGAATTGGTCTGTCCCGCTCAGGCAAAATCGTAAGCCTTCTCGTCGCATCAGCGGCGCGCTATACGTCAACAGGGGCGTCTCGCGAGGCGTCCCTGTTGACTGACCTAATATTTGCGGAAATGTCTAGCGGGTCGCGCCGACACTGACGGTCAAACCCCCCTAAATTGCCTCCATTTGGCGGGTATGGGGCGGAGATGACTTGACCTTATTCCGGCAGGACGTCCCGCGGCTTGGAACTGCCTTCTTTGGGTGGGCCGACCACGCCACGCTCTTCCATCATGTCGACCAGGCGCGCCGCGCGCGTATAACCGATGCGCAGACGCCGCTGCAAGAGCGAGATCGACGCTTTTTCCAGCCGTCGGACCATATCGACCGCGGTTTGATACAACTCATCCTCTTGGGGATCTGTATCTTCTACAGCCGTGCCAGTCATGTCGCGCTGTGCGGAGTTGTCCCAAAACGAAGCCTGACTGGGTGGTTCTGCACTTGCTGCGTCGGGCTCATGCGCATTGCCGGGTTTCTTGACTGTGCTTCCCGCTCCAGCCGGAAGACTGATCGGTTCAATCTCCGCAAGGCCCAGATTCTGCAGCTTCCAGAAGCGACTGATGCTATTGATCTCTTCGTCGGAAACGAAGACGCCCTGCATGCGCAACGGGGCTGGCGCGTCGCCGGACAGATAGAGCATGTCGCCCTTGCCCAGCAAGCGCTCGGCGCCCGGCTGATCCAGGATCACGCGGCTGTCGACGCTGCCCGCGACGGCGAAGGCGATGCGCGCCGGGAAATTGGCCTTGATAAGCCCGGTCACCACGTCAACAGAGGGACGCTGCGTGGCGATCACCAGATGAATGCCGGTCGCGCGAGCCAGCGCCGCAATGCGCGAAATGGCGCGTTCCGTTTCTTCGGGTGCGGTCATCATCAGGTCGGCCAATTCGTCGATGATCACCACGATGTAGGGCATCGGCGCCGACTCGGGATCGAGTATGTGATTGTAATCGATCAAGTTGCGCGCGCCGGCCTTGCTGAACTTCTTGTAGCGCTCGTCCATCTCGCGCGTGACCCAACGCAAAACGCCTACTGTCTTTTCCAGTTCCACGACAACGGGCGCGACCAGATGCGGCAGGCCATTGTAGCCAGTCAATTCTACCCGTTTTGGATCAACCATAATGAATTTGACATCGTCCGGCGATCGGTTGGCCAGGATACTAATAATGATGGCGTTGATGCATTTGGATTTGCCGGAACCGGTAGTACCGGCGATCAAAAGATGAGGCATCTGCGTCAGATCGGCAGAAACCGGATTGCCGTCTACGGACATGCCCAGCGCGATCGCCAGCGGAGAATCCACATGTTGAAAACTGCGCGATTCCATGACATCGCGCAGGCTCACCATCGCCGAATCCGGATTGGGCACTTCGATGCCGACATAACCCTTTCCCGGAACCGGCGCTTCGACACGGATCGACTTGGCCCCCAGCGCCAGTTGAAGATCCTTGTCCAACTGGGCGATGGCGCTGACTTTGACGCGACTGCGCTTGCCGGTTCGCGATGTCAAATAATCGGGTTCGACCCCAAATTGCGTAATCACGGGACCGGTGTTTAGCTCCACCACGCGCCCGGGCGCGCCGAAACTGGACAGCGTGTCTTCAATTATCTGCGCTTGCCGCAGCAGGACTTCTTCGTCCATTTCGCCGCTGGAGCCGCCGGTGAGCAAGGCGCGGAAATCCGGCAACTGCCAATCGACGCGAGGCCGTGATCGCCCCGCCGATCCGGTCGAAACAGTCTGGTTTTCAGGGCCTACTGGCTCTGCAGCCCGGGGAAAGGGGCTCGAGAGTTCGGCCGCGCTTTCTAGGTCTGCTTCCGATTGCTCGTCAGGCTGCTTGGATGGAACTTCAGGTTTGCCGAAGGAATCTGATTGCTCATTCGCGTCGCTTGTGGGTCGGATGACCTGTGCCGAATCCGAACTTGGCTTGGGCGGCTCCAATGGGCGCGACCTCAGCCAAGTATTATCGTCTGAGCGCGCGTTGTCATCGTCGAGATCGTCCGATGCGGGTCGCGGTTCTTGCCACTTGGCGGGCGCGATATCGGGTTCGTCAAATTGTCGCGCCTTTGGTCGATCTACTGGCGCTGCCGGCGCGCCCACACCTGACGACGAGGATGAAGGGGGATGCGGCCGAATCGGCTCTGATGCGGAAGATGCGTCCCCGGATACGCTATTGGGCGGCGCAGGTCTGGCTGCGTAAGACCGCCAGTTGGGCCTCACCTTCGGTTTACTTGCTGTCACCGCGCTGGTATCGTCCGCCGGGACATGGTTCCCAGTTTCCGATGCGCTGCCAGCAAAGAGCCGTCCGAAAATGCGCGATCCTTGCCGATTTGGCGCCCTTGCCGTCCGTAACTCGTGGGCAGCGGCCTCTGCGCTGGATTCGGCGGAGGCTCTCAAGAGACTGACGCGCTTGGAAAGCATATCACGCAATCGAATCGGAATCGGCATGGTATCGCCGGATGGCTCGGGCAGCGCGTTCATCCCAGCTACCGAGCCTGACAATTTAGCCGACTCCGGCTTCGATACACGGACGGTTGCCTCCTGCTGCGCCAGCATCATATGTTCTGCCATTTGCAATTGTTGCGCGCGCCGTCTGGCGGCCCGCTGCGCCATGTTGTCGCGCATGTTGCGCGTGAATCCGATTGTCACGGTGGCCAACTCGGCCATGCTCAAGCGAGTGATCATCATCGTCGCGAAGGTCAAGACCATGGCCACGATCACGAATCCACCCATCTCGGTCAGATTAATAACAAGGACCTGGTATATCCAGCCGCCGATTAGCCCCCCGCCGCGGCCGCCAAGATAGGAACGCTCTACCAAGCCGCGCACACAATCCGGCGCGCAATATCCGTCGCCGGCATAGCTCAATGACTCCCCAAACTGGAGCAATACCAACGCGCCCATGAATGCGGTTAACATGCCGGCCAACCGTACTGGATCAATCATTGGCGCTCGATCACCAAAGTGTCGAACGATCAGCCACATGCCGATGGCAAACATCGCGATTGGTACCGCTAAAGCTCCCCAGCCCAGCAACTGGCCTATCAGCTTGTGTACCGCGCCGATTGCAGCCTGTTCGCGCGAAAGCGCGCTGAAAAACAGGACGATGGCGCCGAAGACCAGCCCTACACCGATCAGATCCAGCTTCCGATCTAAATCGAGCCATTCGCTTGACTTGAAGATTGGCGCCTTGCTGGGACGGATGTGGCTGCCGGGTCTCGCCTGCTGCTCGTCGGCATCAGAGCGATCAAGACGGCCCTGCGATTTGCCCACAGACTGCATTTCGCGGCGTGTCCTGCGCGTATCGCCCCGGCTAGCGCCAAACGCGGCGCGAATGGAGGGCTTGCTGGATTTGCCCTCCGGGCGGCTGGCAGCTTGTGCCGGTCGAGCGGCCTCGCCTGGCTTGGCTCGTTTCAGGCTTTGTCGCAAGTTGCCAACGCGGCCGGAAAGGGACTTCAGTTTGCTTGCCCGCTCGCTTTTGTCACGAGGGCGGGCATCCTTCTTGCTGTCATCAGTCGCCTTGTTTCGGCGGAAGGGCGATCGCAGACCAATCAATCGGCGTTTGGCTCTTCCTTTCTGATTGTCGCGTTCCGCTTGATTGCTACCGTTTGATCCATCCCGGGAGCCCTGTGCGCGTCGTCGAGAATTCCGCTTGACGTCGCTCTCACGCGCCTTGGCGGCTTTCGTTTTGTCTCTGCGAGACTTCTTGGGGGAGCGGTTTAGTTGAGTACGCATGGACTCGCGCGATCCGCTGGAACCCGCCCGCGAAGAATTGTCATCCCGCGCGTCACCGCTCCGGGGGGACGCGTCGATAGCGTCTTTGCGCGAGCCGCTTGCCCCCAAGACCTTGGAAGAGCCGCGCCTTAGAGCATCCGACGGACGACCTTCCGCGTCCCGATCGCCGCTGCCCAAGGCCTCCGGGTCGAAATATTCATCGTCGTCGATGTATTCCGGCTCATCGTCACCGGGATAAGCCATCACTCAACCTTGACTGATTCTGATTTAGCAGTCGGGAAAATACAGTATTTGCCCCCCAAATACTTGCGTCCCCGTCTCTAGTATAGCACAGAACTTGCTTTCTTGCGACTGAACTTAGAACATATATTCGCCAGCTCAGCTGGGATTGACGGAATGCCGGGCGCGGAGAATGTCCTTAAGCCGTCAGAACGAGCTTGCCCATTGCCCGGCGATTGATGAGGTCATCAAGCGCATTGGGCGCGTCTTCGAGCGCGTAGCGCCGGTGAATATGCGGCCGCAAGCGATCTTCGCTGTACCAGGCCAGCAATTGCCCGAAAGAGCGCTTGATCACGTCGGGATTCTGGGAAAGGTAGGCGCCCCAGAATAGGCCAACCACGGACGCGTTTTTGAGCAAGGCGATATTGGCGGGCAAGGTCGGTATCCGTCCGCTGGCGAATCCGATCACCAGATAGCGGCCCTCCCAAGCGATGCGGCGAACCGCCTGGTCAAAAATATCACCGCCAACTGGGTCGAAGATGACATCCGCGCCACGGTCTTCAGTTAGCGATTTTATGTGCTCGCGCAGGTTCTCGTCACTATAGTTGATCGCGTCGTCGGCGCCGCGGGAGCGGGCCAAAGCCAGCTTCTCCGCGCTGCTGGCGGCGGCTATCACGCGCGCTTTCATCAACTTGCCGATTTCCACTGCCGCCAGACCGACGCCGCCTGCCGCGCCTAATACCAGCAGGGTTTCGCCAGCTTGCAGCCGGGCTCGATGTGACAGGGCGACATGCGCCGTTCCAAATGCCAGCGGAAGGCCAGCGGCTGTTTCGTAGGACATAGTTTTGGGTATGGGCAGCGCGGAACCCTGGGGGACGACGACCTCTTCGGCGAATCCGCCGAACATCATGATGGCCATAACCCGCTGGCCAACGCGATCAGCGTCCACATCCTGGCCAACTTCGATGATTTCGCCAGCGACCTCCAGGCCCGGGCTGAAGGGGAAGGGCGGCTTCAATTGATATAAACCCTGGATCATCAGCGCGTCGGGGAAGTTGACGCCGCAGGCGCGCACCCTGATCTTGACTTCGCCCCCATTCACCGGCGGACTTGCAAGGTCCTCGACACTCAGTTGATCGGGCGCGCCGAAGGATTTGCAAAGTACAGCCTTCATGAGTCGTGAATGCCCAGGCCTTTGGATTCGCGCGCTTTTGCTTCTCGGGCCCCAATCAGATCGCTATCGGATTGGCCAGCAAGCCGGACAGTAGGTCGACGCACGCCCCCACATCTCTAATGTCGACGGTTTCGCTGGTCGTATGCAGATAGCGTGTGGGAATCGAGATACAGCCGCTGGGTACGCCGGCGTCGGCCAATTGAATGGCCGAGGCGTCTGTTGTCCCCCCAGCAAGCAATTCCAATTGATAGGGGATACCATCCGCTTCGCAGCGGTCGATCATCCAATTCTTGATCGCCACCGGCACCACCAGGCCAGGGTCATGGACCTTGATTGCGGCGCCCCCGCCCAGCTTGACCAGCATTTTGCGCCCGCGAATCTGGTCGCCACTGCCAGTGACATCAATGGCGATGCCGATATCCGGGCGGACGCCTTGTGCCGCGGTCTTCGCGCCGCGCAAACCAACTTCTTCCTGGACTGTGAATGCGAAGTACGCTTCGTTAGGCGCTTGGCGCGCCAGCCTGCGCATGGTTTCAATTGCTACGACGCAGCCGATGCGATCGTCGAGCGACTTGGCCACGATGCGCTGGCCGCGCATTTGCATCTCGCGCATGAAACCGGCCGGCTGTCCTGATGGAATAGCATTGCTGTCGTCGTCGCTTTGCACATCAATATAGAAGTCGCCGAGCGACTTGCCGCCGCCGTTCTGTACCGCGATTACACCGACCGTGCCGTCTTCAAAGAGGACGCGGTTGCCGTTGAGCGTGTCGGCTCGCAAACCTCCCATGGCTGTGAAGCGCAGGTAGCCGCTTTCCGGCTCCTCGTAGTTTGCCATCAGACCGATCTCGTCCATGTGCGCGGCGATCAGGACCTTCTTGCCGCCGGAACCAACGCGGCAGATCAGATTGCCCAGGCCGTCAACCCAAGTCTCGTCAGCTAACGCGCTCACCTCGTCGCGAATGATGTCTCGGATGCGATGTTCGTAGCCGGGCGGTCCCCAGGTTTCCACGAGTTTGCGGGTCAGTTCAATCACGATAGACTCCAGATTCACTGTCTGATCTGAGCAGTATTGTAACGCCTATCCTCTTGCCTATCGACAGCGGGTTTGTCGGGTTAGTGGCCGGCAGCTGCCAGATTGAGCTGCTGCTTCAACTGTGGCTGGCGTGTTTCCAGCCGCATCGGCAGGCCGTCGCGCGGGAACATGGTGATAAAGGGCTGCGGCACGATCTCCACACCTTCGACCAAACGCAACTGGAAACGCTGGGCGATCGTCGCCAGCAGCAAGTTCGCTTCCATTGTGGCGAAGCTGTTGCCGATGCAGATGCGCGGACCGCCGCCAAAGGGTATGTAGGCGTATTTTGGTATCTGGCTGATACGTTCTTCGGCCCATCGTTCTGGAATGAATTCGTTTGGCTGCTCCCAGATATCGGGATGGCGATGCACACAATAAATCAAGATCTGCGCGCCTGACCACTCCGGGAAGCTGTAACCCAACACTTCCGTCTCCTGCCGGTTCATCCGACCAATTGACCAGACGGGGGGCATCAGCCGCATGGATTCTTTGATGACCATATCGGCATAAGGAAGGCGGCGCAAATCCTCCAGCGTTGGCGGTTTCCCCGCTAATTCACTGTCCAACTCCTCATGGAGTCGTTTCTCGACTTGCGGGTATTGCGCCAGCAGCCACCAGGTCCAGTTGAGCGCGTTCGCTGTCGTTTCGTGGCCAGCAAGGAATAAGGTGACCGCTTCATCCCGCACTTGCAGGTCAGTCATGCGATCGCCGTCTTCATCTTCTGATAACAGCAACATGGACAGCAGATCGCCCCGGTCTTCACCGGTGGACCGACGCTGATTGATAAATCCATAGACGATCTTGTCCAGGACGGCATTGGCGCGGCGCGAGCGAATGCGCAGTGGTGTTGGCACCCAGGCCGGTAACAGGTTGGCCGTATTGCTGGCTTTCTGCACGACTTCCACTGCAGATTTCACCTGGTTGACCGTGGTAGAGGCGTCAGCGTCAAAAAGCGTCCGTCCGACAATCATCAGCGTCAACTGCATCATCTCTTCGTCGACATCGAGTACGTCGCCGTCTCGCCATCGCTCCACGCGTTCCAATGTGTAATTCACCATGGTATCGGCATATGCTGCGATCCGCCCCGTGTGAAAGGCAGGCGCAACCAGCCGCCTCTGGCGCTTCCAGAATTCGCCGTTGCTGGTCACCAGTCCCTTGCCCATGAAGCGCGCCAAACCGGTCTTTTCGTTGGTATAATCGGGTCCTTTGATGAAGATGTGAGATTGGCGCACCAGAATCTCGCGGATCATATCGGGATTGGCGATCATGTACTGATGGCGATCGCCCGACTTGTAGTGCATGACATCGCCGTAAGCAGCGACCCATTCACTGACGCGCTTGAGCGGATCCGCCAGGAACTTGCGATAAGTCAAGTACTGTTCAACGGGACTGCTGCCGATATCCGGCGGGCCCGGCGGGAATCGACCCTGATGCATTGGCGCTTGCCCTCGAATTCAGAATCCGATGATGATTGTTATGGAAAGTTCTAAACAATCCATTAAAGAGATTCTAGCGGATAAAGCGCCTGGTTGATAAGCACAAGTTGATGAGAATCGGATCAAGTTTGCACTTGTTTGATAGATTTGTGACAATATACGCCGCAGACTAAGGCAAACGAGAAGAGGTTGCTTCATGTACACCATTGGGCTCGATTTCGGGACATTATCCGGGCGCGCGGTTCTGGTCGATACCCGCGATGGCGGCGAGATTGCCGAGTCAGTGTTCGATTATCCGCACGCCGTCATGGACGAAACGCTGCCTTCAGGCAAGCGATTGCCGCCGGATTGGGCGCTGCAGCATCCGCAAGACTATATTGATGTTTTTGCTAACACAATTCCGGCAGTTTTGCGGGCAAGCGGCGTCGATCCTGCCGATGTCAAGGGGATTGGCATTGACTTCACAGCGAGCTCCCCCATGCCGACCAAGGCCGATGGCACGCCGCTCTGTTTCCTGGCCGAGCTGAAGGACGAGCCTCATGCTTATATAAAGTTGTGGAAGCATCATGCCGCCCAACGCCAAGCCGACCAGATCAATGAAACCGCCAGGCAAATGGGCGAAAGCTGGTTGCCGCGCTACGGCGGCAAAATCTCCTCCGAGTGGTTCTTCAGCAAGTTGCTGCAGATCGCCCAAGAACGGCCCGACATTTATGCCCAGATTGACAAATTCGTGGAAGCGGCGGATTGGGTGATCTGGCAATTGACCGGTGTGGAAACGCGCAACACCTGTACAGCCGGGTATAAGGCACTGGTGCAAGATGGCGATTTCCCCACCAAAGCCTATTTCAGAGCGCTTGATCCGGCCTTTGAAAACGTAGTGGACGAGAAAATCGGCCGAGAATTCGCCGAACTGGGTGAAAGGGCCGGCGGCTTAACTGTCGAGATGGCGCAGATGATGGGATTGCCGGCTGGGATCGCAGTTGCGGTAGCCAACGTAGACGCCCACGTGACTGCGCCGGCGGTTAAAGCCACAGACCCGGGCGTCATGGTGATGGTAATGGGTACCTCCACCTGCCATATTTTGTCTGGCGTCGACTTGAAAGTGGTAGACGGCATGTGTGGCGTGGTCAAAGGGGGCGTCATTCCCGGATTGTACGGCTACGAGGCTGGTCAGAGCGCCGTTGGCGACATCTTCGCTTGGTTCGTCGACAATGCCGTGCCACCTGAATACCATGAGGCAGCCGCAGGCGCGGGCATTGGCATACACGAGTACCTGGAACTGGAATCCGCGAAGCAAAAAGTTGGCGAACACGGGCTGATCGCGCTGGATTGGTGGAACGGCAATCGCAGCACCCTGGTCGATGTCGATCTGAACGGCATGATCCTGGGCATGACGCTGGCGACGCGAGCGCCTGAGATTTATCGGGCCCTTATTGAAGCGACGGCATTTGGCACGCGCGAAATTATCGAAGCCTTTGAAGCGAAGGGCGTCGAAGTCAAAGAATTGATTGCAGCGGGTGGATTGCCAGAGAAAAACGCGCTGCTACGGCAGATCTACGCCGATGTCACGGGCAGAACCTTCAAGCTCTCCGGTTCGGCGCAAGCGCCCGCGCTGGGATCTGCCATGCACGCTGCTGTGGCGGCGGACATTTACCCAGATATACAGACAGCCGCCGCGCAAATGGGCAAGCTCAAAGAAGAGGTCGTGACGCCAATCCCGGAAAATCAGTTAGTCTATGACAAACTCTACTCCGAATATCGGCTGCTCTACGATTACTTCGGACGCGGTACCAACGACGTAATGAAACGTCTTAAAGCGATCAGACACGACGCTTTGTCGTGACGCATTTTGCGCCTTCGATCTGCATGGGCGAATCTACTGTCAAAAGCGTACAAAGCTATTTTGCTTGACGTGGGCGGCGCGCAATCGTTTTCCCCGACTCGGATCGCCGAAACGGAAAATCCAGCCAGTATTAGTCAAAACGCGACGCATAAACGATAGCCCGCCCCGGTTTTATGGTCATTTCTGACAAGCAGCTCCAAATTGGTGGCTGAATAGCTTGTAAATAATGCGCGATTCGTGATAATATTACAGTTGATGACACAGATTTGTTCCGGAATCATTCGCTGCATTGTGAAAAACTGCTAAAAGTATTGCTCAGAATTGAGATAGATTTGCGGTGACTCTTAGAGTTAGGTCTACGATAGACTGTTTAACGTAAAATCGCTTGAGGTTGCAGTTCAACTGCGTGGAGGAATGCGCATGAATAAGCGCAAGATGCTTTACCGGCTTTTGTCCATTTTGATAGGTTTGGCGGTCTTGTATAGCTTCGGCTTTCGCGCCATCGCGCAAGACGACCCTCCCGCAGAGGACGCCGCCGCCGAAGAAATGATGGAAATGACGGTCGACGATGCCATGGCCGCGGCTGCGACAGTCCAATCCAATCTGGACATCACCTGGATTCTGCTGGCGGGTTTCCTCGTTTTCTTCATGCAGGCCGGCTTCGCCATGCTGGAAGGCGGCATGATCCAAGAAACGGGGGTGGTCAATTCGCTCGCCGAGAATTTCATGGATGCCTGTATCACGGGCATTGTCTTCTTCATCGTTGGCTACGGCATCGCCTACGGCACCTATGATGCCGGGATGGAAGGGGGCGGTCTGACGCCGGCCAACATCCCGCTGCTGCTAGGCGGCGCTGACGGGTCGGGCGACGGCGACGGCGCTCTTTTGGCGGGTTTCTTCTTCCAGTTCGCCTTCGCTGGCGCGGCCGCGACCATTGCCACGGGGGCCATGGCGGAGCGCACAAACTTTGTCGGAAAGCTGATTTACAGCGCGATTCTGGGCGCGATCATTTATCCGGTTGTCGTCTTCTGGACCTGGGGCAACGGCTGGATTCTCGCGCAAGGCTTCATTGATTTCGCAGGCTCGACCATCGTACATATGACCGGCGGTATCGTCGCTCTGGTCGGCGCGTATATGGTGGGCCCCCGCGCAGGTCGTGTCTTTGGCCGTCCCCCGGCAGCCTCTAACTTAGGCATCGCCGCTTTGGGAACATTCATACTTTGGTTCGGCTGGTATGGCTTCAATGTCGGCTCGACACTGGGCGCAGGCGACCCAAATACTATGGGTTTGGTCGCGGTGAATACCACCCTTGCGGCGGCGGCGGGCGCGCTTGGCGCTATGTTTTATACCTATTTCCTGACGCAGAATTGGAATGTCAGCTTCATCTTGAACGGCTCGTTGGCAGGCTTGGTGGGCATCACAGCGGGATGCGCATCGGTCACGCCGCTCGGCGCACTAGTTATTGGCGCTTTGTCTGGCATCGTCGTGGTCATTTCGGTCAGCGTGGTTGAATCCCTGAAGATTGACGACGCAGTAGGCGCGTTCTCGGTGCATGGCGCTTGTGGCGCGTTTGGCACAATCATGATTGGCATTGTCGGCTCGTCCGCGCTCGGGGCGCCCAGCCTCATTGACGGTGGCACCTTGGATACGCTCGGCACGCAGGTCGTGGGCGTCGCTGTGGTGGCGATTTGGACGACAATCACCAGCTTCTTGATGTTCGGCGCTTTGAAAGCCGCCGATATCTTGCATGTTGATCCGGAAGCCGACAGAATTGGCATTGATGCCTACGAGCACCATGCCTCGGTTTGGCCCAATGTTCTGCCGCTGCGCGAGGAAGATGAGTAAGACCCCTGCTTGGCGACAAAGGAATTAGATAAAGTAAAGCGGCTCGGAAAGAGCCGCTTTTTGATTGTCCTTTGAGCGCGACCACCTAAAGAAGGTCGCTATCGAGCATGATGGTCACTGGACCGTCATTGTGGATTTCGACTTGCATCAGCGCGCCGAAGATCCCGCCTTCAACTCGCTTCACGCCAGCGGCCCCCAAGCAATGGGCGAAACGCGACACCAGCGGTTCCGCCTGCTCTGGCTGGGCGGCATTAATATAGCTGGGACGACGGCCCTTGCGAGCGTCGGCATACAGAGTGAATTGCGAAACAACCAAAGCCCCTCCCTTGACGTCGAGCAGCGACAGATTCATCTTGCCGTCGTCGTCCGAGAATACGCGCAAGTTGGCGGTCTTCTTGGCCAAGCGCTCCGCCTCCACCTGCGTATCGTCATGAGCGACCCCGACCAGCGCCACGAATCCTTGTTCAATCGCCCCGCAGACTTCGCCGTCCACGGTTACCGATCCGGCGCTCACACGTTGCAGCAGAACTCTCATGATATGTTCTCCGCTAGCCCTGTTGGTTGAGAATCTGCATCACGCGCAGCAAGAAGTAACGGCAACAGGTATCTACGTGGTACTGAATGTCCATTTCTTCTACTTCCTTGTCGTAGACGCCAGTGATCAGGAAACTTGGCGCTTGCTCGTGTTCGGCGCAAAGGACATCGCGAAACTTGCGGCGCAAACCCGCTCCGATCGAGCGTCGCGTGCTTTCAAACATTTGCTCAAGTTCCGTCTCGTCGAGGAATGCCTCCGGTAATGCTTCGCCTTCGCTTCGCAAGTCAAATTGGATCTTCATCCAGTTTCCTCAAGTTGACAACTTCCTTTTGCCGATCCGCAGTTAACGTTTGCCCGCCGCGGCTCAATCCAACATAGGCTTCACGCGCTGTACGAGCTGAATCGTATAACCCCAGGGATCGCGCACGAAGGCCAGCTTGTCGCCGCCCGGCGTGGTATCGACATCGCCGTCCAGTGTGCCGCCGGCAGCCACCAGGCGTTGTCGCGTGGCTTCCATGTCGTCGACCGCGAAGGCCAAGTGAAATGTGACCGGATGATAATCCCCATAGGCGACGAACTCGCCCAGGGGATTGCTGTAAACTTCGATCAGGCTCTTGCCTGCCGAATCCGCCAAAAAGTGAATGAAAGGCGCTTCGTCGAAAGAACGAACGATCTCCATTTCCAGATGTTCGGCATACCAAGCCGCAAATGCTCTAACATCTTTCACATTGAACGCCGCATGCTCTAATCTCATGACTTCCCTTTACTCCAGTTCAAAATACTCGCTGTCGGTTGATTCCGAGGCATCATCATCTAATTCGGGCAATCCCTGGCTGCGCACCCAACTGATGGCCATCATAACTACAAAGATGATAGCGATGCTAACAAATATGATCTCATCAAAAGGGCCAAGCGCGCCATGCGCAAGAATGACGACCATGAGAGCCTTTCGCGTTGATCATGTCACAGGAAGTTGATTATAGAGCAAGGTGAGACAAATCTGAACCGAGTTCTGAACGATCACGGGACAACAGCCGCTCGGCGCATAGCCGGCGATTTCGGGCTACCGCGCTCACAGAAAATTATAAACCTGCCCGGCTGCCGCAGATCGCGGTTTATTGAAAAAGAGGGCGAGTGAGGAATCCCGGAGCTTTCAATCGTTGTCAATCGGTATCTGAACTTTGCCGGTTGGGGCGGGGGGCGCGTCATCCTTGGAAGCAGCATCAGTTTCGTCGTTTGCATCGCTGATATTGATGCGTACCGACTTCTTGCCCAGTTGGCCGCGCCCGCCCCGAGCCTTCTTATTCTTTCGCGTTTTGGCTTTCTGTTTAACGACCCTTACGCCTAGCTCAAAATCTTCTTCACTTGGGTCGGCCAAGTCGACTGTGATTTTGTTTTCCTCTTTGGTTTCTGGGCTCTGCTCTTTGTCAGTTTTCGGCCCATCGTCCAGCTTGGAGGCAGAATCATTAGCCGGCGCCTGGCGCGATTTGATTTCATCCGCCGGCTTCGTCAATGTCCGGGAGTCTTGGTCTTCGGCCGCTCGCGACTTAGCCATGATCTCTGACGAGTCAGCAGCGCTAGCGGCTTCGTCATGCGGGTCGCGCATATCTTTAACGATCTGCCGGATCTGATCTTCAAAGGTATCCCAGCGCGAAGGCGCCAGCGACTCCAGCATGAGCTCAAGCGCGTCATGTAGCGCACTCCCGGGCATCTCGGCGGCTTGTAGCGCGAAGATGCGATAAGCGCGCAAGGGACGATAGGACGGATGGAGGCGCAGCCCATCGTCCAGAATCGACAACGCTTCGTCATATTCCTGCAGGGCATACAGCGCCGCGCCGAGCCTGGTGTAAAGACGCGGCAGGTCCTTTGCTGGCAGGCCCTTGCCCTTGGGACGGGCGAGCAACTCGCGATAGAGTGGCAGCGCTTGCTCGGGAACATTGAAGGCCGACCAGCATACTGCCAATTCGAACATGATCCTGGCATTATCGGGATATGTCGCATGCAGCTGCCGAAAATGTTCGATAGCACCCTTGAGCTTGCCTTGCTGCTTCAATGTCAGGCCGACGTCTATCAATTCGCTGACAACTGCCATAGGTTGGATTTCCCAAGCATTTAACCTGAAGTCAGTATAGCATGTACTCCACTACTACGCAGCGTACGCGCTTCTGTCGCAGCGTAGATAGCAGATGGGGCAAATTCGAGCATCTGTCGGGAGGCTTGTGACCGCGCCTGGGCTTTAAGCGTTTACTAGGGGCACCACGTATCCCTTGTCGAGCCAATCTTGCAGCGTTGCGGGATCAACGCAGTCGCCTGCGAAGCCGTCCGGATTCGCGCGCAAGGTCGAGACTAGCGGGCCGTCCTTGTTGTAACTAGCGCGGAAATCATGGTAGATCCCGAAGCGTTCTGAGAGATAGCACCAAGGCGCCTTGCGATACATGGTGCTTTTGCTGAGTTTTGGGAGTCGGTAGGTTAGGGGTGGTTTTTTTTCTGCGTTGAGGATCACATCCGCGTAGCGTGTCACCATTTTCTCAAGCGAGAACTCCCTCTTGAGGTAATGCAGCGTCGCTGGCGACGTGCGCCGTTTTTCTCTCAATATGTTATGTGCATATTCGGCTGCGCCGTCGATGTCGCCGTAGTCGACCCGATCGACATGTTCGTCCGAGAAAAGATCTCGGTAGGTCGAGACGCGTGACAGAATCGCCGGTGTGCCACAGCCCAGTGATTCAAATGGCGTATTGCCGAAGGTCTCGACGCAGTTGCCGATGCACATGGTTACATCGGCGATGCTGTAGTATTCCGCGATCAAATCTTCGTTTATCCAATCGTGGAAGTAAAAGCTGTCGGTCAGTCTGGTCGAGCCAATCTCTTGCTGCAACTGCTCATAGTAGGCGCGAGTGCCCGGTGCTGTTTCCGCGTCCAGGCCGCGCGGCACCAGAACCCGCAGATCGGTCCAACCATAGTCATATACCAGTCTTCTTGCCACCTTAACCACTTCATAGATTCCCTTGTTCAAATCCGGCCTGTGCGGGAATAACAAAACCGGACATGCTGCTATCTCTTTGGGAATCACATCGAAGATGGCATCCGGTTCGGTATAGCGATATTTCTGCCAGTCGAAACCGTTGTGGATGGCATGCATTCTCGTTTCCACCTCGGGACAAAACTGCGAAACAGCCGCGGCGTATGACGCTCTGGTATGCTCGGAGGGCAAGATCCATTCATCACCTTGAAAGAGCAGGGCGGATTGCAAGGTCTCTGGATAGATGATGCTGCGCATGGAAAAGATGGTCGGTTTATCTTTGTAGACATAGGGGAAAATCAGACCGCCATCGTGACTGTAGTGAATATCCGCCTCGACGATGGCATCGCCGACGGCGCGCATTGCATTAGCGATGTTGTAAAGGGGCGTAAAATAGGGCTCGGGATACGGCTGTTTGAAGCGCAGGATCGGCTTGATGTGAACCTTTTCGTGCCACGAAAATGGCTCGGTGGATTCTTCGTGCCGGGTCGATAGAATCGTCAACCGGTGACCAAGCTCGCCCAGATGAAGCGCAACTTTCTTGAGTTGAACCTGCCCGCCGCCCATCGCGAAATCGGGGAAGAGCGGCGTCATGGAAAAGACAGCTATCCGCTTGCCTTCGCTTACGGTCATGTCGTGCCAATTGAGTTATGAATGAATCGTTTCCAAGTGTAACATGGTCGCTGCCAGCGGAATAACGACACTGGGACTGTTTACGTAAACCGCGTCGCTCTTGCGGAGAGAAGGCTTACGATTTTGCCTGAGCCCGACATTCCTGTGAACTTTTCGCTGCCGCCGAGCGGCTCTTAATGCCCGCCAGCGGTACCGATCATTGAACACATGCATATCAGTCCTCATTAGTCGCAGATCAAGGTGCCGACAGATGTATCCCCGCGCAGGGCCTTGACCAAGTCGTCCGGATTCCAGAAGTTAAGCACAACAATCGGCATCTCATTTTCCTGGCAAAGCGTGAATGCGGTGGTATCCATCACACGTAGATGGCGATCGAGCACATCTTGATACGCCAATCTGCCAAATCGTGTCGCATTCGGGTTGTGTACAGGGTCGTCGGAATATACGCCATCCACTTTGGTGGCTTTCACGATCACATCTGCATCGATCTCGCTTGCGCGCAGGGCTGCTGCCGAATCGGTCGTGAAATACGGTGTGCCGATGCCGCCGGTCAAGATGACGACACGACCTTTTTCCATGTGTCGAATCGCGCGCAGGCGGATGTAAGGCTCAGCGATTGAATTCATTTGTACCGCGGTTTGTACGCGGGTAATGATGCCTAGCCGCTCGATGGCGTCCTGGAGGGCCAATCCATTCATCACCGTAGCGATCATGCCCATATGGTCAGCCGTGCTGCGCTCCATGCCCAGCTTCGCCGCCGGCTCGCCCCGCCACAGGTTGCCGCCTCCGATGACGATGGCTACTTGCATACCCAATTCATAGACTTCCCGCACGCGCTGGGCAATGTATGCCGCCTTTTCAGGATCAATTCCGAATCCGCTGTTTCCCGCCAGGGCTTCTCCGCTCAGTTTCAGCAATACACGTTGATAGGGTAGCTCGCCAGACTTGCTCATTTCCGCTCCTTGTTTCAGAACTTTGTCACCATTGCTCGCTGGTTCTAATCACCCATCCAGAAATCATCGGTCAAATCAAGCGAGGCGAATATCGCGCGCGCCTCATTCAGCGTTCTGCCGCGGAAGGCCAGCGACATGCGATCGCCATACCAGCGCTGTGAAAGCGCCCATACCTTTTGCAGAGATATTATCGCTCCTTTCTTTCGACCTTCCTTGCGGCGCCACTGGTCAACTTCTTTCTCCTCACGGAAGAACAGAATCGTCGCTCAAGTATCAATCAGGTTATCGTACCAATTCCGGAATGGTTTGGCGAAATGTACCATCCCTCCGCTTTCAGAACTCAGCCTGCTGTCCTCGATTGAGAAATGAACCAGATCGCGGTCGAGCGCATGGCGCGCTTCGATTCTCGCGTCCGCATGCAGCATTGCCGGAATGCCCAGCGCGTCCCAGGCGCAGTTGGCATACAGGCGCCTTTTGCCGACGGTGACCCGATAGTCGGTCGCGACCGCGGACAAAGGATTCGCCATCAGGATGTCATCCGAGCCGGGCCGCAGAAATAGCGCATGAGACTTGTGCAGTCGATGCAGCGCCTCTCTGACATTGGGGACAGCCATCTGGAAATGCCGGGCGATTTCTTCGACACTGGGAGGACAGCCTCGACTTGCGAATAGCCGGTAGACAAAGAGCCTTATGTCCCAATCCATTTGCTCTACCATAGCGGCAGTCGGCAAAAATGCCGCTCGGCGCCTGACCGGCGAATTGTTCCGCCGCGCTCACACAAAATAACAGGCCTGTTCCCGGCATGAGCAAGGGCCCTTGCAAAATAAAAGGACTAGCGCGGCGCTAATCCCCTTTTTGTCTTGACTGTCCTCGGGAAAAGGCATCTCGGCTAGCCTTTCTCGCAAGCTCCTGTTTACGTAAACCGTGTCGCACATGCGACGAGCAGGCTTACGACGTTGCATGAGCGCGGCAGTCCTTTTCGCTGCCGCCGAGCGGCTACGCTCCGTCGCCGATGGCAAAGCGCTGGAAGCGCTCGATGTTGATAGTTTCGCCGACCTCGGCGACCGTCTCCTGCACGTACTGGCTAATGGTTTTGTCATCGTCCTTGATGAAAGCCTGCTCCATCAGAACGATCTCTTCGTACCATTTGTTCATGCGCCCGGCGACAATCTTTTCAGCGATGTTCTCGGGCTTGCCTTCCTCTAGCGCGCGCTCGAGCTGGACCCTCGTCTCTGCCGAGACAAGATCTTCCGGCACATCTTCGCGCTTGACATACTGCGGATTGAGATTGGCGATGTGCATGGCGATATCTTTTGCAAATGATTTGAAGCGATCGGTCGCCGCCACGAAATCGGTCTCACAATTGACCTCGACGATAACCGCCAGTCGATTGTCGAAGTGAAGGTAATTGCCGATTACACCTTCATTGGCGCTTCGGCCTTTGCCTTGCAGCTTGATGCCATCTTTGAGCGCCTTTTCGCGCAGGAACTCCGCCGCCTGGTCCATATCACCGTCAAACTGCTCCAGCGCCTTCTTGCAATCCAAGGGACCGGCGCCGGTCTTGTCTCGTAGTTGTTTGACTTCTTTTGCGCTTACAGCCATTTGCCTTGCATGCTCCATTCGGACAGGGTCTTCGCTTATTCTTGAGTTTTTGCTTCCGCTTCGGCCGCTGGTTGCGCTTTGGCGGCACCGCCACCGACATCTTCGCTGGATTCGCCCGTCTCTCCTTCGCTATCGCCGAAGAGCTTGGAATCGCGCAGTTTCGCCAGTGTCGATTCGCCCAGCAAATCTTCGTCACCGAGTTCTTCGTCATATGTATCGGTGAACATTTGCTCTTCTTCCTCTTCGAGCCCCGCGGACTGTCGCAGGTTCTGCCCTTCGAGTACAGCATCCGCCAAGGCGCTTACCAACAGCCGAATCGAACGCATCGCATCGTCGTTTGCGGGCAAAATGTGATCAACAAGGTCAGGATCGGCATTGGTATCGACCAGCGCCAAGACTGGAATGCCAAGAATATTGGCTTCCTTCACGGCGGTGTGTTCGCGCTCAGCATCAACCACGATGAGCATGTCCGGGATGCGATTCATCTCGCGAATACCACCGAGGCGCAATTGCAGCTTGGATATCTTGCGGCTCAGCACCAGCGCTTCTTTCTTTGTCAGCTTGTCGAACTCGCCAGCGTCGCGCCGTCGTTCGAGCTGCTTTAAGGTGTCGATGCGGCTGCGGATTGTCTTCCAATTGGTTAGCGTACCGCCCAACCAGCGGTAATTCACAAAGGGCATGCCGCAGCGCCCGGCCTCGCGCTGGATAATCTCCTGGGCCTGCCGTTTGGTACCGACAAAAAGCACACTGCCGCCATCGGCGATCAGCTTGGCGATCATGTCGTGGAATCTATTGAGGTTTTTCAGCGTAATCTGCAAGTCGATGATGTGGATCCCGTTGCGTTGAGTGAAGATGAATTCATCCATCTTGGGATTCCACTTGTTGGTACGATGCCCAAAGTGGACACCGGTTTCGAGTAGGGAACGCATTTTTACCGCTGAGGGCATCACAAATCTCCTTGGTCAATTGGTGTTTTGGTCTCGCACATCGTTCATCCTCTGGTGAAAATCCGCCCTGGGCGGACAACACCCACCAAGAGTCCCGACATGTGGAATTTGGAAACGCAAAGTTGCCACGATTCCGCGGCGGATTCTATCACAGGCCAGTAAGCGCGACAATGATGTCTTTCGGAGACGATAAGGCTTGTCCGCTACTACAAATCATACGTATAGATAACAGGAACAGTACCGAAACAATATAAAATAGGTGCCGACCCTTGCGAAAATCAACAAATTATTACGAAATCCACCCAATTTAGCTCCCCTTCTCCCCTTGTGGGAATTCCGCCCCCCGCTTAGCGGGGGGACCGAGGGGGGCAAGGGGCCGGGGGATGGGGGTAGAAAAGGCGGCATTTGGGCGGAGTACCGGACAAGCCTTGTAGGGGCGACCTATCAGGTCGCCCGAAATCTACGAAATGACATCAAAATCAACAGAGTTTTCATGCCCGCTGCAAACCTCTGTCCGGTCCTCAGCCGTGAGGCGGGGGACGGAGGGGGCAATGCCGGGGATGGGGTAGAAAAAAGCGTGTCAAACGCCCAGTAGCGGACAAGCCCTATATCAGCTGGATTCCTTGAGTATAGCCCGCAAGGCGCCCAGGAAGGCTTGGTTGGCTTCTCTTGTGCCCAGGCTCAGCCGGACAGCATTGGGCAATTCGTTCCGCGTTTGCGCGCGCAGCAAGAAGCCGCGTTCCAATAGCGCCCGCTGCAAATCATCCCCCGGCATGTGGGTTTCGAACATAACAAAATTCGCCGCCGGCTTCCAATAGCGGATGCCCATCCGCTCCAATTCAGCGCAGACCCATCTGGCCTCCGCTCTCAGATAACTGACGACCTTATGGACATGTTCTTGATCGCCGCAGGCCGCGATGCCAGCAGCCAGCGCCAGCTTGTTCTGATGAAATCCACGATGCAGGCCCGCGATGTAGTTGGCAAGATCAGGTTTGGCAATGCCATAGCCGAGACGCAGCCCAGCCAGACCGTATGCCTTGGAAAAGCTGTGTACGACCACGATATTCTTGCCTTCGAGTACGTAGCGAAGTGAATCGGGGTATGCGGGATCGTCGACAAAATGGTGATACACCTCGTCCGCAACTACCAAGACGTGTTCGGGGATACCGCGCATCAGGGCGTCCATCGACTCCGAGGGCATCACGGTTCCCGTCGGATTGTTGGGATTGCACAGCATGATCAGCCGAGTTCCTTCGTTGATCGCTTCCAGCACCGCATCGACTCGATACGCGAATGAATCGGGCGCCAGCGGCACATCCACGACCCTTGCTCCCAAAGGTTCGGAGATTTTCTTGTAAGCGCCGGTGAAGGTCGGCGAGCACAGAATCAGTTCGTCTCCCGGTCTCAAGAATCCGCGCGCGATCAATTCCAGAGACTCGAAGCCGCTGCAACCGGTGTAGATATGTTCCGTCGTCAAGCCGCGTCCCAGTACCCTAACGATCGCTTGTCGAAGTCCTATGTCCGAGTAATCCGGGTAGTAGGAAAGCGTTGGAGCAACGGCGCCAATAGCGTCAATCACTCTTGGAGAGGGGCCCAGCGGATTCTCGTTGTTTGCCAATTGGTAAATCTTGCTTATGCCATGCTTTTCTTGCAGGTCTTCCAACGAGTCGCGCTTACCAGCGCGCGCGAAAGGCTGGATATCCGGGTTGGTTGTGAGTTGGCTCATTTGGCGCTTTCTTGCTTCGCTAAATCAATGATTTATTCCGAGATCTGGACTATATGAACAAACTGCCCGCACCGCGCCTGATATGCGCTCCGCTGAGACGGCCCCGCTCACTGCTTCTTTTCCAATAACATCGAAGAGCCGCCTTTATGGCGGAAACCGAAGCGCGCGTAAAAACCGCTCAAGCCAGTCGCGCAATCCAGCATGACCTGCTCTACATGTTGCAGTCTTTTGAGCAGCTTGTCCAGCATCGTCGAGGCGATGCCCTGACCGCGGAACCCCATGTCGACAACCAAGTCGTCAATCAAGGCGCGATACATATCGTCCGTTATGACGCGCGAAAAAGCGATCAATCGGTCTTCGTTCCAGACGCCCAGCGTGATTTGGCTGCGGTCGAGCATGCGCTGTATATCCAATGGGGAACGCGTATCCGCCCAATCGGTCTGTCCCAGCAGCACGTGCAGCGCTTCGGGATTGATCGGCTCCGTAAACGAATAGATGTAGGGTTTGCTCATGGTGATGCCTTCTCCGGTCTTGGCTTGGTCCAAACGCGCTCCGCTATTAGATCGTAGCGAATGCGAGAATACAATTATGATAGCGCGCTCTTACTTGGTCGAAAGCGAACTTGTGCACCTAGCATAGAATTCCACGAGCGACTCCGCAAGGTCTTGGAGGGCGCAGATCGGGTTTTTCGATAGTACAAGCCAGTGCTAAAATGAATATGTTCCGGGCCAAGCAAAAGGAGTGTAGGTCTTGGCGTCAGCGCGCTGGAATTCTTTCATTCAGTTTCTCTGCGAGATTTATCAACTGCCTGGCGATCTTCGGCAGTCCGCTGTCGACGAGCTTTTGTCGACCCACAGTGAATGGCCCTGGGTCGAGCGCGATCGCGCCACCTTTGTCTACGATTCCTTGACGGCGCATCGGGTCTCGGTCAACATCGATATTGTGAATCGGGATCCGCCCTTTGAGAATCTCGTCAGGCTGGACGATACTTCGCTCTGGTATTTCCAGCGCTACTTTGACCGCGATGCCCTGGTCGACTATATGTTCGCGATTGATGATCCGGGCACGCCGCTTGCGCAAGAAGTCAACTTGCTTGATCGCGTGGAACGCTTTTGGGAGGCCGACCCGCTTAATGCCCTGACCGTGCATACGGCCCAGGTCAGTACCTCCGTCTTGCAGATGCCGCGGGCGCGTCCCGTCCCCAAATGGCAAGCGATGACTGCCGTGCCGCGCGGGCATGTCTATCGTCATCGCTTCAGCTCGACGCATTTGGCATTCGACGATCGCAATCTGTGGGTATATACGCCGCCCGGTTACGATCCCAGTTCCAGCCACGTTTACCCTCTGCTGATCTTGATGGACGGCCAATGGGCGCTGAACGTCCTGGAAGTGCCCTATATCGCCGATGCGCTGATCAAGCATGGGCGTATGGAACCGGTGATTATTGCCATGCTCGCGGCTGGCAGCAAATCCGAGCGCGTGACGGAGTACATTGGAAACGACAATCACTATGCCCTGGTGGTTGCGGAACTGCTGCCCTTTTTGCAGACCGAACACCGCATAGAGCCGGTCAATCTGGGATTGGGCGGCGTCGGCGAAGGCGCCGTCGCGGCGGCTCACGCGGCCCTCAAGAACCCGGCAATATTCGCCCATTTGATCATGATTTCGCCACCATTGGGGGGGAAGCCGGCCCTGCACAAACTGCGAGAATATGCCGAACGCTTTCGCGATTCTCCGCTGCTGCCTCGCCGGATCTTTCATTCTGTCGGCCGCTACGAGCAAGACATACGCTTCTATCAGCCGGCTTTGGCGCTGCGCGGGATACTGGAACGGCGGATGGGACACGATCCCGACCTGCAATACAAGTTCGTCGAGTTGGGCAGTGGCCACAGCCTGGTTGCCTTCAAGAGCGTCATGCCGGAAGCGCTGGCGCATGTCTTCCCGGCACCGGCCAGCCAAACTCCCTGAGCCAGACAGCGAGAGAACCGACCGCATGGGAATCCTTTACGTCGTGCCAACGCCGATCGGGAACCTCGAGGACATTACCTTGCGCGCCTTGCGCATCTTGCGCGAGGCATCCTTGATCGCCGCGGAAGATACACGCACATCGCGTGTGCTGACGCGGCATTTTGACATCGCGACGCCCATGACGAGCTATCACGAACACAACAAGCTGTCCAAGCTGGATCAGATTCTGTCCGCCCTCGCGACCGGTGATGTAGCCCTGATATCGGATGCCGGCACGCCCGGGATCTCTGATCCCGGTTCGGAACTGATTCGAGAAGCGATTGCCCGGGGCTATGACGTGGTTCCCTTGCCAGGCGCCAGCGCCATCACTGCCGCTTTGGTCGGCTCCGGCATGCTGATGGACCGTTTCCTGTTTCTGGGATTCCTGCCGCGCAAGGCCTCCGCTCTTAAGGCGCTGCTAGGCCAACTCGCGAACGAGCCCGGTACGATCATCGCCTATGAAAGTCCCTACCGATTGACTGACTCTTTGCAAGCGATCGCAGAAGTTCTGGGTGGCGGCAGAGCTGTTTGCGTCGCGCGTGAAATCAGCAAGAAGTTCGAGCAGTTTTATCGCGGCTCTGCGGGGGAAGCTTGTGACTACTTTCTTCGAGAGAATCCGCGCGGGGAAGTGACCTTGCTGATTGCCGGCGCTCCACCCACAGAGAGCCGCTGGCCGGACGAGCAAGTCATCGTTGCCCTGAATGAGCGGATATCCGCGGGCGAAAGCCTGTCGGCAGCGGCCAAAGCGCTTGCCAAAGAGGCGGGCTGGTCCAAGAGCGATGTTTACCAGTTGGGCATCAAGAAGGATTGACTGTCAGTTGTTGCCGCGTCCCACGCTTGCCGCATCCACTTCTATGCCGTCGTCGCCGAGCTTGTCACGTAGCGCCTGCCATTGGTCTTGGCGGATGACGCAGGACATGGGACCGAGGCGCGCGCCTAAATGCCGTCGAAGAGCCGGCATGGCGAAAATCTTGTCCAGCACCTCTTCGTTGTTGCTGCGCAAGATTATGTGTGATTCAAAACTCACCGTGGTCTTGGCGCCATCTTGCCAGTTGCGCAGCAACTTGACGATCGGGATGGGAATCGGCTTCCCGTCCAGCTGTCGCAGCAGGAAAGCTTGAATGTGCTGCACGTTGATGCCCTGGGCGCTAGCGCGCTGGATACTGTCCGCGTCAAGCCGGTATATATATGGATCGCCCGCCTGTTCCCAGCGAGCGAAGCGCGCCAGTTGAAAGCGCTCGAAGCGATTGACGCGGCGCGACGCCAGCAAGGCGCCGTCGTTGCGTATCTCAATTGGGTCGGGCTGGTCTGGGGGGGAGGGCCAATCCTGAATATCCAGAAAGGCGCGTCCGTAGGCGGTCAAACGCACCACGTCTTCGCCAATATCGACCAAGCCCAACCAATACATCGGACCCACCACATAGAATTCGATCAATGAGCCCTCTACCGCGTCCCAACTCTCAAATCCGTTGAGAAACTCGCCAGCCGCGTTGCGAATGTACCAACTGTCGTAATCGCCATCCGGGCGTTGAAAATCCGGCTCGATCTCCTTGATCACGTCGATCAGGTCGTTGACCGAAACCCAGCCTTGCTCGGGCAGCAACTCGGCGAAGAGGCTCATAATAGCGTCGCGGGCCCCGGCCGGGTCATAGGACCAGCCGGAATCATCGGGAAAAAGGCCGGGAATATGCCACAAATCGCGGTAGGTCCGGCTCTCCAGCCATGCTAGCGCCAGCAGCCGGATTTGCTCCGCGCGCGTTGCCGATAGAAAGCTGCGGACCTCATTGCGCCGCGGATAGGCCTGGCCGTCCTGCGAAGTGATGAGAGCTGCGCTGATGCCCAGCCCGACCAGGAAGTCCAGACGGATTGAGCTGTCATGGAAGACATGCGGCATCAACGCTTCTACGGCCTGATGGGAAAGTCCCTCATCCTCCATTTCGACCTTGTTTGCTTGGGTGAACGCCAACAAGCTGGTAAGGTCGTCGATGATTGAGGTATCGGCCGAGCTTATACCTTGTACGTCGTCAATCGTGGGCAGGGACGGCAAGTCAGCGGAAGACGAATCTTCGATCTCGATATGTTCATAACTTGTTTTGTGCAGGGGCAACGCCTCCGCCAGATCCGGCGGTACGTAAAAGAAGCCTATGAGGTTGTCGTCGACTTTGTCGTATCCTTCGCTGATGAAGCCCCGGTAATATAGCGTTTCGGCAATGCTTTGACCATGCAGATGGGGCTGTTCCTTTATTATCTGCGCGCGTCCCAGTTTTCGAACTTTGCCATAAAAGCGCTCGAACTGGCCCATCTTCATGCGTTGCCGCCCGCTGCTAACCAGCAATTGCAAAGCGCTGCGGGCGCTATCGTCGAGCTTGTCCCAGGCTGCCTCCGACGACTGCGGATCGAGCATGGCACGGTGCAACTGTGGGATTATCGCCTCATCGACCAGGCTTTTGCTGGCGATCCCCCAAGTTTCCGCCAGAGCAGGAAGCATGCCGGGGTCGTAGTCATTCAGGGTCGCGAGCAGGTCTCTCATTTTTGCAGTGTGCCTTCGCCCACCAGCACGGCATAGATATCGAAGTGGTATGCGAATTTCTTATGATCGAGAATGCTGAAGATGATGCGTGTTGCGGCCTGGCACGTCGGACAGTGAAAATCGACATTGCTCTGTTCCTCAGTGGGCAGATCAGGCGTGAAATCATCGAGAATCCGACGAAGCTGGCGGGGCATTGGCGAGCGTCCATCGGCTCGGTAGAAACTTCGCCATCGAAAACGGATGCGATGCCCGCAGCGCGGGCAAGTGTAGATGCAAGCGCCGGCCACGCGGTTGCGGAAGCCTTCCCCATCCAGCAATCCCCGCATGACCGCTTCTGGTTCATAGTGGTCGATAACGACGCTTTTTGCCATCTCCGCCGGCGCTCCAGTTCACTTCAATGATAGCATATTTCGCGACTCATCTTGCCATAGGCGCGGCCATCGTGGCGACTCGACCCGTTGCTCGTGGACACGCAAAATTATCGACCACAACCCAAGGAAAATTGTTACTGCGCGGCCTGTGAATCCTAGCGCACGATAAGCTTCCCTTGTCCCACATAGACGCAAGCGCCGCCAACTGTCACGTCCGTGAACTCGCCTCCCTGCCTGACCACGCTTATGTTGATGAAACTGGGACGGCCCATTTCGATACCTTGTTCGCTGACCATTTCCCGGCTCTCAACCAAGCCATATTTCAGCAAGTAGACGCCCAGCGGCCCACTCGCCGACCCGGTCGCCGGATCTTCGGCGACGCCCAATGCGGGCGCGAACATCCGGCTATGTACAGTCGAGCCCGGATTTTCCGTTTCGGTTGTGCTGACAAAGACATTTTCGCCCGGCTTGCCCAGCAGCAACTCTTGCCACAGGTCTAGGCGCAAGTTGACTCGCCGTATCGCCTCCAGGGACTTGACCACCACATAGAGAAATGGCAGACCATTGCTTAGAACCTGCACGGGAGCCTTGGGGTGAAGATCCCTCAGCCGCAGCGATAGCATCTGCGCAATGGCCTCGCGGTCTTCGTAAATATCGAGGAATTGCGGAACCGGCTGTCGCATCAACACCTTATCGGGATTCCCGTCTTCATCGCTCTCTACTGTAACTTGAATCGGGCCAATGCCCTCCTCGAATGTCAATGTGCCTGACTTTCCGATCGCCTCAATCATGCCCAGATACGCCAGCAAAAAGGCGGTCCCGACTGTCGGATGACCGGCCATCGGCAATTCCCGGGCCGGCGTGAATATTCGCACTCGAAAGTCATTTTGATCATCCGCGGGCGGAAAGACAAAAGTAACTTCAGAGAGATTCATCTCTTTGGCGATCAGTTGCATCGTGCTGGCTGGGAGGTCGAGCGGCGGATCGGCGAAGACCGCCAATTGATTCCCGCCGAAAGGCTGATTGCTGAAGACGTCAAGCAGGTGATAGTCTAGATGCATAGGCTTTGCTGCTCCCCAGTGTAGTTCGGGCAGATTCTCGCGCTCATTGTATATCAAGGTTGTTCAAAGCGGGAATATCGCGGGACGTCCCTGGCCAATCAACGAAGCTTGTCGATCGCCCGTGTAGCCTGTCTACGGTTCGACCCGACAATTGTTTCAGATGATTGCATAGTGTATTGAAGTCGGTTGAATTTATGAACAACAAGCGCCTGACAGCCGGTAGGGGCGATCGAAGGTCAGTGTCTACGCGACCCGCTGGATCGCCCGACGCGTAGAAACTGAATGAGTATCGTGTGACTCGCCGAGTCGCCCCTACAAGGCTTGTCCGCTACTGAAGATCTTACTCATAGATAACAAGAATAATACCGAAACAATACAAAAAAATTGGCGATTCTTGCGAAAATCGGCAAATTATTACGAAATCCGCCAAGTTTAGCTCCCCTTCCTCCAATGCTTTGGGATACTTCCCCCGTGAGGCGCTGAGGACATGACAGCTTTGATCCGATTGGCTATGAAAGCGACCGGACAAAGATCACAAGCATCTTATTGGGCGAAAATTGTAGGGGCGACTCTGTGAGTCGCCCGAAATCGCCACAGAAATTACAGGTTTTGCAGCGGTATTCCGCCAAGTTAAAACCTGTCATGTCCTCAGCCGGGGGATGGGGGTAGAAAAGGCGGCATTTGGGCGGAGTAGCGGACAAGCCTTACAGACCGTTGGTATTTTGGGTTAAGGATCCCATGCCGAGGACTGGCGAAAATTGTTTCAACCGAAAAAGATACACTACCGACAGAGCAATCGCACCAAAACCAATAACTGTCGAATGTCGCATAAATCTAGCAAAATGTAGGGGCGACATACTATGTCGCCCATGAATATAGCAATAAAATCGCGGGAGTTTCAGCGGGTCGTATAGGTCGCGTAGACGCTGACCGTCAAATGGCCTCCTTTTTTCGCATGCAAGCGGTTAAATCTCGGTGATCTCGGTGTCGAAGGGCAGTGTCTACGCGACCCTCGGTGGTTAAGAAAAATCTGGTGCGATTGCTCTGCACTACCGATGATTCAGTTGAAGTGCCGACGAGTTCGTAGTAAGCTGAATGTCCTTGGAGGTGAATCCCTATGCAGATCAATTATCAAGAACGTCTGGACAACTTGCTGGAACAAACCGGCGCAGACACGGTGGCCATGGTGCCGGGCGAGAACATGGTCTATTTCACCGGCTTGCACTTTCATCTATCGGAACGTCCGATCCTAGCGCTGTATAACCGGCTTGGCTTGTCGCTAATCATTCCCGAATTGGAGGTCGCCAAGCTCGAAGCGCGGCCCGATCTGGAAGCGCGCCGATTCATGTGGACGGACCGTGACGGCTATGACAATGCCTTTCGAGACTCGGTCGCAGACTTGGCGCTCAAGGACAATCCAATTGCCATGGATGGGCAGACACTGCGCCTCTTTGAATGGCTGGCATTGAACAGGGCAGGACTTTCTGCCGATCAAGCGCTTGACGTCGGCGACCTGTTCTTGACCTTGCGCGCCCGCAAGGCGCCGGAAGAAATTGCCAGCATGCGCAAGGCAATCGAAATCAGCGAAAAGGCATTGGCTGCGACCATGGACTGGGCGCGGCCCGGGATGACCGAGCGGCAAATCGCTGACAGATTGTCAGCCGAAATGCTGGAGCGTGGCGCGCAGGGAGTGCCCTTCATGCTGGTATTGACCGGTGAGAAGAGCGGCTTGCCACATGGCGATACCGGTGATCGCGTTTGGGGCGCAGATGAGTTCCTGCTCATCGACTTCGGCGCGCGCTTCCAGGATTACCCGGCGGATATCACGCGCACCTTTTGCGTCGGGCAGCCGACCGAGCAGATGCGCGCTATGTATGAGGCGGTATACGGCGCAAATAAGGCCGCCCGCGAATTTGCGCGACCGGGCGTCACTTGTGAAGCGGTGGATCGTGTCGCCCGCGATGTCATAGAGGCTGCGGGATTGGGCGAGTATTTCATCCATCGCTTGGGACATGGCCTGGGACTCAGCGTACACGAGTTGCCCAACATAGTGGCGGGCAATCGACAGGAACTGCTGCCGGGCATGGTCTTCACCATCGAACCTGGCGTTTATATTCCCGGCCTTGGCGGTGTGCGCATCGAAGACAATGTCCTGGTCACCGAAGATGGCTTGGATGTCCTGACGACATTCCCGCGCGAACTGTAGCCCTTCTCAACTCCCTTATGAGCCTACGCCTTCTTCTGCTGGTTCTGTGGAGCGTGGCGCCGGGCGTCATGTCACTTGCCGCCGACAATTGTATTGAACTGACAGATTTGCCGCCATTTGTCCTTGCCGATGCGCGCCCCTACATTCAGCTTCGTGACGGGCGTCTGGCAGCGGGCGAAAGGGCGTACAAGGTCCGCGGCATCAACTATTATCCTGCGCGGACGCCCTGGCGACGATTCCTGCTGGAGTCCACGCTGCCTGATCTGCGCTGGGAAATGCAATTGATCCGCGCCGCTGGATTCAACTCGCTGCGGATTTTCTTGTGGAACGGCGCGCTCTTCCCCTGCCATGATGCCCCTGAGCGGCCTAGCCCAGCGGCATTTGAACGCCTGGATCAAATGATGCGTCTCGCGGCTGAGCTCGATTTTCGGTTGATCGTGACCTTAAACGATATGCCCGATCTCACGATGAATCCCCTCTATACGAATCCGTCAAGCGTACAAGAGCAGACGCGAATTATCGTCAGCCGCTATGCGGAGGCGCCGGCGATTCTGGCTTGGGATCTTCGCAACGAGGGCGATATAGATTATGGCTCGCGCAATATATTCCAGCGCCGTTTTCCGCGCGTGCAGGTACTGGCTTGGCTGCGCGAAACGGCGGAATTGCTACGCTCAATTGACAAGAATCATTTGCTAACGGCTGGCTGGTTAAACGAGGCGCATTCGACCGCCCCCGCTGTCGATTTTGTCAGCTTTCATCATTGGTCCTCGGCCGAGGACTTGCAACGGCGAATCCGCGCCTTGCGACTTTCGACCGCCAAACCCATTCTGCTGGGTGAGCTTGGCTACAGCACTTTCGACGGCCTGTCTCCCGAGGCGCAGGCGCAGGCCTTGTCCTCCGGGATCTCCGCCAGCGAAAAAGCCGACCTGCTGGGCTGGATGATTTGGACCGCCTTCGACTTCCCGCGGACGGCGACCTGTTATCCCTCTCCCTGCGAAAGTCCCGATAATTCGGAGCATCACTTTGGTATCTGGGACTCGGACTACCGCCCGAAACCGGCGCTGGATGCGATTGGCGACTTTTTGGAGCAATAAGCCAAGTGAGAGTGCGCGTCAGGCGCGCATCACCCCGCACACCGGCGCCTTCCAGCGCAAGCCGCGGTGCTGGGCATGGAGAGCGTCCAGCGCGATTTTAGCCTCATCCGGAAATGGCGCGCCCCGGCGCCGTATCATGTCAATATTCATCATGACCACTTCCACTGTCGCCGCCAGTTGCTCGCGCGTATCGTTGAGCAAAAAGCCCATCATATAGCTGCGTTTGGGCGAAACATCAATCAAGCGAACATGAACGCTGACCTGGTCCCCGGTCATTATTTCGGCGTAGTAGCGGATGTGCTGTTCCAAGGCGAAATTACCGAATTTGTCGGCCGCGGCATAAAGCTCGCCCATGCCAACTCGGCGGAGGAATTCACTCAGACCCTGTTCCGCCACGTGAACGTAGAACTGCACATTCATGTGAGAATTCTCATCCATGAACGCTGCGGGTATGCGCTGTTGATGCATTCTTTCCAATTGACGAATGTCCGTAAGCGATACCTGCGTCGTCGGCATGGGCAATCAGTCCCTTATTGTCGCGAGAGTCCGCGGCCATTATAGCGGCAAATGACGAACCTACGGGATCAACTTTATGGGTTGCTCCTGCCTGTATGCTATAGTTGGTCCCTGTCAGTTGAATAGCGCGACCGCAAAGAATTTGAGAAATGAAACGAATTAACACCGAAAACATCAATAGGCTCAAGCCACTGGGCTCGGTCGCCTTCGGCTGGATATCGCAAGTCTTGTGGTCGCCTTCGGGAGGCATGTTGGCGGTCTGTGGCGGCGACGGCATCGCCGTCTACGCGGATGCCTTCGGTGGCCAGCCCAAGTTTCGGCTGCGAGGGCAAGGCCCTCCCGTTAAGGCAATCGCCTTTGATCCCTCCGGTGGCGGGCTGGCCTCGGTCGGCGCTGATACCGCTCTGAGACGATGGAGATTCCATGAAAACGAGTTCCTCGAGCGCAGCAGCGCCTATGGGCACGACGACTCAGTCAACGACCTGGCCTTCAGTCCCGATGGCTCTCTGATCGCCACTGGGAGCGCAGATCATACGATTCGCCTCTGGCACGCGACGACCCTGAAAACTGAAAAACTGCTCGCCGGGCATGCCGATGAAGTGACATCCCTGACCTTTGATCGGAGCGGACAGGTGCTGTTTTCAGCCAGCCGAGATGGAACCATTCGCGCCTGGGATCTCCTGGGAATCAACGAGAGCGTAATCCTGGGCAAACATGAAGATTGGGTGCGCCAGATTGCCCTGGACTCGGCTGGAACGAGTCTGGCTTCGGCTTGCAAGGACGGAACTATTCGCATCTGGAATCTGCGGGCCTCCGCTCAACCTCAAACCTTGCCAGGACATCCCGATGGCGCCGATACCGTCGCATTCTCTCGAGCTGGATCGCTTTTGGCGAGCGGTGGACGGGACAACATGTTGCGATTCTGGGATCTTGCCGCCGGCTGTCTGCGGCATTGCGCGCCCGCCCACACGCGACCTGTCTTGAGCATCGCAGTCAATCCTGCCGGCACGATGATTGTCTCCGGCGCCGGCGACAACCGGGCGTTGCTCTGGGCGATCCGCTGACGCCTTCCTGTTGCCATCGGGATTCCTGGCAACATCAACTGGCAAACGCTAGAATGAGTTGCATCTTCCTCAAGTGAAATGAAGGTGTAAACAGATGAGCCTGGGCACGACGAGCTTGGAGCAAGTGCGGGAGCGTCACGTCGGCGCAATGCGCTTGACCTGCGAGATATTGGATCACATTCTGAGCGGGCTGAGCGAAGAACAAGCGCATGAATTGCGCGACGGGCCGGATGGCTGGTCTATTGTCGAAATCGTATGTCACTTGCGTGATTTCGACCAGATCTTCCGCGCCCGCGCCAAAATGATGCTGAGCGAGCATCACCCGAGCTTGCCCGCCTATGATCACGAAGCAATGGCTGTTGAACGGGCCTATCAGCAGGAGCAACTCTCGACCGCCTGTGAGCAACTTAAAGCGTCGCGACAGGAGACCATCGCCTTTTTCGCCTCTCTGACGCCAGATCAATGGCAGCACGCTGGCGTCCATCCCGAACGCGACAGCTTCACAATGACCGATGCCGTGATGCAAGTGGGCTTGCACGACCTGGATCACCTGGAACAGATTACGCGAGTCTTGGCGGGATAGCTGATACCTGGATAACGCCGTGATTCAAACAGTGGGACCGGCGCGCAATTAGGAGATCTGTGATGCAGGCATTGATTGAACGTATTCGCTCGGAGGGCAAAAACCTCGGTGGCGGCATCCTCAAAGTGGACAGCATCATCAACCATCAGCTCGATCCGTCGCTGATGGAAGGCATGGGCAAGGCCTTCGCCCGGTGCTTTTCTGGCCTGGCCATTGACCGCATCTTGACCGCCGAGATTTCCGGGATCGCCCCGGCTCTCATGACCGGTATCGAATTGGGCGTGCCCGTCGTCTACGCGCGCAAAAAAAAGCCCATCACCATGGCTGGCCCCGTCTTTCTGGAAACCGCGCCCAGCCATACCAAGGGCGGCGAAACCCTGCTGCTGGTAGCGGCGGAATTCCTGCACGCCGGCGAAAACGTCCTAATCATTGACGATTTCCTCGCGACCGGACAGACCCTGCTGGCCTTGGCGCGCATAGTCACCAGCGCAAATGCCAATCTGGCCGGCGTGGGTGTCGTCGTTGAAAAGACCTTTGAAGGCGGGCGCGAGCGTATGTTGGAAAAATACGACGTGCCGATTCACGCCTTGGCTACCATCACCAGTATGGAAGGCGAGACAATCACGGTTCGTGAGATCTGAACGCTCTGCGATTCGGCCGCTTAGAGCCTAACGGCCTGTCCGGTGCGTGCGGACTCTTGCGCGGCCAGCGCGAATCTCAAGACATCGCGCCCCTCTTCTCCTGTGAGCATAGGCGCTTCGCCGGCAAAATAGGCCTCGATAAAGTGGCGGGTCGAGTTGATGAAGCTGTGTTCCCAGCCCACCGGCATATCCGAGAAGGCGCGCGTCTGCCTGTCCTTGTACATGACCACCGGCGGCACATCCATCATCTTGCCGTGGCCCCGTGTCACCCAAATCACGCCTTTAGTGCCGGTCAATTCCACGCGATCGTCTTGCGCGTATTGACGCGTATCCAAGACCAGTTCAGGAGAATAAACCGCTTCCAGTGAGCCATAGCGGTTGTTGGGGAACTTCCACGAGACGATCGCGGGCGCGTCAAGAATCATGCCGGGGGCAACTTCCGTGCTGCCGATCCAGGCATGCACCTGCTCCGCCATGCCCATGAAATGCCAACCCAGCGCGAATTTGTGATGACCATCGTCGAATACCAGCGGCCCGCCGCCGCATTCCTCCGGGTCGTAGCGCCAAGCCAAGGCCGCATTCGGCACATCCCACTCTGTCGGGCTGACGCCGGAATTGCTCTTGATGCGGATCGTTAGCAAATCCCCGATCTCGCCGTTGTCAACCAGCGCTTTGGCGCGTTCTACGGGCGGATAGAAGATGAAATTCTCGTACACCTTGAACAGAACACCGGCTTGCCGCGTCGCCTCGATCATGGCCTCGGCTTGGGCAACGGTCAATGCCATCGGCTTTTGCACCGAAACGTGCTTGCCTGCCGCGGCCGCGTCCAGGGTCGCTTGATAGTGCAGGTGATGCGGCAAGAGGATCTCCACCAGGTCAATGTCATCCAGCGCCAAGAGATCGCTGTAGTCGCTGAATACGCGAGAACCCGGCACGCCCCAGGCGCGTCCGCGCGTCTCTGCCAGCTCAATGCTTCGATCGCAAACCGCCACAATTTCTGCCCGCGGGTCATCCAGATAGGCCAGCGCGTGCAAATCCGAAATCCTTCCCGTTCCGATGAATCCTACGCGAAGTGTGTCCATCTCAGTCCTCTTCTTGGCGTGCCAGAATCAAACTTTGGCAATTCAGTGATCGAGCCGCCGGCGCTCGCCGGCGCCTTTTGGCTTGCAGCCAACGATTGTACCATCGCACAGGCTCTCATGATAGGCGGTCAGTGTCGGCGGGCTGCGTCTACGCTCCCCACGCGACCTACGCGCGGCATTGGCTCGCCCGTCGCTGTCGGCAGGCTGTGTCGGCGCGCTGTGCCTACGCGCCCCACGCGACCACCGCAGCACCAACAAAATCACGCAACGCCAAAATAAAAGTCGGCCGTAGGGGCGACCTATCAGGTCGCCCGAAACACACCACCTACATTCACATCGAAGACTGTATGGGCGAACGACAGCGAGTGTCTACGCCGCTCGCCGGCTCGCCCCTCTGCGCCCTCAGTAGGAGCAACTAAGTTATGCAGCTCCAAAATGATAGCCGGCGGTAGGGGCGTTTGACGGTCAGTGTCGGCGGCCAGTGTCGGCGCGCCCTACGCGCCCAGCGCGCAGCGGCGGCTCGACCAGTTTTGGCGCCAAGAGAACAGCGCGAAAAAAATCTCATTTATGGCGAAACGTCCCGATCTATTCCCAATCCCGCCAAACGCGCTCCCCCTCCGGAGGGCTGTGTCTACGCGCCCCCGAAGCCTCGGAATTCCGCCCCCCGCTAAGCGGGGGGACCGAGGGGGGGCAAGGGTCCGGGGGGTGGGGTTGAAAAGTGTCTACGCGACCTACGCACCCTCTTTTTTAATAAACCGCGATCTGCGGTAGCCGAGCACTTTGTTATTCTGTGTGAGCGCGGTAGCCCAAATTCGCCGATTACGCGCCGAGCGGCCGTGGCAAATAGCCTTGACTTGCATAGAACATATGTGCTACAATACCCCTGCAACGCAAACAAAAGGAGGACAGACCATGCCAGCAACCCACACCCTCGATACCAAAATCGAAGCCCTCAACCTGCTCAACCTGCACGACGGCGACTTGAAACTGGTCAATTCCCGGCTCGGCATTCCCATCAGAACCATGCGCGGCTGGCTACTTGACGAGCAACAACTCCGTCTCCAATACTACGACCGCCAATACCACCACTTCGCCAACATCAAATTCAAACTCCTCAACAAGTTCTTGGTATTCTCACTCGACACCATGGAGAAATTGATGACCGGCGACCTCGGCGACCACACCCTCAGCCAACTCACCTACGTCCTGTCAACCCTGCTCAATCAAGCTGCCAGACTGGAGAAGTCCTTCGAAGACCTGCCGCCAGATCTCGAAAGCGATGCCGAACAGCCCAACCGCATCCGCTATGTCTACGAAGATGAACCGGGTGCTGACCCGCCCCCGGCAGATGCAAATCCGCCCCAGCCCGACCCGACTCAAAGTTCTGGCCTACGGCCGGCGCCGGAGAACATACCGGGAATGGGGCTTGATCAAGATCCTGAGGGCGGCGCGCTCGCAACAGAAGCGCTACTGCAGGACAGCCTTGAGCTGCTTGATGGAACCGATCTGCCCGATGCCTTGCTAGAACTGCTGCGATCTGAACAGGAGGGTCAAGAACCTGAAAAACGGCCTAATAGACGCAAGCGATCGCTGGGTCAAACTCACAGAAAGCGGCGTAAACGTCGTAAGAGGCGCCGATAATCCCGACCAGCCGCGTGCCGCCGGGCTCGACCTTCGTCCTTCTCGCCGGAGCCGCCCGTCTGCCCGCCCATATCTGGCGCAATCTCATCCTGGCCAAGACCCGCGCCGCCGCCCGGGCCTGCTTCGACGCGCAATGCGCTGGCCACAACCTCATCCCCTTCGCCCAACGGCCTACGAAAACACCTAAAATGACCGCACCGCCACAAAAAATTCCCTACACCGTTTTCAAGGACCCTGTAGGGGCGAGCCATTGGCTCGCCCGCTTCTACAATTACAAATCGCAGCGGCGGCTCGCCCCCGGTGTTGGCAGGCAGTGTCGGCGGGCAGTGTCTACGCGCCCTACGCGCACCCCTTGTGGGATTTCCGCCCCCCGCTTAGCGGGGGGACCGAGGGGGGCCAGGGGCCGGGGGGTGAGGGCCAAAAAATCTCTCTCTGCACCCAGGGGGGTACCCCCCCCCCCCCCCCGTATCCATACTGTATCTATACACTTGCCAAAAAGGACGCATTTTATAGGTATTTTATGGGTACTTTATGGACATCTTATGGACACAGATTCAGCATATAACACCGCTTTGCGCCCATCGAACGCGCCCGCCTTGGGCCGCCCGTCGAAAACTGTTCCGCTTGCCCAGCCACATGGACCTGCGCTACAATCCCGCCCGAAGACATCGACCTATTGAGTGCCAGGCTGCCTGATGAAACCTGCCAATTTGCTCTTTATCCTCTCCGATCAGCATCAAGCGGCGGCTATGGGCTGCGCCGGGCATCCCTTGCTGCAAACTCCCAACCTCGACCGCCTCGCTGCATCCGGCGCCCGCTTCAGCAACGCCTACACACCTTGCGCCATCTGCGTGCCCGCCCGCGCCGTCTTGGCCACGGGCCAATATGTGCATCAGATCGGCTACTGGGACAACGGCAATCCCTACGATGGGGGCGTCAAGAGCTGGATGCACCGACTCAAGGAATCCGGCTATCAAGTCGATTCCATCGGCAAGCTGCACTTCCGCAGCGCCGAAGACGACAACGGTTTCACCCAGGAAATCGAGCCTCTGCACGTCGTCGAAGGCATCGGCGATCCCGCCAGCGGCATCCGCGACGGCTCCTTGATTCGCAATTCGCGCGGCGGCATCGACGAAGCCGGCGCCGGCCCCAGCACCTATCAGGCCTACGATATCCGCAATCGGGACAACGCCCTGCGTTGGCTGCGCCAACACGCCAATGACGACCAGCCCTGGGTCCTGTTTTTGAGCTTTGTCACGCCACATCCGCCCTTCCTGTCGCCGCCGGATACCTATGCCCTCTATCCGCATGACCGCATCGCCTTGCCGCCTCAATGGCGCGAGTCGGATTGGGTCAAGCATCCGGCCTTTCAATATATGCGCCGTTCCTTCGGCTTCGAGCAACCCTTCGACGAAGCGACCATCCGGCGGCTCCACGCCGCCTATTACGGCATCTGCACCTTCCTTGACCAGCAGATTGGCCAGGTGCTCGAAGCAGTCGACGATTTGAACTTGCGAGACTCAACGCGAATCATCTATACCTCCGATCATGGCGAGCAGCTTGGCGCGCGCGGCATATTCGGCAAGATCACCATGTACGAGGAATCATCCGCCATTCCTTTTATCATGTCCGGTCCCGATGTGCCGCCAGGAGTGGTTGTCGACACGCCGATCTCGCTAATCGATTGCTATCCAACCATCCTCAGCGCTGTCGGCTGCCCGCCGAGTGATGCCGATCAAACGCGCCCGGGCGAATCGCTCTGGCCAATCGCGAACGAAGCCGGGCGCGACCGCACGATCTTTGCGGAATATCACGCCGTCGGCTCGCGAAACGCCTACTATATGCTGCGCGACCGACGCTACAAGTACGTCTATCATGTGGCTGCGCCGCCCCAATTGTTTGACCTGGATGCCGATCCGTTGGAACTTCACGATCTGGCCATTGACGCGGATGTCGATGCGCGCAATTTGCTGAATAAATATGAAGCCCAATTGCGCGCGATCCTGGATCCGGAAGCGGTTGACGCGCGCGCGAAAGCGGATCAGACGCGGCGCATAGAGGAATTGGGCGGCCGCGACGCCGTGGTCGCTCGGGGCTCCTTCATCAACTCGCCCGTGCCCGGTGAAGAACCGAATTTCCGGCAGTTGCAATCCCCCTCCGCTTGAGCCGTCGGCGGGGTCGGCAAGGGCCGCGCGAAAAAAACAAAAAACCAGCCGGTTCGCTGGTCCTTCGCAAGCATTGGCTTCGTGCGTGCCTGGAGAGATTCGAACTCCCGACACCTGGTTCCGTAGACCAGTGCTCTATCCGCTGAGCTACAGGCACAATAGCAAGGATCAGGATAGGCCTTTTATGGCTCAAAGTCAAGTGCCAATCGCGGGACCCATCGCGCCGGATCACATTGAGAAAAGGCAAATGACGCTGCAGATCAGGTCGCGATCGCGCGGGGCCAAACCGGCGACGAAGCTGAGCGCTGATGCGACAAATCAGATGCGGATAGGCCAAGCCGCCCGTTCTGATTGCCCGCAAATCTGATAGGCGTAATTCTTGACATGAACCATAATTATAGGTATTCGGCTTATCGTTCAGGAGAGCCTTTCCTTTGCGCGGGTGGCGGCTTTTACCTCCCGTACCGATCGGGGGAAGCGCAGTTTCACATCAGCGAAGATTGCCGGCAGTTCTGCTATTGACCGTCGTCCTTACAGGATGCAGCATAGGCAACTTCGGTCAAGCCGCAGCGACTGCGACGGTCCCGCCCTTGCCCTCTGCAACGACAATTCCTGAAGCGACAGCTACAGAACAGCGCAGACCAACTGCCACGCCTACCGAGACAGCAGTGCCCAGCGCAACGGCCAGCGCTACACCCTCGCCCACGCCTACGCATACCGTCACGCCCACTGCCACAGCCACTGCCACGCCGACAGTTTTCGCCCTGGTGCGATCCCAGTTACGCGTGAATGTGCGCGGCGGCCCTGGCACGGATCACGACATTGTTAACATACTTGAGCCCGGCAGCGGCGTGCAGATCCTGTCGGAAAACGCGGAAAGAAACTGGTATCAGGTTCAACTGGATGACGGCGAGCGCGGCTGGATAAGCGCCAGGCTCTTGCAAGTTGTGAATCCGCGGCCGCCGACCGTGCCAGCGCCGTCCGTTGGAACAGCCCCTGCCTCCCCGGCGGCGGAAGCCGCGGCGACGCAGGACCAGGACGAACCGATCGGCGCCGCGCCCGCAGCCGACGAAGCCCAAGCCATTGCCGAGGCATCAGGCTCGCAGCCTCAGTTGGTCTTCAATGTCCCCATCATCGATCTCGAGTCGATCAACCTGACGGCGACCGTCTTGGTTGCCAATGCCGCTTCGCCCGTCCCGGGCCTCGCCGAGGCGTCCGTAAGGCCGACCGACGAACCGGCCCAGCCGACACGTCCCAGGGCAGACAGCGTTGATCTGCCGACGCGCGTTCCGGCGGCGCCTCGCAGCGGTGTAGACGTCTTCGCCTTCTGCAACAACCCGGTATACGGCATCGGCGCGCCCTCCAACTTGACGGCGGGCTCCACGATCGAGATCTTTTGGGCTTGGTTCGCCAGCACAGATGCCTACCTGCGCCAGCATATCGCCAACGCCACGCATGAACTGCGCATCAACGGGACGCAGATTAGCAATGTCGATCAGTTCCGCAGCGCGCCCAGGCAACGCGGCCGCGACCAGGTGGTCTACTGGTACGTGCCCTACGGTCCGCTGGAAGTCGGCAATTATCGCATCACCTATCGCGTGACCTGGCGCAATGCCATCAACGACGGCTATCAGGCTTACGGCCCGGGCACCGGCACAGAGTTCGAAGAAGAAAGCTGCAACTTTGTCGTGAGGTAGATCTAGTGCATCGGTCCGGCGGGTGGCTCACTTCAGAATCGGGCGCCGGAGAGGTATTGCTGCGGGGCGGCGAGGTCCACCTGTCGATCCCAGTGACGGCCTCCGACTGTTATCACAACGCGCAGATCAGCGATTACCAGGCTACGGCACCTCGCTTCGGCAATCGTCCGCCGCTGCGCCTCAGCCTGCGCGCCCGCGGACAGGGCGATATAAAGGGAACTGCCGGATTTGGCTTTTGGAATCAGGTATTCGTTCCCGGGCGTCGCCGTTTTCGCTTGCCGCAAGCGATCTGGTTCTTCTTCGGCGGTCCAGCAAATGACATTGCGCTGGCAAGCGGTGTCCCCGGGCATGGCTGGAAGGCCGCCACGATCAATGCGCGAGGATGGCGATTTTACGGTCTCCTGCCTTTGGCGCCACTTGGCTTCTTGGCGATGCGCAGTCAAACGCTTTATCAGAAGCTCTGGCCAGTCGGGCAAAGGGCGATCAACGTCCGCGAGGCCCTGCTCGACTCGATGTTCTTGCAGGATTTTCACAGCTATGCGATCGAATGGCGCGAGGACCGAGTTGTATTCTCGGTTGACGATGCGGTTGTTCTCTGCAGCGAGCGCGCGCCCGGCTCGGCGCTCGGCTTCATCGCCTGGCTGGACAATCAGTACGCGATAGTGACGCCCCAGGGCAGATTCGGCTGGGGCCTGCTGGATGGTCCGGAACCACAGAAACTCATCTTGCGCGATATCGAGATCACCCGCCTGGCTTGATTTCCAGTTCATCTCTTGGGCTATCGCGCGGCCTGATGTTAATATGGATGCAAGTGCCACAGCCGGAGAGGAGCGTTGCCGCAAGTGCCCGACATCTCGAGACGTCAGACGTCATTTGCGCATTTGATGGATGCGGTCGCCAGGCGCAGAAAGCTGCTCATGGACTATTTGCTCCAGGAGCGGTTCGTGAAGCGCTTCCAACCAGCGCATATCCGAGAGGCGGTTTACAGCTATGTCAAGAGCGGCGGCAAGTCCTTGCGCCCGGCGGTGGCGATGCTCGCCTGTGGCGCCCTTGGCGGCGAGGAAAAGGCCGTCTTGCCCGTGGCTGCCGCCATCGAGATTTATCACACCTGGACACTGGTCCATGATGATGTGATCGACAGAGACAGGACCCGGCGCGGCGGACCAACTGTTCACACGGAATACGCTGATCGCGCGCGTCAAGACTTCGGCTGGACGGGCGCCGATGCCGAGCACTACGGCCGGACCATCGCTCTGCTGACCGGTGACGTACAGCAAGCCTGGTCTTGGTCGCTGCTCTTTGAAGCGCGCCATGAGGGAGGCGTGGTGGCCGATGTCGTCCTGGCGCTGGCACAGGAACTGGCGAGCCATGTGACACCGCTGCTGGTCGAAGGCGAAACGCTCGATGTTCAGTTTGTGGGCATGCGCAAACAGATCAACGAAGCGGACGTCGTTGATATGCTGTGGAAAAAAACGGGCGTACTCTATGAATTTGCCGGGCGCGCCGGCGCCGCGATCGCGCTCAACAGCGCAGACAGCGATGTGCCAGAGGCGCTGGCATTGGCCCGGTTTTGCAGCTTGTGCGGCACCGCCTTTCAGATTCAAGACGATATTCTGGGCGTGGTCGGCGATACGCAACAGTTGGGCAAACCGGTCGGCTCCGATATCCGCGAAGGCAAGTCTACGCTCTTGACCCTGAAAGCGCTGCAATCGGCCAATGAACGGCAACGCGCCCGGTTGCAGTCTATCCTTGGCAACGCGCGAGCCAGCGATGACGCCATTAACGAGGTTGCGCAACTGCTGCGCGACCTGGGCGCGATCAAGTACGCGCAGGATCTGTCGCACAAGTATGTTGACGAAGCCCTGGCGCATTTGCGGCCGCTGCCGGATAGCGAATACAAAGTCCTGCTGCGGAGTTGGGCGAATTACCTGATTCAGCGCGATTTGTAAGCATAATCTTGCGGCGCTTCACATTGATTTCGGTTTGCTGACGCGAAAAGGCCGGCTCAAGTTTGGCGCGGAACTACGAGACGGGTTCGAGCTCGTCGTCGCGGGTGGCCGGGGCGCGACGTCGTTCGCGAATGAAATAGATGGCCTTGTGTTGCGACTCGTGATAGGTGCGCATGATCATATCGGCGACGATGCCGGTGCTGACGAACTGCACGCCAAGCACCATCAACAGGACAGAGAGCTGCAACAAGGGACGGTCACCGATTTTGTTCTCCGTCAACAGCTTGAACACGGTCAGATAGAGACCGAGCAAACTGCCTACCGCGCCTACCAGAATCCCGGCCGCGCCGAAGACATACAAGGGCCGGTTGAAATAACTCAGCAGGAAGATCACCGCGATCAAGTCGAGTATCACTTTGAAGGTGCGGCTAAAGCCGTACTTGCTGCTGCCCCACTTGCGCGCGCGATCCTTGACCGGGATTTCCGCCACGCGCACACCCATCTGGCTGGCGAGCGCCGGAATGAAGCGATGCAGTTCGCCGTATAGCTGAACGCCCTTGGCGACGTCAAAATGGTAGGCTTTTAATGTGCAGCCGTAGTCATGCAAGCGGATCCCGGTCGCGCGCGAGATGAGGCGATTGGCAATCATGGACGGGATGCGCCGCAAGAAGAGCGGCTCTTTGCGATCTTGCCGCCAGCCACTGACGATATCGTATCCCTCAGCGAATTTATCCAGGATGCGCTGAATATCCCGCGGATCGTTTTGCAAGTCGGCGTCGATCGTAATGATGACCTCGCCGCGGGCCGCGTCAAAGCCGGCCGCCATGGCTGCTGTCTGCCCGAAATTGCGGCGAAAATGGATAATGTGCCAGCGCGCGTCCTTCGCTTGCAAGTCGTTTAACATGTCGTAAGTGCGGTCGCTGCTGCCGTCATTGATCGCGACCACTTCGAAATCGCGTCCGATGTCCTCGAGCGCAGCGGTCAATTCTTGATACAAGCGGTCGATATTGCCTTCTTCGTTGTATACAGGTATGACTACCGAGATGCCAAGCTCGGGACGCGTGATTACATCGGGCGCAATCGACATCGGGTTTCTCCAGCAGAACTAGCGGTAATTCTAGCATTCCGCCGGCGGGTATACCAGACAGGGCAGCGCGCTTTCATTCGGGCGCGGAATCTCGTACCTGCGCGGTCTCGGCAAATCGTAGGTTGACCGTTGTTCTTGGTATAGCGCGCAGGCGAGCAAAACTGTCGCTTATGCTCTATTCTGATAGAATGAACGCACAGTCGAGGCTGGGCTATGACATGACGGACGACAGGATCGAAGAACCGGAAGGCAAGGAAGACGGCGAGACGACCGTTGCCGGGCGCGGGCAAGGGCCGCCAAGAGACGAGACGATGACCTCGAATCTGGAGCCGGTGCGGGGCCAGGCCGATGTGCCATTCTCGTTGCCGCATGTCTCCGAGCTCGAAGTGACGCCTCGCGATGCGCGCAAAGAAGCCGGGAAGCTGATCACCATGCCGGCCTTTGGCAGCATCAAACCCGATGAGCAGGCCGCGCCGACAATCGTTTCCGCGGCGAGCCAAGGACCGATTGACAGCGTCTCGTCCCGGCGCCTGGATTCGCCCTCGTCAACGCGTCACTCGGGCGCAGGCGGGAATACGATGCCGAAAACTCCGGAAGTCTATGCCAGGACCCAGCCGGCCAGCCCACCCGGTGGTCTGCCGCGCAAGCGCGCCCGCCGGAAACGCATGCTCGGCCTGCCGCTGGGCTGCTTCTGGGCGCTCGCGGGGCTGTGCCTCACGTTTTGCGGCGGTCTGACTCTGTTGACGACCGCGGGCGCGATGATCGTGTTCCCGCAGGTTGAAGCCGAGTGGGCGGCGCGCATCGCCGAGGTTGACAGCTATCGCGGCTTTGAGAGCACTTTCATCTACGATCGCTACGGCAACACTTTATATGAGGCTTTTGGAGAGGGCAGACGGGTCCGCGTCAGTTATGACCGCATTCCCAGATCGCTCATCCTGGCCACAATTGCGATCGAAGACGACACGTTTTTCGAAAACATCGGTATCGATATAGGCGCGACGGCGGTGGCGGCGCTGACCTATCTGGGCGCGTCCCCCGGCGAGATCACGGCGGGCGGCAGCACCATCACGCAGCAATTGGTGCGCAATGTGCTGTTCGATTTCGAAAAGCGCGCCAGGCGCAGCGTGGCCCGCAAGGCGGAAGAGATCGTTTTGGCGATCGCGCTGACGGGGGCCAAGAGCAAAGAAGACATCCTCGAGATGTACTTCAACGAGATCTATTACGGCAATTTGGCCTACGGCGCGCAAACGGCGGCCCAGACTTTCTTTGGCAAGGATGTTCGGGACTTAACGCTGGGCGAAGCGGCGCTGCTGGCAGGCTTGCCACAAGCGCCGGCGAGCCTCGACCCGCTCAATCCCGATCCGGCGGTGCAGGCGGCTGTTGACGTGCGCTGGCGCCAGGTTCTGGGCGAAATGGTCGAGGAGGGTTTCATTTCTGAGCAGGAGGTGAAGGAGGCCTTAAGCGAAGGTCTGTCTTTTGTGCCAGCCAAGGTATCTTTGAACGCGCCTCACTTCACTGTCTATGCGCAGGGGGAACTGGAACGTCTGATGACCGGTTTGGGTTATAGCCCTGATGACATCGCGCGCGGGGGCTTGCGCGTCTACACGACGCTTGACCAAAACGTCAATCAACTGGCGCAGCGCGCCGCCGCCAATCAAGTGGCCCAGCTCTGGAACAAAAACGTCAGCAACGGCGCTGTGGTCGTCACCAAGCCGCAGACGGGCGAGATCATCGCCATGGTTGGCAGCATCGACTACCACAATGAGGCGATTGACGGCAGCGTCAACGTGACCACAGCCTTTCGACAGCCGGGCAGCACCATCAAGCCCTTCACTTATGCGGCGGCGATCGAGCGCGGCATGTCGCCCGGCGATGTCTTGTGGGATACGCGAACGGAGGTCTCGGTTCCCGGTCTGCCTTTGTACACGCCGCGCAACTTCGATAACGCCTTTCATGGTCCCATGACCATGCGCACTGCGCTGGCAAACAGTTATAACATCCCGGCGGTGCAAACCCTGCGTTCGGTGGGCGTGGACTACCTGCTGGGCTTGTTGCGCCGCTTTGGCATAACAACTTTAAGCGAAGACGCGTCACAATACGGCTTGTCTTTGACGCTTGGCGGCGGGGAAATCACGCTGATTGAGCTCACAAACGCTTTTGCCGTCTTCGCCAATCAAGGCGCCTATGTGCCGGTGACCGCTATCTTATGCGTCATCAACAGCGACGATGAGATTCTCTATCAATATGAAGGCAGTTGTCCGGCGGGGCGCAGCACGGAAAGGACGGTCAACCGAAACGACCATGGCGCCTTAGTGCTTGATCCACGCATCGCGTACCTGATCACGGACATGCTGGGTGACAATCGAGCTCGCAGCGAAGCCATGGGCGCCTACAGCCCATTGCGCAGCGATGGCATATTCTCCGCGGTCAAGACGGGCACCACCGACGACGTCAAGGACAATTGGACGGTCGGCTACACGCGCAATGTCGCCGTCGGCGTCTGGGTGGGCAATAACGACGGCAGGCCGATGGTGAATTCTTCGGGTTTGACAGGCGCCGCGCCCATCTGGCATGCCGTGCTCACGGGCATTTACGGCAACCAGAAACTGTTGGGCGCTTTGGCGACGGGGGGGCAGTTGCTGAATGACCAGCCGATCCCGCCGGCGGGTATCAGCCGGCGCCAGATATGCGATGTCCGGCGCTTGAGCGATCCCTCGACGCGCTGCCCGGCAACCGTTGACGAATGGTTTCTCGATGGACCGGCGGGGATTCCCGACGAGAATGGCTTGCTGCGCTATCCGCAGGTAAGCGCAGGGCGGACGCCGGTACCGGTGCAAGGCTCGGTACTTCACCGCGTGTCGCCGGGCATCTATCAGACTTTGGCGTTTCCTTTGCCGCCGGAAGTCGCGGCTGGCATACGCTTTCAAGTGGGCCCGGGCGAGAAGCAGCCCTTGCCGCCGAGTTATTGCCGCGTGCCCGTGCAAGACGCGCAGGAAGCGATCGCGGCCGGCGCGCAAAATCTATGGTTTATAGAGGGGCCATCGACATCCCCGGGCGATGTCGTTGAGGCGGAACGGTACGCCCGGGAAGCGAACCTGGCGTTGCTGCCGACGATTGAATGCCTGCCCAGCTTTTACAGGCTGCGCTCGATTGGCAACGTCGGGGCGGTTTTGCAGATTCAGCAGCCGGTCAACGGGCAAAGCGTCAATCAGGCGCTGCCGATCGTGGGCACGGCCCAATTCAACAGCGGCCAGGGCGAGTATTATCATATGTATATTCGGGGCGGGCATTTCCTCGATTGGACGCCTTTGGGCCAGCGCCATCACCAGCCCGTGAGCAATGGACAGCTGGAGACGCTGCACGCCGATGCCCTGCAAGCGGGATCGTATATCTTGCGGCTGGCCTTGATACGCGGGGGTCATATCGTTCAGGTCGATGAAGTCATATTTGCGGTGCAATAGACGGTGGTTGCGGAATACGTATCGAATTCATGTATAGGCTTGCAATGGATGACACCGGCCAAGATGTAAGCGTGCCGGCGCCGCTCTTGTCGCTGGAAACACTGCGGCAGGCGCGGGACATGCCCTGGAAAGCGAGCAACGAGATCCGTCGCTGGCTGATCGCCCCAATGGCATGGTGGAGGCTGCGCGGGCTGCACGCAGGCGCGGGTTGGCGCTGCTATGGATTGCCGATAATCCAGCGGCACCGCCAAAGCGAGATTCGCGTCGGTCGTCGGCTGGCGCTTCGTTCGAGCGCGGCCAGCAACCCGCTGGGTCCCAATCGTCCGGTGATCATCAGCACAAGAAGGCCCGGCGCCAGCATTACGATAGGCGACGACTTCGGCATGACCGGCGGTTCGCTGGTCTGTGATGAGCGGATCCGCATCGGCGACCGGGTTTGGGTGGGTGCAAACGCGATTATCGCCGATAGCGATTTCCATCCGCTCGATCCCGAGAAGCGGCGGGCCCATCCTCTGGCTGCAAATACAGCGCCCGTCACGATCGAGGACGATGTCTTTATCGGCATGAACGCGCTCATTTTGAAAGGCGTGACGGTCGGAACGGGATCGGTGGTCGCCGCCGGGTGCGTCGTCGCGCGCGATGTGCCGCCCGGTAGCGTGGTGGCAGGCAACCCGGCGCGGGTCGTCCGCGAAGTGTAGTTTTCGCCCACTATATCATTGGTAAACTATTTCATAAGACAGGGCAATGGAATCGCCCAGCAAAATGATATCGCCGTCGTTGAGCGGGGAGGGAGGACCAATCCTTCTGCCCGTGACACGTACGCCGTTGGTGCTGTCCAGGTCCTCGATCTGATAACCTGCTTCTCGCCGCACTAGTCGCAGGTGATAGCGGCTGACTTGCGGTTCGCCGATCACGATGTCATTGGCGCTATCGCGGCCCAATGTGACGATCTCCTTTTCCAGCCGGAACATGGCATTCTCGATGGGTCCGCGCCTGATGACGATCCAAAAGCCGGGCTCCTCGGGCATGACGCTTTTGTCAATGTCTGGCTGGGATTGCCGGGCAGGCGGGCCCGCGGTCGACCGCGCGGGAGCTTGGTCGACGGTCTTGCGGAAGGCCGCCATAAAGTGATCCCAAAAGTGGTTTTCGTCGGAAAAACTGCGGACGTCGAAGCGTTGGACATTAAGAAGACTCGGGTGCAATTGCACATCGTCGTAGACGATGGCGAAGACCGGTATATTGCTGCCCAGGGCGTAGGCGAATTCGTAAGTCAAGAGTATTGAGTCAGCCGCTTCGTCGGTCAGCAGGATGATGAGCGCATCGGCATGCCGAATCGCGGCATCCATTTCGACGTGCCAGGCTTGCCCGGCAACCGGGCTGCGGTCAATCCAGGGCCTATATCCTTGCGCGCGCAAGATCCGGCGCAACTCTTCGGCGCGGTTCCGCGCCGAGGGATCGTAAGACAGGTAAACATTCTTCATGGAGCTTCCTCGGCGGCCCGTCCACAGCGAAATGGTTTTGCCACAAGCCTTGCCGGACAGGTATTGTCAGTTGCGGAATTGGAGAATTGCGGGCGATCTGGCAGGTCGTCCCTAGCCAATCGATTGTGTTTTGGGTTAATGGTCTCATGTCTAGAGTTGAAAATGTATTTCAGCCGAAACGGATAAACTAGCTTCGACTCTCTTGTTGATTATCACGTTCAGCGAGTTTTATGGCAAGTTCGGGACGGGCTAAGGGAGGCGCGTTTGGCGGGCCGCCGACTTCTGTTTGCCGCGCATGTGTCATACAATAGGAATTAGACGGGTATTGCCGCAAGTCATGGGGGACGTATGGCGAATTGGGTTGAAGTGCTAAAGGCCGATCAGCTTGAAGAAAGCAAGGGCACCACGGTGTTTGTAAACGAGCGCGATATCGCGCTGTACAAGTATCTGGGCGATTTCTATGCTTTAGACAATCGCTGCATTCATCGGGATGGTCAACTGGGCGACGGCTACATGGAGGGACCCAATGTATTTTGTCCATTGCACAAATGGGATTACGATGTGCGGACCGGCGTCAGCCGCTATACCGAAGACGAAACGGTGCCGGTTTATCCCGTGCGCCAGGTTAACGGCAGGGTGGAAATCGACGCCGATGCCGTGCCACCCAAGCCGCGCTACGAAGGCGAGTATTTGGGTTTGTGGGCGAGGCGGAACGATCCGCTGGAAACCGAGATGCACGATATCCACAGTTATTCGCGCGGACGACGCGCCTTTATCGAGGGCATGGGCAGCGAGAAGCGCGATTATGCCGGCTTAGGCGACTTGTATTTTCTGCCGGGTCAGCTGGCTGTACTGCCCTTGCTCGACGATGTGCCAATCAGCACGGAAACGGTCATCGCCGCCAAACGGAAGCAGCCCTTGAAGTTGCGAGCGCCGATATTCGTCAGTCATATGAGCTACGGCGCATTGAGCAAGGAGGCCAAGCTGGCGCTGGCGAAGGGCGCGGCCGAATTTGGCACTTTGATGTGTTCGGGCGAGGGCGGCATGTTGCCGGAGGCGCGGGCGGCTGCGGGACAATACATATTCGAGATGGCTTCGGGTTATTTCGGTTGGAACGAGGAGAACATCGCCAAGGCGGACGGCATTGAGATCAAGATGGGCCAGAGCGCCAAGGCAGGCTTGGGCGGATTGTTGCCCGGCCACAAGGTCACGGCGGATATCGCGGCGCTGCGCGGACTGCGGGAAGGGCAAGAAGCGCGCAGCCCATCGCGTTTCCCGGATATCCATACTGTGGCAGATATGCAAGAGCGCATAGACTGGATCCGCTCCGTCAAGCCCGACGTGCCCGTTGGCATCAAATTGGCGGCCAGCCGCATCGAGGCTGATTTGGCAGAGGCAGTGAAGCTGGATATTGATTGGATCACGCTTGATGGCCGCGCCGGCGGCACGGGCGCGGCGGCAAAGCATATCATGGACAATATCTGTGTGCCGACGGTTTTTGCCATCCCGCGGGCGCGCCGTTGGTTAGACGACAATGGACACAGCGAGATCAGCTTGATCGCAACCGGTGGTTTGCGCACCAGCGCAGACGTGGCAAAGGCGCTGGCCCTGGGCGCGGACGCCGTTGCATTGGCAACGGCCGCGATGATCGCCATCGGCTGCAAGCAGTATCGAGCTTGCAGCAGCGACAGTTGCCCGGTGGGCATCGCCACACAGAAGATGAACTTGCGCGCGCGCTTCGATGTGGAGACGTCCAAGCAGCGGCTTGTGAACTTCTTCGAGGCGATGACAGAGCAGATGAGCGAGTTCGCGCGCATGTGCGGCAAGGGCAGCGTCCATGACCTGAGCTACGAAGACCTGGCGACGACGAGTCATGAAATCAGTCGTCATACGCCTGTGCAGCATGTATGACACACAGGGCAATCTCATCAAAATGACCATGCGCTGCGATGAACATGATACAGACTTAAAACTAACCACAGCCGCTCGGCAGCAGCGAATCGTCCTGCCGCCGAGCGGCTGTGGTGAAAAAACAATTTGTTGCAATTGCCCAGTCTTGGCAATCTATCTCCGTAGTTGCCGGGTGTAGCCCTTATACACCGCAACTGTCCCGGACACCATGCGCTCGACGTTGAAGCGTTCTTCCAAGCGGGCGGCGCCGAGCAATCCCATATGCTGGCGCAAGGCATGGTCTTCCAGCAGTCGCGCCATGGCTGCTGCCAGGGCATCGACATCGCGCGGCTCGACGAGCAGCCCAGTCTGGCCATGCGCCACAACCTCGGGAATGGCGCTGACGCGATTCGCGATCACGGGCACGCGCCTTGACATTGCCTCTAGCAGGACCAATCCAAATCCCTCCCACAGGCTGGGCATCAGCAGCGTGTCAAAGGCGCCGATCAACTTGAGGGCGTCGCCGCGCCATCCCAGCCAGTGAACGTTGGCGTCGATACCGAGTTCCCGCGCGAGCGCTTCGAGTTGAGGACGCAGGTCGCCGTCGCCGGCAATGATCAGGTTGGCTGTCGGGAATCGGTCCCGGATTTGCCGAAAAGCTCGCAAGGCGTAGGGGATGCCCTTTTGTTCTACGATGCGACATACCATGCCGAGCAGCAAAGCGTCAGAATCGAGGCGCAGCTCAACGGACAAATTGCGGCGAGCGGCGCGGAGTTCTTCGTCGGCAATCCATTTGTGTTCCAAGCCATATTGGACCACATTTATCTTTTCGTCTGGCGCGGCTTCGACCTCGATCATGAAATCTCTGATCGCCGCGGAAATAGCGATGCCGCCGCTGGTCAGGCGCCATAGCGCCGGGCTGATGCGCCGCCACATTGGGTGGAAACGGAATTGATCATCGTTGTGACGGCTGCTGATTACGGTCCGGATGCCGGCAAGCTTGGCGGCGAACAAGCCGTAGAGGTCGGCATGGATCAAATGCGTGTGCACGATATCCGGCTTGATCTGGCGCAAGACGCGGCGAATCTTGAATAGCAGGGTCAGATCATAGTCGCGATGGATTGTCAAGCGGCGCAGGGGGATGCCGCGGTCTTTGGCGGCGCTGACCATGTCCGTCATGGGTTTGTCAGCTTCGACCAGGATAAGCAAATGCGCGTCGACATCGCGCTGGCGCAAGGCGCTCAAGAGAACCAGCAGATGGCGTTCGGCGCCACTGATTCGCGTAACTTTTATGACGTGCGCGACGCGCATGAGACGCTCCGATGGTGGGCGCTGGCGCGGCAACTGTAGCAGAGGGCGTCGTCTGCCGCTAGTTTGATGTCAGCTCAAGGCAGGGCAATTTCCTGTGACAGCGGGCCCGTGAGCCCGCGCGCATCTTTGGCTGCGATGGCGATGCCGCTGTAAGCGGTGAAACCGTCCCATACCAGGCTGGTTTCGTTATGCGCAATCTGTCGCTCGTAGAAAAGCCCACCCGGGCGGCGCAGGGCGATAATGTATCCTGCGGCTGCGGCCACCGGTTCCCAAACCAGTTCGGGCTGGCCTGCGCCGGTTCGCAAGACGATGTTTTGCGGCGGACGCGGACCGTCGGCGAGGGCGGTCAAGAGCGCAAGGATCGCCTTGGTGGCGTCCCGGAGGTAGCCGGCTTCGATGTATTCGATGGTATCTGTCGGGTCGCCATTGAGTTTCTCTTCGTAGGCGTTGATGATGCGAACCGCCGGATAATCCAACTCGCTGAAAGAAAAGTGATCACCATAGCGGTTTTCGCGATCAATCGCGTCTTGCACGACCAAGTCCAGATTGACGCCGTAGTTGAAGCCGATGAAATTAACCATACGCGCTAAACGGCGCGAATCAGAAGTTTCGTTTGGCCCGGCGGAAAAGACGCGCAATTCGCGGTCGTTAACCAGTCCGTTTCGATCATGGACATTGCCGATGGTATCGACATTAATCATGCCGATAAGATCGGTTTGATCCTCACGAATCCAGGAGGCGAAGGCTTTGCTGCCTTGCCTGCCAACCTCCTCGGCGGAAAAAAGGACAAACATGATGGTGGCTTTGTAGCGCGCCTGGCTCATGATGCGCGCCAATTCCAGCACGGCCGCGACGCCGGATCCGTTGTCGTTTGCGCCGGGCGCGAATACATCAGTTGAGTCGAGCGGACGGCCGATGCTATCGTAATGAGCGCCGACCAGAACTGTGCCGGCCCCGACTTCTGTACCTTGAATGACGGCGACCAGGTTGGCTTGCGCGCGCCGCTCGCCGTCAGGGGTGACTGATTCAAATGGCAGGTCAAATGTGTATAGATTGCCGCTGGATGCCTGGCGATAGGTCTCGAATTGACCGGCAATATAAGCCCTTGCCGCGCCGATGCCCCGATTGGTTGAAGCTTGGGCCGAGTTAACATGCCTGGTATAGAAATCTTGCAGGGTGCGGATGTGCGTCATCAGGCGGTCGGATTCCACTTGATCCAGAATGCGATAGACTTCTATATCGGAGGGCGCGGCCGGCGTTGCGCCAATGCCCGGCACGCGCGCAGGCCCTGCGGCGACATATCCCAGCGTGGGCGGCGGGGTCCGCGTCGAAAGAGGCGCCAGCGTAGGCGGCGCGTTCTCGCCGGTACCAAGGTTGCAGGCGAGCAGCAGCAGCAAGAAGCCGAGCAAAATGGCGACAGTGTTACGATGCGCACTCATGAGGGTGATTTTAGCATAGTTCGCCTGTTGCGAAGTCGCCGTAGACGAAGCGTCCGAGAACAGTATGATTGCCAAATGCGCCGACAAGAATAGCTGGCGAGACAGATTAGCTTTTAATAGGCCGCGTCGCTCATGCGACGATGTTTTGCGAGCGCGACATGCTTGTGTACGATTGGCCGATTAGGCGCCGAGCGGCTCTGATGTCGATGCAGACAACGGTCTTTTGTTCAGGGGTTTAATGTCGTTCACGGAGCTATCGGGGGGAGCGAGGAACATGGACATATTGATCATCGGCGGGACTATATTCCTGGGGCGCGCTTTGGTCGAGGCGGCGGCCGCTCAAGGACACAGGGTTACCTTGTTCAATCGCGGACGAAGCGACCCGGCTGCCTTCCCCGAGATTGAAACTATCATAGGCGATCGTGAAAGGGATCTGGACCTGCTAAAGGGACGTCGCTGGGATGCCGTCATAGATACCTGCGGATATGCGCCGCGCTCGGTCGAATTATCAACGGAGGCGCTGAAGGGCGCCGTCGAACACTATACCTTCATTTCTACGCTTTCTGTTTATCCGCTGCAAGGCGCCGCGAAGCGCGACGAAGAATCGGAAGTTCTTCCTTACGACAGTGCAATGCCCGAGGAGGTAAATGGTTCCAGCTACGGGCCGTTGAAGGTCGGCTGCGAGCAAGAGGTGCAGCGGGCATATCCCGGGCGCGCGCTGATCATTCGGGCTGGTCTCATTGCCGGACCTCACGACCCGACAAATCGCTTCACTTATTGGGTCACACGGACCGCCAAAGGAGGCGATGCCATCGCGCCGCCAGTTGACCAACCATTGCAGTTTGTCGATGCGCGGGATATCGCAGAATTCACCCTGCGGCGGACCGAATCGATGACCGACGAGATCTACAATGTAACGGGCCCCGCGCAGCGTTTAAGTTTTGGCGAATTTCTGGCCGGCGCAAAGGAGGCGCTGGGCAGCGATGTCCGGTTTCGGCATGTGAGCGACGCCTTTCTCCAGGAGCAGCAAGTAGGGGAGTTTATGGAGCTGCCGCTGTGGGTCAATCAAGAGTTGGCGGAAAGCTTCATGACTTTTGATTGCACGAAGGCCTGGCGCGCCGGCTTGCGCTTCCGTCATCTGGAGACGACCGTAATCGATACTTACGAATGGTCGAAGTCGACGCCGGAGGATATCACAAAGCCGGCGGATCTTGCCCCCGGCAAGGAGCAAGCGTTACTTGCCGCAAGCGCAGGTTAGCCGCTGCCGGCGTCTTCAACTACCTGGCAAATGCGAAAATCGGATGATTCCATCTCAATAAATGATGGCATCTTCAGCTTTCGCCAAAGGTCGTAACTGTCGATGGCGTTGTAGTGCGCGGCAAACAATACTGCTACCGTACCATGCGCAATGACCACGATATTTTCTGCGGGGCGCGCAATTTCGATCAGGGACAAGATGCCGCGTTGGAAGCGTTGTCTGGCTTGAGTCGCGGTTTCATCGCCGAAGACGAGTTCATCCGGCGCTTCAAAGAGCCGCTTGATGCGCGCGTCAAATGACGCAAGCGAACCGTAGGGAGCGTTTGTTCGGCGGCTGTGTTCGGCGAGCAGGGGATTTTCAATTACAGGAATATTTTCAAGGTCCGCGGCGACAGATCTGGCCGTTTGCAGGGCTTTGGGCATGGAACTGCTGAATAGTCGGCGAGGTCGATAGGCGGCAAGGCGCTTCGCCAAGGGCTTGCAGCGTTGATAGCCTTCCGGGGTTAGTTCCCAGTCTTGCGCCGGCTGCGTTGGATTATGATTGCTGTTGCTGTGCTTAACCAGAACCAGTTTTGCCATATCCGACGATTCATCATGGGTCTACTGCCGCTCGGCGCGCAACCGGCTAAGGAGCCCCGAGCATGTCGCGCCCAGGCATTGGGATGCGCGTTGCAATGGGCCTAACGGTCGAATCCGGCTAATCGAGATAGTCGCGCAATTTACGACTGCGGCGCGGGTGTCGCAGCCGGCGTAAGGCCCGACCTTCAATCTGGCGAATGCGTTCGCGGGTCAAACCGAATTTCTGGCCGACCTCCTCCAGCGTATAGCTATGTCCATTCTGCAAGCCAAAACGCAGGCGCAGGATACGCGCCTCGCGCGGGGACAATGTATTGAGCAGTTCGTCGATTTTCTCTTTGAGCAGCTTGTTATAGGCGCTATCCGATGGTGTTGGTTCGCGGTCGTTTTCGATGAAGTTACCGAGTTCGCTGTCGTCGTCCTTGCCCACCGGGTGTTCGAGGCTGAGCGGCTGCCAGGAGACCTTGAGCATCCATTGCACCTTGCGCGGCTCGCAGTCCATGATTTCGGCGATTTCTTCGACAGTTGGCTTGCAGCCGCGCTGCTGTTCGAGGTCGCGGGCGACGCGGTACAACTGGCGAATGCGATCGGTCATATGGACCGGAACCCGGATGGTACGGCCCTGATCGGCGATGGCGCGGGTAATCGTTTGTCGGATCCACCAGGTGGCATAGGTGCTGAAGCGATAGCCGCGGTGATAGTCAAACTTTTCCACAGCCTTCATCAGACCGAGGTTGCCTTCTTGGATCAAGTCCAGAAAGGGAACGCCGCGCGACATATACTTCTTGGCGATTGATACCACCAGGCGCGTATTAGCTTTGATCAAGTGCTCGCGCGCGTTCAGGCCGTCTTGGACCAGGAATTTCCATTCGGCGCTACGAATATGATCGTTGCTGCGGGAAAGCTGGGCCTCGGCGCTGCGGCCGGCCTCCAGTCGCATGGCAAGCTGAACTTCTTCTTCAATGGTGAGGAGCGGCACACGGGCCATCTCCTTGAGGTAGAGGCCGACGGTATCGTTAGAGGCTATTTCGCCCAGGTCGTGGTCGTCTTCGTCCTCTACCAGATCGACGTCGTCTTCGTAAGCTTCGGCGAAGGCGTCAATGTCTTCGTCGAAGAAAAGTTCAAAATCTTCCTTCTGACCCTTATCCTCATCAAGATAAGTAATCAGACCAATATCAGGTTCATACCTGTCATCAAAATCACTCACGATCTCCCCCCAAACATGTGGCGAGCGCGATCAGGAACTCGCTCTCGCAGTTGTTACAGTATTATCCTTTTTCGTCCAGCAACTGCTTCAAGATCGACAGCCGCGGATCACAGGCCGCGTAACTCCCCAAGTCTTGACTGTCGTCTATGGCAGAATCGGACTCATAGTTCAGATTAACACCACTCTCGGCACTCAATCCGCGACAGTTGTCGCGGCAAACGGCGCGATAGCTCTCTTCGATGATAACTTCTTCTCGTAACAAATGTCCAAGATCAATTTCACCGCTGCTATCTACACTAAAGACAGTTTTATTCGGGTCGGCGGGCGCTGCAAACAACTCCGCTAGCGGAACGGAAAACTCATGTACGAAGTCTTCCAAGCATCGGTCACATTCCCGCAGATGATACACTCGCAATGTACCCTGAACCAGGATACCCTCTTTGGTGCGCGTCAAGGTCAGGTTGCCCGATAGTGATTCCAGATACAGGTCTTGATCGACGTGCAGCCGCTGTGGAATGTGAATCGGAATCGCTTTTGAGTTGCCCGGTCCTTCCGATAATAGAAACCCTACTTGTAGCTTGAGAAGTCGCTTGTTAAGATAACCGCTGCTAGCCGTACTCACCCGCGATACTCCTCGTAGCAACGTCGCTTTGAAAGTTGTATTATGTACGCCTAATTCAAGCCTTTAGCATTATATGCAACAATTGTATACAATGTCAAGCAGATAGGACTGAAATGAACGAAAAACAAACTTATAGGCCTTTAGCGCAAATTATTTGAGACAGGGACCCACTTGTTTTCCGGTTAAAGGTATAATCCAGGCGCGGCAGCACACTTAGAATATTGAGTGCTTCGAGTTACAAAGCGATGTCAGGCACCCTAATATTTGTATCCGAGCGGCGATTGTTTTCGTCGCTAGTCTTGGCACTTTCATCTTACCAAATAGTTGAGATTACATGTAATCAGGGTTTCATGAACACAGTGATTGAAACCCGCGCCGCGATGATCGCGATCGACGGGGCGCACCCGCTGTGGCGCGACTTTGTGATCGCGCCAAATTCGAGCGCGGCCACGCGCCGCATCCCAATCTTATTAGTGAGCGACAGTGAAAAACGACGCGCCGAGGCGACGCTCGCTGGCGCCGATTTGACCGCAAGCTGGCGCGAGTTTGAGCGGAACTGCTGCAAACTGGTGAATGACTTGGCGCGCATTCCCGACCCCGAGATGCTGGATCAACTGGCTTGCGCATGTCGGGAGAGCTTGCCGCCGCTCGCGATGGAAGGCCTGCAAGAATTCAACCAGGGCAACTACTACCGTCAGCACGACTTGTTCGAGGAGCAATGGGCGAATACAAGGGGACCTGTTCGCGACCTATATCGCGCGATATTGCAAGTCGGTGTCGCTTATTATCAGATCGAAAACAACAATTATCGTGGCGGGCTAAAAATGTTGCAGCGCAGTGTTCAATGGTTGCATATCATGCCCGATGCTTGCCAGGGAATCGACGTAGAACAACTGCGGCGCGATTCCTACGCAGTCCGCGCCGAGCTGGAACGATTGGGTCCGGAGCGACTGGAGGAATTTGACAGAAATCTGCTCAAACCCGTGATCTGGCACGCGCCTTAGCGCTTCTCAGTAATTCCAAGTATGTCATGCAAATTCCGCATTAACGTCGAGTCGCAGGGGCGAGCCCGTGGCTCGCCAACCGTTCCGGTTAGGTTTTGCGGGCGACCCGGCGCCGCGCGTAGGTCGCGTAGACACTGACCGCCGACACAGCGGGTCGGTCGCCCGTACCGCTGACTATTAAGTTGGAGTTACGCGACTTACTTGGATTTACTTCTGTCAATGAACTAGGGCGCTTCGTTAGAGGGGCTCGACTTGTCATCCGCCAATACATAGCGCGCAAACCAGTCCAGCATGGCGTCATTGTGCGCTCTGCGGAGGTTGATGGCGCCATAAATCGACGCGCCATGCGAGCCACCGGGTTGCCGCAGCATTTCGACAATACAACCGTTGGCTTTGAGCACGGTGTAGAACTGCTCGGACTGTTCAGCCGGGCAGCGCCAATCCAATTCGCTTTGTACCAGCAAGGTCGGCGTCACACATTTGTGCGCATAGCTTATAGGCGAGCATTTGTCGTAGACTTCTGGCACCTCGTGGGGATGCCCGCCCATCTGCTCAAGGCCAAAATAGATGCCAATGTCGCTGGTGCCGTAGAAGCTGCGCCAATTGGTGACAGGATTTTGCGGAATGGCGGCTTTGAAGCGGTCCGTCTGCCCGACGATCCAGCAGGACAGGTTCCCGCCGCCGGATGTCCCGCAGACGCCGAGCCGGTCGGCATCGGCCAGCCCCAGACTGACGGCGTGATCGACGCCAGTCATCAGATCTTGATAATCGAGATTGCCCCAATCGCCTTTGATGGCGGTGGAAAATTCGTCCCCATAACCGGTCGACGCGCGGTGGTTGAGGAATAGCACGCCATAGCCAGCGCCCGCCAGCATCTGAAAATCGAAGTGGAACCCATATCCATAGGCGGCGTGCGGACCGCCGTGAATATACAGAATGGTCGGATAGGGCGCTTCCGCTCTCGGCGGCTTCATATACCAGCCCTCAACCTCGACACCGTCTACGCTGTCCCATAGCAGGCGCTCGGTGCAAGGCAGATCAAGGATCGAAAGATGAGCGCCGTTCAAGTGGCTGAGTTGCCGATGACTGCCGGCGGTCAAGTTGGCAAGATACAGATCGGGAGGCGTGTTGAGCGAGGTGCTGGCATAGAGCAGTTGATCTCCACACAGGTCCAGCGGAAAGACGGCGCACTCGCCGTCGGTGAGGGCCTGGCAAGATTCCGCACCGCTCAAGGCAATGCGATAGATGTGGTTGACGCCGCCCTCTTGCACCGTAGCTATGGCCGTCCCGCCGTCGTCCGTGATCGCGGTATTCCATTCGCTCAATCCGGCAGTGGGCATATCCAGCGACAAGCGGCCACCGATGCCGATCGGCCAACCTGTCGTCCGGTTATCCAGGTCGCCGGTGGCGATATCAAGGACATAGAGATCCGATTTCGTACCGATCGGCCTGCCGTCATTTGGTCGACCGACGAATACGATTTGCTTTCCGTCCTGCGTGAAATTAGCGCTCTCAATGGATGCCCATCCCCCGAGTACTGTCTTGCAAACCCCGTCCAGGTTCACGGTCATCAGATCGGGCGTCATAGCTCGGGCGGCGTCGGCTCGCATGGTGGCGTCGTACAGAATCTCGTTTCCTACGGGCGACCAGCGGAGGTTGATGTTGTTGGTTCGGTCCTCGGTCAATTGACGCGTTTCGCCGCTGGCGAGTTCGAGCACAAAAATGTCCTGGACCGTTTGATCGAGATAGCCGATGGCGTCGAAGCGGTAAACAGTGCGGTCGACGCGATACGGTTCTGCGCCCAGGTCGAGAGGTTCGCCGGCAGGCGCGGCGCTGAAGGCGATCTTGCTGCCATCGGGGGACCAGGCGAAGCCCCCGCCGATGCCGCGCTCGGCATCGGTCAGTTGGCGCGACTCGCCGCCATCAACCGGCAGCAGATATAGCTGCTGCAGCCCAGCGCGGTCGGAGACGAATGCGATTGATTTGCCATCGGGCGACCACTGAGGATTGCTGTCTTTGGCTGCAGCGCTGGTTAGCTGTTTGGTCGATCCGCGATCGAGATCGAGCAGGTAAATTGTCAGATACTCTTTGTCTTCCTCGGCGTTGATCTGCGACACGGAATAGGCGACTTGGGAGGTGTCGGGTGACAGCTTGCCACCGTTGAGAAAGCGCAGATTGAACAGATCTTCCGGTTGGATGGCGCGTTTGTCTGGCATATTGACCTCGGGGAATCGAATTTGACGTGTGCCAATTGTAACAGCTTTATGGCTGGCAGAGAGCGATTGGCTGCGCAGTCAGAGCAGCATGCGTGTATTTGCAGCTATAGGGTAGACGCAAGTTTCCACCGCTGTTTTCGGAGACCAGTGTTTGGGATCGGCCGGCGCGCTGACGATAAGCGGAAACTACTGTATGATAGCCATGGCGAACGCAGCAGCAAAGGAAAGCTACATGACCCAGAGACGCGACTCCAAGACCTTGTCACAACAGCGATACACTCAATATGCCGATGGTTACATCACCAGCGAGACCCATGCCAAGGGCTCCGACTTGGATCGGCTTCTGGCAATCGCGGAGCCGCAATCAGACTGGCAAATGCTCGATGTCGCTACCGGTGGCGGGCATACGGCGCTCAAGTTCGCGCCGCATGTGCAGCATGTGATCGCCAGCGACTTGACCCCGCGCATGTTGGAAAAAGCGGAACAGTTTATCGTGACGGAGCAGGGCGCAGGCAACGTTTCATTTCGGCAGGCTGATGCCGAGAACTTGCCTTTCGACGAGGCGCGCTTCGACTTGGTGACTTGCCGCATTGCCCCTCACCACTTCCCCAATGCGCAGGCCTTTGCGCGCGAGTGTGCCCGCGTCCTGAAACAGGGCGGCCTGCTGCTGCTTCAGGATCAGTTGTTGCCGGATGATCACGAGGCGGCGCGTTTCGTTGATGACTTCGAGCGCCGGCGCGATCCCAGCCACCATCGCGCTTTCAACAGCGCCGAGTGGCACGCGATGTTTGCCGCGGCTGGCCTCGTTGTTGAGCACAGCGAAGAATACATCAAGCGCCATGACTTTCTCGATTGGGCGAAGCGGCAAGGCAATGATGAAGCAGCCATCGCAGAGTTGATCCGGATGTTGGACGAGGCAGCGCCGATCGCAAGAGACTGGATGGCTCCAGAGCATTGGGGGACGGAGGCAGCAACTTTTGTGAATCGTCATATCTTGATACGCGGTCGCGCGAATTGACCGGAGCGTGCGGTGCCGAATCTGTTGGTGGCAACGGGAATCTTCCATCCTGAGCCGGGCGGACCGTCCACGTATCTGCGGCAGATCTTGCCCGCGCTGCAAGAGCGCGGATGGAGCGTCCGAGTTGTCAGTTACGGCGAAAGCAGCGCGACTGAGTATCCCTATCTGGTCAGGCGCGTCGAGCGCAAAATATATCCGCTCCGTCTGGCCAAATACGGCTTCGAAATACGAGACCATGCGGATTGGGCGGATCTGACTTACGCGCATTCTATCGATCTGCCACTTTGGGGTACAGGCGCGCCTCGCGTCCTGAAAGTAGTTGGCGATCAAGCTTGGGAACGCTGCGTGCGGAAGCGTTGGATCCCGCCCGACCTAAGCATCGACCGATTCCAGAAATACCGTGGCGGTTGGCGCGCTCGCTGGCAGCAGGCTTCTCGCTCGCGCCAGGCGATGTCTATGGACGCCGTGATCGTGCCGAGTCTTTATCTCCTTCGTATGGCGCAGAACTGGGGTGTGGCGGGAGCCAAACTCCATCTCATCTACAATGCTCTGCCTGATGTGGATGCGTCAAGCATTGACCGCGCCGCGCTACGCGCTGAATTGGGCTGGGATAGCCGCCCGACTCTGCTTTCCGCGGCGCGCTTGCAGCCCTGGAAGGGGATCGATCATCTGATTAGCGTACTATCCGATTTGCCTGATCTGCATTTGGTGGTGGTCGGTGACGGTCCGGATTTGCCCAGGCTGCAAACTTTGGCCGCAAAGTTTGGCAATCGTGTACGTTTTCTGGGCTACCTGCCGCAAAAGGAGGTGCACAAACTGATGGCGGCGGCGGATGGTCTTGTCCTCTATAGCGGCTACGAAGGTCTGTCTCATACGCTGTTGGAGTGTTTGCAATTGGGCACGCCCGTCTTGGCCAGCGACAAGGGCGGCAACCCGGAACTCGTGCGTGATGGCAGCAATGGCGTTCTCGTGCCGTATGTGGATCTTGAGGCGCTTCGGCAAGGCATTAAACGGCTGTTACGGCGACGCGATCAATTTGCAGCCAATACGTTGACCGGCATGGAACGCTTCAGTTTTGAAAACATGGTGGAGCAAACGGACGCGCTGTTCAGATCAATATTAAGGTGAAGTCGCTTAACGCTTGATAAAGCGATAGCCAACACCGCGAGAGGTGAGGATGTACTCGGGTTGCTGCGGATTTGTCTCCAACTTCTGCCGCAGGTAATGAATATAAAGTTTGAGGCTGTCAATGGCGTCGCTGTATTCTTCGCCCCAGGCTTCGGTGACCAATTCATTGCGGGTGACCACGCGGCCCGCGTTGCGAACCAGCACTGCCAGCAGATTGAATTCCTTGGGAGTCAGATGTTTGTGCGTGTTCTTGACCCAGACTTCGCGGTTCATAAAGTTAATCCGAAATTCTCCTCGGTTGAACACAAGTTCTTCGCTCATGTTGGGCCTGGGGGACCGGCGCAAACGCGCGCGGATTCGCGCAACCAGCTCATCGTCATCAAAAGGTTTAACAATATAATCATCAGCGCCGATGTCCAATCCTTTTACAATGTCTTTGGCATTGCCCCGGGCAGTCAAGAAGATAATAGGCACGTCCGACATCTCGCGCAGCCGCTTGCAAACTTCCCAACCGTCGGTATTTGGCATCACGACGTCGAGCAAAACCAAATCCGGCTGGTGATGATAGGCCATTCGCAAGCCCCCCTGCGCGCAATAGGCCTTGAATACTTCAAATCCTCGCCGCGCCAAGAGCATGGAAACAATTTGAACTGTAGGCTTTTCATCATCAATAACCAGTATTTTCTCCGCCATTTGGTTTAGCTCCTGAGCCCGTTTAATACTTCACTGAATCAGACAATCCACGCCACTCGCCGTTATCACGAAGTACTACAGCGATTGTCATAATGTTAATGCGATCAAATCTCAATAACTTTATAACAAAAATTACTAAATATGAATAGCCTCCTTTTCGCTCTTGGACCTTTTGAGCGAAAATGCTTCGAATTGTCGCGCAAATATTGCGAGGATACTTCGCTCTCGGCACAGCAGTGGAGAGATGGTCTTTCCGGAATCGACTTTCGAATCTGCTTTTACATTTTGCGTCGTTGACGGGCCTGGTTCTTTGCAGTTTGCGAAACAAATTGCTGCGCGAGTTTTGAGAAAAGATTACATTTGTATCGATTTGACAAGTCGCTCGGCACGTTCAAAGAAGCTGGCAAACACGGCAACAGTCGCGTTGATTTCCACTACAATCACGACGCCATTGTCTAATCGTACCACACTTTTGTCCGCATTCTCAACCTGGGTCAATGTTACAGTGCTTTGATCCGGGGCTACAAACGCGACTTTCAAGTAGTTGGTATCGGACGTGCTGAGTTTTACAACACGCCAGTTTGAAGGGTAGTCGAGTTGAAATATACCGGCGTCGAAGCGGGTTTCGCTAACGGTGACAAAAGCGCCCGGCGTATGCTGGATTTGCGGCGGCGTTTCGGCAGGCACCAAGGGCGAACATGCGCAGGCGAAGAGTAAAAAAATGGCGCAGATGCGATGGCACATGGTATGTTTCAAACTGGCCTGGCGCGAAGGCGCCTACATCTCTGCAATAGAACGCGTGTCGGTCTTGCCTACGCCGTTGACTTTGCGAATGGCGCGGATCGTATTCATGAGCTTCGCATTATCTTCGGCTTCTACATAGGCAATGCAGTCGACGGGTCCAACGACCAAATCGGCGCGTTCGACTCCGTCGAGCCCCCGGAGGTCGCGTAGTGAATCGGCGAAGTCGACCGATATGTTCAAGTGAATCAGCACGTAGGCAGCAGGCATAGTTTAACCTCTCAAGATGCGGCCGTCATTTAACTTATACCTGTTTTCGTCTTTAGGAGCAATTGCAGGAGAAACTTGGTAGTGTATCGATTTCGGTTGAAATAGACAATGACGCAGCCAAGCCGTCAGCGTACAGGAAATCGTTTGCCAGAGTGACGCCGCGCTCCACCGGTTTTGCCGAAAATCCGCATATTTGGCAAGGGAATCGACGGGTTCGGCAAAGGCCTTATCCCCCGCTGTGATTGGGATTGCGGGTTGATTGAGGGCGGGATTTGCCATTGCCGGCAAAGGTGAATATTCGGCAAAGGCAGCGAGCGCGTTCTTTTCTTCGTGCGGGCAGGCGGGTATTTTGGCATGATGGTCCTTGGGAGGGTGACTTTGCTGGCAGGGTAGCATAGGCATGAGGCAAAGTGGCGACTATTTGGTCGCGGTTTAGGATAAAGCGCCTGGAATTGCCCGGCTAAATGGCGCTAGCGAGATTCGATGCAGGAACGCAAACATTTCAACCTAAATGGATACACTTCCAGAAACTACTCCCACTCGATCGTGCCGGGTGGTTTGCTGGTAATATCGTAAGTGACGCGGTTGATACCCGCTACCTCGTTCACGATTCGCGCACTCACCCGCGCCAGCAGATCGAAAGGCAAGCGCGCCCAATCCGCGGTCATGAAATCGTCTGTGGTCACGGCGCGCAATACAATAACTTCTTCATAGCTGCGATTGTCGCCCATCACCCCCACGCTCTTGACGGGCAACAGTACGGCGAAACTTTGAGCGGTGCCTCGACGCAGCAAGTCGGCGTCGGCAAGTTCGCTAGCGAATATGGCGTCGGCGGCTCGCAGCTTCTCCAGCCGCTCCCAGCGCAGTTCTCCCAGACAGCGAATGGCCAAGCCGGGCCCGGGGAAGGGTTGACGCCAGACGATGGCCTCTGGCAATCCAAGCTCTTCACCTATCGTGCGAACCTCGTCTTTGAACAGGTCGCGCAGCGGTTCGATCAGTTCAAAGTTCAGATCGGCGGGCAGCCCGCCCACATTGTGATGCGACTTGATCGTTTTGGCTGCCTTGCTACCGACAGCACTTTCGATGACGTCGGGATAGATCGTGCCTTGCGCCAGAAAACGGATACCTTGCAACTTGCGGGCTTCGGCGCTGAACACATCAATGAATAGCTGGCCAATTGTCTTGCGCTTGGCTTCGGGCTCCGTCACTCCGGAAAGCGCGTCAAGAAATAGTTCTACCGCGTTGACCGCGATTAAGCTCATTTCCTGTTTTTCGCGAAAGATGCGTATAACATCGTCGGCTTCGCCCAGGCGCAACAGTCCATGGTCGACGAAAATGGCGGTGAGTTGCTCGCCGATGGCGCGGTGGATCAGCGCGCCGGCCACAGCGGAGTCTACGCCGCCGCTCAAGGCCAGCAATACATGCTCGTCGCCCACCGTCTCGCGGATCCTGGCAACCGAGTTGCCGATAAAGGCTGCCGGAGTCCATTGCTCGCTGCAGCGGCAAATCTCGAAAAGAAAGTTGGCGAGCATGTCTTTGCCCTGTGGGCTGTGATTGACTTCCGGGTGGAATTGGACACCGTAGTATTGCCGGCTCAAATCACCAATCGCGGCATAGGCGGAGTTTTCAGATTCCGCCAGAGCGGCGAAGCCTACGGGGGGCGCTTCAATGCGGTCACCGTGGGACATCCACACATCTAATTTGCCAGGCAAATTGTCGAAGAGCGGACTTCGCTCGGCACGAGTGATGGTCGCTGGCCCGTATTCCTTTTGGCTTGCGCTGTCGACCACCCCGCCAAGAGCATGCGTCAGCAGTTGCATCCCGTAGCAGATGCCCAAGACAGGCTTGCCGCTATCCAACAGGAAGCGTTGCAGGTAAGGCGCTCCCGCTTGGTAAACGCTTTCCGGACCACCCGAAAGAATATAGCCGGCAGGATCATGCCGATTGATAAGAGCGGCGCTGCTGTCGTAGGCGTAGACCTCTGAATAGACGCCCAATTCACGAATGCGCCGGGCGATCAACTGCGTATATTGCGAGCCATAGTCAAGGACTGCGATTCCGCCACACTTCAGCTTGTCCATGTCTCGCGCCCCATGTTTTCTCGCCTTGGAAGCCCATCCCGATGGCTTGACGTCGCAAGTTCCGGCGGCCGGCTGAAGCGATTCTCTAAAACAGCAGTTTGGCCAGCTTGAGAATGCCTTGGCTCCAGGGTGCCCGGTGCGAAATGCCTGATTGGCTTTCGATGGCATCGAGATTGTCGAGGTACCATTGATAATTGCGTATCAGCGCGTCTTTATTGGAAAACTTCGGCGTGAAGCCCAATTGTTCTTTCGCTTTTTGGATCGAGACATAAGAGTCCTTTGCCGCCGTCTCGTAGACCCACTTGTAAAGCGGCGAAAGTTGCAAGGATTCCAAGAGGCGCAACAAGCAAATGGCGGGCTCGGCGGGCAAACCGGTTACCTTCTTGCCGAAACCAGCGTAGTCGAGTACGGCCTGGTAATCTTCGCCCATGGTCGTAAAATCTTCGGCGCCGATGTTGAAGGTGTCGTTGATTGCACCCTCGGGCAGGGTCATGCACAAGCAAATTGCTTCACAAAGATCTTCGACATCCAGAAGCTGATAGCGATTGCTGCCGTCGCCTAACATGGGGAAACCACGACCGTCTTTGGCCCAATCATAGAAGAGGGCGAAAACCCCCAGGCGCTCCGGTCCCACAAAGGACTTGGGGCGGATTACCGGAACGGTCATGCCTTCGTCTCGGTAAGCGAAACAGATGTCTTCCGCTTTCACCTTGGCTTCGCCATAGGGTCCGACGCCAACCCGCGCATCGTCTTCGTACAAGGGATGATGGTCGGGAATACCGTAAACCGCTGTTGAGGAAATGTGGATGAACCTCTGGATACCGCTCTGCCTGGCGGAGTCTATCACATTGTGCGTGCCATCAATATCGGTTGAATAGATCTCTTCTGGCGAATATAGTGGCAGCGCCGCCGCGCAATGTACTACAAAATCTACATCGTCCATCGCTCGATCCACCAGTGTCCGGTCGCGGATGTCACCGGTGATCTCGTTGATTTGATCCCGTTCGGGATAGGTAAAATCCTCGATATCAAGCGAGACAATGTCGTGATCCTTGGCCAGCAAGTAACGAGCGAGGTTGATGCCCAGGAATCCGGCGCCGCCCGTCAATAATACTCGTGCCATTTGTCTCGCGTCTCCCGTGTCGCCAAACGGCGCATTCCTCGCTTGTCCGTATTCTATGTCAGAAGAGTCAATCGAGGAAACTGGCGCGCTGGGCCCAGGCGCCGTTGAAGACCATTTCAGCTAGCGGGTTGCGCTGTCTCTGCGAGGCGTCTCGTTGGCGCTGCGCATCACTCAGGTGACTCAGGTCGCTGGCGCGATAGCCGAAAGCAATGGCGGTCTTAGGTTCGTAGTTGGCTGGTATCCGATAAAGCGCGCGCGCCTTTTCGGGGTAGAAACCGCCCATTTGATGGGCATAAATATCATAATGCAGCGCCTGCAATACCATCTGCCCGATCGCTAGTCCCAGATCGTGGATGGCATGGCTGTTGGGTTCGCCTGTGTCGCGATGGGTCTGAGAGACAGCGATCATCAGTACGCCAGCATGCTGCGCCCAGGACTGATTGCCTTCCTTCAAAACGGAGAATACTTTTTCGAACTCTCGCTTGTTGTTTCGGGGCGCAACAATAAAGCGCCAGGGCTGCGAGTTGTAAGAGGAGGCCGCCCAACGCGCGGCTTCCAGAATGCTGAACAGCTCCGATTTCTCGATCGGTCGCGTCGGATCAAGAGAGACCGGGCTCCAGCGCCTTTTGATCAAGGCATGCAAAGGCGAATGCGTCACAGCCGGTTTATCGGGCAGTGGCGCCGACGCGCTTTCGTCGCCGCGAATTGTTTTTGCGCCTTGCTGTCTTAAGGTATCAAATACCTTAGGGGCGATCAGCCAGACCAATTCCCCCCGAGCGGCTTCCCAGTCGTAGACATCAACGCGAGCCAAGCCTCCTTTTTTCATGGCGACATCGCTGCCGGTCATCTTGTTGACGAGTTCACTCATATCCGGATTATGACCGACAAACATGACTTCGTCATCATAAGTCATATCGCGGGTTAAGGACTGCACGTCGGACAGGTTGAAACCGAAGTTGACCGCCTCGCTTACGGTCAGACCAGCTTTCAGTTCGGCAGCGACGATCTCCGCAGTTTGAAGAGAGCGCAGCCGCGGGCTGGTGAAAATCACCGAAGGCCGAATGCCTAGCTGCTTGATCACTTTGGCGGCGTTGGCGAGGCGCACCCGCCCACGCTTTGTCAGCTCGCGGGCGAAGTCGCTACTAGACAAGTCTTCCGCGATGCCATGTCGCAAAAAATAAAATCGCATGTAATCTCCGCGACTGATAAGCGGTCACTATGATAAAGGCGCAAAACGACTTCAGTTGCCCGCTGCGGCGGGTGTTTTGGCCTCAGGCTTTTTTTCGGATTTGGTCTCGGACTTCGTTTCAGTTGTCTTGGCAGTTTGGTCCTTTTCGCCGGCGCTCTTTTCGTCGCCATTGGCGGAAGACGGATTCGCCGGATTATTCGCCTTATTGTTGTCGTTGACGTAAAAGCCGCTGCCTTTGAAAATGATCCCGGCCGGCTGAATCACGCGGCTGACTGCCTGACCAGTCGTCGGGCAACTGAGCAATGGGTCATCCAGGAATCTTTGTCGGATATCGAAGGTGCTGCCGTCCTGACGGCGATAGGTATAGACTGGCATTCGCTCTCACCACAGCTTGTCGTACTTAAGCGATAATCCTGCTATCATAATAGAGAATCGCAGGATTTTGCAGGCGGGATTCTGAAGCGAAAGGAATCACTGTGCCCGGCTCTTTGTTACCGTTTGTAGTCGTAGGTTTGATAATCATCGCTGTTGTGGACTTATACCGGAATCGTGATAGCGAAAAGCGCAAAGGCAAGCGCGCTTCACGTGCTTCACACTCTTCACGCGCTTCAAAAGATGGCGCATCTAGCGCTGGCCGCGGGGAGCCTGTGCCTTGACCGCCTCAATTACCATTGTCTCGTAGCGCATCGCTTCCTCGCTGCCCACGTATTGGCCATGCTGTTCGATGCCACGCAGGTTGGCGTCGCCGCTTTGGCCCGGTTCGACACGATCGACGCCGACGAATCCCGCGTCTTGCAGCGCTTTGCTTAGCGTCGCTCCGTCATAGATAAACTTGTGGCGCCAGCCGTGAAATGACTGGTTAATCACGTGTGCCGGGCTGTATTCGCCGACCTGGGGACGGAAGTTGTCCATGATCCAACGGATGTAATGCTGCTGCGCCCTCCCATCAGGGCGGGTGTACAATGCGATGATCCGTTCCAAATCCGGTGTCGCGAGACGGATGCGACCGCCGTCACGCAAAATACGGTGGCATTCGCGCAGCATGCGTGAGCAGTCTTCGAATTCCAGGTGTTCGATCACGTGTTCGCTGAAGACGTAGTCGAAAGAATCGTCCGGCACGGGGAAGGGCAAGCAGGCATTCAAAAAGACTGTGCCTGGCGCAAAAGGGTAGAGCGTCGTGTTCAGCCAGTCGGGTAGCAGGTTGGAGCCGGATCCGATTTGCAATTTGCGGATCTGGCTGCCGTTAATGTAGTTGCGGATTCTGCCCGGAGCGACCCAGCTCCAGTAGACTTGCCGACAGCGAAAGCGCAAGCTAGCCATCAATGCTCCTGTCTTTAGGGACGGCTGTGACGACAACGGCGTCGGGCCCGGAGTGGTTTTTTCCAGGATGCGGTTTGACGTCGCTAGGTAGACGCGCATCCAAAGGCCCGGCTATCGGTAGCTGACTTGGAACCATTCTTGATCGCCTTGGTTTCACGATATCGAGGCGTCAGCACGATGCTGGCTGAGGAAGCGACGAAGGCGTCAATTGCCGCGCGAAACGCTATTCGCAAATCTGAAACGCTGAGTCATGCATCAGCCGCTGGGCGCGTAACCGGCGAGAAAGTCCCAGGAATGTCGCGCTCACACAAAATAATAAGCCTTCTCCTTGCGTGTGCAAGGGGTTTTGTTGAAAAGGGTGCATTGTATTTAAAAGGTTCATTTGCGCTAGCAGGCTTTGCGCAGGCGCGCTCGGCGACCTGTTGTACAATGGTGACTTGTAGCGGCCAAGTGAAGGATAGGCAATGATACGCTGCGGCGTCGACATGATCGAATGCCAACGGATTACAGACGGCATTGATCGCTTGGGAGAACGCTTTTTGCGGCGATTCTTCACGGCGGGCGAACGCGAGGACTGCGGGGATAAGCCTTGCCGATTGGCAGCGCGCTTCGCGGCGAAAGAAGCGGTAGGTAAGGCGCTTGGCACTGGCATTGGCGATATCCGCTGGGTGGACATCGAAATCCGGATCGACGCTAAGCGAGGGAAGCCGCGGCTGATATTGCACGGTAGGGCAAAGTCGCTGGCCGCTAGCTTCGGCTTGGATGAGTGGGATGTCAGCCTGTCGCATACGGATGAGTTTGCCATCGCGATTGTCGTCGCAAAATCCAGGGATGCATGAGGGAGAGATATGACTGGCTGAAGGCAATGAAGGCAAATGTCGTCTAAGTAGGAAGACTTTCATCCGGCAAGTCATCAAAGAGCCGCATGAGCTTAAGCGCGATCTGCAAGTTGATCCGTGCGCCCGGCGAGGAGATATCGACAGCGCAGATTTCCCGAATGCGCGCCAAGCGATAATTCAGTGTACTACGGTGAATGTGCAAGGAGTCCGCCGTTTGTACGCTGTTTCCTCCGGCGTCAAGATATGTTTCCAATGTATGGAATAGATCCGCCTGCTTCTCCGCGAGCAGTTGTCGCAAGATAGGCACTTGCGAGTTTCGTTCCAGGCTTGGCCTCCCGGCCTGAAACAAGGTATGGATATAGCCCAACTCGGCAAAGCGCTGAACTTGCTTTTGGCTACGCAAGCGCTGCGCAATTTCCAAGACCTCGTTGCATTGATGATGTGCGGCGCCGACCTTGTCCGCGCCGATGAAGATTGCGCTAATACCGATGCGCATACCGCCGTTGCTGGGTGAAAGCCGCTGCGCCAGCGTCGCTGCCAAGGCCTCAACGTCCTGGTTCGCTTGGATTAGAACAAGGACTTGACCGGCGAATTGCGCTGCGACCGCATCTTGTTCGGTTTGGGTCAAGATTTGGTTGACGCTGCGGTAGATGCTGGTCACCTGTGGCGGCTGCGTATGGCGAAGCCCGATCATCAAAAGTTGACAGGGTTGGCGAAGGTCCACGCCGTAGCGCAGCGACTGATCGCTAAGAATAGTTTGGCGGCTGCCATCTCCTTCGATGAGCTGCGCGATCAAGTTGCCCTTGAGCGATGCTTCAGCCGCTTGCAAGGATTCCTGATAGAGCATCAGCAGAGCCGCTACTGTGGCACCGATTTCGATCGCCATCATGTCGATCGGCGAAAGCGCATGCACATCGGCGATGATCCACATATAGCCATAGATATCGCCGTGTACCACTATGGGAGCCAGAAGACGTTCCATTTCCAAACCCACATTTGGCATCACCGGCAAGTAGACCGGATGCAAGGATTCGCGGATCTTGGGCAAATACTCGCCCTCGAGCGCTTCGATCAGTTGAGGATTGGTGCGGCCGTGTAAGATAGTATAGCGCCGCGCCGAATCGACCTCGGCAATGTTCTTATTGGCGATGGCTTCAAATCGATCGTTTTCGATACTGATCGAATGCCCAACCAGATCGGCCAGCATTTCCGCCAATTCCCAGAATCCCCCACCTTCCAGGACCAGCCTTGTCAATCGCTGCTGAATGTTGAGGGCTCGGCTGAACTTGTCCAGGTTCTGTTCCGAAATGCGTTCGTTGATTGACTTCGCGATATCGACAAAACGGGTCTCATAAGAAAGTTCTATCAGCGGCAGATCCAGTTCGTCACCGGCTTTACGCAGATAATCGGGAATCTGATCCAGTATGTTGCCGATTGTGATGACCACTGCAACGATGCCCTTTTCCGCCAATTGGCGCAGCAATTCACATTGGGCATCTGGGGCCTCGGGCAAATTGAACATGGTCGTGAGCACCATTTCGCCGCCGTGCAGCCAATTGGCGGCATCGGGCACACTAACGGTATGTACCCAGCGAATATCGCGCGAAAGCCCGGCAGCGCCGGCTACTACCCGCGCGTCTTCCAAAATAGGCATTCTCAAGGCCTCGCGAAGCGTCAGCATGTGTTCTTGAGCCTTCTTCCGGTGTGCACAGCTTTTGAAAGTATAAGATCCGAGTCAAAAAAGCGCAAAACTCGAGGCTGCAGTTGGCAAGTGCCAATCCGAGAAAAGAAAGAGGCGCCGGAATGGCGCCCCTTCATCGTGCTGGTTCGAGGAAATCTAGTGATTGATCATCGGATCGTTGACCATCTTCAGGACTTCCTTAGGTCATATCGTCAGGAAGACTCGCCCAGTACTACCGTGGCTGCGCCGGTCAGATGCACACAGTTCAGGTTGTCGCGTACATATACATCTGGCGTCATCGCCATACGCGGGGCTGTGGCTGCATCGAGGACGGTGATCGGGCCAGCTATCGAGAAGCAGACTTCGGCGTCGACGCCCACCGAACTCCAGACGTCAATCGCCGAGATGACGCCGGCGTCAATGATGGACATTACGCCGATTCCGGCCGCTCCAACGTCCCGGCAGTTGATGTCCATGGAGTTGCTATAGACTGCAATATGGGCAGGCAAATCGGTACAAATCCTCGGCGCCCGCTCCATCATCATGTCATCTTCCATCATCATCATGTCGTCTTCCATGGCCATTTCCTCGTCCATCATCATGTCGTCTTCCATAGCCATGTCGTCTTCCATCATCATGTCGTCCATCATCATCATGTCGTCAGGCGAGGGCGTGCCCAATACGACCGTGGCTGCGGCGCTCAGATGCACGCAGTTTAGGTTGTCACGTGAATATACATCTGGCGACATCGCCATACGCGGGGCTGTGGAGGAATCGAGGACAGTGATCGGACCAGCTATCGAGAAGCAGACTTCGGCGTCGACACCCACTGGACTCCAAATATCAATCGCCGAGATGACGCCCGCGTCAACGACGGACATTACGCCGATGCCAGCTGTTCCAACGTCTTGGCAACTTATGCCAATTGAGTTGCTATAGACTGCGATATGGGCAGGCAAGTCGGTACAGATCCTCGGCGGCGCCATCATCATCATCATGTCGTCCATGGCCATGTCGTCCATCATCATATCGTCCTTAGGCATATCGTCCATCGCCATGTCGTCCATGCCTTCCATCAATTGCGCGCTAACTGCCCCGAAGGAAACCAGCAGCAAAGTAATCAGCATCAAACAACAGACCGCGGATATAGGGAATCTTGTTCTGTTCATTTCTCAAGCGCTCCTTTTAGGAATTAGCAAATCTGGATATGGATACTGCTTAAACGTGTTGCTCAAAAATCAACTACTGACTATTTTTTGCCTCCTTCGCTCAAAATAAGCCTAGGCAAACAATAACAAAAAATCGATTTTGAGTAAAGATTCGCACAGTCTTCGAGTCGTTAGATAATAATAACGATTGCAGAACCGCGCATCAATTGAACAACAGAAATGGCGCTCGCGCCGAAGGATGGTAATCAAGCAAGGGGCATGTGATGTCGGGCGGCGTAGCGGCCCGTGATGTGATGTGAAAGTTGTCTTTCGATGTCGGTCAACAAGCCGGAAGCGCCAAATCGAAACAAGCGATTGTGCAGCCAGTCATCACCCAACTCTTCCCTTATGAGAATTAACCAGTTTAGCGCGTCTTTGGCGCTTCGTATTCCGCCGGCTGGCTTGAAGCCGACCTTGAAGCCGGTCATCGCCTGATAGTCGCGGATTTCCCGCACCATGGTTAAACCTACTTCCAGAGTTGCGTTTAGCGCTTCTTTGCCGGTGCTGGTCTTGATAAAGTCGGCCCCCGCCATCATGCAAACTTTGCTTGCTTTCGCCACTTGCCAAAGGGGACCCAACTCGCCGGTAGCCAGGATCGCTTTCATATGCGCTTCGCCACAGGCGCGGCGCATATGGCGGACTTCGTCGTAAAGCGCCCCCCAATCGCCACACAGGACGCGCTCTCGTGAAATGACGATGTCGATCTCTTGCGCCCCGGCTTCAACCGATTGGTGAATTTCTGCAATGCGCTGTTCAAAAGGGCTGAGCCCGGCGGGGAAGCCTGCCGATACAGCGGCAACGGGAATACCGCTGCCTTTCAGCGCTTTGCGGGCGTCGCGGACACGCTGATGATATACGCAGACAGCGGCAACCTTTGGCTGCAAGGACTCGACGTCCAGCGCTTCGATGATGTCTTGGCGCAGAGGCTGCCTGGCTTTGGCGCAAAGCCGAGTTACCTTGCTCGGGGTGTCGTCGCCAGCGAGCGTGGTTAGATCAATCATAGTGATGGCACGCAGCAACCAGGCGGCCTGCCATTCTTTCTTGATACTGCGCCGCGTGATTAGTGTCCTGGCGCGGTTTTGCGTCGCGCTCAAGTTAACCCTGGTGTCCCGCACCCAGCCCATTTCCAGCGGGATGCCGGGATTGCGTTTCATCTCGGATTTGTTCATCACTGTCATGCCGTCTGGCAGGTCCATTATATCTCGTGTGCAGTCACGTCCAAATGTTGGCTCTCACCCGCGGCAATCAGGTGCCGGCGCGTTCCATAAAGGCGAGCGCTTCCGCAGCGATCACTTCGCCTTTTTCTTCTTGCAAGAAGTGCCCGGCGCCGCGAATAACAATCTCGGGTTGATCCGCAGCCCCGGGGATCAGCCGTCGGAAAAAACTAGCGGCGCCGCCCAGTATTGGATCGCCATCGCTGAACATGACTTGCGTGGGCTTCTGCCACTTGGATAAGACCTCGCGTGCAGCTTTCATTTCAGCTGCGCCCGGCATTTCGGGAGATATCGGCACCAGCGACGGAAAAATGGCGGCCCCGGCCTTGTAACTGTCATCGGGGAAGGGCGCGTCGTATGCGGCGATGATCTCCGCGCAGAGTTCGTAACTGTCGATGGTTTGAGAGATCAGGCGCCCGACTTGCATGCGCTTGCCGACTTTCTGGCTGAAAGCGCGCCACTGCATGAAGGCCGGGCTCAATTCTTCTTGGCCAGTTGGCAGAAATGTATTCAAGATAACCAGCCTGGCGAAGCGATCGGCGTGATTGGCCGCGATGGATAGTCCCAGCAAGCCGCCCCAATCTTGGCAGATCACTGTGATGTTGCGGAGATCGAGTTGCGCGATAAACGAGAGCAGCTTGTCGTAATGCATGTGGAAGCTGTAGGCTTCCGCTTGCGCGTACTTGTCGGATCTGCCAAAGCCAATCATATCCGGCGCTACCACCCGATAGCGGCGGGAAAGCGGCGGAATCATCTTGCGATAGAGATAGCACCAGGTCGGCTCGCCATGCAGGCAAAGAATCACTTCTTCACCCCCCCCTTCATCGACATAGTGCATGCGCGTATCGCCGACTTGCAAGTAATGCGGGTCAAAATCGTAACCGGGCAGGTTTTCGAATCTTTCTTCGGGTGTACGCATGACGCGCATTGGCAATCCTTTCGTCCGCTAACAGCGCCGGGACTTGGCGCAGATCTGCCTGTGCAGGCTGGGATCCCGCTGTATAATACGCTGAATGACTACGCGAACGGTTTCCCTGGCCCCAAATCGCCTCGACGAATATTAACAGGCCTGTCCACTTTTTCACAGGACTTCTGCCCTCTGTCACCCGTTGTGCAATCGCGCGCGCATCTTTTCGGTACATCCCTAAAACAGAAATTGAGTCAATCTGATGTTGGAAAAACTTGCTGAGGTTGAAAATCGATACCGGGAAATCGAAAGCCTGATGAGCGATCCTACCATCGCCACCGACTATGAGAAAGTGGCTGAATTGGCGAAGGAGCGCTCCAGTTTGCAAAATGTGGTTGATGCGTACCGCGCTTATCAGAAGCAAGCGCGGGAGTTGGACGAGGCGAAGGACCTGCTGGGCAGCGCAGATGATGCTGAATTGCGGGAACTGGCATCTTTGGAGATTGCGGAATTGGAAGCGAGTAGCGCTGAACTGCTCGAGCAATTGCGCGTGATGCTGCTGCCGACGGATCTTCGCGACAGCAAAAACGTGATCGTCGAGATACGCGCCGGAGCGGGTGGAGACGAAGCCGGCATTTTCGCCGGGGACCTGCTGCGCCTGTATACGCGCTACGCCGAATCCAACAAATGGAAAGTGGAATTGCTCGATGTCAACGAGCAGGGCAACGGAATCTTCAAGAACATCACCTTTGAGATAAAGGGCGAAGGCGCGTTCAGCCGCCTGAAGTACGAAAGCGGCGTTCATCGTGTCCAGCGCGTGCCGACGACCGAAAGCCAAGGCCGCATCCATACCAGTACGGCCACCGTTGCTGTTTTGGCCGAAATGGACGATGTTGATGTGCAGCTTGACATGAATGATGTGGAAACGCAGGTCTTCCGTGCTCGTGGCGCCGGAGGACAATCGGTAAACACGACCGATTCGGCCGTTCGGCTCATACACAAACCGACCGGTCTGGTCGTCGAAATGCAGGACGAACGCAGCCAGCTGCAAAACAAGATCCGCGCCAAGCAAGTGCTGATTGCCCGACTCTTTGAGGCCGAAGTGGAAAGGCAACGGTCCGAACGGGAAGCCGAACGCCGCGGGCAAGTCGGCAGTGGCGACCGCAGCGAAAAGATCCGCACCTACAATTACCCGCAGGGTCGTGTCACCGACCATCGCATCGGCTACAGCAACTTCAACTTGACGGCGGTCATGGACGGCGCCCTGGATGTCTTCATCGACCAGTTGGCGACGCAGCGGCAAGCCGAGCAGTTAGCGGCGGGCAGCGTCGAGTGATTTGGAGACTTCCAACCCGACAGCAAGGATGATTCATGTCGTTCGTTTCGACCGAATTCATCGTCTTTGCGTTGATCGTCATTCCGCTTTACTTTCTTGTAGCGCAGCGCTGGCGTTTGATCGTGCTGCTCGTGGCGAGTTATGTCTTTTACGCGGGCTGGCGCGCGCCTTACCTGTTGCTGATCGTGTTCTCCACGCTCGTCGACTATTTGGCAGCTTTGGGCATTCACCGTAGGCCACAGGAACAGGCGTCACGGCGTCGGCTGTTGTTGTTCTGTAGTATCGCGGCGAACCTTGGCGTTCTGATTGTTTTCAAGTACTTCAATTTGTTCAGCGCGGCAGCTTCCGATGTCGCGGGCATACTTGGTATCCCTCACGAAGCGCGCTTGCTGCATGTGGCATTGCCGGTTGGCATTTCCTTTTACACATTTCAGTCGATGGCTTACACGATAGATGTCTATCGCGGTCGTTTGCCCGCTTGCCAAAACCTGGGGACCTTCGCATTGTATGTAGCTTTCTTTCCTCAGCTAGTGGCCGGTCCTATCGAACGGGCGACGAACATGCTTCCGCAGTTTGTCCGCAAGCTCGCTGTCGACTACGATCGCATAGTCGATGGTCTGCGTTTGGTCTTGTGGGGTCTATTCAAGAAATTGGTGATTGCCGACCGTCTGGCGATATATGTCGATGCTGTATACAGCGATTTGCAGTCGCACTCCGGACTCAGCCTGATAGTGGCCACCTTGTTTTCACGTTTCAAATCTACTGCGACTTTAGCGGTTATTCCGACATAGCAATCGGGTTGGCGCGGCTGATGGGATTCGATCTGATGCAGAATTTCAGACGCCCTTATCTTGCCAGGTCCGTAAGCGACTTTTGGCGTCGCTGGCACATTTCGTTGTCAACGTGGTTCCGCGACTACGTCTATATCAGCTTGGGAGGAAATCGAAAGGGCTTGCCGCGCCAAGTATTTAATCTACTGCTTGTTTTCGTGTTGAGTGGTTTGTGGCACGGCGCGAACTGGACATTTGCAATTTGGGGTATCTATCATGGCGCAATTGTCGCCATTGAGACCGTCTTGCGAGCTTGCCAGGTAAGACTTGTACCGCGCAATGCCTTGGGTCATATGATCAAGTTGCTCTGTGCCTTTGTATTCGTATATATAGGTTGGATTCTGTTTAGGGCGAATCGCATAGAGGATATTGAGTATATCCTGCGGCATATCAGCGATTTTTCCGAAGGTTTCGCTGGGCTAACCGATCCATTTAGCGCGGGCCTCCTGCCACAGCGGCTTGAATTCTTCATTTCGTTTGTATTGATCGGTTTTTTGCTCGTTGTGGATGTCGTTGACGAACATGCGGGAATAAACTTCCATTTTGCTCGTTTGCCCGTTCTATGGCGCTGGATAGTCTATTATCTGTTTCTGATCGCAATCTATATCTCGCTGTTTTACCAGGCGACCAAACAAGAATTCATTTATTTTCAGTGTTGAGGTTGTGTGATTCGATTCTTCGGCAAGATCGGTTTGATAGTCCTGCCTTTGATGGTCGTAACCCTTGGCCTTTCAGGGCTGGCTTGGCATACGGGCGAAGCATTGCCAATTGCTGATGTCGTTAGCAGGCAGCAATTGGCTAAAGACATCATCTTTGGCACACGGATGCTAGAAGATATCATGCCTTACAAGCTGTCGACTTATAAGAAGCGGCAGCCGCAGATTCTGATTCTAGGCAGTTCGCAACTACTACAATTTCGCGCGGAATTCTTTTCCAAGGATCCTGACGCTGTATACAATGCGAGTGGCGGTGGATGGCGATTGCCCCAGCTTATCCAATTCTATCAGCAGTTGGAAACATTACCGGCAATTGTCATCCTTGGCGTCGACCTGTTCTGGTTCAACGCTCAAGTGGAACAGGTATCGCGGGCGACAAGCGCGCGGAATGTTCATTCTGGTCTGGAAGGCATCCGCCTGGGGACAATCGAAACAGTACACAAGCTGCTAGGTGGCGACCTGTCATTCGCGGATATGATTAGAAGACGCGACCCGGTTTTCGACCGTCAAGTTATTGGGTTGAAAGCGCTGGAAATCAGTTTCGGTTTCCGCGCGGACGGCAGCTTGCAGCGAGGCCTGCTTGTCGCTAACCCTAGGATACGCGCAGAACGGGTTGAAAGTGACATACGGAGGTTTGAGGGACTTGGCTTCAGCTATACGGCTGGCGACCAGTTGAACAACGCCACACTGGATTTGCTCTCGGGCTTCCTCGATCACCTGGATTCGGACGGTGTCGAAGTGATCGGGATCACAACGCCTTATCACTTTGATATTTACGAGAAAATGCAACAATCCGGCGCCTACTCCTACATGGAAAAAGCTGTTCCCCGATTGGAAGAGCTGTTTTCGCTGTATAAGTTTCCATACTACTTCTTTGGTGATATGCGCGAATGGGGCGCTGCATACGAAGAATGGTATGATGGGCATCACAGCGCCGAATCCAATTCCTTGCGCATGATCTTGGCAATGATTGAAGATCACGCTGAACTCTTCGTCACCTACGCCGATCATCAGGCCATAAATGACTTGCTGCGCAATTTTGAGAATCCCATGGACGTCTTCGGAGAATACCAGAGTTGACCATTATTGGAGCGGCATTACAAGCGGCGTACAGACGATTGGCGGGCTGCGACTCCGCGGGCCTCGACGCGCAGGTATTGCTAGCCTATGCGCTGGACGCGGAGCGCGTCTATTTGCTTGCGAACGGGACCATTGAGCTGACTGGCGAACAGCAGCGTTGTTATGCCGAACTGATCAATCGCCGCGCCGCGGGCGAACCGGTTGCTTATATCATCGGCAGCAAATCATTCTACGATCTTGAATTGGCAGTAACGCCGGAGGTCTTGATTCCACGTCCGGAAACCGAACTGCTGTTGGAAGAAGCGCTGCGACTGGCCGCGCTGACGCCGGTATGTCATGCCGCCGACATCGGGACGGGCAGCGGAGCGCTGGCGGTGACCTTCGCCAAGCACATGCCGGGCAGTCAGGTCTATGCCACTGATATCAGCGAAATGGCGCTGAGAATAGCTCGGAAGAACGCTAAGCGGCACGGTGTATGCATTGAGTTTCTACAGGGCGATTTGGCGCAGCCGCTAGTCGAGCGCGGTGTTTCCGTAGATTTGCTGATGGCGAATCTCCCGTATATCGCGACGGAGGAACTCGACGGCTTGGCTGTCAGCAAGTATGAGCCCGCGATAGCGCTGGACGGCGGCGACGACGGCTTGGCTTGCATCCGTCGCATGCTCGGGCAGTTGCCACAGCTCTGCCGCGAAGGTGCTTGGGTATTGCTGGAAATTGGCGCGGACCAAGCCGACAAGGCGCGTCGCCTGGTGGGAGAGACCCTGAACGCTCCCTGCGATGTGTTGCAAGATTATGCGGGTTTGGACCGTATTGTACGCTTCCAGATTGGCGCCGGTGTTTGAATAGCCGCTTGCTCCCGATTTGTACGAGCATCGTCTTGGCCGCGTCACATGCGATATAATCCTGGGAGTCTATTCAATCACGCCGGGGACCCCTATCCCATGCCGTTTCGCGACGACTTTCTTATCCGTGACGACATCGTTTTCCTCAATCACGGTTCTTTTGGGGCTTGTCCCAAACCCGTGTTTGCGGAGTACCAAGCTTGGCAACTGGAGTTGGAGCGACAGCCGGTCGAATTCTTGCTGCGCCGCCGCAAGGAACTGATACCCAATGCGCGGAAACAGATCGCCGAGTACCTTGCTGTGTCCGACGACGAAGTCGTTTTCGTGACCAATGCCACATACGGACTAAGCGCGGCTTTGCGCTCCATGCCATTGGCGGCCGGGGATCAAATCCTGACGACGAATCACGAATATGGCGCAGTCGATCGCCTGATGGAAACCGTCGCCACGAGAACCGGCGCGGATATTGTAAGGCATCAGATTCGCCTGCCATACGAGAGCGACGAAGCCTTTATCGAGGAGTTTTTCACTTCTGCGACCGTGAAAACCAAAGTGATCCTCATGAGCCATATCACATCGCCGACAGCGTTGATCTTTCCCGTCCGGGAGATCTGCCAAAGGGCGCGTGAAATGGGCATTCTCACCGTCATCGACGGCGCGCATGCGCCCGGGCAGATCCCCTTGGATTTGGCGGAGGTCGGCGCGGACGTTTACAGCGGTAATTTCCACAAATGGCTCTGCGCGCCCAAGGGTTCGGCATTCTTGCACGTGCGACCGGAGTTGCAGGAGACGGTTGATCCCCTGGTCATTTCTCACGGCTTTAGCGAGGGCGCCGACTTCATCGAACGTCATGAGTGGCTCGGCACCAAAGATATCGCCGCCTACTTGAGCGTTCCAGCCGCCATTGCATATCAACGGCAGCGAAACTGGCAAAGCGTTCGTCTTGAATGTCATCAACTCGCTGCCGATTTGCAGGCGCAGATATGCGATCGCTATGGTTTGCCGCGGCTGTCAATCAATCAATTCGCGCAAATGGTGACCATCCCGTTGCCGGACTGTGATGTCGGCGCAGTCAAAGAGCGATTGTATGAGGACTACCGCATCGAAGTGCCGGTCGGCAGGCTCGAGGGGTGGTGCGCCATGCGCGTATCGGTACAGGCTTACAACACAAAGGAAGAATTACAGGTATTGGTCAAGGCGTTTGAAGAAATCCTTAGCTAACGTTCAAATGTCGCGACGGTGGTAATGTAGAAGGTTTGCGGCGCCATATCTACAGGCTGCACGGATTGCAGTTGAAAACCAGCGTCAATCACGCGCCGGCAATCGCGGGCCAAAGAAGCCGGGTCTCCACTGACATAGACAAGACGGCGAAGACCCAGTTCGAGCAAACTATCCACAGTCCCACTGTTAATGCCGCTGCTCGGCGGATCGACAAGAGCGACATCGTAGCGGGCGGCATTCGCTGCCATATCCCCCAAAACGGCTTCGACTTGTCCTTCAACAATATCAATGTGGTCGAATTCACGCAGATTGAATTCGGCGTCGTTGGCGGCTGGCGGATAACTCTCAACCAGCGAAATCAGTTCCGCACGCTCGGCCATGACAGCGCTGAAGAGGCCGACGCCGGCGTAGAGATCAAGCACTTGTTCGCTGCCGCTAAGCTCAAGCGCGTCCATGACTTCCTCCGCCAGCACGGCGATTTGGCTGGTATTTGGACGCATATAGCTGCCCGCTGTTACACGGATAGCGCGGTCGGCGACGACGACGGTGCTGTAGGGGTCGCCAATCAGATTTATTGGTGAATTGTCCGGCAAGATCAGATTGACGCTCAATGGCAAATCAGTATGCAGGGAAGGCGCTACTTCTTCATCAACGTAGAAGATGATCATGATGTGGCCGTCGGAACCTCGTTGGAGAGTCAGACGGCGCGCTTGTTCATAGTCAACATCGAGCTTCGCAAGTGTATCCATCAGATCCGGGTGGGCTGTATGACACTCCGCAAGCGCTTCAATGCCGCCTTTCGCTTGCCGCGGGAGACCCCATGCACCCGTCGAATAACGTGAAAGGGTCAGTCGATGATTGTATCCCCATTGCTCGGTTGCCGGCACGAGCGGACGCACGACGCTGTTGATTAGACTGTCGGGCAGCTTGCCGACGCGGGATAGCTGGTCGGCGAGCACATCTTGTTTGAGCAATAGCTGGGCTTGATAGTCGATATGCTGGAATTGACAAGCCCAACAGCGCCCCGGCCCAAAATGAGCGCAGCGGGCAGATACGCGATCAGCCGAGGCGGCGTACAGGTCTTTACCGCGGGCGAAGATCAGCGAGCCGCGGTCTTCGCTAATCTCCGCGCTGATCGATTCGCCGGGCAGCGTATATGGCACAAATACTCGTTTGCCTTGGTGCGTCGCTATCGCGAAGCCGCCCTGCGCCATATCGGTGATTTCCAGTTGGACGGTCTTGCCAAGCAGCGCGGATTTGGCAGTCCGCCTTTGCTGTCTCGGCCTTCGTCTGGACCTTCTAGCCATGATGTATTCCGAGCAGTACCAAGATAGTCATGCGAAAAATAAGGGGCGTGTAGGGAGACAGGCGGGCTGTGTCCAGGCGCCAAAGCATGTCGCTCGTCGATGCGCTGGCGCGGATTCGGGCGACCAGATTGGTCGCGTAGGTCGCGTGGACACTGACCGCCGACACTGACCGCCGGTCGCCCATACAGTTTCCGATTATTTTGGCATTTTTTGCCCGCTGGCTGTCATTTTCATTATTTGATGGGAATCGCTGAGAAATGAACCGGCTCACTCATAGTCAATACCGGCTTTATCGAGTTCTAAGCGGATCATTCTTTCAAAGATCACGTAGGGCTGGGCCCCGCTCAAGATCTGGCCATTAATGAAGAAGCCCGGCGTACCACGAACGCCAGCAATTTGCCCGTCAAAGCCATCCAATTCGACTTCGCCGACAAAGCGGCCCTCGTCAATACAGGCTGTGAATTCGGCGACATCCAGCTCGTGGGCTGCGGCGGTTTGGAGGTAAAAGTCTCGATTGAGCGAGTCCTGGTTATTGAAGAAGTCTTCGCGGAATTCCCAGAATTTATCTTGGGCGAAGGCGCATTGCGCGGCGGCGGCAGCCGGCGTCGATTCCTGGGTCAAGCGCGCAAAATCGCGATAAACGTAGCGAATATGCTGACCGTAGTTTTCCAGCAGCGGCGCAAAGGTCTGGTCGAAGTGGCGCTTGCAGTAAACGCAGAAGAAGTCGCTGAATTCGACAATGACCACGGGTGCGTCTGCTGCGCCGAGGAAGGGGTCGTCATCAACCAGGGCGAATCGGTCGGGTTGTTCGTCTTCCACCGCCAGCGCCATATCGCTGGCGCGCGCGATATCGCTCTCTTCCAGCACGCTGAGCATGACGCTGCGCAGTTGCGCCTCGTCGACCAGGACACTCTTGTCTGCCTCGGTATTCCAGAGATAGTTGCCGATCATGATTCCGATCAACAGGAACACGGCGGCAATTAGCAGGTAGTTAAGGGTGGCACGAGAAGCGCCGTTGCCAAGCTTTACTTCATTGTTCTCTTCCGACACGTCGCGTCCTTCCGCCGGATGGCCATTTTGCTTCAACTAAGTGTACAGGATTTTGTCACCCCTGACTATGCGACGGACTTTTGCCGATGGCTCGGCGGATCGTGATGGGCCGCAGTTTGGATACACTAACAAATCCGCGGAGGGGGTATCGGCGAATTTGCGGGAACCGCGCCAGACAATTCCGGGGTTGCGCCAATGCCGAATTGCAGTCTGGACGGGGGTTTGAGCGGGGTTGAGAGCGGCCATGGCGTTGGCGCGCGCCATAAAACTATTTTGCGCCAAGACGCCAATGGCAAATTGCGCTGAAAGCAAGCGCGCATAAGCGTTAGAGGGGACAGCACCTTGGCGCAATTTGCGCCAATCTATGGGGCGAATTGGATTGCCGCGGCGCAGTAGCGCGATTGTGTGTGGGCCAGGCAAGAAATTCCAAGACGACGATCCGGGCAGGTCTACTAGGGTTTCATATCGCATTGTCTGTTTTTCGGAGAAAGTAAGAACTTTTTCGGACAAAGCGGCTCCTCCTTTCGGACAGAGTTGGGAGCGGATCGGGTTGTGGGCGGGGGCGTTCATACGGTCAGGGTAGCAGAGTCGCTTGGGCAAGGGGCGACTATATGGTCGCGCTTTTTGTAATTCACTACACAGTTCCAAGTCTCCGAAGTATCGGTGGGAGACTTTGTCGACGTTAGGCGGACTTCCCACAAGGAGAGATGCAGGTCACGTAGGCATAGCCCTTCGACGCTGACCGCGACACCGCAGGTCAGTCGTCCCTCCCACCCGTATTGTGGGTAAATGAAGCCATGTTGGGGACTGTCTACGAAGTATTTCAATAGAAGAGAATACACTACTCCATTTTGAAGAAGCATGTGCTGGATTGGCCACTTGCGTCTATAATTGGCATAAGCGTTGAGAAAGAAAAGCGTAGCCGGGAGAAGCATGTTTGGGCGCAGCACAAGAGGGATTGATCGTCAAGGAACAAAGCGGCTTCTATTGGGTCGAGGCAGCCGACGGCAATACCTACATGTGCGAATTGCGGGGAAAGCTGAAGGAAGCGGCGCAATCCAGCGATATTGCGGCTATCGGCGACCGGGTGTCAATTACGACCCGCAGAGACGAAGGCACCGGCGTCTTGACCGGCGTTGTCATGGCGCTGTCTCCGCGAAAGAGCGTGCTTTCGCGCGCTATGCGCACGACCGGCAAGCGCGGCGCCGGCCAAGCTGAACGCGAGCAAGTGATCATAGCCAATGCCGATCGCGCGTTGTTCGTGGTGGCTGCCGCGCAACCGCCGCCAGATCTGGAATTGCTGGATCGACTCTTGGTGGCCGGGGAAAAATCCCGGATCAGCGAGCTCTACATTGTCGTCAACAAAATCGATCTGGCGGGCGCGGCCTCCATACAGGATCAGTTCGCTCCCTATGAGAGAATGGGATATCGGGTCTTGCGCAGCAGCGCCTTGCGCGGCGACGGCATCGACGGATTGCGGTCGATCCTGGATGAGGGCATTTCAGTCTTCACCGGTCCATCGGGCGTTGGCAAAACCAGCCTGCTCAACCGCATACAGCCGGGCTTGGGACGCCAGGTGAAGTCGGTCGGACGCGTCTCGGAAGAGGGCGTCCACACGACGCGGGACAGCGCCTTGATACGACTGGACAGCGGCGGTTACCTGGCGGATACCCCAGGCATCCGGTCGATCAACGTCTGGGATATCGAGCCGGATGAGTTGGACGCCTACTTCGTCGACATCCAACCATACGTCCTGGATTGCAAGTTCGGCAATTGCACGCATAGCAAGGAACCGGATTGCGGCGTGCGGCGGGCGGTCCGCGCCGGCAAGGTGGAAGGCTGGCGCTATCGCCATTACCTCGAATTATGCGATGAACTGCGCGAGACTTACATCATTTACAACCGTTAGTTATTCTCCGTCCGCTATTCTCCGTCCATTATTCTTCAAAGAGATTCTCTCCACGCGACAAGCGGCGGGCAATGGTATAGGTCTGCAATTGGGAGCGCATGGTTGGCGCATGCGCGGCCAGGTAGCGAGCGGCGGCGATCAAGACATGCGGCGCCAATTCGGGGGCCCGCTCCTGCAAGATCGTGTATTGATTGAAGCTGGCTTCGATACACTGTATGGTGTGAAAGTCGCGGTCCTCTCGCAAAAGCAAATGCCCCATCTTTGCCATCAGCCGCCCCGGCGATCCGCCGCTGGCAAGATACTGCGCCGCCAATGTTCCGGCCTGATTGACTTGCTGCTGCAAATTGAGCAGGGATTGCAGGTCGTCGAGCAGCGCGTCGGGATTGGCTACGACCTCCGGCTGTGGCAGCCGAACGGAGGGCACATTCAGGAAGCGATCGAGGTAGATGCTCATGGCGGCGTCGAAAATGCCGCGGGACAGCTCGGCCGATTCAACGCGGGTCAAGCCCTGGTAGACGGCATTGGCGAAGGTGAAGGTGTGCAGCGCCGTATCCCAGTCGCCGAATTCGTTGCTGGTATGGAAATGCGCGATGCGGCGGGCGGCGGCGTAAGCAACCGCGCCAGCCAGGTCCAGGGGGGACATGCCCGCCCGCAGACAATCGAGCAGGGTGTCCACGATCATTTGCGGATCATCGCTGAGCAAGATGGTCGTAAGGGCGGCAATATCGCGCCTATGTGCCCGGTCGCGACCAGCGGCGATGGCCGCCGGCAACTCGTCGAAGGCCTTCTCCAGGATCAGCACCAGGTCAATGGGCTTGCGCCAGGCGTTTGATTCTTCCATGCGACGGGCGTCGGTCAAGTTTGGCACGACGCTGGTGAAGGCCAGTTCGGCATGATCCCAGCCCGCCAGATCGACCGATTCCAGGGCCTTGTTGATGAAGTCCAGAGTGTGGCCGGCATCGAGGTAGCGATGGTCGGTGGCGGCGGCGAAAAGCATATCGGCGATCTGAACGTCATCGGCGCCGGCTCTCAAGGCGGAGACAATGGCGCGTTCCCCGGCCTGCGCGTCGCGGACCTCTACGAATTGACGGAACCATTGCTTGAGCGTGGCGATGTCCGTTTCGGCATTGGGCAGGGGCCGCGGATTGAAACGCGGCGACATGCCGGCGGTGTCGCTGGCGACATCCGCCAAGCCGTGGAACAGGGCAAGCGGGTGATCGGCCCCGTCGAGGTATGGAATCAGATTCATGGTGCATCCGTGCGTCGTCAGGCCGCGCCCCCAATCCATGCCGCGGAAGTGGGTGCCGAATTCCAGCCCGATGCGGAAGGGCTCGTTGGCCGGTACGCCTTGCCATAACTGGTTGATAACCGCTTTTGCCACGACGAGGCTCAGGTTGTGCTGCAAGCCGTCGCGCAGTCGATTACGCTGATGTTCGACGGTATTGCCGTTAGAATGTATATCGACATAGATCTCCCCGTCGCGCAGCTCGACCGGGAAGGCGTCAATGTCGTCCGCCCAGAGGTCGAAGGCGCCGCCGCTGGCGAGATCAAAGCGGGCGTGATGCCAGTGGCAGGTCAAGATGCCGTTCTCGACCGATCCCTTGTCCAGGGGGAAGCCCATATGCGGGCAACGATTGTCTACGGCGTAAACCCTGTCCCCATAAAGGAAGAGTACGATCGCCTTGCCATTGGGATGGACGGTGATGCTGCCTTTGCCCTGCAAATCTGCGTAACGGGCGACCGAGACAAAGCTGTCCTTTACCAATACCATGACTTGCTCCTGTTTCTCTATGCTTTGACGTTTGCTTCTAGCGGTAAGCGGAAACCGTCTCGTTCATGATGTTGGACGGTTCGCTTACCCAATATTGTAACCGATGCGAGCCGTAAAAGGTCAAGTTCGCTGTTATGCGGGCCGCATTTTAACGGGCTCGACCCAATTTCTGGTCCGATTGCGGAGGTGATTCGGCGCTTGTCATTTCAGAACTTTAGGTGCTAGACTCACAGGTGGAGTCGGAGGTCATCCCTTGCCCGAACAAGCCTTGTATCTCAAGTGGCGGCCGCAGACTTTTGCCGATGTCGTTGGGCAGGAGCATGTAACCCGCACACTGCGAAATTCCTTGATTCGCGGGCGTATTCGCCATGCCTATCTTTTCAGCGGTCCGCGGGGCACCGGCAAGACGACCAATGCGCGCTTGCTGGCCAAAGCGGTCAACTGCAGATATGAAGACGCGGCCGGGCGCCCTTGCAACGAATGTTCCAATTGCGCTGCTATCAATGAGGGTCGATTTCTCGATCTGATCGAGATTGACGCGGCTTCGCATACGGGCGTCGATGACGTGCGCGAATTGCGCGACAAGATCGCTTTTGCGCCGGGCGAAGGCAGGTACAAGGTCTATATCATCGACGAGGTTCATCGATTCAGCGGCAACGCTTTCGACGCGTTGCTAAAGACACTGGAAGAGCCGCCGGATCATGCCATTTTTGTGCTGGCGACCACCGAAATCGACAAGGTGCCGGCCACCATCAAGAGCCGTTGCCTGCACTTCGAATTCAGACGGGTCTCGCAGAAGGAAGTCAGCGCGTTGCTGGCGGAGATCGCGGAAAGCGAGTCCTTTGCGATCGACGGCGCGGCGCTGGACTTGATTGCGCGTCAAGGCACGGGCAGCGTGCGCGACAGCATCAGTCTGCTCGACCAGATCGTCACGGAGCCGGAAGAGTTGGTCAGCCTGGAAGCGGCGCAGCAGTTGCTGGGAACCGCCGCGAGCATCCAGGTCCGCGATCTGGTCCAGGCGGTGGCGGAAGAAGACCTGCCGCTGGGCATTCATATCATCAACAAAGCGATAGACTCGGGCAGCGATCCGCGGCAGTTTGGTCAGCAGGTGGTTGAGTATCTGCGCCATGTGATGCTAAGTCAGACCGCAAGCGCCGATCTGATAGAGGCTTCTCAAGAAGATCGCGCGCTCTGCGAAGAACTGGCGGAAGCCATCAGCCGTTCCCGGCTGCTCAAGACGATACGCAGGTTCAACGAAGCGGTCAACAACTATACAGGAGGCTGGCAGCCGCAGTTGGAATTGGAATTGGCGCTGGTCGAGAGCCTGCAGGCGGACGGCAGCGAGTCAAGCGATTATCGGCCCGGGTCGAGGTCCGGGTCCTCGGTACCTGCGGGGAAGAGCTCTGACGGCGCGCAGGAGGTTGCGCCGGAGTCCGCATATGAGCGCGTGGCCGGCAGCGCGCCGGGCGAGCCGCCGGCTTATTCTGTTGGCAAGATCCAAAAAGGCTGGATGGAGGTTCTTACCCAGGTGCACCGCTATAGCCGCAACCTCCCGCCCTTGCTGGAACACGCGCATGTGCGGGCGATTGAAGGCAATCGATTGATCCTGGGTGTGCAGACAGACTTCTTTCGGCAAAAGATTGCCGCGCCGGAGCGCGCCAAAATCATTGAGCAGGCGATCTTCGATTTGCACGAGGTCAAATTGCGCCTGGAAGTGCGCGTGGTCGAAGGCGCCGCGCCGCCAGCGGAAGGGACGGGGCAGGGCAGGCTTGAACCGGAAGATCCCTTGATCGCTGCAGGCAAGGCGCTGGGCGGTGTGGTGGATGACGCTGAATAGGCCGGGCTTGATGTGGCGGCTGACTTCGTCCCTGGTTCTCGACATTCTCAATCCGCTGTTTCTCATTTCTATTGCGCTATTTGTCGGTGTTGGATACATCCTGACGCTGCTCATGCCTGTGGCAATAGGGCATTGGCAAGCGCTGTTCTGGCTGAGTTTGCTCGCGCCTGGGGCGGTCTTGGCAAAATGCGCCCGCGTCAAGTGGAGAGGGGACAAATATCGGGCCCCGTCCTGGCGCGCGCTTTTGCCAATTATGCCGCTAGCGGTCATTTTGCCGGCGGTCTGGGCCGAGTTCAGCAGCCCGAGCTTGCAGGTCACGCACCATGGCGACATTCATATCGGCTACATACATCAGCTCCAGTACGACGCAACGCCAATCGACAACGTCTTCATGGTCGGTTTTCCCGCCAATTACTATTGGCTGTATCATGCCTATCTGGCGACGATCGCGCAGGTTACGGGCTTTAGCCCGGCATCGACATCGTCAATCGTGAACGTCGCCGCGATATTCAGCAGCCTCTTGTGGATAGGGCAGACGCTGCAATTGCTGGATCTGGGCAAGCCCGGGACGCTGACGCTGGGTCTGATGATCCTGCTGGTCTACTTTTCGGTTAATCTGACCAGCACGCCGACGTTATTGGGGCATTACTTCAGCGGCACTTATACGCCCTATGCCTTCGACATCATGAGGCTTCCCGGCGCCGACGAAAGATTACACAGCGTCATGGGCAAGGTGATGAACTTCACCAGCGTGACGCTGGGCATCATGACCTTCACAGCCGCGCTGTACGCCTGTGTCCGTCTGGCGAAAGAAAAGATCTCGATCGGCGCGCTGATTATCGTTTCTGCCGCTGGCATTGCTGCTCTAGCCGTCAGAGAAATCGGCGCGCTATATATCGTTATGGTCTTGCTGGGCGGTCTAGCGGTCTTTGTCGCGCATGACTGGATCCGTGATCCAGACAAGATCAATTGGATCAGGGAGAGGTGGCGAGCGCTTGCAGCGGTCGTTTCGCCCCCCGTTCTCCTGATTTGGTTGACGCTCAGCCTCGCGCTTTCACTGCCGTTAGTAAAGTACAATCTGGATATTGTCGGCAGCTTCAGCGCGGGACGTCCTTTTGGATTAAGCGGGGCGAACATCCGAACAATTGTTACCGCCTTGCTCCTGTTGCTGCCGCTCTTTCTACTGCAGTTTTCATTCTTGTGGCGCGGGAGAGATCGCGGCCAGACCTTCATTCAGTTGTGTGGATTTATTGCATTGCTGCCGGCGACCTTCCTGACCTTGCCCGATAATAACCAGTACAAGGGGATCTATTTTCTGGGCATGCTGATGGCCTTGTCCGCGCTCTTCGCTCTGCGGACAATGCGGCAACAGGAGAGCATGAACTGGCGTCGTTCCGGCCGGGCCATAACATTATTGTTGTACATCCTGGTGCTTTCTCAGGTCATTTACGTGTCATCAAGCAACGTCAAGCGGGCAGGTGATTATGCCGAGGGGGGCTACATATTCAACGGCAGGCATCTCGAGCATACAAGCGACGTTGACGGGCGCCTGCCGGCCTATCTCTGGATTCGCGATCATAGTCCTGCAAACGCTGTCGTCGTGCTTCCGATTATCCCGTCCAAATACTCGAACTTGTTTCATGAGCGGATGCTATATGTCCGTCTGTTGCAGCTCCATTTCAAGTCGAGTCTTCTTGCGTATAATGAGCGCGCGCGTGATTTAGAACTGATTTATAGTGAAGAAAGCGAAGCAAGGGAATATCGCGCGTTGATCGAAGACATGGAACGAGAATTACCCGGCCGTCTCTTTTATGCCGTTATCAAGGACTCGGAGGTCCGAAGGGAGGTGATGGGTGAGCGTGGCGCAGAGATGGTTTACGAACACGGGGCAGACGGCGGCAATGTGTATTTGCTGAACCCAAAGGAGCGAAATTGATAGCGAATGACGATAGAACCAGGACTATGTTGAAAGTGATCGCTATGGCGCTGGCCGACATCGTAGTACCACTTTGGATTATTTCATTCGCGCTTTTTGTCAGCGTCGGATATGTACTGACATTGTTGATTCCAATGAGGATAGAAAACTGGGCTGCTTTGTTATTGTTCGCCATCATTCTGCCTTTTTGTTGCTTGGTAGCGCGAGCGTGGAGCAAGCATAAGAAGGGGGGCTACAGCGGCTTCGACATTGCTTGGCGGATGTTCTTGCCGATGGCGATTCCAGTAATAGTTTTGGCTCCTGGTCTGTTCATCATTGTTACCAGCCCAACCATGCAAGTGATGAACCATCCCGACATTCATTTCGGGTATATCTATCAACTCATGTATGAATCGACGCCGGTTGAGAATGTTTTCCTGGCGGGATTTCCCGCCAATTACTATTGGCTATGGCACGCATATATTGCGGCGTTCGTCAAGCTCACCTCGCTTAAAGCGTCTCATGTTGCTACTCTGATAAATGTTGGATCTATGTTGCTTAGTTTTCTCTGGATAGGTCAAGTACTGGTGCGCCTTCGCATGGCGAAACCGCGTACGATATACTTGGGGTTCTTGATCATATTTGTATACGCGTCGATAAACATGACGGGCATTTTCAGCTTGATAGCGTCTCATATCGACGGTACTTATGTCCCGAATGACACGCGTGTTCTGTTACTGGACGGCGCCAACCGGTATCTGCACAATTCCTTGACAAAAATTATAAATATCAATACCACTAATGTTAGCATCGCAGCATTTGCGTCGGTGCTTTACATCTGCCTTCGATTTTTAGAAAGCGAGCTTGATTTTCTATCTCTTGTTCTCATTTCGGCTTGGGGCATTATCGGTTTAGCCTGCCTTCCAATCGTTACGATGTATATCGTGGTGGTGTTGTTGGGCGGAGTCGCTGCAACAGTTTGTTTCTCTCTGCTTCGGCAAAAGAATGTGTCAGTATACGGATCGGCAGGTTGGAGTTTGCTTCAAGGGCGGATTTCGGCGCGAGCGCTATTCGCCTGGTTCTTTGTAAGTTTCGGGCTGTCGCTTCCCTTGCTCAAGTATGTCAGCGATTCGGCCTACAATCTGCACGACGGCTTTGGATTTGAATTCATGAATTCCTATAATCTAGGCATGATCAATGGCGCATTCGTTTTGCTGTTGCCATTGTTTTTTTTGAATTTCACTGTCTTGAACAGAAAAGACAACGTTTTACACGTATTTGTCCAGTTGAGCGGGTCGCTTGGCCTAATACTGGCATCAAGTTTTGTGGCCTATTACGATAAAATTCAGCACAAAGGTCTGTATTGTTTGACGATCCTGGTTGCGATTTCGGCGCTACACAGCTTGCAAATCATGCGCAAGAGCCGTGTTAAGCCATGGCGATTTGTCGGTGGCTTGACGGCGATTGTTTTCTTCGTCTTGACATATTCGCGGATTGCTTACATTGAGGTTTTCATGATTGAACGAGCCCGCCATGATTCCATAGCAGGATTCGAGTATGACGGTAGCCACATCATCCATCTCAATAATCGGCACAATCGGTATGATGCATATTACTGGGTCCGTGACAATACGCCTAGCAACGCCGTCATTATTGTACCCCTGGACAGTTTCATGTATGCCAATGTATTGCTCGAAAGACAACTCTATATCAAACGCGAGCAATTGTACTACACCGCGAACATTTCAGCTTATCATCAGCGGATACGGCAGTTGAATCGCTTCTATCGCAACGACACCGGCGCACAGGATTATTATTACATCAGCAGGAACATCGCGCGGCATTTTCCGGACCGTCCGATTTACGCGGTCGTCAAAGATGCGGAAGTGAGCCCGGAAGTGATGGCAGGACGCGACGCCGAACTCCTCTTCGAGCATCAAGGCGACGGGGCAAATGTTTATCGGCTGTATCCATCAACCGAGCCACCGCAGGAAGGCTAACAGGACCGGAATATGGAGCATGATCTCAGGTAGAATAAAGGAGCAAGAACATGAGCAAACGACGCGGAAGCAGGCGGGGTTCTTCGTCAGGATTGCCCGGGGGCGCTAATCCCATGGCAATGCTGCAGAAGATGCAGCAGGATATGGCGGAGGCGCAAGAGAGCCTCGAGCAAGAGACCGTCGAAGTGACCGTGGGAGGCGGCGCTATACGAGTCGTGATTACCGGGCACCAGCGCGTGCAGGCGGTGGAAATCAACCCCGAAGTTATCGATATGGATGATGAAGAATGGCGTAACGACTTGCAGGATCTGCTGGTGGCGGCAGTTAACCAGGCTATTGAGCAGAGTCAGGCAATGGCGGCTGAACGTATGGAGCGAATCACGGGCGGTTTGGGCAATATTCCCGGTCTTGGCGGTCTTCTCGGCTAGACGCCCTAATGGTGTGCCGCGTTTCGAATCCCGGCCTTTCGGATGCCTGAAAAAAACTATGAACAGTGCCATTCCCGAACCAGTTACCAAGTTGGTGGAGGCGTTTTCTCGCTTGCCGGGTGTGGGTCCCAAGACAGCGTCCCGGCTGACCTATTACCTGTTGCGCGCCTCCGATGATGTTTCTATAGCCTTGGCCCTTGCGCTGACGAACCTCAAGGAACAAACACGATTTTGTAGCATGTGCTTCAATATTACTGTGGAGGATCCTTGTCCCGTCTGTGCTTCCTCGGAACGCGATGCTTCGCTGATTGCGGTGGTTGAAGAGCCGTTGGACCTCATGGCATTGGAGCGTACTGGCATTTACAAGGGCCAATATCATGTATTGCATGGCGCGATTTCCCCCGTCAGCGGTGTCGGCCCGGACGATCTCAAGATTCGCGAATTGGTGGAGCGCGTGGCAACGGGCGCCGTCCGAGAAGTTATCGTCGCTACCAATCCGGGCATGGAAGGCGATGCCACGGCGATGTATCTGCAGCGTGAGTTGGCAGAAACGGGTGTCAAGGTGACGAGACTGGCGCGTGGTCTCCCGACGGGCGGCGACCTGGAGTACGTGGACTCCATGACGCTGATGCGGGCGCTGGAAGGGCGCAGCGAGCTTAGTTGAAACAGGCGCTCGGCGTGTAACCGGCGAATTATCCACAAGCGTGTCGCGCTCCGACAGAATAACGGACTTTCTCGTCGCACGGGGGACGCGGTTCAATGGATTAGATGTCAAGTTGGAACTGGAGCGACCCAAGACGTGAGCAAATCCACGCCATTAGACCGCAAGGAAGCTATCAAGCGCATCGACAATTTCATCGCGGCGCACGATAACTGGCGGGGCGAGACCATGGCGCGGCTCCGCAAGATCATCCACGAAGTCGCCCCTGAAGTAATCGAAGACTGGAAGTACATGGGGTCGCCCTTCTGGTCGCACGAGGGAATCCTCGGTCATGGCAATATCTTCAAAGCCAAGGTGAAGCTCACCTTGCATCACGGCGCCCATCTCCCGGATCCGCATGGACTCTTTAATGCGAGCTTGGGCGCCAGTCAGTCACGCGCAATTGATATATTCGAGGGTGACGAGATAGACCTTGCCGCGCTCAAGACCTTGCTGCGCGCGGCAATGGATTACAACGCGACGCACAACGTAAAGAAGAGCATGGGTTCGCGAGACATTTAGCGCAGGTCGACCAATCGGCTTCTCTGACATATTAGTCGAACGGGCTTAGAGTGCGACGGTGTTTGTTGGCGACTGTCCCCAACAGCTGCTCGGCGCGTAACCGGCGAAAAGGTCCCAGGAATGTCGCGCTCACACAAAATAATAAGCCTTCTCGTCGCATGAGCGACGCGGTTAATTAGAAAAGATTCCCAGCGATTCTCAAGGAATTTTCGCAATTCATCTATTGTATCCTTGACAGTTGCTGCTGTCGTTGCTAAGCTAGGGTTGGAAGGTGAGAGGAGATCTCTCGTCTTTTTTGTCTCATTTTTGGGACGAGTGCGTATTAACAGCAGAATAGTGG
>JAPOVL010000037.1 GCA_026708115.1 Chloroflexota bacterium
CGAGGCTGTAGGTTGCTTGCATGATGGGGAGTCCTTTTATATTTGCGCTGTAGAGTCACGTTAGCACAGGTGTGTTATGAAGGGGCGACTAAATGGTCGCGTTTTGGCAAATTTACACCCCCATCCCCCGGCCCCTGGCCCCCCTCGGTCCCCCCGCTAAGCGGCTGAGGACATGACAGGTTTTAGCTTGGCGGAATACCGTTGCAAAACCTGTAATTTCTGTGGCGATTTCGGGCGACTCACAGAGTCGCCCCTACAATTTTCGCCCAATAAGATGCTTGTGATCTTTGTCCGGTCGCTTTCATAGCCAATCGGATCAAAGCTGTCATGTCCTCAGCCTCGGTCCCCCCGCTAAGCGGGGGGCGGAAATCCCACAAGGGGAGAGGGGGAGCTAAGCTTGGCGGATATCGTAATAATTTGTTGATTTTCGCAATGATAGACTCCCTTTTTGTATTGTTGTGGTATTGTTGCCGTTATCTATGAGTAATATGTGCAGTAGCGGACAAGCCTTGTAGGGGCGACATACCATGTCGCCCGAAATCAGCTTGATGTGCCAATAATCTGAAATGCACCCTCCGGAAGTGAGATGGTTGATTTCCACATCAAGACCTGTTACTATAGAAAATATATTCTATATGATTTAGTCGCCGTTCGACCTGTCTCGCGAAGACGGCTTTTGAATGAGTTGAGGGCCAGGCACATGCCAAAGACCCGAAAAATCCTTCATCTGGACCTGGATGCTTTTTTCTGCGCTGTGGAGGAACAGTTCAATCCGGACTTGCGGGGCAAGCCGATTGCTGTGGGCGGGCAGCCGGGAGAACGGGGGGTGGTGGCTTCGGCATCGTACCCGGCGCGCAAATACGGCGTGCGCTCGGCGATGCCGATGTCGCAAGCGCTGCGGCTTTGCCCGGACCTGATCATCGTTTCGCAGACGCGGGGCGCTTATTCGGAGCGTTCGCGGCAGGTCATGGCTATTTTGCGGGATACGGCGCCGGATGTGGAACCGCTGTCGATTGACGAAGCTTTTCTCGATGTGACGATACTGCCCCGTCCCATAGAGGACATCGCGCGGGATTTGCAGGCGCGCATTAACAAGGAGCTGGATCTGCCCTGTTCGCTGGGCGGAGCCACAAACAAGCTGGTGGCAAAGACTGCCAATACGGTAGGCAAGGCGCGTCAAGCGAAGGACAAGCCGCCAAATGCGATCACGATTGTAGGGGCTGGCGAGGAGAGCCAGTTCATGGCCGGGCTGCCGATACGCGCGCTGTGGGGGGTGGGGCCGAAGACGGCGGATGCCCTGGCTGCGCTGGGACTGACGCGGGTTGGGGAGTTGGCGCATTGGTCGGAAGAGGCGCTCAAGCGACGGCTTGGCAAACTAGGGAGCGAGTTGTGGCAGCGCGCGCAGGGCATTGATCATCGCCCGGTCTTGTCGAGCGGAGAGGCGAAATCGATCAGCAAGGAAGTGACCTTCGCGCGCGATGTGAACGATCGGAACCAGTTGGAGTTGACCTTGCGGCGCTTGTCGGATGGCGTTGGCAGGCAAGCGCGCAAGGCGGGCCTGGCCGGCGCGACGGTCAAACTCAAGCTGCGCTGGACAGACTTCACGACCTTGACGAGGCAAGTGACGCTGGACAGCCCCACCGACCTCGACGACGAGATTTGCTCCAAGGCAAGAGAGCTATTTGAAAGGCATTGGCCGGATGGCAGGGCAGTGCGCTTGATTGGCGTGGGTTTGAGCGGCTTCGCCATGCCGAATCGCCAGCTCGGACTATGGCAGGACCGGACCCTGGAGCGCCAGGTTGATGACTTGCAGTCGGTCCTGGATAACTTGCGCGATCGCTATGGCGAAAGGACGATTCGCCGCGCAAGTGATCTCAACTTTCAGTTTTCAGACGATAACAGGCGCTGATGGCCGGGGCTCAGACCAGCGTGAATAGCTGATGATAAACGCCTTCCCGCGCCAGCAATTCTTGATGACTGCCTTGCTCGATGATCTCGCCGTGGTCCATGACGACAATCATATCGGCAGAGGTGATGGTGCTGAGACGATGCGCGATCACAAAGCTGGTGCGGCCTTCCAAGAGGCGCTCCAAGGCTTTTTGGATGATACGCTCGGTCTGGGTATCGATATTGCTGGTGGCTTCGTCGAGGATCAGGACGCGGGGATCCGCCAGCAGGGCGCGGGCAAATGCCAATAATTGGCGCTGCCCGGTCGAGAGCACGGCGCCGCCTTCCATGATATCGGTCAGGTAGCCGTCGGCCAGCCCGGTGATAAACGGGTGCGCGCCGACGGTTTTGGCGGCTTCAACGACTTCATCGTCGGTGGCGTTCAAGCGGCCGTAGCGTATATTGTCCATGACGCTGCCGGAAAACAGGTGCGTGTCTTGGGGCACGACGCTGATCTGCCGACGCAAGCTGTTTTGGGTGACATCTTTCAGGTCATAGTCATCCACTGTGATGGCGCCGTCCGTGGCGTCGTAGAAACGCATCAGGAGCTTGACCATGGTGGTCTTGCCGGCGCCGGTATGGCCGACGAAGGCCACCGTCGCACCCGGGGGCACATCAAGATCGACGTGCTTGAGCACCCATTCGCCATCCCGCGTATAGCGGAAGGAGACGTCGTCGAAACGGATATGTCCCTGGATGCCGGGCAGATTGTCAGCGTTGACCTGGTCGCGGATGCTGGCCGGGTGATCCATCAGTTTGAAGATGCGATAGGCGGAGGCGATAACAGCCTGCAAGAGGTTGTAGCGCTGCGCCAGCAGCCGGATCGGAAAGAAGAACTGCTGGATGTACAAGATAAAGGCGAGCAAGACGCCCACGGTGATCTTGTCTTCGAGGACAAGGCTGCCCCCGACAAAAATCAGGGTTCCGGTGGCGACGCCGCCGATCAATTCGACAGTGGGATAGAAGAGGCTGGAAATGAGGGTTGCGCGAACGGTGGCCTGGCGGCTGGCCATGTTGATCTCGTTGGTAAAACGGTCGTAGTTGCGCGCTTGCCGCGAAAATGCCTGGGTGACGCGTACGCCATTGAAGGCTTCGGACAACTCGGCGTTGACCTTGGCGTTGGCGTCCGACACTTTTAGATAGGCGCTGCGGGCGTGAACGCGCCAAAAGTTGGCCAGGATTGCGAGCACGATTAAGACGACAAAGGCGACCAGGGTGAGCTGGATATTGATCAGGATCATCGAGATGAGAATGCCGCCCAGCATCAAGACCTCGCGTATGCTGCCGACAGCCGCGAATGTCACCGCCTCGCGAATGACGTTGACATCGCTGATCACGCGGGCGATGAGGCGGCCGACTTCGTATTCGGCGAAAAAGTCAATTGACAGATACTGAATGTGGTCAAAGAGTTGATCGCGCAGGGTGCGAATGATGGATTGTCCGACGACCGCCATATTGCCGACTTGAACGCGAAAGCCGATAAACCCCATGATTTGGATTAAGATAAAGGCGATCACACCCAAGACGACTATGGACATGTCTCGCTCCCGGATGCCTTCGTCGATTGCCCAGCCGATCAAGGGCGGGCTGACGACATTGGCCACCACGCTCAAGAGCATGCTCACGATGGCTATAGTCAACTTGTAGCGGTGCGGTCGCAGGTAGCTGAAGAGGCGAGCGGTGACATCGCGGTCGAAGCCGGGCTTGTGGTCGTCCTCGATTTCGAGAATGCTGCGCTCGTGTCCGTTTTGCTTTTGCTTGGGCAGGCGCGGGTTCTGGGCCCTGTCTTTGGTGCGGGTCATTCGCGCTAGTCTCAGTTCTTGGTGATGCGCCCGGCGAGGCGGTCGATCAGATTGCGGAACTGCTGGGTGGAGCGCCGTTCTTCCAGCGGGATCTTGATGATGCCGGCGATAATGGCTTCCCGTCGTACGCGCTCTTGCTCTTCCAGTTGCAGCTTGTAAATCTCTTCGTAGAGTCCGCCGTCGGCGAGCAGCGTCTCGTGGGTGCCCTGTTGAATGATCTCGCCGTCGCGGAGGACGATGATCTGATCGGCTTTCAAGATCGTGCTCATGCGCTGTGCGATGACAAAGGTCGTGCGCCCTTCCATTACGCGATCCAACGCCTGCTGAATGAGATGCTCGGTTTGGGTATCCACGCTGCTGGTGGCGTCATCCAAGATCAGAATACGCGGATCGATCAAGAGCGCGCGGGCGATGGCGATTCTTTGTTTCTGTCCGCCGGAAAGCGTCACGCCGCGTTCGCCGACGTCAGTTTGGTAGCCCGCGGGGAAGTCCATGATGAATTCGTGGGCGTTGGCAGCTACGGCGGCTGCTTCGATCTGGCCTTGGCTGGCGGCGGGATTGCCATAGGCGATGTTTTCCTCGATCGTGGCCGAAAAGAGCAGGGATTGTTGCATGACGATGCCGATCTGCCCCCGCAGGTGATCCAGGTCAATATCACGCACATCGATGCCGTCAAGCAGGACGCGCCCGTCCGTGACATCATAGAAGCGCGGTATCAGGTTGGCGATTGTAGTTTTGCCGGCGCCGGTCAGGCCGATGATGGCGACGATTTCGCCGGGATGCGCTTCGAGATTGATATTTTTGACAATGGCATGATTGGAGCCGAAGTATTGCGTGCTGACATTGTCGAAGCGGACATGACCTTTGATGTCGGCGCGCGCGGCATCCGGCTTGTTAACGACCAATTCGTCATGATCGAGAATCTGAAATACGCGCTCGCCGCTGGCGACCGCTTGTGTGGTCAAAAGGATGATGAAACCGACAAAACGCAGGGGCTGCGCCAGGAGCAGCACGTAGGCGTTGAATGTGACTACCAGGCCGACGGTGATATTGGCCATGCCGCGCGCTTCGAGATAGCCGCCAAAGAGCAAGACCAGGGCGGTTGACATGGCAGCCAGGAAGGCGCTGGCCGGCAGGAAGGTGATCCATTGTCGGATGAAATCAAGCTGTTCGTCGTAGAGCCGTTTGTTCTCGTCGTGGAATCTTTCGATTTCGTAGCTTTCGCGGGCGAAGACCCGCACGACTTCGGCGCCCAGCGCGTTTTCCTGGATATGATTGCTCAGCACCTGCATCCGGTCCATGACTTGTTTCCAGCGCGGGTGCACGCGCATGACGAAGCGATTGGAGAACATAGCCAGGGGCACCAGCGGGATGAATGATATGACTGCCAGCGCCGGGCTGGTCGCCATCATGATGGCGACGACGCCGATCAAGAGCAGGAGCACATTTAAGCCGTCCATGAGACCGAAGTTGAAATAGCGCTGAATTTCGTTGACATCGCTGATGGCGCGGGTGATGATGGTGCCGACTTGGGCGCTATCGTGATAGGTGAAAGACTGCCGCTGCACCTTGTCGTAGATTTGATTGCGAATATCGTAGGCGACATAGTGGGAAAGGCGCTCGCCGAAGAATCTGCCGAAGAAGGCGGAGAGCCCGCGCAGGACACCCAATCCAACAACGAGTAAGCCGGCGTTGAGCATGAAGTTGCTATCTTGCTTTTCAATGCCGATATCCACGACATCGCGCAAGATATAGGGGACGGCGACAGCGAGCAGATTGCTGCCGATGATGCCGACGAGCGCGGTCAGCACCCACAAGCGGTATTTTTTCAGATAGCCTATCAGGCGGACCCACTTCGCTAGCGCGCCGTTGTCTTTTGATTTGCTCTTGGATTTTAGCGGTATCTCGCTAGAAGCGGTTGCCATGAATGACTGATCCTGGGAGATGTGGATATTGGCGAGAATCTGTTGCAGATCGCCGCCCGTCGCTGTGGTTGAGCCCAAGGAAGCGCTCAATCCAAGCTTAGGCTTTAGATCAAAACAATACAGTTCGCGCAGAAGCAGGGGATCCTAAGTAAGCAATAAAGGCTTGATTGACTCTGGTATTCTCATTCAGAAGTCCCAAAATAATTGTATAGCAATCGCAGTCGGTGAAAAGGGAGATTTCATGTCAAATGTGAAACCAGTGGCATTACAGTTGTACTCTTTACGCGACGCGCTCCAGGAGGATTTTGAGGGAATTGTGCGCAGCGTGGCCGCAATGGGCTATGTTGGCGTCGAGCCCTATAGCGGGATGCCGGGCGGTTTGGGGGTTGCGGCGGATCTCTTTGAAGAGTTGCAGCTTGAGGTATGTAATAGCCACGTGCCTTTTCCTGAAGGGGCGAACCTGGAATCCGCGCTGGCGGAAGCGGAGGCATTTGATCTGTCACGCGTTGCTGTGGCCTATTTGCCCGAGAGCGAATTCGCGACCGTGGATGCGGTCAAGCGCGTATGCGAGCGCCTGAATCGGGCCAGTGAATCCATGCAAGCCAGCAAGGTAACTTTGGGTTATCACAATCACTGGTGGGAGTTTAAGGAATTGGAAGGGCAAGCCACGCTGGAGGTGATGCTCCGCGAGCTTGACGATGATGTCTTTCTGGAAATCGATACTTACTGGGCGCAAGTCGGGGGCCTGGACGCGGTGGAAGTTGTCAAGCAGGCGGGCGGGCGGGCGCCGCTGATACATCTGAAGGACGGCTCGCTCAGTTTGGAAGATAACATGACGGCGGTCGGGGCAGGCAAAATGTCGGTGCCGGAGATCGTTGCGGCCACAGAAGCGACGGCCGAATGGCATATTGTTGAGATTGACCGTTGCGATGGCGACATGCTGCAAGCGGTGCAGGACAGCTACAAGTACTTGACATCAAATGACCTGGTTCGCGGCAAGGTCTAGGGGCACAGTCGCCGCCGGGCAAGGTGGAGCACGGTCTATGAAGATTAGAATCGAGACGCTGCGCGATGTCACGCGCCGCGCCATAGCCAGGCAGGGCTTCGACGAGGCCGATACCGAGATCATTCTCGAGATCATCATGTACGCGCAATTGCGGGGCAACAATCAAAATGTGATCAAGTTGCTGGGTCCCGGCATGCCGGCCAACCCCGAAGCCGGGCGCATCAGCATTGCCAAAGAAACGAAGCTCTCGGCATTGCTTGACGGCGGCTGGAACCAGGGCATGGTGGTCATGAGCAGGGCATGCGAGATCGCGATTAAGAAAGCCAAGGAACAGGGATTCGGCATGGTCGGCAGTCGCAGGACGAATTCGCCAACCGGCGCCATCGGCTATTACGCGCGCTGGATCGCGGACGAAGGGCTGCTGGGCTTTGTGTTTTCGGGTTCGCCGGAACTCATGGCCGTGTATGGGTCTTACGAGGCATTCCTGGGTACGAATCCGTTGGCGCTGGGCATTCCGACGGCTGGGAAGGCGATAGTGCTCGACATGGCTACAGCTGCGATCGCCTGGTACGGCATCCACTTGGCCAATGCGGAGGGCAAGTCGATACCCGAGGGCGTGGCTTACGACGAGGAAGGACAGTTCACGACAGATCCGGCGCGGGCGCTGGCCGGCGCGATCAAAGCCTTCGGGGGCTTCAAGGGCGCTGGCCTGGCTCTGATTGTCGAGATATTGACACGACCGCTGGTTGGCGCGACGCGCAATGACGATGGCAGCAAGTCGGACTGGGGCAATCTGATATTCGCGATTGATCCCGAGCTGCTGGCGGAGGACTTGAATAGTTTTCAATCGGGCGTCAGCGAGTTGATAAACCGTGTCAAAGCGTTAAAGAGGCTGCCGGGAGTCGACGAGATTCCCGTCCCGGGCGAGCGCGGCGACAAGCATTTCGCAGGTGTTATGGCTGCTGGAGAGATCGAATTGGACGATAAGGTCTGGCGGGAACTCCAGGCTGTGGCGGGAATATAAGGCTTGTCCGGTACTAGGTCATGCTGCCGCGCTTTTTCTACCCCATCCCCCGGCCAGTACCCCCTCGGTCCCCCGCCTCACGGGGGAAGTATCCCGAAGCATCAGGGAAGGGGAGCTAAACTCTGCGGACTTCGTAATAATTTGTTGATTTTCGCAGGGATCGGCTCTCTTTATGTTTGTTTCGGTACTTTTTTGTTATCTATACGTATGATATGCAGTAGCGAACAAGTCTTGTAGGTTGCGAGCCAGCTTATGGGAAAGGGGGCGGAGAAATGAATAGCGACATGTTGCAGCGGTACAACTATGATGAATTCGTGCCGGAGAAGTTCATGCCCTGGATGCGCTTCGCTGAGAGCCCGGAATTGGGCGTTGCCGCGCCGGATTTCCCGCTATGGCGCTTGGAGGACCGGGCGCAAACTTCGCTGGGAGAATGGTGGTCGAACCACCTTTATCTGGTAGTGGAGTTTGGCAGCTTCACTTGACCGTATTGTGGGATGGCGGGCCCATCCATGAATGCGATCGCCGACAAGTACGCCGAGGACGGCGTGGCGTCGGTGTTCCTGTACAGCAATGAAGCGCATCCTGGGGAGCATTTTCCCCATCTGACTTCAATGGAGCAAAAGTTCCGTCATGCTGCCGCGCTGCGCGACGAGCTTGGCGTCAGCAGGCCGATTCTCGTCGACGCCCTGGACGGCGCCTGTCACCGCGCCTATGGCAGCATGCCCAACATGACCTGGATTTTCAATCGCGCGGGGCAAGCGATTTACAAGTCCGACTGGACGGACGCAAACAGCGTGGACAACGCGCTGGCTTACTATCTGGATATCAGCCGGCGGCGCAAAGACCGCGAGACTTTGGCTCCGTTCACCGTAGAGCGCTTGGACTATCGCAATGCCGATCGGCTGGCATTCTTCAAGGGTTTGACGCGCAATGGAAGGCAGGCCGTGGATGATTTCATCAAGGCTTTTGGCCCGCCCCCGAGCGAATTTCGTTGGGAGGACAAGGACTCAGCCGACGATGCCGATTGAGGCAAGCATGCGTTCGTAGACGACGCCCTTCTGCCCGCGACGGTCGGAGGGTCGGTTCGCCAATCCGCCTTGGACAAAGAGGTGGGAAGATCCCTCGCCGCTCAAATTCAAGGCGTGGATTGCGCCATTCGCACTCATCCAGTCGGCAAGCTCGGAGAGGGTCGCGCCCCCGCTGTCCAATTCAGTTCTGGCCGCGGGATCGCAGCCGTCGACCACGAGAAGCAAAAGGTTACCATCGTCTTTAATGCCCAGCGCGGTGCGCGCTTTTCTTTCCCCAGGCGAGCCGGGGTCGATATTGACCGGCGTGATGCCGACGACATGTTCGTCGTCGATGCTGCGGCTGGCCCAATACTCTTCGTTTTCGCCAGCGGAATCGAGCGCATTCCGACCATCTTGGAGCAGGATGGGGCCGGCCTGGACGCCTGAAACCAGACCTCTCGACGGATCGGAAAACTCGTATTCTATCCAGGCGTCCTCAGCAATGTTGTCAATGATGGACTCTGGGAGGGCGTCGGCGCCCAGTGACAAGACAAAGCCATTTTGGGGGATCTGGAGCGCGCCGCCTCGCTTCCAGCTAAGCACCTGGCGATTCACAATGACAAATTCATGGCGGCGGTCTTCCGCAGGCGTGCGATCGAGCGGACGTCGTTTTTCGCCCAAGCGCGCGGCGCGGGTGTAGATGGCGATTGCCGAAGGATCGGCGGGATTCAGCCCGAACTGATAGTCGCCGCGGGTGTCGGCTCGCAAGCTGATATCGCCCGGCAATATCAGGGCGATGTCTTCGAGGCTCATGGTCTGCACTGTCCACTCGGCGCCGTCAAACAGCAGGCAGCCGCGACGATAAAGCGGCGGACGCAGTATGGTCTGCTCCGACAGCATCAAGCCGATGGCGTCACCGTATCCGGAATGGTGACTGACGAGGTCGTCATGCTCGTGCAGGAAGTGCGATGTGTTGAATGCCGCCATGCGTTCGTGATTCTGGACAAAGTGACGAACAAAGTCGCAGCGGCCGATGCGCACGAAGTTGCGCCAGGCGTCAAATTCACGAAAGAGGCGCGGCTGGTAGCTGCCTCTTTCAATGTTGGGGTAGAGATCAAGTTGAATTGATTCTTCCAGCCAGCGCGTCAGGGCGTCGGCGCGGGATTGCCAATTGTCGTTGCCGGCAGCTATGTCCGTGTGCCATTCGTAAGTATCGCCGATATATTCGTGCAGTTGCAGCCAGCCCCGCGCGAGCAATTGGCGCAGGACACAGGCGACGAAGGAATTGGCGCTGATGATATGCTCGCCGCCAAAGCTATAATCGAGCCCGGGAAACATGTGCTGCGCCCGGCGGTCGGTCTGCATGGCGGTCCAGGTCAGGATATGCGGATTGTCCTGCCCGCGCGCTTTCGCGCGGGCATAGTGCATGCGGGCGATGTCTTGTTGGCGCACATAGCTGCTCATCGGGTGCAGGTCTTCAAATTTCAGTTGATGCGGAGCGATCTCCAGGCTGTATAGCAGGGACCAGCCGCCGGTCTCGAGTTGAACGCGCTGTTTTTGAAAGCGACCCATTGGCATAGCCTACTCCTCCGCAAATTAGCCCTCTCGAACTATACCGCTTGTTAGTCAGCAGAAAAAGTGAAGAGCGCCGTCAGGGAGCGGCAAAATGTGTGGGTATGGCCTTTTCTAAGCCTCCCCCAGCCAGTGCCCCTCGGTCCCCCGCCTCACGGCTGAGGAGGACAGTATCGCGCATATCTCAAGGCCAACCCCACCCCCCGGCCCCCTCCCCGAAGCATCGGAGAGGGGGAGCGCGCCACAAGAAGATGGTATTATGTGTTCATTTTCGTGAATTTCAGCAAGTTAAATCCCAAATCCAATGTAGAGTCACCCTTCCACAATGCTTTGGCGAAGGTCCGGGGATGGGGTAGTAAAAACCTGTCCTGTCGTCAGGCTTCACGGGGAGGTATCCCAAAGCATTGAAGAGAGGAGTTTATCTGCGAGTTTATGAGCGCCGGCAAGGTGTTTCACATCCTAGAGATTCACCTCGTCCACGCCGTTATCATAGTTGAACGTAGGCGCGCCGCTGCGCCTAGCGGCTGCCTAGCTTGAGCGGAAGCGCCAGCTCTTGGACGCCGTCCCGCAATACGCTGAGCGTGATCTCTTGACCGGGGCGGGTTTGCCGGGCCAGATATGTGATCAAATCATTCATGCCGATGATCGGGACCCCATCAACGGCTGTGATGATATCGACGCGCATGTCGACGAGCTCATTGTCGAGGGTGCGCATTTCAGCGATCTCGCGCAGATCCGACGCGGCGGCCGGTCCGTCGTCCAGGATTTCTCGCACGACAACGCCGCGAAAGTTGTTGGGCAGTCCTAACAGTTCAGTCACGGTCAGTGAGACGTCGAATCCGGTGAGGCCGATGAGGCTGTAGCGCATCTGGCCGGTTTCAATCAAGGAGCGGGCGACGCGCCGCGTCAGGTTTGACGGGATGGCAAAACCGACGCCGGCGCTGCTGCCCGTTCCGCTGATGATCTGGGAGTTCACGCCGATGACCTCGCCGTCGAGATTGATTAGGGGACCGCCGCTATTGCCCGGGTTGATCGAGGCGTCGGTTTGGATGACACCGCCGATGGAGAACTCGGTCAAGCCGCGAATGGTGCGGTCGAGGGCGCTGACGATGCCGGAGGTCAGTGTCCAGCCTTGTCCGTAGGGACTGCCGATCGCCAGCACCGTTTGCCCGATGACCAGGTCTTGTGAATCGGCGAAGGCGACGGGCGACAATCGGGCGGCAGGCAGATTGACTTTGACAACTGCCAGATCTGATGCCTTGTCGATGCCGACGATTGCGCCACGAACTTTGGCGCCGTCGATAAAACTGACGACGATCTCTTGGGCTGCATCTACAACATGGGCATTGGTCACGATGTGACCGTCCCCGTCGATGACAAATCCGGAGCCGTTGCCGCCGCCCGAGTCCGTTTCGACGCTGATCGCCACCACCGATGGGCTGGCATGCCGGTAGACGTCAGTGAATACGTCGTTGGGATGTCTGACAAGGTCTACGGCGTAGATGCCCGCGGCCGGCAGGGCGGCCAACATCAGCAATGCAATGATCGCGCCAATGGTCATGGGCGCGATAAAGTGATGACGAAGGTGCTTCATTGATTCGTTCCTTTCATTGTTGTTTAACGGTGATTGTTTCATCAGCACAATGATAGGAAGGACTTGTAAATAATCTTTTGCGGGGATGCAAAAAGCATGTTAGGAAGATGAGAAGTTGATGGTTTCGCGGGCTGGCTAGCCGATCAAGTAGAAGGCGTCTTGTCTGCCGTCAAGCCAGCGCATCGCGCCATCAGTGAGGACGGCGTCTTCCTCGAGCATGATGCGCAGGTCTTGGCCGTCCCATTCTGGAATACTGCGGAGGATGTTCAACTCGATTGAATAAACGGTGTCGTCAAAGAGGGGATAGTCGCCAACGCCGGGAACGCCGTCCTGCCGATCCCAGAGGCCGATGATGGGTCCGGCGGCGTGTCCATGGTAGCCGAGCGGGTGCGTATAAACTTGGGGGCGAATGCCTTCGGCTTTTGCTTGTGCGAGCGCTGCGCCAAGCACTTCGTTCCCGGTGGCGCCGACGCGCATCAGCCCCGTGTGGATGTCTTGCAGACGGTTGCCGTCCGCCAAGGCGTCGCGCAACCCAGCCGGCGCGTCCGTTTCGCCCGGCCGCAATACATAGGCATGCTGCTGCTGATCGGTGGCCAAGCCCAGGTAATGGAAGCCCATATCGCAGTGCAGAAGGTCGCCGGGCATAATCGTCGTCCGTGGATCGTCAGTATCTTCATAGGTTTGGCCAGGCGCTTGAATATCAATGGTGGGCTGGAACCAGGCCTGCAAGCCCGCGTCCTGCATAGTCTGGCGCATCCACCAGACGACGTCATCCGTTGTGGTGATGCCAGGATGGATGACCGCGGTCGAGAAGGCGCGGGCGATGATTTGGTGGCCGGTCTCGACCAGGCGCGGATAGGCGCGGATTTCTTCGGGCAGTCGACGTTCCAGCCAGCCAACGCAGAGTCCTTCGGCGTTCACAATTCGCGATGTGTAGGGATCTCCTAGAGCCTCGCAAATGAGCGAATTCTCAGTGAGGGATAGGCCATCGCCGAAGGAAAAGGTTGCGGAGTTGTTGATGCCAATGGTCGCGGGATCGCGTTCGGCGACGAGGCGCGCAAGGCATTCATGCTGGTCTTCTTCATCAGGATCCCAGACTGTTTCGTAGAGGTCGTCATAACCGTAGCGTGACAGGGTCAGCCGGCGAACAGTTCCGTCTCTTTCCCGCGAGAAGACGAGCATGGTACGACGGCGCGCGGACATGGACGTGGCGGGCAGCATGGACATCAGCACCGGGTCTTCGTTGTATTCCCGGCAGGCGATGATCCACATATCGATGTCTTCACGATCCATCAGTTCGGGGACAAGCGTATCCAAGCGCTGCTTGAGCCAGCGGTCGCGAATCGCAGCTTGTTCCCGAAGGGGCAGAATGTCATTAATGAAAGTCATGTATCAGCTTCCTTTCGCGCTTTCGGCGATGGCCTCTGCCGATGCGAGCGCTCCTGTTCGGCAGACAGCATAGGGGCGCCCAGCGCCAGTATCAGAATCAGTCGCCCCCGGCAAGGGCCACGGCGGACTGCCAGTGCAGCCTAAGGGCCGCGTTCTGTCTGCGATATACGACGTAAAGATAGCCCAGCTCGATGATGTGCCCGATGGTCAGACCCAAGCCGGCGGCCAGAACCCCGTGCAGGCCGCGGTCGATGCCAGCCCATACGATGGCTGTCGTGACGAGGAAACCCAGGACGATGGCCTGGTAGATAGCAGCGGTCTTGCGGCTGAGCATGAGCAGGGCGCGCAGGTAACTTTGCAGGGTGGTCAGTAGGGGGATCAGGCAAGCTGATTGCGTGCCCAGCAGCACAAGCCCGTGCAGGTTACGCGGCACATCCAGGATGGTCGTATTGTAGAAGTCGATCAAAGGCGTGAAGACAAATACCGTCATGATCAGGCTCAAGCCGATGCCGAGGCGCAGGGTGAATCCGCGCAGGATGCGGTGATGCTCTTCGCTGTCGTTGAGCGATATCACGACCTCTTGGTAGGCCATGCCTCCCGATCGCGTCAAGAGCATGATGGAGAAGATGACGGGCCAAGCGGCCAGGCTCTGTGAGGCGTCCGGCATACTGGCGAGCCCGCGTTCGATGACGGGATGGATGCCCAAAGTGACGAAACTGGTTATGGCCAGGGGCAGATGGAAGCGAAGCGCGTCGCGATAGCTTAAGGATTGCAGCTTGTCCGTGAGCGGTGTAGCGAGCAAGCGCATGACGTCGACGCGGGAGACGCGGTAGGTATAGATGGCTTCAGCCGCGACCGCGCATACCAGCGCCAGGGCGCCGATGGCGGCGCCGGCGACCTGGGTGATTGCACCCAGGACCAGGGCCATGCTTCCGGAAACAAGCACTCTCAAGACGGTACCGTAGCCCACATAGCGCGTTTTGCCGAAGCGGATCATGATGCCTTGGTGGAAGCGGCGATATCCGATCAAGGCGCCCCAGAGGATCATGATGCGCATGGCGGGGCGGGCCGCCTCGATGATATGAGGGGGGACATTTAGCAAGGCGCCGAGATAGAAGTCGAGCAAGGGCGTAAATGCCATTAGCACCGCGACCACGGCAACCAGCAGATTGACCGCCATCATGAAGCGCCACAGGACGCGAAAGGCTTGTCGGTTGCGCGCCAGGGCGCTGCCGGTCGCCAAGAGCATGATGACAGGGGTTTCGATCAATATGGACAGCGAGAACATCAAGCCGAAGGCGGCCAATTGCGTTTCGGAATCCGGCTTGCGGCTGATAACGCCTTGAATCCAGGGACCTTCGACTGTCATCAAGAGCCAGGCCATTGCCAAGGGCAGCCAGAATACCAGCACCTTGCGATAGGTCACGGATTTGTCATTTCTCGCGGTTGACTGACAGGCGCGAATTGTATGCGAATCGTCCTGAATAGAGCATGACGCCGCCGATCCAGATGAACAGGTTGGTCTCGTTTCATTTTGTGTTGATCATTTCCACGAGTTGAAGCGCGACTTCGTAGACAGCTTGATTGCTGGCATCGAGCGCGTTCTGTTCGTCTTTTGCTAGCGGGTCCAGAAAACTTTTTCCATGAATTAGATCATCCCAGACCGCCAGCATAGATAGCGCCGGCACGCCGAAATAGCCGGCGGTCGCAAGTGTTGTCGCCGTTTCCATATCGACTGACAAGTAGCCGGCCCGGCGCCAGGCCTCGATTAGGCGCCGGTCTTGCGCGAAGATCGACGACCAAGTCAGATGTGTGCCCTGATGTACGTTAATCCCACGCTCAAGTATGGCGCTGCGAGCATTGGCCGACCAGAGGGGATCACCCCTTATTTCTTCTTTTCCCCCGTAAAGATGGGCGACGCCGTCGCGAGCGATGGCGACGGTTGGCACGATGATTTCTCCCGGATTGAGTTGAGGTTGCAGTCCGCCGCAGGTGCCGATTTGTATGGCCAGTCTTGCGCCGAGCTGGGAAAACAGATGAATGATCTCCACCGCGCGTGGCGCGCCGTAGGCACAGCAATAGGCGACGCGCAGACCTCGCCACGCTCCCACAAAGATATCGGGAAAAGGAAGTTCTTCAACATCCGTCAGATAAGAAAGGCGCCAATCAGTACGCTGTTGCCGCCACCAGGAGCCTTCCACGATGACAGCGTCCGGCACGTCCGCTGCCGACATTCGCAGGGCAGCGAGCCATTCTGCTTTGGTGATTTCCATGATCGATTTTGAAGTCGACACCGTCGCGCATCCGGTAATTGTCGTAAACGGAATTATGTCGCAGCTCGGATAGAATGCTATCCCCAATGGGTTGGGCACAGCGATAGTGGCTACAATAAGCCGGCGATCAATGGAGACATGCGAACCTTTGTGTTAGAATGCGGCATGGCGCATCCGCGCCAATGGATGTCCGAGTCGCGACAGCGGGGCGTGATTTTGCTCGCGCGCGAGCAGACGGGTTCATTTGAATAGGTGAGGAGATAATCATGTTTAGATATAGAGTAATGTTAACTTTTTTGCTTTGCCTGGTCCTGATGCCGCTGGCGGCTGTCACGGCGGATGATATGGAAGGTCCGCCTGGCTTCGATAGCTGGGACGCGGTATTGGAGGAAGCGCGCGGTCAAACGCTGAACTGGCACATGTGGGGCGGTTCCGATGCCTGGAACAGCTTCGTTGATATCGTTTATGGCGGCGAGTTGATGGAGAACTATGGTGTGACGTTGAACCGGGTCCCGTTGGCCGATACGGTTGATGCGGTCAATCAAGTCTTAAGCGAGGAAGAAGCGGGCGTCGCGCACGATGAAGGATCGGTTGACCTGATCTGGATCAACGGCGAGAATTTCAAGACGCTCAAGCAGGCGGGCTTGCTCTATGGACCCTGGACCTTAAACGTGCCCAATAGCAAGTACCTCGATTGGGAAGACGGCGGCTTCTTGCTTGATTTCGGCGAGCCGATAGATTATTCAGAGCAGCCTTGGGCGGCTGGCGCATTCCAATGGATCTATGATACTGCCAGAATGGACGCGGAAGACTTGCCGCGGAGCTATGCGGAATTGGGCGAGTGGATCGCGGCGAATCCGGGGCGCTTCACGTATGTGGCGCCGGGGCCTGGCGCCTTCCAAGGCACGAGAATTGTCAAACAGTTGATGTATGAACTCTGCGGTGGTCCGGCGCCGTTCGCCGCGTTCGATCAATCCGTCTGGGATGATTGCTCGCCCCAGGCCTGGGAAGTTCTCAATGCCTGGGAGCCCAATCTTTGGCGCGAAGGGGCGACTTATCCAGCGACGGCCAATGAGCTCAATGAACTCTTCGCCAATAGCGAGGTCGATTTCTCCTTGACGCTCACCGGTACGGGCGCGGCGCGCGGCATCGCCAGCGGGCAATTGCCCGAAACTGCCAAAGCCTATCTCTTTGACGCCAACATGATTAGCGGCTTCAGCTATTTGGCGATACCGATCAATTCGGCCAACAAGGCGGCTGCGCTGGTGATGGGCAATCTGCTGGTACGCCCGGACATGCAGGCGGCGCAATTGGATACCAACAGCCTGGGGACGGGCGCGACGCCGGTTGTCGATTTCTCGACGTTGAGTGAAGAGGAAGCGCAGACCTTCGCGGACATCGCCGCTGCTATTGTCGGCGCGGCCGATCCGGCTGAATTCGCGGCTTTGGTGCCCAATACGGCGTCGGAGTATCACACGCTGACCGAGCAAGATTGGGAGCGTTGTGTATTGCGGGACGAATGCTGATCGTTGATAGCAATAGGGGCGGTATCACGGCGATACCGCCTTCTTCTTTCACATATGAGTCAAGCGTGAAGGGGAGCAGGCGAATCACATGAATGTGGTTCTTATCGTGTCGGATACCTTTCGCCGCGATCATGCCGGGTGTTACGGGAACCGGTGGATTCGCACGCCACATCTTGATCGCTTCGCGCAGGGCGCAATTGTCTTTGACAATGCCTTTGCGTCTTCATTTCCCACGGTGCCGGCGCGCGCCGACTTGATGACAGGCAGGCACACGTTCAGTTATCTGGGCTGGAGCCCCCTGCCGAGAACCGAGACGACTTTGGCGGGGCTGATGACGGCGGCGGGTTACCGGACTTTCGGCGTGGCGGACACGCCCTTTGTGGTGCGGCACGGTTACGGCTACGATAACGGATTCAGCGATTTTCATTGGGTGCGCGGCCAGGCATACGGTCCCTCGCGGGACAACGTGACCGCCGGCTGGCGCTACGAATCCGATTGCTTCGCGCCGACCACGCTGCGTATCGCCGAAGAATGGCTGGAGCGGCATTACCGCGACAAGTTTTTCCTCTATGTCGATACTTGGGATCCGCACGAGCCCTGGCAGCCGCCCAAACATTATGTGGAACTTTATGACGCGCAATATGCCGACGATATCAGCGCGCATCCGACTTACTGGGACTGGCGCGAGGCCGGATTCAGCAGGCGCGATATAGAAGTGGCGCATACGCACTATTGCGCGGAAGTCACCATGGTTGATCGGGCCGTCGGGCGTTTGCTGGATCGCATCGAATCGTTGGATTTGCTGGACAACACGGTTATCATTTTCTTGTCCGATCACGGCTTTTACTTCGGCGAGCACGGACTATGGGGCAAGGGGCGTTTCAAGTCCGAACTTGGCTATTACCTGGGACCGGCCAAGGGCAGCGCCGCATCCACGCTCATGTACCGCTTGGAAAACAGCGAGGAAGTCGTATCCGATGCCAAAGGAGAATGGTATCGTAGCCCACTCTACGATGAAGTGACGCGGATACCATTGCTGCTTTATGCGCCCGGCGCCGAGGCGGGCCGGATTGAGGCGCTGGTTTCTCTGCCGGATGTCATGCCCACGATCTTGGATCTGGTTGGGATTGAGGCGCCAGAAAGGGTGCAAGCTGATTCTTTGACCCGACTAATCGACGGCACTGTCGACGCGATACATGACTATGTTGTGACATCGTGGCCGATGTACCTGGCCGGGCAGCGCATAAGGGTGGTCGACGACGAGGAGCGCCGCATGCGGGAGAACCAGCCCAGCACGGTCACGAGCCGGGACTGGACGCTGCTGTATAGCGTCGCGGGCGAGGAAGTGGAATTGTACGATCGGATTGCGGACCCCAAGCTGGAGAACAACGTATACCCCCAGAATAAAGACAAAGCGGGGGAAATGCACGGACAGCTTTTGGATTTTTTGCGGTCTCTGGGAACAGATGAGATTTTCCTGGCAGCGCGCGGGAGTTTGTGCTAGCGAAACGAGACCGGTCAAACTGAAGGGGGAGCGACTCAATGGGGTTTTGGGAGCGCTGGCGCATCCCAATCATGTTGGCGCCGACCATGGCAGTCATCATACTGTTGTTCATCGGCGGTTTGAGTTACGGCACGCTGGTCAGCCTTGGTTGGCAGCCGATTATCGGTCGCACTGAGATCTCGCTGGAAGCCTATCAGAACATCATATTCTCCGAACAATACGCGAGTGTTTTCTGGCAGGGACTCTTGCTGACGATCTGGGTCAGCTTCGCCAGCACATTTTTGTCGGCGGTGTTGGCGCTGGCGACGGCGCTCCTGCTGCGCCGCAGTTTCTTTGGGAAGCGGCTGGCCACCTTCCTATATCAATTGAATCTGCCTGTTCCACATGTGGTAGCGGCGATTGGCATTCTGTTCCTGTTTTCCCAGAGCGGGTTGATTTCGCGCACTGGCGCGCAGTTGGGCGTGTTTGGCTTTCCAAGCGATTTTCCAGTGGTTGTCAGGGACAAGTACGGCATCGGCATCATCTTGTCCTTTGTCTGGAAAGAGGTGCCCTTTGTCGGGGTGATCGTACTGGCGGTCTTGCAGTCGCTGGGCGTGGACTATGAAGATTTGGCGCGCAGCCTGGGCGCCAATCGTTGGCAGCGCTTTCGTTATGTGATATTGCCGCTGGTGATGCCCGGGGTGCTTTCGGGATCGATTCTGGTATTTGCGTTCACCTTCGGTTCATTTGAGGTGCCGGCGATATTGGGCGTGCGCTTTCCGCGAACGCTGACGGTGACAGCTGTACGATTCTTCCGTGATCCCGATTTGAATGCGCGCACCGAGGGAATGGCCATCAGCATCATCATATCGATTATCGTTTTCTTCCTGGTGCTCGGCTACATGTGGTTGAGCCGCCGCACGATCCGTAAAGATTGAGAGCGACCGTGACAACAATGGCGCCCGTATCGTCTCGTCCTTCCATCAGTAAACGCCTGGCTCGCGCCTTGCACTATTGCGCTGTAGCGCTGCTGATCTTTTTGCTGTTGACGCCCCTGATCGCGTTTTTTTTCAACGCTTTTTCGTTTCGCTGGTTTTATCCGCAACTGTTTCCCAAGGAAATCAGCCTGCGCGCCTGGGAATCGATTGTCGCGGCCAATTCCAAAGTGCCCGAGGCTTTGCTAAACAGCACGATCCTGGCGGTGGGCGTTACGTTCAGTTCCGTCATCATCGGCCTGCCCGCGGCGCGCGCGCTGGGGCTTTATTCATTTCGGGGCAAGCGGGTGGTTGAGTTTTTGATCATATCGCCGACTATCGTGCCGGGCATCGCTGTCGCTATGGGGCTGAATATCAACTTCATTCGCTGGGGACTATCCGGCAATCTGCTGGGCGTGGGATTGGTTCATCTGGTGCCGGTGATGCCTTATGTGGTTCTTACCTTGTCGGGCGTTTTCTCCAATTACAACCCGGAGTACGAGCAGCAGGCGCGTTCCTTAGGCGCCGGGATGCTGGCGACTTTCTGGCATGTGACCTTGCCGGCAATATTCCCGGGCATTGTTGTGGCAAGCCTCTTCGCCTATTTGATCTCCTGGAGCCAATATATCTTGACGTTTCTGATCGGAGCGGGGCAGGTGATCACGATGCCCGTGCTGCTCTTCTCGACGGCGTCCGGCAGCAACAATGCGCTCACGGCGGCGATGTCATTGGTCTTTGTGGCGCCGTCGATACTGATATTGATTCTGACGGCCCGTTATTTGTCGGGCAAGTCCAGCGCGATTGGCGGCTTCGGGCAGCTGTAGCCGCTCGGCGGCAGCGAAATTGGGCTACCGCGCTCACGCAAAATCGTAAGCCGTCTCGTCGCTTGAACGACTCAGTTTACGTAAACAGTGAACAGAAGTAATTCCAAGTAAGCAATGAGAATGCGAAAACGCCTTCATTCAACCCCACCCCCCGGCCCCCTCCCCGAAGCATCGGAGAGGGGGAGCGCGTTCGGTGGGACTAAGATTACATCTAGAACTTTCGCTACAAATGGGATTTTTTCGCATTATTTTGCTGGTATTACTGAGAAGAGTCTTTCATTTATAGAAGATGTGAAATTACACTTCACTTTTGGATTCCGCGACAAGCATTTTCACCCGTTTGTATGTCACTGCTAGAGGAGTTCTGCCCTGAAAAAACTCGCACTCTGTGTCGACGGGCTGTGTCTACGTGCCCCTCGGCGCCTGTGTAGTGAATAATAATTTGATGCAATAGCGCTGCAAGTCTCAAGCGACCACTTGACAGCGTGTCGGGCAGATGATAACGTAGTCTCGTTAAAAGGGGGCGTGGTGTAGCGGTTAACATGCCGGCCTGTCAAGCCGGAGATCGCGGGTTCAAATCCCGTCGCTCCCGCAGTTGAGAAGGAGACATAGCGACTATGTCTCCTTTTTTGTTAGGTGCCTAGCAGCTTTGGAAATGTTGAGGGAGCGTGCAGGTCAGATGGTCTTCAACAGTTCGATACGGTTCGTCGACGCCAGGCTGATGATCGACGATTTGCCGGTGGATGCTATCGCGCGGGAGCTGGAGACGCCGGTCTATGTTTACAGTCTCAAACGCGTTCGGAAGAATTATCGGCGCGTGAAGGGTGCTTTTGAACCGATCGGCGCGCGCATCCATTACAGCGCAAAAGCCAATAGCAATGGCGCAATCTTACGGGCGCTGATTGAGGAAGGCGCCGGCATCGACGCGGTGAGCGGCGGCGAGATCGCCCGGGCGCTGCAGGCTGGGGCGGCTGCTCAAGACATCGTGTTTGCGGGGGTCGGCAAGACAGTCGCGGAAATCGCATCCGCGGTTGAGCTAGGCATCGGCTGGTTCAATGTCGAGAATGAATTGGAGCTGCAATACATAAATGATGCGGCGGCCTCTGTCGGAGCGGAAAAGGTACAAGTGGCGCTGCGTTTCAATCCCGAGGTAAGCGCCAATACGCATCCGCACCTAGCTACCGGGCACGGCAGCGCGAAATTCGGCCTGTCTGCCGGTGCGATAGGCGACGCGCTGGAACAGCCTGAGCGCTATCCCTGCCTCAGCATCTGCGGCATCCATGTGCATATCGGCAGCCAGCTTGGCGACTCCGCTGCGACTGTTCAGGCGATAGCGAGGACGAAACAGTTGATCGAACCCTATCCAGAAATTCACACGATAAACCTGGGCGGTGGTTTGCCCGTTGCCTACAGGCATGATCAGACGATCCCAACTCTTGAAAATCTCGTCAGCGAGGTCGCGCCTCATTTGCATGGTTATCAGGTGTTGCTGGAGCCGGGAAGGGCAATCGTTGCGGATGCCGGCATTCTGGTCGCGACGGTGCTGTATGTGAAAGAACAGGCGGGCAAGATTTTCTATGTGGTCGACGCCAGCATGGCTGAATTGATCCGTCCCGCGTTATATGGCGCGCAGCACGAAATCATTCCGCTTGTTCAGTCGGATGACGAGCGGGTAGTGGCGCAGGTTGTAGGACCCGTCTGCGAATCCGCGGATGTGCTCGCTCAAGATCGCGAAATGACGCGGCTGAAGGTTGGCGATCAGGTCGCGATCATGACGGCCGGCGCCTATGGCATGGCCATGGCGAGCAACTACAATAGCCGGATGCGTCCCGCCGAGGTAGTTGTGGCGGCTGATGGGGATAGCTGGTCGGTTAGTCGGAGGCGGGAAAGTATTCAAGATCTAATGAGATTTGAAAACTGAACTGGCGCTTCCGCAACAAAAAAGACCCCGACGCGGGATCTCGATCCAGGTGCTGATGGGAAGACTTGAACTTCCGACCTCACGATTATGAGTCGTGCGCTCTAACCAGCTGAGCTACATCAGCAGAGTAGCGGGGGCTGGATTCGAACCAACGACCTTCGGGTTATGAGCCCGATGAGCTACCACTGCTCCACCCCGCAACGATTTTCGCAAGCAGTTTCGCTGCGTGATTGGACAATAACATTGAAGAAGGCGCTTGTCAATAGTGAAAGACAGCCATTGAGATTTTGGTTTTGATTTGCCATCTTATGCCTTGAATTCGGGCCTGGAATTGGGCTATACTGAGGGCGAGATCGAACGCCTGTTCTGAAAGAGAGCCTGAAGCCAACATGCCCGATTTTCAGCTAGAATCTCCCTTCGAGCCAACCGGCGATCAGCCAACCGCCATCGATGACCTTCTCGATGGTTTGCAGCGGGGTCATCGGCATCAGACCTTGCTTGGCGCCACCGGCACCGGAAAGACTTTTACGGTGGCGAATATCGTGCAGGTGACGCAGCGCCCGACCTTGGTAATGGCGCATAACAAGACGCTGGCCGCGCAACTCTACGCTGAATTCAAGCGCTTATTCCCCAGCAACGCCATCGAATACTTCGTCAGCTACTATGACTATTACCAGCCGGAAGCGTATGTGCCGCGCCACGACTTGTACATCGAAAAGTCGACCGACATCAACGAACAGATCGAACGTTTGCGCCTGTCGGCGACGGCGTCGCTGTTTTCGCGGCGCGATGTGCTCATTGTGGCGTCAGTCTCTTGCATTTATGGCTTGGGCGATCCGGTCAACTGGCGCAAGATGTCGGTTGAATTGAAGGTCGGCGACGAGATTCGGCGGGAGCGGATCCTGCGGGATCTGGTGCGGATTCAATATACGCGCAACGATTTGGAGTTGCAGCGCGGCACCTTCCGCGCCAGGGGCGATACATTGGAAATCGTGCCGGGATACTCGCAAATGGCTTACCGCATCTATCTGTGGGGCGATGAAATCGAAAAGATCATTGAGTTTCATCCTTTGACCATGGAAGTCATACACAGGCACGAACTGGTGACTATCTTCCCGGCGCGCGAATACATCACCGACGAGGAGCATATCCGCGAGGCAATTGGCGACATTGAAGTGGAACTGGAAGAACAGATCAAGTATTTCAAAAGCGAGGACAAACTGATCGAAGCGCAGCGAATCGAACAACGCACGCGCTACGATGTCGAAATGCTGCGGGAGGTGGGTTTCACGACCGGCATCGAGAACTATTCGCGGCATTTTGATCGGCGTCCGCCGGGCAGCGCGCCCTTCACCTTGATTGACTACTTGCCCGATGATCACCTGTTGATTATCGACGAAAGTCACATGACTTTGCCCCAAATCCGTGGCATGTACAACGGCGACCGTCAGCGCAAGCAGGTTCTAATCGATTACGGCTTTCGCTTGCCCAGCGCTTTGGATAACCGGCCTCTGAAGTTCAATGAGTTCGAACAACGGGTCGGGCAGACGATATACACCAGCGCAACGCCGGGTCCATACGAGCATGAACACGCGCAAAAGGTAGCGGAGCAAATCATTCGGCCGACCGGCATTGTGGACCCGCAGATCGACGTGCGCCCTATTGACGGTCAGATCGACGATTTGCTGCAGGAGATTGCCTTGCGCGTAAAGATGGGACAACGCGTTTTGGTCACAACATTGACGCAACGCATGTCCGAAGAGCTGGCGGGATACTTGAACGAACTCGGCATCAAGGGGCAGTACTTGCATGCGGAAGTTGATACGCTGGAGCGCGTTGAAATCCTGCGCGATCTGCGTATGGGGGTCTATGATGTTGTGGTTGGCATCAACCTGTTGCGGGAGGGCTTGGATCTGCCGGAGGTGTCGCTGGTGGCGATTCTGGATGCGGACAAGTCGGGATTCTTGCGCTCGGAGCCGGCGCTGATACAAACAATTGGGCGGGCCGCGCGTCATATTGAGGGCAAGGTGATCATGTACGCGGATCAAACGACGCCGGCGATGGCAGCCGCAATCAATGAGACGGACCGGCGCCGCGTCAAGCAGGAAACGTTCAACCTGGAAAACGGCATCGAACCACAGCAAATCGTCAAAGATATTCAGGACATAACCGACCGCTTGCGTTCGATTGAGGGTGAAGAAAAAGAGGAGGCCGCGACGCTGAACGAGGGATTGCTGGGGCTGCCTGCCGACGAACTCGAGAAAATGATCGAAGAGCTGGAACAGGAAATGCAAAAGGCGGCTCAATCACTGGAATTCGAAAAAGCGGCGGCATTGCGGGACCAGGTCTTTGATTTGCGCGGCAGTTTGGTGGAGGCGCAAGGCGCCGAGGGCGACCTGCTGTTGACCTAGATGCCGTGAATTAACCGGACGCGGTCAATCAAGTTTTGAATGCCGCGAGCGGAAGCGCCTTCTGTTGTCGTGCCGTAGGGATCGCTCAATTCGTCCGAACCCAGCAGCGCGCGCGCGATATTGCACCAGCCGTGGGACAGCGCTTTCAAATCGTAGCCGCCTTCCATCAGGAATACAATCCTCCCGGCACAGACTTGCTGCGCCAGCTTCAAGCAAGCGCGCGCTAGCCAGTCATAAGCACCCAGGCTCAAGCGCATGCCGGCCAGAGGGTCCACCCAATGCGCGTCAAAGCCGACCGAGATCAGCATCAGCTCCGGCCGGAAGCGCTCTGCGGCTGGCATCACTACCTGTTCAAACATCAGACGATAGGACTGGTCGCCGTGCCCGGCCGGCACTGGTATGTTCAATGTTGTACCTTTTCCCGCGGACTGGCCGACATCTTCGAGGCTGCCGGTGCCCGGATAATAGGGGCTTTGGTGAATGGACAGAAACAGGACGGCCGGATCGCCGTAAAAGATGTCTTGCGTGCCGTTGCCGTGATGCACGTCATAGTCAAGGATCATGACCCGCTGCAATTGATGCTTTGTGAGCGCGTGGCGCGCGCCAATGGCGACATTGTTTAGCAGGCAGAAGCCCATCTGCCGGTCGGGGGTCGCGTGGTGGCCCGGCGGCCGGACGATCGCCAGCGCATTATCGGCCGCTCCAGCGCAAACGGCGTCGACCGCGCCGATCATGGCACCGGCGGCCAGGCGGCTGACGTCCAGCGAACAGGGGAGGGCGTAGGTATCCTGGTCGATCAAGACCATGCGATTCGTCTGACTGATATCAACCAGTCTTTGCAGATGCTCGACGCTGTGTACGGCCAATATCTGTTCCTCCGTGGCGGCAGCAGGCGCCAGTTCAAGAAGTTGATCGGTCAATCCGGCGGCTTCCAATGCCGACCAGACCGCTTGGATGCGCCCGGCATGTTCGGGATGGCGCGGGAAATCGTGTTCGGTAAAGCTCGGATGTGTCAGATAGGCGGTTGTCACAGGTCGCTCCTCCCCGCTATTCACTTGCGCCGGACTTCGGGCGCAAGATCAGGTAGTCGAATCTATTCATGCGAACCGTCTGCCAATGCTCGTAGGCGCGACCGATGGCTTGCAGAATCGGCGTCGGATAGAACTGCGCGCGCAGGATCACCAAGCCGAACTGATAGGTCTCGATCATCTCGATTAGCCGGTCTCCATGGAACGAGCCGGCCAGATACAGGTTGCGCAATTGTGTTGGATTGGACACGACGTCGCGATTGGCCAGGAAGGCGAAGCCCGCTTCTTCGCTCAAGACGGGCCCTTCGCTCTCCTTGATCAAATCCACGATGCGTCGGCCTGCCGCTTCGTCCTCTTCGGAGACGAAGTAACCGATGTTGGCATAACCCGGCACGTCAAATGAAGCGGAGTCATAAAATGACTCGCGCGTATTTGGCTCGACTCTCAAGAAACTCGCCAGAGGCGCGAAGGCTCCGCCCGTAGGCATCTTGAGCGTCGCGCGCGCATAGCCAAGATAGAGCAAGGGCGCGAGCAGCAGAATCGGCCAGGCAGGGCCGTCCAAGACTCGTTGAAGCCAAGGTGGAGACCGCCTCGCTGCCTTAAGGCTGCGCGAAAGGCAAATGCCGCTGAGGATACAGGCGGCGGCTATTGAGGTGGTGAAGTAGCTGTCGCCCGCGCCCCAGGCGCCTGAGGCGATGCCGCCCAAAAGCGCGGTGAACAAGAACCAAATCGCGTAGATCGACAGTCGGTCGAAATACGTTTCATAGCAGATCAGCAATCCGGCGGGGACAAGCAGGAATCCATGCAGTTGAAACCACAAGACAAAGAGTCCAAAGGCTTGAAAAGGGTGGAATTGGTTGACATTGGCGACGATCGTCTGCGTCCACCAGTGACCGTTGGAAGCCAGATTCAGCCAGAGGAAGATCAAAGCGCCAAAGCCGATGAAAGCGGCTGCCCATGGCAGCGCAGCGCGGGGTTGCCGCAAAAACATCCAGGCAAATGCCGCGACCGCTGTGATTGCGGCAAGCTGTTTGGTGTATCCGGCGCAGATCAATAGCAACAGTCCAAGGGCGATGCCTCGCTTGTCGCGCCCCGGGAAAGCGCGCGCCAGTATCACGATCGCGGCCGTCTCGAGAGCGACCATCAAGGTATGCTGGCGAAACAAGGGACCGATGTGATACACGAAGTTGGAGGCGAGAAAGGCCAAGCCGGACAAGGCGGCGAGCCAAAGGTGTCTATGGCCGTCGCGATAGACCGCGTATCCGATGGCGCAGGCGGACACCAGCGAAGCGAGAAAGCTCAAGATCCGGCCGTACCAGTAGGCGGGGCCGAAGATCCAGACCAAGGGGGCCCCCAGCAGATGATAGAGCGGCGGATAGTTGCTCGAATAGAAGGGGTAGACTTCGGTATCGCGGTAGGGCAACTGACCTTGACTAAAGAGAACGGCGTCGCGCAATTCAAAACCCTCTCCCTGATCGTAGTCGAAAGGGAACGGGATCAAATTAATTGCATAAAGCAGGTAAACCAAAAATGAAAAGAGCAGAGCCAACGTTGCCGCCAACATCAAGCCGCGGTGCAGACGCCGTACGATTATGCTCATGTTGGCCTAGGCGGGCGCGTCACCCAGTGGAATGAGCGTCAAGCCGACAATCAACAAGACGACCAAGACAAAGAGGGCAAATGCCTGGGCAGGGCCGATGCCGCCCTGTCGTCCCACTTGCAGAATATCAACCGCCAAAACGCCGAGGATTCCGACGATTCCAATGACGACAAATGCAAAGCCGAGTTGGCGTTTTGTGACTGTGTAGTCGCGTGAAAACATCAGTAACAGTGTAGACAATTAGGCGCAAACTGTAAAGCGACACCAGGGCCTAGGGTGTATTTCAGATTATTGGCACATCAAGCTCAATCCTTCAAAAAGCGACAACTCTGTAGGGGCGAGCCCGTGGAGTCTGTTGAAGAACTGCCTAGACCCTCACCCCAAACCCCTCTCCCATAAAGGGAGAGGGGCTTAAAGGGCTCAATACGGGTCGCAAGACTCCCCTTCTCCTCTTGTGGGAGAAGGGGCCGGGGGATGAGGGGTATATTTCAACAGAGTCCGGTGGCTCGCCCAAATGTGAGATGTTGATTTCGGGCGACTCACAGAGTCGCCCCTACAGATCGTCATTTTATTCGTGATATTTGCTGTCAGAGTGGGTGGATAATGACGAATTTTGATACAGTGCCAATTGTGCCAAAATATTGAAATACACCCCAGGGCCTCTTGCCAATGGCAAGGGCTGCAGAAGCATAGAATCACACTAGGTTTGGCCGGGGCTTCGTGATATCCTTCGCGCTTGGCTCATAGCTGGAAGCGGGCAAGCCTTGAGATCAAGGCAAGGTCAGGTAGAATCCATACTGACCTCTTGTGAACCAAGGTTGGCTGAAAGGGAGCGACAAGCGCATGATGAAGACACGCACCTGCGGCGAGTTGAGAGAAAAGGACGCCGGGACGCCGGTTTCGTTGGCGGGTTGGGTCAATCGCCGGCGAGACCAGGGCGGTTTAATCTTCATTGATTTGCGCGATCGCTGGGGCATTACGCAGGTTGTGGTCGATTTGGAATTGGCGCCGGCGGCGCATGCGATAGCCGACAGAGCCCGCAACGAGTATGTATTGCAAGTTTCCGGCATGGTGCGCATCAGGCCGGAAGGGACAGCGAATCCGGAACTGCCCACAGGCGATATAGACATCGTCGCCGATGAGATCGTCATCTTGAACAAATCGAAAACGCCGCCCTTTTATATCAACAGAGAGGACGGCAATGTGGATGAGGCGCTGCGGATGCGTCACCGTTATTTGGACCTGCGGCGCGAGCCAATGCAGCAGAACATGGTTTTGCGCCATAAGACGGTCAAGTTCATTCGCGATTTTCTCGATGCTGAAGATTTCATTGAGGTCGAGACGCCGATCCTGTTCAAGACGACGCCGGAAGGCGCGCGCGATTTTCTCGTCCCGAGTCGCTTGCAGCCCGGCATGTTCTACGCGCTGCCACAGTCGCCCCAGCAACTCAAACAGTTGCTCATGGTGGGCGGCATCGAGCGCTATTTTCAGATCGCTCGTTGTTTTCGCGATGAAGATCTGCGCGGGGATCGACAGCCAGAGTTCACCCAGCTCGATCTTGAGATGAGCTTCGTCGAGCGCGAAGACGTGATGCAGCTCATGGAAAGACTGGCGAGCGAGATCGTCAAGACCTTGACGCCTGAAAAGCGCTTGATTGCCGAGCCGTTTCAAAGGATTTTGTACCGGGACGCATTGGAGCAGTATGGCACGGATCGACCGGATATCCGCTTTGATTTGCGAGCCATTGATATTAGCCATATCGCAGGGCGCTGCGCCTTCCCGGTCTTCGTGGAGAATGTGAAGGCGGGCAAACCAGTCAAATGCCTGCGCGTGCCGGGCAAAGCGGCTGCGTTGAGTGGCACGCAACTGCGCAAGGAAGCGCGCGATTTGGAGAACATGGCTCGACGCGCCGGCGCCAAGGGCTTGGCCTATATCACCGTGCCGACTGAAGAGGAAGGCGAACTGCGGGGTCCCATCGGCAAATTCTTCAGCGTGGAACTCAAACTCGAATTGCTGGACGCCGTAGGCGCTGAAGGCGGCGATTTGCTGCTGTTCATGTCGGACGAGCCGGAGATCGTTTACGCCGTTACCGATGCCCTGCGCAATCACTTCAAAGCCGAGCTCCAACTTGACGACAACTTGCTGGCGTTTTGCTGGGTGATCGATTTCCCGGAGTTTATCTGGGACGACGAACACGAGCGCTGGGATCCCTCCCAGCATATGTTTACCATGCCCTTGTCAGAGGATCTGCATTTGCTGGACAGTGATCCGGGGGCGGCCCGCGGATCGCAGTACGATTTGATTTGCAATGGCTATGAAGTGGGCGGCGGCAGCATCCGAATTCATGATCGGCAGATACAGGAAAAGATCTTCCCGCTGATCGGCCAAACGATGGAGCATGCCATGGCGGAATTCGGGCACATGCTGGAAGCATTCGAGTACGGAGCGCCGCCGCATGGTGGCATGGCTTGGGGCATTGACCGCTTGGTCATGCTGCTGGCGGGCACGCCCAATATCCGCGAGGTGATCGCTTTCCCAAAGACCCAGGGCGGCGCCGATATCATGGCGCATGCGCCATCAAGCGCAGACGGCGCTCAGCTAAAGGAATTGCATATACAACTGGATCTTCCCGAAGAGCCAGCGGACTAAGCAACGCAGACGAGAGCAATAAGCGGGGGCAGTGATCTGCCCCCGCAGTTGACAGGCGTCTACTCTTCCGAAGTCAAGATGTTGCCGTGCAGCAGCCCAGCGATTGCGCCGCCAGCGAAAATGCCGATCAAATAGGGAATGAGATAAGAAGTATCCCCCGCAACGAGGGACGGTCCCAGCGTCCTGGCGGCATTCAATGAAGCCCCGGTTGCCGGTCCGCCGGCCAGGATGCTCGCCGCCAGGGTGAAGCCGATGGCGACGCCAGCCAGCTTGCCGGCGCGTCCATAAGCGGCCGCCTGAAACACCGCGCTAACCAGGAAGAAGGTCAGAATGGCTTCATAGATGGCCGCGGTCCAGACGCTGTCCTCAGTGAGGAAGCCGGTGGTTTGCCCGTAATTGTATGCGGCGTCTCCCAGGAAGCCAGCGACGGCGGCGTTGTCCTGCGGGAATACGGCGGTCAAGACGATCGCGGCGATGATGCCGCCGATGAATTGCGCCAACATGTAAACCAGAGACTTGTTCAGATCTTGTTTGCCGCCGACGAGCAGGCCGAGGGTGACGGCGGGGTTAACCTGCGCCCCGGAGATGTGCCCGTAGGTGTAAACCAGCGCAACCAGGATCAAGCCATGCGCCAAGGCTGGCACCAACACGCCAAACACGGGCGCGACCAAGACAGCGGCGGCGCCCACAAATACCAATACAAAGGTTCCGATCAATTCGGCAAGACTTTCCTTAAAGAGATCTTCACTCATTTTTTTACTCCCCCGTCGACTCCTCATATTTGGATTGCATTTGTGACAGGCTTATTATAAGACGGTACTTGAGATATTGAATACTTGGCTTCAACGGCAGCTTGAGGGCAGCGCGACTTTTTACTTTACATGGGTGAGCGAATTTGTTATAAATGCGTGGACCTGCTGTATTCGTGATAGAACTATATGTGCCGAGCCAACATTCTTTAGACGGGAGTCTATCTTTGGTAGCTAATGTAATAGGCCCGAGCCAAAACAGAGGTTATCGAGCGACTCCCAACCTGTAATTTTACAGGTTCGTGACACTATGGCTACACGGTACAGTGGGCCCGAGATCATAGACAGCGCGCGGCATCCGCGCGCTGTTTTTCTTGGTCGCTACTGATTATAGTTGTCGCCGAAGACTTTGCGCATGAGGTAGCCGACTTGTCCTTGGCTGGGAATCACCGCAAACAGGCCGTCTTCGGTGACATAGTCTTCAACATAGTTGTAATCCATGACGCCGGTGGTGATGTTTTCCAGGTCAATGTCTTTGACAAAGAGCGCTAGCTGAATGACTTGGCCAAGTTCCAAGCTGGTATACAAGTTGTCGCTGAGCGTGGCCCATAGTTGAGGCGCTTGCAGGATGAGGCGCGGGATCATATCCAAGCTGAGAATTCGGTCGCGGATCGCGTAGAGCACCAATTGTTGTCGCTCTGCGCGGCGCATGTCATTGTTGCCATGTCTGGTGCGGGCAAAACGCAGGGCATTATAGCCGTTCAGCTTGTGGGTACCGGCTGGTATGAATAGCGGGTCAAAGCCGTAGTTCATATCCGGGTACTTTGGATCGTCGATGGTGTAGTCGATGGTGATTTCGATGCCGTCGATGATGTCAACGATGTCGATAAGCGCCTGAAAATCCATCAATACGTAATTGTGGACGCGGATGCCGAAGTTGTATTGTACGGTCTGCTGAAGCAGCGTCGGTCCGAATCCAAAGCGCTGTCCTTCGCCATTGGGCAGCACAGTGTTGATCTTTTGCCGCTTGGCGTAGCCGGGCACGCTAACCAACAAGTCGCGGGGAATGCTCAAGACGCCGATACTACTGCTATTGGGATCAATGCTAACGATCATCAGGCTGTCGGTGCGATGCGCCAAGCCAGTTTCTTCGGGGCGCCTGTCCAGCCCGCCGAGGACTACCGTGAAGCGCGATTGGCCGTCCCATGGTCGCAGATCAATCAAGCTGCCATCTTGCAAAGGCAGGACGTCGACGCCGACGACCCTGCCGTCAGCGATATAGTCTGTGCGCGCATCCACGGGGGTTGGCAGCCGGCCGGAAATGTCCATAGTCGGCAGCACCTCTTGAGAGGACTGCGGCAAGCGCAGCAGGATCAGCATGCCCAAGATGACAACGCCGAAGAGGCCGATCATGCCTCCGGCAAGAACGACCCAGGCCCAATCCCTGGCGCGCCGTCTAGCGCCCATCCTGCGCCTTGGAGGGCGCCGGCGAGCCAAGGGATCCGATGGAGGGGGCGGTACACGTATCGGTTCCTGATAGAAGTCCGGCGGTCGATAGTCAGGAGGTGAAGCGCTGGTACGGGTCGCCCTCTCGGCTACATTGGTCGCGGAGCGCAGCGCTTTGGAATTTGACAAAGCGCCCTCTTTATTGTCGAATGATTGGGACATCCGGCGACGGTTCCGTTTGGTAGGCGAAGCTAGATCATAAGACAGTATAGGCAAGGCAGAAAAATGCCGCAACTCCGTTTGATACGAGACTCGCAGTTTGGAAATGGTCCCAGAAATATGGCGACGGATTGCGCCATATTCGAGGCGGTTTCCGCGGGTCGCCAGCCGCCGACCATGCGACTCTACGGTTGGGAGCCGATGTGCCTGTCCCTGGGTTACGGCCAGCGATCGCGCGATGTCGACATGGCACGTTTGCGGGCGCGCGGCTGGCAGCTCGTGCGCCGACCGACGGGCGGCAAGGCGATTCTGCACGGCGACGAATTGACTTACAGCCTGTGCCTGCCAATCAATCATCCCCTGGCTGCCGGCAATATTGTCGATAGCTACCAGCGTATCGGCGCGGGACTGGCACGTGGCTTGGAGTGCTTGGGCTTGGCAATCAATTCCGAGCTCAAGGATCCGCGGGACAACAACAGGATGGGTCCCGTCTGTTTTGAAATCGCGTCTCATTATGAGATCACCGTCGCCGGGCGCAAGCTGGTAGGCAGCGCGCAGATGCGCCGCAAGGGCGGGTTGCTGCAACATGGGACAATCCCGATCTGCGGCGATGTCGGACGCATTTGCGATGTCTTGAGCTTCGAGCGCGACGAGGAACGAGAATCGCAGCGGCAGAGCGTGCGCGAGCGCGCCGTGACGCTGGAATCGACTATGGCATCCCCCCCAAGCTGGGACGATGTCGCCGATGCCATGACAAGCGGAGTCGAGCAGGCATACGGTTGCGACATCTTATGCCAGGAACTCAGTGGCGACGAAATTGATCGCGTGGAGACCCTGATGACGGAACAGTTTGGCAATCATGATTGGACTGTCAAGCGCTAAGTGCGGCGGAGTACCGGTTGGCGCTGGCGCAGGTACTGTCGAAGTCGTCCCAATATAGGCGGCGTCGGTCTTAATCTCAGTAGACGCGCAGCAATAGTCCCTTAAGATATTCGCCTTCGGGGAAGGTCAGCGCCACGGGATGATCGGGCGCTGCGGAGAGCTGTTCGACGATCTGCGCTTGACGCCCAGAATCCGCCAGAGCCGCGAATACGATCTTTTGAAACAAGTCTCGACTAAGGGCGCCGGAACAGGAAAATGTCATCACGTAGCCGCCCTCTTTGACGAGTCGAAAGGCGTTGAGGTTGAGATCTTTGTAGCCGCGCGCCGCGCGAGCAACTTGTCTTTTGTGTCCCGCAAACTTGGGCGGATCCAGCACGACATAGTCAAATCGCGCGCCTTTGCCGACGCAATAACGGAGGTAATCGAAACCGTCGGCCTGAATATGCTCGGCGGAAAGGCCTGACGAGCGCTGGTTGTATCCGTTGAGCGCAAAGTTTTTTTCTGCCAGTTCAAGAGCCGCGCGCGAGGAATCCACATTGATGGCGCGCAAGTTGCTGTCCCTTTGCGCTGCGATGGCAAAGCCCCCGCTATAGCTGAAAAGGTTAAGCAGACTGGGCGGACTGTCGCTCGCGCTGGCGCTACGTTCTACGAGATCGCGCAGCTTTTGTCGATTGTGGCGCTGATCGAGATAGAATCCGGTCTTGTGGCCTCGGACAATATCCACGTGATATAGGGCGCCTTCGTTTAAGACAAGATTGTCGGGCGGCGGACCGCCGACTAGAGATCCGACGGTTTGGTTTAGCCCTTCCTGTCGACGCAGGTCAATATCGCTGCGTTCATAGACATGCCCGGCGTCGAAATGTGTATGCAGGATCTGCGCGATTTTGTCCTTGTGCCGGTCGATAAAGAGCGTCTGCGCTTGCAAGACAAGGCAGTCGCCATAGCGATCAAGCACGAGGCCGGGCATAAAGTCATTTTCAGCGTTGACGATGCGACAGGCGGCGTTGTCGGAAGGTCCGGCGTCGGCCAGGTATTGGGCGCGTGACTGCCAGGCTCGGCTGAGCATTCGCCGCCACCAAGCGTCGTCGATGGCTTCGTCTTCCCAGGTCAGGATGCGCACCTGGATCTGTGACTTGGCGTTCCAATAGCCGCGAGCCAGAAAACGGTCTTTGTGGTCGACGACAGTGACAAGCTGGCCGTCGACCGCATTAGCCGCGGCTGATACGGCGCCGGAGAAAACCCAAGGATGTTGATTGCGGATTGGCTTCTCGCGCCCTTTTTTGATCGTGACTTTGGCGACGGCCATGCGCTAATCTGCGCTACTCTGCAATCAGTGCGCGGAGGTCATCTTCGTTGATGACCGACACATTGATTTTCAAGGCTTTGTCGACCTTGCTGCCGGGCGAATCGCCAGCGACGACATAACTGGTTTTCTTGCTCACGCTTCCGGTTACTTTGCCGCCGTTGGCTTCGACCAGGGCTTTGATGTCATCGCGCGGCACGCTCATTGTGCCTGTGAGTACAAAGGTCTTGCCTGCCAGACTGGAACCGGCGACCGTTTTCTCTTCGGCGCGCATATTGACACCGGCCTCAAACATCTTGGTCAACACTTTCTGATGATGCGCATCGGCGAACCAGTCCACGATGTTTTGCGCCAGTATCGGGCCAAGGCCCTCCAGCGCGTGGAGCGGGCGAGCGGCCGCGATGAGTTCCGCCAGGCAAGTTTCGATTCTTATCAGTTCGTCGGGAGACAGTGACAAGGGCTTGAGCAGGCGCCCCAGCCGACTTGCCAGGTCCGCAGCATCCAAATAGCGGGGCACCAGCTCAAGGTTGGGATGCATAAGACGATGGACAATCTTGTCGATCTCGGCATCCGTTTTATCCACCGGCGCTATCAGCGGATGAACAACTTCTGTGAATCTATCCTCGGCAGCGCTGATGGTTTGCCCTGTCTCCAGCAGTTGCCCCATGGACTCGAAATTGTCCGTGATCAACGTCGCGACCGTTGAGCCGACGCCATCTATCCCCATCGATGCCAGTACCTGGGAAAAGGGGCGGGACTTTGCCGCCGAGATTGAAGCGAGCAGGTTCTCCACTTTCTTTTCGGCGAAGCCTTCGAGCTCCAGAAGCGGCTCCGCGGTCAAATAAAAGATATCGGCCTCGTCTTGAATCAGGCCCTCTTTGATCAGAGCGTCAATGGTCTGTGGACCCATGCCTTCGATATCCATTGCGCCGCGCGAGACAAAGAATTCCAGCGTGCGCATCACGCGTTCGGGGCAGGCGGGATTGGGACAGAACCAGTCGACCGCGCCCGCCGGCTGGGTCAGTTTGCTGGCGCAAAACGGGCATTCATCCGGGGGCAAAATGGTTGACTCGTCCCCATCGCGCGCGGAAGTCACCGGTCCGATGACGTAAGGTATCACATCGCCCGAGCGCTTGATGACGACATGATCGCCGTATCGGATGTCCAAAGCGGCGATCTGATCAAAGTTGTGCAGGCTGGCGTTGGAGACAGTCACGCCGCCGATGAAGACCGGGACAAGTTGGGCGGTGGGCGTGACTTTGCCCGTGCGACCGACATTAATGGCGACGTCGAGCAGTTGGGTAATGGCTTCCTCGGCAGGGAATTTGTAGGCGACAGCGCCGCGCGGGTCCTTGCCGACCACTCCCAACTCGCGGGCTTGGGCGAGGTTATTCACCTTCAATACCATGCCATCAATCTCGAATGGCAATTCGTTGCGCCTCTCCAGCCAGCCGGGCAGGGTCTTGATGACGTCATCCAGATGATCAAAAGCTTGGGCATCGGCGATAATATTGAATCCCAGATCTTTGAGCCGTTGCAGCGTCTCCCACTCGCTGGTCAGCTCGATGCCGCGACTGTCAACCACGCTATAAATATAGGTGGTGAGATCCCGTTTGGCTGTTTCGCGGCTATCTTTTTGCTTGAGCGACCCGGAAGCGGTGTTGCGCGGATTCACATAAAGCGGCAAGCCCTGCGCGGCCTGCTCTTTGTTCAAAGCTTCAAAAGCCTCTTTGTGAAATAGCACTTCGCCACGGACGGCCAGACGCTCCGGCGCGCTGTCCAGGTCCGAATTTACTGGAATGCGCAGGGGAACCGAAGGGATTGTTTTTATGTTTGCAGTGACATCATCGCCCAGGTCACCGTTGCCGCGGGTGGCCGCGCGTGTCAGGACGCCATCCTCGTAAGTAATGACGATAGACAAGCCGTCCAGCTTGGGCTGCAAGACATAGGCCAGTTGCGCGCCGGCGGGCAAGAGCCGCAGGTTCCGTTCTTCCCAGGCGCGCAGGTCATCATCATCAAAGGCGTTTGCCAGGCTGAGGATGGGCGCAGGATGGGGGACTTTGGGGAAATCCGCAGCCAGGTCAGATCCGACGCGTTGGGTTGGCGAATCCGGCAGCGTAAAATCAGGGTATTGGGTCTCGAGTTCGCGCAATTCCTGGAAGAGACGATCGTACTCGGCATCGGAAATCGTCGGCGCGTTCAGCACGAAGTAACGATAAATGTGCTGATGGAGCTGTTCGCTGAGGTCGGCGATGCGTTGTTGGATATCTAGGCTCAAGGTCCGTTCCCCTCACTTATGAAGTCACATGCAAATAGTTCGCGACTGCCCAGCCCTCCACCTGAAATTGCCTGTCGCGCACTTTCCACCAAGTGAAGCCGTCCGCTTCCCGGGGTCCGCCAATGATGTCGAAGGGCGAGCCCTCCGGCGCGCGGAAAAGGATTTGACTTCCGGTTATGCCTGGCAGGTTGCGAATGTTCAATTCCTGGTTGCCCACGCCGGCAACCTCGACGCTGGTTCCGACTGTAATGGGAACGGGAGTAGGCACGACCGCGACCGTTGGCAATATCGGGCCCGCCATGGCAAGATTCGCTGGCGCTTGCTGGTCAATGACAAGCACGACATTGTCGCTTGTCGCCGCAGGGTTGACTTCGTCGGCGTCGTTGCGGATCGATTCGCCAATCTTGGCTGGATCGGCGACTACGATCTGTATAACAGGCTCGGCTTGCGGGAGGTCATTTCCAGCTCTCAGGGAAAGCAGCGCCAGTACGGCGGCCCCCGACAAGATGAGCGCGGTCAAAAATGTGAATCCCAGTGACCACAAGGGAAAATAAAAGGGACTTGCAGTCCGATTCCGGAGGCGATCCGGTCTTCCCGGAAGTTGCCGCGAAGGAATCGATTGCGTTCCATAGGCGAGGCCGTCCCGCAGTGAATCACTGGAAGGCCTATGTTTGGGTAGACTGGGTTGCGGTCTTTGTTCGACCATGGTACTAGCGATGACTACTGATTCTTATCCTTGATCCAGGCGCTGAATCGATCGAAGGACCAGGTATTGACTACGTGACGGGCTTCAACCCAGCCGCGTCGGGCGTTGGTGATGCCATAATCCATCAGATCGAGATGGGCCACGCGATGCGCGTCGGTGTTGATGGCGAGCAAGGCGCCCATTTCTATGGCCAAGCGCGCCAACTCCGGCTTGAGATCGAGCCGCAGCGGATTGGCGTTGATCTCGAGGATCGTATTGCTTTCACTGGCAGCGCGCAAGACGGCGTCCCAGTCAGCGTCTACCGCTTCTCGGTTCGGGAATTGCCGCGCTGAGGGATGGCCAATCATATCCACATGGGGATTGTTGATGGCATTGAGCAAGCGCATCGTGACTTGCTCGCGCTTCTGCCCTAAGCCAACGTGCAAGGAAGCGATCACAAAATCCAATTGCGCCAATATGTCATCGGGGAAGTCGAGACTACCATCGGCGCGGATATCCACCTCGCTGCCAGCCAAGATTTGGATCTTGTCGCCCAGCGCGTCGTTGACTTGCCGGACTTCTTTGACTTGGTCCAGCAGCCGATCGATAGTGAGACCGTTGGCGATGCCCAGGCTGCGCGAGTGATCGGTAATGACGATGTACTTAAAGCCACGCTGGATACAGGCTTCCGCCATTTCGCGTATTGAGTTCTTGCCGTCGCTATAGGTGGTATGCATGTGCAAGTCGGCAACGATGTCTTCTCTTGTTATCAATTGCGGCAGTTGGTGATTTTGGGCTGCTTCAATCTCGCCGGCATCCTCGCGGAGTTCCGGCGGCACATATTGCATGCCCAAAGTCTCGTAGACTTTTTCTTCGCTGTCACAGAGGATTTTGGGGGCGGATTCGACAATCACTTTATTGGCATCCACCGGGCTCAAGGCGTGTTCGTTCAGGCTCAAGCCTTGGTCAAGGGCAATTTGACGCATTTTTACGTTATGCGCCAGACTGCCTGTGAAATAGTTAAGCGCCGTACCCCAACGCGCTTTTTCCAGGACGCGGACATCGACCTGCAAGCCGGAGAGCAATTCCACCGAGCTTTTGGTCGGTCCGTGCCCCAAAACCCGAGCAACGTTTTCCATGCAGACAAAGCAGTCCATAATAGGCGCGGCCTCGTCGCTGGCGACGAGAATATCGACATCGCCGATGGTTTCTCGTCCGCGGCGGATGCTGCCGGCCAGCGCGCCGGCGCCCGCTTCTGGCAAGGCCAACAGCAGATCGAGGATCTGTTGCGCTGCGGGCAGGGCGTCGCCGATTGAGGCGCGTCCGGTTTGTCGCGACAGGGCCTCAATGCCATCCAGAATCTTTTGCTGGCTCTTTACCCCCATACCGGGCAGCTGAGCCAACTGATCGTCAGCCGCCGCCGCCGCCAACTGGTTGACATCGGTAATGTCGAGTTTTTCCCAGAAGAGCTTGGCCTTCTTCGGTCCCACACCGTTGATGTGCATGATGTCGACCAGGCCTTCGGGGATCTCGGCTTTGAGGCGATTGTAGAAGTCAAGTTCGCCCGTCTCCAGCATTTCGTCGATCTTGGCGGCGATCGTCTTGCCGATATTGCTGAGATCAGTCAAAGCTCCTTCGGCCGAAATGACGCGTAAATCACGCGGCACCGCGCGAATGGTCTCGGCTGCGCGCCGGTAGGACAAAACGCGATGAATGTTGTCGCCGCGGATTTGCAGCATATCGGCGCAACGCTCAAAAATATCAGCGATCTCTCTGTTATTGAGGCTCAATTCCGACTCCTGTGTTTAGGACAGGTTTTAGAACGCATATTCGAGCTAAGTATACCAAATCTTTGCCTATGGACAAAGTAGATTTATGCGCCACAATCACAGAGGCTTGACAGAGCCGGCAGGGCAGGCTAGCATACTTGCAATTGAATATCACATGAAAGACTGTGAACCAGAGTAGTACGCATCGTCGCGGTGTACAGAGAATCGCTAGTAGCTGTGAATGCGAGACAACCAGCGATGCGGAATGGACTGGGGAGTCGCGCAGGTGAAAGGGGAGACCGAGTAGCTTGCGACGGTGAGCGCTCCGTGATCTAGGCGCGGGATATCGATCGTGAGGTCTGTATCCGCAGAGTGATCTGCCCTGGGCAGGTAATCAAGGTGGTACCGCGGGAACCCTTCTCGTCCTTGAATGGATGATTCGGGTTTTTTTGATTTTAGGGGAGGCAGCAAATGCTGAACGTGAGGGACCTAGCGCGACAAGACATTAAACCGACGCGTCAAGAAATCTACGCGCATTTTGAAAAGGGCGACCACGTGCCGGTCTATCGCACGCTGCTTGCTGATTTGGAAACCCCGGTCAGTGTTTATATGAAGTTGAAAGAGGCGGGCAAGCCAGCATTTTTGCTGGAGAGCGTCGAAGGTGGCGAACAAGCCGGCCGTTATTCCTTTATTGGGGTGAACCCCAAGGGTGTGCTAGTCGTCAAGGACAATATGGTTCACTTCGAGCGCGATGGGCGGAAGACGAGCTACCCCATTCTCGCGGGCCAAGACCCGCTGCATGTCATCAAGGCTCACTTTGGGAACGTGAATCCGGTGCCGCTTGAAGGGTTGCCGCGTCTGGTTGGCGGCGCGGTCGGCTATATGTCCTATGATATCGTGCGTTATTTCGAAGATTTGCCGGCGACCGCGTCCGATGATCTGGAGGTGCCAACCGTGGCCTTCATGCTGCCGGATACGCTGGTCATATTCGATCGCGTCAAACATCAGTTGATCGTGCTGGCAAACGCGCACAACACCGGCGATCCAGACGCGGCCTATGACCGAGCGATCGCGAGCATTGATCAGATCGTCGAAGCCTTGGCGCGCCCGATGGAACATCACGCGTACACGGCCCCGGGGGGGATCCACCACGGAGACCTCGTTTCCAACGTTGAACAACATATCTATGAAGAGCAAGTCCGCAAGGCAAAAGAATACATCCGCGACGGCGATGCTTTCCAGGTTGTTTTGGCGCAGCGCTTCAGTCGAGAGACGACAGCGACTCCCTTGCAGATTTATCGCGCCTTGCGCGCGACCAATCCATCACCTTATATGTTCTTGCTGGAATTCGGCGACGACTTGAACCTGGTTGGCGCCTCGCCGGAGATGCTCGTGCGGCTGGAAGACGGCATCGCGTACAACCGGCCTTTGGCTGGGACGCGACGGCGCGGGGTGAACGAGCAAGAAGATTTGGAACTGGAAGAAGAACTGATAAACGATCCCAAAGAGCGGGCCGAGCATGTGATGCTGGTTGACCTGGGACGCAATGACCTGGGGCGCGTCTGTGATTACGGAACCGTCAAAGTGACCAAGATGATGTATATCGAACGCTACTCGCATGTGATGCACATCGTGAGCCAGGTTGAGGGCGTAATTCGCCAGAACATGGACGCCTTTGATCTGCTGCGGGCGACCTTCCCGGCCGGGACGCTGAGCGGGGCACCAAAAGTGCGAGCCATGGAAATTATCGAGGAGCTGGAGGAGACGCGGCGGGGTCCCTATGGTGGGGCGGTCGGCTATTTCAGTTTCGATGGTTCGATGGATATGTGCATTACCATTCGCACGTTGCTGATGCAAAACGGAACCATCAGCGTGCAAGCGGGCGGCGGGATCGTCGCCGATAGCGACCCCACAGCGGAATACTACGAGTCAATCAACAAAGCGGAGGCGGTGTTTGAAGCCGTCAGGTATGCAGAAGAAGGTTTGATGTGAGGGCCGACGTGCATAAGGTGCAGAAAAACGGAAAGGTTGAAGGGAAGCGAAGATGATCTTGGTGATCGACAATTACGACAGTTTCACTTACAACATCGTGCAGGAACTGGGCGAACTGGGCGCGGAGTTGACAGTGTATCGCAACGACAAAATCACCGTTGACGAGATACGGGCTCTGCAGCCGGATCGTATCGTGATCTCGCCAGGTCCTGGCTATCCCTGCGACGCCGGCGTCTCGTTGGAATTGATTCGGGAGTTGGGGTCGGAGATACCCACCCTGGGTGTATGTCTGGGGCACCAGGCCATCGGCGAAGCATATGGCGGGGTGGTTGTGCATGCGCCGGAGTTGATGCATGGCAAGACCAGCATGATCTATCACGGGGGCGACACGATCTTCGGGGGCATTCCCGATCCCTTCGAGGCGACGCGCTATCATAGCTTGATCGTGGAAGAAGCAAGTCTGCCCGACTGCCTGATGATCACGGCGCGGACAGCCAGCGGCGAGATCATGGGACTCCGTCACAAGCAGCATCCGGTGATTGGGGTACAGTTTCATCCGGAAAGCATCTTGACGACTTATGGGATGAAAATGCTGGGCAATTTCCTGCAATTCCAGCCCTTGCAGACGATCGAACAATAGACGAACAAGAGGTGTCGACATGGCGACGAGAACAATGATTAACATCGCGAACGCAATTGACGGGCTGAGCCGATTTGCGAATTTGCAAGCCGACGAAGCCAAGATGGTCATGCTTCAGATTATGCACGGCGGCGCCAGCGACGCGCAGATTGGCGCCTATCTGATGGCCCTGCGCATGAAAGGCGAAACCATAGAGGAGATTACTGGCAGCGCCCGGGCCATGCGCGCGGCGGCCAGCCCGGTCCCGACGCATGTCGAGGGCGATCTGCTGGATACCTGTGGAACGGGCGGGGACAGGTCCGGCACGTTCAACATCAGCACCACGGTGGCCTTTGTGGCGGCCGCGGCCGGGATTCCCGTCGCCAAGCATGGCAATCGCGCCGCCAGCAGCAAATGCGGCAGCGCGGACGTCCTGGCGGAACTGGGCGTTAATCTCGATCTCAGCCCGGAGCAGGTTGGCAAATGCGTCGACGATATCGGCATTGGCTTTCTGTTTGCGGTCAAGTTGCACCCGGCGATGCGCCACGCGATTGCACCGCGGCGGGAGTTGGGCATCCGCACGATCTTCAACATTCTCGGGCCCTTGACCAATCCGGCAGGGGCGCAAAGACAACTGATGGGTGTTTTCGCGCCGGAACTGACCGATTTGTTGGCTCAAGTGCTGCGCGCTCTGGGATCGAAATCGGCCATGGTGGTGAATGGTTACGGGGGTCTGGACGAACTGACCACGACTGGCCCCAATCGCATCAGTTACTTGCAGGAAGACGGCCAAATCGTGCACATTGACGTCGACCCGACGGAACTGGGATTCCACGCCGCGCACATCACCGACCTGAAAGGCGATGACGCGCCGACCAATGCCGCCATCCTGCGTTCAGTGTTATCCGGAGGCGAAAGCGGCGCCAAACGCGATGTTGTGCTGCTCAATGCCGGGGCTGCGATCATGGCTGCCGGCAGGACCGATTCGATTGCGGAGGGCATCGAGGTGGCGCGAGAGGCGATTGACAGCGGCGAAGCTATCGGGAAACTTGATCAGCTAATCGACTTGAGCCAAAGCTTGGCCTCATGACTTCGCCCTTTGTCACGACTGACACGGTCCTGGACCGCATCCTGGCGAGAAAGGTCGAGGAAGTTGCCCAGCACAAGCGTGAAACTTCGCTCGCGGCGATGCGAGCCGAGTCGGAAGCTTTTCCTTTTGCGCCGCGCGACATGATAGCCGCTTTGCGCAAGGACGAGGTCGCCTTGATAGCCGAGGTCAAACGCGCCTCGCCGAGCAAGGGCCTGCTGACGGATGACTTCGCCCCGGTGATGATGGCGGCAACTTACGCGTTTAACGGCGCGGCAGCAATTTCTGTGTTGACCGACGCCGACTTTTTCATGGGTAGCTTGGCCTATCTGCGCGCTGTGCGGGAAGCGGTAGACCTTCCCCTGCTACGCAAGGACTTCATTATCGATCCCTTTCAAGTATACGAGGCGCGCGCGGCCGGCGCCGACACCGTCTTATTGATTGTGGCGGCCCTTGCCGACCTGCAGTTGGCGGAGCTGCATGCGCAGACGCATGATTGCGGCATGTCGGCCCTGGTCGAAGTCCATAACGAAGGCGAGATGGAACGTGCTTTGCGGCTCGACGCCAAGCTGATCGGCATTAACAACCGTGATTTGAAGACATTCGACGTCGACCTCGGGACGACCGCGCGACTGGCCGGTATGGTGGACGACGATGTGGTTCTGGTGGCGGAAAGCGGCATCCGCGATGCTGCCGATGTACGGACGATGGGCGCCTCTGGCGCGGATGCCATATTGGTTGGCGAATCGCTGGTGAAAGCGCCGGATATGGTGAGCTTGGTACGCGAATTGAGCGGACAAGGTCGAGGCTCCGATGACTAGAGTCAAAGTTTGCGGTGTCCGGTCTTTTGACAACGCGCTGATGGTCGCCGAAGCGGGCGCCGATCTGATCGGCTTGAATCTTTATCCGGAGTCGCCTCGCTTCATCGACGCGGACACAGCGGGCGATCTTGCAAGACGATTGCGCGCCAGGCTCGGCGATCATTGCCCCGTGTTGGTTGGCGTTTTCGTCAATGAATCGGCTGATCGAGTGCGCGAGCTGGTTGCGTCTGTCGGCCTTGATTTCGCGCAATTGAGCGGCGATGAAAGCCCTGAGACGCTGACGGAATTGGGCGGAATCGCATTCAAGGGGATTCGTCCCAAGAGCGCGGAAGCAGCCCATAAAGACGCCGACAGCTACCTAAGCGCTATCGCGGCGGATGCTCGGATGCCGTCACTGCTGCTGGATGCCTTTAATCCCGAGTTGTATGGCGGCACTGGGGAAACGGCAGCCCTTGACGTGGCGCTGGCGCTGCGGGATGTGGCGCCGCGGCTGATGCTGGCTGGAGGGTTGAATCCAGAGAATGTCGGGGCGCGACTGCGGGCGATTCGACCCTGGGGCGTGGACGTGGCCAGCGGCGTGGAAGCCGGGACGCCGGGGTTCAAAGACGAAGAGAAGGTTCGCGCCTTCATCACCGAAGTGAGGAAGGCCAAATGAGCGAACAGTTCGACATCTACGACGAATCCTTGCGCCATATCGGTGTCAAATCGCGCGAGGCCGTGCACAGAGATGGCGACTGGCATCAGGTCTTCCATTGCTGGATGGTCGGGCGCGAGCTCAATGGCGACGAATTTGTGATTTTGCAAATGCGGCACGACGACAAGGATATGTACCCCGGTAAGGTCGATATCAGCGCGGCCGGGCACTTGGAGGCGGGCGAGAGCGTGGCCGACGGTGTACGCGAAATCGAAGAAGAGTTGGGCCTGCGCGTCAACTTTGAAGATCTGGTGCCGTTAGGACGACGTCTGGGAATATCGCGATACCGCGATGTGGTCGATTGTCAAATCTGTCACGTATTCTTTTGCGTATGCAGCCGGTCCCTGGCGGATTACAACTATAGAGAAGACGAGGTCAAGGGACTATTGAAGTTGCCGCTTGATGCGGGCCTGAGCTTGCTGTCGGGTGAAGTTGACAGTGTGATGGTCGAAGCAGTCGGATTGCGGGCGGATCGCGTAACGATTGGCGTTGGGGACTTCATCCCGAGCGTCGATCACTATGCACTGAAGACGCTGATCCTGGCGAAGAGATATTTTGCCGGAGAAAAACATTTATACATTTGAAACAGCCGAGGATGCGCGAAAATGACAGAACTCTATATACGTACGGACCTCACTGACCTGCCGGATGCGCGCGGCTATTTCGGTGAATTCGGCGGGCGCTTTGTGCCAGAAACGATCATTCCTGCGCTTGACGAGCTGGAGGGCGCTTACGCCGATGCGATCGCTGATCCCTCGTTTCACGATGAACTCGCCCATCTCCAGCGCACGTATACCGGACGCCCAACACCCGTCAGCTATGCGCGACGGTTGAGCGAGCGGCTCGGTGGCGCGCAGATCTACTTGAAACGCGAAGACCTCGCGCATACTGGCGCGCACAAGATCAACAACGCCCTGGGGCAGGGCCTGCTGGCTAAGCGCATGGGCAAAGGACGTATCATAGCCGAGACTGGCGCCGGGCAACATGGCGTGGGCACGGCGACGGCCATGGCTTTGCTCGGTCTGGCATGTCATGTCTATATGGGCACGGTGGATATCAAGCGCCAGCAACCCAACGTCTTCCGCATGAAATTGCTGGGCGCGGAAGTGATTCCCGTGACCAGCGGCAGTCGAACGCTAAAGGACGCCATCAACGAAGCCATGCGCGACTGGGTAACCAATGTCGAGACGACCTTCTATCTGCTGGGTTCGGCGCTGGGCCCGCATCCCTATCCGATGATGGTTCGCGACTTTCAGAGCGTTATCGGCGCCGAGGCGCGCGAGCAGATTCAGGAGATGACGGGTCACTTGCCTGACGCTTGCATCGCATGCGTCGGTGGCGGCAGCAATGCCATCGGCATGTTCCACGCTTTCCGCGACGACGAAGGCACGGAATTGATCGGTGTGGAAGCGGGCGGGCATGGCATCGAAAGCGGAGAACATGCGGCGCGCTTTGCCGATCTCGATATCAGCCGACCCGGCATTTTGCACGGAACCCGCTCTTATGTGATGCAAGACGATGACGGACAAATCATGGAAACGCACAGTATCTCCGCCGGCCTGGACTACCCCTCGGTAGGCCCGGAGCACGCTCACTTGCGGCAGATGGAACGCGCCTTCTACACCATGGCAACTGATGAAGAGGCTTTAGAGGCATTTCAGGTATTGAGCAAAACAGAAGGCATCATTCCGGCTTTGGAAAGTTCACATGCGCTGGCCGAAGCGATCAAGCGCGCGCCGACGATGCCGCGAGACAGCGTCTTGCTGGTCAACCTTTCCGGCCGGGGCGATAAAGACCTTGATACGGTCATTGGCGTTTTGGACGACTGAGCAATGCCGCGACGGGAGAAGACGACAGACATGACAAAAGTACGCGAAATTCACGGGCTGGCGGCGCTGGACAAGATGTTCGCCTCGTCGCGCGCTCAGGGACGGGCGGCGTTTCTGCCCTATTTCCCCATCGGCTATCCGACTTATCAAGAGTCGCTGGGCGCGGTCGAAGCCATGGCACATGCAGGCGCTGACGGCTTCGAAATCGGCATTCCCTTTAGTGATCCCATCGCCGATGGCCCTACCATCCAGGCGGCGGCGCAGGTCGCGCTTGAAAACGGCACGACAGTGCGAAACTGCCTTGATGCCGTTCGGACTTTGCGCGCGAAGGGCCTGCAACAGCCGATGTTGATGATGGGTTATGCCAATCCCCTGGTGGCTTATGGGACCGATCAGTTTGTGCGTGACGCGCGCCTGGCGGGGGCCGACGGCTTGATCGTGCCGGATCTGCCGCCGGAGGAAGCGGCCATGTTCGCGGAGAGTTGCGCGCGCGAGGGCCTGGCTCTGGTCTTTTTTTTGGCGCCGACCAGCAATGACCGGCGCATCGCGATGGCGGCCAAACATGCGACTGGATTCATCTATGTCGTTTCCTTGACCGGGATCACCGGCGCGCGCGCGCAATTGCCGACTTACTTGACGGATTTTATCGCGCGTTTGCGCTCGCGGACGGACAAGCCGCTGGTATTGGGTTTCGGCATCAGTAAGCCGGAACACGCGCGCCAGGTGAGCGAGTTGATGGACGGCTTTATCGTCGGATCGGCGCTGGTGCGGGCGGGCGGCGAGGGCGTGGCCGCGGTGAGGGAGTTGGCGGGGTCGCTGCGGGGCGCGCTGTAGTAATGTATCCTGTTGGGTTGAAATGCTTTTAGCCAGTCCTCGACAGGAGATCCTTAATCCAAAATACGAACGATATGGTAGGGGCGACTCGCTGAGACTCTGTTGAAATTCAACCCCACCCCCCGACCCATGCCCCCTCGGTCCCCCCGCTAAGCGCTGAGGACATGACAGTTTTTTTCTACCCCATCCCCGGCCCTTCCCCAAAGCATTGGGGAAGGGTAACTCTACATTGGATTTGGGATTTAACTTGCTGAAATTCGCGAAAATGAACATATAATACCATCTTCTTGTGGCGCGCTCCCCCTCTCCGATGCTTCGGGGAGAGGGCTGGGTGGTGTAGTTGGCCTTGAGATATGTGCGATATTCAAACCTGTCATGTCCTCAGCCGCTAAGCGGGGGCGGAATTCCGAAGCATCAGGGAGGGGAGCTATACTGAGCCATTTTGGACTATTATGGTCTTTCGCATTTGCACGACACTGACCGGGATTGGCCCTAATTCATGATTTTCAACAGAGTCCGCTGAGACGCCCGCTACTTAATCAGTTTCTACGCGTCGGGCGATCCAGCGGGTCGCGTAGACACTGACTTGCGATCGCCCCGACCAGCTATCACGGGTTTGTCGTTCTCAATTTCAACCGACTTCGATAACACTACCTTGGTCGGATGTTGACAGACTTCAAATGACAGTGTAAGCTTCGAGCCATATGGTGCTGAGTATGTCATAAACACATGCAACATTTACAGTTCGCCAGTTTTCGTTATTATTATTGCCCAAACTGCATAGACCGGGTTGGGGTGTTTCGCGCTGGCAACTGAAGATCAAGTCGATTAGGACAATACATCGAGGCGCAGAGTGAAATGCTCAGCGCCTTTTTTGTTGATTGAGGAGCGTTCAAATTGATGATGAGAGGGGTACGGGGCGCCACCACGGTGGCATCCAACTCAAACGAAGCGATTCTGGCGGCGACTCGGGAACTGTTGGGCATCATGATCGAGCGCAACGGCATCGTCGAAGATGATGTGGCGAGCGTATTGTTTTCCGCCACGCCGGAGCTCGATGATACATTTCCCGCCAAGGCGGCGCGCATGATGGGCTGGACGCGGACTGCCCTGATGGGCTTTCAAGAAGCTGATGTTCAACACGGTCTGCCGATGTGCATTCGCGTGCTGATTCACTGGAATACCGACAAGTCCCTCGATGAAATCCGGCATGTCTTCTTGCGCGATGCCGCGCAGTTGCGTCCTGACCTGGCGGATGATTATAAAGCGCACGAAGCGGGGGAATCGTCATGATCGCAACAAGTTTTCGGGCGCGTCATCTGTCGATAGTCGGCCTGGGGCTGATGGGCGGGTCGCTGGCGCTGGCGCTGCGCGACCACGCCGATCATATCACCGGCATCGACTCTTGCGAGGCGGCGCGTTCTTATGGGCTGCGGGGAGGATTTGTCGACTGCGCCACGGATGACCTGTTTGCAGGCGTCAATCACGCCGACGTTGTGATTCTCGCCGCGCCGGTGCGGGTCATTGTCGAGATGCTGAAGATGCGCATCGGCTCCTACTTGCGCTCGAACACCCTGGTCGTCGATATTGGCAGCACCAAGCAGGACATTGTCGATGCCATGGCAGACCTGCCTGTGGGCGTCAACGCAATGGGCGGGCACCCGATGACTGGCAAGGAAAACGGCGGTATTGAAGAATCTGATCGCGCTCTGTATGCGAACCGTCCCTTTGTGCTCTGCCCATCCCGCCGCACCACGCCAGCGGCGCGCCTGCGAGCTATATCGCTGGTGGAATCGCTGGGCGCCATCGCTATCGAAATGGAAGCCGAGAGGCACGATCAAATTGTGGCCGGCATAAGTCACTTGCCCTATCTGTTGAGCGCAACCTTGGTGGCGACGGTCGCCAATCAAGCGGACAGCGACAGCGCCTACTGGGAATTGGCAGCCGGGGGATTCCGCGATACCAGTCGCCTGGCAGCCAGCGATGTGACGATGATGGGAGACATTTTGAGTACCAATACCAAGGCCGTCGCCACACTGCTGGCGCAGTTTCGCATGCAGTTGGCGATGCTGGAGACGATGTTGATCGGCGGCGATGAGCAGCGCTTGAGCCAGTCCTTACAACCGATACGGCGCGCGCGAAAGGAATGGGCGGACAACTATGAAAAGGGACGATAGACATAGCCAGTTGCTGGTGTCCCCCGGCGGCAAGCTGCTTGGCAGCACGACGATACCGGGTGACAAATCGCTCTCGCACCGCGCAGCCATGCTGGGGGCAATTGCCGCGGGCAGCTCTCACATTCGCAATTGGCTTGCTGCTGGCGATACGGAAGCGACGCTGGGCGCGATGCGCGACCTGGGGGCGAAGATCGAGCGCCACGACGCCCATACTTTGACTATCCACGGCGGAGAACTGCGCGAGGCGGATCAACCGCTCGATCTGAAAAACGCCGGGACCGGCATTCGCTTGTTGGCGGGCATCATGGCCGGGCAACCTTTTCCCAGCGTATTGGATGGAAGCGAGCAATTGCGGCGGCGACCGATGAAGCGCATCACGCGTCCATTGCAGGCGCTGGGCGCAGAAATAGAATCGACGGATGGTTGCTGCCCGCTGAGGATACAGCGCTCCAATTTGCAGGGCGCTACCTACGAAATGCCTGTGGCCAGCGCGCAAGTGAAGAGCGCGGTCTTGTTGGCGGCGCTCTTTGCCGATGGACCCACCACGGTAATTCAGCCGGGACCGACACGCGATCACACCGAACGCATGCTGCGTTCCATGGGCGTTAGAATTGACTTCGACGAGGAGAATCCGGACAAGATGACATTGCATCCGCCGGAGAAGCTCGAGCCGCTGGATTTGACGATTCCGGGCGATTTTTCCTCGGCTGCCTTTCTTTTGGTGGCGGGATTGTTGACGCCGGACAGCGATTTGACAGTCACAGGCGTCAATTTGAATCCGACGCGAACCGGTCTATTGGATGTTTTGGAAGCGATGGATGCTGATATTCGCACCACGTATCGCAGCATCCAGGCCGGCGAAGCGATCGGCGACATTCAGGTCCGCACAAGCAGATTGAAGGGCGTTGAGATCGGCGGAGAAACGGTGGTTCGCATGATCGACGAATTCCCAATCTTGATGGTCGCCGCGTTGCGCGCCGAAGGCGAGACGATTGTGCGCGATGCGCGTGAACTGCGCGTGAAGGAGACGGATCGCATAGCGGTTATGGCGGGCGAATTGCGCAAAATGGGCGCGGAGATTGAAGAACGCGAGGACGGATTCCGGATCCTTGGCGTACAGCAATTGTCGGGCGCCGATGTGGACGGGCACGACGATCATCGCATCGCCATGAGCATGACAATTGCCGGCACAGTCGCTTCCGGCGAGACCCTGGTCACTGATGCGGCTTGCGTGGCAGATTCCTTTCCTGGTTTCGCGAAGACGCTCATCGACTGCGGGGCTCATATCGAACCGGCTTAAGGGCGTTGATAGCGCTTACAGCCGCTCGGCGGCAGCGAAATTGGGCTACCGCGCTCACAGAGAAAAACAAACCTTCTCGTTGCATGAGCAACGTGGTTTATTAAGAAAGCCGCTCGGCGGCAGCGAAAAGGTATACCGCGCTCACAGAGAAAAACAAACCTTCTCGTTGCATGAGCAACGTGGTCTATTAAGAAAGAGGCGGAAAAGAAGCAATGAGGAAAAACCGAGTTGGACTTATCGGCTTTCCGACTGAGCACAGCTTGAGCCCGGTCATGCATAACGCAGCTTTTGAAGCGCTGGGCATGTCGGATTGGCTCTACGACGCCATGTCGATACCGCCGGATATTTTGCGCTATGGGGTGCAGGAACCAAAGAATCACGGCTACATCGGCATCAATGTAACGGTGCCACACAAGGAAGCCATGATGGAACTGGTGCGCCCGGATGAAATCGCGCGGGCGATCGGCGCGGTTAATACGGTTGACTTCAGGAACAATAGCGGCACGAATACCGATGCCGATGGCATCGTCGACGATTTGCGGGCGAACGGCGTCCCAATCGCGAACAAGCGGGTTCTAGTCTTGGGCGCGGGAGGCGCGGCGCGGGCGGTGGTCTATGGGCTGGCGCGGGAGCGCGCTAGAGTGGCGATTGTCAATCGCACAAAAATACGGGCTGAGCGTTTGGTCGCGGACCTCAAAAGCGCGGCTGGCATCGACGGTATCGCTGTGATGACGCTGGATGAAGCCGCGGATTGGGGCATGTCGCTGATCATCAACTGCACGTCGGTGGGCTTGCATCCCCATGTCGATCAGTCGCCCTGGATTCACGGGGTGCCTTTCCCGGCTGGCGTGACGGTTTATGACACAGTTTACCGCCCGGCGAATACGGCGCTGATGCAGCAATGTATCGCGCACGGGGGCAGGGCAATTGGCGGTTTGGGCATGCTGGCGCGGCAAGGCGCGCTTTCTTTCGAGATCTGGACCGGCGTCGCGCCGCCGGTTGATGTGATGCTGGGCGCGGCGCAAGCGGCCCTGGAAAACACGGGCAAGGTTTAGAGACGGAAATCAGATCGAGATCAAGGACTGAAGCGACATGCCAATTCGATTTTTTACCGCGGGCGAAAGCCACGGCCCGGGCTTGACCGCCATTTTGGAAGGCATGCCCGCCGGCTTGCCGCTTTCGGTCGAAGATATCAACAGAGATTTGCGCCGGCGTCAAAAGGGCTATGGGTCCGGCGGGCGCATGCAGATCGAGAAAGACAAGATCGTCATCACTTCCGGCGTCATGAACGGCATGACGACGGGCGCGCCCATCGCGCTGCAGGTTCAAAACCGCGATTTCAAAAGCTGGAAGGAACGCGATATCACGCCGATCACGACGCCGCGCCCGGGACATGCGGATCTGACCGGCGCGCTCAAATACGGTTATCGCGAACTGCGGCTGTCGCTGGAACGCGCCAGCGCCCGCGAAACGACGATGCGCGTCGCCATCGGCGGGATCTGCAAGCGCTTCCTGCACGAATTCGGAATCAAGATTGACGGATACGTGGTTCAATTGGGAGATGTCAAGGCGGATCTGGCTTCCATGCCTTTGGAGGAACGGATTGCTCGCAACGAAGAGAATGACGTGCGCTGCCCCGATGCGGCCGCCGCCGAACGCATGCACGCGGCGATCCGACAGGTCAAAATCGACAAAGATACGCTGGGCGGCGTCTTCGAAGTTGTCGCCCGTGGCCTCCCGCCCGGATTGGGATCACATGTCCATTATGACCGCAAACTGGATGGCAAACTGGTGGCGGCGATGGTCAGCATACAAGCGATGAAGGGGGCGGAAATCGGCAGCGCTTTCGAAAACGCCGGAAAGCGCGGATCACAGGTGCATGACGAAATCACCGTCGATGCTGATGGCAATTTGTCGCGCAAGACGAACCGCGCCGGCGGCTTGGAAGGCGGGATTAGCACAGGCCAGCCCATCGTGGTGCGCGTGGCGATGAAGCCGATATCCACAATGCTGCGCGGCGCAGGTTCCGTCGATCTGGCCAGCGGCATGCCCAATATGACGGTTTACGAACGCAGCGACTTCTGCGCTTTGCCGCGGGCGGTGCCGGTTGGCGAAGCCATGATGGCCATTGTGCTAACTGACGCGCTGCTGGAAAAACTGGGTGGTGACAGCATTGAAGAAATGACGCCGCGCTTCGCCGCTTTACGCCGCAACCGAGTGCGCGACCTGCCGATGGACAATAGCGAGTGGCGCTTTGGATACGACGTATGAGCGGCCGGGAAAACATTGTCATCACTGGCTTTATGGGAACGGGCAAGTCAACGGTCGGGCAGCTGGTCGCGGCTAAGCTTGGTCGGCGGTTCGTCGATATGGACGATGTCATTGAAGAACGATTTGGCATGCCGATCCCTGAGATCTTCAAGCGGCACGGCGAAGCGATATTCCGAACCGTCGAACGCGGATTGGCGCAGGAGCTTTCCACACAATCCGATCTGGTGATCGCGACTGGCGGGGGTGCGCTTGTCCCTGTGGAAATGCGCGATCTGATGGGGCGGACGGGAAAGCTAATTTGCTTGAACGCAGACAAGGACGAGATAAGCGCCCGACTATCGGAAACGGATAACCGCCCGCTGGCGGCCAACTGGGAAGCGCTGTTTGAACAGCGACAATTGGCCTATGCCGCGATTCCCAATCAGATCGAGACCAGTGGCAAAACAATGGAAGCCATCGTCTGCGAAATCGTCGCGATGCGTGATGGACGGATTCAGGTACGAACACCGGTCGGGGGCTATGATATTTGGATCGATGAAGGGATTCTTAGAGATATAAATCGGCATGTCGACGGGCTTGGATTACACGGACACGTGGTAATAGTGACCAACGAGACGGTCGCTCCGCTTTATGGCGAGCCCTTGGCGAGTCGCTTGCCAAAGGCCGACATCATAGCTGTGAAGGATGGCGAAGAATACAAGACCCTGGAGACGGTGTCTGCGCTCTATGATGAGATGCTTGCGCTTGGCGCCGACCGCAACACGACTCTGGTTGCGCTCGGCGGCGGCGTTTTGGGAGATATGGCCGGTTATGTTGCCGCAACCTATATGCGCGGCCTGCGCTTGATTCAAGCACCAACCACGCTGCTGGCCATGGTGGACTCAAGTGTGGGCGGCAAGGTCGGCGTCGACATGCCGCAGGGCAAAAACTTGATTGGCGCTTTCAAACAGCCCGAAGCGGTCCTGGTCGATACAGAGGTTTTGGAGACCTTGCCGCCGCTGCAATGGCGCTGTGGTATGGCGGAAGTGATCAAACACGGCTTGATCTCGCGGCCGGCGCTGCTGGATCCGGAAATGTGGGAGACGGAAAACCTGGTCAATCTGCTGCGGGATGCAATCCAGGTGAAAGTCGAAGTGGTTGAAGAAGATCCCTTCGAGCAGGGAATCCGCGCCCACCTCAACCTGGGACATACTTTCGGGCATGCGATCGAAAAAGTAACGCGCTACCGTGTCCCGCATGGCGAAGCTGTCGCTATTGGGATTAGTAAAGCCGCTCAGTTGTCCTGCAACAGAGGTTTGATCGATAAGCAGTTGGTAGAGAAAGTCGTTTCCACATTTGAGAGAATAGGCTTGCCCGTGGATATCGACTTGGAACCCGAAGCATGGTACGCGGCCATGTCGACTGACAAGAAGTGGAAGGCTGGCAAGTCGCGCTTCGTATTGTTAAAGGGCTTGGGCGAAGCGACAGTTGTTGAGGGATTGCCCAAAGAAGAAGTCTTGGCGGTCTTGTAACGAAGGACTTATAGGAATATGTCAAAAGGGATTCTGATCTTGCACGGCCCCAATTTGAACTTGCTGGGTACGCGGCAGCCGGAGATATATGGCAGTATGACGCTGGACGATATCAACAACGCGATCCGGCATCATGTCGGGCCGTTTGAGATCGAGTTACGTGCAGAACAGTCGAATCACGAAGGCGAATTGATTGATTGTTTGCATGAGGCGCGCGCCTGGGCGGACGGCGTTGTCTTCAATCCGGGCGCTTATACGCATACATCAATCGCATTGCGCGACGCCATTGCCGCGGTCGCTTTGCCTGTGATCGAAGTCCATATTTCGAATATTCATGGGCGGGAGCCCTTTCGACACAAGTCGGTTTTGTCGGGCGTATGCCTTGGTCATATTGCCGGTTTTGGCTGGCACAGCTATGTCTTGGCGGTGGATGCTCTGCTCCGTCAATGGGATATCCTGGACAGCTGACTGTTAAAAGAAAATGAATACCGGCGCATAAATTTGGCTATCTCGTCAGTATTCTAAGCGCTTCCCCGCACGTATACTTGACCTCGCACTGGATAATCAGACAGGGTGGCATATGTTCACGGCAGCTGAGGTCTTGCAGACCGTTCAGGAAGAGCAGGTCCGGTTTGTTGCGCTCTGGTTCACCGATATCACGGGCTTGGTCAAGAGCATCATGATCCCGGCCCTGGAATTGGAAAACGTGCTCGAAAACGGATCGCATTTTGATGGATCCGCTATTGAAGGTTTCGCTCGGGTCGCGGAAAGCGATATGATCTTGGTGCCGGATTTGTCAAGCTACGTTGTTTTGCCTTGGACGGATGGCGACAACAAAACCGCGCGGCTGATTTGTTCGATATGTACGCAGAACGGCGATCCTTTTATCGGCGACCCGCGCAATCTGCTGGCTAAGGTGCTTGAACAAGCTAGGGGAATGGGTTTTCTCTTCAAGACCGGCATGGAACTGGAGTATTTTCTCTTTCCTTTTGACGAGACAGGCAAGCCGCAAATTGTCGCGAGTCATGACATTGCCGGGTATTTCGACTTGACCGATGACCCGATTCAATCGATCGGACGGTCGATGCTCGCGGCCTTGGGCAAGATAGGCATCCGTGTGGATTCGACACATTCGGAGACGGGCACGGGTCAGCACGAAATCGATTTTCAATACGACGACGCATTGCGATCCGCGGATAATGTTTTGACCGCGCGGATCGCGTTGAAGACTATTGCCAGAGAAGGCAATTACTACTGTACTTTTATGCCGCGCCCTCATGCCGACTTTCCGGGATCGGGCATGCATACCCATCAAAGCCTTCACGATGTGGCGACCGGCACAAACCTCTTTGCGGACACGGAAGGCGAATATGGTTTGTCGGAGGTTGCCAAGTTCTTCCTGGCCGGCCAGTTGGAACATGCGCGAGCCATGTGCGCGGTATTGGCGCCGCTGGTCAATTCTTACAAGCGACTGGGCACCAGCTTCGAAGCGCCGGTAGATGTCACCTGGGCGCATGTGAATCGCAATGCCTTGATCCGTGTGCCCAGTACCGCCCCGGGCAAGGAATATCATACGCGTTTGGAATTGCGCTGTCCCGACCCGACTGCCAACCCGTATCTGGCGATGGCGGTCATGTTACAGGCCGGGCTCGATGGCATCAGGCACAAGATGCCGCTGCCGGAACCGCTGGAAGAGACGCTTATGCGCCGCACCAGCGGTCGCATGCGTCATATTGAGGTACTTCCACAGTCCCTTGATGAAGCGCTTGACGCGCTTAGTGAAGACGAAGTGATTCTTTCCGCGCTTGGACCTTATGTCAGTGACCGATACATTGCCGTCAAACGCCACGAGTGCTCCGAATACAACAGGCAAGTCACATCTTGGGAACTCGAGCGCTACCTCAGCCGCTTCTGACGGTCAGCTCGTGAATGCGCGCAACCGCCGGGCGAGAATCCGCTTGCGATACCGCCACGGTGATACTGCAATTTGAAGGCCCTACTGCCAATCCCAAGAGGGGAATATCATCCAGTTTTGCCAGAACTGTTGCCAGCAGAGCAGGTGAGGAACTGATGTTATTGCCGATGGCGGTGACCAGCGAGATCGTTTCGATCTGCCAGGGCATCTTGTCCGGGTACTCCGCCATCTTCTCCCGCAGAGCCTGTTGAAGTCGATCGACGCCATCAATGCCGATGCTGGTTGGAATCACCAGGACGAGAAAGCTGCTGCTGGAGGATTGCGAGGCGATCATTACTTCGGTGCGCATGCCCAGGGTCTTGAAAAGCGTATTGCCTACCAAACGCGTTATGCCCGCCATCGAACCGCTTGTGGGGCGCGTCAAGGCCAAGCCCTGGATGGAAGTGACGGCCTTTATGACAGGCTGCCCATGACCGGCGCTATGAGAGATTGCCGTACCGGTCTTCTGAGGACGGTAGATATTTTTGATGCGCAAAGGAATCGCGCGTTTAGCAAGGGGAGCGATCATTTTGGCATGAAGTATCTTGGCGCCGAAATAGGCGAGCTCTGCCGCCTCGTTATAATCTAGCGCAGGAATCACACCTGCATTGGCGATTTCGCGCGGGTCGGCAGACATCATGCCGTCGACATCGGTCCAGATCCACAGGGCATCCGCTTCCAGCAACGCGCTCAGCACAGAAGCGGTGAAATCGGTCCCGCCGCGACCCAGCGTTGTGGTTTCTCCTGCTTCAGTCGCGCCGATGTACCCGGTCACAACCGGCATAATCTCACGTTCAAACATGGGCAGGAGCAGGTCCTTGACGTTCTCGGCGGTGCGCTGCAAGATGGGATTCGCATTGCCGTGCACGTTGTCCGTGACGATCAATTCGGTGCCATCGACGGTGACGCCGCGGATATCATTCTGGCGCAGCAGAGCGGCGATGATCCGCGCTGACAGGCGTTCGCCTACGGCGACCACGGCATCGCTCATACTGGGCAGCAGCTCGTCATTAAGGTTCTTGGCTACTTTCTGACATTGGTCGAGCATGTCGGAAAGCAACTGGTCGATGTCCGCTTTGAGCGCATTGCGATCGGAGGTATCGAAGGGCAATTGATCGACCAATGCCATGTGCCGCGTGCGCAAAGTAGCGGCGATACGGCGATAGCCCCTTTGGTCGCCGACCCTGGCCTGCAGCGCAGCCTCAAGCAGCATGTCCGTGACACCTTCCAGTGCCGACGCCACGATCAAGATGCGCTCCCAACGCCTGGATTCGTCGATGATGATGGCTAAAACTTGGGTGAGCGCCTTTGCTGTCCCCAGCGAGCCCCCACCGAATTTCATAGTTAAGATTGCCATGCAATCCTCGTTCGCCGCATGAGAATGCGCCGAAATCAAAACATTTTCTCTCTCATTCAACAGACCGTGTCGCGCATGCGACGAGAAGGTCTATTACGATGTCTGAGTGCAGCAGTCCTTTTCGCCGGTTGGGCCTAGAGCGACTGTTGGAAGACGAGTACTGCTGCAGATATTCTAGCAATTTTTCCTAGGCGGCAACAGTCGTCGCCAGCGAATTTAGACTTGTCGATATTGCGTTTGGGACCTTTTTCAAGTAAAGTCGAATCGTTCGTGTACCTGCATCTCTCTAATAATATACCGCGTCGTTCATGCGACGAGAAAGCTTATAATATAGTGTGAGCGCGGCAGCTTTTGTTGCCGAGAACGCGCCGAAGGGCTTGGCGCGAAAACTGGATTGTTCGGCGATTTGTCGGGACGGTCCTCTGGTGAAGTGGAAGGCGAATATGTATGGCTACGGTTCATGCTGAAGGATCAAGGCTCGTAGCAGGCGTGCGGTTTCAAAAGATCGGCAAGCTCTATCATTTTGACTATTCAACATATCCCGAACTGCAAACGGGCGACTTCGTCATCGTCGATACGCTGCGCGGCCGGCAGATGGGCCAGGTTATGGGCTTTACCGCGCCCGATTCCAATCGTCCGGTGCGGCAGATCCTGCGTCAGGCCACTGCCCGCGACCTGGTATTGCGACAGCATTGGGAATCGAAAGAGGCAGAGGCTCTTGATACCTGTAAGGAAACCGCCGCCAACTTGCGGCGTCTTGCCGGCGTCAAGTTCGTTGCCGCGCAATACAACTATGACGGAAGCGTAATCACGTTTCTGTTCAGCGCCGAACAAAAGATTGATACAGCCGTTTTGCAGAAACGGCTGCAACGCAAATTCGACGCGCGAATCGAAATGCGGCAAATCGGCCCGCGTGATGTCGCCAAACTCTTGGGCGGCTTCGGCGCCTGTGGCGAGACGCGCTGTTGCAGCACCTTCTTGACCGACTTCAGTCCGATATCGATTAAAATGGCCAAGGCGCAAGGCGTTTCCTTGAATCCGTCGGAAATCACGGGTATGTGCGGACGGCTGCGTTGCTGTTTAGTTTACGAGTACGAGCAATATGTTGAGGCTCGGCGGAAGTTGCCGCGCCGCAACAAGCGCGTCGGCACCCCGCACGGTGAAGCCCGCGTTATCGACCAGCTTCCCTTACGCGACGCTGTTATGGTGGATCTGGGAGATGGACTGCGAAAAATCGTCACGAGAGAGGATATCATTCCGCTGGAAGAATTCCGCAAATTGGCCGAAAAGGCGAATTCCCCGTGCGACAAGCACGGCGACGGCAGTTGTGAGTGCGGCATGCCGGTTGGGAAGCGCCAGGCAGATGTGATCGCATCCCGCCGAGCGCGATCCGAACGGTCTGATACCCCGTCCAAAACGGAACAGGAGGGCGAATCCTCCCGCCGGCCGCGCCGATCCCGCGAAAAGTCGTCGGAGGGTGGCAAGAGTCCGAGGCGGCGGCGAGGACGTCGTCGATCCCGTCGGCGTGAGGATTCTTCCGCCAAACGGCCAAATGGCGGCGATCAAAGCTGACTCACGGAATGCGATTATGACAGATAACGACAAGGGGCGCGCAAAACGGATACTCGGTGTATTCGCTCATCCCGACGATCCTGAGTTCTTTGCCGGCGCAACCTTTGCCAAATGGGCGGCCGACGGCGCCGAGATTACGTTTCTTGTCGCTACCAGCGGAGACAAGGGCAGCGCCGATCCCGACATGACCCACGAGCGTCTCTCGGAGATCCGAGAAGGGGAAGAGCGCGAAGCCGCTGCCGTGCTCGGCGTCAAGGAAGTAATCTTTTTGCGCTACCGAGATGGGGAATTGTTCCCTACGCTGTCGCTCAGGCGCGATATTACGCGGGTGATACGCCTAACCAAGCCGGACATCGTCGTGACACTCGATCCTACGGTTTACTGGCGTGGCACACGGAGTATCAATCACCCCGACCATCGCGCGATAGGCGCGGCGACCTTGGAAGCTGTCTTCCCGACAGCGCGGGACCGTCTGAATTTTCTGGAACAAGAGCGCGACGAGGGCCTGGGCACACATAAAGTAGCGACCGTTTACATTGCCGGCGCGGCCGAGCCTACGCTGACCGTCGATGTCTCCGATGCCGTCGAGACCAAGATCCGCTCGCTGTATTCACACAAGAGTCAGATTTCGGATATGGAAAAGATGGCTGAACGAATACGCGAGCATACGTTGGATCCCAATTCTCCGCCCGAATACCCGCGCCATATCGAAAGATTTCGCGTCATTAACCTAGGATAGGGGAAACATGGCAATTGACTTCATGGCAGAGGCCGACGCCCTGCGTGACGAGTTAGTAGACAGGCGCCGCGACTTTCACCGTCATCCGGAGTTGGCGTATCAAGAACATCGTACCGCCGGTATTGTGGCCGATGAACTCAATAATCTGGGCTTGGAAGTGCAAACCGGCGTGGGCAAAACCGGCGTGATTGGCATATTGGAAGGCGCGAACGACGGTCCCACAATCTTGTACCGCGCCGATATGGACGCCTTGCCGATCCAGGAAGAAAACCAAGCTGAATATGTTTCGCAAGCGGCGGGCAAAATGCACGCCTGCGGGCACGATGGACATACCGCGATAGCGCTGGGCATTGCCAAGCTGTTGACCAATCACCGCGAGCAACTGGGCGGCAGAGTCAAATTTGTCTTTCAGCCGGCCGAAGAAGTCGGCAGCGGGGCGAGTTCCATGATTGACGACGGCGCGCTGGAATCGCCAGCCCCGGATCGAACCTTGGGAATTCACCTTTGGAACGATCTGGAGGTCGGTACAGTGAGTGTGGTAGACGGACCGACGATGTCGGGCGCCGGGGTCTTCGAAATAACCGTTACCGGAAAGGGCGGCCACGGCGCAATGCCGCATCAAACGGCCGATCCCATCGTGTGCAGCGCCCAGATCATCGTCGCGCTTCAGTCGATTGTCAGCCGAAACATTGACCCGCTGGACACAGTAGTGTTGACGATTGGAGAATTGCACGGCGGCAGCGCCCGCAACATCATCCCGCAGACGGTGAGCTTTAGCGGATCCTTCCGTCTTTTCCGCGAAGAAACGCGCGATCTGATCAAGTCGCGTATCCACGGTATTGCAACCGGCGTGGCGCAGGCAATGGCTTGCCGCGCCGATGTCAATTTCGGCCTCGGTATCGGCGCGATTGTCAACGACATTGAAGTGGCCGCACGCGCGCGCTCGGTATTCTCCGGTTTGGGCGATGCCCTTGACGTAGTGCGGCAGCCTTGGATGGCCTCCGAAGACGTAGGCTTGTTCATGCAACGCAATCCCAGCGCCTATCTGCTGGTGGGTTCTGCAAATCACGAACGCGAACTTGACTTTCCTCATCATCATCCGCGCTTTGATTTTGACGAAGACGTTCTCCCGCTCAGTGTAGGCATGATGTCAGCGGTAATCGCGGATTATTTGGGAGCGGGCGCCTAGATGCTGGATGGCCTTCCGATTCGCTGGCTGGAGTCGTATGGCTGGCTGGTACTCTCTGGCAGCGCCGATCCTCATAGCGAGATCCGCGCCCTGGCATTGAGTAGATGCGACGCCTCCGGCGCGGTCGCTTATATTTCGCTCGCGCAAGATTATGGCGACGCGCTGATGGACGACCTGGCGGAATTGGGCGCCCCTTCAGGTTATCTGGTTGATCTGGAAGATCAGGACAATAACGAAATACACGAAAGGCTAAGCAGCGCCGGCATGATCGTCATAGAAGCGGGTGATGACATTCACCGCTTGAAGCGGCTCATGACCCAGACAGTCATGCATGCCATGAAAGGGGCGCTTCAGGATGGCGCGCTGGTTCTGTTTGAAGGCTTGGCCGCAACGCTGGCCGGCTCTTATTATTTGGGTCCGTCTGGGCAGGTTGCAAGTGCGTTGAAGCTCGTAGAAGACGTCTATGTGGCGGTTGATGTGGACAGCATCCTGGAAACCGAGTCGGCTCAGTTGGTCTTTCAAAGGCAACCGGATGCAGTTGGTATCGCAATTGACAGGGGCTCTGCTCTGGTCCTGGGTCCGGATCAACACATCGAAACCTGGGGCGACAAACAGATTACTTTCAGCTTGGGCGATCCGTCGCGCCAAGCCGATATTTGACCGAATTGGGGACAAAAAGACAGACTGATATGCCAATTACGATATTGATAGGAGCGCAGTGGGGGGACGAAGGCAAGGGCCGCGCGGTCGACTGGCTGGCTTCGTCAGCCGATATCGTGGCGCGCTATGCCGGTGGAGACAACGCTGGACATACAGTGGCGCTGGGCAATGAAGTATACAAACTTCATCTGGTGCCCTCCGGCATTTTGCACGAGGACGTCGTTTCCATCATGGGCAATGGGATGGTGATCAATCCGATCAATCTGGTGCGAGAAATCCAATCTCTCAAGCAACAGGGTCTGGACATTAGTCCGGAGCGCCTGGTTATCAGTTCCCGCGCACACATCATCACGCCCGCTCATATAGAACTCGACAAAGCGCGCGAGCTCTCGCTGGGCGACGAGAAGATCGGTACGACGCTGCGCGGCATCGGGCCCGCTTATCTGGACAAGACCAACCGCGCCGGCATCAGGACCGGCGATATGCTGCTTGATATCGAAGTCTTTGCCGAGCGCCTGAGCGTCGCGGTTGAGGCCACGAATGCCGAATTGCAGCAGGGTGGTTTGAATTCTTTGGATCCAACGGAGGCTGCGGAGAGCTACCTGGAAGCGGCCGACTATCTCCGCCCTTATATCAAGGATGTATCCATCTACCTGCACCAGGCCTTGAAGGCGGGCAAGCGAGTCGTCTGTGAAGGGGCGCAGGGAACCATGCTTGATATCGATCACGGCAGTTATCCCTTCGTCACCAGTTCATCGCCCACGGCTGGCGGCGCCTTGACCGGACTGGGCGTCGGCCCCCTGTTTGTCGAGCGTGTGATCGGCGTTGCGAAGTCCTTCAGCACGCGGGTTGGAGGCGGTCCCATGCCAACGGAATTAAACGGGGCAATCGCGGATCGCTTGCGCGGCACCGGCGCCAATTTCTGGGATGAGTTTGGTACAACTACGGGTCGCCCGCGCCGCTGCGGCTGGCTTGATGTCGTTATGCTGCGCTATGCCGCGAGCGTCAATGGCTTGAGTGAATTGATGCTCACAAAAATGGATATCCTGTCCGGCATTGACGAACTCAAACTTGCGGTGGCATATCAAATCGACGACAGACGCCACGAATATCCTCCGGTGACCAATGAGCAATTGGAACGGGCCGTTCCCATCTATGAAACGCTGCCCGGGTGGCGAGACGATATCACCGGCTGTCGCGCGCTCGAGGAATTGCCAAGCGCCGCCAGAAACTATGTCAAGCGTATCGCCGAGCTATGTGAGGTTCCGATTAAAAGCGTCAGCGTAGGGCCCGAACGCGAACAGTTGGTGAGGGTAATTTAGATTTGCAATTGATCCCTGACATTGCGAGGATATTCACTGTGGCGCAGGTCGGGCAAGTGATCTTGATGGCTTGCCGCGCTTTGTGATAGATAGTACAATCACCTGCGTAAGAGATCGGAGCGGATGTATGCAGCGACTGGGAGCCTTGGCGCTTGTTTTCATCGTCTTGTTGGGTGGGGGCGCGATTACTTCGAACCTGCTTTCGTCGGATTTGGCGATTCAGCAAACGACGGATCCGAGCGGCAACGCGCTGACCGCCACACCCGATCAAGCGGTAGCCTTCATCTTGGTTGTCGGTTTCATTCTCGTCAATGTCATTGGAGCAGGGCTTACGCTGGCGCTGGTGATTTGGCTCTTGAATCGACAGGTGACCGTTGTACGTCAAGAAGCGGAGGCATGAGCCCACACGTTATCGCACATTGATGCCAACCTCGCGCATGCCATGGCCGCTCGTGATTGACATCCACAGCCGGCATACTAATTCTGCAGCAAGCCCCGGCAGATTCGCTGTTCATTAGTGTAGGACGAGTACAATGTCTGACGCGTCTAAAGCGCTTCGGCGGCCACGGCCAAAAGCCGCGCTGGCAATTGTTGCCATAGTGTTGATCGCCTTCGTTCTGCTTGTCGCATATATTCTTGTTGACAATTCGCGAGGCGCTGCGACCGCGACCCTGTCTGAAGCTTCCTACGCTGCCGAGGTCGCCGTGGCCATGGAGGGCGCTGACGCCGACATCGGCGCTGGCTTGATCAACGAGTACGAATGTTACACTTGCCATGTTTTGGGGGACGGCAGCCAGTCGCCCCTCTTCGACGGCATAGGAAAATATGCTGCAGAACGCCGACCTCCTCTTTCTGCCGAGCAATATCTGTACGAGGCGACTATCCTTCCGGGCGTATTTATAGTCGAAGGCTACAGTGATTCTATGCCGAACAACTACGACGAACGACTCAGCGAGCAAGAGGTCGGCCATATCATCGCGTACTTGCTGACGCTTACCGAAGAACCAGCGAACTATTAACTGCCTGAACTTGTTCGCCTTGTAGCTGGAGCCCTTCCGCACGCTCATTGACGAGAAACTCTCGCTTATTGACTAATCCAGGCAAACTCATGAGCTTTGATGTCTTCACGATTTCGGCATTGGTGGACGAATTCATGGATACGCTGGTCGGCGGTCGCGTGCAGGATGTGATTGATGTCGATGAGATGGGTCTTGGTCTGGAAATCTACGCCAATCGCAGGCGCCACTATCTCTATATGAGCGCCGAGGCCAACCAACCTCGGCTATACCTCGCTGCTGGGAAGCTGCGCCGCGGTCTGATGAAACCGACACAATTGGGACTGCTCTGTCGACGAACTGTCGAAAGCGGCATTGTCGCGCATGTCAGTCAGCCGGCTTGGGAACGTCTCCTGCAGATAGACATTGCCGGACCGGAGGGCGATGTCTCGCTCATTGTCGAACTCATGCCGCGGCGGGCCAATGTGCTGCTCCTGCGCGATGGCGTGATTCTCGACTGCCTCAAGCGCGTGGGTCCCGATGAGAATCGCTATCGTTTGAGCTTGCCCAACCACGACTATGTGCCGCCACCGCCGATCCGAGGTCAACTGGCGCCGGATGATGTTTCGCTGGAGAGCTTGCGGCGCATCATGGACGCGGTAGAGAAGCCGTCAGTTCAAACGAGACGTGTTTTGCCCGGACGAATCCTCGGCATGAGCCCGCTGCTAGCCAAGGAAATCGTCTTCCGAGCGAGCGGCCGACCCGACGCCAAAGCGCAAGACAGCGACTGTCGCGCGCTGCTTGATGCCTATCGGGCGCTTGTCGCGCCACTATTGCGTCGGCGCTGGCAACCCGGTATCGGCTATGAAATGGACGTCGCTGCCGAATTTGCCGCCTTCCCGTTGTCATTCCTGGACTGGCAAGCCAGGCCAACGATGAGCGGCGCGATCAGCGAATTCTATGGACTGCAGCGCAGCCCGGACGCCTATGACGAGGCCAAGAAGCCCGTACGGAAGGCGATTGATGAAGCGCGGGCGAGACTATCGGCGAAACTTTCTTCGCTGAAGCAAGGCCTCAAAGATGAAAGCGAATTGCGGACGATAAAGCAGAGTGGAGAACTTATCCTGGCCTATCAAACTGCCCTGCGTGACGGCCAGGAATTGCTGCGCGCGCATTATGAACCTGACGAGCCGGAATTGATCATCAAGCTCGACCCGGAGCTGAGCCCGATCGAGAATGCCCAAAGCTATTTTCGCAGATACGAAAAGGCGAAAGGGGCTAGGAAGGCGATACCGTCTTTGATCGCGGAGACGACAACTGAATTGGCATTCATGGCGCAGTTGGAATCCGATCTATCTTCGGCGAACAATTGGCCGGAGATTGACGACGTCATTCAGATCTTGCAGGAACGCGGACATTGGCAAGGCAAAAAACTCAGACGAATTGGCGGCGGAGGCAGACAAGGACCGCTTCGTGTTGTCAGCCGCGACGGATATGTGGTCTGGATTGGTCGCAATAGCCGACAGAATGAAAGCCTGACTTTTAAGACTGCTAACAGCCAGGATCTCTGGTTGCACGCGCGTGGTGTGCCCGGCGCTCATGTTGTCATCCGCAATGACGGCAGACGCATCGGCGACGACTTGATATTAGAGGCGGCAGCGGTGGCAGCCCATTATAGCCAAAAGCGAAACGACCAGCATGTTTCGGTGGATTATACACGGGTCAAATTCGTCAAAGCGATCAAGGGCGCGGGACCGGGCATGGTCACCTATCGCAATGAGAAGACGGTATCAGTCGCGCCTAGGGACGAGACTGCGCTTAGGAAATGAGTCCTGGCAAGAACTCTTCAATGTTAGTCTTCGGCGCTTTTCGCTCCTAGTACCCGTCGAGTTTCCTCAAGGACCTGGCTTACGCTGATATCTCGCACACAGGGATGGAATGCCAGCGGGTCATCGCGCCAGTCAAGAATGCGACAGGGACGACATGCGATTGGCGATGTGATCACCGCGTGCTTTCGACGATCGCCCCAGGGAGCGAATTCAAGTGGATCGGCAGGTCCGAACAAGGTCACGGTCGGCGTTTGCACGGCGGCGGCCACGTGCATCGCTCCACTGTCGGGTCCCAGTACCGCGCATGCCCGCCGATATAGCGCCGCCAATTGACCTGCGCTTGTCTCGCCGGCGACGGAACAAGACTTTGCTCGCATCCTGCCGGCGATATCGTCGATCAAGGTTTTTTCGGCGGAGCTGCCGGTGAAGATGATCGCTACGTTGTGGCGCTGTGAGACTTGATCCGCGGCTTTCGCCCATTTGTCCGACTGCCAGAGTTTGCTGGGCATCCCTGAACCTGGATGTATGCAGACGATTGGCTGTGCAATGTCGATCTGGCGATCGGACAGAAGCTGATCCATGGCCGCGATATCGGCTGGATCGACGGGCAAGGACAATTCGCCGCTCTGATCGTCGTCAGCGCCAAGCCAGAACTGTACCAGATGCAGGTTCTGCATGACGGCATGTTCGTGTTGATGGGGCAAACGTCCGGTTAGAAACGGCGCGACGTTGGCATTGTCATAGCCGATGCGCTCCCGGATGCCCGCCAGAAAGGCCAGCATGGCGCCCCACCAGTGATCTGGGCGCATGATTAGCGCGCTGTCATAACCGATTCTGCGCAGCATGCGCGCTGAATCAAGCGCTTGCAGATAAGGATTCCGTGTCGGCGACGCGCCTTGGCGCTGGAAGCCGGGGAAGTCGAGGGTCAATACGACATCGACCTCGTCGAAACGGGCCAGCAGTTCGGCAGCCCAGGCTCCGCAGATGACGTGCAATTCTGTTTCGGGTCGCTCGCGCTTGACAAACTGAAGCGCAGGCGTCATTAGCAGGGCGTCGCCGAGGTGGTCCGGGCGTATGACAAGCACCCGGTTCGAGCGGGCGCGTTGCGGCGGAATCGGCGCCTTGGCGAGAAAGGAAAGGAATAGGCCTCTTATTGAATGCAGCGCGGAGGGCTGATGCAAGGTCTGCGCCTTGTTCAGATTGCGGCGCGCCAAAGTCTCTTTATCCAAGGCCGAGATCCTCATAGGCGCCCAGGAGGTGGTGCATTAGCGCCGACCAGTCGTAATGCGCCCGTACTTGTTGGCGCGCTCGTTCGCCTAGCGCTTGGCGACGATCCATATCTCTCAACAAGGACGATATGGAATGAGCGAATCCGTCGGCGTCGTCCACGATTTCGATGGCTTCTCGTATTGAGCCATGAAGACCGGAAGCGCCCAGCGCCGTCGAAACTACTGTGCAGCCTGCAGCCATCGCTTCGAGAATCTTGAGCCGAGTGCCGCTGCCCATGCGCATGGGCAGGACAAATAGAGTCGCCGCTTGCAAGTAGGGCAGCACAGACTCGACCCAGCCGGTCACTCTCACGTGATCCCCATCGGCCAAGGCTTGTATTCTAGGATGTGGATTCCTGCCGACGATAATCAGCTTTAGAGCAGGATGCCGTTGTAACAGCCCAGGAAGGATTGAATCGCAGAACCATTCAACGGCATCGATATTTGGGCGGTAATCCATTTTCCCGGTAAACACCAGTTGATTGTCGGCCCGCTGTTCACCAGAACATGGGGCGTAGTCGTCGACAAAAATGCCGCTGGGCATTACATAAATCGGCGAACCGCCATAAGATTCCAGCAGGCTGCGGTCTTCTTCGCTCACAGCAATTACTGTATCAACGGACTGGCATAAATTGCGCTCGTAGCGCTCCAGACGGCGCGCCTGAACCGCGGAGTAGAGCGCTGTGTGCAGGCGAGACGGTCGCTTCCTGTCAAGTTGGTAGATCAGCCGCTGCAATTCAGCTTCCGCGTTGAGGGCATCGTATACGACTTTCGCGTCGCCTTTTTTCAGTCCTATTACCGGAAGGTAACTACCCAGTTCGATACCAGAGAATTGGATGATGTCGAAGGCGCGCGCATCCAAAATCGCGGCGAGCTTTTCACCGAAGGCGGCGCTCATCAAGCGATCTTCCATGTCCGCCCCGCGAGTGGCGAGCAGCGAGACAATGCGCTCCAACTTGCTGCGCTTTGGAATCGGGCAGCTGTGGACGTCGCGGCAAAACTGAAATAGCGGGTTCGTCGCGGGGCTGAGTTCGTTATCGCTGAAGGTCAGCAACGTCACCCTGTGACCAGAGTCATAGAGGCCGCGAATGATGCCATAATTTCGTATCGCCGCTCCCGATTCGCTGGGAAAGGGATTGTCGGGGCTGAGCAGCAAGATCTCCATCGCTCGCTCAGTTGAGTACGGCTTGGTAGACGTCGAGTACCGTTTGGGCCGCGGCAGCCCAGCGATAGCGCTTGGCGCGCTCGATACCGGCGGCAGATTGCGCCGCGCGCCAGTCGCTATCGACGAGAAGGCGCTGCATGGCTTGCGAGATCGTCGCCGTATCGTGCGGATCAACCAAAGTGCCCACGTCCCCCACGATTTCTGGCAATGCCGCTACATTGCTGACGATTGGCACCGTGCCGCAGGCCATTGCTTCCAGGGCGGTCAGCCCGAAGCCTTCATAATGAGAGGGCACGATCAGCATTAGGGCATGGTTGTATAGGGCAGGAAGATGAGAATCAGCTATATCGTGGCGCAGGATTAAGCTGTCATTGATACCGACCTTAGCCAGGTCCTGCATTAGCTGCTCAAAATGCCAGCCGGGTCTGCCCGCGATAAGCAGTTTCGGAAGATCGGGCATCTCAACTTTCAGGTCACGATAGGCGCGCGCCAAGCCGACCAGATTCTTGCGCGGCTCGACTGTGCCAACAAACAGCAGAAATGATTCAGGTAAATCTAGCGCCTTGATTACCGGTTTGGTGAGGGAGCAGGGCAAGGGACGAAAAACATCTTCCACACCCAGATGATGAACGGTTATCTTTTCCGGCGGGACGTCGAGGATATCTACAAAGTCCTGTTTGGTGGCGAAGCTATTGGCGAGGATATGGTCCGATCGCATGACCGAGACCTGGATCTGGCCATTATAGTATCGTCGACTGGCAGGGGTCATGTATTCGGGATAGTGAATGAAACTCAAGTCGTGCACGGTGATGACGTGGCGTCGCGCGCCACGCATTGGCGCAATAAAATCGGGACTGTGAAACAAATCCAAGCGGTGCCGCAATAGTTCTACTGACAGCGCTCCGCGCTCCAATGGATGATGCGGGGGCGTCCAAAGATTGGCGCTGGCAAAGCGGCGGGATGGCGAGCGTCTGGCTTTGCGACTTTGGAAGACCGTTATTTTGTGGGCGGGAGGTTGGTCCTCTAGGGCGGAAATGATAGCCGTGGTATATCGGCTTATGCCTCCTACGCGGTAGTGAGTTAGACGAGCGTCTATTCCGATATGTGCCATGAATTGAGTATAGCGGTATCATAATGCTCATGCCAGACGGATCGCCGCCGCCATTGAAGACTGGGCTGTAGACGGCGCGACAGGGAAGGCGCGGCTAGCGGATCGAAGGGGACGTTGGAAAGGGAGGACCATGCCGACATATGATGTGGTGACATTTGGCGAGACGATGATGCGCTTGACGCCGCCCGGCTATTTGCGCATTGAGCAGACGCGTTCTTTCGACATTTGGGTTGGCGGGACAGAATCCAATACAGCGATCGGTTTGGCGCGTCTGGGCATGGACGCAGCCTGGTTCTCGCGCTTGCCCGCCTCGCCAATGGGTCGCTATGTTAGCAATCGCGTTCAGCAGTACGGTGTGGACGTCAGCCATATCGTCTGGGCCGAGAATGCCCGGCTCGGCATATTTTTCCACGAGAAGTCCGAGGCGCCACGCGCCAGCCGCATTATCTATGATCGAAGAGATTCCGCTGTGAGCCGCATCGAACCAGTCGATTTACCGGAGGCTTTGTTCAAGGTTGATATGAGTCGGCTCTTTCATGTCACCGGGATAACGCTGGCGATCAGCGAATCCGCCAGGACGACCGCGCTGGAAGCCATGCGGCGCGCCAAGGACCTGGGCTGGCAAGTTAGCTTCGACACCAACTATCGCAGCACTTTATGGACGGGCGAGCGGGCGGCGGCGGCATGCGACGAAGCGATGGCTCTGGCGGACATCGTGTTTTGCCCGTTCGGGGACTACAAGGCTCTTTATGACAACTTGGCCGCCAAAGATGCGCTGGCTGCCTTGGCCTCAAAGTATCCCGAGACGCTCATTGTCATGACCCTGGGCAAAGAAGGCGCGGCGGCGGTTAGGCCAGATGGCGAGTTCTTCCAGCAATCGGCTATCCTGGCGGGAGAAGTCGGGCGCATAGGCGGAGGAGATGCCTTCGCCGCAGGCTTTCTTTACGCCTGGCTGACTTATGAGGACGTGGCGCTGGCGCTAAAATGGGGAGTCGCTATGTCCTCTCACAAATACACGATCCCGGGCGATCTTCCATTGGTCGACTATGAAGAAGTGGCCTCCTTGGTGGCTGGATCAACCGGAGGCGGTCTCATACGCTAGCGCTTCCCTACAGGCACAGCTGTGCGTCGCGCAGTCGCGGAAATAGCCCATCATTGTCGCTAGCCGCAGCGTGCCGTCTTACCTATAATTCTGGCATCCCTTTCCTATCCGTTGGTATACGCTGCATATGGACAAGCCGAAAGACAGTGGTCATCCCTTTGTTCGCCTGTTGAACTATGCCTCGGCATACAAGCGGCGGGTGGCCCTTGCCACGCTCTATTCTGTGCTTGGCAAGATTTTTGACATCATGCCACCAGTGTTGATCGGGGTTGCAGTCGATATTGTTGTGCAGAGGCAGGACTCGCTTTTGGGGCGGCTGGGCGTGGCCGACTTGACTCATCAATTGTTGATACTGGGCTTCATCACGCTGATCGTCTGGATTCTTGAATCCCTATTTGAATACATTCAGCGGGTTCACTGGCGCAATTTGGCGCAGTCAATGCAACATGATCTGCGCGTCGACGCTTACGATCACGTTCAGCACCTGGAACTGGCCTATTTTGAAGACCAGAGCACGGGCGGATTGATGGCGGTGCTGAATGATGACATCAATCAGCTTGAGCGCTTTCTGGATATCGGCGCAAGCGATGTGGTGCAAATCGTCACCACCATTGTCGTGATTGGCAGCATCTTCTTCCTGGTTGCGCCCAGCATCGCCTGGATGGCCGCAATTCCCATGCCCTTCATCATTTGGGGTTCAATGCGATTTCAACGCTTGCTTGCGCCGCGTTACAGCGAAGTCCGTGAACAAGTCAGCATGATCAACCACCACTTGTCCAATAGTCTTAGCGGCATCGCAACGATCAAGAGCTTTACCGCAGAGGATTACGAGGCGGAGCGCCTGCGCATCGAAAGCAGCGAGTATGTCGAACGCAATCGCCGCGCCATCATTCTGAGTTCGGCATTTACGCCTTTGATACGAATGGTAATCGTGTCTGGATTTATCGCCATCACCGTTGCGGGCGGCCAATTGGCGCTCAACGGCAACTTGGATGTCGGCGCGTTCAGTGTGCTGGTCTTCATGACACAGCGCTTGCTTTGGCCATTGACCAAGCTGGGTGAGACTTTTGATCTTTACCAGCGGGCCATGGCATCGACCAAACGCATCCTGGATTTGCTGGGAATCAGGCGCAAGATCAACGATGGGGACATGGCCTTGCCGATAGCGGCAATCCGCGGCGATATGCGCCTTGATGACGTGAGTTTCTGCTACAGTGACGGACGTGAAATCATAAAGGGCTTGACCTTGGACTTCCCGGCGGGAGATACCGTGGCGATCGTCGGCGCGACCGGCGCTGGCAAGAGCACCGTTATCAAGCTGCTGCTGCGCTATTACGACGTGACATCAGGACGCGTTCTGCTTGATGGCTACGATCTGCGCGAGTTGAAACAGGCGGATATTCGCAATGCGATTGGCTTGGTCAGCCAGGACGTCTTTCTCTTTCACGGGACAGTGCGCGAGAATATCGCCTATGGCTCTCAAGACGTGCCCGACCATCTCATTGTTGAGGCCGCCAAGATCGCCGAGGCGCACCAATTCATAAGCGAACTGCCGCAGGGATATGACACAGTCGTAGGCGAGCGCGGGCAGAAACTGTCCGGGGGACAGCGGCAGCGCTTGTCCATCGCCCGGGCCGTACTGACGGATCCGCCGATACTGGTGCTCGATGAAGCCACCTCGTCAGTCGATAACGAGACCGAAGCCGCGATACAGCGTTCGCTGGAACGGATCGCTGTCGGCCGCACCACGATCGTTATCGCCCATCGTCTGTCCACCATTCGCAACGCCGACATGATCTATGTCTTGCAGAACGGCCAACTGAGAGAAAGTGGCGGGCACGATGCCCTGGTGCATTTCAATGGCCTTTACGCGACGCTGTGGCGCGTGCAAACCGGAGAACGGATGCTCGCTCAAGCCGGCGGCTAGCGTATCTGGGCAAGCAGCCTGTCAACCACTTTCATATTGAGAACGGCGTCGCTCGGCGGGAAGCGCGGGGCTCCCCCTGTGAGCAGGGCGTCGGCGAAGTCTTCGACCATCAATTGATAATGATCAACCGGCGCGATGACATGTTCGGTCAATTGATTGCCCTGCCAATGTTGAACGACTGTATCCTTTCCCTTGTCCGGCGTGAAACTCGATCCCACGACAATCGAGCCGCTTGTACCCTTGAGCCGGTAGCTTTGCTGGCGATGGGCGCGCAGGCCACAGTCGAAGTGTCCAATCACGCCCGAGGGAAATTTCAGAGTGGCGGCAAGAATCTCGTCGACGCCTGTACTCGGGCCGATATTGCCAACTGCGGTCGCCGTTTCCGGTTCTTCGCCCGTCATGAAGCGCATCAAATTGACGCAGTAACAGCCCACATCCATCAGTCCGCCGCCGGCGAGCGGCTTGCTCAAACGGATATTCGCTTCATCGCTGATGAAAAATGTGAAGCTGCTGTTGATGATTTTCAGATCGCCGATGCCGCCCGCAGCCAGGATGGATTTGACTTTTGCGTGCTGAGGGTGAAAGCGATACATGAAGGCTTCCGCCAGCAGAACGTCCTGGCCTGCAAAAGCGTCGACTATCGTCTGCGCTTCCGCCGCGTCGCTGGCGAAGGGTTTTTCGCAGAGCGTGGCCTTGCCGGCACCCGCGCATTTGATGCTCCACTCGGCATGCATGCTATTTGGCAGCGGATTGTAGATGGCGTCAACTTCTTCGCTTTCGATTAATTCTTCGTAGCTGCCATAGACGGTTGGGATGTTCTGCTCGGCGGCAAATTCCCGCGCGCGTTCCAGCGATCGACTGGCGACTGCTGTGACGACGCTGTTGCGCGACTCATGGATAGCCGGGATGACCTTCCGGCCGATATTGGCAGTGCTTAAGATGCCCCAGCGGACCTTGTCGGGCATAAGGCGCTCTCCTTTCTAGATCTCATAACCACATAGCGATAATTCTATCGAGTTCGCCGTTTTCTTTCAAAGCGGCCAAGGCGCCGTCGACGAGTCTCCAGGCGTCGCTGTTGTCGTGGCGCGTCGCGATCGCGTAAGGATCGCGCGTCAGGTATCTTTGCGCGGTGCTCCAGTTAGCAAATCGCCTCTGGTAAAGCCGTAGCGTGGTAGCATCGACGATGGCGGCATCGGCGTGTGCTAGGCGCAGCGAATCCAGGGCATATGTCGGCAGTTCGTAGGGCAGGCGCGTTACGGGTTCATGTTCGTCTTCCAGCACGCGCAGTTCTGCGTCCGCCCGGCTGCCGAACTCGTAGGAGACCTTTTGTCCAGCGAGCCCGTCAAGTGACGGGATGGGTTTGTCGACGGGCGTGACCAGCAGAAGTCCGTTGTCGAAATAGTGCCGGGTATAGCGGACATCGTCCATACGCGCCTCTTCAACGCGCAAGGCCGAAATCAGTATGTCCACCTCGCCGCTGATCAAGGCGTCGTACAGGCCATAATAGCCGATATTGACAAATTGAATCGGCAGATCAATATGTGCGGCGATGGCGTTGGCGAGATCAATATCCAGTCCGTAGACCGCCTGACCGTCGTCGCTGGCAAATGGCGGAACAGCCGCATCGACGCCGACGACAATGGCGCCGCGGGGAAATGCTTTGGCTTTGTCGGGGGGGCCTTCCTTCATTATGCTGGACAAAAACAGCACGCTGACCAAGAAAACTGCCAGACTCAACAGCAGCGCCAGACTCAGACGCTTGTTCATGACGCCACCGGCGGCGGCAGCCATTGGGTGGCGCCCCGTTCCCAGCCACGGGCATAGTCCTGGATCGCATAATAGATGGGCTTCAGGTCGAATTCCGGACTAACGAGCGTGAAATTGTCGGGATAGGCATTCAGAGGCGCGGGATAACGAAATGCCCAAATGCAGAGTTGCTCGGCCCAGCTCCAATTGGCCGCGGTGAATTCGAAAGCTTTTATCGTATACTGCAAGCGCTGCGACGGCCGCACAGCGCCGGTCCAGCGCGGATGGTCATTCCAACCGCTCTCGGTGATGAACACGGGCTTGGCCGCGTCGTCGGCGTCTACCATGATTTGACGGAGGAGTTCCAGACGGCGGAAGTTAAGGCGATCCGGGCTGGGCTCGGCATCGGCCGGTTCGGTTGATCCATAGCTGTGAACTGCTAAAGCATCAAAATATGGCGCCGCGCCGCGCCTATACATCTGGCGAAGAAAATCCATCTCGTTGAGTCCCGCCGAACTGCCTTGAGCTTCATTTGTCGGCGCCAGCGCGCCCGCCAAAACGAGGGCTTGCGAATTCGCGCCTTTGATCGCCCGGTAACTCAATTGCAGCAATCGGACGTAGGCGGCCGGATCGACCGGTCGATAACCCCACTCGAAGCTAAGATTGGGTTCGTTCCAAATGATAAAATGCCGGATTTCTTCTATGTAGCGCGCCGCCAATTGCGCGGCGTATTCGGCGAAATCGTCGAAGGACGCCTCCGGCAAGTAATTGAGCGTTGTAGCGCGGCCGTCGCTAGCCGGTCGCGCCCAGTCAGGCACTAGCCCCAGCCTGGCGATGATGCGCAGTCCCTGGTTCTTTGCGTGACGGACGATGAGATCCGCTTGCGTCCAGTTGTACTGGTCGTCGCTCGGCTCAAAGTATGCCCAGGGGAAGAACTGCACGATCGTGGTCGCGCCCATCTCTCTCACCAATTCCAGTGACCGCTTGATCTTGCGCTCGTGCACTTCGTTTTCCAGCAGGGTATGAACGCAGACTTGTGGCTTGGTCGTCTGTACGATCTGCGCTTCCCCTAGCTCAACATATTCAACCGGGGACCAGGTGGTTGATAAGACAATGTAGACAGTAATCAGCAGCAGCAGCCATCCTGGTCGGGGCAGCAACTTGAAGAAGCGGCGCGACATTTGCCTGAATGAGTTGAACATCGGCTACACGATATGTGACATTAGTTATGCGATACGGTACAATGGCGCATGTTCGTTCGCGGCCCGTTGCATTTGCAATTCGGGTATTTGCGCGACACTCGAACAGACATATTGTAGTGGCTGATGTTTGTGTGGGGATAGATAGATTTGCCGCAGCGTGTTGTCGCAATGTGGTCCGGACCACGTAATATCTCTACCGCGCTGATGCGCTCTTGGGCGAGCCGAAGCGATACCACTGTAATCGACGAGCCCTTCTATGCGCATTATCTCCAATTCACTGGTTATGATCACCCGGGCGCCGAAGAGATCATTGCGACATACGAGACGGACTGGCGCCGAGTAATTGATGGATTGGTCCCGGCCAGAGCAAACGATGAATCAAGCGATGAAAAGATCGTCTATCAAAAACACATGACGCAACATATGCTCGAGCATATCGACCGCTCCTGGATCGCACAGGTTTCCAACTGTTTCTTGATACGGGATCCGCGTCGCATGCTATTGTCCTTTTCAAAAGTGATACCTGATCCGCGTCTCGATCAGTTGGGTCTAGTCCAGCAAGTGGAGATTTTCCAACATGTGCGCAGGGTTACCGGTACTGTGCCACCGGTAATCTCGTCTCGCGGCGTTTTGTCCGATCCGGAGGGCTCGCTTCGGAAGCTATGCGAGCTACTCGATCTGCCCTTTGAAAGCGCGATGCTCAGTTGGCAGGCAGGCAGGCACGATAGCGATGGCATCTGGGCGAAGCATTGGTATGCGAGTGTGGAAAAGTCAACCGGATTCGCGCCCTACGCGCGCGATGACAGTCCGCTGCCGCAACATTTGCGCGGCTTGCTGGGCGAATGTCAGCGGCTTTACGAGCAGATGGCAAAATATTGCATAAACTAAGGTAAAGCATGAAACAAGCATTCAATCCCAAAAACAAAGACTTGCTCATCAATATCAATGGCGAACTTTACCACCGCGATGTGGCTGGCATCAGCCCTTTTGACTCGGCGGTGCAGGGCGGCGATGCCGTTTGGGAAGGCTTGAGACTTTATCAGGGCAGGATTTTCAAATTGATCCCCCATCTCGACAGATTGCGCGCCTCGGCCCTGGCCATGGCATTTGCCGAGATTCCAAGCCACGAGGCGATCATCAACGAGATAAGCAAGACCTTGCATGTCAATGACATGACGGACGGCGTGCATATTCGCTTGACCTTGACCCGCGGCGTCAAATACACTAGCGGAATGGATATAAGGCTCAACAATCAGGGGCCGACTTTGATCGTTCTCGCCGAGCATAAACCACCGGTATACGACAAGAGCGGCATTCGCTTGATCACGTCCGGCATTCGGCGCATACCGCCGGATTGCGTCGATCAGAACATCCACTCCTGCAATCTGATAAACTCGATTCTAGCCAAAATTCAGGCCAATGCTGCCGGCGTCGACGACGCCTTGATGCTCGACTATCAAGGCTATGTGGCCGAGACCAACGCAACCCACGTATTCATTGTCGACGGCGGACTTGTGATGACATCGGATACGGGTTCTTGCCCGGAAGGCATCACTCGGTCGGCGGTGCTCGAGATTTGCGAAAGCAACGGCATTCCCTATGCGATCAAAGACATATCGCTGTCTGAAGTGTATCGGGCTGATGAAATGTTCTGCACCGGAACAATGGGAGAGCTGGCGCCGGTGATTGAACTGGATGGCAGGACCATTGGCGCCGGTCAAGCTGGAGAGATGACTGCGCGCCTGAGTAGGTTATTCCGCGAACGGACACGACGCGAGGGCTATCAAATCTTGGAGACTGTGACGAGCTAATCGGCTGTTTCTCGTTATTCAAGCCTAAAGGAGGGTAATACAGATGTCAGAATTTTCATTTGTTGGACAAGCGACCCCGATGATCGATGGCGGCGCCAAAGTCACGGGCAATTTGAAGTACACGGGCGATTTGAAGCTGTCGGGCATGTTGCATGCCAGGTTCGTCCTCAGCAGCTACGCTCATGCCAACATCAAGGGGATTGATGTCGAGGCCGCCCTGGCGCTCCCCGGTGTGCAGCGCGTTTTGACCGCCGCGGATCTACCCGATATAGCGCCGTCTTCCCGGGCCAAGCTGATGTTGGCGCGGGACCGCGTCATCTTTGTTGGTCAGCCGGTGGCGGTTGTGCTCGCCGATGACCAGGCCTCGGCAGCCGACGGCGCCGAACTGGTGGATGTCGACTACGAGCCGCTGGACGCTGTTACAACAATGGATGGGGCCATGGCGGAAGACGCGCCGCTCGTGTGGCCCAACGGCATCCCAACCGGCGCGGAAGACGAAGCCGCTCACGGCGCCGATGCCGGCGGCGACGCCGAGGACGAAGAGGAAGAAGCGTCCAACATCGCCGGCAGAACCAAGATTGAACGCGGCGATGTCGCGGCGGCCTTTGCCGCGGCGGATCTGATTGTAGAACGTACCTTCGAAACGCCGATGGTGCATCAGAGTTCAATTGAGACACAGGGTTGGGTTGCGCAGCCAAACCCGATCAACGGCGGGCTTACCATGTGGGGCAGCATTCAGTCGCCTTTCGGCGTGCGACTGGACGTGGCCGACACGCTCGGCATCCCGGAATCTGACGTGACCGTCTATGGCATGCCAGTCGGCGGCGCATTCGGCGCCAAGTTCGGCTTGTACGAGCCGATGGTGGCGCTGATTGCATTCACGGTGGGGCGCCCGGTGAGTTTGATTCTCACGCGCGGCGAGGAACTTTTGACCACGAATCCGGCGCCGGCGCTACGGCTTTCCGCCAAGCTCGGCTTCAAGAAAGACGGCAGCTTGCTCGCTATGCAAGCGCTGGCGATGGCCGATACCGGGATTTATCCAAGCGGTCTGGGCAGTTTTGCTTCCTTCCAATTCGCCAACTTTTATCCCTGCGACAATGTGCTGCTGGAATCAATCAATGTCGTGACCTTTAAGCAGTCGGTCGGCGCCTATCGGGCTCCGACCTCGCCGACGGCCTTTATGGCTGCGGAAACGCTCTTTGATGAGGCTGCCGCGCAACTCGGCGTGGATCCGATCGAATTGCGGCTTATGAATGCGGCGGAAGAGGGCGACTTAATGCCCGACGAAAGCGAATTCCCGCACATCGGGATGGTCCAGACCTTGGAAGCCGTGCGCGAGCACCCCTTGTGGCAAAACCGGGCGGAGTCGCGCAAGGCGGGTCGCGGCGTCGGCGTGGCGATCGGCGGATGGATGGGCGGTCTGGAGCCGGGCGCGGCCGCTTGCAAGCTCAACCGAGATGGCGTTTTGCAGGTGCAGATCGGCACGGCTGACCTGTCGGGCACGCCGACCAGTTTCGCGCTGCTCGCGGCAGAGGCTTATGGCATTGATCCCGACCAGGTGCGCTTCGTCTATAGCGACACAGACAGCGCGCCTTATGGCGGAGGCGTTGGCGGCAGCAAGACGATGTATACCTTGGGCAATGCTGTTATCCGAGCGGCGGAGGACGCGCGCCGCCAAACGCTGGCGATAGCCGCCGAGGAGTTTGAAGTTTCCGCCGAGGACCTCGAGATTGTTGACGGTCGCGTGCAGGTGCGGGGCTTCCCCGATCGATCGATTGGTCTGGGCGAGATCGCTGGCAAGACGATGACATTTGGCGGCGCATACGAACCTGTCTACGGCAACGGCCGGCAAGCCATTACCGACCGTGCCCCGTCGTTCTCGGCGCAGGTCGCCGAGGTCGAGGTGGATGAGGAGACCGGCGAGGTCAATCTTGTGAATCTGGCAGTGGTGCAAGACGTAGGACGCGCCATCAATCCGCTGGCGGTTGAAGGTCAGATGCAGGGCGGCGCCGTGCAAGGCGTCGGTTGGGCGCTCTACGAGGAGATGCGCTACGACGAGAACGGGCAACTCTTGTCCGGGTCCTGGATGGATTATGCCATGCCGGATGCCATGCAGGCTTCGCCTATACAGACGCAAATCGTAGAAGTGCCATCGGAGAGCGGTCCCTTTGGCGCGCGCGGCGTCGGCGAGCCGCCGGTGATACCAACGGTGGCCGCGATTGCCAATGCCGTGGCCGACGCGACCGGCGTGCGTCTGACGCAGACTCCGATGACCGCGCCGAGAGTTCTGGAGGCGTTGGAACAGCGCTAGCAGAAGCCGAAACTATGACTAGGAGCCAACTGCCAGGTTGGCTCTTTTGATTCTCAAGCGAAGTTGCCGCGACAAACTTAGCGCCCGCCGTCTATGGAAAGTACCTGGCCGGTGATCCAGTTGGCGTAATCCGACGCGAAGAAGAGCACGCCGTGGGCGATGTCTTCTGCCGTGCCCAGCCGTTTGAGCGCGAAGCGTTCCAGCAGCGCCTTTTGTCCTTCGGCGCCGTAGGATTCGAATTGTCTGATGGAGGTGGGATTGGACAAGACGAAGCCAGGCGCGATATTGTTCACCGTGATCTTCCATTTGCCCAGTTCGTGAGCCAGTTGCCGGGTGAGATTGATTTGGCCAGCTTTGGCGGCGGCATAGGCTTGGATGCCGGTTAAGCTGGGGCCCAGGCCCGCGCCGCTGGAAATGTTGACAATCCGGCCGTATTCTTGCGCTTTCATTGATGGCGCAACCGCTTGCGAAAAGAAGAACGTCGCCCGCGTATTGACCTCGACGATGCTGTCCCATTCTGCTTCTGTGACCTGTTCCAGCGGCTTGCCGACCTGACCCTGCACGCCGCCGGCGTTGTTGACCAGGATATGCACGGCGCCTTCAGCGGCGAGAACGCGCTCAACGAAGGCGAAGACCGCCGCCCGATCGCGCACATTCACGACCTCGACTTCGCAGTTGCCGCCGGCTTCCTGGCAAAGTCGCCGGGTTTCTGCCAGTTCGTCTTCCAGCACATCACAAGCCCACACTGATGCGCCCCGCGTCGCGAATGCCAGGCTGATGGCGCGGCCGAAACCGTGAGCGGCGCCGGTGACAATCGCCACTTTGTTGTCAAATTGAATATTCATGGCAGTTCCGCCTTTAACTGGTCGAGGTTGCCAAGGGCCTGCGGACGCTTGCCATCTTCGATCTCGCGAATCATCTCGATCCAGCGCCGCGTGAGGGGCAAGTCCAGGCCGATCTTTTCGCCTTGCGCCAGGATTGGCTCGTACATGATGACCTCGGTTCTGCGTTTGCGAACCGCCAGATCGCGCCAGATGCCGCTATGCGTCTTGGCGGAGGTGCGGTTGAAGGCGACAAGCGTATCAAGCGATCGGTTGATCGCGGCTATGTCTTTGGCGACGAATGCCGCCGGTTCAAAGCCGTTGAAACCGCGCGCTTCCACGCCGATTTGCGCTGCTAGTTCCAGTATCTCTTGCGCCGCGCGAATGTAGAGATCCCGATAGCCGGGGTCGGCCAGCGCGTCCGCGATTGACTCGTTGGTCAAGGCGGACACGAAGAGCATGGCCCCATAGGCTTCCTTGCCCCAGAGATATCCCCAGAGATTGTCAGTGACAATTGTGTCTGGGTCAAAGTCGCGGAAGGCGGCGCCGATTGCTTGCAGGCGCGTTGTGATCGCGCCGTTCAGTTCGCCGACCACGATTGCGCCGCGCCCGCCAAAGAGGATCTTGCCCGGCGCGTGATAATCGGCGCTGAAATTGATAAAGGTGCCCAAAGTCCGCTCTCTGCCGACAATCTCGCGGATGATCAACTCGTTCAAGCCGTTTTGCACGGACATGACATAGCCGTCATCGGCAAGGAAATCGACCAGCGTCTCGGTGGCCACTTTTGTGTGCTGGGCTTTGGTACAAAGCAGGATAATCGGGAATTTCTCGTGCAATTGGTGTGGCAGCACGGCCTGCGCTGCCACGGTGAATTCAGCAACCGGACCGGTGATCTGCAATCCCGCGCGATTGATCTCTGCCACGTGTTCCTCGACGACATCGACGAACAGGATATCGTGACCGGCTCGAAGCAGATATGCGCCAAGCGTGCCGCCGATGGCGCCGGCGCCCCAAATTAGGATTCGCATTCGTCCCAGCCTTCCTCGAGCAGGGCAAGTGTCTCGTCAACAGCCACTTGCCAGATCGCCAGCATTTCTTCGTCAGAACGTTGATAGAGGCCGCCCATGTTGCCGTCGGCCACATGTCGTCTAACCCCCGCGGGATTGAGGCGCTCCAAAAGGGATATATCAATGAGCGGTCTTTGCTCGCCCGGCATTTCGACGCCTTCAAGCCGCGTCCAGGGGTAGTTCTCCATCCAGGAGGCGTGCGAGCCGACCGGGTCTGTCTCGAGCACTTTTTCCCAGGTCTTGGGCGCGTTGTACCAATTGTGCCATTTGACTTGCGTATCGGGATTGTCCATCATCCACTCTTTGAGCATGCCCAGGGCGGGCGCGTTGCCTCCGTGGCCGTTGACAAGCAGTATCCGGCGGAATCCGGCGCGGCGGATGCTATCGAGCAGATCGCGGATTAGAGCCAGGTAGGTGCGGACGCGCAGCGTGACCGTCCCCGGGAAGGCTGTCCATTGCTGCGCCAGCCCATAAGGAAGGACCGGATAAACGGGTACCCCGGCCAGGTCGCCCACGTCCTTTGCCAGACGCGCCGCCAGGATCGTGTCGACGCTCAGACTCATATAGGCATGCTGCTCGGTGCTTCCCGTGGGCAAAATGCAGCGGTCGTCGCCTTTCAGGTATTGCTCGACTTGCATCCAGTTCATGTCAGAAATCAGCATTGATCACCACGCTTTCATTTGTTGGCAGATGAAACAGGATCGGCGCGATTAGGCGCTCCTTCGTTCACAGGCCCCATTCCGCGCGGGCTGTCTTCATATCGCGGCGGGTTGAACCATAGTGCCCTGCGCCGCCTCTCTTCCAGCGCTCGTCAACCGGTTCGCTGGCGGGCTGAAATCGAACATCGCAGCTCAAGCGGTATTTGTTGGTGAGATTGGTTGTCGAGGCGTGCATGGTGTGCATGCCGAATACGATGATATCGCCCGCGCGATAATCCGACCCCAGCCACTGCCCGCCAAACTGATCGACAATCGCCATCGGATCGCGCTCGAACCAGCCTTCGATGCCGTCGCGATCAACATCAGAACGGCCGTAGGTATCTCGAATGCGAGCGAAGCTGTCGAGATTATGCGAACCGCGGCAAACCGCCAGCGTACCCTGCTCGATAGGGATATCGCCGAAGGGAATCCAGACGGTGTAGAGATTCCGCGATCCGCGCCCCATGTAGACAAAATCGTAGTGAGCGCCGGTATATTGGTCGTTGCCTACAGCGCGCATCCATTTATAAGTGAAGGTCAGCGCCGCCTCGCCGAAAAGCTCCTCGAACAGGTTGAAGAGGGCGCTGTTTTCAAGTACGCCCAGCACCTCCGGGTGCTGGACAAGTGCTTCGCTACGCAGTCGCGCACTGCGGCCGCCTCGCGGCATCACGCCTTCCAGAATCGGCGTATTAGGCGCCAGCGCTTGCTGCGCATGCAGCGCTTCCATGATGATCCGCCGGCCGGCGAGCACCGTCTGCCTGTCAATGAATCCGCGGAAGAGAAGATAGCCGTCGGTATCCAGGCGCTGCCATAGCGCTGCGGTATCGCCCAGCACATCCTGGCTGTCGCACAACTGGCCCAGTTCAAGGCTGGGGAACTCGATGTCTCTATATCCAAATCTGATCTTCATGAAGCGCATTCCGAGTGTGCGGTCAACCTGATGATGTTATATGATATGCTGGAAATCGCCAAGTTTCGGCTGCGAGCGGAAGCGGTGAAAATCATGGATATGAAATACCCGCCAGCCCGCGGCCCGATGCCGAAACCGCGACCAAATAGTCGCCTTATTTACACCGACTTGCTCTATCCTTTGACGTTGCAACGCACAGGACCGCCCAGCCAAGGTCGCCGCTTCTCAAACCCGTTTCAAACTCCGCTCCAGGTCCAAACGAAGCGACATTGTCCAAACTAGAGGCGCAACTGTCCGAAAACCATATTGCTGGGGACCGCAAATGGACAAAGAGGGAAAAACTTCAAAGCGAAACCTATGTGACCACTTGGCATCGCTTATGATGATATACTGGAGCGGCGGCCGACGGTCAAAGTCGACGGTCAGTGCCGATAGCCCGCCGCTCTCAACCTGGTCTGTCATCAACTGTCGATCTGGAGAGGGGGTACCCCCTCCCGTATACATACTGTATCTATACTGTTGCTCAAAAGGGGGAATTTTCAGGGCAACTTCAGGGCATTTAAGGCGCTTCATTCAGTACCTGCGCCTTGCCATCAACTGCCTGTCGAAAAGCGTCCGTCCCCGTTGATCGGGGGAACAGACTGGGCGCTGGGCTTGGAATACCTGTCCTGTTCTCCGAATTCTTGCCCGCGCTGCTATTGTGGAGGATTGGCATGATCGAATGTACAGGAGCTAGCGATGAACTCTGAATTGTTGCGATACAGCCAGCTTAGTAGTAAAGAGATCAGCTTCTATAACCTGTACGGTTATTTGAGTTTGCCGGGCTTGATCGGGCGGGATGCGGCTGCTGCTCTGGCCGAGGAAGTGTTTCAAGTGATGGAAGGCTTGGGCATGGCAAGGGACGATCTGCGCACAGCCAGGACGAGCAAAGATAAATTACGCCAGAGCCGACAGTATTTGGCTGGATCAAGCCTGGCGCGCTTGATCCAGAGCGAGGCGTTGAATGCGCTGGCCGGGCAATTGATGGGCGGTCCTGCGACGCTCTATCTGCCCTTCACGGCGGTCAAGAGCGGCGGCGGTGGCGGTCGATTCCATTTTCATCAGGACAATCAGTATACGTGTTTCGACGGACCAGGCATCAACGTTTGGTTCGCGCTTGTGGAGATGACGCCGGAGAACGGTTGTCTGCAGATTGCCTCGGGGACCCACCTGGGCGGCACCATCGACTCGGTCGAAAGTGAAGACCGAGATGGTCATCGGACGGTGGCCGTGGAACCGGAAGCGTTTTTGCCGCTGCGGATGATGCCCGGGGACGCGGTGGCTTTCTCGCGCTTGACATTGCATGGGTCGGGAGCCAACATCACGGACCAGCCGAGGCTGGCATACGCTGTGCAGTTTCATCGAGACGATGTGCGGGCGACGCGAGACGGCGAAGATCTGGGGCTGCTCAAGGAGAATCCACGCTTTGAGGTCGGGCCTGTTGCAGCCTTTTCGCCAGACGGCGATTGATGCTGGACCCTAAGTGAAGACAAGTGAGCGTTTGCGTCTGGGAGCGTATGGAAAGGCGGTGATGGCATTGAACTTCAATCCGATTGAGATGATCAGGCCCAAGCGGGAGATCGCCGGCATCAGCGCGATCCTGTTGCCTTTCCATGACAACTGCGAGATTGACTGGCTTGGCTTGGCGAATCACGTGCGACGAACGGCAGAAGCCGGCTTGACACCCGCCGTCAATATGGATACCGGATATGCCAACCTGATTAGCGAAGCCCAACGTCAGCAGGTCCTGGAGGTCACGCGGGAAGAACTGGGAGGCGGCGCCTTCGTTGCGGGCGCCTTTGTAGCGGACCAGGAGGGCGATGCCTTTGACGGCGACGCTTATCTGCGCCAGATCGAGTCGATAGAGCGCCAGGGAGGCAGGCCGATTATCTTCCAGTCTTATGGCCTGACGGGGCAAGCGGGCGGGGATATCATCGCCGCCTACGAGAGATTGGGCCAGGCCAGCGATGGTTTCATCGCCTTTGAACTTGGCACCATGTTCGCGCCCTTCGGCGCTATCTACGATATAGAGACTTATGAAGGCTTGTTGGGACTTAAGCGCTGCCTGGGCGCCAAGCACTCCTCGCTGAGCCGTCAGTTGGAATGGCAGCGCTTGCTGCTGCGGGACCGGGTTAGACCGGATTTCAAGGTTTACACCGGCAACGACCTGGCGATCGACATGGTGATGTACGGCAGTGATTATCTGCTGGGCTTGAGCACCTTCGCCCCCGATCTCTTTGCCGAACGCGATGCCATGTGGCTGGCGGAGGATGCGGGCTTTTATCAATTGAACGATCTGCTCCAGTACCTGGGGTTCCTGGTTTTCCGTCCGCCGGTGCCGGCCTACAAACATTCCGCGGCACAGTTTTTGAAGCTGCGCGGCTGGATCGAATCCGACCAGACCCATCCCGAATCGCCTCGTCGACCGCAAAGCGATATTCCCATCCTGAGGGATATCGCCGGACGCCTGCATGTTTTGAAGGCGAGCTAGCCGATGGCTTACCGACGCATCGCGCAATTGCGCAGCTATCAACAGTTCACAGATTACTGCGAATCCGTCGGGGCCGACCTGCCGGTTGATGAGCGGGCAGTATTCGGGAAGGCATCTCCGCTGGCGCGACCTTATGCCTATCGTCAGCATGAATTCTCCAACCGTTTCGCCATTCTGCCAATGGAAGGCTGGGACGGCGCCTCCGACGGCGGGCCGAGCGACTTGACCGTCCGGCGCTGGCGACGCTTTGGCGAGAGCGGCGCCAAGTTGATATGGGGCGGCGAGGCGGTGGCGGTGCGACCTGACGGACGGGCAAACGCGCGTCAGTTGGTCATCAATGACCGTACTGTGAAGCGCATTGCTGCATTGCGGGAGAGTTTGCGGGAGGCTCACCAAGCGCGCTTTGGGACGACAGACGAACTGTTGATTGGCTTGCAGTTGACGCATTCGGGGCGCTTCTGCCGCCCTAATGGTCCCGCGCTGGAACCGATGGTGCTTTACCGGCATCCCTTGCTAGACAAGAAATTCCAACTCGAAGATGAAAACTGCCTCATGAGCGACGGCGAGATTGAGGCGCTGATTGAGGACTTCGGACGGGCGGCGGCCTTGGCGGGGCGCGCGGGCTTCGACTTTGTGGACATCAAACATTGCCACGGCTACCTGGGCCACGAGTTCCTCAGCGCTGTCAATCGCAAGGGCAAGTATGGCGGGAGCTTCGAGGATCGCACGCGCTTCCTGCGCGAGACGGTTGAGCTTGTTCGCGCCTTGGCGCCGGGCCTGGATATCGGCGTGCGCTTAAGCGCGATCGATTGGGCGCCCTTCCAGGCGGGAAACAATCGCATCGGCGAGGCCATGCCATGTGAGGGTGAAAGCTATCCCTACGCATTCGGCGGCGACGGCAGCGGCATCGGATATGATCTGAGCGAGCCCAAACGTTTCCTAGCGTTGCTGCGCGAGCTGGACATCGGGTTGGTTTGCATCACCGCCGGCAGTCCCTATTACAATTTTCACATTCAGCGCCCGGCGATCTTCCCTCCCTCCGACGGTTACTTGCTGCCCGAAGATCCGCTGGTTGGCGTCGCGCGGCAGATCCGGGTGACGGCGGAACTGAAAGCGGCCTTTCCTGAGCTGACGATGGTTGGATCGGGATATTCCTATCTACAGGATTGGCTGCCCAATGTGGCGCAGGCGGTGATCGAGCGCGGCATGGCGGATTTCATTGGATTGGGGCGGATGGCGCTAAGTTATCCGCATTTGCCGGCGGACCTGCTGGCTGGGGGTCCCTTGCAGCGCAAGCGCATCTGCCGCACCTTCAGCGACTGCACAACGGCCCCGCGCAACGGCATGGTGTCTGGCTGCTTCCCGCTGGACGAATTTTACAAATCGCGGGACGAGTACGACCGCCTGACAGCCCTGAAAAAGGAAGCTGCCGCCCAAGAGATCTGAGCTATCTAGTGCCAGCCGTATTGCGATGGTTTGAAATCGATCATGCTGCCGTGATAATAGGGCACGGCTGCCAATTCGGGTTCTGCCATCAAGTCGAGTTGAGCATGGTCGGCGTCGCTCAATTTCACGTCGAGGGCGCCGATATTGTCCAGCAGGTGCGCCATGGTGCGGGGACCGATGATGGTACTGGTGACACCGGGCTTGCTGATGACCCAAGCCAGCGCGATTTGACTGGGGCTGCAGCCTTTTTCTCTTGCCAACTCCACAACGGTATCTAGCAGATCGTAGGCGCGATCGCTGAAATGCTTCTGCAAGCGCCGCTCGTAGGCGGCGCCGCGACCGGCGTCAAAGCCGAAGCGGCTGTCGCCGGGGATTGGCTGCCCGCGCTTGTATTTGCCGCTGAGGAAGCCGCGGGCCAGGGGCGACCAGGGCAATATGGCCATGCCATAACTGCGGGCCATGGGAATCAGTTCGCGTTCAATGCTACGGTCGAGCAGATGATAGGGCGGCTGCTCGCTGACGAAGCGATTGAGTCCCAATTCCTTTGCGACCCAGAAAGATTCCAGGATGCGCCAGGCCGGAAAGGTACTGGCGCCGATATAGCGGACTTTGCCGGCGCGAATCAGATCGTCGAGGGCGCGCAAGGTTTCGTCGATGGGAATATTGGAGTTGGGACGATGGATTTGATAGAGGTCGATGTAGTCCGTTCCCAAGCGCTTCAGTGAGGCTTCGCATTGCTGAATGATGTGCCGGCGGTTGTTGCCGGCAGCCAGGATGTCCTCATTGTCCATGCGACCATGTACTTTGGTCGCGAGAACGATGCTCTCGCGTTTGCCATTGCGTTTCAGGGCTTTGCCGACCGCGATTTCGCTGCCGCCGCGGGAATAAACATTCGCGGTATCGAGAAAGTTGATGCCTTCGTCCAGGGCGCGGTCGATAATGTCCATGCCGTCGGCGTCGCTTGTTACGCCGCCGAAGTTCATACAGCCGAGGCAGAATTCGCTGACCATCACACCTGTGCGTCCGAGAGAACGATAATCCATTTTCCGCTCCAGTTTCTAACAATCCGAAGTGCGTATTGTATCGCAAGCCTGTGAGCAAGGGTTAGTGCCAAGCAGGGTAGTGTAGCGAAGTCGGTAGCAATTGGGAACAGCAAGCACGTGACAGCCGGTAGGGGCGATCGGCTGGATCGCTCGACGCGTAGAAGTTGAATGAGTAGCGGGCGACTCGGCGAGTCGCCCCTACCGGATCGTTGGTATTTTGGCTTTAGAATGCCATGTCGAGGACTGGCCAACAATATCAACCGAATAGGATGCTCTCCTCGATGTTGTCTGCAGTTGTATTTTGGTTTGAATTTATGATCTGTTGATGAGCGCCATTCTGAAGCGATTGCCCCGCGAAATGCGGTATATTTGTCTGATATTGATCTCATCAGTCAGAAGGGATTCATCATGGCGGAATACGGCAGGACGACAGCGGGAGAAGCGGTAGAGCAATTCGCGCTGCGGAACAGCGCCGGGATGGAAGTTAAAGTCATCACTTACGGCGGCATCATCACGTCAATCCGCGTGCCGGACCGCCAGGGCAGGTTTGCCAATGTCGCGCTTGGCTTCGAGAGCCTGGAAAAATACGAAGCCGGGCACCCTTATTTTGGCGCCATCACCGGGCGCTACGCCAACCGTATCGCTGCTGGCCGCTTTTTGCTGGACGGGACGGAATATACGCTCTTCGTAAACGACGGGCCAAACAGCTTGCACGGCGGAGAGAAGGGCTTCGACAAGCGTATCTGGGATGCGCGCGAATTGACTGACAGCTTGCAGCCTGGTCTTGAATTAAGCTACCGCAGCCCGGACGGCGAAGAAGGTTACCCGGGAAACCTGGACGCTGTTGTAAGCTACACGCTGAGCGACGATAACGAACTGCGGGTTGATTATACGGCTACGACAGATGCGCCGACGGTCGTCAACCTGACCAATCATAGTTACTTCAACTTGTTGGGAGAAGGCGAGGGAACGGTATACGATCATATCCTGACCATAAATGCCGACCGCTTCACGCCCATTGACAGCAATTTGATCCCGACCGGCGAGTTGGCGACAGTTGCGGGCACGCCCTTTGACTTCCGCAATCCAACGGCAATCGCTGCCGGGCTGCGGTCTTCGCAGGCGCAGATCGCGCTGGCGCAAGGATATGACCAGAATTTCGCGCTCAATCGGGAAGGCTTATCCGAGGGGGAACTGGGTTTCGCTGCGCGGGTCTATGAACCGCGCTATGGCAGGCGCATGGAAGTTTGGACGACGGAACCGGGCATCCAGTTCTATTCCGGCAATTTTCTCGATAGCACGCTGGTCGGCTCAAGCGGGCGCATGTATCGCCAAGGCGACGGGCTGGCGCTGGAGACGCAGCATTTTCCCAATTCGCCCAATCAGCCGCAATTCCCGTCAACAGTCTTGCGCCCCGGCGAGCGCTACGAGACGACCACGGTCTACAAGTTTGCAACGGATTAGCTTGGATGATCAGTCTTTGGCGGTGGGGTCAAAGGCATCGCGCAAGCCATCGCCTATGATGTAGAGGCAGAGCACGACGGTCGAGATCAATATGCCGGGGAAGAAAACCAGGTGCGGCGCTACTTTGAAGAATTCCCGCGATTTACTGAGCATATTGCCCCAGGTGGCGGTGGGCGGTTGTACGCCAAGCCCGAGGAAACTCAAGGCGGATTCAATCAGAATGACGTTGCCGATGATGATGACCAGGTTGATGATGGTCACCGAGAAAATGTTGGGCAGGATGTGAACCAGCATAATTCTGGCATCGGATGCGCCGACCGCTTTAGCGCTTACGATATATTCCCGCGAACGGATGGAAAGCGTCTCGCCGCGCACCAGCCGGCAGGTCAGGGTCCAAATCAACAGCACAAGGGAAAAAATCAATGTGCCAGCGTCCGGCTGAAAGATGGTGGAGATAACGATCAGCAGGACCAACACAGGTATTGAATTCAGAGTCGTGATGACCCAGTACAACATGTCATCAAGTATGCCGCCGAAGTAGCCGGTGAGGATGCCTAAGGTCACGCCGACCGCCAGCGCCAAGGTCCCGGACAGGAAGCCGATCAACAGTGAGACCTGGCCGGCGTACAACAAGCGGGAAAGGTGATCGCGGCCGAGATTGTCGGTGCCGAGGATGTGCCCGGCGCTGAAGACAGGCAGGTGTTTTGCTTCGGCGGCATTTGTTGTATTGGGGTCTACGCCCAGGATACCCGTTATCAGCGGCGCGCCCGCCGATAGCAGCGTCAGCAAGAGCAGGACCGCGATGGCTGCCATTGACAGCTTGTCATTTCTCAATCGGATCAGCGCTAACTGCGAGAGTGAGCGGCTGCGCAGCATGGCATCAGCTTCAATCGTTGAGACGCCTGTTTTGCTCTTGAGCATCGGCCTCTCCTAGCTCAGGCGTATGCGCGGATCAATGATGACGTACAGGATATCGGAAAGCATCAGTCCAAGAATGGTCGCAACGGCGGAAATGATCACAATGCCCATCACAACCGGGTAGTCTTGCTGGATGGCGCCATTGAAGAAGACACGCCCCACGCCGGGCCAAGCGAAAACGGTCTCGATGACCGCCGCGCCACCCCACAAATTGGTCAGGATCGGTCCCAGCAGAGTTGCGAAGGGGATCAGGGCGTTGCGCAAGGCATGTCGAAAATCGATTTGCCGCTGCGACAGCCCTTTGGCCTTGGCTGTTCGAATATAGTCTTGACTGAGTACATCCAATGTCGAGGTGCGCAGATAGCGAGAGAAACTCGCCAAATCCGCCCCGGCAAGAACAATTGCGGGCAGTACAAGATACTGCCAGCGCTGCAAGATCTGCGGGCATTCGCCGGTGAGTGTCAAGCCACATCGCCCGCCTAAGGGGACGAGACCCAAATGAGCACCAAAAAACAGAATCAATATCAGCCCGAGCCAAAAATTCGGTACTGCGTTAAGAACGACTGCCAGCACTCGGGCAACGTTATCAAATAGGCTACCTTTTTTCGCTGCGGAAATGACACCAATAGGAATGCCCAAAGCCATGGCGATGATCAGAGCGGAGATGCTCAGCTCTAAGGTGGCCGGTATGGCAGCGGCGATGATATCCATGACCGGCTTTTTCCGGACGAAAGAATTGCCAAAATCGCCACGCAGGATGCCATAGTTGCTGCCCGGCGGCTCTGGTTTGCCGTCTCCGTTGGTATCAAGCTGGGTGAAAAGCTCAAAGGCTTGATCGGCAATGCCATCGCCGTCGCTATCCCAGCGCAGCCAATCATCGCCAATCAGCCAGCGCAAATACTGAATGTGGAAGGGGTCGTCGACGCCTAGCTGCGCCCGCAGTTCCGCCCGCCGCTCCGCCTTGATATTGGGCGCGAAGTAGAGCCGAATAATGGGATCGCCCGGCGCCAGCCATAGTATCAGGTAAGAAAGCAGCGTGATGCCGAAAAATATGGGAATGGATTGTACCAGGCGGCGGATGATGTATTTGATCATGCAAAAAACCAGTTTCAGCAAAGGAAAGGACGCGCTGGTTTACTTCCCAGCACGTCCTTTCACTATTGTCTAGCGCGCTTTAGGGGCTGATAGCGATATCAGCCATGTTGGCGTAGCGGGTCTCGGCATAGGGCATCCAGTTCTGGACGGAATTGGCTTCGGCGTACATGCTGAAAGGCGCGAAGAGCCACCACCAAGGCAGATCTTCGTGCAGGATGCGGCTGATCTCGTGGTAGAGCGCCTGGCGTCCTTCGAAGGAGCAGCCCGGCAGCGCCAGCGCCTCGTCATAGAGCTCGGTGACGCGGTCGTTGCGGTAAGAGACGAAGTTGAATCCGCCGCCAACCAGGTCGCCGACCGGCGTGAAGACGTTGCGGGCATCGGTGTCTTGATCCAGATTGGTGAAGCCGATCATGATGGCGTCAAAATCTTGACCGAGCAGGAATTGGACCAGGGCGCCAAATTCCTGGGTCTGGAAATCGACATCAATGCCGATTTGTCCCAATTGGTCCTGAATCACGGTGCCGGCCGCTTCGCGCACGAGGTTGCCGGAATTGGTCAGCAATTCGAAGGAGAATGCTGTGCCGGGCTCGGCATAGAGCGCGTCTTCGGTGGCAACCAGTGGCGTGCTGGGGTCGTCATCGTCATCGACGAAGCCGGCTTCCGCCAGTAGAGCCAAGGCGGCATCGGGATTGTATTCCCAAGGCTCGATGCTGGAATCGTAACCCCAGAGGGCGGGCGTGCCAAAGCTGTTGACCTGCACCGCTTCGCCTTCGGCAGCGCCTTCAATGATGTCGGTATAGTTGACCGCCTGCGCGAGGGCCTGGCGCACGCGCACATCGCCAAAGAAGGGGTGCTTGCCCTGGTCAATGGGGTTGCCGTCTTCATCCTGGCCGTTGACCGGGTTGCCGCGATCGGCCATGTTGAAGCCGATGAAGGTTAGGCCGTCATCCACATATTCGAAGACTTGGAATTCGCCGGCTTCGGCGCGGTCGCGGAAGTCTTGCATTTGCACGGCCGGGACTGATGCCGAGCCAGCGGTGCCAACCGAGTTCACTTCGCCGGCCAGGAACTGTTCGATGCCGACGATTTGGTCGGGCACGTTACGGATGATGTAACCTTCGGGCGAGACGTCCATCCAGTGATTCTCGTTGCGAATCAGACTGGTCTGCTGGTCGGGCACTAGCGCGCCAAAGTTGAAGACGCCGGCGGTGACGTTGGGGTTCTTGTTGTATTCCAGGTTATCGATCTCGGCGTAATTGCCATCAAGCATGGGCTCGATTATGTGCTGGGGCAAGATGCCGAAGTCATCGAGTTCTTCGATCACACGGCAGGATGCCAGCTTCAGGGTGACGACGAGGGTTGTCGCGTCGACCGCTTCGACGCTCTCGACGCTTTGCAGCACGTCGGTGCGGGGCGATGACGTTTCTCCGCTGGCCAGGGCGTCAAAGGTGAATTTGTAGTCGAAGGCGGTAACGGGTGCGCCGTCGTTCCAGGTTACGTCGTCCCGAAGCGAGAATGTGTAGACCAAGCCATCATCGGAGATGGACCAGTCCAGCGCCAAGCCGTTGTCTTGGTCGTTGCGCCCGGCTTTCATGGGCGCCCGCGTTTCCGGATCGATATTGTAGAGGCTGGGGAAAAGGAATTCGTTGAGCGACAACTCAACCGTGTTGTTGGAAATGAGCGGATTCATATTCGTCGGGTCGCCACCGAAGTTGGTGCCGATCAAAATGCCGCCTTCTTGCGCGCTTGCGGCGAAGCCGAGGCTCGCCACAAACAGAGCGATAAAGATAATCCTCATAAGCTTAAGCATCGCAATCTCCTGTTGGGTAAATTGTCAATGGGCATAGTCATGCCTTAAAAGTATAGCAGAGGTTAGGCTCGCATTGCCATACGGCAGTTGCCGGGGCGGGCGTCTTTTGGACATCCTCGAAGGAGTCGGATCTACCTGCCGGTCCAAGTTAAAAGATTTGAACGATCGGCTCCCAGTCCATATCTGGGTCAAAGGGATAGCAGGGTCGCTGAATTTTAGCGAAGGGCAGCGCGGTGATATTTTGATTGACCGCGCCGGGCGACAGCGCCAGATAGGAGGCGCGCGCCATGGATTTGAGCTCTGGCTCGAGATAGCCGATTTTTATGGCGACGATGTCATGCTCTTCCGGCTTCAGGTTGAGGTCCGTGAATTGTTGGCGGCGACGAAATGGCGTACGTTTAGCAGTCAGTATGATGTGGATGCCGCCCGACCTGAGAACGACTTGGGGATTGTCGGGGTCTGCTTTGATGCTTGCGACCGTTGCCGAGATGTCCAAGGGCTGAGAATTGCGCCTGTCGAGCTTGCCGCCAATCGGAAGGTCAACTTCCGCGCCCAGCCCCGCCGCGATGCAAGTATGGACCGCGGCAGGATCGGCTATGCTGGCGTAGATCATGTCGGGCGGCTCTAGTGCCAGGGCGCGCGACAGAAAATAGGTCACGTCCCCGGCGCCGCCGGCGGTGGGATTATCGCCGGAATCGCTTATGAGCACGGGCTTGACCGCTTCGGACATCGCTTGCGTCAGGCAGTCGTCCACTGAAAGCGCTGGCGCCCCAAAGCGAAAGTCCCGGCGATGCTTCCAATAGAGGGCGGCTAATTCACGCGCTGCGAGACCGATCTTTGCTTCGTTCATGCCGAGGGCAATGGCGCAGGCGGTCATGCGGGGTTCGTCGGCCCAAACGTAGCCGACTTGTACGGTGGCGTCGAGCACCTCGCGGCCGTCGATTTGCGGTTGGATCGCCCCATAGATGCGCTTGCCCGGTTCCCATTCGGTGCTGGTCTTCTCGCCGGGCATACCCACGGGAATTTTGACAAATGCTTTGCGCGGGCGCAGGCCTTGGCGCAGGCAGCGCAACAAGAGCGACATTGCCCGCTGGCGCGTCTCCAGGGCGTCGATATGAGGCGCGGTCCGGAAGCCGGTGATGATATCGAGGGTGGCCATGGTCTTGTCAGAAACGTTGCCGTGGAGATCGTAGCTGGCGGACAGGAGGGGACCGTCACCCAGGACTTCGCGAATCGAGCGGTAGAAGTCGCCTTCGGCGTCGTCGATGCCGGCCACGTTCATGGCGCCGTGCATATCCAGATAGACGCCGTCGAATGGGCCCCGGGATTGCAGCTGCCCCAATAGCTCGTCCTTGATCGCCTCATAGGCGGCTGCTTCGACCGGCCCGCCGGGCAGGGCTTTGGCTGTGATCGTGCCGACGAAGTCGATATCCGGGTACTGGCCCAGAAAGGGATAGAGTTCTGTGAAGGCGTCATCTGTGCCCCGCGAAATACGGAAGTCTGCCAAGCGCGTCGGCAAGGCCGAGAAAGTGCAGCTTTCGGTTGCGATGCCAGCGATGGCAATTCTCAACTTTCAGTCTCCTTCCGGCGGTGATGCCAAGCCAGCACCGCTGCTGGTTGGCAAGGTACGGTGATCAAGCATGCAGCCTGAGCGGTTGACGACGGCAAATGCCATTTTGGTCGCGCCGATATCGTGCCCGATGGCCAGTTCTTCAGGCATTTTGCCATTCTCGCGGTTTCGGTCAGTCGCTAGCCGAGTTTAGCGTTTGGCAGAGCAAAGTGCCAGAATCCGCGGTGGTGGCCCAGGGCAAGTCGGTTTTAGCGGTTCAGACTATACTTGGATAAAATCTTGTGGCCATAGCGAGTAGTTCAGGAGCTGCCAGGATGACAGCGATTGATACCATCATTGTGGGGGCGGGCGGAAGAGGCAAAGCCTACAGCAAGTTTGCGCTGGCGTATCCGCAGGAGTTGCGGGTTGTGGGCGTGGCGGAGCCGGATCCGCTAAAGCGGGGGAGCCTGGCGCGAGAGCACGACATCCCGCCGGACATGGCTTTTGAAGACTGGCAATCCTTGCTGCAAGGGCCCGGGAAAAAAGCGGCGACGATTTTCAACTGTACTATGGACCGAGACCATTTCGAGTCAACGATGCAGATGCTGGACAAGGGATATGACGTGCTGTTGGAAAAGCCGATGACGCCGGTATTGCGCGAGAACTTGCAACTGGTGCAAAAGGCGGAAGCTACCGGGCAGCTGCTCCAGGTCTGCCACGTGCTGCGCTACACGCCCTTCTGGCAAGCCTTGCGCGCGGTGGTGCAGTCCGGAAAACTGGGACGTATCGTCAGCGTCACGCATCGGGAGAACCTGATTTACTATCATATGGCGCATAGTTTCGTGCGCGGGAATTGGCGGCAGGAATCGACATCCGGACCGATGATCCTGTGCAAATGCTGTCATGACTTTGATATTCTGCTGTGGATTTTGCAGAAGAAGGTGAAATACCTGAATTCTTTCGGATCGCTTTCGCATTTTCGGCCAGAGAACGCGCCGCCAGGCGCGACGGAACGGTGCACCGACGGCTGCCCGGCGGCCGAAACCTGCAAGTATGAGGCGACCAGGCGCTATGCCCGCGACGGCGCCGGCTGGCCCGTAGATGTCGTCACTGTCGAGCCGACGGTCAGGGCTCGATTGGAGAAGCTAAAGAGCGACTGGTACGGGCGCTGCGTCTATTTTTGCGACAACGATGTGGTCGATCACCAAAGCGTGAATATGGAAATGGAAGACGGGGCGACAGTGACCCTGGTCATGAATGGACAAGGCGACGAAGAATGTCGCACGATGCGCTGGGATGGGACCAAGGCCACGCTTTATGGCAAATTCTCGTCCAAGGGTCATGTAATTCGCCTACATCATCACCTGAGCGGCGAGGTAGAAGAGGTGCCGGTGATTGCGCGGGACAGCAGCGGCCACGGCGGCGGGGATTACGGCATTGTCCGCAGCTTCTTGAATACCATCAAGGGCAAGCCTGATGACAGCGTAACGACGGCGCGCGAGTCGCTGGAAAGTCACCTCTTGGCTTTTGCGGCGGAAGAAGCGCGGATCAATAGAATTGTCGTCGACATGGAACAGTTTCGCGGGCGCGCCGCAGCGTTGTGAGTTGGCAAAGCAACTTGTGAAGAGCCGCTCGGCGTAGCGCGCCGAGACTAACACCCCCGACAGGATTCGAACCTGTGCGCCTGGTTCCGGAAACCAGCGCTCTATCCCCTGAGCTACGGGGGCATACAGCATTAATCCTAACAGATGGCCCGCGAGCCAACAAGTGCCGTATCCGGATAGCGTCTTGACCGCGCGACTGGCTAGGTGCGAACTTGAGGCTGGCCTTGCTATAATGTGACCTGCGGCTTTTACGCGGGCGATGAGCCAGGAAGTCGGCCAGTTTGGCGAGGGTCTTTAGCGATTGTGGAGACAGCCACGCGCGACGCCACAGATACAATTCCCAGATTCAAGAACAGTTGCGCCGTAGAGATTTGCTGCTTGGGCTGGCTGCTTCTTGCGACGCTGGTGGCTGGCTGTCAAGCGCTGGCCAGTGAAAATGTCCAGACGCCCGATGACGCTAATGCGACGGTGTATGTTTTGGAGCTGACCGTCCTGCAACGCGCGGCCGACCTTGATCAGGCGCAGGCGGACGCGACATTGTCCGCCGGGGGGACAAGAGTTGCGGAGTTGTCTCGAGTGAATGCCGCTTTAGGCGCCACGCTGCGAGCGGCATTCACGCCGACTGCTGAAATCCGGGCTGTGGTAGTAAGCGCCGAAGACATGGGCAGTTCCCTGGACCAAGACATGATGGACGATATGCCTGACAATGAAGAGGATTCATCGACCATGCGAATTGTGGGTCTTGCGACCGCGAGGGCTGTCAATGCCAGCAATGGCTGCTCCACAGGAGAAGTGCGCCGCTTCGATACTGGCAACGAACGCATCTACGTAACGGCCCGCGTCGAGGGATTGCGCCCCGATACCTATTTTGAAGTTGACTGGCAATCTGGCGAACGGGTCTTATATCGCGTGTCATGGCGGGCAACGTATGCGGCGGCGGCCGAGTGTATCTGGTTTTATGCCACGCCGGTGGATTTTCCCTTTCTGCCGGGCAATTATCGCGCTACGCTTTTCGTCAATGGTCAAGCGCATTCGTCCACGGATTTTAGCATCGCCACGTGAGGACTGCATTGCATTGAAGCTGGGGCGGGCCCGAGTTATTGCTTTCTGCCGAAAGATCAAAGGAATCTCGGCAAATTCAGGCCTGAGTTGGTGGTTTAGTTCGCTCGCAACGGCATGTGGTAAACTCGAGTCGACTTTTCTAGGCGTAACAGTGACCAGACTATGAAACCTTCTGCCCGACAAATGACCGTCAAGGGGCGTGAGCGAGTCATGAAGAAAAAGTTCCTTGCCTGCGCGTCAACGGTGGCGCTCGCCATATTGTGGCTGGCGGGTCTGTCCCAGTCCGCAGCCCAAAGCGAGACGGCGACGCCCCTGGCATCGGAAACAAGTCAGCAGAATCCGAAAGCGACAGATGTTGACGCGCTATCCAGCCTGGACGCGACGGCAACGGCGATCGCCGCCATTGAGCCGACAGAGCACCACCTGCTTCGACGGCCGATTCAGTTGGACGAGGACTTGGTCCATTGGCCGGATCGAACCTATCCCTACGGCAGTACGCAATGGGGTACGCGCCCGGTTCACCTGGGTGTTGAGTTTGTTAATCCGCGCGATACGCCGGTCTACGCTTCCGGGGCGGGCAAGGTCGTTTTTGCGGGTTCCGACAGCGAGACGGTGATCGGTCCGCAAGCGGATTACTATGGCAAGGTCGTGGTTATGGTACACGACCTGGTATCGCTGGACGGTTACCCGGTATTCACTCTATACGGCCATCTTGACAGGATCAATGTGAGCACGGGCCAGGCGGTTGAAGATGGCGCGCTATTGGGCGCTATCGGCTCAACCGGCGTGGCCATCGGCGCGCACTTGCACTATGAAGTGCGTGTAGCGAGCCCATTCGACTATCGCAAGACGCGCAATCCCGAGTTGTGGCTGCAATACTATGTTAACAATGGGATGGTTGCCGGTTACATACACGATGAATACGGCGAAGCAATCGCGGAAAAGCGCTTGGTCCTGCGGTCGGGCGGGCTGAGTCGAGAAGCCTATACTTATGCTAGCGAGCTGGTCAACCGCGATCCGGTTTGGGGAGAAAACTTCACAGTTGCTGACCTGCCGGCCGGCGAGTACGAGATTGTAGTGCTGAAGGAGAGCGGCGCAATCGCCTATCGTGACAATATCCAGGTTGAAGCCTATACCACGACCTTCGTCGATATCGAGATCAGCGAGTGAACATGATTGGCCGTGGCCCCGTTGGCCGAACCGACGGCGATCTTTAGCGATAGATTCGATATGCCAGGGTCAGCGAACCATCGGCGCCTAAATCCAGGACTTGAATCAGGCCGCGCCCGCCTTCGCTGCTGAAGAAGCCAATCAGCGCGTTGGACAGGAGACTTGCGTTAAATGCGCTGGCATCCGCCAAGTTCGGCCTGATTGCATCATGATGCGCATCATCAATTGAGGTGAAGTCGTTGATCAAATACATTGAGCCGTTCAGAGCGATCAAATCGCTGCCGGACCAGGATAAATCTAGGTTCCCGTTCCTGTCCAAATCGAGCGAACCCGAGCTTCCCGTCCAGGTGCCGCTGTTGCTGACCTCGCGGTCCGCGATGTAGTTATAGGCGTAGCTGCGGTTGTTGGCCTCGCCAGTGTCGCCCTCAAACACTTCGTCATTGAGGTCAGCTACGATGATGACAGATTGTGGACCTGTTGTCCCGTTAAGGTTCTGCTGCAACTGAACAGTCGCTTGCTGTCGGGCCGCCAGTCCCGGCAGATTGACAGCGGCATAGCGCCCGCCGGGTTGGAAGGAGGTCGCTACGGCGAAGGGACCGGCAGGCGCCAAGCCCCGGTTGGCCACAGTGACATTGACGTTCATCTGCTGATCTAGCGTGAGGCGCGCCGGGTAGACATTGACGATAACCAGATCGGCGAAGCTTGGTGGCGCCAGGGTAGCGGTTGCCGGCGGCGTTGGACTTGGAGGCGGCAGAATGATTGGCACCAGGTTTCGATTGCCGACCGCGTCCACCAGGTAGGCTGCCAGCCAGCCCCATTGTCCGCGGAAATCGATTACCAGCCAGGAGAAATCGGCGGTGGCGCCAATGACCCGCGCCCCGGTACCGCGCGGAAGCTGCCCGATGACATCAAAGTTCAGGCCGGGCCCGCTGCGAACATTTTGATAGGTGCTTCGAATCGTCAGGTGGTATCCCGAAGCGGTGGGCGATGGCTGAGCGGTGGGCGTAGCCGTCGCGGCGCTGGTTCGAATAGCCGCGTTGAGGGTCGTGCCTCGATAACTTGCTACTGCATTGGCCGTTCCAAACTCATTAATCTCGGCGATCATGACGTTTGCGCTTGTCTCCCCACGAGACAGAGCCCCGGGGCTTAGCACACCCTGAACACCGTCAAAACGCCGCAGCGCTGCTATGTTGTCGGCGAGGTTGCCGGGACGTCGGTAAGCTTCTGCGAGCAGCCCGACGGCGTCATAACTTGCCGCGCTGGCAGCATCGGGCAGCGCGCCAAACGCGCTCGCGTAATCCCACAGGAATTGCTGGCTGGCGGCATCGCTTGATGTGAAGGACCAGGGCGTTGCGACTAGCATGCCGGGCAGGCTGTCGGTTGGCACAATACTTGAAAACCTAGGGTCCGTGGCCTGGCTGTAACTGACGACGCCGGCGAATCCGGCTGAGCGCAACTGATTGTACGATTGGGCTGCCAAGAGCGGCGGACCATAAATGACAACGGCATCGGGCTGCCGCGCCGCGATCTGATTGGCAATGGCGCCTAGATCGTTGCCGGTTTCGTCGTACAAGAGATTGGAGAGTCCCGCGCCGACTTCCGACAATGCGGAGGCGAATCCGATCAGGCTCGAGGTACTTGCGGCGTCAAGCTGAATTGTCGTGATCCGGCTGGCTCCGAGCGACTGGGCCAAATAGGTCGCCAGCGCGCGGCTGTGCACCAGTTCTTGAGCGACGCTGCGGAAGATGTGACCGCTTGTGTCTTGTAAAAGTAAGGTGTCGCTGGAGATTGTGGTGAAAACCGGGACATTAAGGTCTTGCAGTTGCGGCAAAGCCGCAAGCAAGGCCTCTGACGAGCTTGGACCCAAGACAGCGATGACATCCGCTTGCCGCATGTTGGCCGTAGCGATATCCATATTGTCGGGTGATGTCACAGCAACGACGATCTCAAATCTTGCCCCGTTAGCGCCCGCCAATCCACCGGCGTCGTTAATGTGTTTTGCCGCAAGCTGGGATCCCCGCGCCATAGACCCTTCCATGTGATCGATAACGCCGATACGGATTATCTGCTGGGCTTTTGCGGACGGGTTTGCCATAAGCAGCAGGGCGAAAACCATTAAGGCAAATCGGACGGGGGCACGGCGGACAGCCGCTCGGCAGCGGCGAATCGTCCTGCCGCGCTCACACAAGATAACAAGCCCTCTCCGTGCATGCGCAAGGGGGTTTAATGTGTAAGAGGACATCGTATGAAACTCTCGCTTTCTTGCTGGACAATACGGTCAGTATACATGAAAGGCTAGCGCGGGCAAGCGGTGCAGCCTATCCTTGTCTTGATTTTGAACGCGCCGCTAACTATACTTCTGCTTTGTTGCCATTATTTGCATATTTGATCCCAATTTGCCCAAATGCAACGCGAGCGAATCACCGACAATATCCTCGTTTTTCGCAGTGACCAGTATGCGCAGGTGACGGCCGGCGTCGTCTTAACTTCGGCCGGGGCCGTTTTGATCGATACGCTTCTTTACCCGGAAGAAAGCCAGCAAATCTGTCGATTTGTCGAGTCCGGGTTGGGATATGAATTTGCTTTTGTCATCAATACACATTTTCATGCCGATCATACGACCGGCACTTGCTTTTTCCCGGGGGCACAAGTGATCGGCCATCGGCTTTGCCGCGATCTTCTTGATACGCGTGGTCGCGACGGTTTACAACACTTGAAGGAGTCGTCGCCCGAGTTCGAGTCAGTCAGGCTCGTGCTGCCGACTATCGTATTTGACGATGAACTCACCTTATGTCTGGGCGACACGACGATTACAATGTGGTCCAGCCCCGGTCACAGTCCAGATTCGATCGTGTGCTTGGTTGAAGAGGAAGATATCCTGTTCGCGGCGGATACCGTCATGCCGATACCCTATTTCGTGGACGGCGATTTCGAGGACTTTAAGCGATCGCTGTGTCGGCTGCGGAACGCTAGCTTTGAGAATATCGTGCAAGGTCATGGCGATATCATCCTGCGGGGCGAAGCGGAGGAAAAACTTGATAGCGATCTGGCATATTTGGACTTGCTTGACAAGGCAGTCGCGGGGAGTATTGGCATAGGCGCGGCTGAAGCCGAAGAAGGGATCACGGCGGCGGACTGTGGCAAGAGCCAAGTGTTGCTCAATGGTGTGGTCCGGGAATTGCATCGGCAGAACGTACGGTCGATGATAGAGCGACAACAGCGCCCGAACAAGGGTGCCGGGACTTTGTTATGACGGACTGTATACCCTTGTCGAGGAAGAGCGGATTAACGACCACGACAAGCCATTGACACGGGAGTAGCTTTGCGAAGGAATCAACGATGTCAACAGACGAAACTTATTTGACCAAAGAGGGCGAATCCGAGCTTCGTAAGGAATTGCAGGAGCTTATCGAGCGCCGGCGGCCGGCGCTTGCGCAGAAGCTCAAGGACGCTGTGGCGCAGGGCGACTTGAAAGAAAACGCGGATTATCACGATGCCAAGGAGCAACTTGGATTCATAGAAGGGCGCGTGCAGCATATTGAGGCTATATTGCGGAAGGCGACCGTCGTTGACAACGCGGGCCCCAGCGACGAAGTGCGAATCGGCTCAGTTGTGGTCATCCGCGAAGACGGAACCGGCGAAGACGAAGAATATAGAATCGTGGGCAGTGCCGAGGCCAATCCGCGCGAACGAAAGATCTCTCAAAAGAGTCCGATCGGTTCGGCTTTGCTGGGCAAAACACGAGGCAGGAAAGTCGATGTGAAGACGCCGGATGGCCTGGTCAAATTCAAGATTGTAGACATACGCTAGATAACGGTTGCGCCGCCAGAAGGCGCGCTTGCTATATGTCGCTAGTCGCGACAACGACGAGTCGGAATCCCGCCTTTTTACCTGACAATCACGAATAGGGCATGAAGTTGCCGGTACCGCCGAAGGGATCATCTTCTTCGTCTTCCGGACGTTGACCTGGGGCGGCCTGTCGAGAACTTTGCTTAGCAGGATCAAATTGTCCGGCGGCTGGAGGGGGTGGAACTGTCGATGGCATCTGCTCTGACGACGCGTATTTCATATTGGAGTAATCAATGAAAGGATTCTCGGCTGCCGGGGGGGCGCTGGTCGCGGGATTGCCGACTTGCTGGCCTTGCTTTTGCCAGGCCAGGATTTCGAGTTGCAAAGTTTCAATGCCGCTATTGGGCGCTCCGCCGCCATAGTTGCAGATGACGTTTTTGATCTCGGCCTGCAACTGAATCGAATAGGTATCGACGACGAGTATGGCTCCCGAAGTCGCCGCAACAATGTCTGCAGTCGGATCCTTGACACGATTGCCGACGGCTGCGATCAAAGCGGGATCGCTGATAGCGGCGGGCGCGGCGAACACCTTGGTGAGTGTCTCCTGCGATGCCATATCGAATCCCCAGAACTCGATAGCCTGCAATTCGTTACCAACCCTGGTAGCCGTCGAGATTCCGCACTCGCCCAGGAACTGATTGCCCTGTTCCGGACCGAGCTCTATAGCAAAGGATTCATCGTAGTTCTGGCCCTTAACATAGTTAGAGACGGTATGCAAAACCGGCACGCCGAATTGTGGATGAAGAACACCGCTTTTTTCTGTCTCTTCATCAGGCCACTGCGTGGCAGGCGTCGCTGATGGCGAAGCCTGGGGCACAGTACGGGCGCGCGGGACAACTTGAGCCGCCGATCCTGCAGCGTTGCGCGCGGCGCGGCGCTCGCTGGATGAATCACTCGAGCCACCGGGAACGACGCTTCGCCAAGCAATTACTAGCACTGGCGCGGCAATCGCGACAGCGGCCAGGGCAAGGACAATCTGCAGGCTGCTGGCAATCAATCCCGGATCCGCTGGCGCGATGGCGCCAGTTAGGTTGTCGAATCCATCAATTTCTTCTAATGAGGAAATAGCCTCGCGTTCACTTGCATTTATGTTTGCGTTGCGTCCCAAGCGCGCGACAACCGATTGCGGGTTCGGTATCTTTTCTAGGGCGACAAGCGCATTCGCGTCGTCGTAATGGATTTCCTGGGAATGCCCGACTGCCACCATCCTCACCCACTGGTCGATCGCGCCCTGGCTCATATGACGAGGCGCGGCTCCGGTAAATTCCGTCGGGAACACGACGTAGGCGGCGGCCATTCCCAGTAGCATGCCAATCATGATGGTCGCAATGGTGCTGCGTTTAGGCGCAGAGTCACTGAACCTGCTATTGCCGAAAACGCCGGACACATTGCTCCGCAGGCTTCTTGGAAAGCCCCCGCCGTTAGAAACCGAAGGCGATCCGTCCAAAAAGCCTTCGCTGTCTACTAATTGAGATTCATTCGAATTACGATCTTGAAAACTCATATTATCCGACCCTTCAAGTCGACACTGGGCAAACCATGGCAACGCTCAAAACAAGACGAAAACAGCCAAAACTCGCCTCATTTTCTATTCTGTTATTCAGTATACAGAGGGTTGAGATTTAATGCAAAGCGCGCAGCGCCTTTATTATCAGGCGCTGCGTTCCCGTTGGCCGGGCTCTGCGGCGCCGGTCGGTACCGTGTCCAGGTTCTTGGGCAGATTCCAGGTCGAATACTCGCAATCGGGAAAGCGGCTACATCCATAGAACAGGCGTCGTCTTCCCTTTTTGGCTCGGCGTTCGACCAGTTCTCCGCCGTTCGCCGCCCCGCATTCAGGACAGAGCAAACCGGTGCGTTCCAGGAATTGTTCGGTGTGACGGCAGTCTGGATAATTGGAACATCCGATGAACTTGCCCCAGCGCCCGTATTTGACTACAAGATCACCGTTTTCGCACTTGGGGCAATTCCGCCCGACAAGCTCTTGCTGGGTTTGCTTGGGCATATTGGCGCGGGCATTTACTAGACGCTGCTCGAAGGGTAGATAGAAATCCCCTAGCATGGGGCGCCAGTCGGACTTGCCTTCGGAAATGTCATCGAGATGATCTTCCATTTTGGCTGTGAAAGAGTAGTCCATCTCTTCGCTGAAGTACTCGGACAAGAGGTCGCTGACAACAGTGCCGGTCTCTGTGGGCACAAGGCGCTTGTCTTCTTTGTTGACATAGTCTCTACTCTGGATAATGGTCACGGTTGGCGCATAGGTGCTCGGTCGGCCAATGCCGTATTCCTCCAGTTTTTGAATCAGTGTGGCCTCGGTGTAGCGCGGGGGAGGCTGGGTAAAATGCTGTTCGGGAGAAAGGCGTCGCAGGTCCAGCCATTCATTCTTTCGCAGCTCCGGGAACATTTGCTGCTCGGATTCCGCCCTTCGGTTCTCGTCATCGCGGGTATCTTTATGCAGCGCAAGAAAACCTGCGAACTTCAATGTACGTCCTGACGCGCGAAAAAGGTAGCGCAGATTATCCGCCTGCAACCCCGCTTTGATATCGAGTCGAATGGTGTCATAAACCGCGTTGGACATTTGACTGGCGACAAAGCGCTCCCAAATCAGTTTGTACATCCGAAACTGATCTTTGCCGAGATGCGGCCGCATCTCGTCTGGAGTTCGCGCGACGCTGGTAGGGCGCACCGCCTCGTGAGCCTCCTGCGCGCCTCGAGATCTTGTCTTGTATTTGGGGGCTTGCTTGGGCGTATAGGCATTGCCAAAACTTTTGTGAATGTAGTTGCGAGCTTCGCTTTGCGCTTGTTGCGAGACCTGCACGCTGTCAGTTCGCATATAGGTAATTAAGCCAACGGGGTTGCCTTGACCTATCGCGATTCCCTCGTATAGCTGTTGGGCGAGTTGCATAGTCCGTCGAGCGCTGTAATTCAACCTGCGAGAAGCTTCTTGTTGCAGGGTACTTGTCGTGAAAGGCGCATAGGGTTTGCGTTGGCGGGTCCCGCGTTTGACGTCCTCAACTCTGTACAAGCTGTTTTCCAGCACTTCCAGGTGCGGGCGGACCGCGGCTTCGCTATCAAGAGTTGGATCTTCACCATCGACTTTGAGCAAGCGCGCCCCGAATCCGTCTTGCTTGCCATTGGGATTTCGCTTGGATAACAAGGCGTCGACCGTCCAATATTCAGTTGCGACAAAGGCTTGTATCTCCTTCTCGCGCTCAACGACCAGACGAAGCGCGATACTTTGCACGCGACCGGCCGACAATCGATTGCGCACTTTGTCCCAAAGCAATTCGGTGATGTTATAGCCAACGAGCCGATCCAATATACGGCGAGCCTGTTGGGCATTGACCAGATCCATATTGATATCACGCGGGTGGGCGAAGGCGTCTGCAACAGCGCTATCGGTAATTTCATGGAACACGACTCGCTTCACGGCGGAGTTGGGCATATCAGCCGCGGCGACCAAGTGCCAGGCGATGGCTTCGCCTTCGCGGTCGGGGTCTGTCGCCAAAAAGATCTCTTCCGCGTTCTGGGCGGCTTGTTTCAATTCTTTGACGATTTCGCGCTTGTCGTTGGGCACGCGGTACTTCGGCTCGAATTCGTTCTCGATCTCCACGGAAAGCTGGGATTTGAGCAGGTCTCGAACGTGCCCCTTGGAAGACATGACCGTGTAGCCCTTGCCAAGAAAGCCGCCTATGCTTCGCGCTTTTGCGGGAGACTCTACAATGACCAATTTGCCGATGCGATTGCGGGACGATTTCTTGCGGGATTTAGCGGATTTTCTGGACTTCGGCTTCGACTTCCTGGCCGGTTTATCGAGTTTTTCCGGCTTGGGAACATGAGCGTGGGCCTCCGTTTGGCCCATTCGAAAGAGTGTGGTATCGCATACAGGGCAAGATCCCTTGCTGCCGGGTGTACCTGTTCTGGTGTAAACAGCTTCTGGATTGCGCATGTCGCGCTTGGTTCTGCATTTGACGCAGTATGCCTGGAAAGTTTGAACCCTGTCCTCGCTCATATCGCTTCCTTCAATGGTTGCAGGTTGCACAGACTTTCGACCACGCTAAAGGTACTCTTCGCTGCCGTTTTCTTTCAAATAGTCCACGACTTGCTTCACGTCCTGTGTGCGATCCTTATGGCAGATTAACAGCACATCGTCAGTATCGACAACGACAATGTCTTCGACGCCGATAGCCACCGTCAGCCGATCGCTGTAAACCAGGGTGTCGCGCGTATCGAGGATCACGCGATTGTCGGTTGCGTCGCCTTTGATGCAGTTGCCAAAACTGTCCTGAGGCAAGATATGGTACAAGGACGACCAGCTACCAATATCGCTCCAACCGATGTCTACGGGAATCACGGCTATGTTCTCGGCTTTTTCCATGATGGCCACATCTATGGACAGCTTGGGCATGGTATCCCAGATGCCTTCCAGTTTCTGCTGATAGTCTGGCGCGCCGGAGGCGGACTGAAGATAGGCGCACATGGCGTAGATGGCTGGTTGGAACTGTTCGAAAGCGCTCATGGCGCTGCTGACCTTCCAAATAAACATGCCGGAATTCCAGCTATATCGCCCCGATGCAAGAAACTGCGTGGCCCGAACGATATCTGGTTTTTCCGTGAAGCGCTGCGATTGATAGACTGTGAAGTCATCAACTTCTGTGATGGGGGGGCCTTGCTGTATGTAGCCGTAACCGGTTGCCGGATGCAAAGGCGTGATTCCCAATGTAACAATTCTGCCGTCTTGGGCGATCTGCCTGGCTGCCTCCAGGACGCGGCGGAACTTGTCGGGATCGGCAATGTGATGATCGGCCGTCAAGATCGCGACAATTGCCTGCGGGTCGCGCGCCTGTATGGTTGCCAAAGCCAGGGCAAGCGCAGGCGCAGTGTTCTTGGCATAGGGTTCGATAATGAAATTCGCAGCCGGAATATGGGGGACTTCCCCGCGCAATTCCTCGGCATAATCCTGCCCGGTAACGACAAATATGTCTTCAGCCGCAAACAGACCGGAGATGCGCTCGACACTGGTCCGAAACATGGAATGATCTTCGATGAGAGGCAGCATCTGCTTCGGCACTTTCGCGCGGCTCATAGGCCAAAGGCGCGTGCCATGCCCGCCGGCGGCGATTAGCGCGTAGAAGTTCTCCACAAAGACCTGCTCTCCTTATCTGGGCTAGCGCGCACGGCAGTATTGCATAGGACCTGCTGTCTCGGCAAGCCCCTTTAACTCCAGCATTGTTAGCGAGCTGGAGACCGTCGCGGTTGACAAATTGGTCTGGCGCACGATGACGTCTATATGTATGGGATCAACGCCAAGCTGCTGCATAATCAAGGCTTCGGTATCGTTTTCCGGATGAACGCTCTCGGTTTCGATCCGCGCCTGCGTATGCAAGTAGGCCATATCCAGTTCCTGGAGCACGTCGCTGACGCGCATCACCAGCTTGGCGCCCTCTTGAATCAAGACGTTGGATCCGCGTCCGGTCTTGCTGAAGATATTATGCGGCATCGCAAAGACATCTCGGCCCTGGTCAATGGCATGGCTGACCGTGTTCATCGCGCCGCTCTTTTCCGGCGCTTCTGCGACTAGAACGCCGAGGGACATGCCGCTGATGATACGATTGCGCTGGGGAAAATTCTTGCCAAGTGGCGCTGTGCCGATTGGCATCTCTGTGATGAGTGCTCCCTTAGACGCGATTTGCTCTGCCAACTCCCGATTTTCGACGGGATAAATTCGATCGATTCCTGTCGCCATAACTGCGATGGTGCGCCCGTCGTCCAGAGCGCCGCGGTGCGCGGCCGTATCAATCCCATGCGCCAAGCCGGATACGATCGTGACATTATGCCGGGCCAAGTTCTGCGAAACGGTTCGTGCCGCATCCCGTCCGTATTTGCTCGGCTTCCTTGTGCCTACAACCGCAATCGATTTGGCATCCGCTTCGGCAAGCTTGCCCCGGACGTACAAAACAAGCGGATGATCGGCGATCTCGCGCAAGAGGCGCGGATATGCTGGGTCATCGAAAGTGACAATATCTGCGCCGCATTGCCAAACCTTGTCCAACTCGCGTTGCAGGTCGACTGATCGGCGCCCAGCGATAAACTGACGCAACAATTGCTGCGGCAAATCCAGGCGCAGCAGGCGGTCATCGGGTTCGCGCCAAAGCTCGGCCGCGGAGGGAATGCGCGTCAGCAACATCGAGAGCTTGGCGTTGCCAAAGCGCGGGATCAGGTGCAAACCCAACCAGTACTGCTGTTCTTCGATTTCTGGCATGAGGGACCGTTGCTGTTTCGTCGGCGCCAACAGCATATCAGCAAGCGATTTTTTTTGTCAAGTTAGGAATATCAAGCTAACAATCCGTCGGGCAAGACCATGGTAATGACTTGATTATCAAAGTCGATAGATTGGATCGTTTCCTGATGCGCCGGCAAAAGGACGTCCCCGTAAATTTCGCTTTGCACCACGTAAACGTCATTGGCGCCGGTCTGCAAGACTTCCTTCACGACGCCTATCGTTCGCTCGCCATCCTTCACCAGCATGCCGACAAGTTGGAAAAGATAATACTCGCCAGGCTGCAGGGGAATCGCGTCGCGCATCGATATTAGAACCATTTTGCCCCGCAGTTGATCGGCCTCGTCGCGACTGCGGTATCCATCAAGCGTAAGCAGGGCATAGGCTTTGTGGAAGCGGACCTTTTGCAACTCGACCTCAGTGAGATTTCTATCGTCTGCGGATTTCCCGATGTATACCGATTTTAGCCTTGTCAACTGCTCGGGATAGTCGGTGATGACGCGCATTCGCACTTCACCGCGTACGCCGTGGGGACGCAATACCTCGCCAACGACAAAATGTTGTGGGCTGGCGGTCTTGCAACTGGTGAGGGACTTATTCGATTTCAAGGATGACCCGACGTCTGCGCCGGTCGCGTCCTTCTTCGTGGCTCGGCACGGCGCGCAACAGCGCGCGTATCGAGTTGGCTACGCGGCCGCTGCGCCCGATCACGCGGCCCATATCGTCCGCGGCGACGGATAGTTCCAGGACGACAGTCCGTCCGCTGTCCCGCCGCGACAATTTGACTTGTTCAGGATTGTTGACAAGGTTTTCCGCGATGTATTGGACAAGTTCTTCTTCGATCATTCTGGACCGGTCGACTGACATCAGCTGTCTTGGCCCGCGGTCTTTTCAGTGGCGAGTCGAGCGGCTTCACGCGCCTTGATCTTGCTTTCGCCATCGCCGGGCGCCGGGTAATTCGTTTTCGGGCTGGGCAACTCACTTTGCGCGCTTTCCGCTTCCTGCACAAGATCTTCCATTGATTCACCGGCCCGCAGGCGCTGGAAGCGCTCCCAGGTACCGGTGTGATCCAGCAGGCGGCGCACGGCGTCGCTCGGCTGGGCGCCGACGCTGAGCCAGTAGAGCGCGCGATCTTCGGCGATAACTTCGGTGGCTGGGCGCGTGCGCGGGTTATAGTAGCCAATATTTTCCAGATAGCTGCCGTTGCGCGCCTTGCGTTGGTCGGTAACGACGATGCGATACGTGGGTTGCCGTTTCAAGCCTTGACGGCGCAAGCGAATCCTGACCATTTGATACTCTCCTGTCGACCGGCCTACAAGTTTAAGCCGGTATATGAGGAACTTTTCCTCTGCTGAGTTGATTCATAAGTTTGCTCATTTGCTTAAACTGCTTCAGCAAATCGTTAACGTCGCGCACTTCGACGCCACTGCCGCTAGCGATCCTGCGCTTGCGGCTGGCTTTGAGAATGCGGGGATGCTGTCTTTCCCGCGGCGTCATGGAATTGATAATCGCTTCAACTTTTTTGATGCGTTTTTCGATGTCCTGGTCGTCAAAATCCGCTTGCATCTGTAGCTTGGACATGCCGGGTATCATGCCCATGACTTTGCCTAACGGACCCATTCGCCGGATCTTCTGCAATTGATCGAGGAAGTCCTGCAATGTGAACTCATTCTTGATGATCTTGCTCTGCAGGCGCAGCGCTTCTTCTTCCTCGTAGACGGATTCGGTCTTCTCGATAAGCGACATGATATCGCCCATGCCCAGAATTCTTTGGGCGATGCGGTCGGGATGGAATAACTCGAGCGTGTCCGCGCTTACTTTTTCTCCCGTCCCCATGTATTTGATGGGCACGCCGGTCACCGCGCGCATAGAAAGCGCCGCGCCGCCACGCGCGTCGCCGTCAACCTTGGTCAAAACCAGACCCGTGATGCCGAGGCGCTCGTTGAAGCCCCGTGCGATATTAACCGCTTCTTGCCCGGTCATGGCGTCAGCGACCAATAAAATCTCGGCAGGCGTCGCAATGCGCTTGATATCTTCAAGCTCGGCCATCAAGTTGTCGTCGATCTGCAGGCGACCGGCAGTGTCGATGATGACGATGTCGACGCCGGCCTCCTTGGCAGCTTTGACGCCGCGCTTGACAATGGCCGGCGGCGTGTCGCTGGTTCCCTCTTCATAGTAAGGAACGCTTATCTGTTTGGCCAGCGTCACCAATTGGTCTACCGCGGCCGGACGGTACGTGTCCGCGGCGATCATGAATGGTTTGCGCCCCTCCCCCCGCAAGTGCAGCGCCAGTTTCGCGGCGTTGGTCGTTTTGCCGGAGCCTTGCAAACCCACGAGCATTATGACATGCGGCTTGACGCTGCCGCTGTAGCTCAAGCGGCCGGCATCGCCCAGCATGTCGACCAGCTCTTCGTGGATGATCTTGACGACTTGCTCGCTTGGCTTGAGCGCTTTGTGGACTTCCTCGCCAATGGCGCGCTCGCGCACGGACTTAATGAAGTCCTTGACGATCGGCAAGGCGACATCCGCCTCCAGCAAGGTCATGCGGACTTCTCGCATGGCGGCTTTGACGTCAGCTTCCTTGACAGTGCCGCCCTTGCGCAAGCCTTCGAAGGCTGTATCCAGTCTCTGTGATAACGATTCGAACATCAAATATCCTGACAGATTTTGCGCTAGAGGATTCTAGTGGAGCGGCAATCCTTAGTCAAGTCGAAACCTCGTTTCTTGAGCAATCGCAGCATATCAACCTTAGCCACCGAGTACACCGAGGGCACCGAGATAGAACCGTCTAATTGCACGAAAAGGGCATTGTCGGGGCCACTCTGTTTAGGAACGGACAGACTTACATTGTGTGCTTCTGATGCGGTATCAGCCGCCACATGATGAAAAACGCCACCAGTCCCAATCCGCCGGCAATGAGACCGATCAGAGTGAAGTTGCCGTTTGATGCGGCATATACCAAGGCGCCCAGCGCCGCCCCGACCACGCGCCCCAGGGAGTGCGCGCCCATATTGGCGCTCATCATCACGGCGCGCGATTTCGGCAGAATCTCTGTAAACAGGGGCAGCGCCGCGACAATCGACGTCTCGATAGCGATAAACATGATGAATATGGCGAACATGGCCAGAGGCAAGCTGAAAGACAAGTAAGGGATAATGAAAAAGCATATCGCTGCGATCAACATGCCGGTCATCGAGGTTGTCCTGGTGCCGAGCCGGTCCGCTACGGTAATAACGATAAACTCGCCAATGACCTCGGCGACGGCAATGACAATCGTTACGGTCCCAAGCGCCGTGAGAACCAGGCCGAAGGAGTCCTCCATCCAAAGACCATAATTGATGTAAAAGATCTCGTGGGAGATGGTAAGACACATGGAATACATAAGCGCGAAGACCGCCGGCGGGTGCGCGCTGACTGTGCGTATGGCTGTCAATGGATTGATGATGCGTATCCGTTCGTGGCTGTGATCGGGTCGCTCGTCGGACTCAACGAAAATCCACAATGCCACGGCTCCCAGCGCCAGCGAAACGGACAGAAAAACGAACACGGACTGTAGATTGCTGTTGTCCAGCAGGAAACCGGCAACGGGCGCGGCGACAACCAGGGAAAGCGCCCAGCTAAGTTCGGAAATGCCCATCACGCGGGCGCGCCTGCCAAATGGCACCAAGTCGCCCAGATAAGCCTGAAAGGTGGGGTCATAGATGGTCTTGGCGATGCCGAAGGAAAACATCACCACCACAAACACGCCATAGTCGGCGAATACCGCGCCGAGCACGCTCATGATCGTCATCATCCAAAGCATGCCGACCATCACAACCTTGCGTCCGTAATGTTCGGAAATAATACCTAGTACCGGACTGAGCAATCCGGCGCCATTGGTCAAAGCAATCACGTTCTGGATGTTATCAGCCGGCACTCTGAAGGTATCGGCAATAGCGGAAACGAAGGGGTAGGGGAAGCGCTTGGAAATGTTAATAACCAGGCGACCAAAGACGATTGCCAGAATCGACTTGATAACCTTGTCGTTGAAGAATGGCTCGTTGCTGCGCTTGTTTTTCATCAGGAATCGAACAGGATTCTATCACAAGCCGGCACAAAATCGCTCAGAGACTTATAACCCTGGGCGAAGTCTTGGGCGCGCTCGCCAACGACAAGCGTCGGCACCATGTTTAGCGTATGGCGCCGCGTGCTCAAGTCTTCCATGTTGCCGTGATCGCTGACCACGATTATCAGACCTTCGTCGCTACGCCATTCGTCGAGCGCGCCGGCTATCACTTCGTCGAAAGTCTCCAGAATGCTTACGCCGCGCTCGAAGGGACCGCGGTGCCCGATGCGGTCCGTCAGCCAGTGCGAATGGAAAGCAAAATCGTAGTTGCGCGAGAGCTTCACCAGCAATTGTCCGGCTTGCCGTGGCGAATAGCTGGGCAGGCGCGAGATGCCCAAATAGCGTTGCCAACTGGCAGTGGTCCATTCTGCGGTCAAGGCGCGCTTTTCAACGACGTCGTTCACGGTGAAGTGCTCTTTCCCGGATTCGTACGCCGCTTGCTGGATGCTGGAGCGAAGCGTTTTGCCACGGGCGAAGTCATTCAAAAGGCGCGGAGGATAAGCGGTGAGCAAGCGGGCAGTCTTGCCGCGTTCACCCAAAGATTTGAAATAGCTGTGCCGGGCTATGATTTCGCGGGTCTCTTGATTGGGTTTCGGTCCGTAGTGCTTTCCGATCAGCTTGGGCACGTTCAAACCGGTGAGCAGGCTGGCTTGGCCAGTGCCGCTTTGTGGACGACCGGGGACGCCCAGGCAGGGATCGGTTGGCACAAAGACCGCATTGCGACCTGCAACTGGTTCAGTGTTTGCCAGCCAGCGCTTGCCATTGCTGAGCCCATGGAGGGTGGGTAAATCGGCGACAGCGAAAGGATTGACCTTTGGGTCGTCCGCGCCCAGCCCAATGCCATCCAGGAAGAGCGCCAGGATATGCTGGCCCGACGGATTCATCGGATGAGGCGCCGCAACTTTAAAGGCTCCGCGCGAGAGCTCATTGCGCGTCCTGGTCGAATGAGAGCAGGAAGGGATTGGTATTGCGTTCGCGGCCGATGGTGGTCGCACCCATATGCCCTGGCAGGACGCGATACGCGTCGTCCAGCGTCATGAGCTTGTCTAAGATAGAGCGCATCAGGAGCGGATAATCGCCACCAGGCAAGTCGGTGCGGCCGATACTGCCGGCGAAAAGCGTATCGCCGCTGAAGAGGATCTTTTGGCCCTCCAGCAGCAGGCTCAAGTGGCCTGGGGCGTGCCCGGGCGTGAAAAGCGTTTTCAGGCGAATGGCATCCAGCTCGATGACTTCGCCCGCGCTTGTCAAAAGGCGATCCGGCTGGGCGGCTGCCGGGATGTCACCCAAGCCGAACAATTTTGCTTGCGCGGGCAGATCAGCCAGCCAGGGCAAGCATTCCTCGTGGATGCAAAATGGTATTCCCAAGTCGTCCTTGATCGCTTTGCTCGCCATGACGTGATCGAGATGCGCATGCGTGGCGACCATCATCTGAATGCGCCATCCGCGCTCGGCTGCGGCATTGAGGATAACCGGCGCGCTGTCAACCGGATCGATAAGGACGGCGTTTTTTGTTTCGCTATCTGCCACTAGATAGGCGTTAGTGGCAAAGGCGCCCAATGTCATGGACAGGACCTCAATCGGCATGCGCTTTCCTTTTCCGTCAGGCCATCGACCGGCCACGGACTATGTTCAGCAAATCGGATAACTCTTGCATTCTGATCAGGGCGGCGGCGACAACGAAGACAGCTAGGCCGGCCAGCCCCTGCACGGCCAGACGTATGATCGTCAGCGAGAGACCGCCCCCAGGCGCCCAAGCTTGCCAGAGCGTGTCCAGCAGCACAATGGCCCCCGCCATGACCAGTGACGCGACCAGCGACTTCAGCAGACTGCTCCCCAGCGAGCCTTCCCGAATGCCGCTCCAGCGGCGGCGCAAGATAAGCAGCAGGCAAAGGACCTCGAACATCACGCCCAGGGAATTGGCCAGCGCCAATCCGCTGACACGGCCAATATACGGCTCAACACCAAGGACGGGAAATGCGCGAGCGATCGAGTTGGGGAACAATCGCGCATCAACTGTTGATACGTCGCTGAACAGGATAGCGAAGACAAAGTTGATCGCCGCGCCGCCCAGCGCCGCGTAGAGGGGAGTCAAGGTGTCTTTGTCCGCGTAGAAGCTGCGGGCGATGACTTCCAGCGCGGAATGCACGATTAACCCGAGCGTAAACATGCTCAGGGTGCTATAGACCAGTGCCGATGCCGCAGCGTCGAATGCGCCGCGTTCCAGCAGTCCGATAAGCGGCCTGCCCAGAACGATCAAGCCTATGGCGGACGGGATGCTGGCGACAAGGACGAAGCGCAGCGCGCCGGACATGGCGTCGCGCTTGCCGTCGAGATCTCTCACTTCGCTCAGCGCGGCAAGAGTCGGAAAGATCACGATTCCCATCGCGGTGCCGATCAAGGTCTGCGGGATTTGCATTAAGCGCCAGCCCCAGTCGAGCGCGCTCACCGAGCCGACGCTCAGCCTGGAGGCGATGTTGTTCATGACCAGGAAGTTCAGCGCAAAAACGCCAAGTCCGCCGATTCGCGGCAGCATCAAACGAATGACGCGCCACAAGGCCGGGTTCGCCAGGCCCAGCCCGCGCTTCCATGCCATCTGGTATTTGACCAGGCCGGGAACCTGGATGCTGAAATGCAAGGCGGATCCGATCACGGCGCCAATCGCGATTCCGTGCACGCCAAAGCCGGGTAGCAGAAACAAGACGCCGAAAAGAATGCCGATATCAAACATGATCGGCGCCAGCGCTGGCAATAGAAAATGCTGATGAGAATTGAGTATGCCGCTGAAGATGCCGCTGATCGAAAAGATGATAGTACTCAGTAGCAGGATACGCATCATTTCAATCGTGTTTTGCGCGGTGACGGCGTCAAAACCGGGCGCGACCACCTGGCTCACAAACCAGGGCGCCATAAAGAAGACTACAGCGCTCAAGATTAAGGCGAGCGTGAATATCGTATTGATCAAGTTGCTGGACAATTGCCAGGCGGCGTCGAGGTCTCCCTGTGCCAAATAGCCACTGAATACAGGAATAAAAGCGTGTGTCAAGGCCCCGCCGGAGATCAAAACGACGATCAGTTCGGGTATACGATTGGCCGCTACATAGGCGTCTAATTCAACCCCAACGCCAAAGACCTGCGCAATGATCAGGGTCTGAAGGAGACTGATCAATTTGGCAGCCGCAAAGGCGATCATCACAATCAAAGTCGAACGCGCGATTCTGCGATTGCGCTGGAGAATGCGCTTGCCTGGCTTTGAACCGGGGGCTGCCATGCAGTTGCCTAGCCCAGACTGGCGAGCGCCGCGCGCGCTTCGTCATAGTTCGGGTTATATGCCAGCGCCCGACGAAAGGAAGATGCGGCTTGCTCGGGCTTGCCTTGCGCTTGCAAAACCAGCCCTTGCCAATAGTGGGTTTCCTCGATTTCCTCCGCGTTGTTCAGGTTGACCTTCACCAGGCTCAACACGTCGTCGTATCTGCCCAGCTGATAATAGGCTTCGAAGGCGCCAAACTGGTACCACATCATCCGCCAGGGTGGCCCGAGCCGGCGGGACTGATCGAAAGCTGCGGCAGCTTCTTGGTAGCGCCCCAAGGCGACCAGCGATGTGCCCATATTGAACCAGGCAAAGGCATCGCTGGGGTCGAGGCGCGCTTCGGCCTGCGCTACATCAAAAGCAAGCTGGGCTGCGTCCACTGGATCCCAGTGACTGTCCATGAGGCTGCGCAGGAGTCCTTCGCGTTGCGGCTCGTAGACGACGATGAAAGTGCGGTTGAAAGCCCCCCAATCCCGGTCAACTTCATCATAACTTATCGCCACGCCCTGAGCGCCTTCACCGACGCCGAGGAAGCTATCAAAGAAATAGAATCGCTGATAGACGTCATCGTAGGCAACCAGGGCGCGATAGTGACCGATCCAGTCATAGGCTTCGAACATGGCGCCGGTCTCTATGACGACAGGAAACTCGTTGGCCACCAAGTGTTTTAGCAAGTCCAGAGTGCCGCCCATGCGCACGATCGCTTTAAGATTGCTGGCTTCCTCCACATAGTCGGCCATCTCCTGAGGGCTGACATTTTTGTCTTCGCGATTCGGTTTGAGCGCGCTGCCAGCGGCAGCCTGGTCCTGCTGCCATCCGTAATAGCTCATCGCCATGGTAATGGTTGCGGGTCCGCAGTTGTTCCAGGTTTGCTGCTGATGAAGGATGCCGTAGATTCTGGCCGAGGAGGGGAGCTCGCCCCCAGACAGGTTGACTGGGGCAATATTGATCGCATTTGGTCTGGTCGCCGTCGGTGGGTCAGGCGAAGGCGACGCTGTTGCAATTTCGGCGACATTGCTGGCCGCTGTCGCCGCTGCGGTGCGTGTGGGCGCTTGCGTCGCGGTCGATAGAACGACCGTCTCCAATAGTACCGCGGCTGGCGTCGCCGAGGCTGCGCTTGCCGGCGCTGTCGGGCTGGCGAATTCCAGGGGCATGTCCAGCAGCGCCAGCGCATCGCTTTCGCCCGCGCGCGAGGCCAGCGTTGGAAAGAGGCCGCCGACGGGCGTTGGCTCTTTGAACATGCGCATGAAAGGCAGTTGATCAATCACGCGCTGTTGTTGCGCCGGTTGCAGAACTTCGCGGAAAGCAACTATGGCCCCGGCGGCGCCGACGACTATGAGCAGCGTGAATAGAATGACGCCGCACATGAGAAGCCTGGGTGGACCTTGCAGGCCGCCACTGTGATCCTGCAAATAGTAGCTGCGGCTCGGTTGCGTCTCGTCGAGATCTCGCACAGATTATTCCTAGCGATGATCGCAGATCAAAATATCACGCCGGCAGTTTCCGTTTGTCTCGCTTGGCGATTCCCTGCAAATAGTATAGTGCCTTTTCTCTTCTCATGCGGTGCCGGCAATCACAGCGTTGCCTAAGAGTAGCTTTGGGCATCAAGATACGATTGCAGTATGACCCTGGCAGCCAGATCGTCGATCGGCTCACCGGGTTTGCGCTTCAGTTGACGCGCCAAATCCCTGGCTTCCGCGCTGGTCAGATATTCGCTGACTTCGCTTATCGGCAGATCTGTGTAACTGCGGAGTCGCTCGATCCAGCGCTTTACTTTGTCAGCTTGAAGCTCTACGCCCTTTGGCGCATTGGGATTGTGGGGCACGCCCACGACGAAACCGCAAGCCCCCTCACGCCGGGCAGCAGCCAAAATCTGCTCGAAATCCCTGGCGTCATTTGTCCTATGCACGATGCCTAACTCGCGCGCGACGATGCCCAAGCCATCGCTAACGGCAAGGCCGATGCGCTTGCTGCCATGATCAAGGCCGATCAAACGTCCGATCATGCGGGCAACCGCACTTGAAGATTGATCCTGACCGGCAATAGCGGCATCCTGTTGAAGCCTTCTGGAAAAACTTCGATCGACGATGCAGTCGGCGCGGCCAGCTCGGGCTGCGACCGCAGAATCTGCAAAGCATCCACTATCGATATACCCGCAAGCCTGTCGAGCAACCCTGCAGTATCAAGCTGCGCAACAAGCGTGCCGCTGGCTTCGGCGACAAAGGAAACGCGCTTGCCAGCAGCTGGCCGTGTCAGAGGACCGCGCACATATTGCAGGGTATCCGGGAGCAAGGTCTTGCCGGGTGGCACTCGGTCGCGCAGTTGCGCCAACGATACCTGACGCCCCAATCGGTCGTCAATCACCAGCGCCGAAACAACCGCGCGCATTTTCAGGGTCAATTCCTTCGCCATCAGGCCAACGTCCGAGGAGAAATTCGTCCAATCTTTCCGCTCTTCTTCTATTGCAATTGACTCAATAATGATGACCTGCGACGTGGTCAATGTAGATTGAATATCCTCATAACCAAGCGACTGTAACTGTCCGCGAACGATGTTCAGCAGCGAGTCTTTGTCGTCAGCGGAGACGATGTTGACCGCCCGCAACGTGCCGCCGCTGGCCGGCGCTGGATTTGTTACTGTTATGCTTTCCGCCAAGGGTCCGACGACCAAGTTGATCTGTCCTGCCGCTATGTTGCCTTCCTCCCCGCGGTATTGTTGCATGGCCTCGAATGGCGCATTCACCGTTTGATCCGCTCCGGCAGGCAAGAATACATCGACGACGGTACGGAACAGCAATGGCGCGGCGGCGCTGGTGCTCAGAATCGTGTTTGTGGGAATGGTCAATGGCCTGTCGGTCAAGTTAACGAATGTCGCCACGCCGCGCGCCGGCACTTCATCCAGGGTGCGCAGCCCCGTGGTTGGAAGGGTAGCGGTGGTCTCGACGGTGGTACGGGCGATTTGTGCGGGGATAATTCCTTTGTCTGGGTCGACCCCGTCGGCCGCCGTATCGGCGATGATGGTCACCTCCGCATGGATGGATTCCGCGCGCAGGCGTACTTCCACGGTTGCGCCGGGAACAAGCGCGTAGAGCGCCGCAAGCGTTACAAATGAGAGCAGCCCCAGCACAAACAGACGTTCGAAATAGGTCCGGGGGCGGGATGGGTGTCGATTGCGCTGCAATACCCGGCTTGCTATCGACCTGAGTTCTTCGGGCGGCTGCGGCTTGCTCGGCTGGTGGTGACGAGGCAAAAACACTTTCTGCCGTCCGCGCTTCCATCTGCTTTTTTCGCTGGCTTCGACGGTAGCGAAGCAGCTGATATTGAGTTCCTTGGCATGGGCGACGATGTCGGATTCGCGGCTGACCAAGGCAAGCTGAATCGCCCGCCGGTAGGCTTCGCGCTGCAAAAGGATCAAGTCCAGTTTACGTTTGAAGAGCGTTGCGGACGGGGACAGAATCAGCAAGACTCGCTTGCCCCGCAAGGCCGACAGGTGTAGCTTCACTGACCTGAAGGTGTCACTTGGATCGAGTTTTACCTGTACAATCTCTGGAGCCATGTCCTGGAAACGCTTACCTGAATGCTGGACGTTGGCCTTGCCGGGTCTAGGCCTTGGCGATCAAATCGCGGGCGCGGGCTAGGGCGTCGCTGATTTTGCTGCTGTCTTTGCCGCCTGCCTGCGCCATCTGAGGGCGACCGCCGCCACCCCCACCGACAACCTGGGCGATTGGTTTGATGAGATCTCCCGCGCGCACGCCGTCTTTAACCAGCGCGTCCGACACCGCCACCACGATTTGGGGCCGACCGTCTATGTCGCTGGCGAGAACCATGACGCCCTTTTCCACGCGATTGCGGAACCAATCGGTCATCTCGCGCATTGTTTCCATGGGAACGGCGTCCAGGCGAACCACCAAGCCCTGCTTTCCGTTGATGCTTTCCAATTGTGTGTCAAGCAGCTCGTCAAAACTGCTCTTGGCCAATTTCCGCCGCAGCGCATTGATCTCCCGCCGAGCGTCGGCAAGTTCTCGCTGCAAGCCGCTGAGTCTGTTCGCCACAGAATCGGGCGCCGCGCCAAGTTGCTGAGCGATTTCGTCAATCAGTGTCATTCTCTCACCCACATAGACAGAAGCAGCCATGCCGGTCAAAGCCTCAACGCGACGAATGCCCGCGCTGACACTGCCTTCGCCCGTAAAAACGAAACTGCCGATTTCCGCCGTGCGCCCGACATGAACGCCGCCACACAACTCATAACTGAAGCGCTCGTCCTCCGATTCGATGACAACTGTCCGCACCACGTCGCCGTATTTCTCGCCAAAAAGCGCCATCGCGCCTTCGCTGCGCGCTTCTTCCAGAGGTTTCACAGCCGCAATGACATCGTAGTTGGAAAGTACCGCCTGGTTGATTGCCCGCGCTATCTGTGAAAGCTCGCTATCGCTCACTTTTTCCGGATGAGAAAAGTCGAAGCGGAGGCGATCAGGCGCGACCAGCGAACCCTTCTGCTGGACATGATTGCCCAACTGCTTGCGCAGGGCTGTGTGCAGCAAATGCGTCGCCGTGTGGTTGCGGATAATATTCCCGCGTCGGCCGCGGTCAACGCGCGCTTCAACTGAATCGCCTGTTCTGGGATTGCCTTCAACAACTTCGCCGATGTGTACAACGAGGCCCGCCACCGGCTGCTTCATGGATTCGACTTCGATTGCCCAGTCGGCGGCGGCGATCAGGCCGGTATCGCTCACTTGGCCGCCGGACTCCACGTAGAAGTTTGTCGCTCCCAGGACGACCTCGATTTTTTCACCGAGCAGGGCCTTGTCCATTGAGCGATTGTTCTGGATCAGCGCCAAAACGCTGGACTGGCAAGGCGCGTCGTCATAGGGATTGTAGTTGACGCCGTCATCGCTCAGGGCGCCCGCTTCTTGCAGCCTGCCCAGCAAGTCTTTGTAGAAATCGCCAGATTCGATCTCGCCCATCATTTGGCCGCCGCCGCTGATACGGGCATGCTCGGCTTCCGCGGCTGCGAAACCGTCTTCATCGACATGGAATCCGCGCTCTTCGGCCACGTCTTTTGTGACCTGGAAGGGCAGGCCAAGCGTCGCTTTGAGGTAAAATGCGCCGGCGCCTTCCAGGGTGCCGGACGGCTCCAGTTTCGCCAGCATGCCGTCCAACTCGACGAGTCCTCGCTCCATGGTTAGACGGAAGCGTTCTTCCTCGAGCGTGATGATACGCTTGATACTGTCGGCGTGTTCGACAAGTTCCCCGTAATGGTCGCCCATGATCTCGATGGCGGTATCGGCCACCTGCGCCAGAAAGGGCCGATCAAAGCCGATCATCGCGCCGAAGCGAACTGCCCGCCGGATGACAATGCGAGGTATGGCAGCGCGTCCTTTGGCGCCGGGGAAAACGCCATCGCTAATCAGAAACACGGCCGCGCGGATATGATCGGCTATGACGCGATAGGGCACGATATTGGTATCGCGCTCTTCATCGCTATGACCCGTCAGTTCTTGTGTCCGCCTGATAATCGGCAGGAAAAGGTCTGTCTCGTAGGTGGCCTCGACGCCTTGCAGTATGGTCACGATGCGCTCAAAACCCATGCCGGTATCGACCCCGGGAGCCGGCAGCGGCACATCCCAGCGCCCGCTGTGATCGGGGTCGGCTTGCTGGCGGTTGAATTGCATGAATACCAGATTCCAGATTTCAAGGAATCGGTCGTCTTCCGCTTGCAGCAGGGCTATGATGTCGTCTTCGCCCGCTTCCGGATGCTTGTCCCAATGGATTTCCGAGTTGGGACCGCAGGGACCGGTATCCGCCATCTGCCAGAAGTTGGTGGCGGGTCCCATGCGGGCGACCCGCTTGGGGCTGACGCCCATTTCATTCACCCAGCAATCATAGGCTTCGTCATCATTCTCATAGACAGTGAAGACCAGGCGGTCTGCCGGCAGCTTATAAACCTCGGTCAACAGTTGAAAGGCGTATTTGATGGCATCGCGCTTGAAATAATCCCCAAAGCTGAAATTGCCCAGCATCTCGAAGAAGGTGTGGTGACGGGGGGAGGGACCTACGTTTTCCAGGTCATTGTGTTTGCCGCTGACGCGCATGCACTTCTGCGACGTGGTTGCGCGGCTATAGCTTCGCTTGTCCAGGCCCAGGAATACATCTTTGAATTGCACCATGCCCGCATTGGCAAAGAGAAGCGTCGGATCGTTGGCTGGTACCAGAGACGACGATGCGACCGGCCTGTGACCCATCTCCTCGAAATAGTCGAGGAAGGCTTGTCTAACTTCTGCGCTGCTCATACTTTGCATGCTCTGTTTCCTTGTCTTTGACGCGAAGACCTGTTCGCCGCTCGTAGGGCGCAACAATAATGATAATCCCAACACGTCAGCAAGACTATAGCTAGAACTGCCGAACCTCAACAATTAGCGGCTGCTATGGTATACTGCCCGTTCTGACAGTGAATTGATGCGACGAGTTAATGGATATGGCAACAATCGAAGAACAAGTCGAAGTGTTGATGTCCGGCGCAGCCTACGGCGATCCGGCGATTCGCGACAATATGGCGAAGGATCTGCGTGAACGGTTGCTGGAATGCGAGGCGGAAGGGCGACCGCTGCGCGTCTACTGCGGCTACGATCCGCGCACCTCTGATTTGCACTTGGGCCACACCATAACCATGCGCAAGCTGCGGCAATTCCAGGACTTCGGCCACGACGTGACCTTTCTCATCGGCACATTTACCAGTTTGATCGGCGATCCCTCCGATAAGGACTCGGCGCGGGACCAATTGACCATGCAGAATGTCGAAGACAACGCTCGCACATACGCGGAGCAAGCCTTCAAGATTCTCGATCGCGATCTGACGCGGGTCCGCCGCAACGATGAATGGCTGGCAACCCTGGATTTCGCCGACATCATTCGGCTGGCGAGTCATTTCACGGTTCAGCAATTCCTCGTGAGAGAAAACTTTGCCAAGCGCATCGACGAAGGCAAGGCGATCTTCTTGCACGAATTCTTCTACGCGCTGATGCAAGCCTACGACGCCGTCGCCCAGGAAGCGGACGTGCAAGTCGGAGGGCAAGATCAATTGTTCAATATCCTGGTCGCTGGACGCAAGCTGCAGACCGGATTGGGTCAGAAGCCGCAGATCGCGCTCATCATGGGCGAGAGCCTGCCCGGCACCGATGGCGAGGTCAAGATGTCGAAGAGCTTGGGCAACCATATTCCTCTCTTGTCCGAGGCGTGGGACATGTACGGCAAGGTCATGAGTTTGCCCGACAAAGCGATGGGCATCTATCATAAGTTGATATTGGGATGGACGCCGCCACAGGTGGAGGAACTGGATCGCAAGCTGCAATCCGGCGAGTTGCATCCCAACGACGCCAAGATGAATCTTGCGGGCGAGATCGTCAGCATCTTTCACGGCAGCGCCGATGCGGAAGCGGCGCAAAGCCGCTGGAACGAGGTGTTCCGGGGCGGCAGCGGGATCCCGGATGATATCGATGAGGCGGTGGTCCCGGCTACCGAAGAAATCCGCGATATCCTGGTTCGACTGCAGATGGTTGGCAGCCGCGGTGAAGCCAGACGACTTATCCAGCAGAATGGCGTGCGGCTGAACGAAGAAAAAGTAGATAGCTTGCAAGCTGTCGTTTCGCCGGAAATGCTCCCGGCAATCTTGCAAGTTGGCAAGCGTCAGTTCGTCCGTCTGGTGAAAGCCGAGTAGAACATTCCAAGGATGCTTTTTGACAGAGGTCCTTCAATATACCGTTGACGAGCAGATCTGCGTCTGCATATCGAAGCAAGTCAAAGACGGCGATGTCTGGGCACAAGGGATTAACACCCCGCTGGTATCGGCCGGCTTAATCCTCGGCAAGATTCGTTACGCGCCGCGCGCTCGATTCACCTCGGCTATCGGTCAGGCCCTGGTTCAAGATTGGGGCCCCTTGGGGATCGCGGACATCGAAAACCTGTGGGTGGGCAAGGGACTCATTCATCTCGGCTTCGCGGCCGGCGCCGCAGATATTCTGCCCAAGTACCGTCCCAAAGAGTTTTTCCGCCCGGCCCAGGTCGACAGCCAGGGCAACTTCAACAATATTGCCTTTGGCAAGGATTATCAGAAACCGCGTATGCGACTGCCGGGGAGCGGTGGCATACCGGACGTTACGCCACTGTATGATCACAGCTTTCTCTACGTGCCGCGTCATTCGCGTTTGACATTTGCCGCGAAGATTGATTTCCGTAGCGGCCTGGGTCACGCGCCGCAACGTAAGCGGGGAGGAGGACCCCGATATTTGGTATCTGACTTGGGTCAGTTTGACTGGCGGGAAGGGCGCATGCGCCTCACCTCGCTGCACGCCCATACCGAGATCGAAAAGGTCAAACGCAAGACCGGCTTTGAATTGCAGATTGCGCCGGATCTATTCAGGACCCCGCCGCCGGACGCGGAGGATCTGAGGCTCTTGCGAGAAGAGATTGATCCATTGGCGACGCGCAAATTGGAAACCCTGGGCGGCGCCGCGCGCAAAGACTTGCTGCGCGCAATCTTGCGACAAGAAGGCGCTCTTTAGCTGGTCGTCCCGGCCAAGCGCCAGGAACGTATGCCGCGAAAGCGGTCGGACGCTTCCCCGAGAAATCCCAGCCGGACCCCTTCAATCGAATCGCGGACAATCATCGTATATAGCGGGTAATACAAGGGAATGGCGACCGCCTTTTCAGCAAATATTTCTTGAAATTGCTGATACATTTGGTGGCGGGCAAGTCCATTGCTCGTCCGACGGGCGCTATCCAGCAACTCAGCGATCTCGTTTTCCGCTGCGCTGCCGTAGTTCTGGCCCTTGCTGGATTGCGCAGGATGCCAAAAGCGATAGACATCGGCTTCTGCTCCAATGCGCTGCGAGACGATGGCCGCATCGAAATCGCCGGCGCGAAGCCGCTTCATTAACTGATCAGGCATGACTGATGCAACATCTGCCGCCAGCCCAATCTTGCGCCATTGGGCAGCGATGTCGAAAGCAAGCTCGGTCAAGTCGTCGGTATCTTCTACGAGCAAGGTAAATGCATCCGTCGGGGCGTCTTCGCCTTCTGTTTCGTCGCTTGCTTCCGCATCCAAATTCGCGCTGGAAACTGCTTCAACCAGTGAGATCGCAAGCGCGGGGTCATGGACGCTCCAGAATGCATGCGACTGATAGACCGGCATGCCCGGGATCAGGGGGCTGTCAGCGTACATAGCCTGGCCCGCCAAATGCGCCTCGACAAGCGCCATCTGATTGAGTCCCAATGCCAGCGCGCGTCGCAGTCGCCTGTCAGCAAATTGCTGCTCCTCCCAATTGAAAATAAGGATTCGCGCGGTCGAATCAATGCTGGTATGAAGGCGCGCCCCGGGCAAGCTAAGCAGTTCCGCTCGCGATCCAAGGTTTGCCAATACGTCTACTTCGCCTCGGCGATAGGCTTGAAGCGCGTCATCGGCATTCGCATAAAGATTGAAAAACAGTTCCCGCAATTGATAGCTGTTTTGCGCGGCCTCACGCGCTTCGTAAACGGGCGAAAGTTGCAGCAATATTGCGCCGATTTCGCCTGATGCGTCAGCGCGCAATTCGCCGAGTTGGTAGGCCCCCGTGCCAATTGGCGACAAGTTGAATGGGTGCTTCGCCAGCCCCGAAACTGTCGTGCCACGCAAGACGTGTTCCGGCAAGATGCCAATTGTCAAATAACGCGGAAAACTCGCCAGTGGCTGCGCCAGGCGAAAACGCAGCAGATGATCTCCCAGCTTCTGCGTTTCGACAGTGCGCCAAAAATCAGCGCTGGGCGAGTAGGCGGCGTAATCCGGATCGCTGAGCAAGGACATCGTGTAGATGACGTCGTCGGCGCCGAATGCGATGCCGTCTTGCCAACTGATATCTTGGCGCAATGCCAGCACATATTCGAGGTTGTCGCCCGATATGGTCAGGCTTTCCGCCAGATCAAGCACGGGCGCGCCATAGTCGTCAGTGACGAAGAGGCCTTGGAAGATCAGGCTGGTAATGTCTCGATCGACGGGATTGAGGTGCGCGAAGACTGGGTTCAGCCTTTGGACCGTGCCGACCAGTCCTTCGCGATACATTGCCCGGTCTGTGGCCGGGCTTTGCTCCGCCGCCACGGGTCTTTCGACGAGCGGAGCCGTGGGCGTGGAACTGGCGCTGGCTGTGACGTCTTGGTCGCTGGGGGCGGGGACCGACGGCGCAGGCGGCAGAACTTGCGTTACTCGGCTGACACGGAAAACGGCAGCAAATGCGAAGACGGTCGCGGCCAGTATCAGTATCAAAAACTGCAAACGGAATCCGCGAAACATGACCCGCCTTTTTAGCCTAGATCACGGATAGCTGGTAACCTGCTGCAAATATGTCGATATCTGATCGTTGCTCGTGTGGTTTGGCAGCCGAATCAAATGGCTCGAAATTCAACCCGTAGTGGCCACAGAGAACAGCGCGATGCCAAGAAAGGCGATCGACAAGAATATAGTGATGCGAAAAAGCGTTTTCTCAAGACCGCGCCGTGTGCGGGCAATGCCACCCCCGGCATCGCCGCCAAGCAAGCTGCCCAAGGCCCCGCCTTTGACTTGCAGCAAGATGAGAATGATCATCGCGATGGAAATAACGATAGAAGAGATTTGCAAGGCGACAGCCATACCATAGCTCCTTGACTTCAACTCCGGTACGAAACCCAGTCAGTGTAGCACTGCTTCGGCTCTGTGACTAGCCTTGAATGGATAGCGAGCGCCAGCTACACAATAGGTATACGCCATTCGCGCCTTTTAGTCGCGCAGTTCCCGAAGAAATGAGATTGCCGCCTCGAGCTGCAAGTCATTTTCGCGCTCTTCGTCAGTTTCCGGGTTCCATTCGACCAGGATATCCGGCGTGATGCCCTGGGCGTGAATCCAGGACCCATTGGGCGTTAGCCAGCGCTTCACCGTAATGCGAACGCATCCGCCATTGGCTAGCTCTGGGACGATATTCTGTACCGTGCCCTTGCCAAAGGTGTTTTCGCCCATGATCGTGGCCACTCGATAGTCCTGCATGGCGCCGGCAATCACTTCCGACGCGCTGGCACTTGTTTCATCGACCAAGACGACTATCGGCACATCGATATCGGCGTAGCCGCCGCGCGTGCGGGTGACTTCCTCGCTCTGATCCCGAGAGACTTGCCGCAAGAGCACACCGTCCTCTATGAACGCGCTGCCAATTTCTATCGCGCTGGCCAGCGTTCCGCCGGGATTGCCGCGAATATCGAAGATCAGTCCGTTGGAGTTATCGATGTCGACGTCTTTGAAAGCCTCATCCAGTTGAGCGCGCGAGAGGTCGTTGAAGTCCAGCATTTTCACGTGTGCGATGTTGTCGCCAATGATCTCGTACGAAACGTTCGGCAATGCAAAGACTTCGCGCACGATTGCGAAGGTAAGGAATTCTCCGTCGCGCTTGAAAGTGATTGTAACTGTTGTGCCGCGAGGACCGGGAACGAGTGCCGTTAATTCCGCTTGTGTCATGCCGCTGACCAACTGACCGTCGACCGCGTAAAATACATCGCCGGGCAAGACGCCGGCGCCTTCGGCAGGTGAACCCGGAATGACCGTGACAACCTCGATTTCTCCAGTATCTTCAATTGTGCGTATCGTGACGCCGATGCCGGAGAATTCGCCCGAGAAGTCTACGGCTCGATCACACAAATCGGGCCGGATGTAGCCGCTGTGCTCATCTTCCAGCGCATTGACCATCCCGTCGATGGCGCCATTGACCAGCGTTTCAATATCGACGGGATCCACATAGCGAGATTCAACAATCGAAAAAGCATCCCAGAAGGGCTCGAAGGCTTGGTCGGTATCGCTCAGCGCCATGCGCCCTTGGGCGTCGCTGCGATTGGACAATGCCATGCTGCCCGCGACAAAGCCGATAATGAAAACGGCTGTGGTCATCAAGAGCGATTGCAGGACCTGGGGATGGCGCCGGTAGAACGGCTTCGAAACCATGATGAATCTCCGTCAATTGAGCGGTTTCAATACCTGTATAGTATACGTTATCATGGCGATATTGCGGAATCGCAAAACCTGTCCGCCGGCATGCGAAGGCCTGTCGATGCTTTTGCTCATCAATGTTTAGGCAGGGAGCGCTCGCAGACATGACCGAGAATCTCGTCTCCATTGAAGAAGCGGCAGATGTCGTCAGCGATGGCCAAACCCTGGCTCTCGGAGGCATGACCCTTTATCGGCGGCCAATTGGATTCGTTAAGGCTTTGCTGCGCCGTTCGCCCAGGCCGCGCAACCTGACGCTGCTCAGTTTCACGGGAAGCATGGAGTCCGACCTGTTGATCGGCGCTGGGTGCGTCCGACAGGTTCGATCGGCTTACTTCGGCTTGGAATCCTTTGGTCTGGCGCCGATGTTCACACAGTCCGTCGGCTCGCAGCGCGTCAGAGTGATCGAAGAAACCGAAGCGAGCATCGTGATGGGGCTGCGCGCGGCGATTGCCGGCGTGGGATTCATGCCCTCGCGCGCCTGGCTGGGTACGGATTTGCCTTCCTTGCGGCCGGATGTCAAAACGGTGCGGGATCCCTACAGCGACGACGAACTGCTGGCATTCCCGGCCATCCCCTGCGATGTCGCGGTCATTCATGGCCTGGCGGGGGACAAACACGGCAACGTTCTTGTCAATAACAATTTGGGCATCGATATGGAACTGGTCTATCTGGCGGATACAGTCCTGGCGACCGTCGAAGCGCTTGTCGACGAGCTGCGCCCGACCACAGAGGGCGTCATTATCCCTTACCCTGGATGCGACATGCTCGTGCATGTGCCTGGCGGCGCGGCGCCGACGAGTTGTTATCCTCAATACCCTGTGGATGGTGGAACCATCTTGGAATATGTCGAAGCCTGCAATGCCGGCCGCTTTGCGGCATTCCTCGACGCCTTCTTGAAACAATAGCGACCGACAGGGATATTGCCAACAGACCGCGTCGCCGGTATAATCAACATACAATTGAATATGTCGAGACTTGGGGAGCTTGCGGGGGCAAGCTGAGAGGGCGCGAAGAGTCGTGCCGACCCATTTACCTGATCCGGGTAATACTGGCGTAGGGATGTCCACCATGTACTAAACTGAGCCACCCTTGTAGACATCCTTCGCAAGGGTGGTTTTCATTTCCGATCAAAGGGACCTCCGAGTCGCCGTGACAGAATATATGCGAGGAGGCGTTTCACATGTTCACAAGATCAGTCGTTATTCTTCTGCTGTTAGTTCTCGTCCTGACGCCGGTATCGTCCCAGGAAAATGACACAGTTGTTGTCGTTACGCACGACAGTTTCGCAGCCTCGGAAACAGTCATTGAGGCATTTGAATCCCATACCGGTATCACGGTCGAAATACTGCGCGCGGGCGATGCCGGGACCATGGTCAATCAGTCGATTCTGAGCGTGAACAATCCCCTGGGCGATGTCTTGTACGGTATTGACAACACCTTTCTCAGTCGCGCGCTGAAGGCCGAGATTTTTGCAACATACGAATCTCCTGAACTCCAATACGTCGACGCGTCCCTTATTCCGGATGTCAATCACGCCGTCACGCCGATTGACTATGGCGATGTCTGTCTCAACTATGACATCGCCTATTTTGACGACAATGAAGTGGCCTTGCCCTCCAGTCTGGCGGATCTGACTTTGACCGAGTACCAGGGCTTGCTCGTCGTCGAAAACCCGGCGACGTCTTCCCCGGGCCTGGCCTTCTTGCTGGCGACCATTGCGGTATTCGGCGCGGAAGGCAATTACAGCTATCTCGATTATTGGCGGGACCTGCGGAGCAACGACGTGCTGGTCGTTGACGGCTGGACAGAGGCGTACTTTGCTGAGTTCAGCGCGCCCGGGCGCGACACGGGTACCCGTCCACTGGTGGTGAGTTATGCCAGCAGTCCGCCAGCCGAAGTGCTATTCAGCGAAAACCCCGAGGACGGTCCCTTCACCGGCGCCCTGGTTGGCGACGATATGTGTTTTCGCCAGGTTGAATACGCGGGCGTCCTTGTGAATGCGCGTAATCCGGGCGGGGCGCAACAGTTTATCGACTTCATGCTGAGCCCAGCCTTCCAGGAAGACCTGCCGCTGAACATGTTTGTATTCCCGGCGCGCGAAAACATTGAGCTTCCAGAGATCTTTGCCGAACTGGCCGAGATTCCTGAACAGCCGGCTGCGCTGGCGCCGGCCGAAATCGAAGCGTACCGCGAAGATTGGATCCAGGCTTGGTCCGAGGTCATGCTGCGCTAATGCGCTCGGGCGGGAATTACTGGTACGTCATTTACCTCTTGCCCTTGACCTTTCTGGCGCTATTCTATTTCTATCCGCTTCTGGCGATATTGGACATCGGCCTGCGCCCTGACGGCTGGCTGGATCTGTCCGCGTTCCTGCGCTTGCTCTCGACCGACTACTACGTCGGCGTGTTTCTGTTCACCCTGTATCAAGCCGCGCTATCCACGGCTTTGACCTTGTTGCTGGCTTTGCCCTGCGCCTATGTCTTTTCGCGCTATCGATTCGCCGGCAAGTCGCTTTTGCTGTCCCTGGCAACGCTGCCCTTTGTACTGCCCACAGTTGTAGTCGCCATGGCCTTCATGTCTTTGATTGGCAGGCGCGGTTTGCTGAACGACCTGCTTAGGACCTTGTTTTCCCTGGACTACACGCCGGTTCAACTGGAACGTACGCTGGCGATCGTGATCATCGTGCACGTCTTCTACAATTTCGCTATCGCCTTAAGAATCATGACCAGTTTTTGGTCCGCCCAGGGTATGGCGGCCGAGGAAGCGGCTCGCGTACTGGGCGCGGACGAATGGTCGCTTTGGCGCGATATCAGATTGCCCCTGATACAGCCCGCGCTGCTTTCCGCTGGCGCCCTCGTCTTCATGTTTACCTTCACCAGTTTCGGCGTTGTCCTGATCTTGGGAGGCATCCGCTTTGCTACGCTGGAGGTGCAGATCTACTATCAAACGATTAGCCTCTTCAATCTGCCTATGGCTGCGGCGCTTTCGCTCTTGCAAATTGTCGCGATCTTCGCCTTGATGACCGTGTACACGCATTTGCAGCGAGGGCTGCAAACTGCAATTGGCAGCGCCAAGACGGTGGAACGGCCTGTCAAGAGTCCGCGCGAGAGATTCCTGGTCTGGGGCGTCGTGATATTCATCTTCGCCCTGCTTTTCACGCCGCTTCTGGCGCTCGTGGCGCGGTCGACCCTGAATAATGGCGCATTGGACATGAGCAACTACCTGGCGCTTGCTCAATCGTCCCGCGGCTCGCTTCTGTTCATCGCTCCCATCGAATCCGTCGCCAATTCGCTTCGCTTCGCGCTGATATCAACGGGCATGGCGCTGGCCATCGGCATGACAGCATCCTTCATGATTGCCGGCCGCGGCCGGTTCGCGCGTTTTGTGGATCCACTGCTGATGCTGCCACTGGCGACCAGCGCGGTTACCCTCGGCTTCGGCTTTGTCGTCGCGCTGGACGAGCCCCCGCTAAACTTGCGGTCTTCCTGGCTCATTATCCCCATCTCTCACACCTTGGTTGCTTTTCCTTTTGTTGTCCGCAGCGTATTGCCCAGTTTGCGCGCGATTCCGTCCTCAGTGCGCGAAGCTGCCCAAGTTTTAGGCGCGAGGCCCTTTGATTTGCTGAGAACCATCGACTTGCCCTTGCTTAGTCGCGGAATCGCGGTGGGGGCGACCTTTGCCTTTACGGTGAGCATGGGCGAGTTCGGGGCTTCGCTCTTTGTCGCGCAGCGAGAGTCCGTGACGATTCCCGTTGTTATCTACAGACTAATCGGCGATCCTGGCCTGGCATCCTATCGCCAGGCGCTGGCGATGAGCGTCATTCTGCTCTTGGTATGCGCCTCGGGTTTTGTCCTGATTGAACGACTTCGCGTCGCTGGCGTGGGCGAATTCTGATGCTTCAATTGAAAGACCTCTCTCACGCCTATGACGAAGCCGTTTCACTGCGGAACGTCAACTTGACAGTCGCAAACGATGAGATCCTCTGTCTGCTGGGGCCGAGCGGCTGCGGCAAGACCACGCTCTTGCGCATCGTCGCCGGCTTGATCGCCGACTATGGGGGAGACGTACTGCTCGACGGGCGCGATCTACGTCGCTCAGCTGCGCATGAGCGCGGCTTCGGACTGATGTTTCAAGATTTTGCGCTGTTCCCGCACATGTCCGTATTCGACAACATCGCATATGGACTGCGGCGACGGCGAATGGCCCCGACCGACATAGGCCTGCGAGTCGAGCTGATGCTGGATCAAGTTGGCTTGGGGGGATATGGCGAACGCGACATCGGGACCCTGTCGGGCGGCGAAAAACAGCGCGTCGCATTGGCGCGTAGTCTGGCGCCGGAACCGCGCCTGCTTATGCTGGACGAGCCGCTTGGTTCCCTTGATGCCCTGCTGAGAGATACGCTGGCTCTCGAATTGAAAGAGATCATCAATGGGGCCGGATTGTGCGCGCTTTACGTCACGCACGATCACCGCGAAGCCTACGCGATTGCCGATCGGATTGCGGTTATGGACAAAGGAACGATCCGACAACTGGACCGGCCCTTTGACTTGTATCACCATCCCATTGACGAAAATGTCGCGAGATTCCTCGGTTTTTCCAATATTTTCCAATTTGGAGACAACCGCTTCACGCGAGAACTGTGGCGCAAATTCTTGCCTGATGCCGCCGCTAGCGACGCCTTCTTGATCCATCCGGACGGCATTGAACTCGACAAGGACACCGATCCTGCGGCGATCGCGCAGCGCGGCCGGATCGAGTCTTCTGTCTTTCGCGGCGAATACAGCGAAGTCACAATTTACATGCCTCAGGAAGGATTGTCTTTGCGATGCAAATCGCGCGATGGCAACCCGGCGGTCGGTGGTTCAGTGGCAGTTTCCGTGAAGAGTGAAGCCATTAGGCTACTCAAGTGACCGGAGCCCATGGGCCATAGTCTATGCGCGGATGTGCAAATGCAACTATAATCCGATGGTCAAACGCTAACTGGACTGATCGGAAGAACACAAGATGCCTCGTGCTTTATTCAGCGTCTCCAACAAGACCGGAATCACCGAGTTCGCCCACGCCTTGCTGACCTACGGTTGGGAAATCGTCGCCAGTGGCGGAACGCGCCAGATCTTGGAAGAATCGGGTGTGCCAGTCACAAGCGTCGAACAGATTACCGGCCAGCCCGAGATGCTTGACGGCCGTGTCAAAACACTGCATCCGGCGATCCACAGCGGTATCCTGGCCCGCGACAACGATGCGGACTTGAGGGAGATCGAAAGTTTTGGTTTCGCGCCCATCTCCATGGTCGTCTGCAACCTCTATCCATTCGTAGAAACAGCGACCGCCGCCGCCGACGATTTGAGCGCTGTCATTGAACAGATTGATATCGGCGGTGTGACGATTTTGCGCGCGGGGGCCAAGAACTTCGAACGCGTGACAACCATTTGCGATCCGGAGGACTATTTGTCCATTATGGGGGCATTGCACGAGACGGGACGGATTGACATGGCGCGCCGTCGGGAGCTTGCGGTCAAAGCCTTTGCCCATACCAGGGATTACGATGCGGCAATTCACGCCTACCTCTGCCAATCTGGCTTGCCCGCTCCAGAAACCACCGGCCTGCCCGAAAGCATTGCCATTAGTTTGCTGCGCAGCAATCAACTGCGTTACGGAGAAAACCCCCATCAAAACGCCGCCTACTATTCCTCGCAGGTATCTGACTTGCCATTGGGCGCCGCGCAATTGGGTGGAAAACAACTGTCCTACAACAATATTCTCGACGTCGATGCCGCCTGGCGCGCTGTCGGCAGCTTTGACGAGCCAACGGTTGTCATCGTCAAGCATCTGAATCCCACTGGCATCGCGTCTGCCGGCTCCATCACCCAGGCATATCCTCAGGCCCTGGCCTCAGATCCGGTTTCCGCCTTCGGTGGGATAATCGCCGTCAATCGCGAGGTCGACGAAACTTTTGTCGCCGCCTTGGAAGCCTTATTTGTGGAGGCCATAATCGCGCCCTCTTTTTCTGACGGCGCGCTGGATCAACTGCGTGACCGGCGCAAGAACTGCAGAATCTTGCAAGTCGCGGGCGCATACGCCTCAGGCGGCCTGGAAGTTCGCTCTGTCATGGGCGGGATGCTCCTGCAGACAATTGACATGGGCGACCCGCCCGAGGCGGCCATGCGGACGGTTACTGCCCGGGTACCGCTTGATGCGGAATTGCAGTCGCTGCGATTCGCCTGGAAAGCGGTGCAGCATGTCAAGTCAAATGCGATTGTGCTTGCTCACGGCAGGCGAACAATCGGCATCGGGGGCGGTTTGTCAAGCAGGGTAGACGCGGTAGAACTTGCGATCAAGAAAGCGGGCGACGAGGCGACGAGCGCGGTCATGGCCTCGGACGCCTTCTTTCCTTTTCCCGATGGGGTTGAATCCGCGGCCCGGGCCGGGATTACCTGCGTCATACAGCCGGGCGGGTCCATTCGCGATGCCCAGGTGATTGAAGCGGCTGACTATTACGACATGGCGATGGTCTTCACTGGAGGGCGGCACTTCCGCCATTAGCTGGCATTGGCCTGGGCCAACCCGGTTTCATCAAGGTCGCCGTTTTTCGGCTTCTTGCCTGTCAAGGGAATTTCGCCTTTTTCCCAAGCGACCAAAAGCGGAACCGCCGTGAAGATCGACGAGTAAGTGCCCGATAACAGACCGATAAACAGAATCGCGATGAATTGCTTGACCGTTTCCCCGCCAAACAGCAAGATCGCGATCATGATAAAAAATGCGTTCAGTTGTGTGGCAAGTGAACGATGAATGGTCTCCCAAATGCTGCGATTGACGATCGTCTCGTACGGCTCGCCGAGATGTTTCGGTATGTTTTCGCGAATACGGTCAAATACGACGATCGAGTCCTGTACAGAGAAGCCCACAACGGTCAACACAGCCGTCAAGAACAAAGCATCGATTTCCCAGCCCAGCAATAGCCCAAACAGCGACATCACGCCCATCACCACCAGAATGTCGTGGATCATAGCCGCGATGGCGCAGACGCCGTACCGTATAGCGTTGGGCACCTGCCGAAAGGCGATCACGATGAAGCCGGTAATCACCAGAGCGCCGACAGCCACTGCCGCCAGCGCGGAACGCGTGACCTCTTGACCGATGGTCGCGGAAACCGTTTCGGCGCGGAAGCTGTCGCGGTCAATCGGAGAAATCGATCCCAGACGAAGGAGAATGTCGTTTGTCACCTCTACGTCGTGGAAACCGGCGCGCACGGACCAGCGATAATCGCTGGCCGCGCCGATCCGCTGTATGATGATATTCTCGTCGCCGACCGCGCCGAATACTTGCCGAATGCCGTCTTCGCTGGCGCCAGCATCCTGGAACTTCAATTCGTATATGCTGCCGCCGACAAAGTCGATGCTCAGGCGGAAGGGCGAGCCGGTCGAAACCGTCGACAGGAGCATGACCGCCAGTCCAGGCGCGATGACCAAGGCTGATAACAGGAAGAACCAGCGGCGCTTTTCCACAATCTTGAACATTTCGGCCCTCCTTTTTTCAATAAATCGTGATCTGCGGTAGCCGAACAGGTCGATTATTTTCTGTGAGTGCGGTAGCCCAAATTCGCTGCCGCCGAGCGGCTCTAAACGCCTAGCAGCGCGCGATTGCGATCGATGGTGTTACGGAATAGGCCGACGAGAATATACAGAAACGTGCGCGTAACGATCACCGCGGTAAACAGATTCAAGACCAAACCGATCGCCAGCGTCACGGCGAAACCCGCTACGATGCTGGCGCCGGGCGTCTGCCCGAACATAAAGAGAATCCCGCAGATGATAATCGTCGAGAGATTGGAATCGCGAATGGATGTCCAGGCGCGGTCGAAGCCCGCCTTCAAGGCATCTTCCAGCGCGAGGCCCGCTCGCAATTCCTCTTTGATCCGTTCGAATATCAGGATATTGCCGTCGACAGCCGTTCCGATCGATATCAAAAAACCTGTGATCGCCGGCAATGTCAGTGTCACCGGCAAGAGCTTGAAAACGGCGATATTCAGGAAAATGAAGACGACCAGCGCCAGATCCGCCGCAAGACCGGGCAGGCGATAGTATATGAGCATGAAGGCGAGCACCACAAGGACGCCGACGACCCCAGCTTGAACGCTGAGCCGCACCGATTCTTGTCCAAGCGTCGCCCCGACTTCCTGCGTGCTCTCTATACGGAGGGGTATGGGCAACGCGCCCGATCTCAATTGCAAGGCTAAGGTGTTTGCTTCCTGTTCGGTGAATTGACCGGAAATGACCCCGCCGGTCGATAGTTGCGCTTGAATGGTGGGCGCGGAAAGCACTTCCCCGTCCAGTACAATTGCCATCGGCTGCCCGATGCGCTCTCCCGTGAAGCTCCCAAATACATTCTGGAAGTCTTCCTTAATCTCGAAATTGATCAGCCATTGGGGGTTCCCTGTGCCTTGCGCCGGGGCCAATACCGCGCTCGCCGCCTGCAGGCCCGCGCCGGTCATCACCGTGCGGAAGGGCAAACCGTTTACCGGATGCGCGAGCCGCCCGGCAAGTGGATCTTCTTCCCCGCTAAGCTCTCCTCGCAGCATGATCTGTTCACTAGTGACGATCTCCCGGCCGATCAGCTCCGGCACCTGGTTGGACAAACCCCCAAAGTCAACAAACTCCAAAAGCGCGGTTTGCTGGATTGTGGCGATCGCTTGTTCAGGATCGCGAACGCCGGGCAATTCAACCAGTATGCGATCGCGGCCTTGCACTTGCACGGTCGCTTCGGTCAATCCCAGCGCGTTTACACGGCGCGAGACATTGTTGGCGGTTTCCGAAAGCTCTTCCCTGTTGAAATTTTGCGTCGGGATATCCGCCTGCAAAAGCACGCGTAGACCCCCGACGAGATCCAAACCAAGGCTCTGCGTGATGTGCAGCACAAATTCATTCTCGCCATCGCCGTTGGCGTCAATTTCGAGATTCTCGCTGCAGCGAAGCGACTCGATTTCCTGCGCTGTAGCCTTTGAGCAGGCTTCGGTGTCCACGCCCTTGAATTCGGGAGGGCTGGCAACCCAAATGCAGAAAAGGCTTAGCGCAAGAATAAGCATGAGCCATCGAACATGACTGCTCATAGGTGGGACCTTTCGTGTATAGGGTCTTTGTCAGGTTGTGCCACGCTCTGCCCGCTGGTCACTCAATCCCATATTCGCGTTTCGGGCGATTTCTTGTGAATCATAGACCTGTTGCAACGCTGCCGTCAGCAGCTTGATGGTTACGCCGTCAGCGATCTCCACAAAGGAGATGCCCGCATCAGCATCAATGTCGACGATTTTGCCGACGATGCCGCCATAAGTAACGATTTCATCACCGACGTGTAAGGACCGTACGACTTTTTGCTTGTGCTTGAAAGCCCGCTGCTTTGGGAAAATGAACATGGCCCAATAGGCGCCCAAAGCCAGCGACAGAATGGCGAATACCAGCACAAACTCTAACATGGACAATTTCCTGTTCAGTATGAACCGCGCAATTATATAGGCGCAGGCCACCTTAAGCCAGTGTAATCAATAGGTCTCAGGTTTGCTTGACCATTTCTCAAAACGAAACTACAATACGCAGGTGACATTGTTGTTGATTGGTTAGGGAAACTATCATGCTAAGACGATTGAAGAATGCGCGTTACGGCATCTTTTATCTGGCGCTATTGCTCCTATTGGTATCCCAGCCAGCGACAGCCGGAGACACGATCATCAGCAACAACTCCGGCGCCGGCGACCAAGTTTTTGTCATCGAAGACGAACCTTCATTGGTGATAAACGGTTTTGATCTCGCGCCTCTGGGGCTTGGCTTTCCCATTGCGCTTGACGCGGTCACCATATTCGTAAATCGCGCCGTCCCAGGCGTCGCAGTGGATCTGCTCATATATCAAGACGCGAATGGCGGCTCGCCCGTTGACGCGTCGCTGATTCATCGGCAGCAGGTGGCAATTGATGGCTCCGGCGCCAATCGGATTCTTCTGGAACAAGCGGCGATTGTGACGGAACCGGTGATCTGGGTCGGATTCTACTTGCCGATTGGTTTCCGTTTTAACGCCGACACCTCCGGTTCATCGGTGCTCACGTATTGGGCTTGGACGCCGAGCGGCACTTTTGATGTCAATGCTTTGTCCAGCGCGCAGGTGTTGGGACCTGCCGACGGCAGCGAGCCGGTTGGCATCAATATGGAAGGCATCGCGCGGATCACAGCTGAACTGCGCGCGCCGTTTTATGAAGAGACGACAAACGCTGTTCTTGTCGGCAAGCAATTTGTAGACGACTCCGACCAAGACACATCCATTTTGCAAACTTATCCGTATTGCGGCGATTTGTTTTATGATCCCGAAGACATCGACATCTCCGGGGAGGGCGCATTCACAATTACCTGCGGCGTCAACAGAGAGTTCGAAGCTCCGACAAATGTTGCGCAGCCATCCGGCGAGTTGCTCGATGTACAACGCGCTGGCCATCTCTACAAGTTAGTGGCGAATATACCGCAAGAACTGCATGTCGAGGGCGCTATAGGCACCTTGCCGGTACCGGTAACGCATTGCATGCGCATTCAGGCAATTGACCTGGAACAGGCTATCATCGCCGAAGCGCGCGATATACCGGAGCGTTGGTATGTATTGCCTTCCGTCCGCTTTGGCGACATGGTCTGCGTCGAAGTCACACATGCCAGCTACTTGTCCTATTTCTTGCCGCGTACAGACGACTCCCCGCAGAATGTGAACCTCGTACTTGGTTGGTCGCGCATCAATCCTCATCCGCTTGAATGCGGGATTCTAACCGGATTCCAGATACCAGTGGTCAACACCGGTCAGAGTTGGTTCGATACGCCTTCTTCAGATGTCAAAGTGATTGTCGAAAATATCCATATAGGAACCGGAACAGTTACCGGAGCGATGGAACTGAAAGTGCCGACATCCAAACTGGGACCGGGCCACCGTCAACTGCTCGAGATAGGTCCGATGATCGTGGACCAATATGTTCATGAGCTTCACCGCCTGCAAATACGGCTTGACTTCGACGAAAAAGTGGAAGAGACCAACGAATTCGACAATATCTGGTTCAGTGAATATGTCCTGCAGTGGGCCGGAGGCAGCCAACGCTGCTACGACAGAGCCTGGCATACACAGACACCGCATCCGAGCACCTCTTTGGATTATTGCTTTATTGGCAGGCCCTATAGCAGCGGTGGTGGCAAGATTCTGATTCCCTACTCGCCAGCCTGCGATATTGAGTTTCGCTCTGGACATGTCGAGGAACGTCCCGGAGCCGGAAAGCCAAGGCAGTTCGATAGACGGGGCTGCACAATTGCGATTAGTATCGACGTGGACGGTCAGAGCGCCAAGATTCTCTATCGCAAGATTGATGTGGCGGATTCGGAGTGCCTTAGCAGCAGCAGAGTGCGGGATTACATTGATAGAGATAATGTCGTTCTGGTCATTGATGTCGACATTTGATGTCGACGGCGACAAATCTTCGGCTGGAAATCGCGCAAACTGGAGTCTGGGGTAGCGTCATGCGGATTGTGACAAACAAAAAACTGGCTCGCCGCAATCGCAAGTTAACCAACTACCTTTTCTTTGGCACGTTCGGCGCTCTAATTCTGAGCTTTTTCGTGATCAATGCTTCACTGTTCACGGGCGACATTCCCGATTCACTTGGCGTGATCGTGCAGTCTGCCATGTTGCCCATCGCCTTCATCCTGACTGTTCTTTCCGTACGCATGACAAATCTTTGGGCGCGCGTTCCGCGTCCGGAGAAGGCGATCGAGGATGGCTTGAAGGGCTTGAGCAATAAGAGCGTCTTGTACAACTATTATCATTTTCCGGCGCGCCACGTCTTGATTTGCCCTCAAGGTGTATTTGCGATTGTCACACGCTGGCACGATCAGGAATACACCTACCGAGACGGCAAGTTCCGCAGTCATCGCAATGTCATCAGCAAGTTCTTTTCACTGTTTCGGCTGGATGGCGTTGGCAAGCCCCTTCGCGATGCCGAGATCGCCCGTCAAGAGGTACAACGGTCCATTGATGAAATCGCTCCCGATGTAGATGTCCAACCACTCGTGGTCTTTGTCGACCCGTCGGTGAAGATAAACTTCGAGGACGAGTTGGATACGCCCGTGCTATTCGCTGACACGAGATTGTCCCCAAACCTGAAGGACTTCATGCGCGATGCAAAACGCCGGATATCGGAAGAATCCGGCGACGCAAAAAACGCCAATCTGATGCCGCTATCTGACCAACAGATCGAAGCTTTCGAAAAAGCGACCATCTGAGCCCGCATGGCGCGACCCATACGCCCGGCAATTCTAATACTGATTATCTGGCTCGGTTTTGCCTTGCGCTTGCACGAACTTGCTTCAGTGCCGCTGCGCGGGGACGAAGCTTTTAGCGCGCTGAACTGGGCTAATATTCCCTTGCATCAGTCCCTGACCGAGATCGCAGCGCTTGAGCCGCATCCACCGCTGGCCTACGCTTTGTTCCGGCTATGGCGGCTTCTCATCGGTGGCATTGACAGTCCCTTCACCTTGCGCCTGCTCTCGGTCCTTGGCAATTTGATCGGTGTCTCAGGGGCATACGCCTTGGCGTTCCGCCTTTCTGGAAAGCGAATTGGCGGCATTGCCGCTGCGCTTGTTTGGGGAATTCATCCCTACGAAATCTGGCATAGCCAAGATTTTCGCAACTATGCCGTCTGGGCCGGCCTGAGTGTGACGAGCCTGTGGCTGGGTCTGCGCCTGATTGATCGTCCGCTTATGAGAAATTGGCTGCTTTATGCCTTGATGGCCATCACTAGCGCGCTGATGTTCTACACCGAAGTGTTCATATCGATTGCCCTGGTATTTGTCGCCATTTGCTGGAAGAAAAGCGATCGGCGATTCTTGTCGAGATTTTTCTTCTTGCAGGGTATCGTGCTGTCGAGCGCGCTCTTGGCCTTCCTTATTTTGCAAGCCGGGCTGTTAGCCTCGGGCGCATATCCCGGCAATCTTGAGTCGCTATATGTTCCCGATTTCTTGTTTCGCTTCCTGCCGGTTTTGACCCTGGGAGAGACCGTGCCGGGATCGCCTCGCTGGTTGTGGATCGCCCTCGCGCTTGCTTTTGCCTTGTTTACATTCATTGTGGCGAAGGGCTCCAGGCGCGAGATTCAGTTTATCGCGGCTATCGTTCTCGTCCCATTCTTGCTGCTTGGGGTTCTTGCTTTGCGCGTTAACATTTTCCATCCGCGTTACGTATTGGGGACGGTACCGGCCTTTGTATTGCTGATCTCCTTGGGCAGCGCTCGTTTGGCTGTCTGGATAGCCAAGGCCACCGGAGCGCGGCAAGGATACGTAATCATCTTGCTTTTGGCGCCCTGGGTTTTTCTTTCAACTTGGTCGCTTCACGCCTACTATAACGATGCGGCATTCCGCAAATCACCCGCTTGGGACGAACTGGGCGACTTCCTCAACAGCAGAGTGACCAGCGACGATCTCGTCATTCAGCTTAGCGCGGACGCCGCCTTTGGCTACTATTACCGTGGCCCGGCCGCAGACCGCGCCCTGCCATCCGGGCCTTTGCAATCTGCAAACAGCATCATCGACGAGTTGGAAGCGGCTCGGACGCGCTACGACAGTATTTATGTCGTGTCGAATGCCATACCGTCATGGCGGAATGCCCGCGTCGTCGAAGATTGGATGCGGGAAAATATGCAACCGGTCATGCTCAGCGACGCCTCCGGATTGGCCATTCGTCAATACATGGAATGGGCCGTTCTGGAAGCCGCCGCTACGCCGCTGACAAGCTTCGGCGGCGCAGTGGACTTGCTCGAATACCGCTTTTTCGACGATCCGCTGCCAACCGGCGAGTTGCTGCTGCGCGTTTATTGGCGGCCCCTTGCCATCACCGCAAAGTCGCTTAAGTCATTTGTGCATGTCTATGGCGACGCGAATCCGGAAACGGGGAGCATTCTTTGGACGCAAGACGACCAGTTCCCACAATCCGGCCGCGTCGACAGCAGCTCCTGGGCGCCGGGAGAGGTCTTCCGCGATGTCTACTATTTGCCGGCCCAGACCTTGCAAGATGGCAGCTATGAATTGCGTCTCGGCTGGTACGAACCTGTAAGCGGCGATCGACTGCTTACAGATGCCGGATCGGACAGTTTCTTGCTGCAAGGCTTCGACTATCCGCCGAAGCCCTGACGTTAACCCTACAAGGCCGCCCGGTCTGTAGATTTGGTCTATTGCCCCCTGTAGTATGTCAATTGAAGAACTGAAGTTGAAATGCGGGCATGTAAAGACCCGCGCTCACAAAATGACGCCGCGTTTTCTCGCCCGCGAACGGACGTTTGGCATGCGGTTACAAAAGCTGATCATCCGCACCTGTCTGGGAATGGTAATTGCCCTGGTTTTCGGCTTGGCAACGGAGGCCCGGATGGAGGATCCCGGTTCAGTTGTCAACGGCTCGGTGAAACTTGGCATCGAGCGCTATACTGTTCGCCCGCATGACACCTTGTATGCCCTCGCGAAGCGCTTCAACACCAGCGTAAAGGCCCTCCAGTCGCTGAACGCTCTGAGCGACGCTACGTTGCTTGTCGCGGGCGATGGGCTCCTCGTACCGCGGCTTGAAAATACTGAAGTGGCTGCTTACCTGATAAGACCCGGTGACTCCTTATTCGAAATCGCCCGACGCTTTGATACGACGGTCGAGGCCTTGCAGTCGCTAAACGGAATCGGCGACCGCAACCATATCATGTCGGGTCAAACGATCCTTTTGCCCCAATCCGCTGCAAGCGCGATTCGGCGCGAATTCGCGCACGGGATCACGCTATTCCCGGATCTCGAAAATACACCGGACATCTTGCGCCGGGTCAAAGAACTCGGCGTCAATTGGGCCAAGATTGAAGTCCGCTGGGCCGACGTGGAACCGTCAGAAAGCGGCTTCGCCTTTGATAGTTTGGACGCGTTAATTGAAGGCCTGGACGAGCTCGGCATTCAGATTCTGCTGAATGTATATGCGGCGCCGGAATGGTCTCGCAGGTCATATACTTTGCAATTGAACAGCTTGCTGCGCGCCAATTCGGGACCCCCAGAGCACCTGGAACGCTTCGGTAATTTTATGAGCGTGTTGGCGGAGCGCTACGCGGGTGTTATCGATGCTTACGAGATCTGGAAATCGCCCAATCTCCTGAAATACTGGACCGCGCCAGTCTACGAGCGGCCGCCAACAATGGACAACTCTGGAGACTACGGCTTCCCGGACAAGATAAAAATCGGGGCTGCCTACTACGTGGATCTGCTGAAGATCGCCTTCAAGGCCATCAAGTCGGTTGACAGCGACGCCCTTGTGATCACCGCAGGTTTGGCGCCGGTCGGTTTTACCGACAATTACAATTCTGTAGAAACCGGTCTCTTCTTGCAGAACATGCTCCATGCTGGCGCAACGGACTACAGCGACGGCATTGGCGCGCTATTTGGAGCGTCGGCGGTCCCGCCTGCGCTATTCTGCTGCGAACAGCCGCCGGGCGTGGACACGCACTACGAATCACATTTGCAGTATTATCGCGAGATTCTCTATCTGTATCACGATGCGCTCAGCCGGAATGCATCCGAAGACATCCCCATCTACATTACGCAGGTGGGCTGGGGCACAATCGAAGGATCAAATCTGGCGATTCCAGCGAGCGGTCTCGAGTGGCTCAGGTACACGGACCAGGACGAGCAGGCGCTTTACGTCGCGCAAGCCTACGATATTGCGCGTGGCTTAAACTACATTGAGGGAATGTTCCTGTACAATCTCAATGGTTGCGCGGCGGGCGACAGCGAAGCCTGTTTCTTCAGTCTTGTTGACGCAAATGCAATCGACCGACCCGCCTTCAACTCCTTCGCGGAAATAGACTAAGCCGCGACTTACGCGGCTTGACCCAAAATACGAACGATTTGGTAGGGGCGACTCGTTGAGTCGCCCGAAACATACGTTCCCGTGCCCTTGAAGGTCAGCGTCGGTGGCCAGTGTCTATGCGACCTGCCCTACCTGTCAGCTTGCCCGAAAACCGCCACTTTGCATACCTTCTTACTGGCTTGTCCACTCAAAACTGCGCCAGGTACCCGGCGCGCCGACGATGGTGTAGACGCCCTGCGCGTCTCTCCGCGCGACGCTCACCCGCCATTGCATAACGTGAGACAGTCCATCATCGGGCGCAAACCCCGACGGCACGGTCAGATCATTCGCCTCGCTGACGAACGGCAATGATTTGTTGGCGGTCTGATCAATCAGTTCGACCAGGTACTCATCCTCATCGTTTATTCCGCTGATGCCCACCCACTGCAGCCGCAGTTCACTGGCCCGGACCAATGCGCCGTCGGCCGGGAATATCAGGCGTGGCGGCAGATAGGTCGCGGTTGGTGTCGCGGTTTCGTCGCCGGTTGGCGTCGGCGTTTTGCTTGGCAGCGGTGTCGGCAAGGGCACGTAGACGCATTGTCCAATCTGAATATTCGGTCTGCAGTCGGGTCCGCCGCTTGGTTCGGTGAAGGCGCAGCCGAAAAACTGGATCTCCTTGTTCAATTGGCTTAGGACTTCCAGAGTGGTGCTGTATTGTTCGGCGATCGCTACGATTGAGTCCCCCGACTCAACTTCGTAGCAGCCCACCCTTGAACCGGATTGAAGCAGCGCGCCCCTATCCTGATTGACGCCGATTGTAGCCAGGACCTCCTCCGTGGCCCTCGCGCCGACAGCCGTAGCAGTTGAGCTAGGCCGAGGTATGAATATCGTATTGCCGACCGGCGGCAGCAAGTCAATGTGACTGATGTTCTCGTTGAGCGCAACCACGGTCGCCGCAACTTCCAGGTCGTAACCGAATCCGTGCTGAGGCAGTTGAATGATGTAAAACAGCGTGTCATCTTCTTGGATCACGTACTCCAAGAATGCCGATGTCGCCGTGGCTATCCTGGTCGGCGTCGCTGGTACCGCTGTGTTTGTGGCGGTCGCCGTCGCGATTTCCAACGTAGGCATCTGCGTATCTGTCGCCGAGGGCAGCGCTGTCGCCGCCGGCAGCGCCGTAGCCGTGGCTACCGGCGGTGGCTTGGCTGTTGCGATTGCTTCCTGCTCAATTGTCGGCGTCATGCTGGCCGCGGGATTCCCTATGTTGCAGGCGGACATGGTGACGACAAGGGCTGTTATAAGGGCGCGAAAGGGGCGACCGCCTTTCATGATGTGCTGCCTCCGGAACCCTCCCAAACCAAAGTCCGTATGCCCGTTGCCTGGGACGCAACGCCGGTACTTTGCTCGACAATGGACACTTGCCAAATATACGTGTGGCGCTGATCATCGTCCGCTTGCCATTGCCTTGGCAATATGAAAAAAAGATCCCGCGTTTCCGCCGTGAACCTGTTGGCCGTGCCGACCTCGGAAATGGCGACCCGAAAAGTTTCATCCGCTGCCAACGTCCCCGTCGCCACCCAACGCAGCGTGATCTGATCGCTCGCGCCGAAAAACGCGCGATCAGGCGGACCAACAGCGAAAGGCGCGTTGACCGTAGCCGTGGCCGGCGGTACAGCTGTCTCGCTGCCGGAAAGTGTCGGCACAGCCGTTACTGTCGCGGTCGGCGCGGGCACGCGCAAGGTCTGTCCTTCGATTAATTCGACAATGCACTCGCCTCCACCATAGGGCAAGCTAAAATCGCATAAGGCGAATGCCACTTCCGGGTTCAGGTCGGAAAGTTGCTTGGCGTCGGTATCGTATTGCACGGCGATCGCGATCATGCTGTCCCCCGCAGCAACAGTATGCCACATCAATCCCGGTAGTATCGTAGGCGTCTCCGTCGGCGCGAATGGATCGAAGGAAAGCAGTGCCAATCCCTCTGAGCCCGCACTGTCTTCCAGGCTCGCAGAAGCGTTCAATTGTGGCGCTGACGTTGCGAGCGGATCGGTCGTGGCGCTGGGCAACGGGACGACGATTTCCTGGCCTATCTGAATGCGCGTTTCATCAACGATCCCGTTAATCGCTTTCACGGTTGGCAAGATATCCAGTCTGCGGTACCCGCAACCCGCGATAATGCTGATTAAAGAGTCTCCCGCGGCGACTCGATGGATGCAGGGCGACGGGGTCGAGGTTTCGCTCGGGACCAGCGTAGGCAAAGGAGTTGGACTGGGCACCGGGCTAGGAAAGCCCGGCGTCACTGTCGCAAAGCTCGGGCGCGTGGGCGCCGCGCTTGGCGACAATTCGCTTAGCGGGACCTCCTCGCCTTGTGACAAATTGCTGACAATTGCCAGGGCAATGACGGCGAGCAGCGCGATCCCCAAAACAGCAATGCCCGCGAAGAGCCGGCCTGCGGTGTCCTGCAGCGCCCCCTCATACAGGTCGGTCTCGCCATGACGATAGTCGTAGTCTCTCCATGCCAGATTGCTTTCATCCGAGAACGCTTGCGCCTCGACATCAACTATTGTCGTTCCGCAAGTAGCGCATGTGCTGGCCTGGCCATGGTTGCGCGCTTCACAGATCGGGCAGCGTTTGTACGATTCGGACAAGCGAAATCCTCCCTTGCCAATCCATTATAGCGGATAGGGAGGACGGTATTCGAGAATTGCGCAAGGGCGTAGGCCTATCGCGCGGCAGCGCAAGCCGTTGCGATCCGCTAAAGCATCAAGCTATTGCGGCAGGCTGGACAAGCGCTCTGCTACTTGTCTCTGTGCCGATTCCAGATCACTTAGCCGGTCGCGTTCCCGCTGAACAATTGCTTCTGGCGCCTTGCTGACGAAATTGTCGTTGCCCAGCATCTTCTGCGTTTTGGCGATCTGCTGGGTCAAACGGATTGCTTCGCCCTCTAGGCGCTCCCTTTCCGCCTCGAGATCAAGCATGCCTTCCAGCGGCAGATAGAGCGCGATATCGCTGACGACGATGCTGGCGGCATGCTCCGGCGCCGGGTCCGCCGCCGCCAGCAGTTGCAATGCTTCCACGTTGCAAAGCCGACTGAAGATGTAGTCATGCGTTTCGAGATCTTTTGCAGAGGCGCCGGCCTTGGCCAGCGCTCTGATCCGCTTGCCGGGATCGACCTTGTATTCGCCGCGCGTATTGCGCAGCTCTCGAACCAACTCGAGCAAGACATTCATGCGAGACTCGACCTCATCATCGATCAAAGCTTCATTCGACTTTGGCCAGTCGGCAATGATAAGCGCTTCGCCATCGTGCGGGATGTAGCGCCACGCTTCTTCTGTCATAAAAGGCATGAAAGGATGCAACATGCGTAAACACGTGTCTTGCACCGCTACCAAGACGCGCTGGGCCGCGATTTTCTCGCCCTCCTTGCCGGCATACGTGGCGTGTTTGCTGATTTCCAGGTAGGTGGGCGCGAATTCATCCCACATGAAGGCAAGTATCTGGCTGCCGGCTTCGCCGAATTGATAAATGTCGAACAAGTGCTGCACGTTGGCGATCAGGCGATGCAGCCTGCTGAGGATCCAGCGCGCGGGCAGATCGAGCTCCTCGGCCGGCGGCAGGCCCAGTTCCAGCTCTCCTTCCAGATTCATGTTGATGAATGACGTGATCTGCCACACTTTGTTGATGAAACGGAAAGTATGGTCGACGCGCGTTTCGTCCAGATTGACATCGTTGCCCGGCGTGCCGCTGGTGATAAGCGTGAAGCGCAAGGGATCCGCTCCCAGTTTGTCGACGATGGTCAGCGGATCGATGACGTTGCCCAGTGACTTGCTGAACTTCTTGCCATGCCTGTCGCGTACCAGCCCGTGAAGATAAACAGTGTGGAAGGGAGACTTGTCGGTGAACCACAGACCCATCATGATCATGCGCGCCACCCAGAAAAACAGGATGTCGTGACCGGTCTCCATCACTTGCGTCGGATAATAGCGCGCGAGATCGTCGCTCTCGCTCGGCCAGCCCAGGGTGCTGAACGGCCATAGCCCGCTGCTGAACCAGGTATCCAGCACATCTTCTTCCATGGCCCAGCCCTCGCCCTGCGGCGGGTTCTGCCCAACATGGATTTCACCCTCCGGGTCCCCGTCTTTTTCGCGATACCAAGCGGGAATGCGATGGCCCCACCACAATTGGCGGCTGATGCACCAGTCCTGAATGTTCTCCAGCCAGTGAAAATATACCTTTTCGTATCGTTCCGGCACGATTTTGATATCGCCCGCCCGCACGGCCGCCAGCGCTTTTTCCGCCAGTGGCCCGATGCGCACGTACCACTGCGTGCTCATCATCGGTTCGACGACTTCGCCGCCGCGCTGGCTGCGTGGAATGCGCGTGCTATACGCTTCGGTCTTGATGGTCAAGCCCGCCGCTTCCATGTCTTGCCATAGTTGCTCGCGGCAGTCATAGCGATCCATGCCCGCGTACTTGCCCGCATTTGCATTCATGCTGGCATCCTTGTTGAGGACGTTAACCAGCGCGAGCTTGTGGCGCTGACCAATCTCGTAGTCGTTGAAGTCATGCGCGGGCGTGACTTTGAGCGCCCCGGTGCCAAATTCCATATCGACGCTGTCATCGCCGATGACCGGGATCTCCCGCCCCAGGATTGGCAAGAAAGCGCGCTTGCCGATGAAGCGCGCGTAACGCGCGTCGGCGGGGTTGACCGCAACCGCCGTATCCCCCAGGATGGTCTCGGGGCGGGTCGTCGCCACCGGAATATGCTCGCCCCCTTCAAGCGGATACTTGAAGTAATAGAGCGTCGCTTGTTCTTCCGCGGTTTCGACCTCCAGGTCGGAGACGGCCGTCTGCAAACCCGGGCTCCAGTTGACCAGGCGCGGTCCGCGGTAGATCAATCCCTGTTCCCACAGGGTCAAAAAGGCCTGGGTGACCGCTGTCGACAGTCCATCGTCGAGCGTGAAGCGCTCCCGATCCCAGTCGCAGCTGGCGCCCAGCCGGCGCAACTGCTGCGTGATTGTGCCGCCGTGCTCTTCTTTCCATTGCCAGGTCCGGTACAAGAACTCTTCATAGCCAACTTCCTCGCGGCTGCTGCCTTCCTCGCGCAGCATGTTCTCGACTTGCAGCTGCGTCGCGATGCCGGCATGATCGGTCCCCGGCACCCAAAGCGCCGCTTTGCCGCGCATGCGCTCGTAACGTACCATCAAGTCTTCAAGCGCCCCAAAGAGCGCGTGCCCAAGATGCAGGCTGCCCGTGACATTGGGCGGCGGCATGCTGACGACAAAGGGCTCGGCGTCCGCTCCCGCGACCTCGGGCTTGAACCAGCCCTGGCGCTCCCACCAGGCATACAGACGCGGCTCGGCATCGGCATAGTCGAAGTTGCGTGGCATATTGCTTTCGGCGCTTGCTCTCATGGCTCCTGTCCTCCTCCAACAGCAATAAAAAAGCCTTCCGCCCAATACAAGGACGAAAGGCTCAGCTTCGCGGTACCACCTTGTTTCAGCGGACACAGGTCCGCTGCGCTCAAGACGCGATAACGGGCGTGAACCGTCCCGAATCTACTGGCGGATGCGTTCTTTCGGGCAACTCCCGGGCGACTTTCGACAAGGTTTCGCAGGCGGGCTTCCAGACTATGACCCGCGTTCTCTGGTACGAGGGAGCTTGTCTACTCCTCCCGATCATCGTTTTATAGTATTCGAATGTTAAGTCCGGCGAAGAAAGACTCCGATGAAAGCCACCCATGGGACTTGAACCCATAACCTATCGCTTACGAAGCGATCGCTCTGCCAATTGAGCTAGGGTGGCGCTCTATCAATACATTCTATCAGCGCCTCGCCGTCCAATCAAGAGATGTCTGCCGCGGCAGCGTACCCTTTGCGCCGATTACGCGCCGAGCGGCTGTGGCCAAAATAATCTTGGCGCTCCTTGTGTCTTTGTAGTGAATCCCCTGACAAACCCGCTATCATACCAAATCCACGATTTTCGCCACTTCCCCCGCGCGGCAACGCGCATCACATGCCTGTAATTTCTGTTATACTCGATTGGATATGCCGACCCAGGGAAATCACGAAACAACGATGGGAATAACCGTCCTGCCGGAAGAGGTCGTAGCGCGCATCGCGGCTGGCGAAGCCGTCGAACGCCCCGCCTCTGCGGTCAAGGAGTTGATCGAAAACGCGATCGACGCCGGCGCCTCTTCAATTCATGTCGAGTCCGCGGCCGGCGGTCGACAGCTAATCCGCGTCTCGGACAATGGCGCGGGCATTCCCGCCTTGGAGATCGAGCTGGCCTTCAAGCGGCACGCCACCAGCAAGTTGCGCGCTGCCGAAGACCTGCAAGACTTGTCAACCTTGGGCTTTCGCGGCGAGGCCCTCGCCAGCATCGCCGCCGTCAGCCAAACCACAATCATCACCCGACACCGCGGCGATCCCATGGGCATGTCTCTGCGCATGAACGGAGGCCAGATTCGCCATCAACGTCCCGTTGGCGCCCCGGCTGGCACGGTTGTCACGGTCGAAAATCTCTTCTTCAATACCCCCGCCCGCCTCAAGTTTCTCAAAGCCGACCGAACCGAGAAGCGCAATATTCAAGGCGTTGTCACGCGTTACGCCATGGCCTATCCGCATATTGCCTTCACGCTGAAACAAGATGAGCGCGAGCAGTTTCGCTCCTCCGGCCGCGGTGACCTTGCCGACGTCGTGGCGGCGGTCTTCGGCCGCGCTCATTTCAAGCGCATGATCGCCGTTGAAAGCGCGGGGCCCGCGCGAATAGGGCAGACGACAATCGCGCTTCGCGGCTACACATCCTTGCCCGATCTAACGCGCCGCGATCGCTCGCGCATCGTGCTCTATGTCAACGGCCGGGCCATACAAGAGAATGCGCTCAGCCACGCCGTCACAGGGGCTTATGAAGGCATGATCAAATCCGGAACCTTTCCATTTGCCGTGCTTCTGCTCTCTCTGCCGACCGATTTCGTCGACGTCAATGTGCATCCGACCAAAGCGCAGGTCCGCTTTCGCGAACCGGGCCAGGTATTTTCGACTGTTCAACGGGCGGTGCGCCAGGCGCTTCTCGAGGCGGATCTTGATGAAGCTGATGCCGATCGGTGGCGGACCTTCGGCTTTACAAATGAAACTGTAGACTACCCGCCTCCCGCGCCGCCCTTTGCCGGAACGGCCACAGAAGACGCCTTCCACGATGCCGATCTCCCACACATTCCCGAGACCGCCGACGCGCCCGCCAAACCCCGCACCCTGCCCATTCTGCGCGTAGTTGGACAAATTGGCGCTATCTATATTGTGGCGGAAGGGCCGGCCGGCCTCTACTTGATAGACCAAAACGCCGCCCACGAGCACGTTCTCTACCAACAGATGCGCGAAGAACAGCGTGCGAGTTCTCTCCTCGCCGAGCCCGTGATCGACAGCCAGACCGTCTTGCTGTCGCCGGAGCATGACGCTGTGCTGGGCGCATGGGCGGACGTGCTCTCGCAATTGGGATTCGAGATCGAGACCTTCGGACCACATACTTATGTCTTTCGGGCGCTTCCAAAGGTCATTGCCTCATCGCGCCTCGCCGACCTATTCCCCGCTATGCTGGAGTATCTGTCTCGAAAGGGCACTCGAAAGGACAATGGAACAGAAGAAGCCATTGCCGCCCTGGCTGCGGTCGCAGCGGTCAAAAGCGGACAGATCTTGTCGATGGAAGAGATGCAAACGCTCGTGGCGCAGTTGGAACGCTGCCCGTCGCCCTTCACGTCGCCCAGCGGAAACACCACGCTGATTCGCCTGACGCGCGAACAATTGGCCCTCGAATTTCGCCGCGCCTAATCGGAGAACAAGCGCTTGAGCGGCAGGCTGAAACCGGGCAGGATGTCACCGCCAGACAACAGGTCAATTGCTTTGCGCTGCGCCGTTCCCCGCTCCCAGACCTCGGCGCTTTTTGCCTCCGGGTCTATTAGCCACACCAACGCTGTCCCATGACGCAGGTACGTTTCGGCTTTGCGGCGGGCTTGCGCCCAGGACTGTGAGGGCGAGACCACCTCCACCGCCAAATCGGGCATCATTGGTACATAACCACGTCGCGCGCGCTTTGCCGCCCGCGCCTTGCTGGTGAATGAAACATCAGGCAAAAGCAGGGTGCGACGATCCCCCGGCGGATGGTAACCGATCTCGACACCGACTCGCCCCAAACCGCGCTCCAGCACAAAGTCGGTCAGGTAGTGGGCAATCAGGTTTGCGGTTTCGCCATGCAATTCACTCGGCGCCATCTTGATACATAATTCCCCGTCGATGAGGTAGTATTTCTCCAGCGGATTCTCATTCGCCACCTCAAGTCGCCAGACATCGTCGGCCGTGTATACGCGCTCTTGGGTCGCCATCAGGCATCGCTTTCATTTAAGGCTCGCAACAAGATTATAACACAGGAGTAAGTGCAGGTAAGTCATCCCAAAAAGCGAGCCTTGCAGGGGCGTTTGACGGACAGTGCCTGCGCGACCCGCGTGCAGCGCCGGCTCGCCCCAAAATACAGCCCTCCGCGCCTTCGCCCCAATTATGCCCCGCTGGGGGAATCTTCTCCCATCAACCCAAAACTGGAAACACCCCGAAAAGGTACAGCGGCACCAACCCGGCAACCGCGCAGAACGCCAAGGCTATCAAGATGAGCGTCACCAAATCCAGGCCGCTTCTCTTTTCTTGCCGTTGGGGCAGCAGGGGACCGGTGAAGCTGCCGGTGGCGTCAAGCTTTCGCCTGCCGTCCGCGTTGAATTGAGCGGGTGGCGGACCGGGTATCGTCGCCGCCGCTTGCCCAGTAATGGAAACGGAGGGCTGTGACGGCGCCGCATTGGCCCTGGATTGAACTGGCGGGGCCGAAACCTGCGGCCGCGCGTTCACTGGCGGGAACGGGCCTGCGGGCGCCGCGCCCGGGGGGGACGTGAAGCTCCGCCCTTGCGGCGCCGGCGCTGCAGCGGGCGGGCTCCCCGCCAGGGTCGGCGGCGCCATACGACCGCTCTCGGCCTGCATTTGGGCGTACTTGGCGCGTTCCCGCGCCCGCTGCAATATGTGACCCAACTGATCCGCATGCTTGTAACGGTCGTTCGGCCGCTTGCTCATCACCTTGGCGATAATATTGCTTATTTCTTCCGGCAGCTTCGGATTGATGTCCGTCGCCTGGGGAATCTCGGACTGGATATGCGCCAGCGCAAGCTCCCTTTGCGACGTGCCAATATAGGGCAGGCGGCCAGTGAACATCTCGAACATCACGACGCCGATCGAATAGACATCGGACGCGGGCGAGGGTTTCTCTCCCCGCGCCTGCTCCGGCGCGAAGTAATGCGGGCTGCCCCAAACGACTTCGCTGCGCGTTTGCGGCATGGTATCCGTATAAGCCTGCGCGATGCCGAAATCCGTGACCTTAATCACCCCGTCGCGATTGATCAATATGTTCTGCGGCTTGACATCGGCGTGAACCAATTGCGAACGATGCGCGAAGCCAAGTCCGGCGCAGATTTGGACGCCGTAATCGAGCGCCCGCTCCAGGGGCAAGGCCCCGCGCGCCCGGATGACCTTCTTCAGGTCATGTCCCTCAATCATCTCCATCACGATGTAGTGGGTATGCCCGTCGCTGCCCACATCGTGCACCGTCACGATATTGGGGTGCGACATCATCGCCACGCTGCGCGCTTCTTGCTGGAACTTCTCCAAAAAGGCCGGGTCTTGCGTCAAGCTCGGCCGCAAGATCTTGATCGCTACCATGCGACCGAGCATCCGGTCGAGTGACTTGTAGATGACCGACATGCCGCCGGAACCCTGCTGAGCAACCAACTCATAGCGTCCGTTTAGCAGCGTTTCTCCCGGCATTGCTAGTACGTGCTCTCGCTCATGCTATCGGGTCGAAGTATTGTCGGTATTCCATAAACGCGCTGCGATCGGTCAGGCTCGCGATGTAGTCAGCCACGACCCGCTCGATTTCCTCCTCGAGCAGCCTGGCGCGGAAGTCATCCGGCAATTGCCGCGGTTCTTTCACATACCCGGTGAACAAGGCCCGCAGAATATGTTCGGCCCGGGTCTGCATACGGACGATTCTATAGTGCCGATACATGTTCTCAAAGAGAAAGTCCTTCAGATCGCGATTGTGCCCTTGCTGGCGCTCGCTGTGGCAGACCAGCGGCTGCGTCTGCTGCTGCACCGCCAGAGAACTGCGCGGCTCGGCCGCTGCAATGTTCCCGGCGCTGTTTTGCAGGACATCATCGACCTGCATGCCAACCAGCTCTCTGATGACATGATGGCGGTCCACCTCGTCCAATACGCCCCCGTCCCATTGCAGTCGCTCAGTAACAATTCGCCAGATCTCCAGGCCCTGCAATTGCTCGCTGTGGATCAGCCCGGCTTGCAAGCCGTCGTCGAGGTCGTGGGCGTTGTACGCCAATTCGTCGGCAATGTTGGCAATCTGCGCCTCCAGGCTCGCCCCCGTCTCTGTCTCGATACCGGACAAGTGGCTGATGTCATACTCCGTTTCGTGCTTGGCGATGCCTTCCAGGGTCTCGGCTGTCAGGTTCAAGCCCTTCCATTTGGGATAGCGCCGTTCCAGTTTTGTCACCACGCGAAAACTTTGGTGATTGTGGTTGAAGCCGCCCCAATCGGCCATGAGCTGGTTCAATATGTCTTCGCCGGCATGTCCAAAAGGCGGATGTCCCAGATCGTGCGCCAGGCAAATGGCTTCCACCAGGTCTTCATTGGCGCCCAGCGCCCGCGCCAGCGTACGGCCAATTTGCGCCACCTCCAGCGTATGGGTCAGCCGGGTGCGAAAATAATCTCCCGCGTCATTGACGAATACCTGCGTTTTGTATTCCAGCAGACGAAAGGCCGCGCAATGCACGATGCGATCTCGGTCGCGTTGAAAAGCCGTGCGATAGCGCGGCTCAGCTTCGTGGTGCAATCGTCCGCCCGAATGCCGACTGAACAGCGCGTAGGGCGCGAGCGTCTCCAATTCTTGCTCTTCTAGCTGCGACCGGCTGCGATGCATCGGGCTCTCCTCGTTGCTGCACCCATTGTAGCGGCGCGCGCCGGATTTCGCATCCCGGACGCTTCGGAACTTCCCGGCCTAACAGGATAAGCTAAAATAAGGCATAGTGAGGCCTCCCCGGCGAAAGAGCGCTTTATGACAAAAATCATAGCGATTCTGACCGACTTCGGCACCGAAGACACCTACGTCGGAACAATGAAAGCGGTTATGCTGAATATTGCTCCTGACCTGCATATTGTAGACATCACCCACGCCATCGGGCCGCAGAATGTGCGGGAAGGGGCCTTCGCGCTTTTGAACAGCTACCGCTATTTTCCCGCAGATACGGTCTTCTGCGCCGTGGTGGATCCGGGCGTCGGCAGCGCGCGCAAGCCAATCGCCCTGCATTGCGCCGGCTATTATTTTGTCGCGCCGGACAACGGCCTGCTCAGTTACAGCTTGCTTGACCTCGATTCAGCATACCAGGCCGTCGCGCTGGAAAATCCCGAATATCAGTTGCCCGGCGCCAGTCATACTTTTCACGGCCGCGACATCTTCGCGCCTGCCGCCGCGCGCCTGGCAAGCGATCCCGCCAGTCTAAACGATATGGGACCGAAGCTAGACCGGATCGTCACCTTTCCCAAACCGCAGCTAAGTTACTCTCGACAGCGCGTGATCGGCGAGGTCATGCACATCGATCATTTCGGCAACGTCATCACCAGCATCGGCATCCTGCGCTGGCAAGGCGATGACGCGCTGGCCCTCGACGCGCTCTGGCATGACGATATCCCGGCCCTACCGCTGTCCGCCGCCAGCGCCAACGTCACCATTCACAGCCATACCATTCATGGTATCTCGCATGCCTATCACGAAGCGCAGCTCGGGGCTATCCTGGCCCAAATCGACAGCAACGGCTTCCTTGAGATCTGCGCCAACCAGGAAAGCGCCGCCGATCGCCTGGATGTGCAACTGGGCGACAAGGTCATGCTGCGACTGACTTCGTGAGCATTGACAGCGCTACGGGCCATGCCCCCGGCAACAAGGCCCTCACATGTTCCGGCCCCGTTTGCGGACATCGCCCACCCGCTGGGTGATCCCAAGGGAATCGAGATGTTCCAGCAGCGCGATCGCGTACTTGCGCGATGTGCCGAAGCGATCGCGCAAGGTCTTGGCGTCAATCTCGCCGTCAGCGCGTATCTTTTGCCGGATCTCGCTGACCATCAAATCGTAATCGGCGCTGGCGAAGGCGATTCTGTCGTTCACGTTGACCAATCGCCGCAAATCGAGCAGCCCGCGCGCCACATCTTCCCCGACCATGTCGTTCATCTCGTCAATTGAAGGCGGCGTATAAGGCTGCTCTTGCAAGAGCCGCATCAGCTGGTCGATCTTGGCGCGCTGAGCGTCGTCAAAGACCACCTCGTGATCTTGCAGCCGCAGAAGATTGCCTTCGGCGGCAATGCGCTCGTCCGCCGCAACGAAGTGATCGAGCAGGCTGAGCTTGACATCGAGCCGGCTGCGCAATTGCGCCCGCGGCATCCCCAGCCGCAGCGGCTGCGCGCTGTGGAAAGCTCGCAGCTGCGCCAGCGCCCGATCGGCCAGCTTCTGCCAGGAATCGGTTGACCAGAAGCTTGACGCGTCGACCTGCTTGACCAGGCCAAGTTCAAGCGCCTCCCGCAGTGCCGACTGGACTTCTTCATCGCTGTAGCCCAGGCTGGCCTGCAGCGCGCTCAGCTTAACCGGCATCTTCCCGTCAGCGGACCTCGCCAGCCGCTCCGCCGGACTGCCGCGCAAACGCAGTTCCAGGTCTTGGACAAGGCCGGCCCCGAAGCGCTTTAGCCGCCGGCGCGGGCGCGCATCGACGATCACCCCGCCGCCAATGGTTTGTGCGGGCGAGGGAAAGCGCAAGATGTAGCGGTCGCCGCGAGCGAGCGGCAGCGCGTCGCGCAAGCGGATTTGCAGCCAGCCTTCCTCGCCGGGATGGAGTTGCTCGGCCGCCAGCAGCCGAACCTTGGCCATCGACTCGGCAGCGCCGCAGAAGAACTTGACTTCCGCGTTGTGCTCTAGCGGGCGGCCCGCATCCGCAAGCTGAACATACTGGGCGTCGACCATGGCGCTCGGCCGCAGCTGCCCCGGGGAGGCCAACATGTCGCCGCGCTGGACTTGATCGCTGCTGATGCCGGCGATGTTCACAGCCACGCGGCTGCCCGGCGCGGCGCTTTCAACAGCTTGTTTGTAGCGCTGCAAGCCGCGGATGCGCCCGCCGATCCCTCTGGGCTGCAGCTCGACGCTATCGCCTGTCGACAGGCTGCCCCCCGCCAGCGTGCCGGTGACAACGGTGCCGAAGCCGCCGACAACGAATACGCGATCAATCGGCAGGCGCGGCTGACCGTAATCGACCCGCCGGGGCGCGCCCCGCAGAACGCCCTGCAGGGTCCCGATCAAGTGATCAAGGCCCTGTCCGCTGTGGGCGGAAACTTCGACCATAGGCGGCGTCGGCAACTGCTGCTGCGCGAAGGCCTCTTCAATATCCAGGCGCACCAGCTCAATCCAGTCCGGGTCGTCGATCAGATCGACCTTGCTGATGACGACGATAATGTCCTTCACGTCCAGCAGCCGCAGAATGGCGAGGTGCTCGCGGGTCTGTGGCATGATGCCTTCGTCGGCGGCGACGACCAGCAGCGCCGCGTCGATGCCCCCAACGCCCGCCAGCATGTTCTCGATGAAGTCGCGGTGGCCGGGCACATCGACAATGCCCACCGTCTCGCCATTGTCCAGGCGCATCCAGGCGAAGCCCAGATCAATCGTCATTTGACGGCTCTGTTCTTCAGCCAGCCGATCGGGATTCATCCCGCTCAGTTTTTCCACCAATGTGGACTTGCCGTGGTCGACGTGCCCCGAGGTGCCGATGACCCGCATGTCTTATCCGCCGCCGATCGCGCTGCTGTCCAAGAGGCTTTCCCCGCTTTGCATGCTGCCGGTCTCGTCGCTGAAGGCGCTGCTGTCGTATTCGTGGAGCATGGCTTGATAGCGCTCGCGGTACAATTCGGCGCGGGCGCGCTCCAACTGCCAGAGCCGTTCGATATTGGCGCGCACATCAGGGATGAGCGCTTCCATGTCGCCGATGCGATGCACGAAGCTGTCAAACTCGCGGTCGTGATTGCGCCAGACCTCGTCGCTGGACAGGGTCAACTGTTTCCAGCGCTTTTGATCTTCGTCGCGCCAGTCGTTCCATTCCTGGCGAAAGCGCTCTTCGCTGAGCCGCTGCATTTCCGCCACTTCGTTGATGCGCCGTTCCAGCCGGTCGCCGATGCGGTTGAAATCGTCGATGATGCGTTTCATCTCGCGGTAGGCTTGGGCCCAGATTTCGAAGCGCTCGATGTTCTTCTGCAATTCGGCATCGTGCACGCCGAAGCGCTTGGTGAGATCGGCCATCTGCTGGTCGCGCTGCTGCGTCATCAATTGCTGCTGGTCGATGAATTGCTGCAGCTGTTCCCGGCGTTCGCGGTCGACGCTGTTGTAATCCTGGATGCGGCGCTCGTTGCGCACCGCCAGGTCTTCGATTAATCCCAGTTTCGGGGCAATGCCATCGACCGATTTCTTGTACTCCGGCAGTTCCGTTTCGATCTCCGACAAGCGCCGGGCGTCGGTGCGCCGCTGTTCTTCGAGGAAGGTGAGGCGGCGGTCCGGCCCTTCCAGTTGCTTGGTCAGGTCGTCCATTTCCTGGTTCAGCACGCGCATCGCGTTGGTCAGCCGATCGCCCTCGCTTTGCAGGCCGCCGATATTGGCCAGTTGCTTTTCGATGCGGTCAGTTTTTTCGCCCAGTTCGCGCACGCTGCGCTGGACCGTGTCCCGCTGGAGATCGACGCGGCGTTCGGCTTCGCGTTCGGCTGTCAGGCGCCGCGCTTCGGCATTTTCCAGCATTTGCGCCATTTCCAGGCGCAGCTTGTCGATGATGTCATGTTCTTTTTGGGCGGGCAGCGTTTCCTGCTTGATGACGCTTTGGTCGGATTCGACGCTCTTGACCCGCCGTTGCATCTGATTGATGAACTCGACTTGCTGTTCGACGCGCTCTTCCAGGGCCGCGATGATGGCTTTGTCGCGCCGGCGCTCTTCATCCAGCCATTCGATCATGCTGGCGATTTGATTGATTTGCATGCTGCCTACTCCCCCCGTCAAATTGACTGGCGCGGAATGACGGTGTGTACCAATTATAGCATTGGCAACGGTTATGGACAATCGTTGGCGATTTCGGTCCCTTGACATGCTGGCTCCATATCGTCCCCTTATGACCCGCGTCGAAGCTCCTGAAAAGCCCCGTATCTCTCCAGTTTCTGAGACCACGGAAGGGCTGGAGGGCGCGGTATTGCTGGGTTTGTGGTTTGGCGAGAGTGGTACAGATTTGTGCACCACAAAGACACAAAGAGCGCAAAGAAGCGCAGAGAGATTTTTGACGGGCGACACGAGCGTCGCTCCTACGGGTTCAGACATAGGTCTGTAGGGGTCAGGTTGCGTGGGCGCTGGCCGGGGCATGTACGAGATCGCGGCGGGGAGGAGGTGTTTCGGGTGACACAAGTGTCGCCCCTGCAGGTTTAGACATAGGTCTGTAGGGGTCAAGTTGTGCGCCGAGGGAGTGTGGTGAATAAAATAGCCTGATGTGATTGCTCTGCTACCCGCGCTGGTTTACATAGATAATCCAAGCCTTGTGCGTTACACTAATATCGTGTGAAGGCATGGATTATCGAGTTCGGTTTGGATAAAATAGCGAACATGGAAGAGTATCCGTTCGAGTTGGACGACTTCGACCCCGACGAGGACATGATCACGTCCGAAGTCATTCACCCGGCTTTGAATGCGGCAGATCGCTCAATTGCCCGTCGCGCGAGTCTACAGATTCTCTATGAACTGGATTCGACCTGCCACCCCCTGCCGATGGTGCTGGAAGCGCATCTTCAAGAACGACCGGAATCCTATGCTGTGCGTCAGATCATCCGTCGCTTCGTTGAAGGCGTGACCGCCAACCGGGAACGTATTGATCGGCTCATTCAAGAGTACGCACCGGAATGGCCTATCAACCAGGTGGCCATCATCGATCGCAATATTCTGCGAATCGCCGTCTATGAGTATTTGCTGCAAAGGCGCGTGACCCCGGTCCCCGTGATCATCAACGAGGCGGTACATCTGGCACAGTTGTTTGGCGCCGAGAATTCGCACAGCTTTGTTCATGGCGTCTTGGGCACCGTGACGTCGGATGAAACAGTGGCGTTGCGGCTTCAAGCAGATGAGGTGGAAACACCATGAACATTTTTGGCGTTGGTGGCGCAGAGTTAATCGCAATCCTGGTCATCATGCTGGTCTTCGCCGGACCAAAACGCATGATCCATTGGTCCTATGTTTTGGGTCAGTACGTCGCGAAATTCCGCGTCATTTGGTCACAGACGGTTGACCTGGTTCAGAAAGAATTCGACGAGGCGGGCGTCGATATCAAGCTCCCCAAGGAACCGCCGACGCGTCAAAACCTGAACCGCAGCTTGGGCGAAGCTATGAAGCCGATGACCAAGCCAATTCATGACTCGATAGATGAAGTGAAGAAGGACGTTGACACCTTGCAAGAGGTTAGCGACTCCTTGAACAACAAGAGGCCCAAGAAGGCTGATGCAGCGGCGAGCAAAGCGCCTGAGGCGGATAGCGGCGGGGCGGAGAAGAAAGCGTCCCAAGCAAGTGATGCGCCCAAAACAACGTCGGTGAAATCGCCAAAAGAGCGTGCCGCCGCGGTCGAAGCGGCTCCCTCAAACATGGGCAGCTGGAGTGGCGACGGGGCTGCAAAGGCCAACGGCAAGGCAGTTGACCTGGGTACGTGGTCGGCGACGGCGGTTGACGAATAGGTCCGTAGCATGGCGGAAGAAGTCGCAATAGAGGAAGTTGAAGATGGTCATGAACTCCGGATGGGGTTCTTTGACCATCTTGACGAGTTGCGCCAGCGCTTGACGCGCGCGGTGATCTCGCTGGTGATCGGCACCGGCGTCGGTTTTTTCGTCGCGGATCGCGCGCTGGATATCTTGCGCGAGCCTTTCTGCCGCATCCCGACGGTTGACAATTGCGAGCTGACGATCCTCGACCCGACGGGCACCATCTTTGTGTATTTTCGCGTTGCCTTGATGATTGGCGGCATCTTGTCGATCCCGATGGTCACCTATCAGGTTTTGATGTTCATTTTGCCGGGATTGACGCGCAAGGAAAAGCGCTATGTGCTGGCTTCTATTCCGGCGACGACGGCGCTGTTCCTGATTGGCACGGTTTTTTCCTGGTATGTGCTATTGCCGCCGGCCTTGGGCTTTCTAAACAATTTTCAGCCGCATATATTCGAACCCGAGTGGACGGCCGATCTCTACTTGAGCTTCGTCACGTCGCTGATTTTCTGGATGGGCGTGGCGTTTCAAACGCCCCTGGTTTTCTTCTTGATTTCGCTATTGGGCTTTGTCAATTCTGCGACGTTGATCCGTCAGTGGCGGTTGGCTGTGATAGGCGCGTCCATTGCAGCCGCGCTGATTACGCCGACGATAGATCCGGTGAATATGTTCCTTGTCATGGCGCCGCTGCTAACGCTTTATGCCTTGAGCATCGTGCTGGTCTATTTTGGCCATCGCATCTCCGGCATTGAACGTGAAGACTAGGCATTCCGCTAACAAGACGACCCTGGATGTGATAGAATACCGCAGTTTGGCGCGGTCCTTGGCCGACCTGTATGGTTTGATGCGGAGAATTTGATGATATTGGAGAAGACGAAGTTGATTGCCCCTTATGGCGGGGATTTGGTTGACCTGTTGGTACCCCCTGATCAGCTGGCGGGCAGGATGTCCTATGCGGGGGAGTTGCCCTCGATTCAGATAAGCCCACGCGTGGCATGCGACCTGGAATTGCTGGCGGTGGGGGCGTTTTCACCGTTGCGCGGGTTCATGAACCGGGCCGATTTTCAGTCTGTGCTGGATACGATGCGCCTGAGCGACGGCAGGCTATTCCCCATGCCAATAACCTTGCCGGTGGATCGCAAGGAGGACATCCAGGTGGGCAGCGAGATTGCTTTGCGCGATAGCCGGAACAATATTCTGGCGATCCAGCATGTGGAGCAACTGTATGCCTGGGACCTGGAAGAGACGGCGATCAAGGCCTTTGGCAAGTTCGATACGCGCCATCCGATCATCGCTGAAATGCACCGTTGGGGCAAGCTGCATATCGCGGGCAAGCTGGAGGTGCTGCAGTTGCCGCATCATCCGGATTTCGCCGAATTGCGCCGGACGCCGGCCCAGACGCGGGCGGTGTTGGAAAGCTATGGCCACGACAACGTGGTCGCTTTCCAGACGCGCAATCCGCTGCATCGCGTGCACGAAGCGCTGACCAAGCGCGCGGCGGCCAGCGTAGACGGGGTGCTGCTGCTGCATCCGGTTGTGGGCATGACACAGCCGGGCGATGTCGACCACTATACGCGCGTCCGCGTCTACAAGACGCTCATCGACAACTATTACGAAGAAGACCGCAGCTTGCTTTCGCTGTTGCCGCTGGCGATGCGTATGGGGGGACCGCGCGAAGCGGTTTGGCACGCCATCATCCGGCGCAATTATGGCGCCAACCATCTGATTGTGGGGCGGGATCATGCTGGCCCGGGCGTTGATTCGCTGGGCAATCCCTTTTACGGTCCCTACGACGCGCAGGACCTGGTGCTGGAACATGCGGAGGAAGTGGGCGTCAAGCCTGTGCCTTTCACCGAAATGGTCTATTTGGAAGACGAGGACCGGTACGAAGAGCAATCCAGATTGCGCGAGGGCGCCAAAGTGCGCAAGATATCGGGCACACAGGTGCGGGAAGATTACCTGGGCAGGGGCGTGGCGCTGCCGGCCTGGTTCTCGCGCCCGGAGGTCGCCCGCATTCTGGCGGAAACCTATCCGCCACGGCATCGGCGCGGCCTGTGCTTATGGTTCACCGGTCTCAGCGGTTCGGGCAAATCGACCACGGCGGAGCAGATTGTCAATCTGCTGATGGAAAAGGGCCGCAACGTCACCGTGCTTGACGGCGATGTGGTGCGAACGCATTTGTCCAAGGGCTTGGGCTTCAGCAAAGAAGACCGCGACACGAATATCCGACGCATCGGTTTTGTCGCCAGCGAGATCGTGCGTCACGGCGGCATGGTGATCTGCGCCGCCATCAGCCCCTACCGGGCGACGCGGGAAAACGCGCGCAACCGCGTGGGGGCGGGATTTATGGAGATTTACATGGCGACGCCGCTGAGTTATGTCGAAGCGCAAGATGTCAAAGGCTTGTATGCCAAGGCGCGGCGCGGCGAGATCAAGGGCTTCACCGGCATAGACGATCCGTATGAGCCGCCGCTGAATCCTGATTTCGTTTTGACCGCAGAAAACACCAGCGCGCAGGCGAATGCGCGCTTGGTGGTCGATCGCCTGGTCGAGTTGGGCTATGTGCTGGCGGACTAGGCGGGGCAGCGATTTTCTACCCCCCATCCCCCGGCCCCTGGCCCCCCTCGGTCCCCCCGCTAAACGGGGGGCGGAATTCCCACAAGGAGGGAAGGGGAGCGAACGCAGCTCGAGTTCGCTTGTACTCCGTGACTTCACCCGAAAAAGTGAGTGTCTTAACATCAGACGCGATATTGCCAGAAAAACTGAACAATTTCGGTGATTTTCGGGCGACCTGATAGGTCGCCCCTACAAGGCTTGTCCGATAATGTAGCGTTGCCGCGATTTTCTACCCCCCATCCCCGGCCCCTTCCCCCACAAGGAGGGAAGGGGAGCTAAACTTGGCGGACTTCGTAATAATTTGTTGCTTTTCGCAAGGATCGCCACCATTTCTGTATTATTTCGGTATTGTTCCTGTTTTCCATACATATGATTTGCAATATCGGACAAGCCCTACAGTTTCGCCATAAATGAACCTTGTAGGGGTCAGGTCGCGTGGACACTGACCGCCGACACTGACCGCTGGTCGCGCCTACGAGGCTTGTCCGCTACTGTGGTGTGCTGTCTTCAGCAGATTAGGGCATGGATTGCAGGATCTTGCTTTCTTCGGACTTTAGTTCGCGGCGGATGGCGATTTTTTCCAGTTCAACCGCAAAGAGCACGACAGAAGCGGCCAGGAAGCTGAGGGTTATTTGGGTCAAGGTCAGGGCGCTGGTGTCGAACAGGTCTTGTACGAAGGGCAGATAAACCACTATCAGCTGCAGGACGAATGTAGATAGCACCGCCCAGAGCAAGAGCCGATTGCCTTTGAAGCCGCTCCGGAAAAAGGAAGTGCGATCGCCGGCGTGGATCGCCATGACCTCGAACATCTGTGTGAATGCCAGCACTGTGAAAGCGATCGTCCGGGGGATTCTTTCGACGCGGTTTAGCAATTCCCGGCCCGGATCGCTCTGGTCGAGATGGGCCTGGTCTTCCAGGAATTGTGAGCCAGCCGCGCCCCCGCGCCCGGCGAGGAAAGCGACTTGGGCCTCGTCCCCCCAGGCGTCCCATTGTTGCGGCAGGTATTCTTCTCCAGCAAGCGCGACAATGCGCGACCGTGGCAGGTTCTCCAGACCCAATGACGGGCTGCGCGCGTCCAATCCGATGGTCGCGTATCCCCAGGCATAGCTGCCCAGGGTCAAGATCGCTATCAAGATGCCGACCCAGATAATGTGCCGTCCCGTGCCACCAGCGAAAATGCTCTCGTTGATTGGTCGCGGTCGTCGTTGCATGACGCCAGCTTCGGCCGGTTCAAAGCCCAATGCGATGGCGGGCAAGCCGTCGGTGACCAGATTGATCCAGAGTATCTGGATTGCCAGAAGGGGAATCGGCAAATTGATCAACAGGGCGACGAACATGACCAGTATCTCGCCGACATTGGAACTGAGGAGATACTTGATGAATTTCTTGATGTTGTCGTATATGGCGCGGCCTTCCTCGACCGCGGAGACGATGGAACGGAAGTTGTCGTCAGTCAGAATCATTTCCGCGGCGCCTTTGCTGACATCGGCGCCGGTGATGCCCATGGCGACGCCGATATCGGCTTGTTTTAGGGCGGGGGCGTCGTTGACGCCGTCGCCGGTCATGGCCACGATATTGCCGCTTCGCTGCAATGACTGTACCAGCGTGAGCTTGTGCGCCGGCGAAACGCGCGCGAAGCAAGTCGTGTCCGCGAGCGCTATGGCCAGATCATCCCTATTCATCGCATCCAGCTGCGCGCCGGTGATGGCCTTTTGGTCCGCGCGCAGGATGCCCAGGTCTCTGGCGATAGCCTCGGCGGTGAGCGCGTGGTCGCCGGTGATCATGATGGTGCGGATGCCCGCTTCTTTTGCTTGCTGAACTGCTTCGGCCGCTTCCGGACGGGCGGGATCGAGGATGCCAACCAAGCCAAGTAGCGTGAGCTCGCGTTCGATACGCCAGGTCACCTCCTCGGGGATCTCGCTTAGGGATCGGCAGGCGACGCCCAAAATGCGCAGGCCATCATTCGCCATGCGGTCGACGCGCCCCTGCCAATGGCGGCGACGCGCTTCGTCTATGGGCTTGGGACCGTCGGGCGTTTGTTCGGCGTTGGCCCACTGGATCAAGTTATCGGGCGCTCCCTTGGTGATCGCCACATAAGCCGCGCCCGGGAACAATTGCGATGCTGCATCACTGGCTACTTCGTGTATCGTCGTCATGGCTTTGCGGTCGCTGCTGAAGGGCAGCTCCGCAACGCGCGGCAGGTTTTGTTCCAGGCGCTGGCGCGTCAAGCCGGCTTTTTGCGCCGCTACGAGCAAGGCCGCTTCGGTGTTGTCCCCCACAACTTTCAGTCGGTTTGCTGAGGATTCAGCTTCCAGATAGGCATTGGTCGACAGGGCCATGGCCTGGAGCATGCGGGCGACCAGCTCGTCCTGGTCGGTGTCTACGGCCGCAGCCCGCCGGTCGGGGTTTTGCATGCCCAAATAGGTCAGCTCGCCTGCGGGCTGGTAGCCGGATCCACCAATCTTTATCTCATCGTGATCGGGCAAGACCAGGCGTGTCGCGGTCATTTCATTCCTGGTGAGGGTGCCGGTTTTATCCGAACAGATGACGGAAACCGAACCCAGGGTCTCAACTGCGGGCAGCCTGCGAATGAGGGCGTTGCGTTTGACCATGCGATTGGCGCCGAGGGACAGGCCGATGGTGACGAGGGCGGGCAATCCTTCGGGCACTGCGGCGACGGCCAGGCTGATGGCGATCAAGAACATCTGCTCGGCGGGTATGCCTTGTACGGCGAAGCCGACCGCGAAGACGATGGCGACGACGATGAGCGCGCCAGTCGCCAGCACGCGACCTAGTTGATTCAAGCGCCGCTGAAGGGGCGTGACGCCTTCTTCGACTTGCAGCAGCATGGCGGCAATGTTGCCGATTTCGGTATGCAAACCGGTCGTCGTGACAACCATTTCTCCGCGGCCATAATTGACCGCCGTGCCCATGAATGCCATATTGCTGCGGTCGCCAACGGCTACATTTTCCGCGGCGATGGAAGCTGTATCCTTGCTGACGGGCAGCGATTCGCCGGTGAGGACCGCTTCTTCAATTTCCAGGTTGATGGTCTCGATGAGTCTGCCGTCTGCTGGAATGCGGTCGCCTTCGGCAATGAGCACGATATCGCCGGGGACGAGTTCTTCGGCGCTGACCGCGCGCACCTGGCCGGCGCGCCGAACCCGAACACGCGGCACTTGCAAACGGCCAAGCGCTGCGAGGGCCTGTTCGGCCTGGAATTCCTGATAGATGCCGAGCATGGCGTTTAAAGCCACGATTGCCAGGATGACAATGACGTCGGTTGCCTCGCCCAAGATCGCCGAAATCGCCGCCGCGACGATGAGAATGATGACCATGATATCGGCAAACTGCGCGAGTATGAGTTTGAACCAGTTGACGCCCTCGTCGATGGGTAGGACGTTTTTGCCGAATCTGCTTTGGCGCGACAAGACTTCAGCAGAATTAAGCCCTGCAGCCTGGTCGACGCCTTGCGCGCCCAAGGTCTGGTCCACAGCTTGTTGATAGACTTCCGTCATCGGCGGCTCCCAGCGGCAAACCGGCAGTCTACAAGTCCGAGTGCTAAAGGCCGCGGGCAATGATATGCGAGTGAATTCAAGGGCTCTACACCAATTTGTGGGGTGAATACTATGAGATGCGCGCCAAGCATGACCGCGTGTCCAGATACCTTGGCTCATTTTGACCAAAGATTATATGACAATTTGTTCGATTAGACGAAAGGGCAGGCAGTGGCGATTTTCCTGCGACATGATGGGTCGCGCCTACAAGTTTTGTCCGGTGCTGATGCGAATGCGGCAGATTTGGGATTGTTACGGGCGGGCGAGCCAATGGCCGCTGTTGAATTTCAACCCCACCCCCCGGCCCCCTCCCCGATGCTTCGGGGAGGGGGAGCTTTACTGAGCCATTGTGGTCTATTATGGTCTTTTACATTTGCACGACACTGACCGGGATTGGCCCTAATTCATGATTTTCAACAGAGTCCAGCGGCTCGCCCCTACCGACGACTTTTATTTTGGAGTTGCATGACGATGTTGGTCCTACTGATGCATGGAGGCTGTTAATCGGGCGATCTGATAGGTTGCGCCGGTCGCCCCGACAGACTTCGAGGTGATTGTAGGTAGAGATCGGCCGGATTGTTGACGATCAGGAAGCGTAGAGGCGATGCAGCGCGTGTCGCCCCGGCATCGCGTTAGATTGATGCGGCATTCGACGGATGTTGGTTCGGGGGCGCCTGCTTTGCATTCATTGGCTATTGCCATTGCAGTTGATACTGACTAGTATCTGAACAGGTGCTTTGAGCAAGAGGCGGACCTCTTCAAATATGAAAACCATCGATCTGAGAAGTGATACAGTTTCGCATCCGACCCCGGAAATGCGGGATGCGATGGCAAATGCGGTTGTCGGCGACGATGTGTACCACGACGACCCCACGGTCAATCAATTGGAAGCCGATGCGGCTGCAATGCTGGGCAAGGATGCGGCTGTCTTTGTAACCAGCGGCACGCAGGGCAACCTCTGCGCTCTACTGGCGCACTGTCAACGAGGCGATTCGATTATCGTCGGTGATTCGTCGCATATCTTTCGCTTCGAGCAAGGTGGCGTCGCGCAGATCGGCGGCATCTTACCGCATACTATTCCCGTGCAGGCGGACGGCAGTTTGCGCTTAGGGGACATTCAAAACGCGATTCAGCCAGACGATGAGCACAAACCGGTCACGCGACTGGTGGCCCTGGAAAATACGCATAACGCGGCGGGGGGCATGCCCTTGTCCGCCGAGTACAGTGCCCAGGTTGCCGGCCTGGCGAGAGAGAATGGCTTGCTGCTGCATATCGACGGCGCGAGGATCTTCAACGCCGCCGCGGCATTCAACGTTGATGTAAAAGATTTGGTGGCGGGGGCAGATTCTGTCACTTTCTGTCTTTCCAAGGGGCTGTGCGCGCCGGCGGGATCGTTATTGCTGGGCGCGCCGGACTTCATTCGTCGGGCGCGACGCGCGCGCAAGGCGCTGGGCGGCAGCTTGCGACAGGCGGGCGTCTTGGCGGCGGCCGGATTGATCGCATTGCACAAGATGAAAGATCGCTTGCGCGAGGACCACAGAAACGCCGCGCTGTTAGCTGAAGGGCTGAGCGAGATACCGTATGTTGAGGTAGAGAAGCAAAACACCAACTTCGTCTACTTTTCGCTTTCGGAAGACGCTCAAATGACATCGGCCCAATTTGTCGGCTTGTTACGTCAAGAATATAATGTCTTCATGTCGCCATATGGGGGCGAAAACGGCTCAATTCGGCTGCGCACGCATTACTGGATTGACCAGGAAGCGATTGATACGGTACTTGCAGCGGTGAGAACCACCCTGACATGATAGAAGAGTCTCCGCGTGATCCCGCAAATGGGCCTGCCGATATAGAATCGGCTGGGGATGACGCCATTCAAGCGTCGCAAGTGGAGAGCGCTGCGCCCGCGCAATATCGCGGCGCCGCGAGCGATCCGATTTTCGGATTCATGATTGCCGCCGCGCTGAGCGTTGGTCTAAGTCCTTTGTTGCCGGACAATGCCGATTTGCGCTACACGCTCGCTTGGGGCGCGCTGTCCGGGGTGAGCATTCTGTCCTGGTTGTTGGGCAACATGGAGCGCATCGGAGAGGAAAGCCCGGAGAATATCGGCTGGGGCTTGCTCTATGGATTGCTGCTGGGCATACCCTTCATGGTATTTTTGCGCCAATCAATCCTGGAACCGGCGACAGCGCAAATGTTCCCGGGGATGACCGCAGGCAGCCTGCTGGCGTTTCTGGTGTTTGTGATGCCAATATCGGAGACCTTGTTTTTCCGTGGATTGCTGCAGAAGCAGTTGCCGTTCTGGATAGTGGGGGTGTTGGCAACGCTGTGGAATGTGGTCCTTTTTTTCCCGGTTATGTGGCAGACGGTGATACGGTTGCATGCGGTAACGGCGGTTATCGTCATCATCTTGCTATTGATGAATATGGTATTTGTCTACGTTCGCGAAAGAAATGGTTTGGCGGCCGCTTGGGTCTGCCAGATTGTCGCCAATCTGGTCATCTTGTACGTGCCGTTTCTCTAGTTGTCCGCGGGCGGGGGTTTCGGAATCCTATTCTCTGATGGGCGACACAGCAGCCGTCGCCGGTCTGTCGGGATTACTCGGCCAGGTGCTCCAGCGGATCGGGCTTGGGCGCCGGTTTGAAAAAGCCGGCGAAGAACATCAAGGCGAAGCCGGCAATGAATCCGCCGATGTGCGCCCAATGGGCCACATCGGTCTCAACGCCGATCCATCCCACCTGTTGCAGAATGTCCGTCAAGAACCAGTAGCCCAGGAAAAGAAAGGCGGGCACGTTGACCGACCAGACAAATGGGCGGAAGAAACCCAGCATCGTCTTGACTTTGGCGTCCGGACGCAGATAGAGGAATCCGCCCATGACACCGGCGATGGCGCCGCTAGCGCCGATCACGACACCTGTGTCGGCGACTGTGCAAATGGTATTGCCAAGCATGACGTGAGCGATCGTCGCCAGAACCCCAAATGTCAGATAGGCAGCGACAAACTTGATACTGCCCAGGTAGCGCTCGACGAGGCCGCCAAAAAGGAAGAGGAACCACATATTGCCCAGCACATGGGCGACGCTGGCGTGAAGGAACATGCTGCGGAATGAATCGAGCGCGGTCGTGCCAAAGGACTGTTCGCCGATTTTGCAGACTTCCAGGCCGTAGTTTTGCAATGCAGCCTTCAAGAAGCCTTCGCCCTGGGCATCCACTGACAGTTCCCAAAGAAAGACCAGGATATTCATGACGATCAGCACAATGGTGGCTTTGGGAATTTTTTTGTCTCGTCCGACTACGGTTAATGGAAACATGGCCGCGCCCTCTTGCTCGCCCTGACTCATTTACGTTATCACAGCATTTAGGTTTCGCGCAAGTCAGCTTCGCATTGGACGGGCTTCATTCGTTTGCTATATGGCGGCTTGCGTTCGTTGGCAGCGCGATGAAAAAGGAGATGACAAAGATGAGCGCCAGCCCGGTGAAGAATCCGCCAACGTGTCCCCAATGCACATTGATTCTCGGCGCCACTGAACCGACTTCGTAGAAAAACTGCATGAACAGCCAGTAGACCAGATAGACCCAGGCGGGGGCGTTGACGTCGTATCCGAATATCTTGAGAAAGATGATCTTGGACCTAATGCGCGCGGTGGGGAAAAGGAAGAGAAAGGCGCCGATGATTCCCGAGATCGCGCCGCTGGACCCGATCATGTATTGCGGTTCGCTGCACAGCGCGCCATCGAAGAGTATGTGGCCGAAATGCCCGCCGAAACCGACAATGAGATAAAAGGCGAGGAACTTCCAGTGTCCCAGATGCTCTTCAATACGAGAGCCGAATACGTAAAAGATGATGATGTTGGAGGTAAGGTGCACAAAGCTCATGTGGAGAAAGATGCTTCGCGTGCCGTCGACGAGTGTCTCGAGCGGGCTTTGCTGGCCTATGGCGCATATGTTCAAGACATAACTGCTATATACCTCTTCAAGCGACAGTCCGCCGAAAAAGGCGTACAAGAGGACGTAGACGAAGGCCAAGACATTGGTGACTGTGACAAAGAATGCTACGTAGGGTCGAAAGTCTGATTTGCCGACAATCTTGTAGGGGATCATGCCGCTGATTCATAAACAAGCGTTGGAATCAGCTTAGCACAAAGAATTGGCCATAGGCAAATTTGCGTAGCCGCTCGTGGCCGGCCGTTGACAAGCGCGCTCGCGCGCTCTAACTATCCTAGCTTCCTAGCGCTCGGCCAGTGGCAGCCAATTGAGATCGCAGGGTCCAACATAGTTTGCCTTGGGGCGGATCAGGCGCCCGCCCATCTGGCCGATAATATGGGCCGACCATCCGGCGATGCGCGACATCACAAATAGGGGCGTGAACATGTCAATATCCAGGTCCAGGGTGTAGAGCACAATGGCGCTGTAATAATCGACATTGGGGTAGAGATTGCGCGAGATGAAGTATTCGTCCGCTCGCGCCGTTTCCGCCAGCGTGACGGCAATATCGTACCACTTGCGCTTGCCCGAGCTTTCCGCGAGCGCTTTAGCGTGCCGCTTGAGAATACCGGCGCGCGGGTCATTGGATTTGTAGACGCGGTGCCCAATGCCCATAATCCGGCGCTGGCCGGTCTTGACGTACTTTTCGAACCAGGGAAGGACGTTTTCGACTTCGCCGATTTCCAGGAACATTTTCATGGCCTCGGCGTTGGCGCCGCCATGCGCAGGTCCTTTTAGCGCGGCGATACCACCGACAACTGCGCTGTGCATATCAGAGCCGGTGGCGGTGATGACACGGGCGGCGAAGGTGCTGGCGTTCATGCCGTGTTCGGCGAGCAATACCAGATAGACATCGACCGCGGCGCTGGCGGTTGCATCGGGTTCTTCGCCCGACATCATGTAGACGAAGTTCTGAGCCAAAGTCAGATCCTGGCGCGGGGGGATTGGTTCCAGCCCTTTGGTGATCCGCATCCAGGCGGCGCAGATCGTCGTAATTTGCCCGGTCAGCCGTACCGCTTTGGACAGGGCCAGGTCTTTGTCTGTCAGGTTTTCCGCATCCGCGTCAAAGGCGGAGAGCATGGAAACGGCGCTGCGGAGCGCGGCCATGGCCGGCGTACTATCTGGCAAGGATTTCATCATGTCTACAACTGGATTCGGAATCGCGGCATTCTTTGCGATATCGCTGCGCAGCGCTTCGTATTCGGCTTGGTCCGGCAGGCGTGTGTAGTGAAGCAGGAACAAGACTTCTTCAAAGGATGCGTTTTCGGCAAGTTCTTCGATGGCATAGCCGCTATAGATAAGTTTGCCGATTGATCCGTCAATGAAGCTCGTCGCAATATCCGCTACAACGACTCCCTCTAGCCCACCTTTGCTTGCCATCTAGCGCGTCTCCTTGTCGATTAGGGTTTCCCAGCGTTATTTTTCATTCGTAGCGCGGTTGCCGCCGCGCCAAGCAGTTGCTGTTCTGGCCGTCCCATGTTGGTCGCAACTGTTTGCCCCTTGTTCGTTGAGCCAGGCGCAGCCTGATCGTTGCCTTCAGCAATAGATCAGAGGCCGAGACTATCATTAGACAGGGAAGTATAGCACTGTCAATACGCCCCTTCAATGACAATCAGCAGAATGGTCAGCCAGGTCAACAAGCAAGCGCAGCGCCGCAGTTCACATAAACGGGTCCGCGGCGCTGCGGTCCGAGTGACGCGACCCAGGGGAGAGATCTGCCGTTGCGCATCGGCACTGAACGTGCTAATCTATGCGCCATGGTGAACCGTGAAGCGACTCATTCTGCGAAAACCGGATGTCTTTGTTGTTGCAGCAAAGTGCTCCGTAATGCCTGGCGCGTGGGGATTTCTGCTGATTGAGGACGTCTGGTCACCAACCAGCAATGAAGAAACGAGAGTCAACACGCAAGGGTTGACTCTTTTTGATTGTGCTGACGAAGAAAGAAATCTAGCATGACGGTTCGGTTAGGAAAGCACCTTCAAGGTCGGATATGCGAGCAGATGGAGGATACCTATCCCAACGAAGGCGGGGGCTTTCTTTTGGGTGAACTGGAAGGCAATAGCACTGTCATCCGCGACATCATTCAGGTGGACAACGTTTTCGAGGAAGCGGAACAGTACCATCGTTACGCGATGACCCCACAGGACTGGATACGCCTGGAAGATGAAGCCGACGACCGTGGGCTGGCCTTAGTGGGGTATTATCACAGCCATCCGGATTCGCCGGCGATCCCGTCCGAGTACGACCGGGAGCACGCTCTGCCGAATTTCGTATATATCATTACCTCGGTGGAAATGGGACGGGCAAGCGATATGCGCGTTTGGAAGTTGCGGGCGGATCGCAGCGTCTTTGATAGAGAAGAACTTGATGTGCTTGAACTCGATTAGTTTAGGCGCGATGCCGTCAGTCGGCGACCCTACTTGGAGACTATGAGGCAAGAAGAGAAAAGAAGGAGAAAAGAAACATGGCGAGCATTCGAATCCCAACGCCGTTGCGCGCTTACACAGGCGGCGCGTCCAACATCGACGTTGTTGGCGAGACGGTTGGCGAGGCGCTGATGAACTTGGTAGAAGCGCATCCAGACTTGCGTGTACACTTGTTCAACGACGACGAACTGCGCAGCTTTGTCAACATTTTCATAGACGACGAGGACATCCGTTTCATGCAGGGACTTGATACGGAAATTGCAGCGAGCGACAGCTTGCGCATCATCCCCAGCATTGCCGGCGGAACGGTTGGTTGGAGCTTGATGGAGTGGAAATGATGACAAGGCTACACAGTCGCATTGCGGATTTGAACAATGAGGAAGTCAAACGCTACAGTCGTCACGTCATCATGCCGGAAGTCGGCATCGAGGGACAGAGACGTTTGAAGGCCTCCAACGTCCTGTTGATCGGAACTGGCGGATTGGGCAGTCCGTTGGCGCTTTATCTCGCGGCTGCCGGCATCGGACGAATTGGATTGGTGGATTATGACGTGGTCGACTTCACTAATCTGCAGCGCCAGGTGATACATGGCGTAAGCACGGTTGGCGCCTCCAAGCTGGATAGCGCCGCCGATCGCATGCTTGACCTCAATCCAGATATTGATGTGGTGAAATACAACGAGCCGCTGACATCCGAGAACGCGGAACGCATATTCGGCGAGGATTGGGACATTGTCATCGATGGTACGGACAACTTTCCGACGCGATACCTGGTCAACGACGCCTGCGTGAAACTGGGCATCCCTAACGTGTACGGCAGCATTTTCCGATTCGAGGGGCAGTTAAGCGTGTTTTATGCCGAGAGCGGTCCCTGCTATCGCTGCATGTTCCCCGAGCCGCCGCCGCCGGGTCTGGTGCCAAGTTGCGCGGAAGGCGGGGTTCTGGGCATACTGCCCGGCACGATCGGCACCATGCAGGCAACCGAAGCGATCAAGCTGCTGCTTGGCATCGGCGAGCCAATGATCGGCCGCATGATGCTGTACGATGCCCTGGAAATGAGCTTCCAAACCATCAAAGTCCGCAAAGATCCGGCCTGCCCGGTTTGCGGCATTGACAAGGCGGATGTTGTCTTGATCGACTATGAGCAATTCTGTGGCATGCCGGCGCACGATCATAGCGAATTCAGCTCGGCGGACGAGAGCGAGGAACTCGACATCAAGACCGTCAGCGTGCATGATGTCAAGTCCGCGCTTGAAAACGGCGACGATGTAGTCGTGATTGATGTGCGCGATCCGCATGAATGGGACATCAGTGTCATCGACGGCACGGTGAAGATCCCCAAACCGGATATCCAATTGGCGAAGAACGGGATACAGGGCGGCCGCCGACTGTGGGAAGAGACAGTCTTGAAGGACATCCCGAAGGACAAGACCTTGTACGTACATTGCCGCTCGGGGGTGCGCAGCGCCGACAGCATCGCCTATTTGTCGGAGATCGGTTATGACTTGGACAAGATGTTCAATGTCGAGGGCGGCATCCTGGCTTGGGCCGATGAGATCGATCCGGATATGCCGAAGTATTGATCTGACTTACTTAAAGAGACCGGCCTCATGCGCCGGTCTCTTTGATTTTTCCGCCCTGCGGCGCTTTAGCCCGCCATCAGACCTCGCATGACGCTGTCAAGCGCCTCTTTCGAAGGCCTGAGGCTGGCCTCGTCAAGACGCGCCAGGGGCGTCGACACCAGATCTTCGGTATCTGCCAGCGTGGGATGCGGCTCCTCGTAGTAAATCAAGCCTGTGGAAAAGATCTGCTCGCGCAGGGACTGCTCCAGCACATCAATTGCCATGCGGCGATTGCGCGGGTCGTGATCGTTGTCCAGCTTCTTGAGGCGAATGAAACTGCCGTCGTGCATTTCGACATCGATGATGTCGCCGGCTTCGTAGTTGTCAACTTCGATCTCTTCTTGCGCATGGACATAGTCCGGGGCGAGAATCTGGATTTCGTGCAGGGGCACCTCGTTGTCGCGGCCGTAGGGAAAGCTCTTGGTCGAAGTTTCGGCATTATTGAAGGTAACGCAGGGGCTGATGATATCGAGTACGGCCGTTCCTTGATGGAGAATGGCGGCCTGCAACAGCGCCCGTACTTGTTTGGCGTCGCCGCTAAAGCTGCGCGCCACGAAGGACGCGCCCGAGATCACTGCTTCCAGCGCCAGATCAATTGGCGGCATTTCATTCAGTCCGTAGTACTTCAGGAACTGACCTTCGTCCGCCGTCGCCGAGAATTGCCCTTTGGTCAATCCATAAACGCCGTTGTTCTCAATGATGTAGACAAAGGGCACATTGCGGCGGATCACGTGCTTGAATTGCCCCATGCCAATGGATCCGCTGTCCCCGTCGCCGCTGACCGCCACGCAGGACAAGTCCTTGTTTGCCAAGAGCGCGCCAGTCACCACTGACGGCATCCGTCCATGCAAAGCGTTAAAGCCGTGCGATCCCCCCAAGAAATACGCAGGCGTCTTGCTTGAGCAGCCTATACCGCTCACTTTGATGAATTTGTGCTGCTCGATGCCCATTTCATAGGCTATGCTGATTATCTGGTTCGAGATTGAATCATGACCGCAGCCAGGACAAAGCGTGCTGGGACGGCCCTTGTATTCATTTCGGCTCAAACCTAGCTGATTGACACGTGGTGGCATGATTAACCTTCCTGTTCTTTCAAGTTTTCGTAGATCCAGTTTGGCGTCATGGGCAGACCATCGCCAAGCGACAGGGAACGGACATGGGAGATGTCTTCGGGACTCTCGATGTGCAGGAGCTGGTTTAGCTGGCCATCGAAATTGTTCTCGATGACGAAGATGCTCTTGTGAGAATGGATGAAATCACCCACTGCGGATGCGATCGGCAAAGCGCGGACGCGCAGGTAATCGGTATGGATACCATCGTTTGCCAGCCAGTCACGCGCTTCGCGCACTGCGTCTTCGTTGGTGCCAAAGGTGACGATGCCGATGTCCGATCCGCTGCTGTTTTCGATGATTGGCCCGGGCAACATTTCTCGCGCCGTATCCATTTTCAGGCTTAGACGATGCATATTCTCGACCCAATCATCGCTGCGTTCGCTGTACGTGGCCATGACATCGTGGCCAGTGCCGCGGGCAAAATAAGCGGCGAAAGGATGATCGGTGCCGGGAACGGTGCGATAGGGGATGCCATCGCCATCGACATCCATATATCGGCCCCACTTGCCGTGTTCGTCAATGAAGGTCTGGAGTTGCGCGGCGTCGAGCACCTTGCCGCGGTCGATCGGCTGGTCGGGGTAATCAAAGGGATCGGATAGCCAGTTGTTCATGCCCAGGTCGAGGTCGCTGATGACAAAGACCGGCGATTGCAAGGCTTCGGCCAGGTCAAAGGACTTCCAGCCGAATTCGAAGGCTTCTTTCAGGTTGCCCGGCAGCAGGCAAAGTTGCCGGCTGTCCCCGTGACCCAGGAAATGCGTGAAGAGCAGGTCGCCCTGGCTGGTGCGGGTGGGCAAGCCGGTGCTGGGCCCCATGCGCGTGATATTCCAAAAGACCGCAGGTATCTCGGCAAAGTAAGCCAGACCAGCGAATTCCGCCATCAAGCTGATGCCAGGTCCGCTGGTTGAAGTCAGCGCGCGGCTGCCGGCCCATCCGGCGCCGGTGACGATGCCAGCGGCGGCCAATTCGTCTTCGGCCTGCACGATGGCGATGGTGTTTTCTTTGTTCTCGTTCTGGCGCAGATGGCGGAAACTGATGATGCCGTCGACGAAACTGGTGGAGGGCGTAATTGGATACCAGGCGACAACATTGACCCCGCCAAAGACCGCGCCGAGCGCGCCGGCGTCGTTTCCGGTCATCATGATTTTGCCGGCGGTCCCATCCATGCTTTCGAAGCGGTAGGGGTCGGTCTTTTCAATGTTTTCGGCGGTCCAGTCGTAGGCCAGCTTCACGATATCGTGGTTCATCTTGGCCGGTTTGTCCCGGCCCTTGAAGTTAGCCAGCAAGACTTCATAAATCAGATCAAGCGGGATATCGAAGAGTTTGGCTACCGCACCGACATAGGTCATGTTCTCGACCAGTTTGCGAAATGCCGACGGCACATCGGTCTGTCTCATGAGCTTGGCGACAGGAATCTCGTAATAAGAGATGTCATCGCGCTGTTTGATGACGCGGGCGATCTTGTCCGTCGTGATGCAGACGCCGCCGGGCGGCAAGTTGGCGACGTCCTCGGTAGCGGTGCCGTCGTTGTAAGCGACCACGATTTCTGTGATCGCCTTGCGCGCCGTGTAACCGTCTTTGCTGGCGCGGATGGTATACCAGGTCGGCAGCCCCTTGATGTTGGAAGGGAACAAGTTCTTGCCATTCACCGGAATGCCCATCCGAAAGAGAGACATCACCAGCACGTTGTTAGACGTCTGGCTGCCGGAGCCGTTCTTGGTCGCGACCGAGAAGGCAAAGTCGTTGATCACCGGCTCTCTTGTATCCACTTTGGGTTGAGATTGTAAATTTATGGCCATAGCTTCTGCGCAGCGAAACGCGCAAGACTCCTTTCAGACAACATGGTCAAGATTTTCGCTCTATCGGTTTATCCGCTCTTAACCTCTTTCCATCTCCCAAGAGGTATTGCCCGGCTCGTGCCGCAGCAGCCGAGTATGCTCTATGAATGCCAAGCGAGCGTCGTCGAAACGATTGTTTTTGATATGCCCTAAAATGATGGCGTGATAATCCCAAACCCGGCGCAGGTAGCTGTAATCCATATAACGATTGATGCCGACTTCTTCGTACAAATCCCAATAGGCTTCGAGGATGCCCAGGACAAAGGTGTTGTCCAGATGCTTGAACACGGTCAAGTGAAAGAGGCGGTGTTCGGGATTCGGGATGTGGATAGGCGGCGAATCAAGCTTTTCGTTGGCGTCGTCTATGCAGGCCTGCATGATGTCAAGATCTTCAGCGCGCAATAAGGCGCAAGCTTCGTTCCAATATGCGGATTCCACATGGTTGCGCAAAGAAGCGAAGGACTCGAAGCTTTCGCCGCAAGCCATGGCATAGAGCGCGCTGAGTCGTACTGCCGGCGTAAAAGCGTAATCCTTGACGCGCGTGCCGCGCTTGGAACGCACCTCTACCCAGCCCATGGTTCGCGCCACCTCCAGTTGCTCGCGAACCTTGTTGGCGCTCATATCAAGATGCGAATCGTTGGTCAGTTCCTGGATGGAAGGCAGGCGGTCGCCGGGTTGAAAACCCTGACGAACGATGTAATTCAGGAAGTCAGAACCGAGGTTTATGCCGTTCATTCGTCATATGAATGCAATCAATCAACAGATATAATGAATTATATCATTGCAGGATCCACTTGTCTATAGTTTTGGCTGTCGAATTTGCCAAGTTGCTGCGCTGATCTTGCGAGGCGATCCGAACTAACCGGATCGAAGTTTCCGCATACGCTCAGCGGCTTGCTCCAGCGTCTCGTCGCTCTTGCAAAAGGCGAATCGGACGTGGTTTTCGGCATGATGGCGGTGTTTGAGGCTGAAGAATGCGGAAGGCGGTATGGTGGCGACGCCGATCCGCTCGATACAGTGCCTGCAGAATTCAACATCATCGCCAGCAAAGACATCGGAGAAGTCGCCCATGATGAAGTAAGTGCCTTCCGGCTGGATGGCGGTCATGCCGGCTGCGTCAATCACTTGCATGACCAATTCGCGCTTGCGCGTGTAAAGCGCTTGATACTCTTCGTAATAGCTGTTGCCCAGGGTGAATGCGTAGGCGACAGCCTCTTGCGCCGGGTGGTTGGTTGCGAAGGTGATGAACTGGTGCGCGCGCCAGACACCGGTTATCAACTCGGGATGACCGTAGACCCAACCGATCTTCCAACCGGTCATACCGAAGGTTTTGCCGGCGCTGCCAACTGTCACGGTGCGCTCAAACATGCCATCCAGGGATGCGATCGCGACGTGCCGATGCCCTTCAAAGATCAGATGCTCATAAACCTCGTCGGAAATCACGATGACATCGTGCTCAATGCAAAGATCGGCAATCATTTGCAGTTCGGCGCGCGTATAGACGCGCCCGGTTGGGTTGTTGGGCGTGTTCAGCAGGATCGCTCTGGTATTGTGGTTAAATGCGGCGCGCAGTTCTGCTTCGTCAAAGGTCCAGTTTGGCGGGTGCATGGGCACGTAGACGGGTACACCGCCCGCCATTTGTACGCCCGGCACATAGCTGTCATAGTAAGGCTCGATCAGGATCACCTCGTCGCCGGGGTCGACCAGGCCCATGATGGCGCTGTAAACCCCTTGCGTCGCGCCGGCCGTCACGATCACGTCGGTATCGGGATCGACGTCGATGTCGTAAAAGACCCCGGCGTGCCTGGCCACACCCGCGCGCAAACTGGGCAGACCAGGGCTGGGCGCGTATTGATTGGCGCTGTCGCCGTTCAAGGCCTGGATTGCCGCGTCGATAATCTCTTGCGGCCCGTCGAAATCGGGTCGCCCTTGCCCCAGATTGACCGCCTGGTGCTGGGCGGCAAGTTGATTAATTTCCGTAAATATGGTTGTTCCGAAGGGTTCGACGCGTTTCGCATAACTGGGCATATATCGTTTCCTGTATCGCCTGGGCAAACATCGCCTACTATAACACAAGCTTGGTCAGTCCGCGCGTTCAAGCAACTGCTTCGCCATGTCGGTCCCCCGCTGAAAATGAGGATTGTCCTCGCGTGACCTGACAAAGACAAATGCCGCGTTGCGCGCCTTTGAGAGTTCAAGAAGAGCCCGCCAGTGGCCCTGATACTTGACCGGATTTCCTGCTTGCGTTTTCCAACCCTTCGCGGCCCACTTCCCAATCCACTGGTTCATACCCTTGGCAAGGTATTCCTGCGCTGTCAGGACGGTGACGCTGCGACCGGCCGGCAGCGCCGCCAGGCATGTTTTCGTCCCAATTAGCACGGCTTCCAATTCGCTGGTGTTTTCGAGCGAATCGCCATAGTCTCGTACGTCTTCGTTGCAAACTGTCACGGCGGACCAGGCCGCCTTTTTGCGCTGCGCGGAATAGCGCGTCGAAAGATAGACTGTGATGTCGCTATCAATCGTGTGGAGCGGCTGATCTACAGCATGCGCTTTTGTACGCGACAGCCGATTCTTTTCCGCCACCGCGATGCGATCGCAGCGCTCGTTGTAGGGGTGGCCGGAGTGTCCCTCAATGTAAAGCCATTTGATCTGGTGGACTGCCGCCAATTCAAAATATCGCTTCCACATATCGGCGTTCTTACGGCTCTTTTTTGCGCTCTTGGCGATATCAATGACATATTGCGAGTCGCTGACGATGGTTAGGTCCGAAGGCCGCTGCAGCGCCTTGAGACCTTCGATGACAGCGGTGAGCTCCATCTGGTTGTTGGTTGTCATTTCTCGGCCGCCGCGAACGACAGACTCTTTGATGACGTTTCCGCTTTCGTCCGTCGCGCACAGAATAGCAGCCCAGCCGCCTGGCTGGTTGTCGGCGTGAATATCGCAGGCGCCATCGGTGTAAATGGTGATTTGCATCTCATCTGCCAATTGCATATGATAGGCCTGCAGTCTAGCATACAGGGAAGCGGGTAGAAAGACATCGGGATCTATGGCGGTAGACCAGGCTTTTTTGCAACAGAAGCGCTACGAAGCCTTCGTAAAGATCACGCAAACGGTTGGAGGCGCGGCATTGACGGGCGCAGTCCCCGGGCCTACGCTGGAACTGGCCAAGCAATTGGGCATATCGATCGCCGATGCCTGGATGTGCCTGGACATTTACCGCAAATACTTCGATCAAGACCTATCCCGGCAAGACTTCTCGCGCATGATGCAAACGACCGGCGTCGTGGTATTGGGCGGCGGCATAGCCGGCTACGTCGGCATCCGCCTCGCCCAGGCGGCCCTAAGCGAAATCCTTGAAAACATACCTGTCGCCAATTCGATCATCACGTCCATCGCCTTCGGCAGTTCAACCTTCATTATTGGTTTGGCTTGGCTGGCAATTGTGGAACAGAATTATCTGCTGCAGCAAGCCGAGGACGGCTAGCTGGCGCCCAAGGCAAATTGTTTCACTGACAATTGTCGAACCAGGGCCAGCAGCAGCAGGGCCAGCACGCCACCTCCGACGCTTACTAGCAAGAAACCCCCCAATCCATAGAGGAATCCCGAACTTAGGGTACCCAGTCCGGCGCAAAACGCGACCAGCATGTCGTTAAACCCGGCCACGCGCGTGCGGTCGGAACCGCTAAGCGCGTCGGCGAGCATGGAGGAGCCGGCGATATAGCCGAAGTTCCAACCCAGACCGAGCAAGAACAATCCCACCAGCAGATAGGGCAACTGCGTCGACAGCGGCGCGATGATCGCGGAAGCCACCAAGGTCAGTGCCGCCACCACCATCATCGGAATCCGTCCATAGCGATCAATGAGGTATCCGGTCACGGCGGAAAGCCCAAACATGCCCAAAACGTGCGCCGAAATCACCAATGAAACGGTTGTATTGTCATGATCCGCGCGATGCATGTGCCAGGGCGTGATAGTCATCAAGGTACTCATCACCGTTTGGCAGATGAGCATGGACAGTATCGCCAGTTGCACATTGGGCAGCCGCAGTAGATCCTTGAGCTTGTGCTTGGTATCTGCCTGGTTTTGGTGCTTGCTCTGGAAGACGTACTGTCGCGCGACAAGCGCCGGTTCCGGGCGCAGGAATAAAATGCTGATCAGAAAAGACAAGCCGTACATGAAGCATGCCATCACCCAGGGTCCTGTCGTCAATCCCCCGCGAAAATCTGCTGCCGGCATGAATCCACCCAAGAAGCCGGAGTTGGCCAATACGGGTCCATTGGCCAGATCAAGAGCTAGCGTGCCAGCCAGCCTCGTGCCCGGTTCGATAAGCGCGGGGCCAAATATGGCGCCGATGGTACCGGCAAAGACGATCCGTCCGATCATTTGCGCGCGCTTTTCGGCCGGGAACATCTCGCCGACTACGAATCGGCTCATCTGCGCGCCGGCCCGGGAAGAGCCCATGCAGGCCGAGCTGACTAACAACAGGAAGAAGTTGCCGTTCAGAACCGCGATTGTACCCAGGATGCCACCCAGCGCGCCAAAGGCGTAGGCAGTGCTGAGCCCCATGCGCCGGCCGAAACGCCCCATGTAGATGCCGAAGAAGTAGGCCATGATTGAATGAGAGAATGTGACGACGGTTGTTGGCATGCCGGCGGTGCTGTCGCCGCCGCCGAGGATGCCGGCAGCGATAGAATGCAGCGTGAGGATGGCGATTTGCGAAGCGGACATCAGGCTCTGCGTGATGAAAATGGTCAACAGCAGCCGATGACTTGTTCGCAAGGGATACATGTATGGCACTCCGGACGAAGGTAGAGATCTCGGCGGCAACCTTATCGCTAAACAGTGACCTAATCAACTGCTAATGATGCGCGGGTTTCCGTCACTTGACGAGTCGAGCGCGTCTGGAAAGGAAACAGCGCGCCGAAATTGACGCGCTGTCGCTGAATCTTCGCAGCAAATGTCCTAATCGGAAAGGAAGTTTCGCAGGACCGTGTGGAGGATGCCGCCGTTTCGATAGTAGTCCACTTCTACGGGCGAATCGAGACGAACGATGACATCAAATTGCGTCTTCGTTCCCTTGTCGTCCGTCGCGGTGACTGTCAATCTTTCCATTGGATTGACATCATCGCTCACCGGAATATCATAGCTCTCGCGCCCAGTCAGCCCCAGCGACTGATAGGACTGCCCATCGGCAAAGGTGAGGGGCAGCACGCCCATCATCACCAGATTGCTGCGGTGAATGCGTTCGATGCTTTCGGCAATGACCGCTCGGATACCCAGAAGCAACGTGCCCTTCGCCGCCCAATCACGCGATGATCCCATTCCGTAGTCTTTGCCCGCGATCACGATCAGGGGCGTGCCGTCTTCTTGGTACTTGAGCGACGCCTCGTAGATCGGCATTTCTTCCATTGTCGGCAGGTAGTATGTGACGCCGCCTTCGCTCTTCGGCACCAGCAAATTGCGCAAGCGCACGTTGGCGAAGGTGCCTCGCGTCATCACGCGGTCGTTGCCGCGGCGCGATCCGAAACTGTTGAAATACTGCGGACTCACGTCGTTGTCCAGCAGGTATTGCCCGGCCGGACCGTTGATGGCGATCGCGCCGGCTGGAGAAATGTGATCGGTCGTGACCGAGTCGCCGCCCCGGACCATGACGCGCGCGCCCGTGATGGGCTGGATTGGCGGGGGCTCATGCGGGAGGTCGACAAAGAAGGGCGGTTCCTGGATATAGGTGCTGTCCGAGCGCCACTCATACACCGGTTCGTCCGTGCTTGGGATCGCGTTCCATTCCGCGTTCCCTTCGTAGACGTTGCCGTATTGCTCGACAAACATTTCGGCATCCAGGCTGTCTTGCAGCGTGGACAGGATTTCGCTTTGAGCTGGCCAAATGTCATGGAGATAGACGTCAAGGCCATCGCGATCTTGTGCGATCGGCTCGCTGCTGAGGTCGATATCGACAGTGCCAGCCAAGGCATAGGCTACGACCAGCGGCGGAGAAGCCAGGAAATTGGCGCGCACATCGGGCCCGATCCTGCCCCCGAAATTGCGATTGCCGCTCAAGACCGAAGCGGCGACAATATCCGCCCCGTGTATCGCCTCGCGCACCGGTTCCGGCAACGGGCCGCTGTTGCCGATACAGGTTGTGCAACCGTAACCGACGGTATGAAAGCCGAGCGCTTCCAAATGCGGCGTGAGGCCGGCCTTGTCCAGATACTCCGTGACCACTTTGGAGCCGGGCGCCAGGCTGGTCTTAACATACGGTTTGCGCTTGAGCCCGCGTTCGTTGGCTTTTTTGGCCAGCAAACCCGCCGCGACCATCACCGAGGGGTTGCTCGTATTGGTGCAGGAGGTGATGGCGGCGATTACCACGGCGCCGTGCTTGAGATCGGCCTTGTCGCCATTGCTGCGGTAGCTGCCGGCTCTTCCCAACTGATCTGCGGAAAGGGCAAAACCCTGCGGGCCTAATGGCGCGGTCAGCACTTTGTTGAAGGTGGGCTTCAAATCTTTCACCAGAACGCGATCTTGCGGACGCAACGGACCGGCTACACTTGGCTCAACAGTGCCCAGGTCTAGTTCCAAGTTGTCGTTGAAATCGGGATCGCGGGTGTCATCGCTGCGAAACAGGCCTTGTTCCTTGCAATACCGTTCGACCAATTGCAGGGTTGCTTCGTCTCTGCCAGTACGGCGCAGATAGCTGATGACTTCGTCATCCACCGGGAAGAAACCCATGGTCGCCCCATATTCGGGCGCCATGTTGGCAATGGTCGCGCGATCGGGCAGGGTCATGCTGCTGAGCCCGGGCCCATAAAATTCGACGAACTTGGCAACCACGCCCTTTTTGCGCAGCATCTGCGTCACAACGAGTACGAGGTCGGTGGCTGTCGAGCCTTCGGGCAACTGTCCCATCAACTTGAATCCAACCACCTCGGGCATCAGCATGTAGATCGGCTGACCCAACATGGCTGCTTCCGCCTCGATGCCGCCAACGCCCCATCCCAGCACCCCCAGGCCATTGACCATTGTGGTATGACTGTCAGTGCCGACCAGGCTGTCCGGCAGCGCTACTTTTCCTTGGCCCTTGGGATCATCATAAAGTTGCACCACTTTTGCCAGGTATTCCAAATTGACTTGGTGCACGATGCCCGTCGCTGGGGGCACAACCTTGAGATTCTCGAAGGCTTTTTGCCCCCAGTGCAGGAATTCATATCGTTCGCGGTTGCGCACAAACTCCATTTCCGCATTGCGCGCGATCGCATCGGGCTGACCGAAAAAATCGACCTGTACAGAATGATCAATGACCAGGTCCACGGGCACGGTCGGATTGATCTGCTGCGGATCGCCGCCCATGCGCGCCATCGCGCTGCGCAAGGCAGCAAGATCCACAAGTGAAGGCACGCCAGTGAAGTCCTGCAGGATCACCCGCGCCGGACTAAACGGGATTTCGGCTGGATTGTGATTATCCGCGTCCCATGAGGCCAGATTCACCACGTCATCGGCCGTGAAGTGCCGTCCGTCCTGATTCCGCAGCGCGTTTTCCAACAGGATCTTGATGCTGAATGGCAGTGACTCAACATGCCCGACGCCGCTCTCCGATAGCTTGCTCAATCGGTAAATGACCGCCTCGCCATCCCCCGTGTCGAATGTGCCCCATGCTCCAAAAACGTCGCTCATAGGCTCTTCCTTTGTGACTTTTGGACCGCGTTATCAGCGGTCATGCTAGAAAGCCAGGGCGCGCAAATCGGCCGCCCCCGCCGAGCATCCATTCTACCAGAGTTCCGGGCGCGATGTTACCGTATCTCTCTTGCAAGCCTTTGCGTTTTTCCAGCGGGGGCGGCTTGCTTTGAGAGCGGAAAGAACCTGCCGAAATGTCTAATACTTGTCCTTTTACAAACCGTCGACTGTGCATTAGACTCTTGGCATGTTCAGCGAGGAAACATTGTCGCAGCGGCCGCTCGGCGCGTAACCGGCGAAAAGGTTTGCCGCGCTCACACAAAGCAATAAGCCTTCTCGTCTCATGAGCGACGCGGTTCATTAAAACAAGAGGCTTAGGAGGATATGACGAAAAAGGCAAGTCGCACGCGGGAAGCCAGGCAGCGCCGTCAAAAGCAGCGCCGTCAGAATCGATGGACGATACTGCTGTTGGCCATAGTCATCGTGGCCGTTGTGGCTGTCGCCATGGTTGTTGTTTCCAATCAGCCGGTCGAAGCCTATATTCCACCGGACTTAACAGAGCGATACGATAACATTTCAAGGTCTTTCTCAGTTGAGGGCTACCCGCAGCTCGGCGATTTGAATGCGCCGGTCACCTTGGCAGAGTACGCCAGCTTCGCCTGCCCGGGTTGCGAGGCGCTGCACAGCGATTCATTTGACGCCATTCTCGATCGTGTTCGAGGGGGGCAGGTTTTGTTCACCTATGTGCCCATGCAAACCGGTTCGATCCCCAATGCCCAGGGCGCGGCGCGGGCTGCCTTGTGCGCAGGGCGGCAGGGCATGTTTTGGGAAATGCACGACGTGCTTTTCGATTGGCAAACGCGCTATGCAAACACCGCCTACTCGCAGAATCGACTCCTGGCCGGCGCCGAGGGGCTCGGCCTTAACACGACGACACTGACCAATTGCTTCAACTCGGCGGCGATTTCCGAAACGCTAGACAGCGCGATTACCGAGGACGTGACAGGCACACCAACCGTGCAGGTCAACGGGGTGACTATCATATCGGAGCGCGCGGGCGCCGTGCCGTCGACGGCCCAGATAGTCAAAGCAATTGACGACGCCACGCCCAACGATTGGGGCTTGCCCGACGAGCTTCCAGAGGATGTAGTAGAGGAAACTGCAGACCTGTCCGATCAAGAAGCGGATATTGAGGCGCAACCACAACCGCAGGAACCCGCCGGAGAGGATGAATCCGCTTCGTCCGCGGGCGCGGCGCAGTCGGAAGCGGAATCGGTAGCAGACGACGAACCCGCTGCAGTCGCCGCAGACGACGTTAGCGAAGAAGCTGCTGAAGAAGACGAGGAGAACATGCAGGACGCCGATGCGACCGCAACTGTCGATGCAACCGCCACCGGCCAAGACCTACGGACGGAGGCAGCCGCAGAAACCAGTGAAGCTTAGCTGGTTTACCCCCGCATCCGTTTCGGCGCTGTGACTTTGTCTAGCGCTTGGCAAGCATCGGACCCAGGCGACGTCCGCCCAGAATGTGCATGTGCAGGTGGAAGACTTCTTGTCCGCCGTCTTCGTTGCAGTTGAGAATCAGGCGGTAGCCGCTTTCGGCAATGCCCTCGTCACTTGCGATCTGGGCCGCAACCGTGAACAGCCTGCCCAGGGCCGCTTCATCCTCGACGGAAACATCATTGACCGTAGCGATCTCTTTCTTGGGGATGATCAGAATGTGCACCGGCGCTTGCGGCGCGATGTCGCGAAACGCCAAAACCAGGTCATCTTCGTAGATGATATCCGCCGGTATCTCCCGGGCGATGATTTTAGAGAAAATCGTGCTCATGTTTGTCTCCGGTCTTTGTCTGGCGGGGGATTCACATAACCATGCCGCCATCAACTATTATCGTTTGGCCGGTGATATACGAGGCGTCGGCAGATGCCAGGAACGCGACCGTCTTGGCGATATCTTGTGGATTGCCCATTCTGCCTAGGGGAATCGCTTCAATAGCCCGCTCTCGCAGTTCGCCGCTCAATTCGGCGGTCATATCCGTTTCCACGAAGCCCGGCGCTACCGCGTTGACACGGATGCCGCGGCCGGCGAGTTCCTTCGCCAATGACTTTGTCATGCCGACCAGGCCGGCTTTGCTAGCCGCGTAGTTGCTTTGGCCGGCGTTGCCGGCAATGCCCACCACGCTGGTAATATTGATGATGGTCCCGCTGCGCTTGCGCATCATGCTGCGCGCAGCTTCCCGACAGCACAGCCAGGCGCTGCGCAGATTGGTTGAGATGACGTCATCAAAGTCCTTTGGCTTTAACCTCATAATGACATTGTCTTCTGTGATGCCGGCATTGTTGACCAAAATGTCGATGCGCGCGTGATTCCCCAGCAAAGATTTGAACAGCGCCCCGACTTGCTCGGCGCTGCCGACATCGGCTTGAATGGCCTCCGCCGCGCCGCCGGCTGCAATTATCTCTCCGACCAGGTCTTCAGCAGCGGTCGCGCTTCGGTTGTAATTGACCGCCACAAGCGCGCCGCGAGCAGCAAGCTCAAGGCATATCGCACGACCGATACCGCGGCTCCCACCGGTAACAAGCGCGACCTGGCCCTCAAAATCCGACATTGATACGCTCCCGCCCTTTGCAATCGTAAACAGCCGACACTATAACCTTTGGCGGAAATTGCGGCTAGGGTCTACCGCCGACCCAGCCCAACAGTTCCATTTGTCCTCTTAGTGCAGCCGTCATATTGACGCTGCCGAAGCCATTATAGTTGGCTACGTAGACATCGTTTCTGCCGTCGACGCGGGGGTTCACGCCGCTGAAGGCAATGTACTGGCTGTCTGGCGAGAACGTTGGGTCGCACATGCTGGGTGGCGGGTTGCCAGTCGCGATATTGCGGTAAGTCCCCGCTTTGACACGCACGCCGTAAGGGCATTGGCCCGCGGTTCCGCCGATGGCGATTCTTTGTCCGTCCGGGGACCAGGCCGCGGACATGCCGAAACGCGGGAAGTCTAGCGCGGAATCTTGTCGCAGGATCGTGCCGTCGGCAGCCAGGAGTAATAATTGGTTTGTCTCATCAGCAACTTGCAGCAGAACGGTTTGGCCGTCCGGAGACCAGGCTTCGGACAGGTAGCTGGCGCTGGCGCTTCCGTCAGCAGGTCTTATCTCTCTTACGTCGCCTGTCACGATGTCCGCTCGCCATATTCGCCGCCGCGGATCCAGCAAGTCGAGCGGATTGCCGCTCGCGAAGGCCAAAAGCTGCTCATTGATCCAATAGGGCGGCTCCGAAACATAAACGTCGCTAATCTTCTTTATCGTATCGGTCTCAACCTCCAGCAAATAGACCTTGCCTTCGCTTGGCGGCGGCATCGTCGCGGCATCGCAGGCATTCTCTTCCCCCGGTATCCAACTGGGACAATCGGCGCGATCGGAAACAAACGCGATGTAAGTCCCGTCGGGGGACCAGCGCGGCCACAAATCATATGAACCGACAGCGGTAATGTTGCGGCGTCCGGATCCATCTTTGGCGTACAAGAAAATATCAATATCGTAACCGGTGGTCACAGACACTGCCAGTTGACTGCCGTCTGGCGACCAGTCCGGCTCGATATAGAACCCGCGCTGCACCAGGGGACTGTCGCCAGGCACAACTCTGGCCGCGAATCCAGTCGAAAGATCGAGAATATAAAGGCCGTTGCTCCGCCTCTGTTCATCTCGTTTGACAAATGCCAGGGCGTTCCCCGGCTTCGCCAGAAAAACCTCCAGGCGCATATTGGAAGCCAGTTCCAATATGGGGATACGCGCGCCCGGGTTGCTTGGCGGCGCCAGATAGAGCGTTTGAATGCCGGTGTTTGGCTGCGCAGTGGCAATGTTGGCAATGGTCTGTTGATTGTTGGTGTTGAGATAGACCACCATAGGATTGGATATGCCGTCCTTGACGTTGTCTGGAATATCGGCGACGACCCAGTTGTCGAAAACAAATCCGACGGCCGGGTAGGGCGTGATGGTGGGGGTCGAAGACGGCGTAAATGTATAGGTCGCGGTGAAGGTCGCTGTTGCTGTGGGCGTCAAGCTGGGGAGAGCTGTATTGGTCAGTGTTGGCGAGGGCGTAGCGGTATCAGTTGCAGTAGGCGAGGCCGTCGGTCGCGATGTGGCGGTAGCGCTCGGCGTTGGCGTAGGCTGGCTTAGAGCGCTGCAAGCGCCTAGCAAGATGGCGAAGAAGGCGCTGGCGAAGTAGGATCGCATAGTGTACCTATACGGCGGATTTGCTCCTACCTTACCATACCTCCTGCGCGGCTATTCAATTCTACAGGTTCGATTGACCTACGTTTGCTCCACTATTGCGCGCAGCAGGACCGCCAGCGTGCGGCCATGCGCTAGCGTTCGGTTATTCGCCTTCTGGATTGTCTCGTTGCCGTTTCTCGGCGTCGATGTCGCGTTGCCGACGCGGCGGCGGATCGTGCAGAATCAGATCGAGCGCCTCTTGCATGTCTTCGACGAATACCACCGAAACATCCTTCTTGACGGCCTTGGAGAGATCGCGCAGATCTTTCTGATTTTCTTTGGGCAAGATGATCCGAGGGACATTGCGCCGGCGCGCGGCCAGCACTTTTTCCACGACGCCGCCGACCGGCAGGATGTGCCCGCGCAGTGTGATTTCCCCGGTCATGGCGTAGTCGCTGCGGACGCGACATTCGCTAAAGGCGGAAACTAATGCGGTCGCCAGCGTAATGCCGGCAGAGGGACCGTCCTTTTGTACGGCGCCTTCGGGCATGTGAATATGGATATCGTAATTGTCAAAATCGTCGGCGGGCAAATTAAAGTCATGGGCGCGGGAGCGTAAGTAGCTAAGCGCGATATGCGCCGATTCTTGCAAAACATCGCCCAACTGCCCGGTCAGCATCAGATTGCCCTTACCCGGTGCCAATGCAACCTCAATCGTTTGAATGTCGCCCCCGTTTGGCGTCCAGACCAGGCCGCTGACAATGCCGATCCCGTCGGCGCGATTAACGCGCGAATCCAATACCTGTGGCGGGCCCAAATACTTCTCTACGATTGCTGGGCTGATGCGCCGGGGATGATCGCGGTTCGAGGCCGTCTGGCGCGCGATCTTTCGACAGATCTTGGCGATCTCTCTTTCGAGATTTCGAACGCCGCTCTCGTAGGTGAAGTGCCGGATAATGTGCTGCAAGGAGGCCTTGGAAAAACTAATGCCGGCGGATGATATGCCGTTGGCTTCCAACTGTTTCGGAATCAAAAAGCGCCGCGCGATCTCGATTTTCTCTTCCTCGGAGTAGCCTTTGAATTCAATGACCTCGAGTCTATCTTCCAAGGCTTCAGGAATGCCATAGAGATCGTTGGCGGTCGTGATAAACGAGACTTTCGACAGATCATACGGGACTTCGAGATAATGGTCGACGAAATGTCGATTCTGCTCCGGATCCAGGACTTCCAACAAAGCGGAGGCTGGATCGCCGCGGAAGTCCGAGTTCATCTTGTCGATCTCGTCGAGCATGAACACGGGGTTCACCGTTTCCGCGCGCTCCATTTGCTGCAGAATGCGCCCCGGCATTGAACCGATATAGGTCCTGCGGTGCCCGCGGATTTCCGCCTCATCGCGTATGCCACCGAGGCTGATGCGAAGAAACTTGCATCCCAAGGCATCGGCGATACTCTTGCCAAGCGACGTCTTGCCGACGCCCGGTGGGCCCACAAAGCAGAGAATAGGACTTTTCATTTTGTCCCGCGCCAGTTTTCTCACGGCGATATGTTCGATGATACGCGTCTTGACCTTTTTCAGCCCATAGTGGGCGCCGTCGAGAATGTTTTCCGCATGCTGCAAATCCAGGTTTTCCTCGCTTGCGATATGCCAGGGCAAGGTCAATAGCCGATCTAGGTAAGTGTGAATAACGCCGGATTCCGGAGACATCGGCGGAATGACGCCAAGACGAGACAGTTCTTTCATCGCCTTTTCTTGGATGTCTTGAGGCAGATTCGCATCTTGAATCTTTTCAGCAAGTTCGTGCAACTCCTGCTGGAAGATATCCCCATCGCCCAATTCCTGTTGGATAATGCGCATTTGCTCGCGCAAATACATCTCGCGTTGGTTAGCGGCGATCTCGTCTTGAAGACGGGTATGAACTTCCTCGTGGAGTTGGCTGTCTTGAAGATCGGCGCTGACGGCGACAGATAGCTGTTCCAGGCGTTGCGCAACGTCGAATTCTTCCAAGAGCGTCTGCAATTGCTCCGGTTCCAGCGGCACGATAGCCGCCAACGCGTCGCAGAGCTGCCCCGGTTCTTTAACAGCGAGGATATACTTGATCACACTGTCCGGCACGGACTCCAAGAACTGGCTGGAATGTTTGAAAAGCTCCAAGAGCGACATGCAAAGCGATTCGACGCGCTCAGATTCTTGGAGCCGTTCTTCGACCGTGAAGGCGCGCGCGACGGGGAAGGGCGCCGCCTCGACAACATCCGTGATGTGAACGCGGCGCCTGCCTTGTACGAGCACATGGATGTTTTCACCGTAGGCGTCGGATTGTTGACCAGGGGCGATTTCTGTCCCGATCTCGTGGATATGCTGAGCTGTCTGCCCACCATTAAGCACATGTCGCTGTTTAACCGCGATGAGGGTTTGCTTATGCTCTTTGGCATAGCTGACTGCCTGAAAGTTGGCCTCAGTGGTGATCGGAACGAGGCTCAACACTTGTGGAAAAACGACCCGGTCATCCAGCACGAGCAGCGGCAGTTGAAAGATACCGTCGCTGTTTGGCTCTGCGCTCTTGATCGCGGTGAAATTTCTGTTCTGTTTTGGGTTCAAGGAATTCTCTCTAGTTTCGTGTACCAGTCCCAGGGCCAGGAAGGGAAGTTTAGCCCAATCGTACTGTCCGTGTAAAGTATCGGGTCTTGTCGCTATGAGGCGGGATCGCTAGACTTGCCATGCTCTGACAATTAATAAGAATGTGGAGTCTATGCGCGTCCATTCTGGATTGCTGCTTCTAGCGGCCGTATTTGGCGCGGCGATAGTGCTGGCTGGGGGGAGTCTTCTTCTTTCGCCACCTCTACCGCTGATCATACATGCCGGCTTCGATCGAGACTCCATTAGTCCCGACGCTGATGGCGAAAACGATATTGCCGTATTTGAATACCGCTTGTCGCGACCGGCAACGGTCGACATATCTTTGACGGCGGAGGATGGCAAGACTTTTTTCTTCCGCAAGGGGCAAGCCCGAAAAGCAGAAGCGTACAGCGTCCTCTTCAGCGGTGTCGTGGATGGATTCCTGCTGGATGGCGAAACTTTCATCGGACATGTTGAACGACGCTTGTTGCCTCAAGGAACGTACAATTGGAAGCTCAATGCGCGGACCGCGTCCGGCGAAGACGTGAATGCCAGCGGCCACCTGGATATCCAGCCGGGCGATTTTCCCTTGCCGGTCATGTCCACGTTTACCGTGTCGCCGTCGGTGTTTTCGCCAAATCAAGATGGCGTGGATGACCGTGTACAGATCAACATATATCTGGAGACGGATGTCAAGAGCCTGGACGTATACCTTGTTGATTCGGCCGGTGTCAGGATTCCAATTTCCGCTCGTGTAGAAGAGCGCAATTACGGCGAAGCGGGCAGGCACCGCTTCGACTATGAAGGGGGGATCGACCTGGGTGTTGATCCGCCCCCTGACGGCACCTATGAAGTCTTAGCGCTGGCACAAGATGCCGTCGGTCAGCGCATTCGACAGGAAACCAGCTTAACGATCGAGACCGGTGGGAAACCCTATGCCGAGATCTCCCCTCAAGCGATCGGCGTGGACGTCGCTTTTGATGTCTGGCCCTACGAGGATCGCTATTTCACATCACGCGACTATGCTGGCGATCTGCTGCAGTTACCGGAAGATAGCGAGTCGCTGGCCTATTCGCAGCAGATCACGATACCCAAGGGCGAAATGCTGGTATTTCGATTGACCGTAGAAAACTACGGCGATGTCCCTATTCGAACCTCCGGGCCGCCGCCCGGCACCGTTTACCAGCAAGAACAGCAGGCGGCGACCTTGGGCATGTTTGACGAGTCGGGCGCATGGAGAATCGGCATACAGTGTTCCACATCGCAAGCCAGCTATCCTTATCGCTGGGCTATCGCCGCGGCTGACAAACTAGTTGAGGTCTTTGACGAGGCGAGCGGCAACACATATTCATACTTGCCATCAAAGGAGCGCGCGGTGGTCTGGGGCGCCATCCGCATGACGACCATCGAAGCGCGTAATCCACAGAACTGCTGGGCGGGCTTGATTCACGAAGACGTAGCGATCAGCCTGCGCAACAATCACGTCGGTGTGCGTTCGATCATGATGGTTGATCCGGGCGATTCCGCCAGTGATTTAGATGGATAGAAGCTCCAGCCAGGCAAAGTAACAGTGGATCTGGCAGTCATCGTCGTCACCTGGAACAACGAGGCGGTCATCGCCGATGCGCTGGGCAGCCTTCAGGATGACCTGTCGGCGAACTCGATGAAATACGAAATCCGGGTAGTTGATTGCGCATCGACTGACTCTACGGTTGATGTGATCCAACGGGATTTCCCGGCCGTGATTTTGACAGCCTGCGATGAAAACATAGGTTTTGGACGCGCCAATAATCTTGCGATGCGATCGATCGGATTCCAAGGGCACGGCAAAGAGAGGGACTTGCCGGGCGCGGTCTACCTTTTGAACCCGGACACCGTGACTGAGGCAGGCGCAACAAAAGCGCTATTCGATGCGCTATTCGCCGACGCCGGTGCGGGCGTCGTTGGCGCGCGACTCAGTTTCGCTGACGGCAGCTTCCAACACAGCGCTTTTCGGTTTCCCGATCTGCGACAGATCTGGACGGAACTGTATCCAACCCCGAGCCGCTGGATCGAAGGTTCGTTCAATGGGCGCTACCCAAGATCAAGCTATGACGCCACAGAGCCCTTTGAGGTGGATTTTGCGTTGGGCGCTACCATGATGTTGAGACGCGAGGTCTTGCTGGAAGTCGGTCTCTTTGACGAACAATTTTTCATTTACTGTGAAGAGGTCGACTGGCAATGGCGCATACGCGAACATGGCTGGCGCATTTTCTGCGTTCCGCAAGCTCGCATTACGCATCTTGGTGGGGGAAGTTCCTCGCAAGCGCGCCCTGTGAGCCTGTTCAACCTTTGGAAGAGTCGCTTGCAACTTTATGACAAGCACTATCCGCCCTGGAAACGCTGGATGGCCCGCAAGCTGGTCTCCCATGGCATGGCACGTCGGATGGCCTCAATTCCTTCCAGCGAAAACGAATTGATCGACGCCTGCCGGAAAATTATTAAGCTGGCGCGCTCATGAGTCAACTGACCGCCATCGTCTTGACCTATAATGAGGCCGAGCAAATAGGCGCTTGTGTCGAAACGCTGCGATTCGCCGACAGAATCCTGATCTTTGATTCCTATAGCAGTGACGATACCGTTGCCATTGCCCGGCGCTTTGGCGCTGAAGTCTTGCAGCACAGTTTTGTCAATTATGCTGATCAACGAAACGCAGCGCTTGGCGCCGTGGAAGGGGAGACCGAATGGGTCCTCTTTGTCGATGCGGATGAACGCATCAGCGCTGACTTGGCTAGCGAAATACGACGCACGCTGCCATATTCTGAATTCGCCGCTTGGAAACTGCCGCGCCATAATTACATCTTTGGCAAATTGACTAGAGGGGCGGGCTGGTATCCGGATTACCAAACGCGACTGCTGCGACTGGGTAAGGCGTGCTATGACCCGCAACAGCAAGTCCATGAAATAGTGATTCTCGATGGGCCAGTCGGCACGATGGACAATCCTATTATCCACTACAACTATCAGAATGTTGCCCACTTCAAGGACAAGCAGGAGCGATACCTACGCTACGACGCGCGGATGATGTTCGATAAGGGAACAGTGCCAAAGTTCCGGAACTTTATCCTGCAGCCGCTGCGCCAGTTCCATCTGCGTTACGTTACGCTCAAGGGCTACCGAGACCACTGGCACGGTTTGAGGCTATCCCTGTTCATGGCCTGGTACGAATACCGAAAATATCGTCGCTTGGCGGAACTACATGCTTCGGACAGGCCGTAGAGCGCTGTCAACGACGGCCCTGCTATTGTGTCACGAGTATCCCGTATCCGCCGTTGTCGCGGCGATACACGACGTTGATCTGCTCGGAATCCGCATTCATGAACATATAGAAGTTGTGGTCGAGCAATTCGAGTTGTTCGATTGCTTCCTCTTCAGTCATTGGGGTCATTTCCGGCGCCTTGCGCCGTATGATTTCCGTTGGCGCTATTGCATCTTCGGCATCCACGGTCTCGTATTGCGGCACATCTTCGGCGATATCAAGTTCGGCAACGGTGGCCCGATACCTGTCCCGTATGCGCTGATTCTTGGCTTTGCGCTTGCTTTTGAAACGGTCGATTTGCCGATGAAGTTTGTCTACGGCTTTGTTGATTGCGAAGCGAATTGTATCGCGGTTTTCGATGTTCATTTTCTCTTCCGCCCGCAATATCGCGCCGCGCGCGTGTTGCACCGTGATTTGCGCAATTGCCAGATCAGCGCCACGGTGCGTGCGGATGATTGACAGGTCTACGCCGACATGAGCGATATTGGGCAGATAGCGGTCCAGTTTGTCAATCTTCGACCGCGCATAGCTATCAAGCGACTCTGTGATTTTGATGCCGTCTCCGTGAATGCTGACATCCATTGTCAACCTCCTCGATTTTCAATAATTGAGCCAAGTATCCGGTATTTGTGGGCATGCTGTCAAATCCGTCCGGCTTTTCGCTCGAAACCACTCGTCACAATTGGTGCGCCTGGTCAAGCGTGACCAACCGTGAGCCCGTATACCGCTCTTGCTCCCTCCCGCTTCAAGGCTCGCGCGCACTCATTTAAGGTAGAGCCGGTGGTTACTACGTCATCGATCAGCAGTATGGCAAGGCCCTTGACCGCGTCCGATGCCTCAAATGCATTCCTGACATTTGCCATCCGCTGCTCGCCATTTAGGCGCGCTTGTTGGTCCGTTTCGCGTATGCGACGCATAAAGTCACTTCGGCAGGGAATACCGCAAACTTTGCTCATGCAGGCACCAAGCATCTCGGACTGATTGTATCCACGTTCATCCAGTCTTTTTTCCGCGAGTGGCACCGGAATGATTAGGTCAATGGGCCACTGAGTCTGCTCGTACACCCGCTGCAACCGTTCCGCCAAGTGCTTGTCCAATCCCGTGACGCCGTCGTATTTGAAGGCCCTAATTGCTTGCTCCAGTATCCCGTCGTAGATCCCGGTTGACGCCAAACTATTCAAGGCTTCGACTGAAACAGTTCGCGATTCTAACGGAAAACGCAATAGTTCCTTCAGGCAGCCGGCGCAAAAATGATAATCGACGCGGCCACAACTGCAAACAGGCGGAAAGACCAGGTCAATAAGCCAACTCCCGAACTGCGACAGCCACGATTTATTACCGGTGTCTGGACGAATCAAGCCCTGTTCGAGATGCGACACGTGAACGCTCTCTACACGTTACCTACCAAATTCCTGCCATAAACTGACTCAATTGTATCATAAATGCATGAGGAAAATGCCGGAGCAATCAAGTCCAGGAAGCGGCAGAGTCAGATATCGTCGGCGTCAGGCCTATTGGTACAGTGATCGTGGTATAGTTAAGTGCGAAACAGCGACTCTGTCGAAGCAAGCACAGGGCTGGGAGCGGATTGACTTGGAACGTGTAGAACGTTCAGGATTGGCCTATTATCGCAACGAGAATTGGCGCGGTTTGAGGCACGGCATATTCACACGTCGCGGCGGCGCTAGCAGAGGACAATGGACCTCGCTGAATCTGGGCGGCAATATCGGAGACGATTCCGCCGCTGTCGGAGAGAATCACCGGCGTATGTATGATGCGGTGAAGGCGCAAGGCGAGCGCGCGGCAACGACCTGGCTGGTACATGGTACGGACGTCTTGGTCGTCGACGGGCCGCCTAACGGAAGGAGTTGGCTGGCGAAAGCTGATGGGATGATCACGGGTCAACCCGATATACCTTTGGTGATGCGCTTTGCGGACTGTGTGCCGCTGCTGCTTTACGATCCGGCAAAGGGGGCGATTGGATTGGGACACGCCGGTTGGCGGGGTACAGTAAAAGGCATCGCGGCAAAAATGGTCAGCGCCATGGGCAATGCCTACGGAAGCAGTCCTCAAGACATTCAAGTTGTCATCGGTCCGGCGATTTCACAACCGAATTACCAGATCGGCAGCGAAGTGGTAGAAGCAGCCTTCAAGTACTTTGGCGAGGCTGCGGGGGTGGTCCGAATCGATCCAAAGGATGGCGCCGCCTTTCTTGATTTGTGGCTGGCGAACCAACTGGACTTCCAACGGGTCGGTGTGGAAGATGTGGAAGTGCTGCGCCTTTGCACATATGAACATAGCGACGATTTCTTTTCCCACCGCGCGGAGGAGGGCAAGACAGGTCGATTTGGAGTGATTATATCGCTATGAGTATCGCCGACAATATCAAGCGCGTCGAGGACTCGATTGCGGCTGCTTGCGGCAAGGTCGACAGAGACCCGGCGGAGATTACGCTGGTCGCCGTGAGCAAGCAGAAGAGCGTCGAAGAGATGGTAGCGGCGGCGGCTGCCGGCATAAACCATTTTGGCGAAAACCGCGTAGAAGAGGGTATAGAAAAGATTGAATCTGTCAACAAGCTGGTGGCGGCGCCTGTCAGATGGCATATGGTTGGCCATGTGCAAAGTCGCAAAGTCAAACGGGTGCTGCCGCTATTCGACCTGGTTCAGTCGGTTGACAGCTTGCGATTGGCGCAGAAGCTGTCGAGGCTGGCGCAGGCAAAAAACCAGACTCTTGACATCTTGCTGGAGATAAATATATCGGGAGAAGCATCGAAATACGGATTAAAGGGTTATAATTGCTGTGGTGACAACGTGGAGAAGGAAAAGTTATGGCAAGAAATCGGCGCTATCTTGGCGCTGGACGGCTTGCGCGTGAAGGGATTGATGACAATGGCGCCTTACGGCGCGGCTCCCCAAGCGGTTCGCAGGGTATTTGCCGATCTCTTTTCCTTGCGCGAGGAGTTGACGGGCGTGTTCGCCATTTCGCTGCCGGAGTTAAGCATGGGAATGACGGACGATTATCAGATTGCCATAGAAGAGGGCGCGACCATTGTCCGAATTGGCCGCGCAATATTTGGTGAACGCAAGGGTTAAGTTTAGGACGATCAAGAAAGGTTAGATGAGCAATGGAATCACTGTTTCTGATTATTTTCTGGGCGCTGCAAGTTTATCAATTGATCCTTTTGGCAAGGGTGTTGATGACCTGGATACCCAATCTCGATTACAACAATCCGATCGCTCGCTTCTTGTATCAAGCGACGGAACCGGTACTGGCGCCTATCCGCAAAGCATTGCCGCAGATGGGCGGTATTGATCTCAGTCCACTGGTTGTCTTTCTGGGAATAAGCGTTCTGATGCAACTGATTTTCTAGTCTGGCCCGCTCACTTGTGTCCCCGGGCCGAGTTGCCGCGCTTTGGCCTGGGACCACTCAGATCTTTAGCAAGATTCTGCCGCAGTCGCTACAGCTAACAAGGTCTTCACTGCGGTTGATGGCAGCCAGCACTGTGTTGTCTTGTTTGATGCCGCAGACAGTGCAGGTCTTTTCTCTCAGAAGGGCGACCGGACGGTTGCTCTTGGCTCTTCTCATGTTGTTATAGGTTTGCAGGGCGGCGCCGGGTATTTTTGCAAGCGCATTTTTGCGCTTCGTCATCAGGCGCTCAATCTCGGCCGAAAGCGCGGTCTTTTCATTGATCAAGTCTGCCTGCTGTTCGTCATGTTCTGCTTGGACTTCTTCCAGCAGTTGTCCGCTTTCTTCCATGTCCTGGCTGGCCTGGTCGCGCTCTATCATCAGTTGCAAGAGTTGATCATCGAGATGGGCGCGGCGACGCGCGAGTGATTCGACTTCCATCTGCATGTCCTGCAATTCTTTTGGGTTACCGACGCTGCCGCTGTAGAGTCGGGTCTCGGTCGCCCCCCGTTTTTCGACGACGGCTTCGATCTGAATTTCCATGTCCCGGATAAGTTTGCCGTTGTCAGCGAGGGCTGTTTGGGCGACTGCGAATCCTTCTTTGGCTTGCCGAAGCAGTTCATCGTCTTTCAGTTGCGCGTTGACGGATTTCATGCGTTTCGTGCGTTCAATAATATCAAGCTCGATCGTTTGAATTTCGTAGAGTGCCCGCGCTACGCTCATGATTGCTTCCCTCAACTCTCTGGCAGCCGCTCGGCGGCAGCGAATGTGGGCTACCGCGCTCACACAGAATAATGAACCTGCTCGGCTACCGCAGATCGCGTTTCATCAAAAAAGAGTATGTTCAGCGCCCACCGAGGCTGCGCACAATTGTAACCGATTGACAGTATGTTTCGTAACCGGCATGCGAGCGATCTTATTGCCTAATGCGCGACTCGCGCGGGAATAGGCTGGGCACCCCTGTCGCAAAGGCAGTTCCTACGAATAACAGTATAATGCAGCCTATAACAAGATTGCCTTGGAACAGTTGGTATGCCAATGCTCAAGTCAAAGCCGCTCTGTCGGCTCGCAGAGAGACTTGTCATCACACTGGTCTGTTTGTATCTGCTGTCGCCCTTTGGCGCTACATTCAATGGCGTGGTCATTCCCGATACCCAGGCGCTAACTTGCGGGCTGATATTAGCCGCGCTTTTGGTCTGGTTGGTCTTGCGTCTGCGGCGCGAGTGGCGCTGGCATCGCAGCGCTCTGGATCCGATCATGCCGCTGTGGCTGCTGGCAATCGCGGCGTCTATGCTGGCAAACCCGGAAGCGGCCCGGCGCAGCCTGATTGCCTTGTGGTTTGTCGCGGTATATATCGGTAGCTGGTATTTTCTGCAGGACTGGTTCGCGAATCGACCAAGCTTCAAAGAGCTGACTGTGGATGGCTTGCTTGGCGCGGGCTTGATGGTGATCATCTTTAGCGCCCTGCAAATGTTGTACACAGGCAGGTTGCTGCAGCCGGTCAGCGTGATTGGCAATGCCAATGCGCTGGGCTCGGTCCTGGTTGTGCTTGTCCCGCTGGCGCTGAGGAAAGTCTGGCGCGCGCGAACCGGCATAGGCAGAGCAGTTTGGTCCATATACAGCGCCGTCGCCATTGCCAACCTGGTACTGACGCTGTCGCGCGGGGCCTGGATCGGCTTGTTCGTTGCCTGCGCCACGCTCTTGCTGCTGATGCTGGCGCACTTTGGTTTATTGTCGCCCGTACGGTTTCGGGCTTGGTGGGACAAACGAAGGCAGGCTACGCGACGCTTCGCGCTGGCTTCGTCGGTCATGGCCATGCTTTGTCTCGCCTGCGCTACGGCTCTGATTGTCCACTCCTTCACGTTGCGGGAACGACGCGCCAGCCTGCGCACGGAGATCTGGCGGTCGGCGCTAATGCAGTTCTCGGATGCGCCTTTTGTGGGCCAGGGGCTCTTCGCGTTTGGCAGGCACAGCGGCCGCTATCTTTCCATGCCACCTGCGCAGAGTTATGCGCATGCACATAATTTGCCGCTGAATGTCGCCGCGGAGATGGGCATGCTTGGATTATTGGCTTTGGGCGCGACAGTCGCGCTGACAGTCCAGCGCTTGCACCGCGTTTGGCAGGTCAAGACCGGCGACGATCGCGCCGATTGGATCTTCTTTGCTGCGCCGGTTGTCGGATTTGGCGTTCATCATCTGTTTGATGTCACCGCCATGATGCCTGCGGTGGCTTTGCTGGGCATCCTTTCGCTGCTTCTGGCACTTGACCCAAGTCTTGATCACAGGTTCTCGTCTGCAAGGTCCGGGATGTTATTCGTTATGGGCTTGACGCTGCTCTGGATGTGCCTCTTGGCCATCGGCTTCAGGAACATGCAATACAAGAGCCGCTATATTGAGGTTTTGCGACTGTCGGCGTTGGGCGGCGAGAACCCTGACCTTGGCCAACTAGCGCTTCAATATCGTCAAGCGCTGGATTCGCTGGAGGAATTAGTCGTGAGCGACCCGACAATGCCCGTTTATCATCTTCAGAGGGCGATCTTATGGGGTCTGCTTGCCGCAGGCGGCGAGGGAGAAGCCATCGGTGAAGGGATTGAGGCTTTCGAGCGATTTTTGGATTTGGAACCCTACCATGCCATCTCCTGGGCGAATCTTGCGGTCTTGCAATGGCAATCGGGCGACCGATCAGCCGCGATCCGCTCGATGGAGCAAGCGCGCAGTTTAGCGCCCAGATTGCCGCTGTTCGCGATAAAACTTTACCAATATCGGAACGACGACCGTATCGAGCGCCTTTTGCTGCCGCACAGTCGTTACAATCAGGATTTCACGCGTTACCAATTCTTGACTGAGTCGCTGCCTGTCACGTTTTTGCCACAGATAAATTGGAGCTTCCAGCGGCCTTGAGTTTCTTCCGCAAGCAATTCAGGCATGATGCGAATGTCGCGCTCTCTTTTGATACAGCGCGTCGCTCGTGCGCCGAGAAGGCTATTTGTTTTGGCTGAGCGCGACATGCTTGTCGACGATTCGCCAGTTAGGCGCCGAGATGCTTTTCAAGCCGACAGCAGGAAACGAATATGGCGAGCCGACTAAAGCGGCTAACAACCGAACGCAGCGCGACAATCATCCTTTTCTTGCTGGTATTCGCTATGGCTGCGCGAATCAGCGTAGACGCCGACCTTTGGTGGCATCTGCGCAGCGGGCAATACATCGCTGAGACCGGCCAACTCATTTACCCGGATCCCTTTTCGCATACCTTCAGCGACATTGTCCATTGGAACCATAGCGCCATTTCCGATGTGTTGCTGTACGCGATCTGGAGACATTCCGGTTTCGCCGGGATTACAGTTGCCGCGGCGATCGCCGCGACAGTTGGCATGTCGTTTCTATTCGCCACTTGCCGCGGTTCGGCATATCCACGGGCATTTCTTATTGTGCTGGGCGCTGCGACTGCGGCTGTCTTCTGGTCGCCGCGTCCGCAGATGCTGTCCTTTGTGCTTGCATCGGTTCTGCTCTGGATCCTGCGCGACTTGAAATACAAGGGGCGTGACCGCTTGCTGTGGATCGCGCCACTGCAGCTGATCTGGTGCAATGCGCATGGCGGGTTCATCATCGGTTATCTTCTGGTCGGCGTATTTGTCCTGGGCGAAGTCCTCAATTCAAAATTCGGAACGAGCGATAGCTGCCTGCCATTGCATGCCATTCGCAAACTCCTGCTGGTATCCGTCGCATCAATGCCATTGCTGATTCTCAATCCGCTCGGCATTCAGGTCTATAGCGTGCCTTTTAGCACGATTTCCATGCCCGAATTGAGCCGGTACATCCAGGAATGGCAATCACCTGATTTCAGTCAGTCGCGCGCCTGGGGCTTCGTCCTGTTGCTGGCGCTGGTTCTGGCAACTATGTGTTGGAGCAAGCGCAAACTTGACTGCACTGAGTGGTTCCTGGTGTGCGGCAGCGCTGCGATGGGTCTGCTGGCGGCCAGGAATCTTGCCCTGTTCGCCATTGCAGCGGCGCCGGTTGCCTCGGATCACCTGGACGACATTTTGCAGGACCGGGGGTGGGTGATCCCATTTAGAGACCGCGAGCCAGTTGTCCGCGCCCTGGTAAACCTCTGCCTGATCATCTCCGTATCAATTGGCCTGGCAGCACACTTGTGTCACCTGCTGTCTGCCGAAACCATTGGCGCGGGCCTGCGGTCTGCGTTGCCGGTTGATGCTGTTGAGCAGTTAGACTCCCTGGAACTACATGGAAATATGTTCAACAGTTACAATTGGGGCGGCTATCTGATGTTTCACGCTCCTGAGCACCCGGTATTCATCGATGGGCGCAGCGACCTCTACCGATCGTTCCTCGATGAATATTATTGGATCGCTACAGCCAGGGACGGTTGGCAGCAGGCGCTTGACCGCTGGCGGGTCGGCTTTGCCGTAATTGAAAGCAATAGCGGGCTGGCCGAGGCCTTGACATCGCATCCTGATTGGCAAACTGCCTATCAAGATCCGCTCGCCAGCATATTCTTGCGTCGGACCCCCTTGACCGATGGATAGTTTGTCATGAAAAAGGGCAGTGCAGGAACCCGGTCGTCGCTCAGCAACGCAGGCGTGCTGGTGATGCTCTTCCTGGGGTTTCGTCTCTTGATGTTCCTGGCCTACCAGCCGGTACTAACGGAACATGGGGAAGCTGGTATTGGCGCCGGCGGCGACAGGCTTTTTCACTTCCGCCTGGCCGCGCTTGCCGATGAAGGAAAGTTCCCTTTCCGAGATTGGTGGAGCGAATTCCCGCCGATTTGGCCGGCGATTTCCACGGGCGTCTTTTTGCTTTTAGGCGAGGGTGTCAATTACAGCAACTGGTCTTTGGTACTAGGTATGCTGATGCTCGCTTTCGAGACGGGGAACTTGCTCTTGGTTCGGGGCATCGGTTGCTTGCTTTATGGCAATTCCACCGGCGGGAACCTGGCATGGGTTTATGCGCTCTCGATTGCGCCCGCCATTTTCATGTGGTGGAATTTCGATAGTATGATGAATTTCTTTTTTCTGATGGGCATTTACTACTTGATCAAAGGGCGTGATTCACAAGCCGCCTTGGCGATAGCCCTGGGCATTTTGGTGAAGTTCGTGCCAGCGCTGGTTTGCGGGGCGATCATACGCTATCGCCGACCGATGCCTATCATTCGTTTCGCGACGCTCGGCGCGATTGTGGTGGTTTTGGCGTATCTGCCTCTCTTCGCCATCAATTATGAATTGGCGTCCGTGTCCTTGCGAGCGCAAGCTGAAAAGCCCAGTTCGCAGACCATTTGGGCCTTGCTAGATGGCAATTATGCGACCGGGAACTTCGGACCAGTCGAAGACCGACTTAAGGAGCCGGGCGAGGTCGATAATGGAGACAGGAATGGGGCGAGGATCCCCAACTGGTTGCGGCTGGCGGTCGCGGCTGGCTTGGGGCTGCTGGTTTTCCTGACTACAAGGCGCGATGACGACCGTGCCCTGATCGCTTTCGTAGGGGTTACCATCCTGATCTTTTATCTACAGGCACAGGCTTGGAGCCCGCAGTGGGTGAGCTTAATCATACCGTTGACCTTGCTCGCGTTTCCGAGCGCACGCGGCGTGCTGGCAACCATCGTGCTGAGTTTGCTGGCCTTCGCGGAGTACCCGGTACTGTGGAGCCGCACCGCTGATCTGGATCCGCCGGGAGAGATGGGAGGCGAGTGGTTCTTGCCCTGGGCGCTGATCGTACTTTTGCGCACGGGATTGCTTGCGGGGCTGGCGGCAGCCTTCTACAAGGTTTTGCGAGAACATGTGGCGGCTCCAGAGACGACTGGGCAGGAGAGGCAATGAAGAGACGCCGCCGCATGCGAGCGCTGGAAGACTTGCTCAGGCAATTGGATGCAAATGATTTCGATGAGCGGGAGTATGCCTTGTTTCAGCTCGGGCTCATTCTTGATCGCAGCAACCTGGAAGAGGGCGACGAGCTGGCGGCGCGCAGCTTGTCGCGAGAGCAATTGCGGCTGCGCCTTTCCCGCCAGGAACAGAAAATGGTCGCCGAAGATCTGTCGGGGCTCGCGCTCCGGGTGAAAGAGGGCAGGGCGAGCGCGATCTGGACCCTGGGCAAAGTTGAGCGGGTCGCGTTGATGGGACCGCTCTTGGCATTGATTGAGACCGTAGGCGAGCAGCTAGCCGATGAGGCCGCGTATCAAGCTTGTTGCGCGCTGGGCAAGTGCCTGGAGAAAGAAGACGGCATCTCCGTACCTGTTCACGCGAGCCTGCGCGATGCAAAGCTCAAGACTATTTTGGATCGCTGGCGCCGGGGCGGCGACAGGCGCCTGGAACTGAGCGCTAGCAAAGCAATTGCAATGATCGAGCAACTGGATGGTTAGCCCCATGAGCAGGCATTATGGCGCCCTAAGCTTTGGGATCGTTGCGCTTCTGATGGCCTGGGCGATGGCCAGGCTGATCGTACATGGTCCCAGTTACACGGACAGCTTCTATCATTTGAATGCGGCAAACAGCTTGCGTGCCGGCGGCGGGTTCGCCGACAACTATCTGTGGACCTATATCGACGCGCCCGAGGGCTTGCCCGCGCCCTCGCATCGCTACTGGATGCCCCTGACATCCGTTCTGGCGGCGATTGGCATGGCGTTGGCTGCGGCGCCGGATAGCTTCCAGGCGGCGCAGTTCATGTTTGTGCTGGCGACGGGGGGCGCGGGACTGGTCGCCTATCTTCTGGCGCGTTTGCTGGGCGGCGCGCGGCGGCAGGCTTGGGCCGCGGGTCTGCTGACGGTCATGGGGGGCTTCTTTGCGCCGCGTTGGGGAGCGATTGATACTTTCGCACCCTACGCTCTTGTTGGGTCGCTCTGCCTGCTGTTGATTGGCATGTCGGCAAAATCGAAAGGGAATCGCTTTCTGTATTCGGCCTTGTCCGGCGTATTTGCCGGGCTCTGTCACCTGACGCGTCCCGACGGCGTTTTGATGCTGTTCATTGCGCTGCTGGTCAGCTCTTGGATTCAGTACGGGAAGTCGGCCATGCCCTCGCGAGCGGGCTGGCATCGCGGCGTTTATCCGGCCGTGATTTTGATATGCTACGCGCTCACCATGTTGCCCTGGTTCCTGCGAAACGTGAATGCGACAGGCGCCGTATTGCCCCAAGGGGGCTTGCGAGCCATCTGGTTGCGAGAATATGAGGACTTGTTCAACTATCCCAACGATGCGTCGCCGCGGGATTTATTTGCTGAGGGCATCGAAACTTTAGCGAGAACGCGCGCTATCGGGATAGCAAATGGCATCGGAACGTTTGTCGCGGTTGAGGGCATGATCGCGCTGGCGCCGTTCATGTTGATTGGCCTTTGGCGCAGACGGCGGCATCCTCTTCTTCGCGGCTTCTGGCTCTGCGCCATCGGCATCCACCTGTTGATGTGCCTGGTCTTCCCGTTGCCGGGCTACCGCGGCGGCCTCTTCCATGCCGTCGCCGCCTTGTTTCCGTTTTGGATGGTCTTGGGCGTTATGGGCTTGGATGACGCCATCGACTGGATCGCCAAAGGAAGGGACTCATGGAAGCGCGCTTATATCAAGCCCTTGTATTCGATGACGCTGTTAGTCGTCGGCGCCGGGCTTTCCGCGGCGATTGCGGAGCGGGCCGGCATTGGTGAAGGAACGGCGCTTCCCGCCGCTTACGCCGCCATGCGTTCGGTTCTGCCGGACGATACTCGTGTCATGATCAATGATCCCGCGCGGCTCTATTACCAGTTGGGTTTGACCGGCGTTTCCTTGCCAAACGAATCCATTGATGTTGCCTTTGCGATAGCTGTCAAATACGATGTCGGCTACATCTTGTTGGAAAACGTGACCGATGACGGATTCGCGCGCGCCGCGCCGCGCAAGCTCCAGTTCGATCTTGACGACCCACCGAGATTCCTGCGTCAGATTCCATTGGAAGACCTGCCAGATGCCCGTCTGTATGAGTTCCTGCATGACCCGCCAAAAGCGTCTTGATCTCGTGATTCTGGTTGTTTCCGTTGCCTTGGTCGGCCTCTACGAGATGAGCGGCGGCGGCGGTTTCCCTTTGGACGACAGTTGGATACATCAAGGATACGCCCGCAACCTGGCGGAAGGCGGGGAATGGTCGCTGGTGGCAGGGACAGCGAGCGCCGCAGCAACATCTCCGCTGTACGTCATTTTGTTGGCTATCGGTTACAAGACTGGCATTGCTTACCCGCTCTGGACCCTTGCCCTGGGCGCTGCTGTGCTGGCTTTGCTGGGGATGTTGCTGGCGCGCATGTCGGCCTGCCTATGTTCGTGCAATGCGCAATGGTACTGGCTGCCCCCCGTGCTGACCTTGGGAACATGGCATCTGATTTGGTCGGCAGTCGCGGGTATGGAGACGATCCTCTTTTGTACACTGACGACGGCGCTGATCTACTGGGCCTGGCGGACCTGCTTGCAGCGTTCGTCCGCGCTAAGCTCGGGGCATGCCATCACCTTGGGTCTACTATCGGGTCTTGTGACCTTGACGCGACCGGAAGGAGCGCTGCTCGGCGCGCTTGTCCTGGTTTCCGTGATGGCAAGCGAAGTCAGTCCTGGGCTCAAAGCAAAACCTTTGGCTAGCGGCAGGAAAGCGCAGCCGGGGGCGGGCGGCGCGACGGGCGTCAAGCCGCCAGGGACAACTCGCGCGAGGCTGGCGGCTTTTGCTTCGATCGCGCTGTTGACCTTTGCTGTTATCGTCTTCCCCTATGTCCATTTCAACTGGACGTTGACGGGCTCCTTGCTGCCCGCGAGCGCCAGCGCGAAATTGCAGCAACAGCAGATCTTGTTGGGAACGCCCTTCGCGACGCGTATCATCGGTATCGTGATTCCGGTATTTGCCGGCGCGCAGATCCTCCTTTTGCCGGGACTGGCGGTATACACGCAGCTTGCGGCCCGCGGACGATTTCGCCTTCCGGTATTGATGGCGATTCTGCCCTTGTTTTGGGTTGTCGCGCTAGTCTTGCTCTACGCGGCTCGGCTGCCGGCAGCCTATCAGCATGGCAGGTATTTGATCCCGATCTTGCCCGCGATCATTTTATGCGGCGGCATCGGATTGGTTCATGCGTTAGGCAATCTGTGTCCGCGACGGTTCAGTCGTATTCTGTCGCGAGCCTGGCTGGGCGCGACATTGTCATGTGGCGCCGTCTTCACGCTGGCTGTCGGACCGGCGGTCTTCCGCAAGGATGTTGCGATAGTGAATGAGGAGATGGTGCGGACCGCGCAGTGGATCAGCGCCAATGTCGCGGAAGATGATTTGGCAGCGGGTCATGACATGGGGGCTTTCGGGTACTTTGCTCGGCGCAGCGTCCTGGATCTGGCTGGATTGCTCAGTCCCGAAGTGATTCCCATATTGGGCGATGCGGAGGCCGTATGGACGCTGCTTGAGTCGCGAGGCGTCGAAGTTCTCTTTGCTTTTCCCGATCAGATACCGGGCGGGACCAGCGCCGACAAGCGACTTTGTCTCGTGTTCTCAACGGAAGGGCGGGCGGCGCGAGCCGCGGGTGGCCAGAATATGTCTGTGTATAGATTAGACTGGCGGGGCAACTGCCCACAAGACGAATGACCGCCAAAACGCAATGTCCCTCACTTGCGTTATAATAGGGAAAGTAGACGGCATGCCTGCCAGGGGAATGGGAAAAGATGTCAAGCCTATTCGACAAGATCAATACCCTTGTCAATGCACAAGTCAATGACCTGTTGGGCAGGAATCCCAGGTCGCCCTTGGCGCGCATCAAGCTGAACGCCGAAGACGCGGAAAAGAACCCGCGTCGATCGGTAGAGTCCTTGCGCCAACGCCTGGAAGAGGCGATAGACTACGAGGACGATCTGCAGGCGAAGATCGAATCCCTGATACGCGACGTGGCAGACCTGGATCAACAGGTTGATCGGGTCCTGCAGGCGGGGGACGAATTTGGCGCGCGACGCCTTCAGAATCAATTGAATTTGAAGCAGCAGCAGTTGACAATTGCCGAATCCGAATTGCGCGATCATCGTCTGCTAACGCAGCATTTGATGCAGGAGATGTCGACGGTCGAGATGGCATTGGATGGCCAGGAACGAAGGGCGCAGCCGCGTACAACTGTGGCCGGCCGGGGCCCGGCGCGCAAACGCATCCCGGTGGAGGATGCGCGGGACGGCGTCGAGTCCAATATTCAAGGCAGTTCGATCATTGGCGCGGTCACTGACAAGCTGGACGAAGCGCGCTCCAGTTTGGAGAACCTGCTAAACAATTCGCCGGTTCCCAAACCGTCGCAGATCACAGGGCATTACGAACGGTTTGATGTCGTCGTTGACGAGGAGCCCGATCCCCGATCGCCAAAGCCGCGCAAAAGCGACAAGCCGAATATGGATGCAAGACTGTCGCGCCTGAGCAAGCCAGAAGACGATAGCGATTCGGCTTAGGCTCTTGAGCGCCTATTCAAGCGCGGTATTTTCAGCCGCTTCGAGCCGTGTAGCGATGTCGTCCATCGACCGTTCGATATGCGGGAAGGCCAGCCAGGCGCTCATCAATCCGAAGAGTCCGCCCGTGACCAGCCGATAGACCGGTTCTGTTTCTCTGACTGGCCAGAACTCAAATGGCGGATAGCTCAGCAACTGGCTGAATCCATCCAGACCGATCGGTCCCAAGCCGACGAAAAGGTACAGGAGGAGTGGCAAGGGGCGAAGGCGCCAGCGATAACGCCAATAGACCAGCCCGCCAAGGAACATCATGGTATAAACTGCTAGGTCGCGCGCGCAGAGGCTGGTCTTATAGCCAACTGTCTGGTCGCCGATGAAATGCCTGGCGGCGAATTGCTGGGCTACGCTGAAGACCCCCAAATCGTCAAGCGTCGGCGTCGATGCCGCGGCGCCGCCGTAATAGGCAGACTGCCAATATCGATATTGCTCGAGGAACCGCGGAGATTCGATCGCGTATTCTTCAAAGGGCTTGTAGTTGGTTTCGGCCGCGCCGCGCGGATAGAAGAGCTGCTCGCCGTACAAGAAGGGCGATCGAAAGGCGAACTGGTGGCAAAAAGGACTATAAATCGTATAGATAAAATCGGCGGGACCGTATAAACCGGCCTTGGCCAGGGTCGGCGCCAACCAGGGCAAGCTGATGTAAATGCCGAGGGCGCTCATCACAATCCAGAGCCACTTGCGCGCGGCAAAGCACACTATCGTTCGCAAACGGGACATGAAGCGTCTCACTAGCGCGTTCATCTGAAATTCGGTCACGATCTTTTGGTAAAACCGTCAATTCGCCGCTGCAGTTCCGTTGCGCTTACCGGTCCAAAATTCACTTGTTTTACTATCATCTGCGAGTCAAGTAGAAAGGTCGTTGGCAGTCCGCGGACCCCATATAACGACGCCACGCTGAATTGCGGATCAAGCAGCACGGTATAGGTTAGCCCCAAGTCCTCGACCCATTTTCTCACAGATGGAATGGACTCGCCGAGATTGACCGCGATGATGCGTGGCGATTCTGGCTTTGATTCGACCAGCGCTTGCAGTTGCATCATTTCGGCGCGGCAGGGTTGGCACCAGGTCGCCCAGAAGTTGAGCACGGTCGCGCCCCGCGCTGGACGCAGTGTGAAGTCGTCTGACCTGTGCGTTTGCAGTGTAAACGAGGGCGCCAGCGCCCCGATCGTCGCTGCGCGGCGCTGATACCACTCGCGCACTCTTGAAGCGTTTGTCGGCAGGCCATTGTCGCGCAGAACAGCAGCGGCCGCGCCCAAACAAAGGAGCGCGACCGCGACTTGAATCAGCTTGCTAATCGCGGACATCAAATATAGCTTCGTCCGACTCTATCTGTCGGTTAATGTTCCGGGAACAGGTCATCGAATAGCTCCCGCAACTGTGGCTCGGTCATGATGCCGAAGTGCTTGGTCCGGATAAGTCCATCGCGCCCGATGATGTAGGTGCTGGGCCGGGTCTGCACGGCGTAACTGTCGTTGATCTCGCCGCTGTCATCAAGCGCCAGCGGAAACGTGAGGCCGAATTCATCGCGGAAGTCCCTGATCGCGGCTTCAGTATCATTGTAGGCGATAGCCAGGATCAGCAATCCTTCTTCCCCCCATTCCTCGTAGGCTTTCTGGAATTCCGGCATTTCCCGCCGGCAGGGACCGCACCAGGTGCCCCAGAAATTGAGCAGGACCACCTTGTCGCGCAGATCGGACAAGTTCAGTTCTTGACCGTCGACGGTAGCAATCGTGAAATCGGGGGCCCGGTTGCCTTCTGCCAGACCAACCGCAGGACCCAATTCACTGGCGATGTCGCTGAGGCTGCTCAAAGCGTTTTCCGCTAGCGCAGTGATCGAACCCAAAGCGCCCCCTTCATCGTCAGAGGCGCCATCGCCTCCCGGCAAGGCGAGCGGCTGGGATTCTCGCGCTTTAACGCGGAATCGGCCGTCCGCGTCCGCTTCGCCCTTTTCCAGGACAAGACGATGGAGCCCGTCCTGTTGCAGCGCTACCTGTGTCAAGGGATAGAACTTGTCATCGGCTATCACGCTGCCGGCCTTGTCCGATGCCGCGATCGCTGCGTCAGTTGGCGAGAACAGCGTCACTGTGAAATCCGGCACTTCGCTTCCCAGCCCCCGCAACTCGATGTCGATGACTGTCGCTTCGTCGGCATGGAAAAGGTATTCCAAGCGGCTAACGTCGTCTGTGAAAGCTCCGCCAGCGCTTTGATTGATGGCCACTGGCATTAGCGTCCCGCTCAAGCAGGCGCCGACGTGGCTGTGCCCGACGCGCCCCTCGAAATAACCCACGCCACATTCTTCCACGCGAAAAGTGAAATCGGCAAAGTCTCCCTGCGAGAACGTCTGGCTCAAGCTTTGCAATTGTCCGCTCGCGACCAGCATACCGATAAGGATCAGCAGTGTTCCGCTGAATAGCTCGATTTTGCGCATATGCCGTTGCAGCCGCCGGAGGATGCCCTGGGCGCTATTCATCAGCAGCGCCGTGATGACAAAGGGAATGCCAAGTCCGATCGAATAAGCCGAAAGCAGGAGCATGCCCTGTACGATGTCACCGGTGGTAGCGCCTGTTGCCGCAGCCACGGTGAGTATGGTCCCGAGGAGCGGACCAATGCAGGGCGTCCAGCCGGCGGAGAAAACCATACCCATGAAGGCCGAACCGAGCAGTCCCTCGCGGCCTGATCCCGCGACATCGCCACGCGTGTCGGAGTAAATCATCAGATCCAGCCGGTCGAGAATGCGATTCCAAAAGACCGCGGGTTGGGCAAATGCGCCATTGACGAACATAGCGACTACAAGGGCTGCCACCAATGGCAGAGCGATGATGATCTGCTCGACGAATCCCCAGTAGATTGCGGCGCTGGCAGCAAGGGCAAATACGATGCTCAGCAGCACATTGTCGAGCAAACCGGCGTTGCTCTTGGCGCGCAGCCAGCGAAAGAACCGCGGCAGCAGGCCCATAAATTGCAAACCGAAGAATATGATGACGAGCCCGCCAATGCGGCCGAGGCTTTCTGTAAACGTGCTGACGAATTGCCCGGCGATGCTGGCGAGCGCCGTCGTAAGGAATCCGATCAGGACGAAAATCAAGGTGAAACCCAGCACAAAGGCGATGCCGTGCAGCAGCATCTGCAGGCGCACTGTGACCCCAAGCGCGGGGGCGCCCCCCGCCGAAGTCTGGCGCGCCACGTTGTGGGTCAATCTGCCGCCCATATAGCCGATATAGGCCGGAACCAGCGGTAGCACGCAGGGCGAGATAAACGATAGAAATCCCGCCACCAAGGCTAATCCAAATGTGACATTTTCCATTGTTGCATAACCCTCTTGGATAACTGACGCATTCCTAGACTAGCGATAATTGCTTACGAGAAACTTGCCTAAAGGTAAATGATTGCATACGAAGACGTTGAAACTGCGACAGACAATTGCGACAGTTGCGCGAATCCGCTCGGGGTAGGTCAGGCACGGGCCGCTCGGATGCGGTCAGCGGCAAAACCACGCTATTTCGCTTCTTTAACCAGCTTCAAGAATAGTTCACGCTCTTGCTCCCCCGACTCGATCTCGCCATCAATCCAGGCGCCCCGCAGCTTGTCCAGGATTTCGCGATAGATTGGTCCCGGCGCCAATCCGGCGCGAATCAAGTCGTTTCCGTCAATGGTGGTCCGGCGATGGCGCCAATCCGCCATATACGACTCCATGCGCTCTTTGACTGCATGGTCATCAACGTTGCAAATCAGGGCGGCTCGCAAGGCGGTTGCCGAGACGCCGTCGAGGAAGCGCGTGATTGCGCTGGCTTTGGTGGCGGGCGCGCCCAGCCAGTCGACCTTTGATAGCAGGCGCGCGAATCCCGCGATTGAATTGGATAAGTCACCCGTCAAGCCCAGGCGAGCGCTAATCAAGAGCGCGTCATCTTCCGCTATGCTGGAGAAGAGCAGATGCCATCCCAGGCGGGCTATGTCGTCGGCGTTCCCGGGCATCTGTGGCATGTGTTCGCGCAAGCGCTTCAATTGGCCAGTCGATCGCATGCCAATGAGAAAAGAATCGTGAATCTGCGAGAAGATGTCCAGCTCTGACAGATCAGCGATGATTCGCTCTGGATATTTTTCGCGCAAGATCAAGTCCAATTCGTGGCGAATCCGCTCTCCGCTGAGGCGCTGTATCATTGGAATCGCCGCATGCAAGATATCTGCCGTGCTTGATTCAATCGTGAATCCAAAGCGGCTGGCAAAGCGGAAGGCGCGAAATATGCGCGTTGGATCGTCGATAAAGCTCTGGGCGTGCAAAACACGGATCTTCTTGCCAAGGATGTCGCTGTAACCGTCGCCGGGATCGAGCATCTGCCAGGGACATGATCCGGCTTCGACGCGTAGCGCCAGCGCGTTAACGGTGAAGTCGCGGCGGCGCAAATCCTGCCAGATCAGGCCCGGCTCCACCGCGGGCAAGGCAGCCGGCGCAGGGTACTCTTCCGTTCGCGCGGTCGCAAAATCGATTTGCGCGGGAATCGCCTCGCTTCCCAGGGACAGATTGCTGATTGCCGCGCTGTCGAGTTTCCACTTGGCGGTCCCAAAGGGAGCGTGTCTTTCAGTTTCGCCCCCGTAGATCCGCGCCAGCTTGCAGGCGAAGGCTATCGCATCGCCCTCCAGCACGAAGTCCAGATCCAGATTCTCGCGCTCCAATAGCAAGTCTCTCACGACGCCGCCGACCAGATAAATGGCGATGTTTTCCGCATGCGCGCGTTTTGCGATGGTCGCGATCAACCGGAGTGCAGATTCGCCCAAGGCCTCCGATAGCTGTTCCCGAGTCCAGGCTGGTCTTTGATCCAATGTGCCAGATCTACCCATATGGCTGTTCCAAATGCTGTCGCGCGCAAATCCCCGGCGTACGCGGCTGCAACATGACCCGACGATGCATTCATGCGCGCCCCTGTGCTTGACGCGAAGGCGTTTCAGGTCAATTCGATCCAGGGTCCTACCAGCTCGCGTTCGATCATGCTGATTGATGTGGAGAAGTTGAAGAATGCGAGCAGGGCAAAAGCGATGGCGGCGGAACGATCGTCGCGGCCTCTTAACATGGTGAATGTGCCGGGCATGATGATCGCCAGCCAGAACATATAAAGTACGTAGACGATCACTCGGCCGGAGCGCGGCTGAAAGCCGGTCGCCAGGAGCAAGATGCCAATCAGCAGTATCGCGCCGGCCAGCAAAGCATAGGTCAACATGGCGCCCCAATAGTGCCCGCTGATGGGGTCCTTGCGCGCGGCAATGACGGTTGCCCAGAGTCCCAAGGCCAAAGAATACAAGATATGTGTATTGAAGAGAATCTGATGGATCGTTTCCATGGTCTGACTCGATCGTGGCTGTCCTTACAGCAATTCTAGCACAAGGCGCTTATCCGATGGATAGCAGGCCCATTGCGGAGGCCAGCCAGACCATCGCGACCAGGTTCGCGACGATAAGTCCCGGACGCTGCATGTTGCCCCCGTCCGTTGCCAGGTTGCCCCGCATATCGAATTCCCAGGGAAACATCAGGACGATGAGGAAACCGATAACCAGGAAAATGCCTAGCCAGGGCGGGAACAAGCCTTGGAGAATAGAGACTGCCATGCAGAAAAGAGCGCCTAGCAAGGACGCGAAGCTCAGCAGGCGCGTCAAAGGCTTGCCCAGCAAAACGACAGTATTTTGGAGTCCCGCCGATTTGTCCACCTCGTAGTCGTCAATCTGGTTGTAGAATTGGCCGTAGGCGGAAAAGAGAATCGCCGCGAGGATCACCAGCCAGGCGACCTCTGGATTGGTATCGTAGGCGAAATAGCCCGTCATCACCAAGAGTCCGCTGAGCATCAAGGCATGGGACAAGACATCCGTGACTGGACGGGCCTTCAGCCGAAACGGGTGCGCCGAGTACAAAAAACAGAGAACAAGCGTTAGCCCGCCAATCGCCAGAGCCCAGACGCCGCTCAGGGCGTAGAGCAACAGCGCGCAGGCCGCAGTCAGCGTCGCCAGGAACCAGCCTTCGCGAGGCGACATGACACCATTGCTTATCACGTTGCGGCGCATTTTTTGGGGATTCAAGGCGTCGTCCGGCGCGTCAGCGATATTGTTGATGACAAATGCGAATGACATTGAGAAAATGTTTGCAGCGATCACTGCAAAGGCTCGCCAATCAACGTCTGCTCCCGCGGCTTCGATCGCGAGCAGGCTGCCTATGAGGCTGAGCGGAATCGTAAATGGAACGTGTTCGCGCCAGCGCGACAGGCGTATCGCCGCGACGATCTTGTGGTGAAAGCTCACTTTTGCGGACGCGTCCATCGACGATCTCGGGCATCTGCCGGGCGGCGGAACGGCGAGTAAAACTTGCCGGGAAGGATAACACATCTTATCGACAAGTTCATATCGTCATTCATAGCTGCTTGGGAACCGCGCATTGTGTCGGGCGGTCAGCGGCTGTAAGATGCAGATTATGTTCAAATTATTCGGCTTGACAGCGTTCGCCTGTGTTTTGCTATCCGCATGCAATCTCGGCAGTATCCCGCCAAGTGCGAATTCAGCGCCGTCGAATGCGCCGAATGTGCGTCTCGGCGCCACCAGCGAGTCCGCTCCGCCGAGCCCAAGCGCAGCCGCGGAGAATACAGCCGCGCCGGTCGCGCCCGCTGAGTCCACAGCCTCGTATCCTTATGCCTGTGGCAGTGATGATGCCGCAAGCTCTGCCCGTCAAGTTGCTGCCCGAGTTGATATTGACTATGCGCAAAAGGCTGCCAGCGTTGATCAACTGATATCCTTCAAGAATCGTGAAGACGATCCTTTGGAGTCTATTGTCCTGGACGTTCAGTCCAACCAATGGGATGGCAGCTTTGTGCTCAACGAGCTATTGGTCGACGAGGCTCCCGCCTACCACGAACTGGACGCAAACAGGCTGGAAATCCCGCTGGCCATGGCCTTGCCACCGGGCTGCGCGATAGAAATCGAAATACGGTTTCGCTTGCTCCCCGATGTGATACGAGACGGTATGCGCGCCTTTCGCGGTTTCTTCGGTTACAGTCCGCGTCAGCTAAATTTGGCGCATTTTCTGCCGAATGTCGCCGCGCGCATAAACGGGGAATGGCGCATTCACAGTCCCGCCAGAATCGGAGAGCAGATCGTCTACGATGTTGCGGATTGGCGGGTAGAAGTGCATGTGCAAGACGCGACGGATGACCTGAAACTGGCTGCGTCGGGCGAAATCAAGGAATTGGAGCCGGGCCTTTGGCGAGTCGAATTGCGGCAATCGCGCGACTTTGCCCTCAGCCTAAGCGAGAAGTTTCAACTTCACGAAGGCCTTAGCGCTAGCGGAGTTGATGTCGCCGTTTACACGCTGCGCGATTCACAAGCGGGCGTCAATATCAACGGAAAGAATAGCGCATCTCATGTATTGGCAATAACAATTCAGGCGCTGGAATTGTTTGAAAGGCTCTTTGGCAAATATCCCCGTGATCGATTGGTTGTCGTGCAGGGCGACTTCCCCGATGGCATGGAGTTTACCGGTCTGGTCTTCGTGGGTTCGGCCTGGTTCGCCCAGTTTGACGGGACAGCCTACAATTATCTGACGCTGGTATCGGTGCACGAAATCGCTCATCAGTGGTGGTATGCGCTTGTTGGCAACGACGCTGCGCTTCATCCCTGGCTTGACGAAGCCTTGGCGACCTACAGTGAATACCTGTTCATCGAAGCGCATTATCCGGCGGACAAGAATTGGTGGTGGACCTTCCGCGTGGCCAGTTATCTCCCGAAGGGCGATGTCGACAGCAAGGTCTACGAGTTCAATACTTTCCGTGAATACATCAACGCGATTTACCTGCGGGGCGTACAAATGCTGCACAATCTGCGCCAAGATATCGGCGACGAGCAATTCTTCCAACTGTTGCGAAGCTATGCCGAAATTGGAAGCGGTCAAGTTGTCGATCCAAAATCGTTCTGGGCTTTGCTCCCGGCAGAACAGGCGCCATTAACTATTGAGACGCGGCATGAATTCCTGCGCGATCCCGGCGTGGATTCGCTGTTCGCTCTTGCAGCGGGCGCCGACAGCTAGAGAACACAGGTTGGATCGTCTTCGGGTTAAATCTGCGAAGTTTCGACCGGTAAGCGCGAGGCTAGTTTCAGAATGCAGACCCTCCCAATAGATGCACAGATTACGTTTCTCTATGTCCGCGATCTTCAGCGATCCGGACGGTTCTACCAAGACATACTTGGCTTTTCGCTCGTTCTGGACCAGGGCAGTTGTCGCATATATCGTGTGACAGGCGACTCGGCGTTCCTGGGCATTTGCGAACGTGAAACCGGCGCGACAAGCCAAGACGGTCTCATTTTCACCGTGGTTACGGCGGATGTAGACGGCTGGTACAAGCGCATCACATCGCGGGGCTGGCCCTGCGAGCACGCGCCGCGCGCCAACGAACGTTACCGGATTTATCATTTCTTTGTCCGGGACCCGGACGGTTACCTGTTGGAGATACAGCGCTTCACGACGCCGGACTGGCACTTGCCACAAGGCGCGACTTAGCCGGTCGTTTTCATTCCTGCGGCAATGCCGTTGATGGTAGCCAAGGTAGCGCCCAGTACCGCATCGCGATCGCTGGCGTCGGCGTCAAGCTGGCGCAGTTCGCGCAGGAGCGCGACCTGCATGAAGTTCAGCGGATCGACATAAGGATTCCGCCGTTCTATCGAGGTCTTTATCGCCGCCATATTGGACAGCAAGCCATCTTTCTGCGTAACGCTCATAATCATCGCGCTGCTAAGGGCATGCTCATTCTTGATGCGCTGAAAGAAGCGGTCGCGCAGTTCCGGCGGATCTACCAGCGAGGCGTATAACTCGGCAATGCCCATATCCGCCTTGGCGACGTCCAGCTGGGCGTTGTCGATGATGGCGTTGAAGAAGGCCCATTTCTGGTACATCTCGCGCAGGCGATCAATGCCGTCGCTATTGCTCTCGCAAAAGCTTTGGAAGGCGCTACCGATCCCATACCAGCTCGGCACAATGGCGCGGCTCTGCATCCAACTGAACATCCAGGGGATGGCGCGCATCGCGGCGAAACCGCCTTTTTTGCTACGCTTGGCCGGGCGCGAACTGATCTGCATCATGCTCAATTCGTTGATTGGCGTTGCTTGTTGCCAGTACTCGATAAAGCCGTCGCTCTCGTAGACAAAGTGCCGGTATGCCCCGCTGCTCATCCGCGACAGTTCAGCCATGGCCAGCAGATAATCCGGCGGCACGTGCCGTTCCTCTTGCAAGCCCATGCCAATCAAGACCGCGTTCATGACTTGATTGAGGTGACGATGCGCAATGCCCTTGTTGCTGTAGCGATAGGCGATGACCTCGCCCTGCTCGGTGATCTTGACGCCTCCGCGCAGGGACTCTGGCGGTTGCGACAAGATGGCGCGGTTGGTTGGCCCGCCGCCTCTGCCGATGCTGCCGCCGCGACCATGGAACAATTCCAGGGACACGCCTCGATCAACGCAGGTGCTGGTCAGGATTCGCTGGGCGTTGTACAGGTTCCAGTTCGAGGCCAGATAGCCGCCGTCCTTGCTGCTGTCGGAGTAGCCGATCATGACTTGTTGACGTAAGCCGCGCTTGCCGGAACGGGCTTTCAAGTACTTGCGGTATTCGACGTTGTCGAACAGCTGCGTCATGATCTCCGGCGCCCGATACAAGTCGTCTATGGTCTCGAACAAAGGCACGATATAGACATCGCTGTCGATGCCGACTTCTCGGGCGAATAGCAGCATTGTCAAGACATCGCTGGGCTGCTTCGACATACTGGCGATTACAGTGTCGATCACGATCGGGTCATTTTGCCGATGCGCGGCGCGGATCATCTGCCAGGTGCGGATGATGCTTTGCGTCGTTTCAGTGAATACGCTGATGTCTATGGGGAATAGGGGCCGGCGATTGCCAATCTCAAAACTTAACAGGTCCTGCTTTTCTTCTTCAGGCAGCGAGAGATATCCGCCGTTTATAGCGAAGAACCGGAAGATCTCGTCCAGGGCTGCCGCGTGCAAGCCGGCGTCTTCGCGCACTTCAAGCGGGACCAGGTGCAAACCGAACAACCGGACCTTGCGCACCAAACGTTGCACGGCGCCCAGCGCAGAGCGCATGCCCCGATGCCCTTTCAGACTGCGCTGTACAACTAACAGATCGTCCAGTAGTTCGCGGCTGGAGCGGTAGCTGTCATCTGTCAGCCGATCATGAATCCTGGACATCTGCTGGCGATAAGCCTCGCCCGGATACAAGGCGCGGGCCTCGCTGTCGTCGCTCAGCGCCGCGCGAAGGTCGGGCGAGACGCCGGTGCTCTCGGTATCTTGCGTCAAGTTCTGTGTCAGATACTCGACTTCCTCAAGGTAAATCTGGCGCGCGGTCCGGCGCAGAGTCGCCAGGGTTTGCAGCGTAACATCGGTTGTCACGTTTGGGTTGCCATCGCGGTCGCCGCCAATCCATGACGCGTAGCGCAGTACCGGCGGCAACTCCGACCAATCGTCGTCCGGGTAATGTTCTTCCAGCGCCTGCTGCAGATCTTCATAAATGTCGATCACGACATCGACCACGACCGAACGGATGAAATAAATGCCAAAGTCAACCTCGTCGGCAACTTGTTTTTTGGTCGCGCGGATAGGGCGGGTCTGCCAGAGTTCTTCGACTTCTTCGGCCAGATCGCCTTCCAGTTTACGCAATTCGCGCGGTAGCAGGTTATGCCGGTCGCGCACTTCCATCATGGAGGCGATGTGGCGCAGCTTGATGAGAATCTCCTGGCGCTTGGCTTCGGATGGGTGCGCCGTGAACACGAGCCGAAGGCGCGTCTGGTTCAACAGCCCGCGAACCTGATCGGCGCTTTTCCCGTTCTCCTTAAGCGTGCGCACAGCGTTGCGGATCGATTCTTTGAGGGTGCCCTTGGCCTCGCGCTGGCGAATCACGCGAATGCGCTGCAAATCCTCGGCAATATTTATCAATTGGAAATAGTTGGAGAAGGCCTTGATGAGCACGCTTTTGGATTCCAGGGGCAGCGACTCCAGACGATGCGCCAGCTTGAACGCTGCCTTCGCGTCGCCGCTGCGCCGCGCCTTAGAAACAGCCCGTATCTCCTCCACCAGGTCAAATGCCTCGATACCTTCCTGCTCCTGGATAATGACACCGAGGAGGTTTCCCAAGGTCCGGATGTCCTTGCTCAGTGAAGAACTTTGCCCGTCGCTCATAGCTGTCTCTCCGTTGACCGGGCAGGTTAGATTGCCCGCTCGCCGCACTATAGTTCAACATGGGAGCCTTATCCAGAGCAATTTGAAATGGCTGCCGTAGAGATTTCGATCTGGTATGATGAAGATCTTGATCGACATGGATTCTCATTTGACTGAACACTGGCTGGCAGTATGGAACAGATCGTTGAATGTGTGGCGAATTTCTCGGAGGGGCGCAGGACCGAGGTTGTTGGGGAATTCGTCGCGGCGATATCGTCGACCGACGGCGTAGCGGTGCTCGGTCGGGAAAGCGATGTCGATCACAACCGATCGGTGGTCAGCTTCGCGGGCGAACCGGCAGCGGTGGTTGAGGCGGCGTTCGCGGGGATACGGGTTGCAGCAGCGCTAATCGATATGGGCAGTCATACCGGGCAGCACCCGCGTATCGGCGCCGCCGATGTCGTGCCTTTCGTGCCACTGCATAACGTGAGCATGGATGACTGTGTGCGGCTGGCGCGCGAGCTTGGCGCGCGCGTCGGCAAGGAACTGCAGATACCGGTTTTTCTGTACGGAGAGGCAGCGCTTCGGGACAAGTATCGGAGGCTGGCCGACATCCGTCGTGGCGGTTACGAGCGTCTGCGCGAATGCATCGAGTTAAGCGATGAACGCCGCCCCGATTTCGGCCCACGCTTTTTGGGCAGCGCCGGCGCCTGCGCCATCGGCGCGCGCGATATATTGATCGCCTTCAATGTCTACCTGTCGACGGACGATGTCGCGGTCGCGCGGCGCATCGCTCGGGCTGTCCGTGAGTCTTCCGGCGGCCTGCCGCATCTGATGGCGCTGGGACTTTTGGTCAAGGGATCGGCACAGGTATCGATGAATCTGAGCAATTACAGAATCACCTCAATCCATCACGCGGTGGAAGCCGTGCGTCAAGAGGCGCATAGCCTGGGTGTGGCTGTGGAAGGCAGTGAATTGATCGGCCTGACGCCAAAGGCTGCGCTAGCCGCGACGGCCGCATCTTATGTTCAGATCGACAATTTCAGTCTGGATCGCGTATTGGAGATTCAACTTGCGCGGCACTTCGGGCTCGACGTTGAATAGAACTCGCCCAAACGCCATTCGTCTAGTCGCTATGAGGCCGATATTGCAGCGCTTCGGCGATATGCCCCACATGAATGTCAGTTGAATCATCCAGATCGGCGATCGTGCGGCTCAGCTTGAGCACCCTGTGATAGCTGCGCGCGCTCAACTGCAGCTTGCGCACGGAAAGCGTCAATACCTGCCGCGCTTCCGCCGTCAAGGCGCAAAACTGGTCGATTTCGCTGACGGACATATCGGCATTGGCAAATAGACCCGGATGCGCGGCAAAGCGGGCAATCTGTTTTGCTCGCGCGGCTTCGACCCGCTGTCGGATCTCCCCCGAGCTTTCGCCATCGCCGCGGCCCATCAGCTTGTCGAAATCGACACGCGGCACGTCGACATGCATATCAATGCGATCCAACAAAGGACCGGAGAGCCTGGTCTGGTATCGCTTGATCTGATTGGGCGTGCAGTTGCAGGCTTGGGTCGGGTCGCCATAGAAGCCGCAAGGACAAGGATTGCGCGCGCCAACCAGCAGGAAATTGGCGGGGTAGGTGATGCTGCCCTGGGCGCGGCTGATCGTGACAACTTTGTCTTCAATCGGTTGTCGCAGCACTTCCAACACTTTGGCCGGCAATTCATTGATTTCGTCCAGAAAGAGCACGCCGCGGTGCGCCAGACTGATTTCGCCGGGCTTGGGAATACTGCCCCCGCCGACCAGCCCGACCTGCGAAATCGTATGGTGAGGCGCGCGGAAGGGACGCTGCCGTATCAGAGGGCTGTCCTGCGACAGCATGTCCACGATGGAATAGATGCGCGTCACTTCCAGCGCTTCTTGCAAGGTCAAGGACGGCAGAATACCGGGCATGGAACGGGCTTGCAGGCTCTTTCCGGCGCCTGGCGGACCGGAAAGCATGATATTGTGATTGCCGGCCGCGGAGACCTCCAGAGCGCGCTTGACATGTTCCTGTCCGCGGATGTCGGCGAAGTCGACCAATCCATCCGCCAGCGGCGTTTGTGCGTTCATTGCTGAGGGATCGGTGCGGTAAGGCTGGACAGGGTTCAATTGGTAGAGATGTTCCACCAATTGTCCGATGGAACGCACCGGTATGATGTTGACATCTTCAATCAGGCCGGCTTCGGCAGCGTCGTCTTCCGGCACGTACACGGTCTCGATATCATGCTGCCGGGCGGTGTAGACCATGGGCATCACGCCTTTGACGTGCCGGATGCCGCCGTCCAGGGACAGCTCGCCGATGAAGAGCGCGTTTTCCAGCGCGTGCAAAGGGATCTGGTCGGTCGCCGCCAGCACGCCGATTGCGATCGCCAAGTCGTAGGCGGGCCCGTGCTTGTGGATGTCGGCGGGGGAAAGGTTGACGACGTAGGACTTGTTCGGGAAGCGCAGACCGCTGTTGCGAATCGCGGAACGGGCGCGTTCTTTGCTTTCTTTGACGGCGATACCCGCCAAACCTACCAAATGAAAACTTGGTAACGAGGCACGGGGATTGAAATCGGTTTGCACCTCGACAATTTGACCGTCCAAGCCGATGACAGCGCAGGTGTTGACGATTGCCAGCATGAAGTCTCCGAGTTCGGCATGTGCTTGCTCCCCTATTCTAACATAAGCTGTAGCTATTGCTACACACAGTGTCTGAGCGACTGGGAAGGCGGTCTTTCAGCCGACCTCACAGATTGATAAGTTGTGCTTCTAATAGTTCAGAATACTTAGCAGTGCTAGGAATGCTTTGCTTGTAAATAGGGGATAATACCGCCGGCGTCGAGAATCTTGCGCACCTGCGTTGGCAGAGGAGGAAAGGCGAACTGCCGCCCATCCCATAGCAATTTCGCGTTTTCCATGTCGATCTCAAGGATATCGCCAGCGCTCACGACAGATACAATCTCCGGACAGGCAATCGCCAGCAAGCCGTTGTTGATGGCATTGCGATAGTAAATACGCGCGAAGCTGCTGGCAATCACTGCTCGGACGCCGGCATGCGCCAGGCAGGTGACCGCTTGCTCGCGACTGCTGCCGTTGCCCCAATTGCGCCCGGCAACGATGACATCGCCCGGCCGGACATCAGCCGCGAATTCGGGATCCAGGTCCTCCAGAGCGTGACGCGCCAGCTCGGCGGGATCATGGCTGACCGTATAGGTATACTTGCCGGGGAAGATGACGTCGGTATTGACGTCGTCGCCATATTTCCAAATGCGGTGCGAGCTTGCAGACATGGTCTCCCTATAGCAGATCGGCTGGATGAACGATGTAACCGGCGACGCAACTTGCGGCAACAACTGCTGGATTGGCGAGATAAATCTGCGCGTCAGGTTCGCCCATTCTGCCGCGGAAGTTGCGGTTGGCGCTGCTGATGCAGACCTCGCCCGGCGCCAGAACGCCCATGTGATTGCCCATACAGGGTCCGCAGCCGGGGGTGCCAACGGTCGCGCCGGCATCTATCAGGGTAGCAATATAGCCGGCTTCGCTGGCATCGCGCAGGACCATCGAGGAGGCCGGGATGACGAGCAGCCGCGCGCGGACTTTCTGCCCACGCAGTACCTCGGCAGCGGCGGCAATATCCTCGAGCCTGCCATTGGTACAGGTGCCAATAAAGCCGAGATCTATCGGTGTTTCGCCAACTTCTGAGAGCGGCAGAACATTGTCTACAGCGTGCGGGCAAGACAGCATCGGTTCCATTCGACCGAGATCAAGTTGATGGTGTTCGGCATAGTCCGCGTCGGCGTCCGCGTACAGCACATTGTCCCTGAAGTATGCCAGACGGTCTTGATAATCTCGCGCTCGTGTCCGCCGCATGACCTGCTCAAGCCAGCCCCAGATGATGTCGTCAGGCGCAATCCAGGCGTTCTTGGCGCCCATCTCCGCCATCATATTCGTGAGTACGGCCCGCGAATCGAGAGTCAGGGACGTGAGGCCGTAGCCATCAAATTCGACAGCCTTGTAATTGGCGCCTTCCGACGACAATCGGCCGATGAGGTGAAGAGTCAAGTCCTTGCTGCTAACTCCCGTTTTGAGTTGGCCTGATAGCGTGATGCGAATGGTCTCCGGCACGCGCAGCCAAAGCTCGCCGGTCGCCCAGAGCGCGGCGACCTCGCTGCGCCCGATGCCGGCGCTGAAAGCGCCAAGCCAGCCAAAATGCGTGCTGTGGCTGTCGGCGCCCAGCAGGGTCATGCCGGGACCCACTAGTCCTTCTTCGCACAGCACCTGGTGACAGATTCCCCGTCCAACTTCATAGAAATTGCGAATGCCATGTTCGCGGACAAAGCGTCGAACCGCCTGGTGATTCCGGGCATGTCTGGGGCTGGGCGGGGGTACGGCATGATCGAGCGTGATAGCCAGACGTTCCGGATACCTGATACGCTGATGCGGAAGCTGCTCGAAGAGTTGCGCGATGGCGGCGCTGTTGTCGTGGCTCAGGACCACGTCCGGTTCGATAACAACGACATCGCCGGGCTTTACAACGCCATTGCCGCTGGCGCGCGCCAGGTGCTTTTCCGTCGCCGTCATCGCCATGGCTCAGGTTCCATTCGCTGCTTCATCTCTCTCTCAACCCCGATCGACTGTGGCAAATCCTGGGAAATCGCTACCTTTGTGCAAAACGCGTCGGCCATGCGACGAAACGGGCTACAATTTTGCGTGAGCGCGACATTTCTGTGATCGATTCGCCGGTTACGCGCCGAACGCCAACATTGTTGCTTTTGACTAGAACAAATGTCTGCTACAATAGCTGAGTTTAGCGACTTCTCTCTCACAGGCAGGTCAGATGCTATCACAAGATCTTCAGAACAAGCTCCGTCACAATGCCCTGGTCAATATACTCGACGGCAGCTTCTTCGGTCTGAGCGTCGTCGGGCTGGCTTCTTATGTTACCATAGTGCCTTTGTTCTTGTCCTATCTCACGGAATCAACTGCGCTAATCGGTTTTGTGGCGACACTTTTTCATATTGGCTGGCAAATACCGCAGTTGCTGACATCGAACTACGTCGCCGGCTTGCGCCGTTTCAAACCCATGGTGCTAGCTATGACCCTGCTAGAAAGGGTTCCTTACTTTGGATTGGCGCTTGTCGCCTTTCTGATCCCAACGATCGGCACAGACCTTGCGCTGCTCTTGGCGGTGCTGCTGCTGGGCTGGCAATCCCTGGGAGGCGGATTCACCGGCACGCCTTGGCAAAGCATGATGAGCAAAATCATGCCACCGCATCGGCTGGGCACGTTTTTTGGCGTACAATCGGCTTGTGTTAATCTGTTTGGGGCCGGCGGCGCCTTGCTGGCCAGCTACATTCTCGCGCATCACGATTTTCCGCAGAACTTCTCTTTACTGTTTTTCATCGCCGCTATCAGTCTGGTGGTTTCTTTTGTCTTTTTGGCCCTTACCTATGAACCGATCAGTGAGCCGAAAGACATCGGCGTACGCGTACCATGGCGCGATTTCGGCGGGCGGTTGGGCTCGATTCTGCGCGCTGATGACAATTTTCGCTGGTTCTTGATCGCGCGCGGCTTGACTTCCCTAAGTCTGACCGTGGTCTCATTTTTCACGATTTACGGTATCCGGCGCTATCAGATGACGCCGGAATTCGCCAGCGCCATGACCAGCGTTTTGCTGGTCTCGCATACCTTGAGCAGCACCTTGGTGGGCTGGGCCGGGGACCGCTGGGGCCACAGGCGCATTCTGATGCTGGGCAATATCGCGACCGTTTTGACGATTACGATCGCCGTGCTGGCGCCGGATGTCAGCTGGTTTTATCTGGTATTTGCCTTGACTGGCATCGTCAATACGACGCAGTGGTCGACGATCTTAACTATCACTGTGCAGTTTAGCTCGGCGGCGGACCGGCCCTTTTACATTGGCATGGCGAATACGCTAATCGCGCCGGTTACGGTATTTGCGCCCATCATAGGCGGCTGGCTGGTGGACGCCGTCGGCTTCGAGCCGGTCTTTATGCTTTTCGCATTGGCAGGCCTGTTATCGCTGCTGGTCTACCTCATCCCAATGCGAGATCCGAGTGAATTTGCGAGCCGCACAAAGCGCAGCAACCTGGTCCCTGGGGACTAGTCTTCCACCGGATGCCTGAATTCGCAGAGCATATCATCAACGTCTTGAATCGTGATTGGACCCAGATCGGCGAGCGCTTTCACTTGCGCCGTCGCCAGCCGCAGCACATCTTCTGGAAGATCGAGACCGAGTGTCAGAGCGCGGTTGCGGATGGCATTGCGCCCGACCAGATGGTGCGCGACATCGATGACACGGCTCAAACCAAAATCGTCGGGATCAATCGCTTCATAGGTGGTGGGATTCTGCAGTACGGCCTTGGTATGTACGCCGGCTTTGTGATGAAAGGCCACCTCGCCGGTGATCGGCGTATTGAAGGGAATCACGATTCCCAGTTTCCGCGCGACCAGTTCCTCAATCTCCCCCAACAGTGGCAAGTCGTATTTCTCGACCAGTGACTTGTCGCAGGTGTAGAGACGCGCGATCAGGGTCCCCATGGGCGTGATGCCGTTCCTTTCACCGATCCCCAGCACCGTCGTATCAATGTGGGTCGCCCCGGCTTGTAAGGCGCAAAAGGCGTTGGCTACCGCGCAACCGCTGTCGTTGTGGCCATGAAACTCAATGTCACAGCTAACCACATCGCGCAGATTCGATATGAGGTTATATGTGCTCAGCGGATCGGCAATACCCACCGTATCGGCGACGCCAACGCGATCTACGCCGGCCAGGTCCATGGCGCGATAAACGGTCATCACGTCGGCGAAGTTGCTGCGAAACGTATCTTCTGTGCTGAAGCGCGTCTCGATGTTTTGCTCGTTAAGATACTGGATGACTCGCTGACCAATCTCAATGACTTGATCCAGGCTCTTGCCATGGCTGTACTCGCGCATGTAATTGGAGGTGCCGATATAAACGTCGGCCCCGTCAACGCCACAGTCGACCGCCAGTTTGGCATCGTCCATATCAGCGCGAATGTGCGTGAGCAGCTTGAAACCACGGGGCATATCGGCCAATGCCCGTATCGCGTCAGCGCTCTGTGGGCTGGCGACCGGTGTTGAGAGTTCCATGTACTCGACACCGAAACGATCCAGTAACTGGGCGATTTCCTTTTTGTCGTCGATGGAAAAGTGCGTTCCGCGGAATTGCTCGCCCTCTCGCAGGGTCGAATCGATGAAATGAAAATCTTGAACGGGCGCGTTTCTGTTGTGCATAAGACTCCTGTTTTTGTGAACCGCGTCGCTCAGGCGACGAGACGGCCCCCTATTATTCGTGAGCACGACATTCCTGTGACCTTTTCGCTGCCGCCGAGCGGCTAATTCGAGCTACAGAGACTCCAGGACCGCGGTGAGCACGTCAATCGCGAGCAGGTACTCGTCCAGGCTGATATGCTCATCCGGCGTATGGTCGAGCGCGGAGTCACCGGGTCCGTAGGCGACAATGGGACAGTCCCAGCCTGGACCCGCGATATTCATGTCCGATGTGCCGGTCTTGTACAAAAAGCGCGGCGTACCGCCGCTGGCGCGTATCGCTCGGCGAAACACCCGACTGAGCGCGCTGTTTTTGTCTGCGGTGTAAGCTCTCTCGGCTCCGCGCGTGGCGATAGTCGCGCCGTCAACAGATTCCAGGGCCGCGGCTACTTCGCCGGGATCGACATCCGGCGGCAGACGGAACCCGAAAGTCATTTCGACGCCGCCATTAACGCCATCTTGATAGGTGCGAAGATCGCGAAGCGATGCATCCAGGCGGGCGAAGATCGAGTCGATACCCTGATTGTGTTCTGCCGCGCGATCTTGGATCCGCAACCAATAGCCGACGGCGCGTTCCGCGGGACTTGGCGCTTCGCCCGCGCTGTGCGCCAGCCCGCCTTCCCAGCGCCAATCTACCAGCAGCCGCCCCTTGTAACCCAGCGTTATGCGATCCCAGTGCGACGGCTCGCCGATGACGCAGTAAGCGGGCCGATAATTCGCTACTATATGACGCGCGCCCTTACTGGTTGCCGCTTCTTCTTCCACAGCGCCCACCACGATGACGCGGGCGTCGTCAGGGACCTTGGCGCGCCTGGCGGCAACTGCAAAGGTGGACAGCGGTCCTTTGGCGTCGACCGATCCCCGGCCGTAGAGTATCCGATCCTTGATCTGGACGGGCGGGAAACCCCCAAAGGTGTCGATATGACCGAGCAGAATGACGTCAGATTCGCCCGTGCCGATGACGCCTACAGCGTTGCCGGCTTCATCGACAAAGGCCTCGTCATAGCCGGCCGCGCGCATCCACTTGACCAAAAACGCTGCGGCCTCTGACTCTTGGCGAGAGGGGCTGGCGATAGCGACCAGATCGTGCAGCAGTTCTTCCGCTGCGGCTGCAGAGATCGCGGTCATGGCTCAGTCCAAAACCTCGGCGATTGCGTCCACTATGACTTGCAACTGCTCGCGGGTGATGATAAGCGGCGGCAAGAGTCGCAAGGTATTGAGGCCGGCAGGCAATCCGAGAACGCCCGCTTCCTGCAGCGCTTTCAGCACCGGTGTGACGCGACCGCGCAACTCCAAACCAAGCATCAGACCGCGTCCGCGGACCTCGCGTACCGAGTTGAGCTCGAGCGCGCGCAAGCGCTCGGCCAACCAGGTTCCCTTGACCGCCGCCTGCTCTATCAGTCCCTGATCCCGCAGCGTCGTCAAGGTAGCGATCGCCGCCGCGCATGCCAAGGGATTCCCGCCGAAGGTGCTGCCGTGCGTGGCGCGATCAATGGGACCGTGCGCGGCGCGCCAACTGACGACGCCCATGGGCAAGCCACCGCCAATTGCCTTGGCTATTGCAACGATATCGGGCGTGACATCGGCATGTTGAAAGCCGAACCAACGGCCGGTGCGGCCTAATCCGGTTTGAATCTCATCAAAGACGAGCATGGCGCCAGTGCGGTCGCAGGCGTCGCGCAAAGCTTGCAAGTATTCGTCCTTGGCCGGATGCACGCCGCCTTCGCCTTGCACCGCCTCGGCCACAACGGCCGCCGTATCTTCCGTGATTGCGCCCTGCGCGGCCTCTATGTCGTTATAGGGAACGTGCGTCACAGATGGCAGCCAGGCTTGAAAGGGCTTGCGGTATTTCGGGGTCCAGGTCATGGAGAGGGCGCCGGTGGTCCGCCCGTGAAAGGCGCGTTTGGCCGCAACGATGCCATCACGTCCCGTCAGCAACTTCGCCACTTTCAACGACCCTTCAATAGCTTCGGCGCCGCTATTGCATAGAAAAAAGCGCTTCAAATCGGCTGGCATGATGCCCGACAACAGATCGTAGAACTCGGCGCGACGATCGTTGTAAAAGGACTCGTGGCAAGTAATCAGTCGTCCCGCTTGCTCGGCGATTGCTGCTTGCACTGCTGGATGACTGTGCCCCAGCGCCGCCACGCCCTGGCCGCTGGTAGCATCGAGGTAGCGCGTACCGACCTCGTCATAGACATATACACCCTCTCCACGCAGTAGCGCGGTAGGCCTTTTACCGTAGGCGCCCGAGCCGTGGGTATCTTCCAATTCGAAAAGCCTGCTGCCGTCGATCATGCTCCAAACCTTGTTCCTGCGCCGCGTAGCGCTTTTGATACCGGCTGGGGGACGCGGCCGTCGGCGATGATAACCTGACTTACGCCGCCGTCCAGCGCCTCGCGAGCGGCGATTATTTTGCGTTTCATGCGTCCCTGTGCCCATGATTCTGCGCTGTCGACCTGCCAGCGCGCCACTGCCGAGACGAAAGATGATTCGTCTGGAAACTCGCGATACAAACCTTTGACATTGCTGAGGATAACCAGCGTATCGGCAGCCAGCGCGGCCGCGGCGGCTGCGCCGGCGCGGTCGCCGTCGACATTGAGCAGACCATCATCGCCCCGCGCCATTGGCGGCAACACGGGCACTTGACCCTCGTCAAGCGCGCTTTGCAGGACGCGGCTGTGCACGGACTGTATCGAGCCGCTGCAATCATCGCGCACGATACGAACACGCCCATTCATGACAGCGCGGATTGCTTTTTTTCGCCTGGCGCTGATCACAACATCGTTTCCCGACATGCCCAGCGCATTCACGCCTCGTTGCCGCAGGGCGGATACCACGCGTTGATTTGCCGATTCTGAAGCGCGTACATAGATGTCGCGCACGGCGGGCGGCGTGTAGCGAGAACTATGGCCGGACGGCGATGTCAGCGATTGAACTTCGATACCCAGGTCCCGGCACATTTGATCCATGATCGCGCTAACGCCATGAACCACAACCAGGGCACGTTGCCCGGCAAGCAAGGCCAGATCGTCGCAAGTCGCGGGCAGGTCCAGGCCCGCACCGCCGCCGATTTTTACTACCAGCAATTTTTCACGAGTCATCTTTGCGCTCATCGCTAGGGATAGAGACCCGGGAAGGCCAATCCCGCAGTTTCGTCGAATTCAAACATGAGATTCATGCACTGGACGGCACTGCCGGCGGCGCCCTTCCCCAAATTGTCCAAGGCCGCGACCAGCACCAGGTGCCTGCCGTCCGCGTCCAATTCAAATCCGATATCGCAGAAATTGCTGCCGGCAACCACGCGCGGTTCCGGCAAGCGGTGCAGTCCGGTTTTGCCGCTGACCAATCGCAGGAAAGGCTCGTCGCGATATTGAGCGCGATACAGCTTCCATATGTCGCGCTCGACCTGCGGCTCGCTCAGATAACAATGCGCCAGAAGGTGAACGCCGCGGACCATCTCGATGGCGGTAACGGCGAAGTCAATTGGGAGGTCTGCGCCCAGTACCAGTTCGACTTCTCCCTTGTGTCGATGCCCTGTCGCTTTATAGGTACGCACGGCGCCGCTTCGGATCGGATGATGGGACCCGGCGTTGGCTTTGTTCCCGCCTTCGGATGATCCCACTTTGATCTCGATCGCCGCACGTTCCAGCAAGCCGGCGCTGACCAGCGGCAAGAGAGCCAGGTTAATGACGGTCGCGTTGCAGCCCACGCCGCTGACGTAGTTCGCGCCGATCAAGCTTTCGCGATAAACCTCCGGCAGCCCGTAAACGAATCGGTCCAGCCAGCGGGGCGCGGGATGATCTTCGCCGTACCAACGCTGGTAACTGGCCGAACAGTCCAGACGGAAATCCGCCGAGAGATCAATGATCTTTGGCGCCAGCGCGGCGAAATGGTCAATTTGACGCGCAACAGTTCCGTGCGGCATCGCCAAGAAAAGCATGTCGCAAGCTTCCAGGCCGTCGGGATGGCTAAACTTTAACCTGGATACATCGCGAAGATTGGGATGCACGCTGTGAATGTAGCGGCCGGCATGCTCACGGCTAGTAATCTGCCGCAGCTCGACTTCGGGATGAAAATGCAACAGACGCAGCAACTCTCCGCCTGTATAGCCGCTGCCGCCTACGATGCCCGCTTGAATCACGCGACCACTCCTACTTCCCCGATGACAAAGTCGATGACTTCCTGGGCGATGTCCACACCTGTCGGTTTGCTGCTGTTACGGAATTCCATCGTATGGTTGATTTCATTGACGACGAAGTTGCCGGCCGCGTCTTCAAGCAAGTCAATGGCCAGGATGCCGCCCCCAACGGCCTCCGCCGCGCGCAGGCAGATTTCGTTCAAGCTCTCGGTCACGGGACAGTTGGTCGCCAGGCCGCCGCGAGCGGTGTTGGTGATCCAGTGGTTGGACGCGCGGTAAATGGCGGCGATGGTGCGATCGCCCACCACAAAAGCGCGTATGTCGCGACCCGGTTTGTCGACGTATTCCTGCACGTAATAGATGTGGTGATTGTAGTCGCCCAAAGTCTGCCGATGTTCCAGGATCGCTTCGGCGCTGTCTCGGTTGTGAACGCGCGCCAACAGGCGGCCCCAGGAACCAGTGACCGGCTTCAAAACGGCTGGGTACTCGACGATCTCTATGGCTTGCATCGCGCTTTCCGGCGTGAATGCGACCCGCGTATGCGGCTGCGGGACGCCGTGCAAGGTAAGCGCGATACTGGTGCGCAGCTTGTCCCCGCATATGGCCGCGGTCTCGTAAGTATTGAAGCTGCGCAGGCCCCAACTATTGAGTATCGCCAGCGCATACATCCCCCGCGAGGTGCTGACGCAGCGTTCGAATATCAGGTCGTATTCGCGCCAGGCGATGCCGCTTGGCGCCAATTGCTGCGGCCCTTGGGAAATGTTGAAGTTGAGCTCGCGGTCGAGAATGATATCCGGGCTGATGTCACGATTGTTGAATGCCGCAAGTATCAGCTTCTCTTCGGCGCGTATATGTGTGACAAGCAGGGCGACACGCATGATCGCTATTCTCCCCAGTCTTCCTCAACCTCCGGCGCGAGTTCGAGTTCAATGGGATCCAAGCTCATGATTTCCAGCTCGGTACCACATTCCGGGCATGACAGCAATTCGTTTTCCATGGCGTCGCCGGGCATATCAACTTCGGCATCACATTCTGGACAAAGGGGCGCTTCATTAGTCATTTTGAGTATCTCCTGCAACTGTTGCCAGCGGCTAACTATAGTAAGGCTGCTCGAATTAAAAAACCCGCCATATGGGCGGGTATGCGTTCAGACTCCAATCAACACAAACAAGCCCAATCTAACGGGTGGGGTTCTTCTTCGCCTTCTTGCTTGTGCGCAGGGCGCTGACTCGAATCATCTTGAAATGGATTCCGCGCTCGATAAAATCGTCCAGCCCCAGAACTTTATCCCGTAACAGCGCCAGACTCTATATGCAGTATGTATGAACTTTCCTGTGCATAATATCCAAGTCATGCTATATCGAAAAGCGCTTTAGCGTGGCATCCAGTGGCTGCAGATACTTGGCGCCAAAAATCGTCAGATGAACCAGTAGCGGATACAGATTATACACATGTCGGCGGGTTTCAAAGAAGTCATTCTCGACCGGCTGTATCTCGCGGTAGGCGGCGAAGAATTCCCTCCCGACGCCATCAAAGAGCGTCATATAGGCGAGTTCCATTTCGTTATGGGCGTAATAGAGCGCCGGATCGATAATCCCCGCGATACTGCCGTCGCGCACGATGACATTCGTTCTCCACATGTCGCCGTGAATGAGGACGGGATGCTGTGGTTCGATCAAGTATCGTTGGATCTGATCGGCGAATTCGGCAAGTCGCCCCTGCAGCCGAGACGGCAGATGTCCTGATGCGCGCGCTACGCCTATCATGTACTGGAGTCGATGCTCTCGAAAGAACTCGATCCAGGATTCCGATTGCTCGTTTGGTTGGTGCAAGGGTCCAATTAGCGTGTCTCGCTCCAGCCCGTAGCAGTCCGCGCCGATCTGATGGCAGTTGGCCAGCAGATATCCCAATTCAGCGAGGCTGGCTGCATCCCATTCGGTCACGCCGTCTATGAAGGCCATGAGCAAGAGATCAGCTTCCTCATGGTAGACCTCCGGCACGGGCAAGTTGCTTTTCTCCCGGAGATACCTGAGCATGTATCCTTCAATGCGCAGATCGTGAAGGCCGTCGCCGATCTTGGCTACAAGAATATCACCCTTCTGGCATTCGATTTTGAGCACTTCGCTGATCATGCCGCCAGCCAAGGCGGTAACCCGCGCGATTGGCTGGTTGACGATAGCTTCGATTCTGGATTGCTGGCGTCGATTCATGGCCGAGTTCTCACGTTGATAAGGCCATTATAGCGCGGCCTGCGCGGCTTGTGGTCGATCTAAGTAAGCGCGGCCATCCAGTAGCCCTTTCCGCCCTAAACCCTGTTACCCTGACTCACATGCGCGTGAAAGCTCCCGTCGCGCGGACAAACTTGTGCCCGAAAACGTTTTCCTTCCGGTCAGAAAACGGACGTCATCTCTTCTGGCAGCGATTTTGGAGTTCTGTCATCAGAATGACCTGAATACTGCGATCTCGCTACGTCGGAGGGGAAAATGTGAAAACTAGGGCAGTCTTTCTTGCATTCTGGACGATGATATAATGTACGCAGGTACCGATGTGACCCCGCAGAACGAGCCGCGCGAAACTGGTTTAGCGCAAGACGGCCGCAGCCTCTTGCAGGAGATGCGGGGGAAGTTGTTTGACAGCAGGAGTGACAAACGATGAGCGAATGGGAAGATATCTCGATCACTGGCCGCAATAAGGAGCGGAGCAAGCAACCGCTCAACGAGGACGCCAAGCTTAGCCGACAGGTATTTACGCTGTCTGATATACCTCCGCAGCGCTGGATGGAGATATGCAACGCCGCTTTGCTTGCCGAGCCCGGCAGACTCGGCAGGGTGGCGGAAGTGAGGGGGCAGAGCCTTTATGTCTGGGGCGGCCCGAACATATTTGATGAGCGCGACGCCAACCATCTCAAAAAGCTCGTGGCTTATGCCAATGAGAAATACCGCGAGGCGCTGGAGCCGGTTGATTTTGGTGGTCTGGACGCATTCGGAGGCTAGGGAGCGCCATAACATGCAGATTGATGGTTGGGGTTCGTTGGCGGATTGCTGGCGGTGCTTGGTGGCGTCTGGACGGCCTACCGGTTGCTTGGTCACGCCGTCTATCGAGAGCTTGACCAACAGAGAGAGCGCATCGCAACGCTTGAGACGGGTGCCGGAACTCAGGCTCAGAATGTCAACGATCGGCTGACGCGTGAGATGGAGCAACGCCATCAGGAGGAGAAGGCAGCCCTGGACGCTCGTTTGCGTCTGGGCAACCGGATTACGATACTGGAAACGGATTTCCGACGTTGGCGTGAAAGCGGGCGGGGCGAATGAGCACGTTGTGTAAAGAAAAATAGCCATACAGTTGCCCTGTATTCGCGATACCTGTCACTTGACAATATCGCTGAGACGCTTATAAAATGACCTGTTTGTTTTGAACGGATTGCAGGAGCGCTGGAATGGGTCCCTTACCCAAAAGAAAGGTGTCCAAATCGCGCCGCGATCGTCGGCGCGCACACCATGCCTTGACCTTGAACCATCTGGTAGTATGCGAGGATTGCGGCGAATATCATATATCGCATCGCGTCTGCCCAAAGTGTGGCGCCTACGGCGGCGAGAAGGTCATAGAAGTCAAAGATGACTAGCCGGGCCTTGGCTGATTCAACTGGACCAAGAGACCGTGCCCATTCCGCACGGTTTTTTTGCGCGCCTCGGTCCAGCGCGGCTTGGCGGGCTGGATCTGTTGTTCTTCGTATGTTGTGCGGCGTTTGCTTGAGGCGCTACAAAGATGACTAGTTGGCTCAAGACAGCGGCAGTTTTCCCCGGGCAGGGTTCTCAGGTCTTGGGGATGGGGAAAGACTTCGCCGAACAATACGAGATCGCGCGGCAAAGTTTTGCGCAAGCAGATGAGTTGCTCGGTTATTCTCTATCCGACATCTGCTGGAATGGACCGGCGGATCAGCTAAATCAGACTGTTCATACGCAGCCGGCGCTCTACATTTGCAGCCTGGCGATTTGGCGCGTCTTGCAAGAACTCGTCCCCGAGTGCGAGCCGAACTGGATGGCCGGGCATAGCCTGGGCGAATTCTCGGCCTTGACAGCAGCGGGCGCTCTGTCTTTTGAAGACGGCTTGACTCTGGTTCGGAGGCGCGGAGAACTGATGCAGCAGGCGGGAGAGGAAAACCCGGGCGCCATGGCCGCCTTGCTCGGCTTGGACGTCGAGACTGTCGAAACCTTGTGCGCTACAGTATCTCAAGAGACTAAAAAAACGGTTGTCCTGGCCAATGACAATTGTCCGGGTCAGGCGGTCATTTCCGGCGATGACGCCGCTGTTGATCGAACTGTTGCGCTGGCAACGGAATCCGGCGCCAGGCGAGCGGTAAAGTTGGCCGTGAGCGTCGCGGCGCACTCGCCATTGATGGCTTCAGCTTCGGCGGACTTTAATAGGGCGGTTGCGGCGACAAACCTGGCGTTGCCGAAGGCGCGGATATTGGGCAATGTCAGCGCGGATGCTTTGGATTCGGTCGACGACATCAGAAAAGAGTTGAATCAACAGTTGACACAGGCGGTTCGCTGGACCGAATCAATTGGGGCGATTGTCGCGAGTGGGGCCGAGACCTTCGTCGAAATCGGAGCTGGGACGGTGCTCAACGGCTTGATGCGCCGTATCGACCGCACGAGAACTCGCTTCAGCCTCAATACCGTCGAAGCAATGGAGAAGTTTCTGGAATCGCTTGCATAAGGACGGAGCGGTAGACAGGGGAGGGCGAGATGGAAGGCCTGGTCAAAACCCAAAGAAAGGGCGCCGTATTTGAAGTTGCGCTAAATCGCCCGGACCAGCGCAACGCGATCAACGACGCCATGATGGATGCCATTTCTGATGCCTTTGATCACGCCGAGTCCGAATTCAACGCTGGCGCCCGCGCCCTCGTTGTCCGCGCCGAGGGCCGGGTCTTTTCATCAGGTATTGATCTGGATCAGTTTGAAACGCTCGACGAAGGCACCCGCGGGAATCTCTTCCCCTTTACCGCAAGATACCAAGCCATCCTCAACAAGATTGAGCGGAGTTCCCTGCCGGTGATCTGCGTCTTGCATGGCTATTGCTTGGGCATGGCGCTGGAACTGGCGCTGGCATGCGACTTTCGGATAGCGACGGCGCGCGCCAAACTGGGCTTGCCGGAAGCGCGTCTGGGGATCATACCGGATGTCGGCGGCACCGCTCGCCTGGTGACTCTTGTCGGTCCCGCGCGCGCAAAAGATCTGATAATGACTGGCAGGAATATTGATGCGCGGCAGGCACTGGAGTGGGGTTTGCTAGACGCAGTGTACAGTAAGGACGAACTAGACGCGGGCCTGGCCGACCTGGTCGCGAACTTGTCTGCCTCTGCGCCCTTGGCCGTGAGTTACGCCAAGCGCGTGATCAACGACATAAGCGATCACGCTCGCGGGATGCAAATCGAGGCTTGGGCACAGGCGCAGCTATTTCGCAGCGATGACTTCCGCAACGCCGTGGCGGCCATGATCGACAAGACCTATCCCATTGATTGGGAAGGCAGGTGAAAGAGATTAATCGGCTGCATCCCGCGAATATGCGGTCCGGCCCTCAACGATGGTTATGAGGACATTCAAGTTGTCGTCGAGCAATACCAGATCGGCGTCCTTTCCCAAGGCGATGGAACCCTTGCGATCATCTACGTTAATCGCGCGCGCGGCATTGAGACTGGCCGTTCGCCAAAGGGCTTCAACGGGCAAGTTCGTGGCCGACATCAAGTTCCGCAGAGCGGCGTTCATAGTCAGGGTCGTGCCGGCCAATGTGCCGTCGGCGCAGATACGCACGCTGCCGTCCTTCTTCTCAACCTCTTGATGCGAGAACTGATAACGGCCATCTGGCATGCCGGCAATCTTGACCGAGTCGGTGATCAGGATCAGTCGGTCGGGGCCCTTGCAGCGCCAGAGGATGTCAATGGCGGCTGGATGCACGTGCTCGAGGTCGCAGATCAACTCACAGTTGATGTCATCAAGGCTGAGTACGGCGCCCACGACACCGGGCTCGCGATGATGGAGCGGCGACATGGCGTTGAAGGCATGCGTCGCGTGAGATAGACCGAGATCCCGCGCCGACTTGATCTGATCGAAGCTCCCGTTGGAATGTGCGACCGAGACCGTCACGCCGCGGCTGACCGCCTCTTTGATCAGCCAGTGGTTTTCGGAAAATTCCGGCGCCAAAGACAATAGTCGGATTACGTTTAGGTCCAGCCAGGGCAGGGCTTCCGTGAGATCGGCTCGACGAATATAGGCGCTGTGCTGTGCGCCGCATTTCTCCGCGTTCAAGTAGGGACCTTCCAGGTGGGCGCCAAGCAATCTGGCGCCACCTGAGCGCATGTCCTGCGCGGTCGCAATCGCTTTCAGAGCCTGGTGAATCCGTGCGCCGCTGTCGGTCCAGGTCGTCGCCAGGAACGAAGTGACGCCGCCACGGGCAAAGAAACGTGCCATGCCCGCCAAGGAATTGACGTCGCCGTCCATAACATCGAAACCGTCACCGCCATGCGCATGGATATCGATGAAGCCCGGCAAGAGCGTCGCACCAGTTGCGTCTATTATGTTGGCTTCTGGCAATTCGGGGGAATCACCAGGCGAAATGGCGGAGATCTTGCCGTTCTCGACACGCAGCCAGGCGCGGTCGTAGCAGTTTGTCTCAGTGACGATCCGCGCGTTTTTGATGATGATTGGCGTCTTTGCTGTCATCTACTGATCCAAGTCGTCTATTACCCGATACAGATAGCCATCTGCTCGATGCAGTCGTTCTCGCGCCTCTGATAGGGTGATTCCAAGCCTGGCCATTACCACAGCGGTTTTGACGCCGTTGTCGGTCGCGGACAGCAATGCCGCCGCTTGCGTCTCATCGGATTCAGCCAATTGCATCACCAAACGCAGCGCTCTTTCCGCCAGCTTCTGGTTGGTGACCCTCAAGTCGACCATCAGGTTGCGGTAGACTTTTCCCAAGCTGATCATGGTGGCTGTACTCAGCATATTGAGAATCAGCTTCTGGGCAGTACCCGCTTTCATGCGCGTCGAACCGGCAATGACTTCTGGACCGACATCGACCGCAATGCCGATATCCGCGAGTTCCAGGATGGGCGCCTCTTCATTGCAGCAGATAGCGATGGACCGCGCGCCCAGCGACTTCGCATAGCGCAGCGCGCCAATGACGTAAGGCGTAGTACCGCTGGCCGCGATCCCGCAGACGACATCGTCGCGGCAAAGGCCGCGCTGCTGCAGGTCATGCCGTCCCATTTCTTGACTGTCTTCCGCGCCTTCAACTGCGCGGAAGACAGCTTCTTGACCACCTGCGAGCAGTCCTTGCACCTGCTCGGGAGATGTGCCAAAGGTAGGTACACATTCTACCGCATCCAGTACACCAAGCCGTCCGCTGGTACCCGCGCCGACATAAAAGAGCCGGCCGCCGCCTCGCAAGGACTGCGCGACAATATCTACAGCACGGGCGATCTCTGGCAGCGCTGACCTTACAGCTATCGCCACGCCGGCATCTTCTTCATTGATCGCCGCCAGCATGTCAAGCGTAGACATTTTGTCGATACTCGCGGTAGCAGGGTTCGGACTCTCAGTGGATAGTCTCACGCCGCAGTTACTCGTTTCCATTCCATTTTGGCCAAGAGGGCCGCGCCGATAACCGGCGGATGCTTGGCGACGGGGCGCCCGGCCAGTCCCAGTCGACGAGCCACGTCCTCCGAAAGCAGGTTGTCGCATTCGAGCAATCCACCGGCGAAGGCGATTTCGGCTTCCGGGTAGTCGAGGCGCTGGGTCAGCAATCTGGTCTGTCGAACGAGCTGGATCGCCGCCCCTTGCAAGATGTTGATCGCTCGCCAATTGCCGTCCTCGGCCAGATCCAGAATAATTCTTGCGATATCGGCTACTCGTGTAGCTGGTGGTGATGGACTTCGATACAGCCAATCAACAACCAGCCTGGGCCTTGGAATTTCAAGCGCCTGCAAGACATGATCGAAAAGCGCGTCATTGGTCGATGTTTCGACGCTTTCTCCAGTTCGATCGTGACAATCAATCATTTGCTTCAGCACTTGCATGCCAATCCAGTAGCTGCTGCCCGGATCGCCCAGAAGGTATCCCCATCCGCCGATTTGCAGCCGCCGACCTGCCGGTGAGATCCCAAAGGCCGCGCTTCCCGTACCCGCCAGCAGTAAAACGCCATGGCGCTTTGCCAGGGCGCCAACCAGCGCGATTTCGAGGTCGGAAGCGGCTACGATCAAGCTGTCTGGCAAGACCGGTTCTACCGTGGCTATCAGCCAATCGCGGCTGTGTTCTGCTGATGCGCCGGCGATGCCGATGCCCGCTGAATGAATGGCATGAGGGAGAACACCGGCTTGCCGCAGGCAGTCTTCAATCGCAGCCCGAATATGCCCTTGCGCCTGATCATGGCCAACAAGGTTGGGATTCGACGCGGAGGTCTTAACGCCCCTGACGACTTGCAGATCGCCGTCGATAATGGCGATACGCAGGCTCGTACCGCCGCCATCAATGCCCATGAAGAGATGATCGTTCATCTTGCCTCGATCCCGCGAACAACAAGATCGTGAATTGAGCGCCGGAATGAGTGAATGTTTTCCGACTGCCGACCATGATAAACCCGATTGGTCAACACAGCAGTGACCAGGCGCCGAATCGGATCTATCCAGAGCGAGGTCCCCGTGAAGCCGGTGTGTCCATAAGCAGAACTGCTATAAAGTTCACCAGCGGATGAGTCTTCCGTGGCTCTGAGCATCCAGCCCAATCCCATTCGAAACTGTCCAGAGGCCTGCTGGCTGGTCGCGTCCCGCCTCAGTTGCGCTGACAGGCGCAATCGGCTGTCGCCCGAAACCCAAGCTTCCCCAAAAGCAGCAACATCACGGGCGCTGGCGAACAAGCCGGCGTGGCCCGCAATGCCGCCTAGGCCACAGGCGTTTTCGTCGTGGACTTCTCCCCAGGCACGGCGGCGGCGCCAAGTATCATCGTATTCAGTGGGCACAGTCTTATCTCTGGGCAGGCCATTTTGAACCGGATTATAGATAATCGAGCGCAGATTTAGCGGATCTAGAACGAGATCCGCCAGAGCTGTGTCGAGCCGGCCGCCATGCAATCTGGCCACAGCCTCAGCCAGCAACATGATGCCGATATCGGTATAACGAACGGTTTCGCCAATGGGACCGGCGAAGGGAAAGCGCAACATGCTCGCCAAGCCCCTATGCCAGCGTGTCTCTTCGTAGGCGCTGCCATATGCCGGGGGCGCGGGAGCCCCTTCGCTGGCCAGCAGGTAGACTGAACGCCAGGGCGGCAGGCCGGAGCTATGCGTCAAAAGATGCTTGAACGTGACCTCGGATACGTCGACGCTGAGTTCGTCATATTCGCCATCGGTTGGCAGGAATCGCCTCGTGTGCGGGTCTTGGCCGCCGGAGATTGCGCGCGGATTCGAATGACCGAATTCTGGAATGACATCGACCAGCCTGTCCTGCAATTCTATTTTGCCGGCTGCAACGAGCGTCAAGAAGCTAGTTTCGACGAAAATCTTGGTAACAGATGCCAAGTCGAACAAAGTATCTGTGCCGACTGGCAAGCCCCGAGTCTCCGGGTCAATCCAGCCCCAGGCGCCATCCAGAGCTACGTCGCTGCGATGAATCACACACAGGCTGAGGGCAGGGAAGGTGCCGGGCAAGTGCCGTTCAAGCAACGCTTCCAGGCCGGCCTTAAACCGTTTATTCGCGAGCAGTACTCCTGTTGTCGAAGTCATAGAGCCGTCTCCAGATTTACTGTAGGCGTCCCTGCCGGCACGTAATCGCCGCAGATGGCGTCGACCGCGGCCTCAAGCGATGGCGCGCTATCGCCGTTGCTGCAAAGGATGACGCCGGCGTCGGATATCACATTGGCGTCATAGGGATCCCGCAGGCAAAGCAATACGGCGCCGGGATGACGGTCAATAGCTGCCTGAGCCGCTGTTGCTTGCCAAGTCAGCAAGTGAGCGTTTCTAGTCGCTATGATCAAGAATTCCGATGCCGCGATCAGCGATTCGGCTTGAGTGAGTACCAAGTCAAGCTCGGATTCTGAGCGGACAATCAGGCTTTTGGCATGAGGCAGGCGCTGGCAGAGGTATCGCGAGAGAGCAGTATCGGATTCCTGATCTTCCTCGCTTGAAAACAATTGCGTGGCAATCTCGATACATAACAAACGAGATCGGTGGCGAGTAATAGGCCAGCGATCGGGCGGCCGCAAAAGAATTGTGCCCGCTCGGGCGGCTTTGCGAGACAGAGAACGGTGGTTGTCACAAGCAATGATCTCTAAAGGCGGCCGGTCATCCAATGGGTAACGTCGCTTGATTGTCTCTATGCGCGCAAGGGATTTGTCAAGGCGTTTAGTCGAAATGCGGCCAGACTCGGCCGCCTCCAGAAGCGCGTCAAAGGCGGCTTCTTGCCTGGCGCGGCTGTGTGAAAACAGCAAAATATCAACACCTGCCAGCACAGCGAGCACGGCGGACTCGCCGGCCCCCCAACCATCAGTGATCGCCTTCATCTCCATGCAGTCCGTGCAGACAGCGCCATCATATCCCAATTCGCCCCGCAGCAGTCCATCTATCACCCGCGGCGACAAACTTGCCGGGTAACGATCATCCAATTCCTCGAACATGACATGACTTGTCATGATGCAGGGCGCCTTTACGCTGATAGCGCCGCGGAAGGGTACTAGATCTTCTTCATACAAGTAGCGCAGTGAACCGGATACTTTTGCCAGTGCTTCGTGCGTATCAATCTCGGTATTGCCCAGCCCCGGAAAGTGCTTGGCAGTCGAGGCGACGCCCGCGCGCTCGAAACCCCTGATCTGAGCGACAACTGTGTCCCTGACCAGATCCTTGTCACTGCCCGCCGATCGCGTGCCGACGGACGGATTGGCACTGTTATGAGCGATATCGGCCACCGGCGCGAAGTTCCAGTTGATGCCGAGGGCGGCCAATTCTCGCCCCATCATGAAAGCGATATCTTCCGCGAGTCGCGTATCGCGGGACGCGCCGAGCGCCATAGCCCCGGGGCTCTCGCTGAAGCCGGCCCGCAAACGCGCTACGGCGCCGCCTTCTTGATCGATACCCACGAGGATTGGATGTTTGGCCGCATTATGGCATGAGTCCACAAGTTGCTTGACCTGCGCCGGCGATTCCACGTTGCGCGCGAAGAGAACTACGCCGCCGATGCGACCGGACGCCAACCAGTCCAAAAGATAGGATGGCGCGCTTGTGCCAGCGAACCCCACCACCAACATCTGCCCGATCTTTTCTTTCAGCGTCAGCATTTTTCTGGTCCTAAGCCGAGCTCGTGGAGGCATTTCGCTTTTCCCACCAGATCATCAATTGATATATCACCAGCGAAAGAAGCGCTCCCAGGAAAATGAATACGCTGATCAACTCGATAGCGAAGTTCTCCGCGAATACGCCCGCGACGCCAGAAAGCGTTGCGCCGCCCAGGCCGGCGCAACCGACCTGGAATCCTATCGCGTTTGAGGCGTGTTCAGCGCCGACGCGGCTTGGCGTTTGCAGGATCAAAATCGGAAACTGAGCCGCCAGGCCGAATCCTAAGGCAAGCAGTCCAACGAAGCTGGAAAACTCGGCAACATTGGCAAATAGCAATAGGGCGCCGACGACCGTCAGCGCAAAGCTGATATTGAGCAAGGTCCGGTCACCCAAGCGCAAGGCCAACAGGCCCATAAGCATGCGGCCAATGGTAAAGCTGCCCCAATACGCGCTTACCCATGCGCTCGACGTTTCCTGTGGAATGCCCCTAGCTTCGACGAAAAGTGTATTCGCCAGTTGCCCGGTACCGATCTCGATGCCCCCGTACAGGAAGAAGTAAAGCAGGCTGATCCAAACGATCGGACGCTGTAGTGTTTCCCGCAAAGGCGCTTTTGAGTCGACTTCCTTGCTTCTGCTGCGCTTTGCTTTCTTCAGTTTCCATAGCGGCAGGGTGATCAGTATGGAGAGACCGAGTAGCAGGATTACACCGCCCATGATCACGTAACCAAGCTGCCATCCTGCTTCTAGATCGAGCACGAGGAAGGTCACGAGCGCGGGCGCGAATGTCAGCCCGATGCCCCAGCAGGCGTGCAGCCAATTCATTTGGCTGGCGCCATAATTCGAGGCCACGAAAATATTCATGCTTGCGTCAATCGTTCCTTTGCCGATGCTGGCGATAAAGGCCGCCAACAGCAAGGCGATCCAGATTGGTGCAATGGCATAGCCCAGCATGCCCAGGCCAGCGATTATCAGGCCGCCTAGCAAGACCGAGGCGATAGTGAATTTGTTGATCATGGAGCCGCACAAGAATGCCGCGATCAACCCGCCAAGCATGGCGGCGCTTAACAGCGTGCCCAAGGAATCCAGCGAGACAGCAAACGTGGGCTGTATGAAGGTCCAGGCAATATTCAGCAGGCCGGTGGCCAAGCCGATGGCAATGAAAATCAGATAGGCGATCAGAATAGGGAGTGATTTTTCGATCTTCAATCTGGCTCGATTCTCTTGATGTGATGGGGATATCATACCTTGTAGCGGATTGCGCGCCATGGTGCGATGCCTGTGCTATCGCAATTGCTTCCGCCGGATTGCCCTGCCTGGATTGGATCTACGCTAGGATGAGTCCGCTCTGTAAACCGTGTCGCCTATGCGGACAATTGCTTCTTCCGCGGCGGATTCAACTTCGGTGTAATAGCCGCGCAAGCCGCCGCTCAAAAGCTTAAGATCGGACTGAGTCTCTCTTGGCGATAAGGCGGGACGCCCCCGCGCGTAGCGGACGAAGGGCTCGCAGGGCGGGATCGGCTTGATCTCGCTCAAGTAGATCAGAGAATCGTGACTTCGCGACCGTATGGCCAGCCTCTGCCCAAGCTCACCCGGCGAAACCAGGTGATCGGACTTGATGATGATATTCTCGCCAGCGCTTCCGTCCCGCAGACGCGCCTCGAATTCTTTTCGCATCCGCTGATAGTGACCGGTGAAGCCGATGCTAATCTTGTTGTCGCCGCGGAATCTGGACTGTGGGTGGCGCAAGTGATGGACGTCCAAATATGCCATTTCTTTGTTGAGAAAATTAAGGATGCCGACAATGCCGAAGGTCGTCAGCCGGATCTCCTGCAAGGCCATGATACCGGCAGGATCATATACGATCTTCTTGTCGCTGACCTCTGTTTTCAAAGGGTTCTGCTGAATCTGCAATTGTTCAATGGTTCCGATTTTTTCCATATCTGTTATTTCTAATGTCGCTCTGCAAAGCCGAGATAGACCCTGATTGTACATCACTCGTCAAGGATTCTCGAAGCGGAATAAGTATCCCCTTTGCTCTTTGTGGTGAAAAATCCCTCTTTGCCAAAACGCGACCATTTAGTCGCCCCTTCATAGCACACCTGTGCTAACGTGCCTCTACAGCGCAAATATAAAAGGACTCCCCATCATGCAAGCAACCTACAGCCTCG
>JAPOVL010000053.1 GCA_026708115.1 Chloroflexota bacterium
GTCCAGTTGCGGAGGCAACAATCTGTTTTCGGAGATTAGCGCCTCTTTTTGGACGATCTGGCTTCGTTTGAGCCGGGCGCCGGGTTTGGAAAGCAGCAGCTCAGGCTGGGCGGCCCGGTGTGTTGCACCCTCGTACGATAGAGCAAGGCGGGGAGAAAGGGCGACTATATGGACGCAGTTTCGGCATAGAGCCGGGGGCTAGCGGTCGGGGCAGCGAATCAGTTGACAAAGAGTGTCCGCCGGCTGGCTTCTACAGTTTTTGTGGTTGAGGGTGGGCGATGGGGGTTCGCCAATAATCTGAAATACACCCGCGATTGGCCCGTCCAGCAACGAGTCCGCCCGGCCTGCGTATAAGTGTATAAGGTCCATAACACGAGCCAAGGAGACTTTGCATGTCGAAAACACTGCAAGACGCCGACCGCGAAGCGCGCAAGCTGGTTGCCAACTGGACGACAGGCGCGGCGCTAACCGGATGGATACCCGGCAGCGCGTTTTTCCTCACCGCGGCGGACACCGCCATGATTCACCAAGTCGCCAGCGCCTACGGGGTGAGCGCTTTCGACATGAACAACCTGTTGTCCGTGCTGGGTGGCGCGGTCGCCAGCGCGATCGCCGGCGGTGTTATCACCGAAGTTGTCGGTATTATCCCGCTAGTGGGCTGGGCGGTGAAGAGCGCGGCGATGGCTGCCAAAGCCAAAGTGATCGGCGACGAAGTGATTCGCTATTTCCGTGAACGATCCGAGCTTCCCGATAACAAAGTCGTCATTGATGTAGAAATCGACGACGACTAGATGAGACCTGTACTAAACCCGAGTATGACTGCGGTGACCTTGATATCCTGGATGCCCAAGAGACGGAAACCGAACATGCAATCATTTGCCTGACCATCGGTCATGGGGTATGATTCGCAACGATTCATTTACGCATTTGACGAGGCAACCATGAGCAACTCAATGCGGCAGCAGGTGCTGACCCTGTATCTGTCTAATTCCGCCTTGGACAGCCGCGTTGTCGGCTGGGCGATCTATGACGGCACTGGCCAGAACCGCTTCACCACCGGGGACAACAACGAAGCGCCCTATGAAACCGGCTTGGACGCGCTGCTGGACGGCTGGCGGCTCATCCAGCATCCCATTCTTATCCCGCCTTATCCCGGCGAGGAATACAGCACTTCTTTCATGAAATATGGATTCGTATTTGAGAAACTGGAGGGCTTGGAAGCATGATCGACAAGGCTTATTTGCTCAATTCGAAACAGATGGCGGAGTTTGTGGCGCGCGGTTTCCTGCGCTTTGACGAGATGGTGCCGGACGAGATCAATCGGGAAGTGATGACGGCTATCGACACGCATAAGATCAAAGGGCACCCGGCAGGCACGCCCTTGTCGCAATGCTATCGCGGCACAGCTATCCGCAAGCTGCTGGACCTGCCGCAGGTCCAGGGGCTGATTCAGAGCCTGGTCGGCGAAGATCCGCTCTTCGACCACGACGCCATTCATGTGCGCGAGCCCAATGAGGGCAAGGCGCAAGGCCTGCATGCCGATTCAATCATCGACTGCCGCGCGCATTTCGATATCCAGCTAATGTACTTCCCGCACGATGTGCCGCTGGAAATGGGCGGCACGCTGCTGCTGCCCGGCAGTCACTTTCGCCGCGTCAACGAGATGGATGTCGCCGCCTATCAGAATATGCGCGGCCAGATTCCCATGGTCTGCAAAGCTGGTTCCATCCTGGCGCTGCATCACGGCATCTGGCACTGCGGCCGCCAGAACCAGACGAACTGCCGCCGCTACATGTTCAAGCTGCGCCTGAACCCGGTCGTGCGCCAACTGCGCTTGTGGAACACCGACGACCTGGACGAACAGTACCGCGCCCCCAAAGAGATCCACAGCGGCTTTCCCCAGGGCGACGACGTGCAAGGCATCCTGTCGCGGCGCGAACCCTGGTTCGAGGACGCGTCAGGACGGCTGGAGATTGTCAATCGCATCAAGCTCTGGCGCTTCTTGACCGGGGACGAGGCCTTTGATGTGCATTACTGGCTGACGCGCCTGGAGAACATGCCGGCATGATGCGCAGGTCCCCGTTCTGTCCCGACCCATCGACATAGATCGATGGGCAATTTCACAATGAAATGGCCCAATGTCTTCCATATCTCGCTAAATTTCGGTCATTATGCTTGGGTAATACCTGTGATTCTTATCGTCTCGGCATTGTCCTTCCACCAGATGGATCGGGTAACGCCGAGTCGCGATGAGTTCGACTCCCTCATTTTTGCAAACGGAATCGGTTTCAATCCCTATTCACCGTCGCAGACCGTTCATACTATCCTGACTTACGCGCCAGACCACGCGCCTGGCTATTTCTTGATCTTGAACATCTGGGGCAGAATCACCAGTTTCGATGTGGCGATCGCGCGATTGTTGACGATTTTCGCAGGCTTAATTACACTCGCAATAAGCTATCGCCTCGGCAACGATTTTGTAGGGCCCCCTGCGGGTTTGATCGCGGTTGCCATCGTCGCGAGCAACGCCTTTTTCAACCACTACTATGCTCATATACGCATGTACCCGATGTCTGCCTTGGCTTCGGGGATCATCTTATGGATTTATCTGCGCATCATGTATCAATGTAGACAGGTGCGATCGGGCGATTATTTGGCATTATTCGCGTCAGTTTTTGTCCTTTGCAACCTTCATTTTTTCAATAGCGTATTCCTTGCTGTGCTTGGGGTCTTCCATCTGCTCTTCGCTCCAAAGAATCGACGTTGGACGCTGGTATCGTTTGCCGTAATTGTCGCGGTGCTTTTATTCATTCCCTATCCCTTAGCCGCTGCTGATGGCTTAATGTCAACTGTGGAGGTGAAGAAACCAGACGCTATCGGCATGACCCGCGCCATCCGAGCCTGGCAGGATACGGTTACCAACCACGAGCCGTTATTGCTATTGATCGCGATTGGCGGCTTGGCGGTGGGCGCATTGAGCAAGCGAGTGATAATACGACCATGGCTCGTTATGCCCTTCATTTTCGTCGTCTGCCTGGCATTGTTGTCTCATTACACGACCTTCATTGCTGATTTCACCATGCGCTATCATCTTGCTAACTGGTTACCCTGTGTGCTCTTCTTCACAACAGGCTTTTATGGATTGTATCGCTTTCACAAGTATTTGCTGATACTCGTGATTCTGTGGATCTTGGCGGGTCATCATATGCAAACGCATGTCTCTTGGTGGTCCCGGCTAAATCTGCGCTCGCTGACGTATTCACAGCCTCCAACCCAGATTATCTCTCGACTTGCCCAAAGAGCCGATCCATCGCCAACCGTTCTGTTCTCTACCGATGATTACTTTTATGAATCATTCTTGACCAGTCCGGGCTTCAACAAACTGCTGGCTCAACTCGGTCATACGCCGGCCGAGTACTTTTTTGGCAGACATGGCATCCAGGTTGGGATTGTCAACGACTCGAATCGCGCAGCCGATCGCTTCGCTATCACGTCGCCTTCAATCTGGGTGGTCGCGCATGCGGACAAACTGTCTGCCGATCGACTTGCTTATTTCGATAGCTATATGTACGAGCTCAATTACGAAAACTGTCAAGTCATGCCTATAGGCGAGCACGCGACGATCATCAAGTATTATTGGCAGCGCCTGGGATGTCTGGCGCCCATAGTTCAGCAGCGTTTTCGCAGCGATCTCGTCAATTATGATTTCATTGGCGGGGGGCTGAACGCCAATCAATCGGCAGTGTTGATCAATGACCGCTGGACGGGTAGAACGGATCAGTCGCTCAATGACTACGCTTTGTCTTATCAACTCATTTCAACTGACGGGAACAATGTTTCTCAACTCGATCTTCCACTCGTCCACGAGAATGAATTGCGCCAGTTCTCGCTTAACATTGCTAATGTCCCGCCTGGCGGATACCAACTCATGACAATACTCTACCACTCTGAAACTGGCGAAAAGCAGGCTTGGCTCAACAACACTAATGAAATTGCCGACATGCTACTGCTTATGGAGCTTGTCCTGCATTAGGAAAACAAGAACAATTGTCATAGCGGTCACGCGTTCAAGACAGATCAATACAGCATATGGCACAATGCGTCTGTCGACGCCCCGCCTTCAGCATCAACATCGCCGCGTCAACTCGCCAAACTCACCCTAGCGTCTCGGCGAGAATGCGCTAGGATAAACAGCCGATTTCCGCAAGATCGGCGCTTTAGCGCCGCATTGAGTTGGGCGCGTCCCGCCCGCTGTGAAACGAGGAAACTGTCAAGCATGGCTTCATATCACGGACCAAAAGCGAAACCACAGCGCCGCTTTGGCGAACTGCTGGTGCCCCGCCCGAAGTATTCCAAAATCCTGGAAGAACGCGCCTACCCTCCTGGCGAGCACGGACGCGAGAAATCCTTCCGCTCGGGACGGCGCAGCAACTACGCCCTCCAGTTGGACGAAAAACAGAAGCTGGCATTCATCTACAACGTGCGTGAACGCCAAATGCGCAATTATTACAAAAAAGCCGCTTTGATGTCGGGACCGACCGGGGTCAACCTCTTGAGCTTGCTGGAACGGCGTCTGGACAACGTGGTCTACAAGTCAGGTCTGGGCGCAACTATATGGGCGGCGCGGCAAATTGTCGGTCACGGTCATATCATGGTTAATGGCCGGCGCGTGAACCTGCCTTCCTATCAGGTCAAGCCCGGGGACGTCGTGGAAGTCAGCGACAAGATGAAGAAGAACGTGCACATTCAGGAATGGGTGCAGCAAGCGGCTTACTTCCCGCCCTATTTGGTCGTGGAAAAGGACAACTATCGCGTTACGCTGGACCGGCTGCCGGAAGAAGGCGAAGTGCAGACGCCGGTCGATATCCAGCAAGTCGTGGAGTTCTACAACCGCTTGACCTGAACAATCTCAAGATTCAAGCAATTGACACAAGCGGGACGCTTAGGCCTCCCGCTTTTGATTTAGGGCAGATTGCGAATGCGCCGAATCAGTTCGCTGGTGCTGTGACCTGGCAGGTATGCGATCAACTCGACCCTGCCGCCGTAGGCTTCCACTGTCGGCCGCTCCGGCAAGTCCTTACGCGCATAGTCGCCGCCTTTGACGTAGATCTCCGGCTGCAAAGCGCGCAGCAATCCGTCCGCCCGGTCTTCTTCGAAAAAGATCACGGCATCGACCGGATCCAGCGCCGCCAGCAAGCGGGCGCGCTCCCCCGCCGGCACGATCGGCCGTCCCCGCCCTTTCAAGCGCGCCGAAGAGGCGTCCCCATTGAGCCCGAGGAAGAGCGCGTCGCCCAGGGCGCGCGCCTGTTCCAGGTAGTCGAGATGACCCACGTGCAGCAAGTCGAAATGCCCGTTGGTGAAGACCAGCGTCTGTCCGTCGCGTTTCAACTGCTCGCGCAGCGTCCGCGCCTCATCCAGCGTGAGCAGCTCTCCCATCAATGCGCCCTCAACGATCCCGCCGCCGATACACCAATTTTAGCCCCGACCACTGCGCATCAATCGCCGCGACCTTGACATCGACCAAGCCGCCCGCCAAGGCAATATCGCGAACGACGTCTTCTGTGATATCGGTCGGCATCCTGGCCGCTTTCTTGTACCAGGAAATCCAGATCATGCCGTCTTTGTGTATCGCCGCTTTCAACGCGGGCAAGGCCGCTTCATAGTCGGCGCGTTCGACATAAAAGGCCTGCAGGAAATCATAGTCCGAGCCGCAAAGCGCCTCGTCGATGGCAATGCCGGCGGGCAATTCGCCCAGCAATTCGCGGTAATGCGCAGGCGCGCCCAGCAGCGCTATGCGATAGCCGGCTTTGATACCCAGTTTCTTTTGCAGCGGCCTGCCGGAATAACCTGCTGTCATCTCTCGATACTCCACCAGTTCAGGAATGCCCGGGTCGCGCCCTCAAGCGAATCTGTCGGGATACAATTCCCGCGCCAGCGCTCCGGCTCGATCAATCCAGCCTTCGATCACATCAATGCCTTTTTGCCAAAAGCCGGGATCATTGATATCGACGCCGATTTTGGCCAGCAGCTTGTCCGGATAATCGGAATCGCCCGCGGCAAGCAAATCAAGGTACTTCGGCACGAAGGATTCGCCCTCGTCCTGGTACATCCGATACAGCGCCAATACCAGCAATTCGCCGAAGGAATAGGCATAAACATAACCCGGAGTATGCAAGAAGTGCGGCACATAGCTCCACCACAGCCCGTATTCCTCGGTGATGGTGACGCTGTCACCGAACATATCGCGCTGTGTTTCCAGCCACAATTCACTCAGCCGCTCGCTGGTTAACTCGCCCTCGGAGCGGCGGGCGCGGTGCATCTTGTCCTCGAATCGGTTCATTGATATCTGGCGGAACACCGTAGCGAAGGTATCTTCAATCTTGCCCACCAGCATCGAAAGCCGCACCTCTTTGTCCGTTTCCGCCGCCATCAGATCCTGGAAAACCAGCATCTCAGCGAAGGTGGAGGCCATCTCGGCCGTGGTCAGCGGCGTATACAAGGCGAAGAGACCGTGTTTCCTCCCCGACAGCGCCATATGGATGCCGTGACCCAATTCGTGCGCCAAAGTCGTGACATCGCGCGCGCTGCCAAGATAGTTGAGAAAGACATAAGGAGCGGCGCTGGCAACGGTCGGGGCGGCAAAGGCGCCGCCGCGCTTGCCAGCGCTGACCGGCGCGTGGATCCGACTCTCATCGAAGAACTCCTGAGCAATCTCTTTCATCTGACAGTTGAATTGCTCAAATGCCTTCAAGACAATCGCTTGCGCCTCCGACCATGGGTAGAAGGCATCGCTTTCCTTCAGATTGAGCGGCGCGTAGCGGTCGTAATCATAGAGTTCCTCATAGCCCAGCAAAGCCCGCTTGAGTTCGTAGTGCCTTGCCACCAGCGCGTAGTTGCCGGTCACGCTTTGGATCAGCGCCTCGACCACCGTGTCCTCGGCTTTGTTGCTCAAGTTCCGTGAGGAAACCCAACTGGCATAGCCGCGACGCTTGTCGCTGTTCGCCTTGTCCAGCGCCAGCGTATTGAAAATGAAGGTCAACTCCATCGAGCGTTCGTCGAGCTTGTCGGTCACTTTGCGCCAGGCCATCTCGCGCAGGTCGCGGTCCGTGTCATACAGTTTATTCAGGACGAAGGACATATTGACCTCGTCGCCCATCCAGTCGAAGCTGAATCCGCTGGTCAACTGGGTGAAAAAGCGCGCCCAGGCGCTGCTGCCCGTCACCCCCTTTTCAATGATGATCTGCTCTTCCGGCTCGGTCAGCCGGTAAGGCTTGTAGCGCCGTTCCGCTTCCAGGAAGTAGCGATACTTCGCCACTTTCGGGTCATCCAGAATCGCTTGAGCGCGGCCGTCGTCCAGCGCGTTCCATTCCAAATCAAAAAAGACCAGGATCTGACTGAGGGCGGCGTGCAGGTCTTGTATCTTGGCCACAAATGCCTGATAGCCCGCGTCGCCGGTATCGGTGGAAAAGTTCAAAAAGGCGTATGATTCCAGCCGTCCGCTCAAGTCGTAAATGCTTTCCATGGCTTCATAGGCTTCGACAAAATCATCAGCGCTCATCTTGTCGACATTGCCGCGATAGCGTTCCTGGAACGCTTGCGCCAGCGCATTGACAGTCGCGATATCGGCTTCAAGCCCGGGGTCGTCCATACTCTCATAGAAGACGGACAAATCCCAAATGACATCTTCGGCGCCCGTGGGACGTTCGGCTACTGCATCGGTCATCTCAAACTCTTTCGTCCTTGGTCAAACACAATAAAAACGCGGCTATCGTAGCAGATGCCGCCCTAAGATGACACACCGATTCGCTGCCAAAAGGTGGCTGCCAGGCCAGAAAGCGGGACCGTGCAAAGCACCGCCCCGCAACCGATTTCAAGCCGCTGGGGGCATTCGTTAGCGCTGGCCTTCTCGCTCGGGCACGGCGAAGATCATGCGCCCGGTGGGGCGATTGATCAGTTTGGTAACCTCGACGCCGACATTGCGGTCCATATACTTCTGGCCCGATTCCACCACCACCATGGTGCCATCGTCCAGATAGCCAATGCCCTGATTGGGATCGCGACCTTCTTGAATGATGCGGATGGCGAAGGTCTCGCCGGGGATATAGACCGAGCGCACCGCATTGGCCAGCGCATTGATGTTCAGCACGTCGACCCCTTGGGCGTCGGCAACCTGGTTCAGATTAAAGTCGTTCGTCACCAGAGAGGCGCCAAGCTGAATCGAAAGCGCCACCAGCTTGGCGTCGACTTCGCCGAATTCTTCCGGATCGTCATCAATGATCTTGACCGGCAAGTTGTTGTTGCGCTGCAATTCGTTCAGTTTTGCCAGGCCGCGTCGTCCGCGGTTGCGCCGCAAAGAATCTGCCGAATCGGCCACACGGTGCAATTCGCTCAGCACAAAACGCGGAATGATCAAGGTACCGCCGATGAAACCCGTTTCCGCGATCTCTACAATGCGACCGTCTATCAGCACGCTGGTATCCAGCAGCAACTGCCGGGAGGAAATGGGATGGATGCGGCGCTGCCGGCCGATAACCCGCTCGCTGATAATATCAAGCAGCTCCCCCGAGCGCATGCGGAATATGCGCATGCCCAACAAGCCGCAAACGATAGAAACAAGCGCAGGCAGCGTCCTGCCAAAAGGACCGCCCAAGAGCGAAAGCGGGAAGGCCAGCATCAGCGCCAGCAGAAGACCCGTCAGTGCGCCCGCGATCGCCAGCACAAGCTTCGGCGCCGACATTTCGGCGATCGCCCCTTGCAAGCGTCTCCAGGGATAAACCGTAAGCCAGGGCGCGCCCAGCAATCCCACCAGCGCGCCCAGCGCCATAAAGACCAACGATGCTTCATTCCTTGTCAAGTTTATGAATTCAGCGAGCTCAGCGCCGATGCGCAAACCGATGGTTGCAAAGAGAACCAGTCCCAAAAAACGAACAAAAAGAAGCGCTTTCATTGCGAAGATATCTCCTCGCCAATCCTCGTCCGCAGCCCAGTTCCTGGCGTAAGCCCGCTGAACCCAGATGAGGATAAGCAGCAACAATAAGACGGACTATACTTGGATTAACCTACCCACGATTCCAGTGGCAGCGTCTAACAGCAAGGCGGCAAGCAACCGGCGAAACATACTGCCGCGCTCGCACAGAATAACAAGCCTTCTCCTTGCATGAGCAAGGGGTTTGTTAAAAGGAGATGAAGCAGGGAAACCTATTTCTATTATACGAGCATGAAAAGCCCCATACAACAGATTGCGCATTGATTTCAGGGCAATCGCATCAAACGCAATCACTGTCGCATGTCACCTGAAGCTAGACAATGCAGGGAGTTTCGCTGCAACGCCTCCTTGCATGAGCACAGAAGTTTGAAAACAAGAAGCGAGACTCAAAAGGCAACCTGGCGGTAGCTCATCCTGGCCGCGCGCAACCTGCGCCCATAGGCCCCGGCCAGATATCCATATACCGGCACAAACAGAACAGCGCCCAACAAGATGACCGGCAGCAAGAGCGCGAGCGCGATGCTCGCCGCAAGCGCCGTGACCAGCCATTGCAAGGTCAAAGCGGCATTGCTCTGCACTGTGGACAGAATCAGGCCAAGGCGATAGAACTCGCCGGAATCCCAACTATCGGCGTAGCGGATGAATCCGATGGTGAAGAGAGTCCAGGCGAAAAGCAAATAAGCGAATAGCAAGGGCAGCAGCGCGCTGACGATGCCGACATAGGTGATACCGCCAAAGACGCTCACGCCAATCGACGAGCGGAATGAATAGAGGAAGGCCGCAGCTACGACCAACGGCAGATGGTAGACGACCAGCGCAAGCAATACATGAAGGCCCTTGCCGACGTCTTCGCCAACGTGGTCCCATTCCGGCAGTGGCCGCGGATGGTCATTCGAAACATTATGGATGATCTCTGCCAGGTAGCCGAGCAAGGCGCAGAGCGGGATCAGGCCGATGACCGGCATGAAACACAGCACCACAAACAAGGCGATTTCGCCCATCTTCTTGAGACAATGCCGATCGCGGCGAATATATGCAAATGCGCGTATGCAATCCATGACCGTCCCTCCCATCTAAAGAACTTCACATGGGATTAACATGACCTTAACATGATTTAATCAATTGTAAACAGTTTTTTGATTTTAACATCATTTGTGTTCCGGCGACGTGCCGCATGGCTGGCTTTGGCGGCTTCCCATAATCTAGCCCGGTTGCTCTATGTCTTCCATGCTGGGCTCCGCAACGAACTGAATACATAAGACGCCGCGCTCATGCGGCAAGCAGATTTGCAATTTTGCCCGGGCGCGACAATCTTGGAATCTATTCGGTGCTTACGGGCCGAACGGCTCTATGCTTGTACGCGACAATCGGTTACATTTCGCGGATGATGCTAGCCGCGCGAATGCTTATCCAATGATCTTTTCAATCTTGGGACGCCTGATACCGCAGCGCGATATGACATCGACGCCGCGGCGAATCATCGTCATTCGACCCTGTTGCATCGGCGATGTTGTAATGGCGACAGCCGCGCTTACCGCCCTGCGCGAGACATTTCCCCAAGCGCATATCAGCTTCGCCGCGGGATCGTGGTCGGCCGCGGCCATCGCGGACCATCCCGCGCTTGACGCCCTCATCGATACCGGGGAAGCCGCCCTGCCCTCCCGCTCGCCCGTCGAGTTTTTGCGCTTCATCAAGCAATTGCGCGCCGGGAAGTTCGACCTGGCCGTTTCACTGACGCGCTCGCCCGTAATGAGCCTGGCGCTGTGCCTGTCGGGCATAGCGCTGCGGGCGGGCTTGGATAGCGCCGGGCGCGGCTTTGGATACAACCTGCGCGTAGCGGTGGATCCCGCGGCGCGCGAGCACGAGAGCGCGATCTATCTGCGCGTCATCAGCGCAATCGCCGGCCAACCCTGTCACGCCTATGCCAACCTGCCGCTGGACGCCGCCGCGCAAGATGATATCGGACGCCGATTGCAGGCGGCCTCCGTCTCCCGGCCCTTCATAGTCGCGCACCCGGGCGGCGGCAGCAACCCGGGCATGACCATGGACAGCAAACGCTACCCGCCGGCGCAGCTTGCCGCTCTGCTTGATCGCGTGGCGCGGGAGACGACGGCGGCGCTAATCTTGATTGGCGGGCCCGGCGACGAAGAGACGGTCAGCGCCGTAGCCCAGCGCCTGAATACCCCGTCGATCGCCTGGGTTAATCAACTGAACTTCGCCCAGATCGCGGCGCTGGCGGCCGCATCGCTCTGTTATATCGGCAACGACACCGGCATGACCCACCTGGCGGCGGCGGCCGGGGCCGCTACGGTGATGATGATGGGTCCTACCGATCCGCGGCGATATGCCCCCTTTACCAAGAACCATCTGGTCCTCTGGAAAGTGACGGACTTGCGCACGGGGGGCGTCGGCGCGACGCCGGCATCGGGATGGGACTGGGCGCGCGACGGCTTCAGCGTCGAAGACGGCGCCCGGCAAATCCTGGACTTTCTTCAGGCAATTGCATCGCAAGAAGGGCGCTAGACCGGTCGCGCTGGCCATTCGTCTTGCTATTGCTTATGACACCCGGCTAACAAGTGAGTATGACAGCTTGCGCAGGGGTATGCTAGTATATGCCGCGTCGAAACAGAACCGGGCGATAAAGGATTCCGCTATATGAGCTATGAGTACATTCTGATAGACCGCCCCGCCGAGGGCGTGGGGCGCGTGCAATTGAACCGCCCCAAGGCGCTTAACGCGCTCAATTCGCAACTTATGGGCGAATTAATGGAAGCCATGCTCAACTTTGATAGCGATCCGAGCATCGGCGCGATCATCATCACCGGGGACGAGAAAGCCTTCGCCGCCGGCGCAGATATCATAGAGATGGACGGCAAAACGCATGTCGATATGTTGATGGGAAAGTCCCTCGCCGACCGCTTCGACCTCAGCCAAATCAAAAAGCCGATTATCGCCGCGGTTTCGGGTTATGCCCTCGGCGGCGGCTGCGAAATCGCCATGAGCTGCGACATGATCGTCGCCTCGGAAACGGCCCTATTCGGTCAGCCGGAAATCAATCTGGGGATTTTGCCCGGCGCCGGCGGCACCCAACGATTGACGCGCGCGGTCGGCAAGGCGCTGGCGATGGAGATCATGCTGACCGACCGCAAGCTCGGCGCGCAAGAGGCCTTGCAGAGCGGACTAGTGAACCACGTGGCGCCACTCGACCAATACATGGACCTCGCCATAAAAATTGCCGGGAAAGCCGCCGGGCGTTCACAAGTCGCGATTCGACTGACCAAAGAAGCGATCAACAAGGCCTACGAGATGACGCTGCAGGAAGGGCTGGCCTTCGAAAGGCGCAGCTTCCTCGTCGCCTTCGGTTCCGAAGACAAGGCGGAAGGCATGCGCGCCTTCATCGAGAAGCGGAAGCCGGAATGGAAAAACCGCTGAGCTTGTCCTTGCTCTACAGCGCGAATTTACGTGGAGACATCGCCCTGCTGCCGCGGCTCTTCACCTTCATACAGCGCTTAAAATCGAACGAAGGACTAGGCAGCCTGATCCTCGACCTGGGCAAAGCCTGCCATGGCGCCGTCCCGCACTGCCGACAGACCGGCGGACGCTCGATGTTGATCGCGCTTGACGGCATGGGCTACCACGCCGCCAATATCGAAGGCGCTCTTGATGCGCGGGACCGCAGGCGGGTCGACGAGCAAGTGACAATGGCGCTCGTTGATCGCGCCAACGATTGGCGCTATCGCGCGCCGCCGCGTGAAGATACCGGTATTCGGCTGACACTACGGCCAAACTCGGCGCCCGCGCGCCTGCAAATCTGCCTGGAGCCCGCGGGGCGCACGCGAATGGAGGGCAACGTCCTCTTCCTGCGAGACGTCTGTGCCGGCCAGGTCGGGACGGCCAGCGTCGACCTGCGCCCCAGCCCGCGCCTCAGGGACAGCGCTATTCTCGACTTGCCGCCGGATACGCCGCCCAATCCCGGCATCACCAGCGCCATCGAGTTCATCGAAAGCGAAGCGCGCCTCTTCCACCGCAAGCGAAGTCAATCCGCGTCCTAAGCGGCAACTGCCAAAGGAGCCCTCATCTTGACCGCCAGCAAATTGCGCATTCAAAGTCGCCACCGCGAGCACATGGGCGTCATCGCCTCGCTCGACGATTTCGACTGGATCGAAGATGAAAGCATCGATGCCGAGCCGCTGCTTGGCCAAGCGAATATCACGCTCTATTGTCTCGACCAGGCCAACAAGCGCGCGATTTTCACCGCCCTGCCCGCCGACGTTGATCTCTCGCGCGCGCCTTTTATGTACCAGGAGCAATTCGATCAGGCCGAATTTCTGCTGGCCCTGCCCTACGCCGACTTCCTGGGGCTTGCCGAAGATATCCCCTTCAATGACCGCGCCCTGCTTTGCCTGCACAATATCGGTCGCTGCGGTTCAACCGTCGTGGCGCGCGCGCTTAGCGAAATCGACAGCGTCACCACGCTGTCGGAGCCGGACGTGCTGACCAATTTCATAACCAGCCTCCCGCCCAGACAAGACCATGATTTGCTGCGCGCTTGCCTGCGCTGGCTCTGTCGCCCGGCCATAATCCGGGACCATCGGCGCGTTGTGATCAAGTTTCGCAACCAGGCGGCCGCGGTCATGGGGCTTTACGTCGAGACTCTGCCCGAGGCCATGCACCTGTTCATGTATCGCAACGTCCTCGATTGGCTGGCATCCTTCCATCGCTTGCATGTCAAGCGCGCAGTGCAACCCAAGCGATACCCGCGCCAGCAGGTGATCGATCAGCAAGCGAGCTATTACGGCTGTCCGCGCGCGGACATCGAGCGACTGGCGCACCCGTCAATCGAGAGCTACGGCGTGCTGGAGGGCCGCGCCATCGGCTGGCTCTTCATGCTGGGGCGCTACCTCGACCTGGTGGACAAAGGCGCGAAGATCGCCGCCCTGCGCTACGAAGACCTGCAATCAGATCGTGACGCCTTGCTTCTGGCACTGTTGAAGATGATGGAATTGCCCGAGACCGGGCTAAAGGCCGCCCTGCGCGCCTTCCAGTCCGACGCCCAAGCCGGCACCAAACTCGCGCGCGATGGCGGGCAAGGCAACACCTTGGCGCTACCCGAGGATCAGCAAGCCACCGTGCGGGCGCTGCTGGCGACGCAGCCGCTGCTCAATTCAGCGGATGTGGTTTTGCCTAACACAGTGAGCCCAAGGGCTTAGTCGCGCCAAGTGCCGAAAGCGTCCCAATCTATGTCGGTATTGGTTCACTTTCCATGCAAGCGCAAAAAATCGCGCTCGTGAATGCGACGCTTTTCCTCGGCAGCCTGCAACTGACGCGCGGCTGTACGGACATAACTGTTTTTTTGATCTCTGTGTGCTGTTTACGTATAGCGTCGCTCATGCGACGAGAACGTTTACGATTTTGCGTGAGCGGGACATTCCTGTGACCTACTCGCTGCCGCCGAGCGGCTCTATGCCTCGGTGGCCAATTCCTAGGGCACAGCGCGCTGATTCAACATCTCATTGATCACCAGCACCAGACGCCGCAGCTCTTCTTCCAGATCCGGGCTGATCCCGTCCTGAATCAAGGCTTCGCGAAAGAGATCCCGCGCCTCGCGCACGCTCTCGTGGCCCTCGCGCAGCCGCTGCAAACCGGCGCGCATCTGTTCCCGCGCCTGGCGGCTGGGGTCGCTGGCATAATAATCGGGGAAGTCCCAGCCGTGCTGCGCCGCCACGCGCTGCAATCCGTTGATGAATTCCCGAATCGACTCCAGCTCTTGCGTTGCGCCGCGCTGCAACAGATCCGTGATGCCCTCGCTCAAGCTCGGCTCCATGCTGAAATCGAGGCTGTCGATATCGCTATAGCGCGCTTCCACCGCGTCACGACTGCTCGGCTGCGGGCGTAAGGAGGTCAACTGCGGCGACATGCCGGTGAAGAGCGTATACAAGACGCCCACGCACATATTGTGCAAGTCCTTGCGGTATTGCCCGCGCTCCTCTGGTCTATCGCCGCTCAATTGACGAGAACTGTTGAAATCGATCACTTTAAGGTGCACGCCGTCCCAATAGACATGCTCCAGCTTGTGGTCGAGATAAACGATCTGCTGCGAATGCGCCAATGCCAGCAGTTCGCTGAATTGCACCGCCAGGGACAAACCCTCTTCCGTCGGCAGGCGCCAGCGACTGTTCGGACGGTTCGGTTTCATCAAGTAGAATAAACTGTGATTGCGCGGCAGATTCTCCAGCGACAGATAGGGGCGCCAGCCCGCTACCGCATACTGCGCCATATCTTGCGCGAAGCCGCGAATGTTGTTCTGGTAGGATATGATCTCGCCCGCTCGCGGGGCTTCCGCTTGATCGGAGATATACCCGCAGTCGTAGAGCTTGACCACATGCGGACTGTGCCACAAGCGGGCCAGAAGCTGCGCCTCGTTGCCAAACGCGCGGTATTCCCAACGCGTATCGCCCTCCGCATCGAGATGTTCTGGTCGCAACACTTTGAAGGCGATGATCTGACCGTTGCGCCGGTCCAGGGCGTCCAGCACGCGCGCATAATGCCCAAGCGCGAATGTGTCGATGTAATTGTCTATGCGATAAATGTCCTGGAGACGCGGCATCTCGGGTTCCGGCTCGTCGAAGGTCCTGGCATAAACTGCCAATGTACCAGCCTTTGCAGCAATGATACAGGGTATTTTCAAGTCCGTGAGCTGTCGAGAAATCCTGATCTTGCGACCACTCCCGGAAGCCATATTCGCCTCTGGCATGGCGCCCGCCCGAAACGGTGGGCAGACGCAGGGCTAACAAGAAGCTCTTGCTTTGCTACAATGGCGCGGGCAAAACTTTCTGAGGGAGCCCCTGTGAACCGTCTTACCACGCTGATCATGCTGCTGACATTGATGCTCTGCTCAATAGCCGGGGCGCAAAGTGAAGCTGAAACACCCGCGCATATCGTAGCGGCGGCGCGCCGCGCCCTGCCCCATCTCGCCGACGAGCAAGACTGGTCGCATTCACTGGTGGCGGACGTGAGAACGACCGCCCTCGGCTGTCGTCCGATGCGAGGCTTGCAGCTCCCGCAGCCTATCGAGGTCTATCGCCTGCGGTTAATCGACCAGGATCAGCAAGTCTTGTTGCACGTCTCCGCGGATGGCTCGATGACGCAGCAATGCCCCAATGACGGGAGCGGAGCGAGAACAGGCCTCATCTATACCTCCATCTCAAGCGCCAGGGACCGCGACGGCGATTCCCTGGACGATGATCTGGACGCCTGTCCCAGTATCGCCGGGCTGCCCGACGCCGATCCTCCGGGTTGCCCGCAAGCCAGCAGAGGCGACCGAGACGGCGACGGCAGGGCGAATGGCGTCGATGCCTGCCCGCGGCAAGCCGGTTCAGCGGCGGCCGATGGCTGTTCATTGTTCTTGGACGAGGACGGCGACGGCGTGCCCGATAACGAAGATATCTGTCCGCGAGATTTCGGCGTCATTCGTAGCGACTTTGCCCTGGGCTGCCCGGCCGACGGCAGCGGCAAATCTACCAAGCGCCGCGAATCCGACCAAGGTTGCGCCTTTCAGGGGATCGGCGTTCCCGTCTACGAGGGCCCGAGCCTGGCAGCGGCGGTTACTGGAACCATCAGCGCGAATGCTGACAATAGCGCGGAGATTATCGGGCGCGACGCCACGGGTTTCTGGTATCAAATCCAACCTGGCTGGATCCCGAGGTCGGCCATAGAATTGCGCGGCGCCTGTTATAATATGCCGCTGGTTAATGTGGCGCCGGGCGCGGGTACCGGCTGCTATCTGCGACCGCGAGAAACCACCGTCAATGTCCGGCGCGCCCCGCGGGACAAACAGGTATCACAAATCTCGCCGGAAAACAGCCATGCCGTTTTAGGCCAGAATCTCGCCGGCGACTGGCTCTTCTTTCGGCAGGGTTGGGTCAGCCTTTCCGTTTTGGAGCTGGCAGGCGACTGCAGTCGCCTGCCCGTCCTTGACCCAGCCAAGGTCAGCAGCGGCACGATTCACTTCTGCCCGCCGCTTTATCAGGGCTTCCTGAGACCGCGAATCGACATCGGCAAAGCGAGCGCGCGCGTCGCCTCGCGGACGCTCGCCAATCGCCTGCGTGCGGAACCAGAACTCAGCGCCCAACAGATCGGCGAAATCCCGCCGCGCCAAGTCCTAGACGCAGTACTCGACGGACCGGCATGCGACGGCGCCTTTGTCTGGTGGCAGGTTGAAGTCAACGGGATTATCGGCTGGACAGTCGAAAGCGACCTCAACGCCAACGCCTATTACCTGGAGCCGGTTGCCGTTCCAGTCAGTCAAAAAAGCGCGCCGGCTCGCGACGGGCTAAACCCGGCCGGCGGCCAACCGCTGGAAAACGCCCCAACTGATGCGGCAATGATGATCAGCAGCGCCACCCTCAACCGGCTGGACACGACCCATGTCATACCGGCGGACGAACCGCTTCAAGTAGCATGGTCTCCCCGCAATCAATCGCTCGCTGTGCTTCTCGCGGGCGGTGATCTGCAGTTCTACCGTTATCCGGGCTTTGATCCCCTCCCGGCAAACCTAAACGCGCCCGACGGGTTCCAGGCTACGGCATTTGCCTTTGGCGGTGTGACAGGTGTGACAATTGAAGACAAGCTGGCAATCGGCGGTCAGGACGGCCGCGTCGCCGTTGTCAGGCACGACGAAGACGCGTCAGTCTCGATGCTTATGCAATTATCACCGTCACTTCCGGGCTCCGTGCGAGCCCTGGACTGGTCCGGCGATGGGGGCCTTCTGGCAGCGGCTAGCGGCGGCGGGGACAGCAAACTGGCGGGTCCTGGCGGCGAGCTCATTGTCTGGAAGATCAATGACTTTCGGGATGCCCCCAGCGCAGAGGCATCGCTCCGCTTTGCCTTTCCCTATCCCTTGACCGACATCGCCTTCAGCGCAAACGGACGCTGGTTGGCAGTCGCTGGCGAGAACGTCGCAAGCCGGCGCGCCGCGCTTTGGATCTATGACGCCGCGGACGATCGCCTGGTGTTCTCGAAAGCCTTGATTGGCATGAGTGGGGAGGGATTGCTTCGGGCCTCTCCCAGCGCGGACCTGGCCGATTTCTTCTATAGCAATGGCGACAGCCTCTATCTTGTCCATATCGATACCGGGCAAGATCTGCGCTTCTATCACCGCCCCGGCGCGATTATGTCGCAACTCGACATCCGCCGGCGCGTCGTCGGGGGCGCCGAAATCTTGCTGGCAATTGCCAGCAAAGACCCCAATGGTCAAGCCCAACTGCACTTTGTTAACGCCATGAACAGCGATTCACCGACAGCCCACTTGCCGATCGCGCTTGATGACCTGGCATTCAGTCCCGACGGACGCGCGATCGCCTTGGCGCAGCGCAGCCGCGATCGCGTTTTGATCCTCTCCGTCCCGCCCGGCTAGCCTTGCGACCCAGGCAGGTTTTGCTGACAGGATTCTTGACTTGTGATAAGATGGCGGTCGATATCGACCAGCGAGCGGGAAACTTGCACGATGCCAGAAACGCTCACCGTTTACCCGATTCAAGCGCCGGTACGCGATGGACCCTTTGATCTGATCGAGACGATACTTGACGGCCTGGCGGGCGCCGAACTGCGGTTGCAAGACGGCGATGTGCTGGCCGTTTCCAGCAAATACGCGGCCATCGCTGCCGGGCGGATCTACAAGCTGGACGACGTCAAGGCCAGCCCCCGCGCCCGTCAACTGGCCGAGCGATACAATATGTCCGCGGCCGTCGCCCAGTTGGTGCTGGACGAAGCCGAGCATGTCTTTGGCGGCATCGAGCAGGGATTCCTCCTGACCGCCAGGGGCGGCATCATATCGCCAAATGCCGGGCTGGACCGTTCCAATATCCCCAGCGGGCGAGTCGTGCTCTTGCCTGAAGATCCCTTTAAGGGCGCCGAGGCGATCTTCGAGGCTTTGCAGCAGCGTCTCGGTCGGCACATCGGCGTCATATTGACTGATAGCTGGCTGCTCCCGGGTCGCTACGGCACCAGCGGCATCGCGCTCGGCGCCGCCGGCTTCAAGCCGATCAAAGACGAACGGGGCAAGGACGATCTCTTTGGCAATCCGATGGCGGTGACGCAGGTCGGTGTCGCCGATTCGCTGGCGGCTTGCGCCCAGGTTGTCATGGGCGAGCGCGATCAAGCCAGGCCCTTCGCCTTGCTGCGCGGCGCGGACATCGAACTGACCCGCGACCGCTATTCCGCGGCCGATATGTCTATCCCCTGGCAGCAATGCATATATGTGGAATCCTTGACTCTGGGTTTGTTGCCGGACGGCGCTGCACAGCGCCGCAGCGTCGAAATCAATGGCGACTTGGACGGATAAATACAGCATGCCGCGCACCAATGAGACATCGTCGCATCGGCAGATTTGAATGCCCAAACTTTGGGGGATTTACAGTGCAAAACGGTCAGCGCGCAATTTGACATCCAGTTAACCTTGACTTAAACTTGAGTGTATAGAAATGATCGGCGCGCAGGGGAGGAAACCCGTCTTCACATGATATGTGAAGATCTGGCAATCACAGAGGCATGTGGCTGTCCTTAACGGATTAGGGTAATGGTTGTCGTTCTGATTTATAATCTATCATTGCGAAAAAACATAATGAACGCGGCGCAGAGCGAGTGAATTGCGCCGCGTTTTCCTATTTTTCTGACAGGGCATCTCAAAGTAGAAGGGAACACGATGGACGCCAGCATGATCAATAAGATTCAAAAAGCCAGCGAATACGCGAGCCAGCCCGAACGCGCCACTTTCAATAGTTTGACAGTGGCCTTCCATGGCGAAAATAACGCCTACGTCGTGAGCCTCGAAGGCGACCGCTGGTCCTGTACCTGCCCGGGTTTTCAAAAATACGCCATTTGCCCGCATATCATGGCGCTGGAGAACCTGTTCAAACCCCTGCTCAAACGGCGTCCGGTCCCCTACTCGCCGGGCCAGAATATCGTCAGCGATGTCAAGAAAGCCAAGCGCTATTCAGACCAGCGCGACCGCATCCGCATCGTCTCTTTTGATTGCACATTCGAGGGCTACAACAAGAACCATCACATCACCTACAATGAGGGCAAATGGACCAGCACGGCCTCGTTTTTCGCGCAGCGCGGCGTCTGCAGCCATACCATGGCGCTGGAAAAGATCCTCAAGGGCTTCGTGGAACCGGTGCGCGTCCAAACGCTTGTCTAGCGACGCCGAATCACAATGGGGCTGTACATGCAGCCCCTTTCCTGCGATGCCCGACGAAAAACCCAGCGACAATTCGATACCTGTTTACGTAAACTGCGGCGCTCATGCGACAGGCAGACCTGTTATTTTGCCCCAGCGCGACAAATCTTTTCGCCGAGCGCGCGCCGAGCGGCTCGTCGCTGGGTCCGGCGGTGTGCGCGGCTTTATTCTGCGCCTTCTTCCGTTTCCAACCTGGGATCGCCCGGCGCGACCTCAAAGACCGCTCGCCAGGGCTGGTAATGCGTGTAGGCGTGATCGCGCTTGACCAGGTTGCCCGCCCTATCGTAAACATTGCGGTAAACCCAGACATCAGCGCCCGGCGCGGCGTAATCGACCTGCCGCGCTTGACCCGCCAGCAGATCCCGATTCTCTTCGAAACGAGGCGGCGGCGCTTCGACGATATCCCGTATGACGGGCGGTTCCACAACAGTTCGCCAATGTATTGTGCTGTAAAAACGAAACTGCAGCGCGTCCTTCGCGCCCATGAATTCGCTCTCGATCAAGAGATGATACGGTGTATTGTTCAAGAAGCGCAAATCGCTGGCCGGCTGCCAGATCGCGGCGTCCAGACCCGGTCCCGCGCCGGCGTATTCGTAATAGCCCACGCGGTAGCCGTGACTGTTGCGCTCGGTGATAGCGAAGCCGCCGCTGAAAGCCGCGCGAAACAGCGTCGTGCTCACTTGGCAGATGCCGCCGCCGATGCCCGTGACAGTGCGCGCGCCAAAGATCACCGCGCCGTCGACGAAGCCCGCCTCCGGCGTGATATTGCCTAAATGGTGATTGAAAGCGAACTCTTCCCCGGGCGCGATGATGATGCCGTTCAACTTGCCGGCGCCGACGGCGATATTGCTGCGCCGGTTCTGCCGAGAACCCCAATAATAGGTCGTCGCTTCCGCCACCAAATCCTTGATGCCAAGCGCCGCTGCCGAAACGCCCTCGTGATAGCGCGGCAGGCTGTAATCGAAGACCATCGGCGCCAACCTCGATTCCCGGCTGAAAATCGCTTTTTCCAATTGCGCAATCGTCTTTTCGATGTTCAACTCGCGCCCGCCGCGCGATGGGCTTAGCGCAATTAGCTCGCCCGTCCCTGGATTGAAATCGAAACGGCCGTCGACCGGAATGATGATCAGCCCGGGGGCGAGCGAGCGCAGAAACGTGCGGAATGCCTCGACGTTTACCGATACATCGTAGCGCTTGCCCGGACCGTCGTCCCGCAAGGTGACACTCAGCAAAGCGCGTATCTGGTCGGGACTGACCGTCCAGGGACCCAAGGGACCGCCATCGCGATCGCTGGCGAAGAGCTGCGCCGGACCGGAGAGCGCTGTTCCCAAGCGCAGCGCCGCCTCCTCAACATTCCAGAGCCGTGGCGCGCTCTCATCAACTACTAGTTCGATGTCGGCGCCTTCGCCAGATGCGCGTAAGGCAGCGGTCACACGCGCGAGCGTCGCCGGTACGTTGAGCGTCCGCCCGGTCACACCCGGGCGCACCTGCGCCCCGCCGTCGACGATGCGCAAGCTGGCATCTTGCCGATCGCGGTTGATCCGGGTCGCCAAGCGGCGCAGATAATCCAGCGCGACATTTTCATCCAGGATCAAACGCATGGGCTGTCGCTCGCCGCTGATCCAAGCCTCGCTTTGCGCGATGATATCGTCGAAAGCCTCTCCCGAATGCCCCAGTACCAAAGCCCGAGCCAGCATGTCCTCGGTCGCGATTCGCAATCCAAGTTCGGACGCCCGCGCTTGCCAGGCGCGTTCGCCATCGCGCAAGGTGTAGATGTCCTCAGTCAGCGGAACGAATTCTTCGTCAAGCGCGGCCGCCGCTTCCGCCGCGGTTAAGCCGCTTAAGTCGACGCCGCCGACATGCACGCCTGGCACGACCCTGTCCCGCAAAACAAGCTGCCAGGCGACTAGCAGAATCGAAAGCAGCAAGGCCAACAAGACCGCGCCGATCGAACTCAGCAGGACGAACCTGAGCAGCCAAACGACCGGCGAGGTCCTCGGCCGCGGCTGATTTGAAGGCGCTACATAGGACATGGTTTTCTTCACTCACGCGGCCGGAACTCGTTCTCAGGGAAAATATGCCCGGACACAGCCATTTCGGCTTCAAGTCCATTGCCAGCGCCGAGTCTAGGTCAATATAGTGATTTCGTGCTGGGGCATCGGCTTGGGCGCGTCGCCACAAGAGGTCTGCCGCGGCGCCGACATGCCCATGTTGACATCGGCGTCGTGCCGCGCTCCGTCGCCGTCAAGGAAAGTTATCCGCCAGCGCTGGTCGCCAGTCTCGATTACTTCCGACAGCCGCAAATCGGCATCGGCATAGAGCCGCGCCCGCTCGCGGATGCGCCCCTCGGCCGCGCCAACCGCCTGATGCGCGTCGCCGTCCAGATGGTGACCCGCGTAGGCGCCGCGCCCGCGATACTTGTGCGTCATCAGATACCCGGCGCGGTGATTGGTCACGATCGCTTCGGCATCGGAGCGATCCAGATGCCCGTACACGATGCCCTGTGGAAAGGCAATCATGGTCGCCGCCATGCGATGGCCGCCAATATGCGACGTTTGCCAAACTTTGTCCTCCCCGGCATGAGCGATCAGCGCCTGATAAAAAGGCGTGCCGCGCGCGGCGCAGCAGGGATCGTGCCGGCCGTTGGTGCAAACGGTATAGAGTTCGCCCTCGTCGTGCATGTCATAGCCATTGATGCGCGGGCAACGATCCTCGCCTATGCTATCAAGTTCCAGCGTCAGAATCTCATCATAGTCCGTCAGAATCGTATGATAGATTCGGGGCTGCCCTTGATTTGTGACGGCGATGTAAAAATTCTTGCCCTCGGATGCCGGGCGCCGAATGAATAGAATCTTCGCGCGCGGCGCTTTCATCAGATGCTGCAAATAGGGCGCGAATCCACCGGATGCGCCAGCTCTCTTGACGATCTCGCCCCCCCATCCGCCATATTCCGCCAAACTGGTCTGGATCAGGAAGAAGGTATCAGCCGGTTTGAAAGTGCCGGCCAGTGTCTCCTCTGCCGCGCGGGATTCCTCCGCGCAGGTCATAGTCGTTTCCATTGCGTGCCCTCCTCTTGCTGCCGCTTGATTACGCTAAAGTCTACCATCACCGGCGGGATGACACAAAGGACGCCTGTTCCAACGGGTGCATTTCAAACCTTTGGGGCGATTGCCCCCTATTCCGCCCAGGTGGAAAGACCTTACCGGCGCGCGCTCCGACACTTCCAGTCCTTGTCCGCAATACCATAAATGGCGAGTTCGCCAAGCCAGGTTACAATAGACCCAGTATATTGCTTATTGGAGAAGCGCGTGTCCAAGCTGTCCATCCGGAATCTTCAGCTCCAGCGCGGCGGGAAGATCGTCTTGCGCGACATCAATCTCGAGGTCGCCGCGGGCGAATTGCTGGTGGTCATCGGACCCAGCGGCAGCGGCAAGAGTTCTCTGCTGCGCTGCATCAACCGGCTCAACGATGTCGCTGCCGGAACCATCCTGCTTGACGGCAACTCGATCTACGACACGCCGGTCACCGAGCTGCGCTGCAAAGTCGGCATGATCTTCCAGAAGACGGCCGCATTCGAGGGCAGCCTGGCCGACAATATCGCCTTTGGCGCAGCCCTGCATGGCAAAACGCTCTCCCGTGATCATGTCATGGACCTGATGCGCCAGGCTTCGCTGGATGTCGACCTCATTGATCAAAGGGCGGGGGCGCTTTCCGGCGGGCAGGAGCAGCGTCTGGCGCTGGCCCGCGCCCTGGCGCTCGATCCGTCCCTGCTCTTGCTGGACGAGCCGACTTCGTCGCTCGACCCCATCGCCACCGGTCGCGTGGAAGAATCGCTGCTGCGCTTGCGCCGCGAAACAGGACTCACGATGATTTGGGTCTCGCACTCCATCGAGCAGGCGCGGCGGATCGGCAACCGCGTGCTGCTCTTGGATGAGGGGCGCGTCGTCCGCGAAGATACGGTAGAGGCGATGCTGGATCCGGAAAGCGGCGACAAGCGCGCCCTGGCCTTCGCAGAAGGAGACGAAGTCGGCTTGCAAGAAACGGGATAATCAGTCGCCGGCCTCTTCAATCAATCCGGCAAGATACGCCCTGTCTTCGTCGCTCAAGTCAGCCCCCGCCAGCAGATCCGGGCGCATCTGCCAGGTGCGCTTGAGCGCCTGCCGCCTGCGCCAGCGTTCGACTTCGGCATGATGTCCGCTGGTCAAGACGGCCGGTACGCCGAGGCCGCGGAATTCGGCCGGACGCGTATAATGAGGACCCTCCAGCAATCCGCCCAAGCCGTCGGCGTGGCTGTCGCGGTTCTGCGCGCCCTCGGCGCCCAATACGCCGGGGATCTGCCGCAGTACCGCGTCGATCAGCACCATGGCCGCCAATTCGCCGCCGGTCAGCACATAGTCGCCGATACTGATCTCATCGGTAATCGCGATTTGGCGCAGGCGTTCGTCGACGCCCTCGTAGTGGCCGCAAACCAGGATTAGATGCGCATGTTGCGACAACTCAACCGCGACGCGGTGCGTCAACAATCGACCCTGCGGCGACATCAAGATCACGGGACTCTGCTTCTCCGGCTTGACCGCTTCGATCGCCCGCACCAAGACGTCGGGCTTGAGGACCATACCGCCGCCGCCGCCGTATGGCGTATCATCAACTTTGCGATGTTTGTCGACGGCGTAGTCGCGGATATCGTGCGCCTGGAAATCGAGCAAGCCGCGGTCGCGCGCCTTCCACATCATGCTCTGCGACATGACCGGCTCGAACATGCTCGGGAATAAAGTCAACACGTCGATTTTCATGTTGTGACAGGGCGGGGCTCGGCTTACATCGAATCGCGCGTTTGCAGAAAAAATGCTTTCTTGAGGTTGGGCAAGGTGAAGTCGAAGCCGCAGGAGCGGAAGAAATCTTCGGCGACGCTGATCGCCATGATCTCGTAAATGCCCTCCCGCTCCGCCAGCGCGACACAAGCCTCGACCAGCTTCTTGCCGATGCCCAGCCCCTGCGCCGCCGGATCAACCGCCAGACTACGGATCTCGCATAGTTTCTTGTTATAAATCTCCAGCGCAGCGCAGCCCACGATTCTGCCGTCGAGCCGTGCGATGAACGAGGTCTCCAGCAGGTCTTCCAGTTCGTCAAATGTGCGCGGCAAGAGGTCGCCGCTCTGCACAAAGGGCACGATAAAATCGGACAACTCGACCAGATCTTCGGTCACAGCCTTGCGGATGCGAATCTCGGTTTTGGCATCGTCTAACATGAATACTCCTGCTTACGCAGCCCCATACCCAGTGTATCAGCATCGCCGCGCTCCGCAAAGGTCTTTGGATAAGGCGTCAACTCTTGTTAGAGTTATGTGCAGGCTGTTCCTGCAATAGTCATTTGAGTCAGCCAATGCCAAGAATCACTGTCGCCTCGAAGAATCCGGTCAAGCTGAATGCGGCGCGCCTCGCCTTCGCACGCATGTTCTCGCGTGATGACTATGATGTAGTAGGCGTCCCCGTGCCTTCGGGGGTGGCCGACCAGCCCATGTCGCGCGGGGAGACCATGGCCGGCGCCCTGGCGCGCGCCCAGAATGCGCGCGCCGCCCGCCAGGAAAGCGACTTCTGGGTGGGTATCGAAGGCGGCATTGAAGACAGTCCGCTGGGCATGACCTGTTTCGCCTGGGTCGTCGTGCTGGACCGCAGCGGTCGCATCGGGCGCGGACAGACAGCCGTATTCTATTTGCCAGAAGAAGTCGCTCGCTTGGTGCGCGGTGGTATGGAGTTAGGCCATGCCGATGACGCGGTTTTCAAGCGCGACAATTCCAAGCAAGCCAACGGCGCCATCGGCTTGCTCACCGACGATGTGATCGACCGCGAAGCTTATTACACACACGCGCTGATCATGGCGTTGGTGCCCTTCAAGAATCCCGAATTGAGCTGGTAAAGCCGAAGGAGGCTCCCCATGCCCGACATATTCGCCGGCATGCAAGGCATCGAGCGCGTCTTGATGTCAATTGCCTTTATTTTCATCGCCGCCGCCGTCTCGCGCTGGCAAGATTCCGACCTGGAAAAGGATCTCTTCATCGCCACCTTCCGCAGCTTCGTCCAGTTGATCGCCATCGGCTACGTGCTGGAACTGGTCTTCGAGCTGCATGATCCGGTTTTCACGGTCGCCATTCTGCTGGTGATGACCGTCATCGCCGGGCGGACCACCGCCAAGCGCGCCCACAAGACGCCGCAGGCGCAGCTGATCTCGCTGCTCTCGATCGGATTCGGCACAGCCATGACGCTGGCGCTGCTGGTGGCACTGGGCGTGTTCGACTTCGTGCCCAAGGACATCATCCCCATCGGCGGCATGATCCTGGGCACGTCGATGACCACCGCCACCCTGGTCATCACGCGGCTGAGCAGCGACTTTCACGACCAGCGCGGCTTGATCGAGAGCAAGCTGGCGCTGGGCGCGACGAGCCGCCAAGCCTCGCTGAGTCAATTCCAGCGGACCATCAAGAGCGCGCTGACGCCCATCATCGATACGACCAAGACTGTGGGCCTGATCAAGCTGCCCGGCGCCATGACCGGCATGATCCTGGCCGGCGCGTCGCCGCTGGAAGCGGTGCAGTTACAGATCATCGTGATGTACATGCTGGTGGGCGCGGCGACATTTACCGGCTTGGTCGCGGCCTGGTTGACCTACCGGCAGTATTTCACGCCGGTGCATCAGTTGGTGTTTGAGTGAAGGCAGAAAATCGTGAAATTCTGATTCCGTCCCTTGCCGCCGTTATAGGCGCTGCAAGAATTCTAGTCGGTTAATCAATTCAGTTGACCGATATACCGCATGCATAAGTCCAAGGAACTCTACCCAATCGCCAATATGATGCACATCCTGTTGGCCAATAACAATGCCGCGGTGTTCGATTCCTTGACTTGCAAGCTCAATGAAATCCGGATCATTCGAACACATCACACGATCCATCTCGATCGCTCTGGCTAGTTGCTGCCGATCGCTCTCGCCAAAGGCAAGCAAATCGCGCACTGTAATCGTGTCGATCCCGCGTCTCTGAAGTTGTTCAGCTATTGCTACAGGTAAGTGTTCATCCAGATAGAAGCGAAGCTTGCCGGCTGCCAACGTGTTTATCCCTCAGCTCGCGCGCCTTCTCGATCTGGTCGCGGATGTCGGAATCGATTTCGTCCTTGTGCAGATAGTAATACGCCAGCGCCGCATACACTTGCGCCAACGTGACACCGTAGCTCACTGCCATGGCATCAGGCGTCTGCCCGTGGAAAACTTGCGCCATCACGATGTCCGATACTTTCAACCCAGTGCCCATGATGCAGGGTCTGCCGCCACGAACCTCGGGATTGCGGGTGATGAGGTTAATACTTTCAACGGTTTCCATGAGGGTTTGCCTTTTCTGATGCGGTGATGACATTATACCTTCGTATTCCAGAGCGGTACAGGTTTCAGGCGAAAAGGGTGCAACTCAATGTTTTGGGACGGTGGGACAGGGCAATCGCAGCAAAGTCAATAAATGTCGAACATCACATGAATCCGGCAAAATGAAGGGGCTGCTGGCGGTCAGTGTCTACGCGACCCGCTGAGCCGTCCGTTTTCAGCATCTTTCTATCTGCGGGCGTTTCAACGAAACGCCCCTAGACCGCCTCTCCATTGGCAGGCAAGTGGTTAGATCTCGGTGACCTCGGTGCTTAGAATCCCCTCGCTGGTGAAACCATCGCCCCCGTGCTAAAATCCCAGCCATGATCGCGCCCATCCCAGTCACCCGAGACGCCGTCAAAGTCCTTGCCGTCTACAAACAGGGCTTGCACCAGCGCCCGCCCGACGCCTCCCAAGCACAGCTCAAGCGCATCATAGAGCGCATCGGCTTGCTGCAGCTTGATTCCATCAGCGTGGTCGCGCGCAGTCACTACCTCGTCATGCTGGCCCGCGCCGGGCTTTACAATCCCGCCGATCTCGACGCCCTGCTCGATGAAGGCTTCCTGTTTGAAAGCTGGGCGCACGCCATTTGCCAGATCCCCATGGCGGACTATCCCTGGTTCCACGCCTTCATCCAGTTGCGCCAACTGAAAGAGACGCGCTGGCACCTGGACCAGCTCGGCGACGATATGCCAGAAATCGTCGCTCGCGTGCGCGAGGTCGTTCGCGAGCGCGGTCCCACCTCCTCCAAAGACCTGCAAAGCGAACGCCGCGGGCCCGGCGGCTGGTGGAACTGGAAACCGACCAAGGTGGCGCTGGAATACTTGTTTGACCTGGGCGAACTGATGGTCAGCCACCGCGTCAACTTCCAGCGTTATTACGATCTCACCGAGCGCGTCCTGGCCGGTCGGGGCGTGACGCTTGACAAGACCTTCGCCGATTATGAGCGCTGGGCGGTCGAACGGGGTCTGCGTCACCAGGGCATCGCTACCGCGAATCAGGTCGCCGATTATCACCGTCTGTACAAACGGGCGGCAGCAGACACGCTAAAAGATATGCAGGGCGCCGGCGAGGCGATTCCCGTCGCGGTCGAGGGCTGGAAGGACGCCGCCTATATCCACCGCGACGATTTGGACTTGCTGCATGAGATCCAGTCGGGGCAGCACGAGCCGCAAATGACGCTCTTCCTCTCGCCCTTTGACAACTTGTTCTGGGACCGAGACCGTGACCTAGCGCTCTGGGATTTCCACTATCGCATCGAGGTCTACACGCCCAAGTCCAAGCGCATTTACGGCTATTATGTCATGCCGATTTTGCACGGCTGCGAATTGGTCGGGCGCATTGATCCCAAGGTCGATCGTAAACGCAAGCGCCTGATCTTCAACGCCTTACACCTGGAAAAAGGCGCCAAACAGACGGCGGCGCTCAGCCAGGGCTTGATCAAAGCCATCGAGGAGTTCATGGCCTTCCACGGCTGCGACAGCTTTGAACTGGTAAATTGCCGATACAAGCGGCTTTCGGGTCGTCTTCGCCGCTATTTCGCCTGAGCCAGCGCTACTTGTTATAATGCCATCGGATCTGTCCGTTGCCTGCTGTCGCTGAAAGCGGCCGTGCCAAGCCAAGCCTTAGCGCTCTCAAGCCGAGATGAGCTATGCAAGCCAGCATTGAAGATATCCTGGGACGTCCCGAGCGGTACGTCGAGCAAGTTGTCAATATCGACGGGATTCTTGTGGTTGCCGCTTTTAACCAGGCCGCCAACCGATTCGAGCAAGTTTGGATCGCGCAAGCCAAAACATCGAATCCGCTGGCGATTCAAGGGCAGCCCATCCAGAGCGATTCTACGCTCTGGCACGGTCTGTCGCGGTTAAGCGCACCGCAGCGGAGGGGCTATCAAAATTACCGGGTCCACGATCCTGTCCGCGCCTGGGTGAGAATCATCGACGCCGAAGAATCGCCTCGCCTGGAGATCATCACGGCCGCTGTTTATCGCGGGGACTTCACGCTCTTCATCGGTGAAAGCGGGGTCCGCCTGGAGCAAGCCCTGGGCGCGAAAGCAACCGTCCTCTCGGTTTCAGATATCCGCAGGAACCAGGCAGATTATTTGAATCGCCTTTGCCATGTCTACGGCACTTTGACGCTCCGCACGGCGCCCGCGGCGCAGTATCTGGCGCCGGGCAAGATAGCCTATCTCACGGCATCCGCCGCCCAGCCGCCAGCAACCGTCCCAGCCGAATGGCTCGACGATATCGCCTATCCACAGAGCAACAGCGCTCCCGAAGCGGAGGAAGACCTGCGAGACGCGTTACATTTAGATCCTGTTTACGGCATCGCCCGGCGACTGGCGTCCTTCCCCGGCATCAACCAGACCGTCGTCAAGCCGGCCATCGTTGTTGGCAGTTTCGTGGAGACCGCGCAGGACACGCATTTTGGCGCCATGACCCGGCTGCGCAGTGTCTATCTACAGAATATTCGTCACAACCATGGGCAGAAGTCCTTTGAATCCGTCATCAAGCTCAAGAACTTCGTATGAAAGGCAATTGAAAGCGCGGGCTCGTCCTCGGTCGCAGCAGCGTCGGCGCCGTCGAGCGGCGATGATAAACCACCCATTCGATGAGCAGCAGCAACAGCGCTAACGCGGCGGCCACTATCCAGAACTCCCGCAAGCCCAGTTGATCATCCACATCAAGGCGAACCGCGCCGCCGCCCAATACCAAGTCGGCTTCTGCTACTGGCGCGATATCACTTTCTCCGGTGGCGAACAGATTGACCGCAAAGTGTTGCCGCTGCTTGACCTCGCCGGCAACCACGATCTCCAGCAGGTAAATCCCAAGTTGGTCCGTATCGCTGTACACCAGCGCATCGCCCCGTACCGGCAATACCTGTACGCTTCCGTCTGGCGCGGTCACGCGCACACTTTCGGCGAAGAGCGGCGGCTGGATCACCAGCGCGTCTCCCACGCTCAAACCATCGGGCAAGGACACGATCTCCGCCGGCGAAAACCAATCAAGCAGGTTGGCCATCAAAACGGGCCAGGCGATCAATAGCGGCAAGTTGGAGTCGCGCAGGTCGAATGAAAAGATAGCGACCTGGCGCGTGTTGACCTGGCCAACCAACAGCAAATCGCTGTCCTCCGCTCGCATCAGCGATTCCGCCCAATCAGCCCGCAAGTCGCGAAATGACAGCAAGCTCATTTCGTCAAGGTCGACATAGGCGGTGATTGGGGATTCGACTGTGGACACCTCGATATGCCCGCCCGTATCCACGCTGGAACCGACCGAAAAGAGCTCGGTGGTATTAGGCGGATTGACGATGAGCAAATCAGCGTCGGGCAGTTCGTTTGGCAGCCAACTGTCGAAAACGTAGAGATCAAAGCGTTCGCCTGGCAAGCCGCGGTTACCGGGATTGCCGCGAAAGGTCTGGACACCGGGCAGGCTGCGCAGGGCTTGCTCCAGGAACAGGTTGCCGCTGCCCGAGACGTAATAGACGCGCCGGGTATTAACTTCGCTATGCACGGTCCAGGCCTGGTTGTCCAAGTCCAAATAGTCCTCGACCTCGTTATCAAAGGTCAAGGTAGCGGAGAGCGTCTCAAAATCCTGATCGATTGGCTCGTCGAAGGGGATCGGCAACTGACTGCGCGCCGGGATGCTGCCGCTGCGGGATAGGCGCAGGACATCGTCGAGGCGAATCACCAGCGAGATATCGGCGGGCCCGTCTCCATAGTTGGTCACCTGGGCGAAGAGCTGCGGCGGCTGACCGGCCAAAGCGCGGGTCGCCAAAGCGGTAATGGCGACGTTTGACGCAGACTGGCCAACGGGCAGGTAGATGGGCTGTGGGATATTGGCAGGCAAGCTGCCGATCTCTCCGATGCCGCCGTCGGAGATCATAACAATGCTGAAGTTGTCCGCGCCCGCAGCCCCCGCCGCTGCTAGCGTCAATGCCGTATCCCAATCCGCGCTGCCCTGGCTTGGGGTCATGCTTTCGAGGGCCCGGCGCAATGTCAGTTTGTCGTCGGTGTAAGAGGTCAGCGGTTCAGCGATATCCGCTACGCGGATCAAGGAAATGATATCTTGCGGATTCATGTTGTTGACGAGTTCCAGCGCTCGTTCAATCGCCGCCTCGAAGCGTGACTGACCCTCGATATCAGTTGCCGCCATACTGGCGGAGGCATCCAGCAACAAGGCGATCTTTCCCGCGCTGACCGTGGGCACTGTTATGAAGGGGCGCGCCAAAGCCAGCACCATCGCTAGCAAGATCAGCAACTGCAAGAAAAGCAGCAGATTCCGCCGCAAGCGCTGCCAGGGTGTATTGGCTTCGGTATCCTTTACCACCTGCTGCCAAAGATATGTGCTCGAAATCAACAGTTCCCGACGGCGCAGGCGCAGCATGTAAAGCAGGAGGATCGGTATCCCAAGGGCGAGACCGGCAAAGGCGACAGGCGCAAGGAAAGACATGGCGTCCTCGGCATAGGCGTGTACAAGGAACTTAGCTACACCAGTATATCATGCTAAAACATGAACCAGAACATGGGCGGGATTCTGCGACAAGGCAATCGCTTCAAAGTGATGTTGCTAGAACGATGTGTAAGCAATCTGAGAATCAACCAAAGAAGACAGAGAGGTTATGCTTGGCGCGACCTATGCGACCTGTGGAGAAATATGATAAATCGAAAGGCTTGCACTGGATTCTGCCAGAAGTCAGCCGGACAAGGCCGCCCCCAGCAACATCAGGGTTTGTTCCCGCTTTCCGGGAATTCGATCTGCGGCAGGTTGAGCAGGCGCTGGTTAAGATCTTCAAGGGCATGCCGTAGCGCGTTCGACTCGATCATGCCATCTTCGAGGAAGCGACTTACGCGGTATTGGTCATTCATATTAATCGACTGCACGACCATCATCGAATAAGGATCGTTTAGGCGCATCAAGCGCGGGTATTCGTTCTTCAAGTTGTGGCGCAGCATCTGTAAGGACTGTTCAAGACTTGTCAATCGTCCATCCAGCTTGAGCTGCAAATCTTGACGCTGGCAGTGATCAAAGCCGTGCGCCTCCGCGGTATCAAGGACCAAGGACAAGTGAGACTCTACCGCGTCCATCCAGGCTGCCAGCGGTCGATAAGGAGCCGGCACAAGGCTCTCGCCGCGCAGCGCTATTTGCAGCGCCCGAAAGAAGGTGCCTATGGCGCGCTTCATGACCGCCGCTCGCCCTTCAAGAAGTCGAGGGCAGCGCGCGCCGCAGCCCGGCCCTGGCGCAGACGTTCGTCAAGCCGCGCGACACCGCATTGCTGCGGCGGCTCGAGGCAATAGTCGCTGCCGATCAAGCTGAGGCCTTCGGGAAGCCGCGCGCGGATCGCTGAAACGTTCGCGGCATGATCGTCGTCGTAACAACTCAAGGGATCGGACTCCTTCCAGCAGTCGACCCGCGCGAAGAGCGGATCCTCGTCGCAGCCATAGTGAGCAATGACTTGCTGGATACTGCCGTCGGGAGAAAGATCGCCATAAGCGCGAAGTCCCACTTGCAGCAGAAGATGATCTTTGTCCGGCACGCGCCTCGGCGAATCAGTTGCGAAGACGAAGGGATAGATCACGCTATAGGGACGAATGCGCCGACGAGGCAGGTCGCGCTTGCGAAACCCAAGTGACACGCGGCAAAAGGAATCGTAGTCGTAGCTCCGCAGCCAATCCGACGCGTCCGGCGCCAGATTAAAGAGCATGCGCTCGGCGTAGCGGGCGGGGGCCGCGACGATTAGCGCGCCGGCGTCGAGCAGAAGTCCATTTTCCAGGCAGAGCGTGAATCGCCCGTCGACCGTTCCGATTGAGCTGACCGCCATACGCATCAGTCGCGCCCCTGTTAGTCGCCGCGCCAGCGCGCTTGTCAGGGACTGCGTACCGCCGCAAAAGCCGAATTGCCCCGGCCCAAATTCGAAGCGGTCTTCGTCCAAACCGAGCTCGCCGAGCAGTGGCAGATCCTCAATCTCCGCGACAGCAAAGGCCGAGGCGTCCGCGATGAAGCCATTCGCCGCGGTAGAGACGATACTCCCGCCCAAGCGGTTTTTGACTTCGATCAGGGTATAGCGGATAGGATGCTTTTCAAGTTCATAGCAGGCTGCAAGACCGCTGAGACCGCCGCCGATCACGACAACATCGCGCATAGGGCACCTTTGAGAATGAAACTGACTGGGCAAATCATAGCGCAAATTTGTCACGCTGCGCAGGTACGCCGTGATCCAGAGTTGCGTTGATGAATTAGCTCGTGGCAAGGTCCGCCATGCTCGTTATAATCTTAACTGGCTCGGCAAAGGCGGGAATGAACAGCACATGAGCGTCTATTACGTCAACGGCGACTTCGTGGATGCCGCCGATGCGGCGATCCCGGCCAGCGATCTGGCCCTGTTGCGCGGTTATGGCATCTTCGATTTCCTGCGCACCTATGGGGGCAAGCCCTTTCAACTTGGGGCGCACCTGCGGCGTTTAATTCGCTCGGCAGAGCTATTGGATCTGCATTGCCCCTGGGATATTGAGGAACTGGACGAGATCGTCATGCAGGCGCTGCGGCGCAACAACTTCGTTGAGGCAGGTATCCGCCTGATCGTGACCGGTGGCGACAGCCTCAACGGATTCATGCCGGCCGGAGAATCGCGCTTGATAGTGATGGTGACGCCAGTCAATGAGATGGCGGCGCATTATTACGAGCAGGGCGCCGATGTGGTCACCGTCGAGATGCGGCGGGACATGCCCGAAGCCAAGACGATCAATTATATTCCCGGCATCAGCGCGCAGAAACAGGCCTTGAAATTCAATCCCGGCGCCGTGGAAGCGATCTATACGGTTGACGGGAATATCGTGGAAGGCACGCGCAGCAATACCTTCATTTTCAAAGACGGGATCTGGATCACGCCGGCACGCGACCTGCTGTTGGGCGTTACCCGCGCTGAGGTCATCAAGCTCATCAAAGACGATGGACAGCTGGAACTGCGCGAGATTAGCAGAGCGGAATACCGAAGCGCTGACGAGGTGATCCTCACCTCCAGCAGCAAAGAAGTAATGCCGGTGGTCAAGGTTGACAATGTACCGATCGGCAATGGCGCGCCTGGCGAAAACACGCGTAAACTCATGCGCGCCTGGCGCCGGATGACCGAGCGCTACGCCGCCATGGACGGCTATCTCTAAGCCAGGCCGGGCCTAGCCTTCAAACGCGGCGGCTGTTTTGCTTTTCAGCTCGTCCAGCGTGACGCCGGGCATCAGTTCCTGCAGGCGCATCGCTCCGGATTCAAAGGTGAAGACGGCAAGTTCCGTGATGAGCAAGTCCACCGCCGCTACTGCTGTCAGCGGCAGGCTGCATTGCGGGACGATTTTAGGGCTGCCATCGCGGTTGCAATGGATCATGGTGATGATGAGGCGACGGGCGCCGCTGGCGAGATCCATGGCGCCGCCAACGCCGAGCAAGGGCTTTCCCGGTATGGCCCAATTGGCCAGGTTGCCGCTTTCGTCCACCTGCAAGCCGCCCATGACAGCCACATCAATGTGTCCGCCGCGGATCATGGCGAAAGAATCCGCGCTGTCGAAGTAACTGCTGCCGGGCAGTGCGGTCACCGGTATCTTTCCAGCGTTTACAGGATAGTCCATAGCGCCGCCGCTTTCCGGCGCCGGACCGACCCCCAGCATGCCGTTTTCCGTGTGCAAGATAATGCCGTGTTGGGGCGCGATCAGATCGGCGATCAAGGTGGGTATGCCGATGCCGAGGTTGACCACATCGCCCGCCCGTAATTCGGCGAAGGCGCGGCGGGCGATGCGCATGCGCGCATCGTCGACCTGCTTGCCTGAGGCGCGGATATCGGCTGAAGAACCCAGGTCAGCCAATGTCGTTGAAGCCTGCACCAGAACATCGACAAAGTTGCCCGGGGTATGGATATGATCGGGGTCTATGCCCCCAAGGGGTAGAATCTCTTCCGCTTCGGCAATGACCAAATCAGCCGCAGTCGCCATCGCCTTGTTGAAGTTTTGTTCGGTCCTGCGATAGACCAGATTGCCGGCGTTGTCAGCCTGCCAGGCGCGGATCAAAGCCACGTCAGCGCGCAAGGCGGGCACAAAAACCTGACTGTGGCCGGCGATGCGCTTGGTTTCCGCGTTGGCAGCTATGGCGGTGCCTGATGCCGTGGGGGTATAGAAGCCGCCGATGCCAGCGCCGCCGGCGCGTATCGCCTCCGCCATCGAGCCTTGCGGCATCAATTCAAAGGCGATTGCTCCGCTCTGCGCGGCTTCCACGACCTCTCGGTTACTGGTGAAGTAGGAACCAATCGCTTTCTTGATCTGACCGTTGCGCAAGAGCCGCCCCCCGCCCAGACCGGGCTCGCCGATATTGTTGGCGATGTAAGTCAGGTCCTGGACGTCCGTCCCCGCCAGGGCGTGCAAGAGATGCACGGGCGACCCGGTCATGCCGAAGCCGCCGACCATGATCACGGCGCCGGATTTGACCAGCGCTGCCGCCTTTTCCGCGCTCATTTGCGGGACGCTTTTCATGCTTTTGATCCCAAGTTCTCGATCAGCGTTGCTTCGCCTTGACCCACGCCAACGCAAAGCGCCGCCAAGCCGTAAGTCATCTTTTCACCCAGTTGGGCGCGGCGTCCCATCTCGTGTATCAAGGTCGTCAGGATGCGCGCGCCGGAACAGCCAAGGGGATGACCGAGCGCAATAGCGCCACCGTTGACGTTGCTTATCGCTTCGCTCAACTGCAACTCTCGCAAGACGGCAAGGGCCTGGACCGCAAATGCCTCGTTCAGTTCGACCAGATCAATATCGTCGATGGAAAGACCGTGCCTGCGCAGCAGTTTGCGTGTGGCATGGACGGGACCCAAGCCCATCACTCTGGGATCGACGCCGGCCGCCGCGCTGCCGATCCAGCGCGCCAGCGGCTTGATACCTGATTGGCGCGCCCTGTCGCCCGACATCAGGACCAGCGCGCAAGCGCCGTCGTTCAAGCCGCTGGAATTGCCGGCCGTGACGCTGCCGTCTTCCCGGAAAGCCGGGCGCAGGCCCGCCAGCTTTTCCATGCTGGTTGCGACTTCGTATCCTTTGTCAGTCGCGCGATAGAAGGGGTGCTCATCGGTATCGACAAGGACCGGATCGCCTCGTCGTTGCGGGATCGTCACCGGAACGATTTCGCGTTTGAAGACGCCGCGATTGATGGCGTCAACCGCACGCTGCTGGCTCTGCAAGGCGAAGCGGTCCTGCTCTTCCCGGCTGATTTCTCCACCTGCGATTTCGCCATTGCAACTCAGGCTGTAAATGTTTTCGGCAGTTTCGCCCATGGCTTCCAGTGGGTAGAGCGCCGCCAGTTTTGGATTGGGGTATCGCCAGCCCAGCGTGGTATCCCAAGCAGTTGTGTTGCCGGAAGGACCATAAGCGGCGGGGTTCTTCGGCAGGGAATAGGGCGCGCGGGTCATGCTCTCGACCCCGCCGGCAACAAAAATCTCACCCTCGCCCGCCAGGATGGCGCGGGCGGCTTGATTGACCGCGTTAAGCCCGCTGGCGCACAAGCGATTGATCGTGAGGCCCGCGACTCGTTCCGGCAGGCCCGCGAGCAACAGCGCCATGCGCGCGATGTTGCGGTTGTCCTCGCCGGCTTGGTTCGCGCAGCCCAGATAGACTTCTTCAATGGTATCCGCGTCAATCCCCGCGCGTTCGACAGCCGCTCGGACGGCTATGGCCGCCAGATCATCCGGGCGCACCGCTGCCAATGCGCCGCGGATGCTGCCAATCGGCGTGCGCACAGCGCTCACAATAAGAACATCTCTCATGCGGACGCCTCCATCTCCGGCAACCAGTATGCCCTAAACCAGAGTCGCTTACGAGTTACAGGCGGAGCAAATGCCGTAGAATTCCAGCAAATGGCCGGAGATTTTGAAGTCGAGCGTTTCTTGCAGTTCCGCAGTCAGGTTTTCCAGGCCGCAGTCCAGAAAATCGAAGTAGCGATCGCAATTCGTGCAGATAACATGATGATGATGGTCGTTGTAAAGCATCACGTAGGAGGGTGTCAAGCTGGACTTGAGGAAGATCGGGCGAACAATGCCCAAGCGGGTGAAGAGATCAAGCGCGCGAAAGACGCTGGCGCGACCGACCGCGGGATTGATCTGGTTCACTCGCTGCAATACGTCCCCCGATGTAAGGTGCTTCCGCTCTTCAACCAGGACACGCAGAACCGTTAACCTGGCTTCTGTCAGTCGGTATCCGGCCTGTCGAAGTCGATCGATGTAAAGAGTCCCCATATGCTTGTCGTTTCCCCTTAGTTTCGACCGCGCTCATATTAACATGCGGAGGTCCGCGTTCCAAAACAGGATTGATCAAAATGGTTTGACTGAATCCCTATTCTATCGGGATGGCCAAGCACCGTCGCCTTCATATTGTAACATCAGCGTTGGACAAACGTCAGATGGTAAGCCCGGGCAGCAATGCTAGAATGGCAGCCATGATGCTACGACTGCTGCTTTTCCTTGCGCTTGTGACGCTCGAGATTTCATCTGTCGCAGCACAAGATACCCAGAGCGACCTGCTCGCGCGAATAAACAGTTTGCGGCGATCGCAGGGATTGCCCGCCTATTCCATCAGCGCCGCCTTGAACTCGGCCGCCAACAACCACGCGCGTTGGATGGCGCGCACGGGCAAGGTCAGTCATCAACAAGACGACGGCACTGGACCGCGGACGCGCGCGCAAAATGCAGGTTACTCATCAAATTGGGTAAGCGAGAACATTTATCGAGGCTTGGGCGCAAGCGCGCTTGAGGCCTGGCATTGGTGGCTGGGGTCTCCCATTCATTATGCGGGGATAACCAGTCCCAATTATGACAATGTCGGTGTTGGCAGCGCGAGCGGAGAATTTGGGACGGCATACGTACTCGTATTTGGCAATTCGCTTGGCCGCGCGCCAGCGTCCCGGGCAAACGCGGCGCAGTCGCCCGCTGGCGCAAATGCGCCCGCCGCGCCTTCGTTCGTATTGGGCCTTGATGATGTGGGCAATATCAAACACGAAATCCAGACCGGCGACACAATCGGCAACATCGCGCTAATTTATGGCTATACTTGGGCGGATATCCCTTATATGCTCGAAATCAATGACATGACGCTAGATGACATACGGCTCATTCAGCCGGGGAATGTATTCTTGGTACCGCCAAAGGACGGCACCTTTACGCCCGTTCCCTCTACGCCGACGAATACACAGAGCGCCCGAGCAGTCGAGACGCCAGCATCAACCGCGGCAAGTACGGCTACGCCATTTCAAACTGCTAGCGCAACTCCCCAGGCATCCCCGGTGTTTCGCATAGGTATGTCACCCAGCGGATCAAGCGCGACACCCCCGGCAGGGGCCAATCCACTAGCTGAGCGCGACTTGTCGATTCCGCTTGTCCTGGCGGCTGCGATTGTCCTTCAATTGGGAATCCTGGGCGGGGCTGTATTGGAACTGGCAAGGCGGTCGCGTTAATCGGCAGCGCTATCGCTGACCCGCTGAATGCAGCGGTCGACGGCGACAATTTCAGTCGCTTTGACTATGAGTTCGCTTTGAATGGTCGCCATCTGTTCGATGGAATACTTCATATCGTGCTCGACCCACCAGCGGATAAGCTCGATGACCGATGTCACCAGATGATTAATGGCAATTTCTTTGGGGATGAAACTCTCGTCGCGGGAGACGTATAGCGTCTCGATTGATTCGATGATGATCTCAAACACTATCGCGATCACTTTGTGGTCGCGGGGAAGATTTGCGAACAGTGAAAATATGCCCGGATCCTCTCTGATATGCGTGAAGGTTATGAAAGCGCGTTCATACGGGGTCATTTCGGGCTTGAGCAGGCCCATCATGTCGACTAGGCCGGACTGCAACACATGCAGGATCAGATCATCCTTGCTCTTGAAGTGGCGGAAGAAGGTGGCATAACCTATTTCCGCTTGCTTGGTAAGCATTTTGATCGTGATTGCTTCATAACCAAATTCGAGAGCAAGCGAGATCAGCGCATCGCTGAGGGTCTGTCGGGTGCGCAAAATGCGACGGTCAAGTTTTTTCATGGAAGCGAAGTTACCTCGAAGGGCTTGGGCCGGAGCACAGATGAGTCTCCATTATTTGCGAGAGCGCGTGGGGATGATGCAGTCCCTGCGCGCGGCGATGCACCTATAAATTGCGTAAATCGCGCGGAGTGACAAGCGTAATTGCATCAATGCAATATTACAACATGTTATCTGCTAATAGTTTTAACAGTTAATGACTCAACAATAAACCGATTCTAATGTAATATCAATATATCGTTTGGACTTCTCTCGGGCAGCGAAATGTCTTCCGTCGATGCAGCGGTCGGCAAATACCAATAGCCAGTTCGACATCTGCCCTGGTCAAGCGGTATGGGCCTGCGCTTCCTAAATGCCAGCAACCAAGAATGGCAGAGCCCAACTCGCTTCTTCCATTCATCCGTTTTGCGATCACTGAGACCGACCCAAAGGGAAGGGATGGCGGGCTATGGTTACTCGAAGTCGGGCTCAGTCGCCGCCAGCCTGGCAAAGTCGCCATTCGCGACAGCGAATGCATGACTAGCGCGTGTATCGCAGCCAAGTAGATGGAGCGTCCAAATAATAACCGACGGACCCAATGGTCGCGACCATCGCAGAAGAATGTTTATATGCCGGCAAGCCTATGACAAAACAGGAGCAATCTGCCGGAGTCCGTTGAAGAACCGCTCAAATCCCTCTCTCATAAGGAGGGACGGGCTTTAACCGCTTATTAGCAATTATGACGCTCCCCTTCCCTCCTTGTAGGCTGAAGAGGGGACAGTTTTCATCGCGCAAGAAACCGCCAGAAAACTTGAATTTATTTCGGTGAATTTCGGGTGGCCGGATAGGTCGTCCTTACATTTCCAACACAAATGGACCTTGTAGGGGTCGGGGCGCGTAGACACAAACCGCCGCCACAGCCCTATGCTATTAGCCGATCCGCCGCGATCGTACCGCGTTACTTCAAACATGTCCTTGCCCCAACTCCTTGTGGGAAACATCCCACGTGAGGCGGAGGGGCATTGGGCCGGGGAGATGGGAGACGCATTTTTCAATAGCGTCCATCGGGGCGCGCAGACACTGACCTTCGATCGTCCCCGACGGCTGTCAGGTGATTGCGCTTCTTTATTTCAACCGATTTCAGTACACTATCAATCCAAGAAAAATGTAGAACCGGTCAAAAGCGAAGGACTTGGCAGCAAGAACTGTCTGGTCTATGTGGAATCAATATTATATACCTATAAACAAGAGAGTGACTATTGTGATACTTATCATTAATATCTTTATCAGCAACGCGCAATATCTACCTTCGGCAGATTTCGAATATGCCCCGACTTGCCTCATAAACTTTCAAACAGCCTCTCGGCGCGTAACCGGCGAATTGTACACGAGAATGTCTCGCTCACGCAAAAGAATAAGCCTTCTCGTCGCATGAGCGACGCGGTTTATTAAGAAATTGAGCCTCGGCGCCAGTTGCCGTGTATCATGGCCTGACAAGATACCCTCAACTGCAATTGACGGGTTATGCAGTTCAAAGCATAATTCTGTTGATGAAGGGCTGGAACGAGCAGTCAATGACTGATTACCGTGAATGGGTCCTGCGGGCAAAATGCGGGGACAAAGCCGAGCGCGATGACGCTTTCGATCATTTGGTGCGCGATTTTCAAGGCATGGTCTACAGCCTTGCTTATGGCAAGCTGGCCGATCGACAGTTGGCCGAAGACGCCGCGCAGGAAGCGCTGCTGGCCGCATACAAGCAGATCAATCAGTTGCAGGATGTTGCCGCCTTTCCCGCCTGGTTGCGGCGGATTGTCTTGACACAAACCGACCGTATTCAACGGCGACGCCGCGTTGTGGCCGAGGCTATGGAATTGACACAAGAAACGGCCTGCGGCGAACCATCACCGGAAGCGCTGCTGGAAGCGCGTGAATTGCGTGAAAAACTGCGGTCCGCCGTTGCCGCCTTGCCCGAAACTGAACGCGATGTCACCCGTGATTACTACTTCGAGGGCGAAACCCAGCGCGAGATTTCCGAACGGTTGAATATACCTCTGGCGACCGTAAAAAAGCGCCTGCAATACGCTCGCCAGCATCTGCGCGGTTTGATCAGCGGATTTAACGAGACGCTGGACCGCGCGATAACCGGCGATTCCCCGTCCCAGGACCCATATCAGCCGGCTTACGTATACATTCGTCAGCGCCGCCGGCGCGACATCAACCGGACGTAGCCGAAGCTAGCGCTAACTAAAAAGGGACGGAAGCAGATCCGTCCCTTTATGTTGTTTGCCGACTGTGGATCTAACTGCCAGGCACCACCTGGCAGGCGCCCTGTTTCATGCAGGTCCAGGTCATATCGCCGCCATCCAGGTGCAATTGCAAATCCATGCCCTCCAGGACGGCAGCCATTGCAGAAACGTAAGGCGCGGAGAAGCTGGTACCGTTGAGCGCCTTGTAGCCGTTATCTAGAAAGGTGGTATGAACATCGCGACCGGGCGCCCAGATATCGCCGCCCTTGTTGCTAAAGCTGCTGCGCGCGCCGTTCGGATCAACAGCGCCGACGGCGACCACGTTCTCGTAACGCGCCGGGTAGCCTGGCGCGCTGCCGCCGCTATTGCCGGCCGAAGCGATTACGGTGACGCCCTTGTTGACGGCGTAATCGACGGCGTCTTTTGTCACCTGCGAGCCGACCATGCTGCCGAGCGACAGGTTCACAATATCGGCGCCTTCATCCGCGGCATAGACGATACCGGCGGCGACATCCGCCATGGAGCCGCTGCCACCGGGTCCCAAAACGCGCACTGGCAAGATTGAAGCGTTGGGCGCGAACCCGGCGATGCCGATACCATTGTCGATATTGGCGGCGATAATGCCGGCGACCGAACAACCATGCCCGAACACATCGTCCGGATCATCATCGTCATCCACAAAATCGTAGCCGTTGTCCAAGACGCGATCCTGCAAATCCTCATGGTTCATGCAGACGCCGGTGTCGATGACGGCCACCGTGACCGGTCGCAGATGATCCATTTCGTTCCAGGCGGTTTCGGCCTGAATATGCGGCAAAGCCCACTGACGATCGTAATCGGGATCGCTAGGGGGAATATCAAAGTTCACGCTGACAAAGAAGTCTTGCTCGATCAACTCGACATCGCTGTCGAAGGTGAAATTCATTCCGAAGCCGTCGGGCGGATCCACAACCCAGATTTCCAGTTCGTCAATGCGCTCGACGATGGCGGCGCCGATACGGTCGACGTATTCCCATTTCTCGCTTTCCGGCGTGTTGGGATCGTAGTGGATAACCCAATTGCCGGTCGGCTTGGCCTCATATACCGGCATTACGCGGGTACTGTCAGGCTCGCCCTTATTCGTGCCGCCGAGGATGAACTCTCGGGGCGGGAACTCGCTGGCAAAAGCCGGAAGCATGACTCCCAGCATCAGCAGCAGGGTCAGGCTCAGGATGGTCGCTCGTCTAATGCAAATCATGGAGAATCCCTTCGTCTACATTATGAAGCTGCGTCTTCGATCAGTAGGTCGAAATCCGTGTTTCTTTTGCCGTGATGAATTCAAGTAGCGCCGGAACGCCTTCTTGTGTACTCTGGATGCCGCGCTTGATCGCCGGGATAATCTGATCAGGCGATTCGACGCGCTCGCCATAGCCGCCGAAGGCTCTTGCCATGTCCGCGTAATGACCGGAGATGTCGGTACTGCGAAACTTTTCGGTGGACACGGGCATAATCGGAATCTCAATCGCCATTGAGAAGTTGTTGAAAAGCACTGACAAAATCGGGATTCTTTCGCGCACAGCGGTCTCGAAATCCATGCCGGTGAATCCGATAGCGGCATCTCCCCATACATTAACACAGAGCGCATCGGGTCGGGCAAGTTTCGCGCCCATCGCCAGCCCGAGGCCGTAACCGAGTTGTGTCGTCTTGCCCCAACCAAGATAGGTCAGCGGCGCGGCAGACTGCCAAAAGGGCGACAATTGGTCGCGCGGGCTGCCGGCATCGTGCGTGATGATCGTGTTCTTGACATCGACCGTGCGCAGCAGATCCCAGATGACGCGATAAGGCGACAACGGCGCCGCATCCGATGTAAGCTTCGGCATCCACTGAGCGAGCCATTCCGCCTTAATCGCAGCGATTTCTGCCGTGACGGCCGCCATGCGCGCTTCGGACGCGCCATGGGACCGAGCGCGAAGGGCATCCAGCAGCCCGTCCAGGATCAAGCGGGCATCGCCAACGAGGGCGATTTCCGCGGGCAGGTCTTTATTGATGTCGGCCGGATCGACTGTCGCGTGGATCACCCGTTTCCCGGCGGGAATCTTGATTCCAAAGTATGTTCGCGTGAAACTGCAGCCAATGCCGAAGATCAGATCCGCCTTGCCCAGGAAGTGATGCACCGGCTTGGGGATCGACCGTCCGCCGGAACCCAGGGCCAAGGGATGATTTTCCGGGAAGGCGCTCTTGCCGCCCAAGCTCGTTGTCACCGGCGCGCCAAGCAACTCAGCCAATGCTTTCAGCGAATCCCAAGCCTTGGCGTAATGCACGCCCTGGCCCGCATAGATCACTGGACACTCGGCTGCCAGCAATGCCGCGGCCGCGGCTTCGATCGACGTGCCTTCTGGACCGTAGCGCAAGGCAGGGGCCGGCGTCGGTTCAAAGGAGTCGGCGATTTCCTCGGCAAACAAATCAGATGGGAATTCCACCAGCACTGGGCGCGGTCGGCCATTGCGGACTTGGGTAAAGGCGCGCCGCATCGCTTCCGGCACGGCTTCGGCCACGGTGACCTGTTCGCAGGATTTCGTCACCTGGCGATAATTCAGGGCGGAACTGAAGTTGGGCTGGATCTGGGCGATGCGTCGCGGATAGCCGGCCGGCAGCACGACGATCGGCGCGGAATCGTCAAAGGCTTGCGCGACGCCGCCGAAGGCATTTTCGGATCCCGGCCCGCTCTGCATGCAGAAGACGCCGATTTTTTCGCCGGAGGTCACGCGGCTCATCGCATCAGCCATGTGCAGTCCGATCCGTTCCTGTCGCACGATAATGGGACGGATGTCCAGTTTTGCCGCGGCTTCAATCAACGGGTTCACCGGATAGGCGAACAGGTACTCGACCCCTTCCGCTTTGAGAACTTTGGCAACCGCATCGGCCACTTTCATTCGATTGTAATTCCTCTAATGCGCCAAAAGCGCAGAGCGAGAACCATTACCGATGTTATCATGCGTGCCATGACAGGTCAAACATGATGATTATGGATATGCCCATTCGGTGGCGCACAAGGTTCCGCCTCCAATTCCTGAGCTCCAACGGTTAGCGCTAAATCCTTTTACGCAAGATGGGGCGATTGCGTCGCAGTCAGCGTCAATCAGCAGGCTGCACCTCTGTCTAATCCAAACGCCGGCGATTCACTTCAAAGTTGAAGACATCGTCGCGCGCGTAATGCCCGGTGACGTCCAGGGTCATCTGTTCCTCCACTATGCGCCGCGGGTCGAGATCGGCGTAGATAATCGTTTCCTCGCCGGCAACCGGCTCCACCAGGTATTCGCCATCCGGACCGATGATGGCGCTGCCCCCATGTAATAGGAGCGACTCCGGTTGAGCGCGCAAATCAGCGCTCAACTCGAGCTCTTCCGGCATATCGGCAACCGGAAGTATGCTGCCAGCGGCCAGGACAAAGGCGCGTCCCTCAAAGGCATAATGACGGCTGGCGATCAGATGGCTCTCTTTGACAGCGGGCCAAAGCGCCACATGAATGAACTCATTGCTGAGATGCATGGCTTGCCGCGCATGCGGCATCCAATGTTCCCAACATATCAAACCGCCAACGCGACCGGCCGCCGTGTCCGCGGCCTGCAAGCCGGCGCCGTCACCCTGCGCCCATATCATCTGTTCGCTAAATGTCGGCCGCAGCTTGCGATGGTGATTTACCAGCTCACCGTCCGCGTCAATCACGAGCAGGCTATTGTAGAGGCTGCGATTGCCGCGTCCCTTGAGCACGCGCTCGTTGATGCCCAGCACCAGGACGACGTCAAGATCCTTGGCCAGCGCACGAATCCGCAGCAATTCCGGACCGTCGATCGTCATGCTGTTTTCGCAGAGTCGCGCATAGACGCTTTTGGTCGGCGCATGATCCCAGAGCGCGGCAGCGGGCGCGTAATCCAGCCAGGCCGGGTAACCGGGGAACCAGGTTTCGCCCAGCGTGATTAGCTGCGCGCCGTTGCGGGCTGCCTCCGCAATGAGCGCGCAGCCTTTTTCAAGGCATCCGGGCAGATCGTAGTAGGGAGCGCGGGCCTGAATGACGGCGGCTCTGATTGTAATCGACACCTTCATTCCTTCCCAAGGACTTTTGCCCGGTCTTCGGCCCTAGTCGCTGTCGAGAACCGCGCGCACGCGGAACTGCGCGCCATCGTCATCAGGCGCGTTCGCAATCACATCGTCCAGCGGCAAGGCCTGACCCGCCAAATCCCGGCGCAATACGTTCGTTAAGGGCAAGACCGACGAGGTCGGATCGATATGTGATGTATCCAGTTCTTCGAGCTTCTGGAAGTAACCCAGTATCGCGGACAACTGCCGCTGATAGAGCTGGACATCTTCGTCGCTCAGATCAAGGCGAGCCAAATCGGCAATGGCGCGCACATCTTCCGCCGAAAGTAGCGACTCTGACATATTATGTCCTCAACGCCGATAATCCAGATAGTGCCGCAAGTGTAACCTTGGAATCCACTAGATTGTAGCATCAGAATATTGGAAATCTCGAAAGCGCTCGCAGTTTCGTGTACACTCGAATCGGCGACTATCAATCCAAGCCGCTCGGCACGTAATCGGCGGATTTGGGCTACCGCGCTCACACAAAAAAACAAACCTGCTCGGCTACCGCAATACGCGGTCTATCAAATAAGGAGTCGAAGATGTTGGCGTCCGTTAATCGAGAGGAAGCGTTGCGGCTGTTAAAGGTGGAACATGCGGCTGTTTCCCGGTTGATCAATGATTTAACCGACGCAGAGATGACGCGCCGCGACACTATCCGATACGGCTTGTACGCCGATCAGGAATGCTCCTTTAAGGATCTGCTTGCACATCTCATATGCTACGAAGCGCTAACGTTAGAGGCGATCGCTGCCTGGCGCGCGGGTGAAAAGCACTGGGTGATCGACGCCGTCGACGATGTCCGCGCCAGCCGAGACATTCACTATGGGGGAATCGCCGACCGCGCCCGCCTCAGCTTGGAGGAGCAGATTGACGAATATCGACAGACGAGCGCGCGATTGGAATCGGCTCTGGCCGAAATGCTGGATGAGCAGTGGCGCGAACCGGCATTCTACCCGACGCGCGGGGGCGCGGACCTGGGCGGTATGATCGAAAGCATCATGGTTACGCCGCCTCGACCCATGTATCGGCACTTACCGGTCCACATTCCCGATAGCAAGGCTTACATCCGCAGTCTGCGCCAAAGCCGCGTAGCCTAGCCCTAATATAAGTCTCGTGCTGGACCGTCGACATGCTATGATATAATGCGCGTCTGTTTAACCGCGAGTAAACCGGCACAGCAATTTCGAGCCGGCGCCGGCATAGGCTACTAAAGAATGCGCATACCTGGTTGGCTATTGGGAATCGCGGGATTGCTCGTCCTGGTCCTCGGGACAGGCGTCTGCTCTCTAACTGCATTCAGCCTGACAAAACAGACGGCGATCGACTTGCAAGAAGTCGGTGATCCGTCGCTGACCTTGCGCTGCCTGATCACGGGCCAGTGGCCCTGTACCGACAATAGCGCGGTGGATCCATCGGCGCAAGGCAGCGCGCCGGTGCTGATATTGACGCCGCTCGTCACAGTTGTTCCGGTGACCGACTCCCAAAAAGATGATCCGCCGCCCGTCGTCACATCCTCTTTCAACCTGGTCGCCCCGGCAACAGCGCTTCCGCCGACCGACGCGCTGCCCGAACCTGACTTGCCGATCATCACAGACCCCCGCCAGATTCGCATTCTGCTGCTGGGTATTGACCAACGCAGCGCCACCGGCGAATCCGGGCCATTCCGATCGGACACGATGATCTTGATGAGCATTGACCCGGTGCGCAAAACGGTTGGCGTGCTGTCCTTGTTGCGCGACCTGTGGGTGACTATACCTGGATACGAAGCGAACCGATTGAATACCGCCAATTTCATCGGCGATCGCGATGCCTACCCGGGCGGCGGCGGTCCCGCGCTGGCGATGGAAACGGTCGCGACGAATTTTGGGGTGAGCGTCGACAAATACATCTTGATTAACTTCGATGTGTTCACCACGATCGTCGATGTTCTGGCGCCGGATGGCGTGCCACTTACGGTGCGGGAGCATATAAACGATCCGTTTTATCCCGACGCCGGCTACGGCATGATCCACGTCATATTCGAGCCTGGGGAACAGCGTCTGAATGCCGAGAGGCTGCTGCAATATGCCCGGACGCGCGCCACAGAGGGCGGCGACTTTGATAGAGCCAGGCGCCAGCAAGAGGTCCTGGACGCCGTGCGCGCGGAGGTGCTAAGCGCCGGCGGCATCGTCAACCTGGTTGCCAATGCGCCAGCATTGTGGAGCGAACTCTCAAACAGTTATCGCACAAATCTCGAGCTGAATGACATACTGGCGCTGGGTCAGCTGATGGGTCAGATCAAGCGCGAAGACATTCGCTTCGAGGTGGTGAACAATCTTTATGTCAACGATGGTCTGAGCCCGAACGGCGAATCGGTTCTGTTTCCCGATTACGCCGCGATCAGTGAGCTGATTCAGCGTACGTTTTATCCCCACATTCAGTTGTCGCCGGCCGAAATCAAAGCACGCGCCGATGCCGAGGCAGCGCCGATCTATGTGTACAACGGCACACAGATCTTTGGGTTGGCGGGCGCGACGCGCGAATGGTTGATCGCCAGGGGCGTTCAGGTGACCGGCGTAGGCAACGACACGCGCAGCGATCTGGAACGGACCGAGATTCGCAACTATGGCGGCCGCTATATCTGGACAGCCCGTTACATCGCGCAGTTGCTCGGCCTCCCCGACGAGCGGATTGTCCGCGCCGGCGACGGCCTGATCGCCGAGGGCGTCATGGTGGCGCTGGGAGAGGACGGGCCGGCGATTATCGAGGGGTAGTCGAGGCGAAGCGGCAAGCTCCGGATGCGCGGCCAACTCTGCTATACTCTAGTTGACATGCAGCCGGGAGAGACCCTCATGCTCCGCAACATTGCTTTGAAGAACTTCAAATGCTGGCAAGCGCTTGATATTAATCTGTCGCCAATTACGCTATTTTTCGGGACCAACAGTTCGGGCAAGACGGCTATACTGCAGTCCTTGCTTATGCTCAAGCAGACGGCGCGCGGATTCGACCCGGACCAGCACATTAACTTTGGCGGCGATAATGATTATGTCAAACTTGGCAGTTATCAGGATTTGGTCTATGAACATGATCTAGGCAAATGTGTGCGTGTTCGACTGAAGTGGGATACGTCTACAACCATCTATTTCGGGTCGCTAAACTTCGAACTCAATGAACGTAGGCTTAAGTCTATTAAATATGAAGTAAGTTGGGGAATTGATGAGCGAATCTACATACAAGAATTGGCGTACGAAGTGGAATTGCTTGAAGCTCCGGCAGAATATGTCAAGATCTGGCATGACGAAGAAAATCAATATCGAATGACGACTTCATTTGCGGAAAACGATCAAGATTACGAGACTATTGAGCCGCCAAGGAGTTGCTACATGGTACCTTGGACCGCGAAATACGGACCGCACGAGGGGGACCGAATTTCGATACTCAATTTGAACAGCGAATTTGAAAAAAACATAGAAAAGATAACTTATATGGGGCCGCTGCGGGCGCGACCAGAACGACTCTATTTGTGGACGGGGGGTAGACCCGCGATTATCGAACCAGACGGCGCTAATACAATTCAATCACTGATCGCATCGCACCGGGATGACGGAAAACTATTGTCCAACGTAGCCAAATATCTACAAGATATTAATTTGGTCGGCAGCTTCCAGGTCAAATCTATAGATCAAAACGAACAGCGGTACGAAGCCACCGCAACAATCGGCGGTATCGAGTCATCGCTGGCAGACGCCGGATTCGGTCTATCGCAAGTGCTGCCCGTGATCACCATGCTCCTTTCGGCGCCGGCAGGATCTATCGTCCTGCTGGAACAACCGGAACTGCACTTGCACCCCAACGCGCAGAGCGCGCTGGCCGACCTCTTGCTTCTTGCCGCAGAGCAACGCGGACTGCAGCTTATTGTTGAAAGTCACAGCGAGCATCTTTTGCGACGCTTGCAACGCCGGATTGCTGAAGAGAATCCTGAATTTGCAAACCCAGACAATATCAAGATGTACTTCTGCCAGACTGGAGACGCGGGCGCGTCGATACGCGAAGTTGAAATCGACCGCTTTGGCCAGATCGCGAATTGGCCGGAAAACTTCCTCGGTGATATCAGCGGGGATATCCACGGCATGAGCAAAGCGGGTTTTGAAAGACTTCATCGGGAGAGCGTTCGTGCCTGACATCGTCATTGATGCAAATGTTTGGATTGTCGCGGACAGATTGATAAGAGACGGATTAATAAAAGAAGAAGAAAATTGCATCAAAACATGCAGAGATTGGCTTAATCGATTTGTGAATAGCAATATTCGCTTGCTGGTAGATTGGAACTATCAAATAATCTCGGAGTACCGAAAAAACATCAGAAAAAACGGATTTACCGAACAGTTGTTAAACAGACTAGAGGCAGAATCAACTGCACGGCTTGTCGGAGTGCGCGTCGAATATGACAAGAATGGCCATGCAGTGCTGCCGGAGGGTGTTTTCCTAAGCGATCCAGCCGACAGGAAGTATGTAGCTGCCGCACTTGCGAGTGATCCAAACGCAACCATATTTGTCGCAACCGACCGAGGCTGGTCCCAAGACGAGTCGCAGCTTGGGAGAATTGGTTTGGAGATATATGATCTCTGTCCAGACTACAATTAATCCGCAACGAACCGCGCCTAATCCTCCGCTCCATTACCCCCCATCCGGCGCATTGTGTTACAATCCCCAAAACTTATTCACAAATCAGGAATCCCTTGATGGCCGATCATCAAGGCGAAGCAAAAGCCAAACTGGTCTGGCTGGAGCCCTATTCCGGCGCCACGCGCGAGTTCCTCCTGCGCGACGGCGTCAGCGTGACCATCGGACGCTCCGCCTCCAATGACATCCACATTGGCGAAAGCCATATCTCGCGCATGCACGCCGTGCTGACATGTCGCGACGGCGAATTCATCATCGACGACCTAGATAGCGCCAACGGGACCTATGTCAATGGGCTGCGCGTCGCCGGCAGCAGCAACCTGGAGATCGGCGACGAAATTCACCTTTTCGTCTCGATGCTCAAGCTGCTCGATCCGCGGGCGACGCCAACCAAAGACGCGCTGGAACTGGTATCGATGGTTGCCAATGACCGCGCTTCATTGCGCATAGTCAAAGGACCGCAGCGTGGCCAGGTCTTTGCCCTGTTGAAAGAAGAAATATACATCGGGCGCGCCACCCCAAACGCCAATTGGGAGATCACCCTGCAAGACCCGACCGTCTCCCGTCCGCACGCCTTCCTCGTCAAAGACAAGCATTGCTGGAAGCTCTTCGATTTGGGCAGCGCCAACGGCACCTCCGTCAACCGCCGGCCGGTCATCGGCGGCAAAGCGCGCGAACTCCGCGACGGCGACCGTGTTATGTTCGGCGCAACCATGACCGTCTTCCGCATGGGATACCCGCCGGCGAAAAAACGGAAAGACGCCAGCGACAGGGGGAAGGCATGACTCGGCCCAATATCATCCTGGTCATCGCCGACGATATGGGTTACGGGGATTTCGGAGTATTCAACGACCAAATCTCTTCTACGCCGAACCTGGACGCCTTGGTCGACGAAGGCATTTGCCTGACGCAGCATTACTCAGCCTCGCCCGTTTGTACGCCGGCCCGCGCCGCCATTATGACCGGACGTTACCCGCATCGCACCGGCAGTATCGACACCCTCGAGGCCCGCGGCTTGGATCGGCTGCGCCTGGACGAGACGACGCTGGCGGATGTGCTGGCGAGCCATGGATACGCGACTGGCTTGATCGGCAAATGGCATAACGGCGCGCTGGACCCGCGCTATCATCCGACTGCCAGGGGCTTCCAGGAATTCGTCGGCTTTCAAGGTGGTTGGAACCCCTATTATCGCTATCGCCTTGATCGCAACGGCAGCCTCGAATATGGCGACAACGAATCATACCTGACCGATGTCTTCACCGACGAAGCGCTGGCTTTCATCGACCGGCATCGCAGTGAATCATTCTTCTTGCAACTGGCATACAATGCGCCGCACTACCCGCTGGAAGCGCCCGACGCCCTCGCCAAAAAATACTGCGATATGGGTTTCAGCCTGGGCGCCAGCCTCATTTATGCCATGATCGAAGTGATGGATGAGGGCATCGGCAAGATCAGCGAGCGGCTAACTGAACGTGGCATTGCCGACAATACCATCCTGATCTTCACCAGCGACAACGGACCGGCTTTGGGCCCCTGGAACGGCTTTTCTCAAGACAGGTTTAACTTCGGCTGGAACGGGCAAAAGGGCAATACCTACGAGGGCGGCATTCGCGTGCCGCTGATCATTCGCTGGGCGGACGGCCTCGCTGCCGGCTTGCGCAGCGACGAACTGGTGCACTACACGGATTGGTTCCCGACCCTGCTGTCTATGGTCGGCCTGGACGTGCCGACTGACTTGCAACTCGACGGCGTCAACGCCCTGCCCGTGCTGCGCGGCGAACGCGGCAAGATCAATCCCTTGCGCTTTTGGCAGTGGAGCCGATACCGGCCCGTGAGCGCCTGCAATGCCGCCGTGCGCGATGGCGACTGGAAGCTGCTGCGGCCGCAAATCCGCGCGGCCATGCAGGTCAGCCCCGTGGACACCGCGCTGGACCACGCCATCAAGTATTTCCCCGAGCATTTCGACGGCATAGTTGAAGATCCCCTGCCGGGGCGGACGCTCCCGCCGCCCCCGCCGGCGCTGCTCTTCAATCTCGCCGATGATCCGGGCGAACAGGTCGATCTGGCGGCGAAATACCCCGTCAAAGTCGCGTCGATGGAAGCCGCGTTGGAGCGCTGGTTCATCGATGTGACCGGGCTTTAGGTCTTGTCCGATGCCGAGAATCTTGCCCCAATTACGGGTCTGTTGCCTGCGCGCGGCTCAGCCAGCGGCCCCTGTCACAATCTAGTTATACACCTGTACACAGATCGATCGACCACGAGTCCGATATGAGGAGCGCGAGACCATGACACACAGGCTGCTTCAAGAACAAGCCGACCTGGCCACCGCTATCGATATCCTGGACAAGTGGACAGCCCACACCCTGCGGGAAAAACATCTGCCCGGCCTGGCGCTGGGCTTGGTCTACGGGGACGAATTGCTCTGGGGCAAGGCTTATGGCGTCGCCAACCTGGAAAGCGGCCAGCCCATCACGCTCGACACCCGCTTTCGCATCGCCAGCATCAGCAAAACATTCACGGCGACGGGCATCCTGCAATTGCGCGACGCCGGAAAGCTGCGGCTGGATGATCCGGTCTCGCGCTACCTGGACTGGTTCGACCTGCGCTATGGCGACGCGCCGGAAATCACGATCCGCAATCTACTCACGCATACCTCTGGCTTGCCGCGCGATGCCGCCAATGCCATGTGGACCGATTGTGAAGCGCCGGACTGGGAGGAATTCGTCGCCCAGACCCGCCAGCGCGAGCTCACCCGCGCCCCCTACGAAAACCATGCCTACAGCAATTTGGGATACTCGCTGCTGGGCGGGGTCATCGCCGCCGTCAGCGGGCAGTCCTGGGCCGATTACCTGCAGCAAAATGTCTTGGAGCCGCTGGGCATGACGGAGACATATCCTGTCCCGGACGCCGACGACGCCCAATTGGCGACCGGTTACACCCGCGAACGGCAAGACGGCAAGCGCGACGCCTTTCCCTTCTGGAAAATGAATGCCTTTGAAGCATCGGCCAATTTCGCCTCCTCGGTTAATGACCTGGTCAAGTACGCCGCTTTTCACCTGGGGCTGCGGGGCGATACCGTGCTCTCGCCCTACACCTTGTTTGACATGCACCGCGTGCATTGGCTGGAACAAGACTGGAAAGGCGGCTACGGCTTGGGCATGGGCTTGCACAGAGTCAAGGACTGGCTTATCAGCGGGCATGGCGGCGGCTATCCCGGTTATCTGACCGCCTTCACCATCTGTCGCGAGCACAATACCGGCGTGATCGCGCTCTGCAATGCCCTGGGCAGCAACCCGCATCAAATCGCCGAACAAGCCTACAAGCTGGTCTTGCCGGAACTGATCAAAGCAACCGAAGAACCAAAAGCGGAAGCCAACCCGGTCTGGCAAAAATATGTCGGCGATTACGCCAGCGAATGGGCCCTGCAAAAGGTCGTCATCCGCGATGGGCAACTGCAATTGCTCTATCTCGACTATCTGGACGGGGAGCCGACCCTGCTCGAGCCCACCGATGACGAGACCGTTTTCGTCTTGCAGCAAGCCGGGCAATCGAACGAGACCCTGCGCTTCGAGTTGGACGACAAGGGCGATGTCATTAGAATCTGGGAGCGCAACGAATACAGTAGCAAAGAAGGATAGCAAACGTCAAAATCTCGTAAGAAAACCTTGCGTTTATGTTAATCTTACGCACAGCCAGTATCCTCCAGTATTGGTGTTTAATCGTAATGAGGAGGATAATATGGTAAACGCTGGTAAAGAGGGAGGGGGTATTGTTGAAAGCTTTCTGTTTGGAAACGAACCAGTACTGAAGAAGCTGGCAGTATTCATATTCTTGATCATTGTTGTTTTGATTGTGGTCATAGCGCTGGAGAGCGCCATGGGCTTGGTCAGTATAGGCAGGCTTGAACGGCAAGTGAACATCCTTCACGAGCTTTCGTCGCTATCTGAGGCTGGACTCGGAGACAATAGCGAGCTACGACTCATGTTCAAATCGGCGGCTGAAGACCTCGAGAACTTCGACCCAGATCTAGGACTCACTGTGTCGAAGTTTATCCCCAAGTCGAACGAAAATCAACTCCTTGAGATTATCTCAACCGCGTCAAGTTGGATACTCGTTGGGCTTATGCTGCTTTTCGTGGCTGATGGTGGCTGGAGGATGCGACTATTTCTCTGTATCACCACGGCAGTGATAGGTGTTGTTATCGGGTGTTTTGTCAGTGAGATTATAGAGACACCAAATCAGTTTTGGACAGTTGTCTCATTTAGCATTCTTGGGTTTATCCCGCTAGTGTTTACGACACTGTACTTCTACAATCGGCTACAGCGATTGAAAAAGGAACAGGGATCAAGGTCCAAGAAGTCACGAGGAAAGTGATGCTTTGTGCCTTCAGTTGTCAATAGAATACACTGTATGAAGTGTTAAGGTGGGAAACACATGCCAACTATTCAAGCGAAAGACCTGCAACCGATCATCGCGCAGATCCTGGAAGCGGCCGGCGCGACGAGCGAATACGCCCACATCGTCGCCGAGCATCTGGTCAGCGCCAACCTGTCCGGCCACGATTCCCACGGCGTCATCCGTGTGCCGTCTTATGTGCAATCCATCGACAGCGGCCGCCTGGCCCCGGCCGGCCTGCCAAAAGTGGTGGAAGAAACCGCCTCGATCGCGCAGATTGACGGCGCCAGCACCTTCGGCCAGGTCACGGCCAAGCTCGGCACCGAACTCGCGATCAAAAAAGCCGCGCAAGAGGGCGTCGCCCTGGTGACCATGTACAACATCGGGCATACTGGCCGGCTGGGCACCTACGCCGAAATGGCCGCGGAAGCCGGTATGACCGCGACGGTATGGGACGGCGTCATCGGCGGCAACCGATCCGTCGTCATCCCGCTGAATGGCCAGGGGCGCAAGGTCGGCGCCAATCCTATCGCCATGGGTTTCCCCAGCGAGAAATACGGCGCGACCGTTCTCGATTTCGCCACCTCGATGTCGGCCGCCGGCAAGGTGATGGTCGCCCGCGACAAAGGCGAACGGCTGCCGGACAAATGGATTGTGGACAAGGACGGTCGGCCCACCGACGACCCCAGGGAATTCGAAAAAGGCGGCGCGATGCGGCCAATGGGTATGCCCTCTGTCGGTCACAAGGGCTACGCCCTGGCGATGATGGTCGGCTTTATGACCATGATGGCCTCCTTGCCATCGGGCGCGAAGATGCCCCTGGAAGACCGCTGGGGCACCGTCATTCTGATGATCGATATCTCACGCTTTGGCTCCTTGGAGCAATTCCAGCGCGATGTCGATGCCGCTATCGACTATGTCAAGGCCGATCCCCTCGATGGCGAAGTGCTCTACCCGGGCGAAATCGAAACGCGGCGGCGGGCGGAACGCCTGGCCAAGGGCATCGACCTGCCAGAGGCAACCTGGCGCGAGATAACGGCCTGCGCCGAGGGCTTGGGGCTCTCACCCACGCTCTGAGTCGCCCGCGTTCCATATCTGCGAATGCTTGCATTGCCTTCAAAAATGAGACAAACGCAAATCTCCTTACTGAGCATTGCAATGGAGGAAAGCTTGTTTCGACCACGTATCGACGCATGTTTTCTGATGACGCCAATGTCGACAATTGCTGTTTTCAAGCGAAGTTGCGTGACCTTAGCTCCCCTCCCTGATGCTTCGGGGAGGGGCCGGGGGTGGGGTAGAATTTCAACAGAGTCCTGTGGGTCGCCTACGCTCCAATTCTGCGAATGCTTGCATTACCTTAGAAAATGAGACAAACACAATTCTGCCTACTTGGCGCCAACAAAATCACGCAACCCCAAAATAAAAGTCGCCGGAACGGTTGCATCACCGCATTGATAACGTACAGATGAAATTCTTTTCTCCAGTACCGGAGAAGCCTTATAATCGCAAACGCTTCATGATAGCTGCACATGCCTACTCAAGCTGAACTCTACAACGCTCTAAGGGCCGAGACCGTCATCGCGTCATGTCGTGACCTCGCCCTGCAATTGCTGGCGCGGACCAACAGCCGCCAGTACCTGGACGAGTGCCTGCGCGCCTTGCAATCGCCCGCCGTCATCGCGGCCCTCGACGAGAGTCATCGTCCCGTCCTCCGCGACAAGTGCGCCAGCTTTTACCATGACAGCAAGCGCGACAAAGCCGGCATCCTGCGCGAGGGCCTCACGCGGCTGCTGGTGCACATCGAGCACCCCGATGACATCGACCTCTATCAACGCGGCGTCGAGACCTATTACCGGCAGCCCGTTGACGACGTTGCCCAGAACCTGCGCGCTGTCGCCCTGGCCGGCATGGCGCCGATCGACCCCGCCCTGGCCTGCCTCTACGCCGCCCGCTTTCTGGGCGAGCCCTTCACTTCTGTTTTCAATTGCGAGCCCGCCATGACCGCCATTGACGTCCTCGTCGCCGCCAACCAGCGCCTGCCGATTTACCAGTTCCTCTTGCACGGCGGCGAGGGCATGGCGCGCACGAGCCGCGGTGAATTGACCGGCAAGGCCCTGGAATCGCTGGGCGAGGACTTTCCGCCGCATCTCTACGAACAACTGATCGAGAAGTATCAAGCGATCGACCAGCCCACGGCCAGCATGGGCATCATCAATTGGCTGATTGACCGGCGCGCGGCGGCACTCTACGATCGCCTGGAATCTCTGATCATGACGAGCAAGGATGTCGATCTGCGCCGCTATGGCCTGGTGATGATGGCCGCCGCCCGCGATGATGAATTGAGCGAACGCTTGCTGCGGCTGGCGCGCCTGGCGCGGATCGATGATATCCAACTCTTCATCGAAGCGCTCGCGATCTGCCAGCACGAGGAGCGGGACATGACCCTTGCCCAACTGCGGCGCCGGGCGGGGAGGAGCCGCTAGCATGCGGCCGCGCGGCGCGGATAATCAGCGGATTTCCCCCTGAAATATGCTAGCCAGGGCCCCTTCGATCTGCAAAGATAAATTGTTCAAGAGCGCCGCCGCCGACACCTGATCCAGGATCGACTCGGCCACCAAGACATCAATGGTCGCCAGGTAGCGCCCGCGCCCGTACAGCGACAATAGGTGAACGCCCGCTTCGCCGTCGCAGGTTTCGGCGCCGAGGCGATATATGTCGGGGGTGGCAGCATCGCGCTCATAGCCATAACTGTCCAGCCACAGCCACATGAATGGGTCATCCGCGGCAGCGCCAGGGGACGCGGCATCGGCAAAAACATCGACCCAGTAACCCAGCGACGAAAAGAAAATCGCGGCATCACAGTCGCCGTTGGCGATCTGCATGCGCTGGCGATACTGGTGCCCGTATTCTTCGGCGAAGGCCGCGAAGCCCTCCTGCAAATCTTCCGCCACCGAGGCGGAGGCCAAGGCCTCGGTCGAGAAATGGCCGCTGCGATCAGCGACAAGCGACATCGTTGGCGGCAGCATAGCCGTGAAAGACGCAAATGCCGCGCTGACTTCCTCTTCGGTGGCCCGCGTGATTTCAACCTCAGCGCCCTCCACCAGAGACGCATCCGTGATGATCAGCACGGTATGCAACGTTTCCCCCGGTTCAGTCGCCGACTGTGGGTCGCGCTCGCGGATCGCCACAACGTTCTCTTGCCCGGCCAGCACATCGCCAAAGATACTGTGCTTGTAATTCAGATGCGGTGTCGGCGCCGTCGTGATGAAAAACTGGCTGCCATTCGTGCCGGGACCGGCATTCGCCATCGCCAGCAAGCCCGGCCGATCAAATGTCAGGAAGCCAATCGCTTCATCCCCGAACTGATAGCCGGGTCCGCCGCGACCGGTCGCGGTCGGGTCGCCCCCCTGCGCCATGAAATTGGGAATCACGCGATGAAAGCTGGTGCTGTCGTAGTAGCCCTCTTCGGCCAAAAAGACGAAGTTGTTGACTGTGATCGGCGTCAGCTTTTCATACAGGTCCACGTAAATCGCGCCCGCGCTCGTGCAAAGTATGGCGCGGTAATCCAGGCTCAGGTCAATCACCTCTTCCGCCTGCGCGAATTGCATCATGGTCAGCTCCGCCGTTTCCGCTGCGTCGCACAGCGCCTGCGGGCTCTGCCCCCCTTGCGCCGCTACGCTTGTCACGAGACCGAAGGCGATCAAAAGGGCCACCACTACGATTTTACGCTTCATGATTTGTCCTTGGATTGAAAATGAAGGGTGCTAATCAAGTGACGGCATTGTGCCCCAACCCGCCCCGCTTGCATAGGCGCGATATTCTCCGCTCCCCCGTCATTGACAGCGCCAAGCCATCGGTTAGAATCACCACACGCCTGCCAAACCTGCGAGGACTACAATGAGCGACTTTCCCGGTTTCCCGCTCGAAACGCAACAATTCCTGCGCGACCTGCGTGACAACAACAATCGCGACTGGTTCGCCGCCAACAAAACCCGCTACGACGAGGCGGTCAAGGCGCCAGCGCTGGCTTGGGTTGCCGCCATGGGCGCGCGCCTGCAATCGCTGGACCCCGACCTGGTCGTCGACCTGCGCGTCAATGGCAGCGGCTCCTTGATGCGCGCCGCCCGCGACACGCGCTTCAGCAAGGACAAATCGCCCTACAAAACCAATATCGCCATGATGTGGTGGCACGGCAGCGGCAAAAAAACCCAGCACCCGGCTTTTGGCATGCAGCTCACGCCAGACGACGCCGGCTTGATGACCGGCATGTTCCATTTCTCCAAACCCATGCTCGACGCCTATCGCCAGGCCGTCATTGATCCCGAGTTGGGACCGGCTCTGCTAGACGCCAGCGACGCCGTCGCCTCCGCGGGCTACCAGATCTCTGGCCGCCATTACAAAAGATTGCCCAGGGGATTTGACAAGGACCATCCCCGCGGCGAATGGCTGAAGTACAATTCCCTGCACGCCTACCAAGACACCATCAATTGGGAGGCGGTCTCTTCGCCTGCCTTCATCGACATCTGCTTCGATCATTTTCAGAACATGACGCCGATCCTGCATTGGCTGGTCGCCGTGCAAGATCGCTTTGGCGGCGTCTAGCGCATATCAAATGACGACCTTGCTCATGGAGCGCCCTGCCAGCTTGAGACGACCCGCGCGGGGGCAACAACCGATCATTCACGCACTTCCAACTGTTAATCGTCAACGAAAGTATCTATAATCTGCGTATTTTGCGCTGGCCGATGACAAAGCCATCTGACTGGGTTGATTTTGAGCCTTGTGATCGCGTTGCCAATGCCTCGGAGAACATGACGTGAAGCGACTTAGCTGGGTTGCGCTTGCCCTGATGATCCTGCTGCCTTTGGGCTTGGTCTACACCCAGGACAGGGCCGCTATCTCGCTGGATGTCATCGGCATCGACTCAACCGAACTGACCGATATTGCCATCAACGCCAGCATTCTCGACGCCAGCGGTCAACTTGTCTCCGGCCTCGATGTCGACAACTTCTCCATCGCTGGCGATCTGGCCGGTCTGGCGGCTGTAACCCGCGTGGAGAACGTCACGGACGACGATTTGGCATTTGCCAGCGTCCTGGTCATTGACACCAGCAGCAGCATGGCCGATCGCCCCTTGCGGCAAGCCAAACAAGCGGCCAGGCAATATGTCAACGCCCTGCGCTCAAATGACCCCGTTGCCATCGTCACCTTCAGCACCAAAGTGTCCCTGGTTGTGGATTACACAACCGACCGGGATCTGCTTCTTCGCGCTATCGACAGCCTGGCCTATGGTGGGCAAACCGCGCTTTACGACGCCACCCACCTCGGCATCGAGATCGCCAACCGCGCCCCGCTTCCGCGCCGCGCCGTCGTGATATTGAGCGACGGCGGCGAATACGGCGACGTCAGCGTCCGCAATCGCGACGAAAGCGTCAAGGCCGCGACCGTCAACGGCGTGCCTGTCTACACCGTTGGCTTGGGCTGGTCCATCGACCGCCGCTTCCTGGAACTGGTCTCGGCGGAAACGAACGCCCAGTTTTACGACTCCCCCAGGCCCGAGCAGTTGCTCAGCATATTCCAGAACCTGGCCTATCTCTTCCGTACCCAATATATCATCACCATGAATGCCGATGTGCCCGCCGACGGCATGCGTTACGATTTTTCCCTCGAAGTCACCGCCCCGGACGGCCGCTTCACATCCGGTATGGCGACCTTGCGCGCGCCCATCCCCATACCGCTGCTATTCTTGCCCGACGATATTTTTGCCGAGGCCCTGCGCGAAAATACCCAGATCAAGGTCGAGATCCTGGCCGACCAAGACATCGAAAGCATCGAGATCGCGCTCGATGGCGAAGTCGTCTCTACTGACGAGACTTACACCATTGAACCGGCCAAGGAAGCCCCCGGCGAACACCGGCTGGATATCACCGTCAGCGATGTCGAAGGCGACGTCGGCAGGCTCACAACAGAATTTGAGATCGCGGCCCTGCCGCCCACCGTATCCGACGATTTCCAAGCGGCGCCCCGGGCCGAAGTCCGTGATGTCGAAGTGATTAGGGTGAATGCCGGCGGCCAGACCGAGATCACCAAGGTCGAGTTTTTCGTCGATGGCGAGCTCTTCGAAGTTGATGAGGAGGCGCCCTACGAGTTCAATCTCGATCCCTTTGAACTGAGCCCCGGCGAGCATACGCTCAGCATCCGCGCCACCAACGCCAGCGGTCAGAGTACGACCGTAGACAGTAAATTCGATGTGGAGGTCATTGCCCCACGCCTGGAGATCGAAGGGCTGGCCGAAGACACAGTCATCAGCGACACCGTCGTTGGCACTGTCTTGGCAACCGGCCAATCGCCGATCACCTCCATCAGCACCGACCCGGGCCTGGCCGTTGTCGTTGAAGACAACCGCATGCAGTTCACCTTGAATGCCGCCGAGCTGCCGCCAGGAACGAACACGATTGCCCTGCGCGCGGTCGATGCCGCCGGCGCCGAAATCGTCCAGACGCTGCAATTTGAAGTTGCCGCCCTGCCGCCTACCGTGGAACTCAGCGGCGTCGCGACTGACGCCATCTTGCAGTCGGCCCGCGATGTCGAAGTCCGCGCCGGCGGACAAACGGACATCACCCAAATCGAAGTCGCATTTGACGACGGGCCGCGCCAAATCGTCCGCGACGACGTCTTCACGATTCCAGCCCAACAGTTGGGGGACGGCGAGCACGAAGTCGAAGTGACCGTGCGCAACGCCGGCGGAGAGACCACCACTGTTACGCTGCCCTTTACAATAGCGCTGCCGCCGACGCCGACCTTCACGCCCACAACGACCGATACGCCCCTGCCCACGGATACGCCCACCTCGACCCCCACACATTCGCGCACGCCCTTGCCAACGCACACGCCCCTGCCCAGCCAGACGCCCTTGCCGACGGCAACCGAGTTGCTACCCGCGACTGATATCCCGACCGCTACCGACGATCCCACCGCAACCGGCGCGCCAACAGAGGAGGCTTTATCCGTTGCCACGGTCGCGCCAACCGACACCCCGCTGCCGCCGGCCACCAATACGCCCCAGCCAACTGACACCAGCGCGCCCGAGCCGACTTTAACTGATACAGCGCCCCCGGCGAGCTTCACGCCAGTTCCGACCGATACGGCGCTTCCGACGGATTCACCCGAGCCGACCAATACGGCAGCCCCGACCAACACAGCAGCGCCAACCCATACGCCCCAGCCAACGGAAACCCACACGGCAATTCCATCTGACACGCCGGAACCAACCGATACATCCGTCCCAACGAACACGCCGGCGCCGACAGACACATCTCTCCCAACCAACACACCGGAACCAACCGATACAACTGTCCCAACGAACACACCGGTCCCGACCGACACATCCGTCCCAACTGACACGCCCATGCCGACAGATACGAACACGCCAATCCCGACCGACACATCTCTCCCAACGAACACGCCGGTCCCAACTGATACCTCCGTCCCAACGGACACGCCCATGCCGACAGATACAGACACGCCAGTCCCGACCGACACATCTGTCCCAACGAACACGCCGGTCCCAACTGATACCTCCGTCCCAACTGACACGCCCATGCCGACAGATACGGACACGCCAGTCCCGACCGACACATCTGTCCCAACGAACACGCCGGTCCCGACTGATACATCCGTCCCGACGGACACGCCTATGCCGACAGATACGAACACGCCTGTCCCAACCGACACGCCTGTCCCGACTGATACATCCGTCCCGACGGACACGCCCGTCCCGACTGATACGCCCGTCCCTACTGACACCAATACGCCGGTCCCGACCGACACTGACACGCCTGTGCCAACCGACACCAATTCGCCTGTACCAACCGACACGGACACGCCTGTACCAACTGACACGCCGGTACCAACCGACACAGACACGCCCGAGCCGACAGACACCGACACGCCTGTGCCGACAGACACCGACACGCCTGTGCCGACAGACACCGACACGCCTGTGCCGACAGACACCGACACGCCTGTGCCGACAGACACCGACACGCCTGTCCCTACCGACACCGACACGCCTGTCCCTACCGACACCGACACGCC
>JAPOVL010000004.1 GCA_026708115.1 Chloroflexota bacterium
GTGTCCACGCGACCTATCAGGTCGCCCGCAATCTTGCGGCCGCCGCAGAATATCCTGGTTTCCTGCTGACAGCAAAAAACATGACACCATTTGACGATCCAAACCGCAACACAAAAACAAGCTATGTAGGGGCGACCTATCAGGTCGCCCGCAATCGCCACAGAAATTACAAGTTTTGCAGCGGTATTCCGCCAAGTCAAAACTTGTCATATCCTCAGGTTGAGCCAGGGGCTGGGCTGGAGGATGGGCTCGGCAAACCCGGCCTGTCCTCAGCTTCCGATCCGGGGAGGGGGTACCCCCCCCCCGTATACATACTGTATCTATACTGTTACCCAAAATAGGGGCAAACTAAGGGCAAAATGAGAGCAAATCAGGGCATCTTCCGAGCATTTGAGGACACATTGCGCCTCACAAAGCGCCCGCGCCGAGCGACCTCGGTCCTGTTTTCGCTTAAGGATCTCATGTCGAGAACTGGCCAAAAGTATTTCAACCGAAAGGGATTCATTACTCAACAACTGAAGCGCGGCGAAGCATGGCAATTGCTGCTGATTCTTTTGCTCGCCGTCGTTATGCGATTCGGACGGGGCGACCTCGTTGAATACTATCATGACGACGCGATGCTGGCGACGCTGGCCTTGGAATCGGCTGACGGTCGGCGTCTGCCGCTGACTGGCATACTTTCGTCGACCGGCATCCCCAACTCGCCGGCCAGCGTATATTTGCTGACGATTCCCTTTGCCATCAAGGCCGATCCGCGCTTTGCCATTCACTTCGTGATGCTCTTCAACGTGATTGGCGTTGGTCTGCTCTGGCTGATGGCGCGCTTGTACGCGAAGTCCCGAGTCGCGTTCGTCGCCGGCTTGGTTTATGCCATCAACCCTTGGGCAGTGCTCTACAGCAGGAAGCTATGGGCGCAAGAAATGCATACGCCGCTTATCTTGCTGGGATTGCTCTTGCTGCTTTACGGCTTCTTGCAGGCACGGGCGCCGGGCAGGTCTCGTCGCGGAAAGTTTCTGGCCCAAGCCCTGGGACTACCCTTGCTGCTATTTGCGATTCAGTTTCACTTCGCTGCTTGGTCATTGCTTCCCGTAGTGTTTCTGGTGCTGTGGGTCGGGCGACGGCATGTTAGCGCGCCTGCCGCGGCGCTGGCTGTGATTCTTTCGATTCTGGTCCTTTTGCCCTATGCCAAGGGATTAGCCGAAACGCTCGATCGCGATCCCAGCCGCCTGTCAGATGCCATTGGTCGTTCAACTGCCGGGGGCATCGAGATTGATTTGGCGCCGGTAGGCCATGCGATCATGCTCGCTTCGGGCGCCGGTCTCGAGACTTGGACAGCGCCAGAGCAATTGGAAGAACTCGCGAGCCGCTACCCGCCGTTTTGGCAGGCCAACTTTGTTCTGGCAATCGTGGCAGTTGCGGGTGTCCTTGCCTGCTACAAGCGCTCTAAAACGATGGCCTTCTTTGTTTCCATTTGGGCCTTCGCGCCAGTGCTGCTGCTGATCCCCGGTTGGACGCCCGCCTATGTTCATTATTTGATCCCATCACTGCCGGCGTTCGCGCTAATGATAGGTTACGGCGTCGATTCGCTTCTTCAGCGGCTCGACGCCAAGCCTATTGGCAAGGGACTGACTTGGGCGGCTTTGACATGCCTTTTGGGACTGCAATTCCTGCAATGGCATGCCGCCTTGGGCTATGTTGGGGAGCGCCATATCAATTATCCCGGTTTCACGGCGCCCTTGAGCAAGCTGCTGCCGCTGCGAGACCGCCTGCGGCAAGCCGACGATGTGCTGGTCATCAGCCAAGGCATGGCTTGGAATCTGCATCATGAGGTCGCCGTCTGGGATACCTTGCTATGGGAGGATGTCAGCTGCGTGCGCACGCTGGTCCCACAAGGCTATGCGGTATTTCCCGATCATGCTTTCACTGTGGCGGTCGCGCCTGACACCCCGATAGAGCCCCGGGACAGCATCTATGCGAAAGCTGATTTGGAGATATTTTCCACGCGCGCGGGAGACCGCGGCTATTATGTTTTCGATTGGAAGGGGGCTCCCGATTGGCAAGGACCAAGCATAGAAAGCATTGACCCCGTATCGTTTTCCAATGGCGTTAAGCTAAGTGGATACGGGTTTCACGAGGGCGAGGTTCTTCTGGAATGGCGCTTGCCCGGCCGCCGCGTCGGCAGGGACTATCAATACAGCGCGCAACTTTATGATGAAGGGGGGGCGCGGCTGGGGCAATGGGACGCTCGCTTTTGGCATGGGCGGCATTGGTGCGCCGGCGATCGTTTGCTGACATGGGGCCCCCTGGAAATTGATGATTCGGCAAGTACGCTCAAGGTAGCGATGTATACCTTGGGGAGTGGAAAAAACAGAGATCAGTTTTTCAATGCGGAGGTCTTGGATTCATTAGGCAATCCCGCCGGACAATCGGCTGATATTCCGCTTGTTGGGAGCAGCTAATTGCCGTCATCGCCGGACGCCGTTGAAACGGGGGCTGCCGGCTCGTCGGTCGACTCCTCGAGCGCGGCGCCTTCAGTATCTCCGGCTTCGGCAGTCGCCGCCGCTTCTTCGGTGAGGCGGACGCTCTCAATTAAGATTTCCCAGGGAACGACGAAGGAGTCCAGGAAAATCTCTTCTGGCGGCTCTTCCTCGGTTTCGCCTTCAATTTGATGGCGATACTGTATCTTCGGGTAAGCCAGGCCGTCATTGATATACCAACCGACGCTGACCGCGTAGTTGAGCAGGGGCAGTTCTTCCGGCAACTGATGGTAGGTTGCATATGTTTCTCCCCAACGCCAGTATTTTGTTGGCAGCCGAGGAGGCAGATCCGCTTGCGCCACAATGTTGCCTTCTTCGTCCAGCATGTGGACAAACACGGTATAGTTCTCGGCCGGCGCTGTTTCGGCCTTCCAATGCAGCACGAGTTCGTTCAGATCGCTATCGACCAGGTAGCGTTGCAAAGTAATCGACTCGTCGAAATTCGGTTGCATGTCGCTTGGTATTTCGATAAAGCCGCTGGCGGTATCCTGCAGTCTTGCGCTAACGACCGCGCCAATATCAAGTGAGACCGGATGAATGTCATCGCCCTCGGCATTGGTCGCGATAATTGAGTTGTCGCCCGCGAGGTCTTCCCATTCTACCTGCAGGTCGAAGGGATATCGGCCCGTAGCCGCGCTGTGGATTGAGATCAAGTACTCATCCGCATAAACGGCGCCCGCTTCCCATTGGGAAGTGCGCAAGGCCCCGGCCCCGGGATAGGTGACGTAGTGGCCTATTTCTTGCTTGTTGTCATCTACAAAGGTCAGGAAGACGCTATTGTCTCCTTCGGACTGTTCCAGGACTTGCCAGTACAGTTTGACTCTGACCTTGTCTCCAGGGCTGTAACGCCGATCGAGGCGCTCGTAGGCTATCAAGGCGACGTCGCCAAATTCGGCATAAACCGGACGCGCGTTCTCGGGCACGGCGGTCATAGGTTCGGGCGCGGCGTACTGCCCGGCGATAACCGTGAAGGGCGCCAGCATGGCGGCTAGCCCAAGGACGCGCAATTGCCAGACCATAGTTTCGTGCAGAAGCTCTTTGGGAACGGCGTCGCCAGCTCGGACGAACTCCAGATTGGGCGGGCGCAAAGAAAAGACGATCCACCAGACCATCTCGACGAAACCGACCGCGAGCACGGGGCTTATGGCTGCGATTAGGGGAAAGAGTATGCGTCCGTCGGAGGTGCGGGTCAAAGTGCTCCAATAAAGTACGCCAATCCAGAGCAGGACGACCGTAATCAAGAGCATGGCCAGATGCGTGAGTTCATAGCGAGCGTAGGCGAAGTCGCTGATAGCAAGCAGTTGCAGAATCAAAAATATGCAGCCGACAAAACTTAACAGGGTCATCAAATCCAGCAGCAGGTAGTATATGGCGGTGAGTTGGATATTGAGGGCGCCAAACAGTCCCCAATAAGACATGCGAAATTGCTGGAATTCGGAGAACAAGTTGACCAAACTGAATGTCATGCCGCGGGGACCGGCGATATTAGCCATAGTCATCATGCCGAAAGGTTCATGGTATAGCTGCAAATTGCGCAGGTACCACCAGGCGGCGAGCAGCATCCAGAAAACAAGGATGCTGATAAAGTAGATCATGGCGCCCCGTCGATCACGCGTCCGGTAGAGAACCAGGCCGCCAACGAGCAGAAGCACTGGCAACAAAACCAGGGATGTCACTTTGGTAATGCTGGTCAAGGCAAAAAGCAGGGCAATGGAAAGGCTGTTCTGTAGGCGAAAGCCGTCTCGGAGGCTTCGCAGCAGCAAAAGCAGGAGCGCGCCGTTTAAGATCATCGCCAGGGAGTCGTTGTTGACGGAGGCGCTGATAAAAATGAACATGGGGTTGAGGCCTGTGAGCGCGGCTGCGACAAATGCCACTGTCGGCCGCTGTGGAGCGACGAATTCGCTGATTTTGTATACCAGAACAATGGTTCCGGCGCCAAGCGCGAGGCCAAACAGTCGAAGCAAAAGCACCAGGAACCCGGCGCCTCGCAACAAAGAAAGCGAGTCGTCGTGAACAATCAGGTTTTTGTTGCCGTAGGCATTCGGCAGGTTCGCTCGTACATGCGGATTAAGACGGCGATATTCGGCGACATCATCAATGTCGAAGGGCGAGGCGAGCAGCGCCGTCAGGGCATAATAAAGCGGCGGCTGACTGCCGTGTTGGGCATAAACAGTCTCGTTGCCGTCAAACACTTGTATCGGCAGGCTGCCGGTCTCCCGCAGATACTGCAGAAAGCCAAAGTGCCATAGTTCATCATTCGCTTCAAATGCCGGGGTGGCTGCTGTATAGCCAAATCCGAAAATGATGTACAGGAGCAGAATCCACTGTAAGGGAGTGAGCGGTATATCCAGGCCGTTTACCCACTGCCAGGCCCGGAGCAATAATCTGGCGAGCCGTTTCAAGACATCTTGAACTCGGTCGATCCAGGGCAAGACAGGGCGCGCTAGGGTCTGCAATTGTGCTCGCATGGCTTCATTATACTCCGGTCGGCGAAAGACATGAATTTGTGAATGACCTGATCCCTGTGATTGCTGGCGTTGGCGCGCGATTGGTCCACAAATGCTGGGAAGATGCCCTCATTTTGCCCCCTTTTTGGGTGACCGTATAGATACAGTATGTATACGGGGGGGGGGG
>JAPOVL010000056.1 GCA_026708115.1 Chloroflexota bacterium
AGATTCTCTTTCACTCCCCTCGCCGGGGTTCTTTTCACCTTTCCCTCACGGTACTGCTGCGCTATCGGTCATCTCGCGTATTTAGCCTTGGAGGGTGGACCCCCCTGTTTCGCACAATGTTAGCGTGTATCGTGCTACTCAGGATTCTCATCAATACTTCCGCCTGCGCCTACGGGACTCTCACCCTCTACGGCTGAACTTCCCAGTTCATTCAACTTCGGCTTCCATACCTAACATGAGTCCTGCAACCCCATAAACCGTAATCTATGGTTTGGGCTTCTCCGCTTTCGCTCGCCACTACTCGCAGAATCTTCTCTTCTCCTCGCTCTACTTAGATGTTTCAGTTCGAGCGGTTCCCCTGTCTGGCTCTTACACCAAACATGACGCGGCTTGATCCGCGCCAGGTTTCCCCATTCGGACACCTCCGACTCTTGCGGTCTTATACACCTCATCGAAGCTTTTCGCAGTATAACACGTCCTTCATCGGCACGAGATACCTAGGCATCCACTGTGTACCCTTATTCGCTTTCCGTAATACATCATACGGAGTGCACGGCTCTATTGGCATGCGCTCTTAGGTATTACCTTCGCGTTGATTATTCGGCTGTTAAGACGCACGCGCGGGACAAAACCCGCTAAAAACACCCGACATATTCGCACATGACGGGCGCACGCATGATATAACTATCCATGCAACTCTACCTTATAGCATTTCTAACCCCCTATCAAGACCCAATACTGCAAGTTTTGCAGATCCGTGAAGCATGATCATGACAATCGTGAGCACAAACGGTCTACGCAATCTACGAAACCGCAAAGACACGAATATACTGTTTGCCAAATCAATTATACTATTGTAGCATTCATCATTATTGCTCGGATGTTTTATCCATGAAATCATAATGCAATGTTTGACAAGCTTACGTCGATACTGAAGCAGCCATTCCATCTCTGGCTCTTGGGTATCTATCCGATTCTCCACCTGTACTCGGAAAATCTTGGACTAGTCAAAGACCGTGAAGTACTCTATGTCTGCGCGGTAATGTTGTCTGCAACTACTTTGGCGTACCTTGTCGGAACCCGAGTCATCCGTTGCAGATACAAGACCGCGTTCATGCTGAGCATCTGCAGCCTGGTCTTCTCGTTGAGCGGCCACGCATACGTTCTGATATTTATACCACGATCGCTATTTGTGTGGACGCTGTTTGTGCTTATTGCCCTGGCGATCATACTCGTAAAATTGTGGAAAAGAGATTCGAGCGAAATCTTTAAGCGCGTCACTCCCACAGTCAATATAATCCTACTGGCATTACTTGCGATCCCCATCACAGAGATTGCGTCAAGTTATGTTTCCAAGTCGATCAATCTTCAACCTATTTCAGCACTTGGATATACATCACCTGCCCAAGACCCAGTACCGAAGGTGTACGATTCAGAGTCCCGCCCAGATATTTACTACATCATCCCAGACGGCTATCTTAGAGATAGCTTGTTGAAAACGCTCATAAATTACAATAACTCGGCTTTTACACAAGGGCTCGAGGATCGAGGGTTCACTATAGTCGATCATGCTCAGAGCAATTACGCGGCGACATTACTCTCCATTGCTTCAGTATTGAACATGCAATACCTTGATAACAATCCATTGCCGACTTCGGATCTGGACTTTTTGCGCTTTTCCATCGCCGACAACAAAGTCGCGCGTCAGCTCCAGCACATGGGTTACACCTATGTCCAGCTACTATCGGGATTTTGGATGCCGAATCCAAATGCCGATATCATCCGTGACTTTACTCCAAGCGGCACAATTGAAATTGAAGTCTCGCAAAGCGATTTTTCGATGGCGATCTTAACAGGATTACCCAGGAAGTGGAAAACGATTCCCATCTTTGAGAATATCTATAAACGACCATTCGCGCCGCTATATTTGAGGACGACCCTGTTGCGTATTGCGAGCACTCGATTATATGAGCGGATCTTCCGAGATGCCGCCCAGCCTTATGATCTGATGGACCCAGAGCGGTTTCTGGATACAGTTGCTGAGGCAAAGTCAATTGCCCACATGCCGGAAGCGACTTTCGCGGTTATTCATTTGATGAAGCCTCACCTGCCTATCTATTTTGATGAGAATGGCGCCATTGGCGAAAGAAACTGGCATCCTAGCGATAGCGAAGTCATCGCGGAATTGAAATTCGTCAACGCCAAGTTTCTGGAGATGATCAATGCCATCCTGGAAGAGTCGCGGAATCCGCCTGTGATCGTATTTCAGGCTGATCACGGTTCTACGCATATTGATGTAAGCAATGAATTGAAAAGTCATGTTACTTTTGCGCCTTATGCCGCGTACCATTTTCCGGACGCTTATTCAATCAGTTTTCCCAAGCCATTTACTTTGATCAATACATTTCCTTTGTTGCTCAACGAGATCTTCGAGACCAATTACGAGTTGCTTGACGATCGATTGATTGACCTACCGCTTGGATACAAAGATATGTTTGAACAGCAAGACGTAACCGCAAGATACTTGGGGAAATGACAAAGCTATGGGACAATATCATTAAATCGAAATCGGTCTCGCAACCTGCGTACTCCCCAATTTGAATTATCAGCAGACGGAGACAATCGGATGAAGTATTTCGTTTCCATGCTCAAGCTCGCAACTACAGTTGCCGGGCTTAGAATATTGTTTGCCTATTTGGATCCAGGATCGGGCAGCCTCATTGTACAACTGCTCATTGCCGTTGTAGTTGGTATCCTGGCTACCTTTCGGTTCTGGAAATCCCGACTGCTGTCATTATTTGGCATCCGGCAGGAAACAAACGAGGAAGACGGCGACGACAAAGCAAATGAAGACTAATTGCTGAGATGTCGGATTCTACGCGAATTGGCGGCTCTTTTCGGGATCCCAACGGTTTTGTCTTTGTCGCAGACGGTCTTGTTTACCGCCAGGTAAATGAGAGCTATCGCACTAACTACGACCAGCTTATGGAAAGCGGCCTCTATGCGGAACTTGTTGACCGAGCATTGCTAATCCCGCATTCAGAGGCAGGTTCAGCTTTGTCTCCAGGCGGCCAAAGCTATAAGATTCTGCAACCCAGACAGATTCCCTTTATCTCGTACCCCTACGAATGGAGCTTTAGTCAGCTCAAGGACGCGGCGCTGGCGACGCTCAATATTCAGAGACGGGCATTGCAACAGGGAATGATCCTCAAGGACGCTAGCGCATACAACATTCAGTTCCGCCACGGTAAGCCCTTGCTGATCGACACCTTGTCGTTTGAGACCTATCAAGATGGCCAAGCCTGGGTCGCTTACAGGCAGTTTTGCCAACATTTCCTGGCGCCACTGATTTTGATGAGCCGGAAGGATATTCGCCTAAACCAGCTACTGCGCGTCTACATAGACGGCATCCCCCTTGATTTGGCAAAGTCCTTGCTGCCGAACCGGACGTGGCTAAATTTTGGCGCCATTATGCATCTTCATCTGCACGCCCGCGCCCAGCAACGATATGCGAATAAGCCTCCGCCCACCCAATCGAGCCAACGAAGACGACTTGACAAGATGGCCCTGATGAATATCTGCGACAGTCTTCGGTCAACTGTCAACGGACTAAAATGGGACCCAAAAAGTACTTCCTGGGCACGATACTATGAGGGAGACAGCTATCACGAAGAGGGATTTGACGACAAGCATAGAACAGTGACCGACTATCTAAGTATCGTCAAGCCTGATTACGTTTGCGATCTGGGTGCAAATACCGGTGTATTTGGCCGAATTGCCAGCGATCAAGGCGTATTTACAGTCTCGATTGATAGCGACCCCGGGGCTGTTGAAGCGAATTACCTCCAGTCCAAGCGCCGCAATGAAAAGCGCCTTCACCCTCTCTTGGTTGACCTCACAAATCCTTCCGCTGCCTTGGGATGGGCGAATATCGAGCGTGATTCATTTGCGCAACGTTGCGAAGCCGACTGCGTCCTGGCGTTGGCGCTCATCCATCATTTGGCAATCGGCAACAATCTACCTTTGAGGAATATCGCCAAATACCTTGCATCCCTTGCCGAGTGGTTGATCATCGAGTTCGTGCCGAAAAGCGACGCCAAGGTCAAGATGCTTCTTGCATCCCGCGAGGACATATTTCAGAGCTATTGCCAGAGCGGATTTGAACACGCCTTCGGGCAGCGATTCGAAATCATAAGAAGTCATCAGATTCAATTTTCGGGAAGAGTGCTGTATCTAATGCGTCGCCTGCGCTCGGCCAGCGTGCTTTGACCTGACTGCTTGTCCGATCGGTGTAACAGTCGATAACCCATGTTGAGGCATGTTATCTGTTTCTGCAAAGACAGTAATAACCAATACACGCCGGCTTCCGAGCCGCTGGGCAAGTCTAGTTGGCCCGGGTCGATGATAGTCGCTCAGTCAGCGTTTTCCGGCCCATTCCCAATCCTGCCACATTGATCTGATTCCGCCGCGCCATCGGGCTTTACCAGTTCGACATGCAGTGTCTTTCGCGCAGCGTCCTTCTCCCGTGGTCGCCGTCAGATCAATAGTTCCACTTGATCGCATACCGGGCGCGCGACGCCCTCCGCTGTCTGCATGTACCCCAAATTTGCTTCGGTTCTGTCCCCGACGACCAAGCTTGTCCCCTGCCGCGGCGGGTGCTCAGCAATGGCAGAACGGACGCAGCGCTGAAACATGCAGCCAGGTTTGGCCGCCCTCGAGCGATCTAAGGTATCCTGCGGCTCAGCAGTCGCACAAGCTACTTTGGATACACGAGAGCGCAGCCCAATTTGGCGCTGGGCGCGACAACGAAAACAAAGAGATCCGCGTCCGACGCTTAGCGAAGTCTCCCGCGGCCCCAGGCAATCCAAGTGCATTCAACAGCAAACTAGCGGACTGCGCTCACGCGGTAAAAGGACTTGTCCGCGAATGAGTTTGTATAGTATTGATGTGATTATGGTTAGACTTCGAGGGAGTGGAGATGAGTGGAGATAAGGGGACTCGAACCCCTGACCTCGTCAGTGCGATTGACGCGCTCTCCCAACTGAGCTATATCCCCGTATTTGGCTTCCGAACGTCAGTAGACACAAGGGGACTTCTCTCCTCGGTGCAAACGAGGCGCTCTCCCAAACTGAGCTATGTCCCCCAGGTGGGGCTGGCAAGACTTGA
>JAPOVL010000018.1 GCA_026708115.1 Chloroflexota bacterium
GTCGCCGTTCGCTTCACCAGAGCCGTGCGGCTGGCGCGGACAGCACGCTCCACGCTTATCACTGTCTCCACGATCTCGTCAGTCGCTGTCGGACTCGGAATATCCGTCGTGGTAGATGTAGCGGTTGCCGTCGCCGTCGGGCTTGGAACGTCCGTCGCCGTAGACGTGACGGTTGCAGTTGCCGTCCGCTTCACAAGAGCCGTACGACTGGCGCGGACAGCAAGCGCTACACTTGTCGCTGTCTCCGCGATCTCGTCAGTCGCCGTCGGGCTTGGCACATCCGTCGCGGTAGACGTGGCCGTTGCCGTCGCCGTTCGCTTCACTAGAGCCGTGCGACTGGCACGGATATCAAGCTCTTCACTTGTCGCTGTCGCCGCGATCTCGTCAGTCGCTGTCGGGCTCGGAACATCCGTCGTTGTTGGCGCAGCGGTTTCAGTTGCCGTCCGCTTAACCAGAGCCGTGCGGCTGGCGCGGATAGCGCGCTCTTCGCTTGTCGCTGACTCCGCCATCCTGTCAGTCGCCGTCGGGCTTGCAACATCCATCGCGGTAGATGTGGCGGTTGCCGTTGCCGTCCGCTTCACGAGAGCCGTGCGACTGGTGCGGATAACGCGCTGAATGCTATCCTCTGTCTCCACGACCTCGTCAGTCGCCGTGTGACTTGGCACATCCGTCGCGGTAGATGTGGCGGTTGCCGTTGCCGTCCGCTTCACAAGAGCCGTGCGACTGGCGCGGATGGCACGCTCTTCGCTTGTCGCTGGCTCCGCGATCTCGTCAGTCGCCGTCGGACTCGGAATATCCGTCGTTGTTGGTGTAGCGGTTGCAGATGCGGTCGCCGTCCGCTCCACAGGAGCCGTGCGGCTGGCGCGGATAGCGCGCTCTTCGCTTGTCGCTGACTCCGCGATCTCGTCAGTCGCCGCCGAGCTTGGTATATCCGTCGTTGTTGGCGTAGCGGTTGCGGTCGCCGTCCGCTTCACCAGAGCGGTTTGACTGGCGGGGATATCGCGCTCGCTTGTCGCTGTCTCGGCGAACCTGTCTGTCGCCGTCGAGCTTGGCACATCTGTCCTTGTTGGCGTAGCAGTTGCCGTCGCCGTCCGCTTCACTAGAGCCGTGCGACTGGCGCGGATAGCGCGCTCTTCGCTTGTCGCTGACTCCGCGATCTCGTCTGTCGCTGTCGGGCTTGGCACAGCCGTCGCCTTTGGTCTAACAACTGGCGTTCGTCTGATAGGCAAGGCAGTGCCAGTGATCACGACGGGCATTGGACCGTCGGGCGTATCAAGTGGCGCCAGTTCGACGGCCAGATCTTCTTCCGTCGGTTCGATGCTGGTAGCCGGGGCAAGGTCGGCGGGGGTTTCTTCACGTGCTTCTTCTGTCGCAAGGGGCCTGGGGCTCGCGCTTACGATGGCAGGAACAGCCGCAGTTGGACTCAGCAACATGGTTTCTGTGGCAGGTGGCAAGTCAGTCGCGCTCGGCGCAATTGTTGCGGTTTCGGGGACTGTCCCTTCTGGCGACAAAGGGGTGCTTGTTTCGGCAATGGCTGTCGGGGAAGCAAGCGCGGTTGGGACATGCGTAGGCGTTGGCGGGGATACGCCGCGCGTAACGGTCGAAAGTACAATGGCGAAAACCAATGCGAATATAAGAGCCGCCAATGCAAATAGCGCGACAACAAGCTCATTGCGGATGTTGCGTTGCATGGCTATTCCTCGACTGATGCCATCAGTCGAGTCGGCAAATCGAGGTGAAAGACGCTGCCTTCGCCCGCCTTGCTGTCGATCCATAGATCACCAGCATGTGCGCGGGCAAACGCTCTGGCAACTGTCATACCAACACCGGTATCACTGAGTCCTTGAATCTTGGGATTTTCGTGCAGATACTTGCGGGCGAAGACACGGGGAAGATCCTTTGTCGAGATCCCACCGCCTTTGTCTTCAATGCTAATGCGAATCGCTTCAACAGGCTGTTCATTGGCTGGTGATCGCGTCGACGCCAAGGCCGCGGTAATGAGCAAAGGCGCGCCTTCGTCAGACACATCACAGGCATTCTGAAGCAGATGGCGCAAGACCTGCTTTATACAACTGGAATCAACCGTGATCTTCGGGAGCCCATCGTCCACAGACAACTCCAGCGCCAGTTGCTTTTTGCGAATATCTGTGGAAAGCAAAGTGATTGCCTCGTCCAGCAGGTCCACAATATCAGTTTCCGCATACGACAAGACAAATCGGTCATGCTCATCGTGATCGAGTTTCATCAGGTCTGCCAGCAAAGCTGTGAGCCGCCCTAGATTAACTGAGACGCGCTGCAAGACCGCGAGCTGAGCCGCGCCTAGAATGCCTATCGACTCCTTCAAGAGGATATCCGTGCAGTCCGATATCGCGCTTACGGGAGCCTGCATCTGGCGGACAAGCTCGAGCGTCTGCTCCACTTCGACAAGTCGGCTAGCCGCCGTCGCCTCTTCGCTTGGTTCTGTCCGCTCCGCTTGGCCCAGGTTAGAAGCCGCCAGCGCAGTTTTCGCGTCGCTAAGTTCTAGCGCTAGCTTCTCCCGCTGTTCGTTAAGCGTGGAAACCGTGTCCTGCAGTTCTTGCAGGCGCGCCCGCAGCGCAGGCTCGCCCGACGCCGCTGTAGAGACGGGCAAACTGTCGGCCAGCCGCGCGGTCAATTGATCGCGGATGCGCAAGAGATTTTCTCTTTCGCCGGACAACTCCGCGATGTTGCGCTCCAAATCACTTCGCTTCTCCCCGCCGATCTCTAGTTGGCTCTGCAAGTCCCGAATTCGCTGCTGCAGAGCGCGATTGTCCTCGTCCCGAGATTCAAAGCGATCCAAGAGATCCTGGTAATCTCGCCGCATTTCCTCACGCAGGTTCATCAGCGATTCATGATCGGCGCTCAAGCGCTTGAGTTGATTCCGCAGATCATCTGTCTTGCTGCCATTGCCGTCGGCAAGCTTGGCCCGTTCCCGCGCAAGAATGTCACGCTCGTGCTGTGCCGCAGCGGCCTGTCGCTTTGACGCTCGTCGCTCGGCATAAAGTTGGATGAGCACCTGTGTCATACTGGTCATCTCTGCCTCTACGCCCAGCATTCGCAGTTTTGACGCAATAGCGGCAAGACGCCGCTGCAATTGCTCGCGCTCCAATTCCAGTTGCCTAACTTCGCCGGCTAGCGGTTCCAGTATCGCCTCTGGATCAATGGAGTCGATAGTCTCGTTTTGGGCGCGCAACCTGTTGACAAGATCCCGCAGTCGGACGCTCGTATTCAATAGCAGATTGTGGGTCTTGTGCGCGCATTCGCGAATCACCTGCGCCAGTGAATCGTCGCTCTCGGCAGTGCAGATTTGCAATACGGTTTCGGCATCCAAGACCTGTCTGGATTCCGCGTCACGTCGTTCCATTAGTTGAGTATGCTCATCAAATAAGATGGTGATTCCTTGCGACAAAGCAAGGCCATCGTCGCTATCGGTCACTCTGCTCAGCAGTGTGATCCGCTCGTCATGCGCCTGCGCGCGCAAGTCGGCAATTTGGATGCGCAGCTTCGTTATCTGGCCTGTGTTTTCTTGCAGGCTTGCTTCTAACCCACGGCGCGCCTCGTCGCGTATCGCCCTGTCTTCGCCCTGCGAAGCTATTGGGTCGACTATAGACTTTATTGTCTGCTCTTCTGCCAGAAGCGTCGCAGCCTCGGCGTCAAAACTCCAAGCCAGGATGTAACCCGCCATTTGGCCTATATCGTCCAAAAGCGCTCGCTGCTCACGAGAAAACTCGCCTTGCCGATACGGCATAGCGGCCAGCAACACTGCCAGGACTTCATCTTCGAGGGAGATCGGCTGAATGTATACCGTCCCGGTGGCGCCGATCTTCAAAACACTGAACAACGCTTCAACTTCCTGATTCTCTTGATCAGCCACTAGGGTTCGCTGTTCGCGGCTCAGCCTTGCATCAACTATTGTCGGATGACTGTCCAAGCTTAGTGATATGCCGTCGAAGCTCTGGCCATTCACATTGTCCTGGCCCGCGATGACCTTAGCGTAGACCTCATCTTCCATCCGGAGCAACAGACAGACTTCAGCATCCAGCAATTCGAGCGCGGTTGCAACGACCTGCTGTGGGATGCCAGATTCTTCGCGCGTGTTCATCATCATGCCAAAGGCCCGCAACAGTTGGCGGTTTTCAAGGGCAACTGCCGCCTCGGCAGGGCGCGTTGGCATGACAGGCTCTGCGCTTGTACCTCTCGCTATTTCTTGCTCGCGCGGGACAACGCTCTCATCCTCAATCGGTCTTTCGCTACTTGGCGCTTCACCTTCAGCCAGGCGACGATCCAGCGACGCAATCATAAGCCGATGGATAACGACAGGCGCCAGGGCAAGCGCAGCAAGATATGCCCACCGGGCGCTGCCCAGATAACTTCCTGACAACTCGGAATCTGCAAACTGCCAGACATCCCAGCCGTTGCCCAGGACAATTAGAATAAAGAAGAGACATTTCAAAGGCGCGTCGGCGATTCGCCTGAGACTGAATACAACAGCGAAAAAACCCAATAGTCCGATGGCAAATGGCAAAATGGACCATATGGGCGCCAATTCGCTCATGTTGAACATGGCGCCAGTTTCAAACTCGCCGAACCAATCGCTGGCGGTGTACAGGTATAGGAGTAGGATCAGGACGATAGTCCCGCTCAACCAAAGGTTCGCGCGCGCGCCCCGCTGGCTGTTTTCTGCGCTCAGGAACGCCCACGAGATGAACACGAGCGAGAGCGACATGCCCAACCTCTCCAGTGGCGGCATGAACATGGACGCTTCAAAGGACGACAGTAGCGAGAATAAAGCAACCGCCATCAGGATTAGCCAAATGCTTACTAAAGCAATGGCTGCCACAACATATCGATATGTCGCTTGCTCAGTCTCCAAGCGAGAACGTAAACCAAAGGCGAGGAATAGAATGGCCTGGCTCAATCCGAATACGAGCAGAAAAAAAATCAGATCGCCAGGTGAATCAATTAACAGGTCAAGAAAATCAAGTGGAATCTGCGGCAACTGGCACCATCCAAACGCTAAGATTTTCGCGACAAGGCCACATGGTCTTTCGGCAAGGGGATGCAAATAACCGCGCGCACAATACCCCCATCTGTATGCGCTTGGCGGCAATTCATTTGACTAACAAGTATAGCACAACGCGCATAAGCGGCATGGGCTTAGCGCTGTCAAAAAACGCTCTGGAAGGGCGCGCTCCCAGGCGTCTTTCACAAGCCCAATAATCACCCGACATCCCTCGCTTGCTCGCGCGAGGAGAAGGCTTGTCTTATTGTGTGAGCGCGACATTGTTGGGATCGTTTCGCCGGATGCGCGCCGGGCGGCTGTTACTATTTTGGACTGCGATGTTAGCTGTTGACGATACACCTGCGCGCCGCTAGACTCGTCCTGAATCCAGTCCTACGAGATCTAGTTCCGTGTCCCGTCAATTCGCGACCTTGATCCGCCGGTTCCCCGCTTTGATTCGCCTTCCCTTTCTGATATTTCGCAGACTGCAATCTCGATACACGATCGGGGTGGCCGGCGTAGTCCTAAATGAGCAGGGCCGAGTGCTGATTGTGGAACATACCTACCATCCTCGGTATCCCTGGGGGCTGCCGGGTGGCTGGATTGGTGAAGATGAAGATCCGGCGGACGCAATCTTGCGCGAACTGCGCGAGGAACTCCAACTCGCGGCCGAAGTTACCACAGTCCTGCATACTGCAAAGCCATTCAGAAACCATATTGATATGTCTTTTCTATGCAATTCGCTCAGCCCCGTCGGTAAGCTAAGCATGGAATTGCTCGACTTTCGCTGGGCCGATCCTGACAATTTGCCCGATCTTCACGAGTTTCACCGTCAGTCGATCAAGATAGCTGTCGGTTGCGGCGCGCGAGGGGACAAATGGGAGCGCAATTGACCTCCCGCCGTCACCGAGGCGGGTTGTCGCTTCTGTTTTCTTTTTCTCTGCTGTTGCTGCTCGCCGCCAGCGCCATCCTTGTCTACGAACTCGTGGCCTTCAGTCGGCGCGAAGAGCTTTTGCCGTCCGGGATCATAGTTGCCGGAGTAAACGTCAGCGGGTTGAGCGGTCGTGATGCGGTCTCTCGTTGGGAAAGCGCCTACGCAGAGCCCCTGGTCTTGCTTTACCCAGATGCCCTCGGGGGACAGCCACATCCGATTCGCTTGCACCCTGACCAAGTCGGCTGGCGAATAAGCAGCGATCCGATGCTTGCGGACGCTTTGGCTTCGGGCGAGGCCGGCGGCGGCTTCTGGCAACGCTTTCTGGACTACCTGCTGGGCAACGAATTGATCGTATCCAGAGAGGTTACCCTCATTGCCGACTATCAGAGTTATGCCCTGGAGGCATTCTTGCAGAACCTCGCTCTGCGATATGACAATCCACCCGGGTCGCCAGGATACGACCTGCAAACATTGACCGTCTATACGGGCGAAAGCGGCTACGCCCTCGATATCGCCGCCGCGATGGATGTCATAGACAGTGCTTTGCGTTCCGCAAAGTCTCGCACACTGGATTTGCCGGTTAATGCGATAGACAGCGAGTCGCCCACATTGGACGCCTTGCGTGAATTGATCATTGATTACCTGGATGAAATTGGCTTCATTTTCGATGGCCAGAGGACGGTAGCCTCGATCTTCATACTGGACCTGATCAGCGGCGAAGAGTTGAACATTCTCGGGGACGTCGCATACTCCGCAGCCAGCACCATCAAGCTGCCGATCATGATCGATTACTTCCGCGCGCGGACAGACGCGCCATCACAGGATGAAGCCTGGCTGCTAGCCAATTCACTCTTGTGCAGCAACAACGCATCGTCCAATCTGCTGATGGAAATCGTCGGCGGCGGAGACATATTTGGGGGCATTCAGAGCGTCACTGGCACTCTGCAAAGAGCGGGCGCCCTCAATTCCTTCATTACGGCGCCGTTTTATCTCGGCGTGGAAGGTCAACGCCTTGGTTCGATTCAAGCGCCGGAGACAGCGCCAAACCCGACCTACGTTACCGGCGCGGACCCATTCAATCAGACGACTGCCGAAGATATGGGTACCCTGTTCAATCTGCTTTACGATTGCGCCGAGTTCGGCTCGGGCCTGGTTACTGTGTTTCCAGAAGGTCATATCACCCGGCAAGAATGCCGACAAATGCTGGAACTGACCAGCGCCAATGACCTGGAACGCTTGCTGCAAGGCGGCATTCCACAGAGTGTGCGGATCTCACATAAGAATGGCTGGATATTCGACACCGTTGGTGACGCTGGTATCGTTTATTCGCCGAACGGCCATCACTATGTCATTTCAGTTTATCTCTGGGAAGAAGCGGAATTCCAGGACTATGAAAAACTCTGGCCACTGGTTGAAGAGATCTCACGCGCCGCGTGGAATTTCTTCAATCCGGACAGTGCCATGCTCGTTCCTCGCGCCAATCTGCCACCCACTGCGCAGGAGTGTGAAGGAAACTATCTGCCACCGGGGCCGGAATACGTCAACCTCAACGACATCAACAGTTGGAAGCGCAGATAAGCCATCGCGCCCGACTTCAAAATGGGATCCTGCTCTCAACCCTGGGCCGAACTGCCATCGCAATCCGATTGTTCGCGCTAGAAACTGGCCATTGCCGCTTGTGGCGTCTCGAAGATTGAGAAGATCTCATCCAGTCTTGAGGCCTGCAATGATTCAAGAGCCGGGTCAGACGGCCCGGCCAGGCGCATATCGCCACCTGCCCGACGAACTTGCTTTAGTCCTGCGTTTAGCCCGCGCAAGCCATCAATATCCAGTGTGCTTATGCCGGACAAGTCAACCACTAGCGTTCGCATCTCTGCCTCAAGCACCTCCTCGATCACTTGAGAAAGCGCCGAAACGCCTGTGTAATCCAGCTCTCCCGCGATTTCGACAAGGCCGACCTTGCCAAAGCTGGCCAAATTGACGCTTATCAACCTGTTTTCACCGATTATCCGCCCATGCTACAATTATTGTGCATCGCTTTCGCCTGCGATATGAAATCGGGAATCAATCAAAGCAGATCATTGTGACGGGGACTACTAACTAACATGGACCTGAATTACCTGGCCTTGATATCCGTCATAGTCACATTGCTTCTCATCATGATACAGCGCGCGGAACCGGCGCGTCGGCGACTGGTGGCCGGATTCGTGATTATCTGCCTGCTGATTATCCGTCACAACGCGTTTATCAAGGACGACCTGCACGACGAGACGCTGCTGGCCTTTGTCTTGGGCCTGGTTCTAAGCGCTCTGTTTTGGTTGCTTGTCGGCAAGTATAACCCGCCCGGCGACAGCGACGAAATCCGCGTCATCGGCATGGACGACTAGCTCGCTTGACCGATATCAATCGATAATGTTGATTGGCACGACATCGGCGCCCTGTAACATCGCCAAGCTGATGCGCGCGGCAACGCGCTCGGAAAGCTGACGTAAAGCGCTGCCCGACTCCGAATCCAGCTCATGGATCGCTACCGGACGCCCAAGATCCCCGCTCTCGCGAACTTCACTTGCCAGCGGAATACGTCCCAAAAACGGAATCTCGCGTTGATTGGCGAAGGCCTCTCCGCCACCGCTCCCGAAGAACTCGCCAGACATGTTCTCAACGACGCCCAAAACCGGCACCTTTAGCTGGTCAAACATGGCCGCCGCGCGCAAAGCATCCGCAACCGCGACCGCCTGTGGCTGCGTCACAATGATGCTGCCCGTCAACGGGAAGGATTGGGCCAGCGAGAGCGGCGCATCGCCCGTGCCCGGCGGCAGGTCCACGATCATATAGTCTATTCTGCCCCAGTCTACGTCCGTGAAAAACTGACGAATCGCGCTATGCAGCATCGGTCCGCGCATGATCATTGGTTTGTCCGGCGTGGTCAGGAAACCGGTACTAATCAGCTTAACGCCATAGACCTCCAGCGGCTGCATCTTGTTGTTGCTGACCTTCGGCCGGCCGCTGCCCAAGCCGAACATCTGCGGAATGTTGGGGTTGAGGATGTCGGCGTCAATTAATCCCACGCTGGCGCCGGCATCCGCCAGAGATACGGCGAGGTTCGTCGCCACGGTGCTTTTCCCAACGCCTCCCTTGCCGCTCGCTATAGCGACAATCGAATTCATCGGAACGTCCAGCAGGCCATGTATGCGACGATCCGTCGGCACTTGCGCGTCCCATTTTATGCGCACCTCGCTGATCCCTTCGACTATACCGATCAACGCGGCGTTACAGCGTTCGACAAACACGTCTTTCAACGGACAAGCGGGAGTTGTGAGGACGATAGTAAATTCCGCGGCGCCATTTTTTACGCTGAGGTCCCGTACCATATCCAGTGTCACGATGTCCTGGTTCAGCTCGGGCTCAATTACCGTACGCAAAGCCCCCATTACACGCTCTTCGATTGATGCCATGCCCTACCTCGAGAATCCGATTCCAGCTTCGACGTACTATACCATTCTTCTGATCATTGACGAATGCAAGACGCGTTGACCGCCAATCTCATGAAAGAGATGAAATATACGAAAAATCAGAGCAAGGACTCGCGCGGCCAGGTCAAAGCTGTGAAAGTGCTGGGAAAATACTTTAGCCGCCGCTCCTGGCAGCGCGCTTCGCTTTGCGTTCGAGGGCTTTCCGCCGGCGCTCTTCGCGTTTGGCGTCATCTTCGCTCCAGGGTGTCGCGCCTTCTGCGGTTGCGGATGCGGCAGGCGCCGCTGCTGCCGTCTCGGCTGTCACAACCGGAGCAGGCTGCACCTCAGCCTGCGGTTGCTGTGTTCGGGAACCGGCGCGGGCACTGGCAGCGCCTCGCCGCGCCTCTTTGGCAGCATCTTTGTGCTCCCAAGTGCCGCGAACCAGCATCTCTTCATAAGCGCGGGTCGGAGCGATGTCGCGCCAATATGAAGCGGGCTTGGACAGCTTTTCCTTGTCGTGAATGTGGTGGCTGGTACGGTCGTAACTGGCTAATTCGTAGTCGTGATCCATCTTTATCGCGTCGAAGGGGCAATACTCGGCGCAGTAACCGCAGTTCATGCAGATGTCGATATCGATGAAAAACGCCTCTGGTTCCGGCACCGGACGCCCGGTATCGGGGTCATTTCCGCGCACGATCCAAATGCACTGCGGCGGGCAAACTTTGGCGCAAATGCCGCAACTGGTGCACCAGTCTTTTCCGCTGCGGGTTGGATGATCTTCGTCCTCTACAATCAGAAAGGGCACAAAGCGAAAGCGTTCCGGCACGGCCACCTTCTCATCAGGATACTGCACTGTAATGACGCCTTTTGCTGCGGTCCCTTGCCGGAGGCCAAAATTGTCCGTCGCGTGCGAATATTTGCGCAAGCCATAGCGCAGATCATCGACAAATGAGTCGACGAAGTGTCGCAATGTCAGCATCAGTCCTTTTGCCAAACCCGTTCCGTACATGTTGTCCTCTTTTATGACAAACTACCTTGCTCGTGCAAGGAGAAGGCTTGTTATTCTGCGTGAGCTCGGCAGATCTTCTCGCCGGTTACGCGCCGAGCGGCTAGGCTTGCCTCGTTCGCCGCTTTCCGCAGCGTTAAGCCGCATATGGCGCCTGCGCCTTAGCGATCGGTTTCCCCAAGTACGATATCAATGCTGCCCAGAATGCCGACGATATCCGCCACTTTGTACCCGGTGCTCATCAAACCCATAGGCGTCAAATTGATGAAACTGGGCGCTCTCACATGATAGCGCCAGGGATTGGATGACCCGCCTCTGCCCCCGGCAGATACGACATAATAGCCTAATTCGCCCTTGCCGTTCTCGACGCGACCGTAGGCTTCGCCGAAGGGCACGCGCGGCGCGTATGCGCCCGGTTTTCCGTCAGCCCATATCGATTCGCCCTCTGTCGCCTCCAGGCGCGGCAAAATCTGCTTGAGAATGCGGACGCTTTCCCGCAATTCGGTGACCCGAACTCGGTAGCGGGCGTACATGTCCCCATCTTGTTCCACCGCGATATCAAAGTCCAGTTCAGGGTAGATGCTATAGGGATCGGCGCGGCGAACATCATAGGCGACGCCGCTGCCGCGCAACAATGGACCCGCCGCGCTGTAATTGATGGCGTCATCTGCGCTCAGGACGCCTACGCCAATCGAGCGCTCCAGCAGAATCTCGTTCTGCGTCAAGAGCTGCTCCAATTCGTCAATCGTGCGCGGGATGCGTTCATTGACCATTTCGGTCAAGAACTGCATGGTGTTGTAGTCGCGAATGCGATCGTTAGTGAGGTTGCTGACGCTCTTTATCCGCTCGGGCAAATCGCCAAACAGACCGCCGAAGCGCATATAATTGCACATCATGCGGCTGCCCGCCACCGCTTCAAAGAAATCAAGAATGCGTTCCCGTTCCTGTATGAAATACAGAACGGGTGTGAAGAATGCGCCAATATCATTCAACCAGAAGCCGATCGCCCACAAATGATTCACGATGCGGCTGAGCTCGACCATCATCACGCGAATCGCCTCACAGCGATAAGTCGGCGGATTGTACTTCCTGCCCAGGCTCATCAACTGTTCCACGGCGAGCACATAGCCGTGGTTATTGCCCATGCTCGAGATGTAATCAAGTCGATCCGTAAAGGGAATATTGTGCAGATAAGTATTGCGTTCGCCGATCTTTTCGTGATTCCGGTGCAAGTAACCCATGACCGGCTCCAACGAGGTCACGGTTTCGCCATCAACCGTCAGCACCATGCGGAAGACGCCATGCGTACTGGGATGATGCGGTCCCATGTTGACGACGAGTTCGTTTGTCTCGAAGCCATCTTTGTCCAATATGCGCTCGACATCGACTCCCAAACCAAGCGAAGCGTATACCTCGCTCTCGGAAGTATCCATCAATCGATTGAGGTCAATATCAGACGGATAGGTCACATTCTTGCCGAAGACGTTCTTTTCCTCGGACCGGTGAACATGCCCGCCCGGCCAGCGGTTATCAAATGGCTTCTGTTCTTCTTCGTAATAAGCTTCGCGCCAGTCCTTGCGCATGGGATGACCGTGGAAACCCTCCCACATGAGTATCCGGCGCAGATTCGGGTGGCCGGGAAACTTGATGCCGTATAGATCCCAGGCCTCGCGCTCCTGAAAATCGGCGCCCCGCCACACCGGTACCAGCGATGGAATCTCGGGATTTTCACGTTCTGTCTGCGCCTTGAACACCAAAGCGCCGCCGCCGCTCGTGCGGTAGGCGTGATATACCATCTCCATGTGATCGCCAGCGCCGAGGTAATCGACCGCGGTAGCGCTGGAAAGATAATCGAAGCCAAGATCATCGCGTATCGCGCGGGCTACCTCGAGCAGCTTGCTGGCCTGCACAACGACGCCCGAATACCCTTCGCGCTCGTCATCAGTAACCGCGTCGGGATGCTTTGACTTCAAATAGGCAATCGAGTCTTCAATTGAAACAGCGTTGACAACATCATCCGGGGCTATAGCGGGACTCACCATATTGCGCTATTCCTCTTCTGCTTCCGCCGCCCTGCGCGAGGCGCGAACCGCTTTTCTGGCCAGCGCGCGCAGGCGTCGCTTTTCACGAATCTCTTCGGCTTCTGTCCAGGGGTTCCCGCCCGTCGGCAAAACGAAGCTCAGCGCATCATCGGAAATCGCCGCGCTTGCGGCGCTTGTGGCCTCCGCGGTCACCACCTTCGCCGCCACCAGCTGCGTCGCGCTGGGCAATTCGCGCTGCCCTACCATGGCCATATCTTCAGCCGCCGCTTCGGCTTGGCGCCGAATCATATCCATCTGACGCGGATCAATGATGTCGGGACCCAATACAGGAACTGGAGTCGGTTCGGCTGGTCCTATGCCATACCATGGCACGTCATCGCCATTGGCGATGCTCTGACCGTCGATTTTCCGTTGCAGGGCTATCATGCCAAAGAGCAGCGCCTGGGGCGTAGGCGGGCACCCGGGAACATAGACATCGACTGGCAGATATTTGTCAATGCCGGAAACAACGTTGTAGCCCTCCTTAAAGGGCCCTCCCCCGCTCGCGCAGGCGCCCATCGCCAACACGTATTTCGGTTCCGGCATCTGGTTGTACAAGCGCACAATCGGCACCACCATCTTTTTGGTTACCGTGCCGGAAACGATCATCAGATCAGCCTGACGGGGGGTCGCCCGCATCACCTCGAAACCAAATCGGGAGAAGTCGAAGCGCGAAGACGCGGTAGCGATCATTTCAATTGCGCAGCAGGCCAGGCCAAACAGCATCGGCCACATGGAATTGCGCCGGCCCCAGTTATAAAGCTGACTGAGACTGGTGATCGCGATATTGTTTTCCAATTCGGCGGGAACGGGAAACTCGGTTCGCTCTAACTCTTGCAGGTTCAAGTCCATCTAGTCACCGATCTCCTCGTACCATTCACGCAGAATCGCTCGCAAAATCGCGTCATTGACCAATTCGGGGTCATCGGAAAAACTGGGCAGCGCAACAATGCGCGCATTCAGATCATCCAACGACAAGTCTTCCAAGACGGCATCTGGATAAAGATCCCTCAACGCCAAAACGATTTCGTAGGTCGCATCCCAATCCAGACGCTGGCCACTCATGACCAACCTATTCTAACACGGCAGCGCGCTTGCGCTTGTTTAATGAAGCGCCAAATGCAGAACCTCTCAACAGATATCCCTGTATTCGGGAAGCCCCTCGCCTGCCGTCGACTTTCATGCCGTTTCGTCAAATCGTGCAGCAAGTATAAAGAGCGCGGGCGAGATTGTCAAGAATTTCACAATCGCCTCCATGCCAAGTCATTCGGCGTGCATTACAATCGAACCACGGCGATCAACCTGGGTGGATAGGGCCCGGGATTCAAGTTTTCTTTCTCTGTAGACGTTCTTCATAGCAACGGCAACCTTCTCCGCCACCGCCTTCGCATCGCAGAGCGCGCAGAGTGTCGGCCCGGCGCCTCCGATAAAGACGGCTAACGCGCCGCTTCCTTTCGCTGCCTTGCGTACGTCCTGCAAATGCGGCATCAGGCTGGCGCGCGCAGGTTCAGCAACGAGATCGTTTTCCATCGCTTCGGCCAACGCATGCAGGTCGCCGCGGTGTAAAGCATCAATCAGACGCGCGACTTTGCCAGTCTGGTGGATGAGAGTCGGCAAACTGACATGTGAGGGCATCACGGCGCGGGCTTCGGCTGTGGGGATCGCGATCTGCGGTGTAACCAAGGCCAGATGCAAGTTATCGGGGATCGGCAGTGGCTGGATGGCGTCAACTGTAATCCCGGCAACCAGAGTGATGCCCCCCAGCAGGCAGGGCGCCACGTTATCCGCATGATAGCCGCTAACCAGCGCTTCGCCTTCTAGACAGAATGGCAGCAGCTGCTCGCGGCTGAACGGTTCGCCATATAGCTTGTTTAATGCGACAACCGTGACCACAGCGCTTGCGGCGCTGCTCCCGACTCCGCTGGATAGCGGCAAGCCCTTAAAGAGCTCAATGCGCAGGCCGCGCTTTTCACCCATATGTTGCAGGAAAGCGCTTGCGGAAACGGATGCGACATTCTTTTCGGGATCGCGCGGCAGCTTCCCGGCATCTCCTTCGATCTTGCTGATGCGGATTTCGGATGAGTCCTGGAATTCGACGATGGCACGGTCGCCCATGTTTTCTAAGGCCAATCCCAGGATATCGAAACCAACGCCGAGGTTCGCAACGGTGGCCGGCGCAAAGGCTTCGGCTCTGGAAAATGACATGAAGGATCGCTATCCTTATCCTATTTAACAACCCCCACTTGCTCATGCAGCAAGAAGGCTTATTGTTTACTGTGAGCGCGGCAGATTTTTTCGCCGGTTACGCACCGAGCGGCTGCGGTTTCGTAACGAGAGGTCGACCGAATGCCAAGCATACTACAATGTATCGATTGCGGGGCACAATACCCAATCGACCGAGTCATTTACGCTTGCGAGGCTTGCGGGGGCTTGCTTGATGTCCGGCATGACTTTCGCGATCCCGTCTTGGAACTGACAGCAAGTTTCTTTGACAGCAGGCTAGGCACGCTGGAAGCGCCTTACAATAGTGGCGTATGGCGGTTCAAGGAATTGATCTATCCCGGCATCGACGACGAGCACATCGTCAGCCGGGCGGAAGGCAACACCAACCTATACCACTTGCCGCGCGTAGCCTCCTATATCGGCGTCGATACGCTCTATCTCAAGCACGAAGGCGAGAATCCAACCGGGTCCTTCAAGGACCGCGGCATGACAACCGGTGTTACGCAAGCCAAGATTCTTGGCATGGATCGCGTGGCTTGCGCCTCGACCGGCAACACCTCCGCATCCATGGCATCTTATGCCGCGCGCGCCGACATGCAAGGCATCGTGTTTCTGCAGAATCAGCAGATTGCCTTGGGCAAGCTGGCGCAAGGCATCGCCTATGGCGCGACATGTTTACAGATCAATGCCGATTTCGACCGCAATATGGCGCTCGTCCGCGAAGTCGCGGAGCGCTTGCGAATCTATATTCTAAACTCTGTGAATCCCTTTCGGCTCGAGGGTCAGAAGTCCATCATGTTCGAGGCATTGCAGCAGTTGCGCTGGCAGGCGCCAGACTGGATCGTCGTGCCCGGCGGCAATCTGGGCAACAGTTCCGCCTTCGGCAAAGGACTGCTGGAAATGCTGGATCTCGGTTTGATCGACCGGCTGCCGCGCCTGGCCATTATTCAGGCGGAAGGGGCGAATCCTTTATATCGCCATTTCGCCAGTGGATTCAAGACATTCCAAGCGGTGGAGGCGCGGACGATCGCCACCGCGATCAAGATAGGCAATCCCGTAAACCTGCAAAAGGCGATCCGCACGCTGGAATGGACGGGCGGCGTCGTGGAGCAAGTTAGCGATCAGCAAATCATGGATGCCAAAGCCATCGTCGACGGCGTCGGTATCGGCTGCGAACCGGCCTCCGCCTGCTCCGTCGCCGGCGCCAAGAAGCTGGTTGAGAGCGGTGTCATTTCGCCCGGAGACACTGTGGTCGGCATCTTGACCGGTCATGTACTCAAAGACCCGGAAGCAACCATGGGATACCACGCGAACAATCTAAACATGATTGATCCCGCTTTCCAAAACGCGACCTTGCAAACTGAAGATGACCTTGGGCAGATCATCGACTTGCTTAAAGACCGGGCTCCAACGGGTTTGCCGCTCAATTGAAAACCCGCCCAATGCGGTAGACGGCCTCCCTCAAAGGTTAAGAAGCAGGGACTTTGGACAGCGACTGATCGAGGTCGGCTATGATATCTTCGGCGTCTTCTATGCCCAGCGCAAGACGAACCAGATTGTCCTCAATGCCAATCGCTCTGCGTTCCTCGGCGCTCAGGTCATAGTAGCTCACATACGCGGGCTGCTCAATCAGGCTTTCGGTACCGCCCAGGCTGGGCGCGATATACGGTATGCGCAAGCGATCAATGAAGCCGCTCGTGTCGTCCAGGCCTCCCGCTACCTGAAAACTCACGACCCCGCCAAATCCGCTCATTTGCCTCTTGGCAATCTCATGATCGGGATGAGATGCCAAGCCGGGATAGAACACGCGCTCAATCCGCGGGTGCTGCTCCAGAAAGCGCGCTACCTCAAGCCCAGTTTCATTTTGATGCCGCACACGGACCGCAAGTGTCTTCAAGCCACGCTCTATCAGAAAGGCTTGATGCGGGTCAATCACGTTGCCGAGCACGCCACGGGCATCCTTCAAGGCTTTGATCCGCGCCGCGCTGCCAGCGATAACCCCGGCCAATACATCGTTATGACCGCCGAAATACTTGGTCGCGCTATGCAGAACAAAATCAACGCCGTATGCCAGCGGCCGCAAGTTGACCGGCGTGGCAAAAGTCGTATCCAAAAGCGTCATCGCCCGGTATTGCTTGCCAATCGCCACCAGCCGATCCAGATCCGCTACCCGCAAGTACGGGTTGGTAGGCGTTTCAGTAAAAATGAAACGCGTCTTCCGCGGAACAATAGCGGCTTCCAACGCTTCATAGTCCCCCATAGGCACAACAGTAGTGGCGACGCCAAATTTCCTTAACGTCGTATCGCAAAACTGCCGCGTCCTTCGATAACAATCATCTGTCATGATGATATGGGTATCCGGACGAAGCACCGTCAGAAAGAGCGACGTGACAGCCGACATGCCCGACGGATAAATGGCCGCGTCTTCAGCGCCTTCCAGTTCGGCAATGCGGTTTTCTACAGACCAGACGGACGGATTGCCGTAACGCCCGTACTCTTCGCGATCCAGTTCGCCGCCATACACCTTCGCGTCGAGAAACTCGATTAGCTTGGTCGTATTCTCAAACGTATAGGTGGCGGACTGTACAATGGGCGTTGTAAGGGAATGGAAGCCCTTCACCCGCGGCGCGCCTCCGTGGACGGATTGTGTGCTGGCGCCCTCAAAACTCGCTACACGCTGCTCATTCGATGATTTCATCGTCTTGCCTCACCAATCAAAAAAGCCCAAACGGCGATTTCACTTACGCCAGTTTGGGCTTCCGTTTCCTGACAAAAACAGTGACTGCGGCACAGTCTACGGAATAACCTGCATGCTTCTCAGGCGTTTACCCTCATCTTCCAGAACAATCTGCCGAATTTAGCACCTTCCCATTGCCGTCTGGGGGTTGCTGTGGCTTCGTAGAGTCGGTCTCTCCACCACCTCTGGATAAGCGTAAAACTTAGTCTTCAATTGTTAACGGTACGGATCATAACACATAGGGGCTAGGGCTGCAACAGCTCGTCCACTCGTTATCAATTCACAAACTATTGTGCTATGCTTATCCAATAACGAGTGCCGAGATCGGGAGGTTCTCCAGAGCATGAACACGTCAGCTTTCCGCGTAATGGGTGGAAAACCTTTGCGTGGCACGGTTCAAGTGCAAAAAGCGAAGAACGCGATCCTCGGGATGATTGCGGCTTCCATCGTCGCCGAAGAAGGCGAAACTGTATTGCACGGCGTTCCCAACATTGAAGACGTACAACGCGCATTTGAGCTTTTGCGCGCGGTCGGCGCGAAGGTCAATCACGACGAACTGAACGGGACCGTCCGTATTGACGCCTCAAGCGTGACTACCGGCATCCTCCCGGAGGAAACTGCCGCCAAGTTTCGTGGCTCTGTGCTTTTTCTGGCGCCCCTACAGATTCGCCTTGGCTATGTAGAATTGCCCGGGAGCGGCGGATGTGATATCGGTACGCGCAAGATCGACTTTCATCATCGAGGATTCGCGCGTCTTGGCGCAAGGGTTCAATACTTCGAGGACGGCCGCACCGTGATTGATCTCGAGAATCGCCGCTTCACCGGTACGTCGCTCTATCTTGATTTGCCCAGCCACACCGGTACCGAGAATCTGATGTTCGCCGCAGCCATGGCTGACGGGCAGACCATCTTGGAAAACGCATCGGTCGAACCCGAAGTGCTCGACTTTGGCAATTTCCTGATCGGGATGGGCGCCGACATACGCGGCCTGGGCACGCATACGCTCCTGATCAACGGCGTTGAGAAACTCCGAGCTATCGAATATACGCCGATGCCGGACCGCCTGGTGACGGGAACGGTCATGGTGGCCACTGCAATAACCGGCGGGGATGTCACAATTCGCGATGTCGAACCCGATCACCTGCGCATTGTCATCGCGAAATTGGAACAGATGGGAGTAAGCATAGAAGTCGATGGCAAGTCAATTCGCGTCTTTCGCCCACGGAATCGGGATCTGAATCCGATCAATATTCAGACCGACTTTTACCCCGGTTTCCCGACGGATCTTCAGCCCTGCTTTGCGGCCTTATCCAGCGTGGCCAGGGGCACTAGCTATATCCGCGAACGGGTGTTCGACAACCGCTACGACTATGTCGATGCCCTGCTGCAAATGGGCGCCGATATCATTATCAGTCAAAATGATGTCTGCATCATCAAGGGTGTTAACAAGCTGCGTCCCGCGCGTATCCGGGCGGAAAGCATTCGCGCGGGCGCGACGGTACTCTTGGCAACCCTCGCCGCCAATGGCGAGAGCATCATTGAAAACGTCTACCAGATTGACCGTGGATACGAAGATGTCGAGTATCTGCTGAATCAGCTCGGCGCGGATATCACCCGCATCGAAACCCAGCCTGCCCCGGCCATCGCCTGGTGAAATCCGCGGGCGCCGTCAGAACGCCTTCTACAGCTTGGCGATGACCGCATCCGCGAAGGTTGCGGTAGAAACCGCCTTGCCGCCTCGCCCGACAATATCGGCTGTACGTAAACTATCGGCGAGAACAGCGTCAATGGCTGCCTCGATCGACGAAGCCTCCGCTTCCAATTGCAGGCTGTAACGCAGCAACAAAGCCGCGCTCAAGAACATGCCGATCGGGTTCGCCTTGCCCTGACCGGCGATGTCCGGGGCCGAACCATGCACAGGCTCGTACAAGCCAAACTGATCCGACCGCAGCGACGCCGAAGGCAACATCCCCAGGCTGCCAGCCAAAACTGAGGCCTCATCGCTGAGAATGTCGCCGAACATATTGCCCGCTACAATCACATCGAAGCTGCCCGGACGCGTGAGCAAGTGCATAGTCGCGGCGTCTACCAGCAAGTGCTCCAGTTCCACATCCGCGTAATCTTCAGAAACATCGACAACCGTACGCCGCCACAAGCGCATGGATGCCAACACATTGGCTTTGTCCACCGAGCACAGCTTCTTGCGGCGACCCTGCGCCGCGCGGAAGGCCACATTCGCCACCTGTTCAACTTCAGCGCGCGTGTAGCGCATCGTATCGTGAGATGCGTCCCCATTCCCCTGTTCTTGCCGGTCGCCAAAATAAATGCCGCTGACCAGTTCACGCACGAAAAGTATGTCGACATCTTGCAATAGCTCGGCGCGCAGAGGCGCATGTTCCAGCAAAGCCGGATACGTCTTCACCGGGCGCAGATTAGCGAACAATCCAAAGTGCTGGCGCAGCCCAAGCAACCCGCGTTCCGGTTGCACGCTCGCCGTCGGATCCGACCATTTGGGTCCCCCAACCGCCCCAAGCAGAATAGCACCGGCCTCTTCGCAGATTCTGATCGTCTCTTCTGGCAGCGGGTCGCCGGTCTCATCAATAGCAATGCCACCGATCATCCCTTCAACAAAGGTGAAATCATGCCCGTGCTTGTCGGCTATGACCGACAACAATCGAGTCGTATGACTTACGACTTCGGGACCAATGCCGTCGCCCGGCAGTACGGCAATCCTTGCCTTCATATCAGATGCACTCCATTAAAACTGTTGCGGCGCAAAAGCTGAGCGCGCGCCGCGGATGAGTAAAGCCTGCCCTAGTCGCTCATCATCAGTGACGGTTGGCCTTTCTTCTCGTCGGCCACCGACAACCCATACTCGACGCTATCGACCAGCGCCAGCCAACTGGCGCAAATGATGTCGGTCCCAGCGCCGACGGTGCTCCAGCGTTCACTGCCATTATACGAATCAATCAAAACGCGCGTCATGGCGCCGGTCGCGTTCTCACTGTCCAGGATGCGTACTTTGTAATCCACCAACTGTATGTCTCGCAACGCCGGATACTTCGGCAGCAGGGCTTTTCGCAGCGCCAGATCCAGCGCGTTGACCGGTCCGTTGCCTTCGGCTGCCGTATGCACAACGTCGCCATCCACATCGAGTTTGACCATCGCTTCCGCCAATTGACCGCGACCGCGACGATCCTCGACAATGACGGTGAAATCAATCAAGTTGAAAAGCGGCTGGTAGTTCGGGCGGGCCCGTCGCAGCCGCACCGCCACCGATGCCTCCGCACCTTCGAATACGAAACCGGCGTTCTCTAAATGCTTGATGTCATTCAGGACCTGGACGGCCTCGTCCTTGGAGACATCCAGTCCCAGTTCCTCTGCCTTGCTCAACAGATTGCCCCGGCCAGACAGGTCGGATACCAAGACCCGAGTTCGGTTGCCCACCCTTGTTGGTTCGATATGCTGATAGCTGTCAACATTGCGTCGCATGGCCGCCACGTGGATGCCGCCTTTATGCGCGAACGCGCTCTTGCCCACATAAGGCAAATGTGTATCCGGCGCCAGATTGGCGATCTCGGCCACTGCCCGCGACAGATGCGTCAGCGTCGCCAGATTGCCGTCCCGCGCCAGGCAAGGTATGTCCATCTTCAGAATGAGATCGGGTATGATGCTGCAGAGATTGGCGTTGCCACAGCGTTCGCCGTAACCGTTGATAGTACCTTGTACATGCATGGCGCCTGCCCGCACCGCTGCCAGGGAATTGGCAACCGCGAGTTCGCTGTCATTGTGCGTGTGAATGCCGAAATCCATCTCCGGAAACAGCTCCCGCGCCTTATACATGAATTCTGCCACTTCCCACGGCGTCGAGCCGCCGTTGGTATCACAGAGCACAATCACATCGGCCCCGCCTTCGCAGGCCGCGGCCAAGGTATCGAATCCATATTCCATGTCCAGCTTGGCGCCGTCAAAGAAGTGCTCGGCATCGTATATCACTTCTTTGCCCAGGCTCTTGAGATAGGCCAGACTGTCGGCGATCATGTTCAGGTTTTCTTCTGCGGTGGTCTGCAAGACATCAGTAACATGCAACATGGAAGTCTTGCCAACAACTGTAACCACGGGCGTATTCGCATCGACCAGCGCGCGAATATTCGCGTCTTCTTCCGGGGCCACGCCCTTTCGTCGCGTCGAACCGAAGGCGGTGATCAGAGAATGCCGCAGGTTCAACTCGCGCACTTGTTCGAAGTAGGCCGCATCCTTGGGGTTGGAACCCGGCCAACCGCCTTCAATGTAGGCGATGCCCAATTCGTCCAGCAGCCGCGTGATGTGAAGCTTGTCCGCGACCGAGAAGGAAATGCCCTCCCGCTGGCTGCCATCGCGCAAGGTCGTGTCATAGATTGCCACAGCTCGCTTCAATTCATACCTCCCCTACCGCTGGACCTGCAGTCGCAACTGCGCTCAGGCAGTAGTCTCAACCCGCTGCGGATTGCGCGCTTCAAATGCGCCTACTTCGTTATCCAGGTTGAGCAAATATCCCAGTTGATCCACCCCGTTCAACAAACAATGCTTGGAAAAACCATCCAGGGGAAACTGAATCTGGCGGCCATCGGGCAGCGTCAAGCGCTGCGCGTCTACATCAACGCTGACCGCCGTGCTGGGATCTTCCTCAGCCAGGCTGAACAACTGCTGCTGCGTTTCTTCATCTACGATGATAGGCAGCAAGCCATTCTTTAGCGCATTATTTCGAAAGATATCGGCGAACTCTGTGCTGATGACCGCCTTGAATCCGGCGCCGATCAGCGCCCAGGGTGCGTGCTCGCGCGAGCTGCCGCAGCCGAAGTTGTTGCCGGCTATCAAGACTGATGCACCGCCATAGGCCGGGTCGTTCAAGATGAAGTCTGGATTTGGCGTCGAGCCGTCGTCCAGATAGCGCCAGTCGCAGAACGCGGCTTTGCCCAAGCCTTCCTTGTCCGTCACTTTCAGGAAGCGCGCCGGAATGATCTGGTCGGTATCGATGTCGTTGACCGGAATCGCGACGATAGTCCCCTGGATATGTGTCAGTTTTTCCATTCTTTTCTCCTTGGCGGCTCTCGCATTAAAGCATGGCGCGTGGATCGCTAACGACGCCGGCCACTGCCGAAGCGGCCGCGGTCAAAGGACTGGCCAAGAACGTGCGACCGCCTTTGCCCTGCCGTCCCTCGAAGTTGCGGTTGCTGGTCGATACCGCGTACTGACCGGGCTCCAGTTGATCGCCGTTCATGGCGATGCACATCGAACAGCCCGCTTCTCGCCATTCCGCGCCCGCCGCGCGGAACACATCGTCCAGCCCTTCGGATTCGGCTTGTCGCTTGACCTGCTGAGAGCCCGGCACAACCATCATGCGCACGCTCTCTGCAACCTGGCGTCCCGCGATGAATTGGGCAGCCTGCCGCAAGTCGCTGATGCGTGAATTTGTACAACTGCCAATAAAGACCACGTCGATCGGCTTTCCCAGCAACTGTTGTCCCGGTTGCAGGTCCATGTAAGCCAGCGCTTTGTCGAGCGCTACCTTCTTGTTGTAGTCTCGTTCGTCGTCCGGCACGGGCACTGCAGCTGTGATCGGCATACCCATACCGGGATTCGTTCCGTAAGTAATCATCGGTATCAACTCGTCCGCCCGCAGCGTGATTTCCTGGTCGTATACCGCCTCATCGTCAGTCGGCAGTCGGCGCCAATTGGCGAGCGCGGCGTCCCATTCGGCGCCGGATGGCGCATGCTTACGCCCACTGATGTATTCAAAAGTGGTATCGTCCGGGGCGACCATGCCGGCCCGCGCGCCACCCTCGATCGACATATTGCAAACAGTCATCCGCCCTTCCATGCTAAGGTCCCGAATGGCTTCACCGCGGTATTCGAAGACATATCCCGTTCCCCCGCCGATGCCGATGCGGGCGATGATCGCGAGGATGATATCCTTGGCGGTCACCCCCTCTTCCAGCTTGCCTTCGACATTGACGGCCATGGTCTTGGGCTTGTTCTGCAGCAGCGTCTGCGTCGCCAGAACGTGTCCGACTTCACTGGTGCCGATGCCGAAGGCCAAAGCTCCGAAAGCGCCATGTGTGCTGGTATGGCTGTCGCCGCAGACAATCGTCATGCCAGGCTGCGTCAGCCCTTTTTCCGGGCCAATGACGTGTACAATGCCTTGATGTTCGTCCCCCAAGGCGTACATAGGGATGCCATAATCCTCACAATTTCGCGTGAATGTATCCAACTGCTTCGCCGCCATCGCGTCGGCAACCGGTATGATCCCCAGCTCGTTGCGCGGGGTGGTCGGCGTGCTGTGATCCATGGTGCCAATTGTTAGATCGGGGCGTCGTACTCGCAGTCCGCGTTCACGCAGCATCGAAAAAGCTTGCGGAGACGTAACCTCGTGCACCAGGTGCAAGTCGATATAGAGTACCGCCGGGCTGTCTTCGCTCTGATCTCTGACCGTATGCGCATCCCATACCTTCTCGAAAAGGGTGCGGGCTCTCCCATTGTTTGTCATGCTACCTCCCCCTTGCAAATCACACGGGCTGAATATAGTGCTTCGCGATCAAGATGTGGACGTCAATCCCACCGTCGCCGCTTCGCCTTCCGGCGCCACGTCCCCGATACCCAGGCTGGATATCATGCGGTTCAATGCCGCGACATAAGCTTTGACGCTGGAAACGATAATATCGCTGTCGGCGCCATAGCCGCCAAAAGTCCGATTGCTCTGCTCCGGCGAGATGCGCACAGTCACTTCGCCCAGGGCGTCGATGCCCTCGGTTACGCTGTGCACGTTGAATTCCAGCAAGACGTTGGGCGCCTGAATGATCTCGTCAATGGCCCGGTAAGAGGCATCCACAGGACCGGTGCCGACCGCCGCGACAACGAATTCCTCGCCGTCCTGGTTGACCATCTTGACGGTCGCCGTTGGCAAACCCATTGTGCCGCAAGCGACCTGTATGTCGATCAAACGAAAATGATCTTCCGGTTTTTGAGCGGCTTCGTCCGCGACCAAGGCTTCCAGATCGGCATCGGTGACGGTTTTCTTGACATCCGCCAGATCTTTAAAGCGCTTGAAGATATCGACAAGTTCCTCGCCGTCAATCTCGTATCCCAGCTCACGAAGGCGTACGCGCAGCGCGTGCCTGCCGCTCAGCTTGCCCAATACCAGCTTGCTCTGGGTCAAGCCGACGTCTTCCGGCATCATAATCTCGAAGGTTTCGGCGTTCTTCAGCACGCCGTCTTGATGGATTCCGGATTCATGCGCGAAGGCGTTGGCACCCACGATTGCCTTGTTGGCTTGCACCGGCATGCCCATGTAGTTGCGCACCATGCGGCTCGTCTTCATGATCTGCGTCGAATCGATATTGGTTCGCAGGCCGTAATAAGCCTTGCGCGTCTGGATTGACATCACCACTTCTTCCAGGCTGGTATTGCCCGCCCGCTCGCCAATCCCGTTGATTGTCACCTCGACCTGACGCACGCCTTTCTTCAAGCCGGCCAAGGTATTGGCAGTCGCCAGCCCCAAATCGTTGTGGCAATGCACCGACCAGATCACCCCGCTGCCGGGTCCGGCGCCGGGCGTCTCGTTGATCAGCATCTCCAGCGTTTCCGCCCATTCAGTCGGCATCACATAACCAACCGTATCCGGGATATTCAAGGTGGTGGCGCCGGCTTCCACTGCGACGGCACAAGCTTGAATTAAATACTCCGTGTCGGTCCGTCCAGCATCCATCGGGCTGAATTCGACATCATCGCAGAGGCTCTTGGCCAGGGTGACCGCCTCGCGGATGCGTTGTAGGCCCTCGTCCTTGTCGATGCGCAGCATCGCCAGATGGCTCGGTGACGTGCCCAGAAAAGTATGAATCCGCGGTTTGGCAGCCTCGCGCACGCCTTCCCAGGCCGCCAAAATATCGCCTTCCAGCGCCCGTGACAATCCCGCAATCGTCGGCCCGTCGGGCGTGCCAACTTCGCGGGCGATCCGCTGTACAGCTTTCAGATCATCCGGGGACGCGGCTGGGAATCCGGCTTCTATCACATCGACGCCGAGGCGCGACAACTGCCGGGCAATTTCCAGCTTTTCGGCGCTGGACAAGGTCGCGCCCGGGCTTTGCTCCCCGTCCCGCAGCGTCGTGTCAAAGACGATGACAGTGTTTTCGTCGTAAGTTCGCTTTACCATTGAGAGGTGCTCCTTTCGCCATGCGAATCCGGTCAAGTACGTACATCATTCGTCGTCTAAGGTCAACGAGACCATCTTCTGACATGTCAACACCTCCTTTCCGTCCGCGTGTCTTCGGAACAGCAGCTTTGCTGTCCCGTTAGTCGCTTTGCTTGATATTCTTGGCGTCGAGGAAGGGCATCATCTGGCGTAGATCTGCCCCAACTTTCTCGATTAACAGATCATGTTCGCGTTGGCGGCGGGCATCGAAATTGGGACGGCCCTGGCGGTTTTCATCAATCCACTCTCGCGCGAATTCGCCATTTTGGATCCGCTGCAAGACACCAGCCATCTCTTCCTTAACCGTATCTTCGAATTGGTCGCCGATGACGTATCCACCCTGTTCCGCCGTATTGCTGACGCTATACCACATGTAGCTCAGGCCGCCTTCGTATAGCAAATCCACAATTAGCTTCAATTCGTGCAGGCACTCAAAATACGCCACCTCCGGCTGATAGCCGGCTTTGACCAGGGTCTCGAAGCTGGCGCGAATCAAGGCAGTTACCCCACCGCACAAGACAACTTGCTCGCCGAAAAGATCGGTCTCGGTTTCTTCTTTGAAAGTCGTCTCGATAACGCCCGCGCGCGTACAGCCGATGGCCTTCGCGTATGCCAGCGCCAGCGCCGTCGCATTGCCGCTGGCATCCTGTTCAATCGCGACCAGCCCGGGCGTGCCCGCGCCCTCGGTGAAGACTTCCCGGACGCGATGCCCCGGCGCCTTGGGCGCAACCATCGCCACATCAACGCTCGCGGGCGGAACGATCTCCTTGAAGTGTATATTGAAGCCGTGCGCGAACATCAACATGGCGCCAGCTTTTAAATTGGGCGCGATATGTTCCTCATACACCGCCGCCTGCCTGGTATCGGGAATCAGGACCATGACTACATCGGCGCGTTTGCTCGCTTCCGCAACTGTGAAAACTTGCAGCCCGTCAGCCTCGGCCTTTGCTTTGCTCCGGCTGCCCGCGTGCAAGCCAACTATGACATCCTGGCCGTTGTCCCGCGCATTTAGCGCATGGGCGTGGCCCTGGCTGCCGTAACCGATCACCGCGATAGTCTTGCCCTCAAGCAGTTGCAGATCCGCGTCCTGGTCGTAGTAAAGTTTCGCCATCGATGGATTTTCTCCCTTTTCAAAAGATCCCTAAGCATTTGCCGCGGCCCAGCACAGCGAAGGGCCGCAAATGAACACCTTAAATCACATTGCCATTGCCGCCGGCCGACAATTCGTCCTGAATCTTGGCAAGATCGCGCCGAGTGAAGTTGGTGTCGTGAATCCGGGTGCCCCGTCCCATCGACACCACGCCCGTCCGAATCATTTCCACGATGCCGGTAGGCCGTACTTCATCTATGAACTCTTCCAGTATTTCTTCCGTGCCTACCATCTCGATGATGGCGACTTTGGGACCGACATCGACGATGCGCGCCGGGTAGCGGTCGCAGATCTCGGTTATCGTATTGCGAGATTCTGCATCGTCATTCCGTACCTTGATCAGCGCCAGGTCGCGCTCGACATGCGGTTCGTTGTCCAGCACGCGCACGTCGATGACATTAACCAGTTTCTGCAAATTGGTCGCGATCTTCCTGGCATATTCGGGACCCGCCACCACGCGAATAGTCATGCGCGAGATATGCGGCTTGTGAGTACGCCCGACAGTCAAGCTGTCGATATTGAAAGCGCGCCGGCGGAAGAGGCTGGCAATCCGGTTTAATACGCCGGGTTCGTTTTCCACCAATGCGACAACGGTTACCTTGTTGATGTCTACTTGGCTGGTCATGATCCCTCCCCTGGCTTGGGACGGCGTTTCATGTCATGCAAGTCCGCGCCGGCCGGTACCATCGGATATACCATCTCTTCTTTTTCAACGACGAATTCGATCAACGTGGGTCCATCGATATCGCGGGCGAACTGAACGGCATCCTCAATCTCATCCCGTTCTGTCACCCGGCGATTTGGGATTCTATAAGCGTCCGCCAGCTTGCAAAAGTCCGGATTAAACAGCGGAGTCGCTTCATAGCGCTTTTCATAGAATAATTCCTGCCACTGCCGCACCATGCCCAGGAAGAAGTTGTTGATGATCGCGATGTTGACATTGATGTTTTCCTGCGCGGCAGTCGCCAGCTCGCACAGCGTCATCTGGAAACCGCCGTCGCCTACGATCGCCCAGACCTCTTCCTCCGGCTTCCCAAACTTGGCGCCGATTGCCGCCGGGAAGCCGAAACCCATCGTCCCCAGCCCGCCGCTGGTCAGCAGCGTCGCAGGACGCTGATGCGGATAATACTGCGCCTCTAGCATCTGGTGCTGCCCTACATCAGTGACGGTGATGGCTTCGCCCTGTGTATGCTTCCAGATATCGTTGATTACCTGCGCCGTCAAAAGCCGACCCGGCGTTTCGTAGTTGAGAATGTCGCGCTCGCTGGAGTCTTCCAGCCAGTCACGGATTCTCGCGATCCACTGCTGATGAGATTTCGGCTCTAGCTTGGGCAGCATCTGTGTCAATACGGTCTTCAAGTCCCCCGCGATGCCAACGTCAGCTCTCACATTCTTGTTGATTTCCGATCGATCAATATCGATGTGGATCTTGCGCGCGTTTAAGGCATAGGTCTTCAGGTTGCCCGTAACGCGATCATCAAAGCGCATACCCAGGGCGATGAGCAAATCGGCTTCCTGAATTGCCAGGTTTGCGGATGCTTCGCCGTGCATGCCCATCATGCCGATCACCAGCGGGTGATCTTCCGGCATGCCCCCCTTGCCCAGCAAGGTCAAGGCCACGGGAATCTGCGCCCGCTCGGACAGCTCGCGCAATTCCTGCATGGCGCCAGACATCATGATGCCGTGCCCGGCCAGGATGATCGGACGCTCCGCCTCTTCGATCAAGCGCAAGGCGGCGCTGACCTCCGATTCCTCAGCGGATGAGGGCGGATGATAGCCCGGCAGCCTGATCTCGCCTTCCGGGTACTCGAATTCGGTCTCCGCCAGCTGCACGTCTTTGGGCACGTCAACCAGTACCGGTCCTGGACGTCCCGTACGCGCAATATGAAACGCTTCTTTCATCGTATAGGCCAGGTCCCGTACGTCGGTAACCAGGTAATTGTGCTTGGTGATCGGCAGCGTCACACCCGTGACATCCGTCTCTTGAAAGGCATCGGATCCGATGGCTGGAATTGGCACCTGGCCCGTTATCGCCAAAATCGGAGAAGAGTCCATCATCGCTGTAGCCAAGCCGGTAACCAGGTTGGTTGCGCCCGGTCCGCTGGTGGCGATGCAAACGCCGACCTCACCGGTGGCGCGCGCATAACCATCAGCCATATGCGATGCGCCCTGCTCGTGCCGCACCAGGACATGATGGAGTCGATCGTCATACTTTGCTATGGCGTCGTACGTCGGCAATATCGCGCCGCCAGGATAGCCAAACATGACGTGAACGCCCTCTTGCAACAGGCATTCCATGATGATTTCCGAACCTGTGAGTTTCATCATCGCCTCCTTAACCCGCTTGCCTTGCCCAAAAACAGCGGCCGCATCATCCTTTGACGAATGTCAGCCAGTTATACTTGTCCGGCATTTCCCCGGATGTAATAGCGAAAAATTCCTTCTGAACCGCCTCTGTGACTGGTCCCCGCGCCCCACAGCCAATCTGGATTCTGTCAACCGACTTCACCGGCGTGACCTCGGCAGCCGTCCCCGTGAAGAATATCTCGTCGGCCATATACAGCATCTCGCGGGCCACCGGTTGGAAGCGAATCTCAACGCCCTGCGCTTGCAAAATTCGCAAAGCGCTGTCGCGTGTGATGCCCATCAATATCGACGACCAGGCGCCCGGCGTATAAACAACCCCATCCAGGATGACGAAGATATTCTCCCCGGCGCCTTCGCTGACGTAGCCGTTAACGTCCAGGGCGATCCCTTCCTCAAAGCCGTTATCATGCGCTTCCATGCTGACAAATTGGCTGTTGACATAATTGCCGCCGGCTTTGACCAGCGCCATATGCGTGTCCGGCGCCATGCGGCGGAATGAACTGATCTGTACGTCAACCCCTTGTTCAATGGCTTCCGCGCCCAGGTATCGCCCTAACTCAATAGTGAAAATAACCGCTTCCGTCTCGGTACGGCCCCGCCCTTCCAATCCAATGGCGCCGCTGCCGCGGAAGATTATCGGGCGAATGTAGCAGGATTCGTGGCCATTCCTGCGAATGGTTTCGATAATTGCGCTGTCAAGTGAATCGGGATCGTACTCGTGGTCGATCCTCATTACGCGAGCGCCTTGCATCAGCCGCTCCGTATGCTCGCGCAGGCGAAAGACTGCCGGACCCTTGGGCGTGTCATAGGCGCGGATCCCCTCAAAGACGCTGGAACCATAATGCAAGGCATGAGCGCTCACATGTACCGTCGCATCGTCCCATTTTACAAATTCGCCGTTGCGCCAAACCCATTCAGCAGTCATCTACTTTCCCCTTGGTTTCCATCAAATAAAAACGCCCGCCATCCACACTATGAACTAAAAAGCCTCCCGTGGCTTGGGAGGCTGTTGTCTTCGGTTTGCTGTCGCGGTTCCTGCCCAAGCCCTTAAAGTCCACTGATAATCAAGAGGACAATGACAAGGATGAGGAGGCTGAGTACAGTAATCGCGGAACTGGTTTGCATCTGTTACGCGGTCTCCCTGGTAACGAATACGCGTTACCATAGCGAACTTTCTTGCGTCTGTCAAGGAATTTGGAAGATTGTCTCTCCTGAAGCGCCGGGTGTTTCATAGACATTTACAGGGATACCTTGTACACACTACCCAACTAGCTCGTCAATCGCGTCTTGGCCAGCGCAATCTGCTTTCTAACTTCATCGGGCGCGGTCCCACCGTATGTCCTGCGCTTCGCCACCGACTGGGCAAAATCAAATACCTCGGCGACATCAGCGCCAAATACCGGGGAAATGGCTTGCAAGCTCGGGAGCGGCAGCGCCGACAACTCCGTCCGGCCTTCGCTTGCCAGGCGCACGACTTCGCCGACGATATGATGCGCCTGACGGAAAGGCACGCCCTTGCGCACCAGGTAATCGGCCAAATCCGTCGCCAGCAACTCCTCTGTCAAGGAGGCGATCATTTCTTCAGGGTTCACCTGGAGGCTGGCAACAATCGCTGTCATCACCGGCAACAACTGATGCATGGTATCGCAAGAATCGAATAGCGATTCTTTGTCCTCTTGCAAGTCCTTGTTATAGCCGCTGGGCAATCCCTTTAAGGTTGTCAAGAAGCCGGCCAAATTGCCGACGAGACGGCCTGCCTTGCCGCGCATCAACTCCATAGGATCAGCATTGCGCTTTTGCGGCATCAAACTGGAACCGGTGCTGTAGCGATCATACAGCGTGATGAACCCAAAGGAAGGATTGGAATAAAGGAGTATGTCCTCCGCCAATCGACTCAGGTGACTCGCGCACAAAGCGATTGCGTATAACAGATCGCTCACGAAATCCCTGTCGCTGACGGCATCCAGGCTGTTCTGGCTCGGCGCGTCAAAGCCCAGGTCAGCCGCGATTTGCTGGCGATCCAGGCAAAACGGGTTGCCGGCTAGCGCCCCCGACCCCAGCGGGCAGATCGACATGCGCTGGCGGGCCGATCCCAAGCGATCCTGGTCGCGTTCCAGCATCCAGAAAAAGCTCATCAACCAGTGAGCGACCGTGATCGGCTGCGCCGGTTGCAGATGCGTGTATCCCGGCATCAATGTCTCTACCTGGCTTTCGCTTGTCTCGACGATCGCGGCCTGCAGATCCCGCAATTCGCTTGCCAGGCGATCGGCAGCGCGCATGCTCCACAGACGAAAATCCGTCGCCACTTGATCATTGCGGCTGCGACCTGTGTGCAGCTTGCCCCCGACATCGCCGATGAGTTCGATCAGTCGTCGTTCCACGGCGGTATGCACATCTTCATCGGCTTCCTGCAGCTCGAAATCGCCGGTCTCGAATTCCTGCAAAACCTCGCGCAATCCTGCCACGATCGCCCGCGCTTCCTCAGACCTGATGACTTCGGCATCCGCGAGCGCCAGCGCATAGACGATGCTGCCTTCAATGTCTTCCCGGTAAAAGCGAATGTCAAAGCCTATGCTGTCGTTTAGCGCCCGCAAGTCTTGATCGCTCGGTTCGGAAAACCGTCCCCCCCAAAGGCTCATACCTTCATCCTTGCGCACTTTCTGATGTGCTGAGATTTGCGATAGCCGAGCAGATTCTTTGCTCAGTAGCACCGACTAAGTTTTACAACTCCAATATAACAGTCTTCGGTAGGGGCGACCCGGTGGGTCGCCCACAAAACATACTCATCCCTTGATTTTTCTCTGTGCCCTCTGTGTCCTCTGTGGTTAATTTTCGTTCCATAACTTACTTGCACATACTTCTGCGCGCGCGAGCTATCCCAATCGCGCCGCCGCCGAGCGGCTACATGACTTAGTCCCGCTTGAACTTGCTGTAATCCGGCTGCCGATAACTGGTTTTGCCGCCGCCCTCTGTTTGCAACATGGCTTCCACTTTGATCGGCAAACCGAACAATTGAATGAAACCCTGGGCGTCTTGCTGGTTGTAGACATCTTCTTCGCCGAAGGACGCATAATCTTCGCGATACAAGCTATAGGGGCTCTTGCGACCAGCCACCGCGATATTGCCTTTGTACAGCTTCAAGCGCACCACGCCGGACACAGTCCGCTGCGTGACATCCACGAAAGCGTCCAGGGCTTCGCGCAGCTTGCTGTACCACAGGCCGTTGTAAACCAGCTCGGCGTACTTGGCAGCCAGGATATCCTTGTACTGCATCGTGTGTTTGTCCAGGCAAATGCTCTCCAGCAACTGATGAGCTCGATGCGCAATTGTGCCGGCCGGCGCCTCGTATACGCCTCGGCTCTTCATGCCGACCAGCCGATTCTCAACGATATCAGTACGGCCAATGCCGTGCTTGCCGCCTATCTTGTTCAGCCTCAAAAAAAGATCGACCGCGCTCAGTTTCTCCCCGTTCAAGCCGACGGGACGCCCTTCCTCGAACTCCATCTCGATGTATTCGGCCTCATCAGGCGCCTCTTCGGGACTGTTGCTGAGCTGGTACATGCCCTCTTCCGGCTCGTTCCAGGGGTTCTCCAACAAGCCGCCTTCATGTGACAAGTGGAAGATATTGCGGTCGCGGCTATAGATGTCCTTCTCGGTTTGTGAAACCGGCACGTTGAATTCTTCTGCATAGGCCAGCGCATCCTCCCTGCCCCGGATGTCCCATTCCCGCCAGGGCGCGATCGTCTTCAGCTTGGGATTAAGCGCCATCGTCGATACCTCGAAGCGCACCTGGTCGTTTCCCTTGCCGGTACAGCCGTGCGCCACGGCATCGGCTCTTTCCTTTTCGGCAACCTCGACCATATGCTTGGCGATCAACGGACGAGCAAACGAAGTGCCGAGCAAATACTCCCGCTCGTACATGGCGCCGGCTCGCATTGTCGGGAACACAAAGTCACTCAAGAACTCTTCGCGCACATCCCGAATATAGAGCTTCGACGCCCCCGACGCGATTGCTTTCGCTTCCAGCCCGTCGAGTTCTTCCTCTTGTCCCAGATCCGCGCAGAAACAGACCACTTCGCAACCGTAGTTGTTCTTCAGCCAGGGTACGATCACCGACGTGTCCAAACCGCCGCTATAGGCGAGTACTACTTTTGAAATATCGGATATTGCCATTGACCAACTCCATTTGAAGGTTCATCGAATGTCGCCAAGTGTAATCAATCTTGCCGCATTTGGAAGAGGTCGCTAGGCGACATCGTCATGGTCCCATCGTGCGGCTGGGACAAGGCAGTTTATGTATATGCGGCGCCCATGCGACAAGTAGACTTGCTATTTTGTGTCAGCGCGACATTCCTGTGACCTTTTCGCCGGTTACGCGCCCAGCGGCTGTGCTGAAAACCATTTTGCGGCGATTGCCCTGCCCCGCCGACAAACCGTCCTTGCCCCGGATTGCGCGCGCGGCTAGAATATGGACAAGTTTTCCTGCCTTCTTGAATCGGAGTGCCAGATGACGACTGTCGACGACCTGCGGAAAATGCGCGATGAAAAGGCCCTGCCGCACCTGGAACAGTATGCGCCGGTTTGGATCATCAGCGAAGAACTATTTGAATCCGACGAAGCGATCCAGTTTCATGTGCTTTTTCAACATAACTTGCATGGCTGGGTCAACCGCCGCTATCGTTATGATGGCTTCAACAATACCCTTTATCACAAAGGGCAAACTTTGCTGACGGAGGACGCTGCCCTGGAGCACATGGACGATGAACCCTACATCGAGGCCGACATCGCCGACATCCCCAACGCCTATGGTGGCTAGGTCTTGGGCAGTTTCTGACAGGCGACCGTTTCGAACACTTCGATTAAGCGCTCGGCGATGGCCGACCAGGCGTATTCCTGCGCCGCGCGCGCCGCAGTCGCGCCCATAGACGCGGATTTCGAAGGATCGCTCACCAGCGCGATGATGGCTTCCGTGAGCGATATCGGTTCCCGCGCCGGCACGTGGAAACCAGTCTCTCTATCTCTTACCAAAAATTGCAGCCCCCCAACTTGTGATGCGATGACCGGCGTGCCACAGGCCATTGCTTCCAGCGCAACCATGCCAAACGATTCATAATCCGACGGCACAATGACAGCCGTCGCAGCCGAGTAATATACGGGCAGATGCGCTTGTTCTTTCGCGCCCACAAAGCTCACAATCTGGTTGATTCCCAATCTGCGGCTGAGATCTTGCAGGCGCTGTAGCTCCAGATCGCGTCGAGATTCCGGATCGCCGCCTACGATCATGAAATGAAGCCGCTTGAGTAGGGACGACTGTCGCTCCCGCAAGACATGAAGCGCTTCCAAGATAGTATCAACCGCCTTCAGTGGCTCGATGCGCCCGACAAAAAGCAAAACGTGACTATCTGGATTGACTCCCAGGCTTTTCCGCGCCTCTGCTGCCGACAAATCGCTATTGAATTGCTCCAGGTTGACGCCGGGCGGGATCACAACCAATTGCCTGCGCCTAGCTCGATACAGCCAGCGCAACTGAGCCAATTCGGCCGGGGTGGCCGCGATCACCCGGTCCGCCCAATTCAAAACCTGCGCTTCGGTTAATATGCGGCGATCAGGTTGATAGTATTCATTCGCTTGAATGCGCTTCTTCATGTGGCCAAGCGTATGAAACATGTGTACGAAACAGATGCCCCAGGCCTCCTTCAGTTTGGAGGCCACCCATCCGCTCAACCAGTAATGACTGTAAACGATATCGTAGTGCAGATTGTGCAATGTGGCGAAAGCCATCAGGTTGGCGGTAAATTCGGAAAGATGCGGGTACTGTTCGTCGGGATGCAATGGCGCCACTGGACCCGCCTGAAGATAGATCACGCGCACATTGGGACCTATAGAATGGTCCACATCCGGTTCAGAGAGCGAAGACTTTCGTGTAAAGATGTCGATGTGGTACTGATTCTTGCCCAGCTCTTGCGCCAATTCGCGGATGTAGACGTTCATCCCGCCCGTCTTCATACCGCCCATTGGCGCCAGCGGGCTCGTGTGGACACTCAGCAGGGCAATGCGTTGAATCGACATCAATTGACTCGTGCAGTCAAGTTGCGTGGATATTCAGTACGGCGGTATCCCGCCCGCCCATGCGGTACTTGTAGCTCTCGCTGCCTCGCAGAAAATCGTAAAACTTGTAGCCGCTTTTAATAGCATGTTGGATGTTATACGCCAGCAGCACAATGCCAGGACTCAACTGGCTATAATGCCGATGATCGTGGCCGGAATTATAGACCATCACACGGTTCCCATAGATAAAGTTCATATACGCGGCAACACGCTCTTCATCAATGGTCAAGAAACTCAACTGCAACCAGCCCTTGTCTTGCGCCAACGGCACGATCCTTTTGAAAAAGCGCATGTTGCCTTCATCCAGCAAAAAACGCTCCTTTTCAGGGTCGCTCGCCGCCATCAAACGCACAAAATGACTGATTTCTTGATCCAGGTTGTCTTTGCCGTTCACAATGTACCAATCGATCGCGCTTTCCGTACCGTGAATGCGTCGCATCTTTCGCCGAACTTCGTGACGCTGTTTCTTGTCCAGCAACAACATATATCCGCCCCAGTCACTGGGAAGATCAATCACCGGACAGACCTCCTGCGGTTCTACCGCAGTTGTGAAGCCGCGTTCTCGTAACAAATCAGGAAGAATCTCGCGGGTCGGCGAGTCTTGAGGGATATTGCACAGGTCGAAGCAGTCGATGCTGGCGCGCTCCTTTGCGAAGTAATCGGCAAAGGCTTCAAAGACCGGCTGAAGATGGTCCTCGTCTACAATGAAATCAAGATAATCCGTCACGTCCACGCAGCCAATTATCTGGGCTGTACGCCCACGTTCCGATTCAGTAACGAACAGCGGCGCTATGCCGACCAGCCTTCCCCCCTCGCGGCACGTCAAAATCAACAGTTCGCCGGGCTGGTAGGCCTGCCACCAGGTCGAGTGCCATTCCCATGTGTAAAAGATGCAGTCGGATTGAGCGCGCCCCAGCAGATCATTCCATTCCCCCTGCAGGCTGTCAAATACCGTCGCTTCACGGTAAACGCTTAATTCCACTTTCGCCTCTCAATTACTGGATCGCCAATCCGCGCTAACGGAACGAATTTCTTATTTCGCACGAACGCGGCAGACCCTTTCCCTTAGGCAGCCAACTCATTACCTGTGACATAGCTGAGTTATCCATTCTTACGAAGCGCCTGCCGTATTGCCCCGCTCTTTTGACAAACCACGATTTGCGCTAGCCGAGCAAGGTCTATTATTTTCTGCAAGTGCGGTAGCCCAAATTCGCTGCCGAACTCTGTGTCTACGCGACTGCCGAGCGGCTTAGCTAGCCGGAACTTTTGGCGTCGAAGGGTCATTGCCCCACTCTTTCCATGAGCCGTCGTAAACGCGCAGATTGCTTGCTCCCGCCACCTCGAGCGCGAGCAATACTAAACTGGCGGAAACGCCGGAGTTACAGTAAATAACCGTATCGGCCGTATCCATACTGATTCCCATTTCGGAGAGCTGAGCTTGCAGATCGGGGATCGGCTTCAGCGTCATATCATCGGCCACCATGCTCTTTGCTGGCAGGTTGATCGCCGTCGGGATATGCCCCCCGAATCGGGCCCGCGATGCCTCCCCCGCATACTCGGCCGGCGAACGTACATCCAGAAGCTGCATATTGTCGGCGTCGATCCCGACTAAGATGTCGTTCGCGCTCGCTTTCAAACGGGCGTTTATTGCCGGTGAGAAGGTCCCCGGGCGCGCGGTGGGGAGAGCATCTTCCGTCGGCCGCCCTTCGGCTGTCCACTTCTGCCAGCCGCCATCCAGTATGCGTACATTATCGTGACCATAGTAAAGCAGACACCAGCGCATGCGCGCCGCAAACATACTCGCGGCATCGTCATAGACGACGACGAGATCGCCATTGCTGATGCCCAGCCGCCTCATCAAGCCGCTAAAGCGGCTCGGCGCGGCAATATCGTTGGACGGCGAACCCGGCTCGACAATATCAACCACCCAATCGACATAAACCGCGCCGGGAATATGCGCGGCTTCGTAAGCGGCGCGATCGCTAATGTAATGTGGAGGCGGCGCTGTCGGCGGCAGCACCTTGCCCCGTATGTCGATAATACGCAGATCCCTGTCATCCAGATGTGCTTCCAGCCAAGCGCTGTTTACCAATGGCGAATGCATAAGCCCCTCTCCAGTACGCAACATATATCAAATGGATACCATCCTCGTTCAAAAACCGCCCCCAGCCGGCAGTGATGAATTGTTTATGTAAACTGCGGCGCTCATGCGACAAGCAGGCTTGCTTTTTTGCCTGAGCGCGACATACCTTGAACCCTTTCGCTACCGAATCAACCTCTTGACTTACCAAACACACACATCGCGATATAAGCCCCTCTCCCCTTGTGGGAGAGGGGTTTGGGGTGAGGGCTTGCGCCGCCCCCAGCCGGCAGTGGTGAATTTAGTGAACATAGACTTCTTGTTCGGTCTCAAAAATCGCGGGCGTAGCTCCCCTCCCCGATGCTTCGGGGAGGGCTGGGGGAGGGGTTAGAAAAACCAGAATCAATGAAACTCACCACTTCCCCATCAACCTCATGTTTTATCAAGACGCCTCTCTCCGATATAATATATCCAAAGTTGACCGAGTTTGCCGATGAAAAAGCGCATCCGTGGATTAAAACGGGCTACCTTTCAATTAGATTTCGATCTGTATCGGGTCAAGGTGCCGATACCTGGCTATGCCGGTTCCCATCTCAGCGTAATTGATCTGTCCCCCCAAGACATCGAGCAGACAATCGTTTTCCAGCACGGTTTCGCCGGCGTAGCCGAATCCTGGGAATACCAGCTTACGCATTTCGCCCATCAGTTTCGTGTTGTGGCGCCGGAACTGCGCGGGCATGGACAGAGCGACGCCCCGCACAGCCAATACGATATGCGAGAGCTCGTTGAAGATCTGCAGGCGGTCGTTACTTCGTTGAATCTCCCGGAAAAATTTGTCCTGATCGGCCACTCCTTTGGCGGCGCGATCTGTGTTGAATATGCCAATGCCTATCCGCAGCGCATCGCCAAACTCGTGCTGGTCGCGACAGCCGGGGAATATCCCCTGCCCAAGGCGGCATCGCTATTGTTTCACATTCCTATTAAGCTCGCCGTTCCCTTTTGGCGCTATCGCCGCAAATGGGACGCGGAATATCACGTGCTCAAAAAGATGTTCCTCAACGCCTTGCATCAATGGCGGGGCTGGTCGCTTCTGCGCAATATCACGGCGGAGTCCCTTGTTATCACAGGTGAACGCGATACCTATTTCCCGCGCTACATATACGACGATGTTGCCAAGATGATACCGGACGCCGAGGTCTACGACATAGGATCGGCCAAACACAAAGTTCAGTTGGAGCGTCACGAAGCGGTCAACCGCGCCATCGAACGCTTCATTTTGGCCGCCCAGCACAGCAGTTGGCGCAGCGAATCCGTGCTCGATAAACTCAATCGCGGCAGACCATGGCTGAGCCACTATCACCTCGATACGCCACATACGATTCCTATCCCCAATCAGCCGCTCTTTCGTTTTCTGGAGAGTGCCGCCGACTGGCGACCCAAACGAATCGCCACAGTGTTTTATGGCAAGACCATGACCTATCGTGAACTTGAGGCGAAAGCCAATCAGTTCGCGCGTGGCTTGACTAAGATCGGGGTCGGACCGGGCGATCGCGTGATGATCGTCTTGCCTAACACCCCGCAATTCGTAATCGCCTACTACGCGATTCTCAAACTGAATGCCGTGGTCGTGCTTTCCAACCCCGACGCCAACGAGCAATTGATCGCTTCCCAAGCGCAAGACACCGGGGCCAAAGTCCTCATCACGCTTAGCGCATTTAGCGAACTGGCAGACCTGATTCAGCGGATCACGACAGCCCAAACCGTCATCTTCACGCGGATTGGCAAGCACGTCACCACCAGCCAGAGCAAGGCTTTTGGCCGGCACAAACACCCAACGCAATCGGACGAAGCCATCGCCGCGCGCATCGGCAAGTTCATGTCCGATGTCATGAATGATGAGCTAACGACCCCTCCTCAAATTGATGTGAATCCAAGAGATCTCGCGGTGATATCCTTTACCAGCGGCACCACTAGCAAACCCCGAGGCGTCTGTCTGTCGCACAGAAACCTGGTCGCGAATGCACTGCAAACGAGACACTGGATGCCCGAAATCGAATATGGCGAGGAAACCGTCATGGCCGTCGTGCCCTTTGAACACAGCTATGGCATGACCGCGGCCATGAATCTGCCGATTTTGATCGCAGCCAAGATCGTGATCGTTTCAGTCTTTGAATTGAAGCAAGTGCTTGAACAAATCAAGCGACACAAGCCGACGCTATTCCCGGGCGTACCCTCTATGTTCACCTTGATCAACCAGGCGCCCAACGTCAGAAGCTACGGACTTTCCTCCATAAAAGCCTGCATCAGCGGCGCGGCGCCCTTGCCGGTGGAAGTGCAGGAGGCTTTTGAAAAACTAACCCGCGGGCGTCTGGTCGAGGGATACGGGCTCACCGAAGCGGCTCCCGTCACACACTCCAATCCACTATATGGACTGCGAAAGATCGGATCGATTGGCGTACCCCTGCCCAATACAGACGCCAAAATTGTCGATCTGGTTGATGGGAACGAGGTGCCCGCGGGAGAAATCGGCGAGTTGATCGTCCGGGGTCCGCAAATCATGCGTGGATATTGGCGCTCTCCCGAAGAAAATGAGTCCGTGCTGCGTGAAGATTGGTTGCATACCGGCGATGTCGCGATTATGGACGACGAAGGCTACTTCAAGATAATCAGCCGCAAACGCGATACGATCTTCACCGGGGATTTCAGCGTCTACCCGCGAGACGTCGAAGAAGTCCTCTACGAGAACAACAAGGTTCTGGAAGTTGCCGTCGTCGGCGTCGGCAGAGAATCCGGCAAGCAAAAGATCAAGGCTTTCGTCGTGCCCAGACCAAACGCCACCTTGTCTAAGGAGGAGCTGGTCGCCTTGTGCAAGAGGCGGCTGGAAGAATATGCGGTGCCCTGGGAGATTGAGTTCAGGCAAGAACTGCCGCGATCTTTTATCGGTAAAGTACTGCGGCGCATGCTTTTCGAAGAGGAGATGAGAAAATAGCTTCTTGTTATGTATGATCTGCCCCTGTTTCCGCTGAACACCGTTTTGTTCCCCGGCATGCAACTTAAACTGCATATCTTTGAAGAACGTTACAAGTTGATGATCCGTCGCTGTATTCATGACGAAACGCCATTTGGCGTGATCTTGATCAGGAGCGGTCGCGAAGCGCTGGGACCGGTCGCCATTACCCATGATGTTGGCTGCACCGCGAAGATTATCGAGGTGCAGAAGCTTCCCTTTGATCGCATGAACATTGTCGCCGTGGGCCAGCGGCGCTTTCGCGTTCGCGGACTGGATCACAGCAAGCCCTACCTGCTTGGTGATGTCGAGTACTTTGCGCCGCGAGATGACGACAAGCCAGCCATGCGCCGCTTCGGCAGAAGTCTGCGCCCGCTTATCATTCGCTATCTGGAAATCCTTGCCTCGGCGGAAAAAGTGGACTTCGATCCGGAGCTGATCCCCCGGTCACCCAAGTCACTTGCCCAAATCGCTGCCATCCTTTTGCAGGCCGACAATGCTCAGAAGCAGGAACTGCTGCGCCAGGATACAATGGCGCAGCTTTTGAACTTGCTGGTTGAGATCTATCGCTTGGAGACAATGCTGCTAGGCATGCGCTTGAACCCGCCCGATGATGACTTTAACATTGGACCCTTTTCCAGCAACTGATGTGGAATACGCTTATCTAAACTGCGGCGCTCATGCGACAAGCAGGCTCACTAAGTAGTCCAAATAAAGCAATGCGAAGAAACTGCATTTGTAGCGTAAATTGTAAGGCCTGTCCGCTACTGCACACCTTGCTCACTGATAACAGGAACTATACCGAAACAATACAAAAGTGGTGACGATCCTTGCGAAAATCAACAAATTATTACGATATCCGCCAAGCTTAGCTCCCCTTCCCTCCTTGTGGGAATTCCGCCCCCCGTTTAGCGGGGGGACCGAGGGGGGCCAGGGGCCGGGGGGTGAGGGGTGAAAAAAGCGCGTCAGCATGACCCAGTAGCGGACAAGCCTTGTAGGGGCGACCTATCAGGTCGCCCGAAAATCACCGAAATAAAATCAGGCTTTTGCGCTGATTTGACCGCCGATGAAGAGATGTCCTGTCCTCCGCGATGCCTCGGGAGATGAAGTAGAAAAGCGATGCCTCCACAATCTGATTACTTGCTTGGAACTACTGAGGTAACCCATTGACAAGCGTCCTCAAATTCCTCTTGCGCCTCTGCCTGGTATTGTCCGCCACCGTCGTCCTGCTCGAGATTGCCTTTCAGCTTGCCTTTCTCCACTTGCCGGGGGAACTGATTCAGCGCATGCCGCAATATCGCGAGCGAGCCGGGTTTCGGTTAGTTACGGAACACGGCGCGAGAGAATCTCCTGCCGGCCAATCTGTCGAGATACGCGTCGACCAGTATGCTGGCGACCTTTTCCGATTGACCTGCCTCTCGACCGATCACGCGCAATTCTTTCAGCCATACACGGTGAGCTTCAAGCGCGACCAACACGGCTTCCGCAATCAGGAACCCTGGCACGACGATCTTGATCTGCTCGTCCTGGGAGATTCCTTCACGGCGGCGGAGGCAATACAGCATCCCTTCTGGTCTGGGCTTTCCGACGCTACGCTATCATTGTCCTTTCCCGGCAGTGGCACAATTGAACAGAGCCTTTTCTTGGACGCCTACGGATTGCCTCGCAATCCCGATACGGTCGTGCTGGCCTACTTTGCGGGCAACGATCTCTCCGACAATCGAGTTTTCCTGGAAATGCGGCGTCAAGGCAAGTCGATTGCCGACCGCGTTCACCAGAATCGCTCTCCATTCGAGTATCTGGTGACCCTTCATATTGCGCTCTATTTGCGCGACGCCATCCATAAAGCCAACATAAGCGACTGTCACTATCCGCAAGTCGCCCATACAAGAACGCCGACTCCTGTTGCCTTCTTCGACAGTATGCTGCCGATCCTCGCCTTGGACGCCGATAATCTGCGCGCCAGTGATATGTTCCAGGCCACCCGGAGTTCAATAGTAGATATGTCGCAAGATCTGGGCGCGCGGGGAATCCGCTTTGTCATGATGTATATCCCACAGAAGGCCGAACTGTACTGGCCATACCTGAACGCCGAAAGCAAAGCAGCGATCGCGTCCTACGTTGGGGAGAACCTTTCGCCGCTCGCGGGGGAGATTGTCGACAAAAATATCTCTGTGCAACGCGATCTCTGGTTAGCAGTCGCGCTGGAAGAGCAGATCGAGTTCCTGGATCTGACGCCGGCTCTGCGCTCGGCGATCGAAAACGGCAACTCGCCCTATTTCTTCGCGGATACGCACTGGAATCAATTGGGCCACGATCTTGCCCGCCTGGAACTGCAGAAAATCTTGAATTAGTGTAGGCTTGGTAAATGTTGCTGCGACATGGCTATGCATTATGTCGACGGCGACTTGGCTCGCCAAAGCGAATCGGGAGAACTAATCACTTGAAAAAACTCTGGAAAATCGCTTGGGAGCGCTTCAGTCTCAATTCCAGCATCGTGGCCGACGGCAATGGACGATTCATCGCGACGCTATTCTACTTCACAATCTTCTTGCCCTTTGGGCTGCTGTCTGCTCTGTTCATGGATCCCCTGCGCGTCCGCAAGGCTGAAGTATCCTGGCACTTGCGCGAACCGGTCCCCTCTGATCTTGAATCGGCCAAAGAACAAGGCTGAGCATGTATATTCTGGGCATATCAGCCTTTTATCACGATTCCGCCGCCGCGCTAATCAAGAATGGCGAGCTGGTAGCGGCCGCCATGGAAGAACGCTTTACACGAGTCAAACACGACAATGGCTTTCCTCAACTTGCCGCGGAGTTCTGCCTCGAACAAGCCCGCATTACACCTGATGAACTTGACTACGTTGTCTTTTACGAAAAACCGCTGCTGAAGTTTGAACGTATACTGCAGACAGCATTGAACACCTTCCCTCGTTCATCCGGCCTCTGGCGAGAGTCCATGCTCGCCTGGCTGACGGACAAACTCTGGGTGCGCAGCCACCTGGCCCGAGGCATCGGCGTGCCCTACGACAAAATACTTTTTTGCGATCACCACATGAGCCACGCCGCCAGCGCGTTTTTCGCCTGTCCCTACAAGGAAGCCGCGATTCTGACCGTCGACGGCGTTGGAGAATGGACCACAACCACCTTGGGCGTCGGCAACAGCTCCCTCGGCGAGGCCGATGCCACGCCGCCGACTATCGATCTGTTTGAAGAGCAGCGCTTCCCGCATTCCTTAGGGCTCCTCTATTCGACATTTACCGCCTGGCTCGGCTTCCGCGTCAATAACGGCGAATACAAAGTCATGGGTATGAGCCCCTATGGCGAGCCGCGATATCTGGACAAAATTTATAAGCTTGTCCAGCAAGACCGGACAACGGGATCATTCCGCCTCGATATGTCCTATTTTGACTTCCATCGCTCCACGACCCGTAGCTACAGCAACAAGTTCCTCGACCTCTTTGGGGAAAAGCGCGACCCCGACAGCGAATTCTTCACCGCCAACACGCAGCCGCATCGCAAGGACGAAAAACGGGCGATGGAAGCGAATCAATATTATGCCGATGTCGCCGCCAGCGTGCAGCAAGTCACCGAAGATACCCTCATTAATATCGCCACCTATCTGCACGGCAAGACCGGCATGAAAAAGCTCGTGATGGCCGGCGGCGTCGCCCTCAATACCAAAGCCAACTGGCGCATCCTGAAAGAAACCCCCTTCGAAGAACTCTGGATTCAGCCAGCGGCGGGTGACGATGGCGGCGCCTTGGGCGCGGCGCTTTGGGCATGGCATATCGTCCTTGGCAAACCGCGCCAATGGGTGCAGTCACACGCCTATTTCGGCAAGGGTTACGACGACGCTGATTGTAGGTCATTCCTCGAGGCCGCCGGCTTGCGCTACGAATCATTCGACGACGAATGCAAACTGACAGAAACCATCGTCGACGCGCTGACCCGGCAGCAAGTCATTGGATTTCACCAAGGTCGATTCGAGTGGGGTCCTCGCGCCCTGGGCAATCGCAGCATCCTGGCCGATCCCCGCGGCGAAGAAATGAAAGAAGTCGTGAACACAAAGATCAAATTTCGCGAACCCTTCCGGCCCTTCGCTCCCGTCATACTCCGCGAGCGCTCGCCAGAATATTTTGACTACCCGCAAGTTGCCGAGCACGATACGCCTCGCTATATGTTGATGGTTGCTCCGATCAAATCGGACAAACAGTCGGAAATCCACGCCGTCAACCACGAAGGTACGGGACGGCTGCAATCCATTGACCGCGATACCAACCCACGCTACTATGATGTCGTCAAACAGTTTGGCGACGCCACCGGCGTGCCCGTTGTCCTCAATACGTCCTTTAACCTGCGCGGAGAGCCAATCGTCAACACGCCCCAAGAGGCTTTCAACACCTTCCGCAATAGCGATATTGATATGCTGGTCCTGGGATCACACGTGGTGCGCAAACCCCTTTGATCGCATAGAGGCCGGCGAGGAGACAGAATGAGTTCCAAAGTGAAAACAAGCAAGAACACACCCAGTGCGCTTCAAGATTTCTTCATGCGCCTGGGAGTGCTCGGCGAACTGCTTGCCTTCTTGTGGAAACGCAAATTGTATTGGATGTTGCCGCTGGTGATCACACTCCTGGTCTTCGCTCTCGTCATCATGTTTGGCAGCGCAAGCCCCGCCGGCGTATTCATATACTCGCTGTTCTAGGATGGCTCGCTGTAATGATCCCCAAGCCACAATCACCGAACATGACTTGTAGGGGCGACCTATCAGGTCGCCCGAAAATCACTGCAACAATTTCGGGTTTGCAACCATATCGTGCCCAATTGATAAGGCCTCCCTTTGCCATCCCGTGAATCTATCAAGAGCGAGATGATGCCGTGGATCTAAAAGCGATCGTACTGATAGCCCTCCTGGCCCTGATCGCCCGGCTTGGTTGGGCTGTCCACCGGCGCTCAACCAGACAGCAGCCAATTCATGGCGGCGCCCCGGCCGCCATTTTCAACTTCCTTGCGGGGCTGTGCTTCGCGGCCATCCTCCCCGCCGTCTGCGCATCGGTCCTGGTCCTGCACCCCGATATGCTGCAACTGGCCGGCATCACCCTCAGCCCCATCATCGTTATCCTCGTGGGTCTGGCGCTGTTGAGCCTCCTCTTCTCGATCCTCTTCGCCCTCTTCGAGCGCCGCCCCCTGGAGCGCGCGCGACAAGAAACAGCCCTGCGCGACGCGCAAGGCTGGACTGAACAGGATGCCAAGACTTCCGGGCTATAATTACAAATTTAACTGATGACCTAAATATCCAGGTTCCGCACCTGCCGGGCATGCGTTTGAATGAACCGCCGGCGCGGCGGCACGCTGGCCCCCATCAGCATATCGAATACCTTGTCCGCATCCGCCGCGTCTTCAATCGTCACTTGCAGCAACGTCCGCGTATCGGGATCCATCGTCGTCTCCCACAGTTGATCCGGATTCATTTCGCCCAGGCCCTTATAGCGCTGAATGCTGACCTTGTCCTTGTTCTTGAAGGCCTTGATCGATCGCTCCAACAGTTGCGCGTCGTCCAGCCCGGCTTGCGGATAAACGTATTGTGTCTTTCTGCCGTTTTTCAGTAGATAAATCGGCGGCTGCGCAATATACAGATGCCCCTGCTGGATGATCTGCGGCATGTGCCGAAAGAAGAAGGTCAAGAGCAAGGTGCGGATGTGGCTGCCATCGACATCAGCGTCAGTCATGATTATCACCCGGCCATAACGCAGCTTTTCAATCGTCATCTCATCGTGGATGCCGGTGCCCAAAGCCGATATCAAAGACTTGATCTCGTTGTTGTCCAGCATCTTGTCGATGCGCGCCCGTTCTGTATTCAGTATCTTGCCCCGCAGCGGCAGAATCGCTTGAAAATGGCGGTCCCGGCCTTGCTTGGCGCTGCCGCCGGCCGAGTCCCCCTCGACCAGGTAGATTTCGGCCTCGTCGCCGCGCTGCGAACAATCAGCCAATTTGCCCGGCAAGGTGCTGCTCTCCAGCAAACTGGGACCGCTGCGAACTAAATCGCGCGCTTTCTTGGCCGCCTCGCGCGCGCGTTTGCTGGTCATACACTTGTCCACGATGCGACGCGCTTCGCGGCTATTGGTTTCCATAAATTCGTTTAGCGACTCGGTTACGACTTGCGAAACCGCGCCCTGCACCTCCGGATTCAGAAGTTTGACCTTTGTTTGGCTTTCGAATTGAGGATCCGGATGCTTGACGCTGACTATCGCGGTCAGCCCCTCCAGCGTGTCGTTGCCGGAGAAGTTTCCCTCCTTTTCTTTCAGCAAGCCCGCTTTCCTGGCGTACCGATTGATCACCCCTGTTACCGCCGACCGCAAGCCGGTGACATGCGTGCCTCCATCCGGCGTATTGATGGTGTTGGTAAAAGCCAGCTCTGTTGTGATCGCTACATCCGAATATTGCATCGCTACTTCGACGCCGACCTTGTAAGGCACCTCATTGCGATCCATGAATTCGATGTCCCGCTCCGCATGAATGATATTGTGGATGGCGCGGCGGCTGCGATTCAAGTAACGCACGAAGGAACGCAAGCCACCGTCAAAATAGAAGGTGACCTCGCGCGGAATGGGCTTGGCTCGTTCGTCGCGTAAGGTAATCGTCACCTGCCGAGTCACAAAAGCCATTTCCCGAAAACGTGTCATCAAGGTATGGAAGTTGAAATCGTTCTCTTCCATGACCGTGAAGTCCGGTACAAATGAAATCACAGTACCCGTTTCCTCGCCGTCGCGGAGCTTTCGTATCTTTCTCACACGGCTTGTGGTCAAGCCTTCCTCATAGGTCTGCCGCCAAACATGGCCATCGCGATATATCGTGGCGGTTAATTCAGCCGACAAGGCGTTCACCGCCGACACGCCAACGCCATGCAAACCCCCGCTGACAGTGTAAACCTCGTTGTCGAACTTTCCGCCCGCGCCTATCACCGTCATGACGACCTCAAGCGCCGGCTTGCCGCTTTCGTGCATATCGACTGGAATGCCGACGCCGTTGTCCCGGATCGTCGCGCCGCCGTTCTCGTGCAACGTCACTTCGATTCGATCGCAACGCCCGGCCAAGGCTTCGTCAATTGAGTTGTCGACCACCTCATAGATCAAGTGATGCAGCGCGCTCGCATCGGTGCCCCCAACGTACATGCCCGGGCGCCTGCGAACATGCTCCCGCGGACTCAGCTGCTGGATGTTCTTCGCGGTATAGCCATTCTGCTGCTGTTCCACTATGTCCTTGTCTTTCGCCATGGTGTCTCCTGCCAGCCAAACATTAACCGACAAAGCTATTCATAAGCCCCGGTTCTCATCGAAAAATGCCAACAAGATTGCTGACAGATTTCCGAATGAAGAGCGATGATTCCCTTCATTAATTATACTAGACTGTAGAAGAAGGGACAACGGGCGCGGCTAGCAATTCGAGGGTAGTGTATCCTTTTCAGTTGAAATGCTTCCTAGCCAGTCTTTGACATGAGATCCTTAACCCAAAAATCCAACGGTCTGGTAGGGGCGACTCGGTGAGTCGCCCTATATTCCTTCAGTTTCTACTCGCCGGGCGAGCAATTTGAGCCGCACAGCATTGACAGCTTTGGGGACGACTCCTACAATTTTGCTAATTGCCTCTGTAGCTCAGTGGACAGAGCACCGGTCTTCTAAACCGTTGGTCGCAGGTTCGAGTCCTGCCAGGGGCGCTACATAACCCCTAAAGCAATACGCGCGACTGATCTACGCGATAATGTCGCTGAATAACTGCTGGATATCGCCGGAAAGTCTTGTCTTTGATGACTTGGCCCATTTCTCCAGCGAACGGCAGTGCGTAACTGCTTCCGCTCGACGCCCCAAATGCATGTACAGTCTCAACAGCTTCTTGTGAATCGCCTCATTCGCGTAGTCCGTATCAAGCGCCCGCGCCAAGGTATGCAGCGCCAATTCGTGCTTCCCGTCCTGCGCCCAATACGCCGCCGTGTTCTCAAGCGCTTCGATATACGCAAACTGGAACGCCTCTCGCCGCTCCAGGATCCATTGCTCATTATGCCCCTGCAAAAACGGGCCGCGATACAAATTGGCAACTCGCTGCCAAACTTCAAAGGCATCATCGGACTCGCCGTATCGCCCAATCATGAGCGCTTCAATGAATTCGAATGCGTCAAAGTAAAATGGCACTTCCGGGTCGATGCGGTAATAGGTTCCGTCGTGCATCAGCGCGTCAATTCCCAGCGCCTTGTGCAACCGTCGTTTGGTAACATGGAAAACGTTAACAGCTTGATCGATATCCAGCCCCGGCCAAAATGTCTCACAGATTTCATTGCGCGTCACTACCGGCCGATCCAGCGTGAAAAATAACAGCAAGCGCGGTAAATGCCCTTCCCATCGGTCAACCAGATGATCGCCCAGGAAAACGTATCCCGGGCCAAGCGATAGAACCTTGAGCTCCGCGCCTTCGCTATTTCGATTCTGATAGAAATCCTCACGAACAAGATGGTCATCGCGCAAGATAACAGCATGCCCCTTCGCAATCATCGATAGCCACGGCATACGAGGCAAGGTACGCGTATTGATAACGAGCTTACACCTCTCCGGCAAAAAATGGGACAGGCGTTCAATGAGACGCTGCACGTCATCGGCGCGGTCGGCGCGGTCAAACTCGTCCAATATAAGATAATACTCGCCATCGTGCAATTCACTCAATTCACTTATAACAGCGCGCAAGACATCGTCAAAGTATTTGTAGGGATTCTTTAGAACCTTGTTTTGCAACAAGTTGATATGACGGCCAAAAGTCGCGTGCTGGCTCGACATGCCGTCTGCGAAGCTGATCATAAAATTGAGCAAGTTAATGTCGTCCAGATCGAATGAATAGTAGAAACTGCGGATGTCGGGATCGCTTATTAGGCAGGCAAGTAAGACGTTCCGTAACCGATTTGTAGGATGTAGAAGCACTATTTTCGCATCTGCTGCATATCTGTTGAAAACTTCGAGCGCGGGCTGCACCCTGCCTTGTAGGCTCATGATACCTGATCTCGTTTATCGAATATGCTTTGCTATTGTTATAGTGTATCACAAACAATAATATGCTGACAGACGACGATAAAGAAAAAGCATACTCCGCACTACCTGTCTATCAGCGCTCCCATCCGCAAGAATAATGTGGGATTTCCAAAACCGCATCGCTCCCGCTCCCCCACAACAATAAGACCGAACAACTGCTACATTTTCCAAAAGTATTCGCGCAAATCACAACTCTATTTGCAATGAAATGTAATAATGCTAGCAGGTCAAAACTTGCGAACGTTTCTTCACAACAGCGCCGGCTATAGTCTTGCAACGGTCAGTGATTCCGTAGGGGGGATTCCTACCGAAGACGACAATCTATTTGCCCGCTTCCGCCTCCAATTGCACCAGTTCTCGCCTCAAAGTTTTTCCAACTGCGGTCTTGGGCAATTCCTCAATGAACGCGATGCGCCGCGGTATCTCGTACTGCGCCAATTTGTCCCCGAGGAATTCAATAATATCCTCCGCCGCGGCATCCTGACCCGCTTTCAAAACGATCCAGGCCTTCAGCGCTTCTTCTCCCGTTCGCTCCGGATGCGGGATGGCGGCAACGCCGACTTCCAGCACTGACGGATGGGCGCTTATAGCCTTCTCCACCGTTGTAGGATAGACGTTGAAGCCGCCTATCAGCGCCATGTCCTTTTTTCGATCGACAATATAGAAATAGCCATCCTCGTCCATGCGCGCGATATCCCCGGTATACAGCCAGCGCTTGCCGTCCTTCTCTCGCAGCACGTTCTGCGTCTCCTCCAGCATGCCATGATAGCCGACCATCACATTGGGCCCTGCCATCAGCAGCTCACCTACTTCCCCAACCGGCACATCCGTCTCTCCATCTTCGAGGCTGACAATGCGCATGTCCATTTCCGGCAGCGGCAAACCGATTGATCCGGGCCGGTTTTCTTTATAGATGGGGTTGACGTGGGTTGCCGTCGGCGCCTCGCTCATGCCGAAGCCTTCCAGAACCGAACCGCCCGAAAGTCGCTCGAACTCCTCTTTCGTCGCGGGCGGCAGAGGCGCGGATCCGCTCAAACACAAATGCAGGGAACTCAGGTCCACTTCTCCGCTTTTAACCCTGGGATGATTATTGATCGCATTGTAAAGAGCCGGAACGCCGGGAAACAGCGTCGTACGAAACGTCTCGATATTGCCCAGCACATCATCAATATCGCGCGGATTCGGCACCAGCACGATCTTGCAGCCTCGGTAGACGCTCGTGCTGACCACAACGACCAAACCATATACGTGGAAAAAGGGAATCGCGCCCAGAAAGATCTCGTCCTCGCTTGACGTATCCAACAGGTCCAATATCCCTTCCGCTTGCAGCATGTTTGCCACCAAAGCGCGATGCTTGGACATGGCCGCCTTGGGTACGCCGGTGGTCCCCCCCGTGTATTGGAAAATCGCCAGGTCCTCAGGCCCAACCGCGACCGCCGCCTTTTTGCCATCATATTCTCGCAAGAGATCCTGGAACCAATGGTCGCCACTTTCCAACTTGGCTAGAAAATGACCATCCTTCTTTTCCCTGGCGATGGTGAACAAAAACTTCGCCAAAGCCGGCAGGTACTCCTTGACATTGGCGACGATGACTGTCTTTACTTTTGTTCGCGGCTGCACTTCTTTCACGAGACCGTAAAATAGCGTCATCGTCAGTACAAATTCGGCGTCGCAATCGTTTATCTGATGCGCCATCTTGTCCGCTGGATACGTCGGATTCGTCGCCGCGACTACCCCGCCCGCCTTGAGAATCGCGTAAAAACTAATCACAAAGGCAACTGAGTTCGGCATCACGATAGCGACGCGATCGCTCTTTTTCAGTCCCTGATCGACCAGCGCCGCCGCCAAAGCATCCGAGGCGCGGTTAAGTTCCGCATACGTAAAGTCTTTGCTTACGCGCCCAATCAAAGGCAAGGCTGCCGGCGTGATCAATGCCGTGTTCTGCGGGATCCTCGCGCTCGTATCCTTTAAGAACTGGTGCAATGGAATTTCGGGAAACTCAAGCGCAGTCGGCATGCCCACATCATAGTTCTCGGTCCAAGGACGCTCCGCATAAGTGACCATTAAAACTCACTCCCTTTTCAATCCTCTACAATTATTCGTCATAGTATAGCATGGCTAAGAATCAAAAGGAAAACCGCCCCACGCGGCGCAGCGTCTGATTCCATGACGAAATGAACCCTGTGCGGGAGAACGACCTCCTGGCGCGTCCCGGCGCCCTGCGCGCTATCCATTGCCCGATGGCTCTAGCCAGGCGGACCAAGCCGCGGGAAGCCGAGCTATCCGCCCGGCGCTGTCCAGACAGACCAGCTTCAGCCTGGCCTTGAACAGGCGCTGCCCGTTAGCCGCGTCAACGATCTCGCAGGCGAAGCTGACAGTGCGGCTCCTGTAGCCGGCAATCCAGGTGCGAACGGTGACTTCCTGGTCATACCGCGCTGCCAGCAAATACTTTGCTTCCAGTTCCCCGGCCGCCAGGAAATGACCGGCCCGCTCAACCTCCGCGTAACTTAATCCCTGATCGCGAATATACGCGCTGCGGCCCTCTTCAAACCACACCAGATAGGCGGCATGATGCACAATGCCCATCTTGTCCGTTTCGGCGTAACGGACGTGGAAAGTAATCTCGCTGACAAAGCGGTCGGCCGGCGTCATCAACATCTCTGTACAATCTATCCAGACCGCATAGTCTACTGCTTGATGCCCGCGGCATACAAGCATTGAATGCTGGCTTATTTGTGCGACACTAGAAGAAGCCGGAGAAAAAAGAGGGACTGTGATGTTTCGACTGACTGCGATTCTATTGGCCATCCTGCTGGCTGTTTCCATCGGCGCCGCAACATGGGCGCAAAATCTCGAGAATCCTTACGCGGGCGCGCCGCAATCGCGCACCGACGACGGCGCCTTTGTCCTCGGCAATACGAGCGCGCGCATGCGCTTCATCGAATTCTCCGATTTTCTCTGTGGCTTCTGCCAAAACTACGAGCCGGTAGTCAAGCAATTCATCGGGGAATACGTTTTGAGCGGCAAGGCGCAATTCGAATACCGCATGTTCCCGGTCGTTGATCCCGATTTGTCCCCGCTTAGCGCGTCCCTTGCGGAATGCGCCCATACCTTGTCTCCGGGTTCATTTTGGCTGGCGCACGACCTGTTGTTCGACATCGCCAGCAACGATGGCTTCACCGCAGACGCCACGGCGCGCGTCGCCGAACAGCTCGACCTCGATCATGCCCAGCTTGTCGATTGCGCCTCAGAGGCGAGCCAGTATCAAACCGACCAGCGCTATGGACTGGATCTGGGCGTACAGGGCACGCCGTCGCTATTTGTGCAGTACGACGACGCGGCGCCGGTAGCCATCGCCCACGCCCTGCCGGAACATTTCCCCGCGCTCGTTGACGCGCTTCGCCCACAGAGTTCAGACGCCCTCAAGATCGAAGACGGGCCTTACGCCGGCCTCAGCACCTTCCGCAGCGCGGACGGCGCCTTCGTCCTGGGCGCGCCGGACGCGCCTCTGACCATCGTCGCCTTCGAAGATTTCCTCTGCCCGCATTGCCAGTCCTACGTCGAGACCGTACACAGCTTTATAGAGTCGCATGTTCGGACGGGCATGGCGCAATTCGAGTATCGCCTCTTCCCCTTGGTCGACCCGCAATACTCCGTACAGACGGCTCGAATCGCTGAATGCGTCGGCCACCTGGACATCAGAAAGTTCTGGGACGCGCATGATCTCTTGTTCGAGCTGGCGAGCGCGCGCGATATCAGCGCGGACAGCGCCGGCCAGGTCGCGGAAGCGCTCGATCTAGACGCCGCAGCGCTCGGCAACTGTATGGAGCGTTCGATTCAGTTTCTCATCGATACCAGACTGGGACAGACCCAAGGCGTTACCGGCACGCCAGCTATCCGCGCCCGGCGAGGCAGCGGCGTGCTCGATGTCATTTTCGCGGGACAGCAAGCCCTGGAGCGGGGCGGCGCGCCTTTGGACGTGCTGGTCGCCCTGGCCGATGGCTCGCCAGGGGTCACCATCGGCCCGCCCGAACCCACCGTTCTGGATTCCGCCATGTTGCCGGATATCAGCTTGCTCACGGGAGATCCCTGCGCCCCCCCCTGCTGGCAAAACATCAGGCCCGGTAAAACGGACATGCAGGAGGCACTGGAAATCTTGAGCACGCTTGATTCGATCAGGATCACGGCAGCATCCGATGCGGGTATTGTCTTCAGCTACGGAGCCGGCCCCCCTTGCTGCCAAATTGCCAGCGACGACGCTGGCCAGGTAGCCGGGATCGTGCTGCAACTGGCGCCGCAGGTCCTCGTCGGCGAACTCATCCAAAACCTGGGCGAACCTCAGTACGTGACGGGCATGCCCTTCAGCGATAGAGAATACCTGCTCGTGCTCGTTTATCCGGATCACGCCGCCTTTGTCTACGCCATGATCCCGGGCCCCGACGGCGCCTTGGACGAGCTGTCTCCAGTCGTCTCGGCCATATATGCCTCAGACGAACAAATGCAGCAAATAATCAGCACATCGCCATTCGACAATTGGAAAGGCTACCTCAGCTACAGCCAGTACATGGACGGCGCCTTCGACAACAATCCCTAGCAACTAAGTAAAACCAAGTTAATCATGCAAATTCTGTGGGACATTCCAACTTCAACAACGAGTCACCCTTCCCTGATGATTCGGGGAAGGGCCGGGGATGGGGTAGAGAATCGGCGCCTTCGACAACAATCCCTAGCGGCTACCCCCGGGGCCGATGACGGCTTTCAAGTTCCAGCTCCACATCCTGGAGGGACAGGTCCAGCTCCGCCATCAAGACCAAGACGTGATAGAACAGGTCCGCCAGTTCGCTCACTTGTTCCCGCCTGCCTTGTTCCAAAGCGGCCACGATCGTCTCCACCGCTTCTTCGCCCACTTTCTGCGCGATCGTTGCTCGGCCTGCGTCCAAAAGGCGATTGGTATAGCTTCCTGCTGCCGGGTTCCGCTGGCGGTCGCGGATGATCGCTTCCAGCTGCTTGAACATTTCGCTCATAGTTGTACCTTATCTAAGTAGCTCCCAAGTTAGTCATGCGAAACTCGCTTTCTCAAAGACGAGTCACTCTTCCCCCTTGCAATGCTGAGGACAGGACAGAATTTTTCTACCCCATCCCCGGCCCTTCCCGAAGGTCAGTGTCCGCGGGCTGTGTCTACGCGCCCTACGCGACCCAAAGCATCCGAAGTGGAAGGGTGACTCTACATTGGATTTGGGATTTAAATTGCTGATATTCGCGAAAATGAACATATAATACCATCTTCGCGGCGCGCTCCCCCTCTCCGATGCTTCGGAATTCCGCCCCCCGCTTAGCGGGGGGACCGAGGGGGGCAAGGGCTGGGGGGTGGGGTTGGCCTTGAGCATATCGCTCATCGTCCCATCCTGTCTAATAGCGCTGCGGCTCGCGCATGAACTGTTCAAAACTGCGGAAGAAGCAGCTTCGGGCTTCGGTGTGGCAGGCGGGCCCGGCCGGTTGCACCAGGATCAGCAGCGTATCGCCGTCGCAATCGATGCGCATGTCGATCACCTGCTGCGTATTGCCGGAGGTCTCCCCTTTTTGCCACAAGCTCCGGCGGCTGCGACTCCAAAAGGTCGTCTTGCCGGTCTCCAGCGTGGCTTGCAAAGACTCCGCGTTCATATACGCCATCATCAAAACCTCAAGCGTCGACGCGTCCTGCACGATCGCCGGTATCAATCCGCGCTCGTTCCATTGAATCGCCTCCAGCACCCTGCTTTCAAGAAGCATCGGATCCCTCCCAGCCGGACAGCCGTATCGGCAGGCCTTTGTCATGCAAATATTGCTTGAGCTCGGCGATGCGCATTTCATTGAAGTGAAAGAGCGTCGCCGCCAAAGCCGCGTCCGCGCCGCCTTCTTCCAGCGCCTCGCGGAAGTGCTCTTTCCTGCCGGCGCCGCCCGATGCGATCACCGGGATCGATACCGCATCCGCTACCGCCTGCGTCATCTCAATATCATATCCCGATTTGGTGCCGTCCTTATCCATGCTCGTCAGCAATATCTCCCCGGCCCCGCGGTCCTCGACCTCTTTCGCCCAGGGAACGGCTTCCTTGTCGGTCGGGATGCGGCCGCCGTTGATGTGAACAAGCCATTTGCCGTCGACCCGGCGCGGGTCGATCGCCACCACGATGCATTGACTGCCAAAACCCCAGGCCCCCGAGGAGATCAATTCCGGGTTGCGGACGGCGGCGCTATTGATCGAGACTTTGTCCGCCCCCGCCAACAGCGTCTCGCGTATATCGTCGCTGGTGCGGATGCCTCCCCCGACGCAAAAGGGAATGAAGATGCTGTCCGCCACTTGTTTCACCATTTCCAGCCTGGTCTTGCGCGCCTCGTGCGAGGCGGTGATGTCAAGGAAAACCAGCTCGTCAGCGCCTTCCCGGTCATAAACCACCGCCTGCTCGACCGGGTCGCCGGCATCGCGCAGGTCAATGAAATTGACGCCTTTGACCACGCGCCCGTCCTTCACGTCCAGACAAGGTATGATTCGCTTCGCCAACATCATCCGTCCCCTTTCGCCGCTCGCAGGGCATCCCCCAGCGAGATCCTTTTCTGATACAGCGCCATGCCGATAATCGCGCCCGCCACGACGCCGCTTGCGGCCAGCCGCTCAATTTCTCCCGCGCTGCTTATGCCGCCCGACGCGATCACCCGCAGCCCGGTCTCCCGCGCCAGCGCGACCGTATCCTCAATGTTCGCGCCGCTTAACATGCCGTCTCGTTTGACATCGGTATACAGCGCATGCCGTACGCCCTGCGTGACGAACCAACTGCCAATTTCCACCGGCGACGCCGTCGACAACGCCGTCCAGCCGTGCGTGGTCACCTTGCCGTCCCTTGCGTCCAGGGCGACGCCAACAGCCTCGGCGCCAAAGCGGCCCAGCGCCTCGACGACCTCCTCCGGCTGCTTGACCGCCAGCGTCCCCAGCATGACGCGCGCGGCCCCCGCGTCAAGCGCCTCGCCCAGCGCCTGCAAATCGCGCACCCCGCCGGCAAACTGCACGCTCACATCAAGTTTGGCAACCGCCTCCAGGACCCGCATGTTGTCGTTGGCCGCCGCAAAGGCGCCATCCAGATTGACCATGTGTATCCATTCCGCTCCCTGGTCAATCCAGGCTTGCGCTGTCGCTGCCGGATTGTTGCTGAAGACCGTTTCTTGGCGCAAGTCCCCTTCGCGCAATCGCACGACCTTCCCGTCATGCAGGTCAATTGCCGGGTAGATTATCATCGGCTCACTCCCGTTTGCCTAAACCGCCTCGCCCATGCGACGAGGCGGCTTGCTATTCTGCCTGGGCGCGACGGACCGTTTCGCCGTCGCCGAGCGGCTCGATTCTCAGGAAGTTCTTCAATATCCGCAGCCCATTGACTTGACTTTTTTCGGGATGAAACTGCACGCCGTATATGCTGCCGCATTGCACAGCCGCGGCGAATTCCAGCCCGTAATCAACCGCGGCGATGGTCGCGCCCGCGTCCTGCGGGGCGCAATAATAGCTGTGCACAAAGTACACGCGGCTGCCTTGGTCAAGCCCGCGAAACAATGCCGAGCGGCCTTTGAAATTGAGCTGGTTCCAGCCCATATGCGGCACCTTGCGGTCGGGAAACTGCGGAAAGCGCAGCACCCGCCCCGGTATCAGGCCCAGGCCCTGGTGCTCGCCCATCTCCTCGCCGACATCAAAGAGCATTTGCATGCCGACGCAGATGCCCAGATAAGGGACGCCGGCGGCAAGCGCGTCCAGCAAGGGCGCCACCAGATCGCGCCGGCGCATCTGCTCCATGCTGGCCCCAAAGGCGCCCACGCCCGGCAAGATGATCTTGGACGCGCCCGCCAGCTGCGAGCCATGCTGCGCCAGGCGCAGATTATCCGCCCGCAGGTGCTTGAGCGCATGCAGTACGCTCCTGAGGTTTCCCGCTCCATAATCGATAACTGCCAGCATGCCTGTTCTCCCAATATCAACGAAAAAGCCCCGCAAAGGAGCGAGGCGTCAGCGACAAATCAAATGGCGTGAAGGGCCCAGTCCTTAGAACGCTCCTGTTGCGGATGACACATGATGGTGATGATGGCGCAGGGACTGCTTCACGGCCGTTTCCATTCGACTCAATGCGGGCATTATATGGGACCTGGTACTTGCTGTCAATGAACAACACGCCGGGATTTCCAGGGCAACCCCCCTATCCCAAAAAAACCAACCCCTTACCGGCCAACTCTGGCCAGCACACAACACAGCCCTCCGCCTCTACGCGACCAACGAAACATCTGTACCTTCAGTAGCACCAACAAAGTCCCACAACGCCAAAATAACAGCCGGCCGTAGAGGCGACCTGCTGAAACGCCCGAAAACTACATGCCTCTGCTGGCTTTTCTCTGTGCCTCGGTAGCACCAACAAAGTCATGCAACTACATAATAAGAGTCGCCCGTAGGGGCGAGCCTGTGGCTCGCCCGCGCTCCATATCTGCGAATGTCCGCATTGCCTTCGAAAATGGAACAAACACAATTCTGCCTCCGTAGCACCAACAAAATCACGCAACTCCAAAATAACAACCGGCCGTAGGGGCGAGCCCGTGGCTCGCCCGCCCCAGTTCGAAATCCCGCGATCTCCCGGATACCCGCGCTATGCTCGCTCCCCCTCTCCCCTTGTGGGATTTCCGCCCCCCGCTTAGCGCTGAGGACATGACAGCTTTGATTCGATTAGCTAGGAAAGCGACAGGACAACGATCACAAGCATCTTATTGGGCGAAAACTGTAGGGGCGACTCTGTGAGTCGCCCGAAATCGCCACAGAAATTACAAGTTTTGCAACGGTATTCCGCCAAGCTAAAACCTGTCATGTCCTCAGCCGCTTAGCGGGGGGACCGAGGGGGGCACAGGGCCGGGGGGTGAGGGTTATAATCCCCAAACCTGAGAACAAACTTACACCCCATACCAGAACATCCGTGCTAACCTCAGCCCACAACACGCTCAATCATGTCAATATATT
>JAPOVL010000003.1 GCA_026708115.1 Chloroflexota bacterium
CCCTTCCCCGATGATTCGGGGAAGGGCCGGGGATGGGGTAGAATGGCGACATCTCGCGCTGGCGCCGGCCGCCATGGGGCGGGGGAGGCAGGCTGCAAATGTCGATATTCGACAAGAAACGTCTGAAGACCGAGGCATTCGGCATCAACGTGGATGCGCTGCGCCGCGGCTTTTATGCCGACAAATACTTCAGCAACGCCGCGCTCATTCTCAACCGCCTTCATGCCGAGGCATACCAGTACCGCGGGCGTAACCCGCGCGGCGCCGCCGGCGCGCATGAACTCCCGGTCGGGGACATCGAGGTGGAAGCGCAAATCTTCAATCGCCGCTCGCCCACCGCCTTGATTGCCGGCGTCGATCATGCCCTCGCCCAATTGCGTTACGCCACCGGCTATTTCGACCACAACGACGCCTGGATCGAAACCTGGCAAGCCCTCGAGATTGACGCCGTCCAAGATGGCGTCGTCACCTTCTATGACGGAGACCCCGAAAACGTCTTGACCGTGCTGGAGCTGCGCGGGCGCTATCGCGACTTCGCCCTGCTGGAAACTTCAATGCTGGGTGTGCTTTCCCGCGCCAGCCGTATCGCTACCAATGTCTACGAAGTGCTGGAAGCCGCCCGTGGCAAGCCGATACTCTTCTTTCCCGCCCGATTTGATCTGCCGGAGGTACAAGCCATCGACGGCTACGCCTATTGGCTGGCCCTGCATCGCTATCACCTGGACACCGGCATTGAGGTGCCTCCCCTGGTCAGCACGGACGCGCAGGCCTCGCTTTGGAGCGGCAAAGGACTTGGCACCGTGCCCCATGCCATGATCGCTTGTTTTTTGGCCGACAGCGTCGAGACAATGATCCAGTTCGCCCGCCACATTCCCGTCAACAGCCCGCGGATTCTGCTGGCGGATTTCAATAACGATACGGTAGCCGCCGCCCGCGCCACCCTCGCGGCCTACTGGCAGCATTATCTTGCCGCCTACAAGGACGGCAACTCCCGCGAGATGAAGCGCTGGACCTTGCACGGCGTCCGCCTGGATACCAGCGCCAAGCTGCGCGACAAGTCCCTGCCAGCAGGCGCGGAACCAGGCGTCAGCCCGCAATTGGTGCGTGTCGTGCGCGAAGCCATCAACAGCGCTTGGGAAAGCTGGGACGTCCCGGCAAACCTTCAAGGGCTGGCGAGCGAGTTTTGCCGCGGGACGCAAATTGTCGTATCCGGCGGTTTCAATCGAGAAAAGATTGCCCGCTTCGAGCGCGAAGGCGTTCCGGTCGATAGTTATGGGGTCGGTTCCAGCTTGCTCAACAACGACAAACGCACCAACTCCGATTTCACAATGGATATCGTTCGCGTCAAGGTGGGGGGAGACTGGTTGGATATGGCCAAAGTCGGGCGGCGTCCTTGCGCCAATCCCGATCTGGAGCGGGTCAATCTGGCCGACTTCGATTAAAGCCGCTCTCCGGCCACAGCGCGCGCCAGGCTTTTGCTATAAGGCGGCCTCGCGATGCCGTTTTCCGTCACGATGCCGGTCACATAGCGCTGGGGCGTGACGTCAAATGCCGGATTGCGCGCGCGAAACGTCTCCGGCACGATCGCATTGCCATAAGGCGTCGTCACTTCGTCCGGGTTGCGCTCCTCGATGGGAATGTCGCCGCCGCTGCTCAAACTCAAATCAATGGTGGAGGTCGGGGCAACCGTGTAAAAGGGGATGCCATGCTCCTTCGCCATTATCGCCAGTTGATACGTGCCTATCTTGTTGGCGAAGTCGCCATTTGCGGCGATGCGATCGGCGCCGACCAGGATGATATCGACCTCGCCCCTGCCCATATAATAACCGGCGGCGGTATCTGGAATAATGTCATAGCTGATGCCAAGCTGTTCCAGCTCCCAGGCGCTCAATCGTGATCCCTGCAAACGCGGACGGGTCTCGTCAAGCAGAACGTGAATCCGCTTTCCCCGCTCAAACGCCGCGCGTATCACGCCCAAGGCAGTGCCATAATCGACCGTCGCCAACGCGCCCGTATTGCAGTGATGCAAAATCGTCGCCCCGTCCCGGACCAGCGCTGCGCCCTCCACGCCCATGCGGCTGTTGACGGCCACGTCATCGTCCGCGATCTGCTGCGCGGCCCCCAGCAATACCTCGCGCATGTCATCTGCGCTCTTGAACTCGCCGCTTTCGGCAATTGCCATCAGCTTGTCGACCGCCCAGGCCAGGTTTACCGCCGTCGGGCGCGCCGACTTTAGCAAGTCGGCATGAATATGAAGGTCATTAATGAGAGCCTCAACAGTCGTCGCCGCGCTCTGTCGCGCCGCCAAGGCCATGCCGAATCCCGCCGCGGCCCCGATGGCGGGCGCGCCCCGCACAGTCATATCCCTGATGCTCTCCGCCACCGCTTCTGCCGTTTCCAGCCGCACAAAAGCCAATTCCCAGGGCAGCGCCCGCTGATCTATCATTTTGACGGCGTCGCCGTCCCATGCCACCGTTCGCATAAGCTCAGCCAATTCCTTCGCCCGTACTCACGAATGTTAATCCTCGCCTCCGGTGTGCTGCAAAGGCCGCATTCGTCATCGCTTCGAAGTCGATTCCCGGGACACGTACCGACGACATCGCATCTTCAAGCACCCGTAGACGACCGATGACCTCTCCCTGTCCTCGGAAATGGCGCATCATTGAGTTGACCGTTTCCAGGATGCAGTGGCTCTTGGCCTCGCCGGCAATATAGACCAGATCGAATTGCGCTAATTCGCCCAGCAGCTGCAGGTTGAGCTGGCCCTGCGGGTGATCCGCCACTTTGACTTCCGGCTCAAGTATCGAATAGTGCTCTGTCTTTGCTATGTCGCCCTTGATGATGAGTTCCGGCTGCGCCTGGCGCGCGGCGCTGTGGTAGCAGATCGCCTCGTAGAGAGCGGGTGAAAGGCTATACCCGGACGTGCCGACCATGGTATGAAAGGGCCAGATCATCAATTGCTTCTTGTGCTGGTTTTCCAATTGATCGACGTACTGGGAGGTCCACTCCCGCTCATATACCGGCTGCCATCTTCCCGCGTGTACGTCTTCCGCAGTGATGACCGTATTGGGCGCCGGATGTTGCCCATCGGCATCGCGCCACCAGGTGGAAAAAAATATCTGTAAGGGATAGTGGCTGTCCAGCGATACAAATATCTTGCTGATCGCCGCGACATGACGGTAGATCCATTCCACAATTCGCCGGCAGTCCTCTACGGCGCCGGGCACGTAGAGCGCCCCGTCGCGATGCACGAAATCGCGCTGCATATCCACCAGCACCAGGGCGACTTGCGGCCTGTCTCGCTCCGCCGCCGCCAGCCGCAAGTCAACGCCAGCCTCTACCGCCTCATAGATATTCGCCCTGTAGTCTGTGCCGACCTTGCGCGCGTCGTAAAAGTCCGGGAACGGCATGCGACTACCAGCCCCCGTCGCTAGCTTGCCCCGTCTATAATCGCCGCCAATTGCTCGAAGCTGGGTTGCTTGCCCAGCGGGAAGGGCTGCGGGAAACCATTGCCATAGCGGACAAATACCGTGGGCGTGCCTGTCACGCCCAACTGGTTCGCCAACTGCAAATCCTTGTCCACCTGGCTGGCGTCCCGTGTGCATGCCAATAAATCGGCGTAAGACATATTCATCCGTTCGGCGAAGATGCGCGACGAGTTGTCGCTGAATTGCCGCGCGCTGGCAATCTCGTACAGCGCGTCATGCGCGTTCCAGAAGGAACCGGGACGCAGCGTTTCCGAGCATTCTGCCAGCTTGGCAGTCTGCCAGGAATAACTTGGGTCCACAACCGGGGTGAAGCGATACTCAAAGCGCGCCAATCCCTCCGCCACATATTCCGAGATCAGCTTATCAACGTGTACCTTGTAGCGCTGGCAATGTCCACACAGGAAGTCCTCAAAGGCCACGATGGTAACTGGCGCATCGGGATCGCCCAGCACAAACCCGCCGTCCGGCTGCCGTCCTTGAGGTATTTGGGAGTAGTCATAGGCATCCGTGCTGACAGCGCTCTGGTTGGAGATCAAGACAAATGCCGCCGCGACTACCACTGCGATAACGACGACCGCGCCAACAATTAATCTTGTCCGTTTGACGGAGTTCTTGCTTTTCGATTCAACTGTCACGATTACTCCCTCGCCAATCGCTCATTTGCTTTCTCTTAGGCTAGTTCAGCGTCTTTGATCGCTCAAGACCCCAAAGCCGGCTTGTAGTACTAATTCGGTCAAATCGTACAATCGAATGACGCTGCCGTCAATCACCCGCATCTTGTCACAGCAAGGTAGTGTATCCACTTCGGTTGAAATACTTCGTAGCCGGCCCTCGACACGAGATTCTTAACCCAAAATACCAACGATCTGGTAGGGGCGACCGACGGTCTGTGTCCACGCACCCCACGCGCTTTTACCCCCTGCAAACCTATGTCTGAACCCGTAGGGGCGAGCCTCGGCTCGCCCACCGCTGTTGACAGT
>JAPOVL010000008.1 GCA_026708115.1 Chloroflexota bacterium
CTTGATGATTCTTTCTTATTGCAACTGCTATCTCAAATTTGAAGCGATTGCCCTGCGGAGCAGCCCCGTTGTATTGCGGCGCGGCAGGAATCGCGCTACAATGACGATACCTAAAGAAGAGAGATTTCGTCGAGTGACGAAACGCCGAAGGGGCAAGCGACAGGATTGCCAGCCTGCGTGAAACTCTCAGGCAAAAGGATTCTTGGGTTCACGATCTCTGAAGGTAAGTTGACCGACAGGGCGCAATCTCGGCATGAGTTGCGCCTTTTTTGTTTAGGAATAGCAAGAGGAGCGAGCAATGGGTGATTGGAAAACGCCTGCGGAACTAAGGTATGCCGAGACCGACGAATGGTTCGCCGTTGACGGAGATGTCGTGACCATCGGCATAACCGACTACGCTCAGGATCAGCTCAACGATATTGTCTACGTCGAATTCAAGGGCCCGGGCGATAGCGTTGGCGCGGGCGATTCATTTGGTGAAGTGGAGTCCGTCAAGGCGGCCTCCGAGCTGTACAGCGCTGTTAATGGCGAGATCGTCGAGGTCAATGCTGCTCTGGAAGATTCTCCGGAGGTCGTCAACGCCGATCCCTTTGGCGCCGGCTGGATGGTCAAAATCAGAACTGACGACGTATCGGCCCTGGAAGGCTTAATGGACGCGGCGGCATACGATGCCTATTGTGACAGCCGTTGATGCCGAGCCGCTTTTCCTGCCCACAGGCCTAGCCCGAGAGAACAAGTGAGAGGGGAGACAAAACGTGAGCTACATACCCCATACGGCGGTCGAGACCGAGCAAATGCTGACGGAGATCGGCGTCAGCAGCATTGATGAGCTTTTTGATGCCGTGCCGGCGGCCTATCGCTTCCCGCGCTTGGAATTGCCGCCCCCGATGAGCGAAATGGAAGTCGCCGCCGAGATGCTGGCGATCAGCGAGGCCAACGATCATGCGGGCGACTACGCGATTTTTCGCGGCGCGGGCGCTTATCATCATTTTATTCCTTCCGCAGTCAATCATATGCTGCTGCGCGGCGAGTTTTACACCGCCTACACGCCTTATCAGCCGGAGATCTCGCAAGGGACCCTGCAAGCCACCTACGAATACCAGAGCATGATGTGCGCCTTAACCGGCATGGACGCTGCCAATGCCAGCCACTATGACGGCGCAACCAGCCTGGCGGAAGCCGTGACAGTCGCTTTGGAGGTCACCCGGCACAAGCGCCGGAAGATCATCCTCAGCCACGCGATCCATCCCCAATACCGTGAGGTCGTGCGAACTTATCATCAGGGACGCGATATCCGCATCATCGGCGATCGCGGACGCGGCGACGTCATCGAATTGGTGGAAATGCTGGATGAAAACACGGCGATGCTGGCTATTCAGTATCCCAACTTCTTTGGGCAGATTGACAACATCGCGGCGCTCGCCGATGCTGTGCACGAGGTTGGCGCCTTGCTGGTGATCGTGGCCAATCCCATGGCGCTGTCCTTATTCCGCAGCCCCGGCGAACTGGGGGCGGATATCGTAGTGGGAGAGGGGCAGCCAATGGGCGTCCCGCTAAGTTATGGCGGCCCCTACCTGGGCTACTTCGCCGTTCGACAGAAATACGTGCGCAAGATCGCCGGGCGCATCATTGGCGAAACGCTCGATGCCGATGGCAAGCGCGCTTTTGTCATGACTTTGCGCCCGCGCGAACAAGACATCAAGCGCGAACGCGCCACCAGCAATATTTGCACCAATCAGGGATTGATGGCGCTTTCGGCCTCGGTTTATATGGCTCTGATGGGCAAGAATGGCTTGCGGCGGGTCGGCGAACTCAATTATCACAAGGCGCATTATGCCGCCGACCAGATCAATCAATTGGATGGATATGCGGTCAATACCAGCAAAACATTCTTCAACGAGTTCGTTGTGTCTTGTTCGCGTCCGGTTGTCGATATCAACAAGGCGCTTTTGCAGGAGGGCATCATCGGCGGTTATGACTTGGGACAGAACTACTTCCATCTGGAGAATCACATGCTGGTTTGCGTGACGGAAACCAATAGCAAAGCTGAAATCGACCGTCTGGTCGAAGTCTTGGGAGGGCTAAGCTGATGAATGAGCTTGCGTCTACGCCAGCCCTGCAGCCACTGATTTATGATATCGGCGCTCCTGGCCGAATTGGCGTCAATCTGCCGGATTGTGATGTGCCGGAAGCTGAATTGCCGACCGAGCTATTGCGCGACGACCTGCCGCTGCCGGAAGTTGGAGAGTTGCAGGTGGTGCGGCACTTCGTCAAATTGAGCCATCTCAATTATTCAATTGACAAGGGGTTCTATCCGCTCGGCTCTTGTACGATGAAATACAACCCGAAAGTCAATGAAGACGCGGCGCGTCTGCCCGGCTTCGCGCAATTGCACCCGCTGATCGAAGAAACGGGCGCGCAAGGCGCCATGTATTTGATGTACGAATTGCAGGGGTGGCTGGGAGAAATCAGCGGTTTTGAAGCGGTCAGCTTGACGCCGGCCGCCGGCGCCCAGGGCGAATTCGCCGGCATACTGATGATTCGCAACTATCATCTCGACCAGGGAGAAGCTCAGCGAGACATTATTCTGGTCCCCAATAGCGCCCACGGAACAAATCCAGCGACCGTGACCATGGCGGGCATGCGCGTGCGGGAATTGCCTTCCAACGACCAGGGCAACGTCGATTTGGATTCCCTGCGGGCGGCCTGCCAGGGCGAGATGCGCGATCAAATCGCCGGCATGATGATCACAGTGCCAAGCACCCTCGGGCTTTTCGAATCGACGATACACGATGTCATCGACATCGTGCATGACGCGGGCGGTCTGATGTACATGGACGGCGCAAATATGAACGCGCTGATGGCGGTGGTCAAACCGGGCGAGCTCGACTTCGACGTCATGCATTACAACCTGCACAAGACCTTTTCCACACCGCACGGCGGCGGCGGTCCCGGCAGCGGGGCAGTCGGGGTCAACGAAAAACTCAAGGATTATCTGCCGGGCCCCATTGTTGATATCATCGAAGAGGAAGATGAATCCGGCGCGCCGCTTTACGGATACGCCATGCCGGCAAAGAGCATCGGCCGCATCAAAGCTTTCCAGGGCAATTTCGGCATGCACCTACGCGCCTACGCCTACATCCGCGTCTACGGCGATACCGGTATCCGCGATGTCACGCGCTACGCCGTGCTTAACGCCAACTACTTGCGCGCGAAACTCATGAAGACCTACAAACTGCCTTACCCGCGCTACTGCGGGCACGAATTTGTCCTAGAGGGTCATGTCGACGATGTCGAAGAGGTCCACGCCCTGGATATTTCCAAGCGCTTGATGGATTACGGCTTCCATCCGCCGACCAACTATTTCCCTTTGATCGTGCCGGAAGCCCTTCTCATCGAGCCCACCGAGACCGAGGTCAAAGAAGACCTCGATGCCTTTGTCGAGGCCATGGAGCGTATCGCCGAAGAAGCTCGGACGGATCCCGAATTGTTGCTCAACGCGCCGCATACCGCCCCGGTCCGGCGCCTGGACGAGGTGCGCGCGGTCAAGGAGTTAATCCTGTGCTGCGTCCCGGCGCTGCCAGCGGCGGGGGATTGAGACCATAGCGCTTCAAGTGCGAGGCATAGTATCGAAGCGCGTTGCAACAGTGGGCGGCTCTGCGAGTCGCCCACTGCTTTGGATTACCGCGATTGCTTGCTTTCTAAAGACTTGAGCGAAGCATACAGCGAATATATGATAGTTGTCGATTTGAAAAGGAATCCGCCGAAAGCCGCAGCGTGCAAGAACTGACCAACATCTTCATCGACAACATGGTCCCGGTTCTCGCGATCGCCGGGGTTGGGTTCTTCCTGCGCCGCCGTTTCGCCATCGACCCGCGCGCGATCTCCCGCATGATGTTCAACGTCTTCTCGCCAGCATTGATTTTTTATGCCCTGTTCACGCGCGACATCAGCGGCGCCGATTTTCTGCGTGTTTACGGCGGCACCTTGCTTCTGCTCTGGACCATCACCGGCATCTCTATACTTGCGCTGCGCTGGCGGAAAATCGAAGCGACAGAACAGGCAGCGACCCTGGTTTCCACCTTCGCCTTCAACGGCGGCAACTTCGGTCTCTCAATTGTCAGTTTCGCCTTTGGCGCCGAAGCATTGAGTTACGCCGCGCTGATTTTCGTCGCCGGCACGACAACGGCCTATACGCTCGGCGTATACATTTCATCCAACGGCAAGGCCTCAGTCATGCGGTCGCTTGCCAATGTGCTGAAGACGCCGTCGGTTTATGCGCTGGTTCTGGTCTTCGCGCTGAAGGGGGGCGGCATAACCGAGTTGCCGCCGGCCCTCGCGCGTACCTCTCAATTGCTGGCGGACGCGGCCATTCCGCTGATGTTGGTCTTGCTTGGCCTGCAGCTTGGCGGATTCGGCAAGCTGAAACGCTTGTCGCTGGTCGCGTTCAGTACGGCAGTGCGCCTGCTCCTGGCGCCGGCAATCGCAATCGCCTTCGCGTCGCTGCTGGGCTTGAGCGGCGCGGCGCGCTTCGCCTTCATTTTGCAGGCGGGCATGCCCACCGCTGTGATGACTATCGTCCTGGCCACCGAGTTTGACACCGACCGCGATCTCGCGCTGAGCGTTATCCTGACAAGCTCCTTCATTTGTCCCTTCACCTTGTCGCTGTTAATCTACTTGTTGGAAAATGGCTTGATCTGAGCGTATGACCGCTGGCATTAACTCAATGGCGCAGGAGGCATCGCGTGAACTTGACATCTCAACTTGAGCGGCGGAGTGGTTTGGGAAACTGTGCCCTGGACAGGGAGCGCACGTGAGCGGGGGACGGCGCGCAAGCACAGGGGGAGCCCGCGAAGGAAACGGCTATCTGCGCTCGCTGCGCGTGATATGGCGCGATACGCGCGCGCTCGTTCGTGAATTCCGCCGCCCCCTCTTTGTGTTCTTCCTCTCGGTCTTCCTCGGCGGATATCTCTACGCGCATCTGAACAACAGCTCTTCGACAAATGCCCGGCTGGAACTAGTCGACATGCCCTATATCATGCTGGCGCTGATGGTCTTGGAAGCCCCGATTGATGTGCCGGCCGAGCCATATCTGATCTTATTCTGGTACTTGCAACCGGTGCTGGCAGTTTATATTGTTGGCCAGGGCGCTGTGAATTTCGTCCGTCTGTTCTTCATGCGCGATCAACGACGTAGCGCGTGGGAGGTAGCTGTGGCATCTACATATCGACGACATGTAATCGTGGTGGGCATCGGACACGTCGGGCTGCGGATTATCCGCGAGTTGCTGCAAATGGGGACTGAAGTCGTCGCGGTGGATTTACACGCTTCTGAAGAGGCGGATGCCGTCTTGCGGGAAGGAAACGTGCCGCTCATTTTGGGCGACGCCCGCACCGAAATCGTTTTGGAAAATGCCGGCTTGAGCCGCGCCAGAGCGGTGATTGTCGCCACATCCGACGATCATATTAACCTGGAAGTGACCATGCGCGTTCAATATCTGAAGCAAGAGATGAATCGGTCATTTCCGCTCATAGTGCGCATGTGGGACGACAGTCTCAAAAGACAGATCGAAAGCATCTTTTCGGACAAGAATGTCAAAGTCATGAGCGCCTCCGACCTGGTCGCGCCCGCCTTCGCCTGGGCGGCTGTCACCGATATCGAGCAAACGCTTCAGATCGACAATACCACCTACAATCTGATTCGGCTGACGGTGCGTCAAGCCTCGTTCATGGTGGGCAAAACCGTTGATGCTGTGGAAAACGATGAAGGCGTCGATATCGTCTTGCTGCATCGCGGACAGGCCGCGCCCGAGGTGCATCCGCGCGGCGAACAGGTTATACGCCCGGATGATACGCTCGTGCTCTTTGCCGAGCACGATCACATTATCGACATCGTCAAACGCAACGAAGACTGACCGCGCCAGCGAAACTGTTTATGTGAACCGCGTCGCTCATGCGACGAGAAGACGTACTATTTTGCGTGAGCGCGACATTCCTGTGACCTTTTCGTTGCCGCCGAGCGGCTCGGAATGTCAGTTTGCCTACTTCCGCTTCGGGAAGCGGGAGAGTATCGTCACCGGCTCCGGCATCGCAACGCGCTTGCCAATGGACAGGTTGCCCAGACTGGCGACCTTGGCTCTGGCGGATCCCGCAAAGACTGAAAGCTTCGTGCCAGGCTTGCGGAAATCCTTTTGCATCAGGACCTGTCCCAACTGAAAACCCTCGGAATCGATATTACAACTGGTCACAATGCCGACGACGCGTCCGCGAGCATTGACAATAGGATCCCCGTTGTGCGCTGGGCGCGCCCCCCTATTGTCCATCCTAAAGCGGCTGACCTGGACATTGCGTCGCGATTCGTACTCGATGCAAGCGCGTTTGCCAACGAAGAAGGGCTTGTACAATTTGACATAGGCGCCAAACCCGGCGTCGGCGGGGTTCATGTTGAGCTCGCCGGACAATTCGAATCCATATAGGGGCAAACCCGCCTCCGTGCGCAGGCTGTCGCGGGCCGCCAAGCCGCAAGGAGTCACGCCCAGGTCGACCAATTTGCGGAACAGCTCCGCGGCTTGATCCGGATGGACAAAAAGTTCATAGGCGACGCGCTCGCCCGTATAGCCTGTCCGTGACACGATCAGGTCCATGCCGCCGAGCTTCACCCGCGCCACGCCAGCCCACTTCAAGCCTTTGACCAGGGCTAGGTCGACGTCGCTGCCGCCAAGCTGCAGCAGATAGTCGCGACTCTTGGGACCTTGAAGCGCGATATCGACACGGCGCTCGCCTCCCCATTGTCGCGTTCGCAGATCGCGCAATTCGAAGCGATCGGCGCCTTCAATGCGTCGCGCCGGGTCGCTCGGGTCTATCATCACTTCTCCTGCGATCACCGCGTTCAGCCACTGCCAGTTCTTGTCGTTGTTGGAGGCGTTGACTACTACCAGGAAATGATCCGGCGACAAGCGATAGATCATGAGGTCGTCCAGTGGAATGCCATCGACATCGAGAAAATAGGTATAGTGCGAATGTCCCACCTGCAGCCGCTTGACGTCATTGGTTGTCACCGTGTCGAGGAATAACTCTGCGCCGCGGCCCTTGACGTCAAAGACACCCATGTGCGCCACGTCGAAGATGCCGGCGTCGCTGCGGACGGCCGCATGCTCGTCGCTGACGGACTTATACCAGAGTGGCATATCATAGCCGGCAAAGGGCGCCATTTTTGCGCCCAGCTCGCCATGCAAGCGATGCAATGGCGTTTCCAGAAGCATATCGACCGTGGCAAGATCCGGCTCGAATTTCGGCAGCGCTTCGGACGCGGATGAATAGAAACTCTCGCCATTGCAACCGACAGAATAGGCTTTTGCCGCGTAGCCGGCTGTACCGGCCAACATTGCCGGCTCGCCTTCGCCGATCACGTCGACGGTCACCGGTCCTGGCAACTTGGCGTGGACGTCGCTGTCATCAAAGAGAACATAGCCGTCGCTCAAACTGCGCAGCCAGGCGACGGCGCGTCCGGCGCGCCCGGCCAAGCTGAGACGGTACCCGCTGGCCGAGATTCGTGTCACGCTGCCGCTGGCGATTGCCGATCCGTCCTTTTCCAGGAGGTTAGTCTCTTGACTTGCGCCCTCTTCCAGCGCTTCGACGTCGCTAGTCAAGGCAATATGCAGGAAGTCCTTTGCCGCCCCGCCCGCCACACTTATTTCAAGACAACTATCCTCGTCTTCGACGGCCGGGTAATAGAAGTGCGGATAATCATCAGCTCTCGCCATATTGTCGATGCCGATGCTCTCGGCCAGGTCGCGGGCTTTAGCCTTGGCGGATTGCAGAATGTCGAAATCGACCTTGGCGCGCGGCAGCGGCCGGACGCGCCCGGTAAGGCTGAATGGGACGCAAGCTGCCAAGACATCGGCGATGATATCGCCCAGGATGTCGATCTCCGCCTCTCTGAATCCGCGCTGGGTTACCCAAGGCGTCCCGAGGCGGATTCCAGTGGGACGCAAGGCGGAAGTATCGCCGGGAATCGTCTGGCGGTTGCTGACGATGCCAGCCAGGTCCAGCACGCGCGCGGCCATGTCGCCGCTCAATCGCGTGCCGTCCGGCCCGACGACGGAGTCGCAATCCAACACCATCAAGTGGGTATCCGTGCCGCCGTGCGGCAAATGAAAGCCTCGCGACCTGAGCTTGTCTGCCAGGCGCTTTGCATTGATCACGGTCTGTTGCTGCAATTGATGGAACTGCTCGGTCTGCGCCAAGCGCAGCGCGACCGCCAGCGCGGCCATGGTATTGATATGCGGTCCACCTTGCTCGCCGGGAAATACAGCGCGATCAATCAGGTTTGACAAGCGCTTGCGATGCGTGATTAGCACGGCGCCGCGCGGACCATTCAAAGTCTTGTGCGTGGTAAAACTAACCACATCGGCGATGCCCACCGGGTTCGGGTAAACGCCTGCAACGATCAAGCCGGCGACATGGGCCACATCCGCCAGCAAATAGGCCCCGACTTCGTCAGCGATCTCGCGATAGGCCAGCCAGTCCGGGGCGAAGGGATAGCTGCTGAAGCCGCCGATGATCAAGCGGGGCTTGTGTTCCCGCGCCAAGGCCATCATCTGATCGTAATCGAGACGCTGTGTCTCTGGATTGACGGTGTAACTGACGATGTTGTAATACTTCCCGCTGCGGTTGACCGGGCTGCCGTGAGTTAAATGGCCGCCCATGATCAAGTCCATGCCCATAACAGTATCGCCGACATCAAGCAGCGCTGTGTATACCGCGTTATTGGCGGGCGCGCCGGAAAGCGGCTGCACGTTGACGTAGAGTTCTTCGGGGTTCAAACCGTTGGCAGCGAAAACCTCCGCCGCCCGCCGCCGCGCCAGAGACTCCAAGATATTGGCGTATTCAGTTCCTTTGTAATAGCGCTGGTCTGCGTTCCGGCGAAACTCCGGCAAGCGCTCGCCGTAGTCGAGAATCTCCTGCTGGTTCATCCCGCGCGTCTTTTCGAGGGGATATCCCTCCGCATAGATATTGTGGAACGATGAACTCAGGGCGTGGCGAACGGCGAAGGGCACCGTACTTTCCGACGGGATCAGGATCAATTTCTGCTGCTGGCGCGCCGTCTCGTGGCGAATCAATTCGGCTACGTCCGGATCTAGTTCCTCGATATCTCCGCGAAACAAGAAATCGTGATTTGGCATGGGTGATGCAGAGCCTCGCTCGTCCTTCAGTGGCTGCGATTCTATCATGCGCGTCGGGGCGATACTATGCGGAATCGGGATCAAGCCTCAGCCGCTTATCCGGCCTTCATGCTTCATTTGTCGATGGCGAATTGCGCCGGATCACCAAACCGTTGAGGGCTGCAGCTTCGCTCTTCAATACAGGCTGAGATCGCCCGGGCGGCGGTTTGCCCCAGCAGAGCTTCGACCTCGGCTCCATAGTGCCCGGTCGGTCCCCAGTATCTTTCATCCATGTATTCCGGTCCCAGCAACTCGTCGAAAGGGATATAGCGATAGGTCTCACGCAGGTGGTCCAGCAAGTAACGGTAAGGTGACTTTCCGCCACTGTGAACATGAGCCATATGTTGGGGCAGGGGAAGATGCACGACGAAAAAATCCGCATTGTGCTCTGCCACATCGGCCGCAAAGGCGCCTACAATGGCCTTGCCTAGCATGCCCCGTTCGGAAGCGGGTCCATAATCCGCCTCGGTGGCGCTCTCTTGCGCTTTAGTCACTTCGTAAATGAATGCGGCCAGTCGACTGCGCTGCCACCATTTCGAAACGACGTCACGGCTACGATAATAGTCTTCGTAAGCCGCTAAGGGGTGGGTAGCGAAGGCCTCGAATGTGGCGACCATCTGCTCGGGCGGCAAAGCAGGCATGTTTATTAGTTCCAGGTTGCCGTCGCTGACGATAAATCGTGGCTTGGAAAATGGGATGCTGGGTCCGTGAATGTACAGAATCCGAAAGACATTGACGTTGCGATCGAGGTTTTCCGGCTGAAAGCCAAAGATGACGATATCGGGCTGAAACTGCTGACCGATCGCTTGCCAGCGCAGGAGTGCTTGCCCCATATCATAGCCGCCTACGCCGAAATTCATTACTTCCGTGCGCATACCCTTCTGCTTGAGGGCGAGCTTGAGTTGATGGGTCCAAACTTGGTCATCGTTGACGTCGTCTCCCGCGGTAAAGGAATCCCCAAAGGCGGCAATTCGCAGGGTGTCGGGGAGCGGATCTTTGCTGAATTCGCGTTGCGATCGCATGCCGGAACTGTTGACCGTGAACGTGCCTTGATGGCGCAGCGAATTCGGGCGATAGGCCCATCCGGTCCGCTTGTCGTACAGAATCGTCGCTGTATCCACGTTATGGAGATAAGCGTTGATCCCCTCTTTAAGACGATTTATAGGCAATGCGTATGGCTCAAGCGTGTAGCCCAGGAAGGAGAATTGACCGTCGGCGTCGACTGAACCCGCAACGCGGATGATCGCCTCGAGCAGCATCAGCGCCAAAGCCAAACTGATGCAGACTATAAGAATGTTGATGACGAATCGTCTGATCACGCTAGACTTGTCCTTGCGTGGTGAATCTGCCGGTTGATTTCAGTAGCAGATTGGGGGCACGCAGCGCTCGCAATGCTATCATGCGCGCATTGTGCCTTCTATGGTCAAACGCTGGGGCGTCTTGCTGCTGATACTTTCAAAGCGCGTGATTCCTTGTGAAGGAAATGAACGATATGCGTCTTTGACAATCCGTTAACCCGCCATTAAAATCCTTGTCACGCTCGGCTCTCGATAGAGCCGACTTCTGTCAGTAATAGCGATCAAGCGCGCAATCGCGGAGGCGGCCTCACTATGAATGAATATCAATCGGAGAATATTAGAAATGTCGCTCTTGTTGGGCATCAAAGTTGTGGCAAGACCTCACTGGTTGAGGCGCTCCTGTTTAGTTGTGGCGCCACGACGCGTCTTGGCAACATTTCCGAAGGCAATATGGTTTCGGATTGGGACGACGAGGAAAAAGATCGCGGACTGTCGCTTTCCACATCTTTGGTGCCTGTTGAGTTTGACGAAACAAAGATTAATGTGCTGGATACCCCTGGCTTCACTGATTTTCAGGGCGAACTGAAAAACGCGATCCGCGTTGCCGATGCGGTGATTGTGGTCGTGGATGCCGTCTCCGGCGTCGAAGTCGGTACCGAGTTGGCTTGGGAATATGCCCGCGCCTATGAGCAGCCTATCATCGTCGTGATCAATAAAATGGATCGCGATAACGCCAACTTTGAAGAAGTGCTGGAGCAATTGCGCAATCAGTTTGATGATTATAAATTTGTGCCGATCATGTTGCCCATCGGTCAAGAGGCGGACTTCAAGGGGGTAGCAAATGCGCTGACGCAAAAGGCGTACTATGAGACGGGCTCCGAACGCTCCGATCTGCCGGATACCTACGTCGACGCGTTGGAAGAAGCGCATATGGAATTGATGGAAGCAGCCGCGGAAGCCGATGACGCGCTCTTGGAAAAGTATTTTGAAGAGGAGACTTTGTCCTTCGACGAGATCCGCGAGGGCATGCGCAAAGCCTCGCGTTCGCCCGAACTCAAGACTGTTCCTGTCTTCGCCGCGTCTTCAACAGAGAACATTGGCACCATCCCCTTATTGGAGGCGCTTATCGCCTATACGACGGCGCCGACGGAACGATCGGTCAGAATCATCCGCGGGGACGAACCAGAAGTGCTGCAAGGCCCGCATAGCGACGACGGTCCGCTCGCCGCCTATGTTTTTAAGACGCTGAACGACCGCTTTGTGGGAACGCTCAATTATTTCCGCATATTCTCGGGAACTATGTCGAACGATGGGCGTTATCACAATGCCAACAGCGGCGAAGATGAACGCTTCAACTCGCTGTTTGTGATGCGTGGAAAAGAACAGATACCCGTGCAAACGCTTCATGCCGGCGACATTGGCGTGGTTGCCAAGTTGACGGATACCAAGACCGGGGACACCTTTGCCGATAACGGAAGCGACCTAAAGATCGCGCCGCCGGAGTTCCCCGCGCCCTTGTACATGGTGGCCGTCGCGCCGCGAGCGCAAGCCGACAGCGCGAAGATGGGACCGACGCTCAGCAATCTCTGCGATGCGGATCCCACTTTGCGTTGGCGACAAGATCGAGATACCCGCCAGACGGTACTTGAGGGCATGGGCCAAATCCACCTCGACGTCACATTGAAGCGCGCGGCATCTCTGGGTGTCAACATTGATACGGATATGCCCAAGGTTCCATATCGGGAAACGATCACGGGCAATGCCGAATCCAGCTATACGCACAAGAAGCAGACCGGTGGCGCGGGGCAATATGGCCGCGTCGATCTCAAAGTGGAACCTACGGGAGAAGCCTTCGAGTTCGAGTCCTCCGTATTCGGCGGAGCGATTTCGCAACAGTTTGTGTCGTCGACGGAAAAAGGCATTCGAGGCGTGCTGTCCGACGGCGTTATCGCCGGCTATCCGGTAGAACGCGTCAAGGTGAACGTGTTTGACGGCAAAGAACATCCGGTGGATTCGAAAGACATCGCCTTTCAGATAGCGGGTCGCGAAGCCTTTCGAGCCGCCTTTCGCAAAGCCAAACCTGTATTGTTGGAACCGATCATGGACGTCCGCATCACCGTTCCCGAGACGATGATGGGCGACATCATGAGCGATCTCAACACGCGTCGGGGTCGTGTACAAGGTATGGATACGGTCGGGTTCAAAAGTGTGGTGACTGCCGAAGTGCCGCTGGCCGAGATGCTGCGTTATGGAAACGACTTGCGCTCAATGACCGGCGGACGCGGTATCTACACCATGGATTTCAATCGCTATGACCGTGTACCCACTTATGTCCAGGAAGAAATTGTCGCCGAAGTCGCGGCTGCAGCCGAACAATAAGTCGTCCATATCCGGGCGAGATCAACAAATCTCGCCCGCATCCTCATTGTTCAACTTCTAAATCTTCGGCTTTGTCGGAGCCGTTGTGCTCGGCGGTTTGGGGTTCACGCAAGTGTTGAGCCACCGTTTCCGGCAGTATGTCAGCCGCGTCGTCCTCTATATCGAGGATGCGCAGGATCTCTTCGCGTTCCACCGTTTCCTTCTCCAGTAACGCCGCTGCCAGCTGATCGAGTTCTTCGCGATTGTCTTCAATCAGTTCACGCGTTTCTTGATAGGCCACGTCGATAATGCGTTTGATCTCCGCGTCGAGCTTCGAGGCGGTGTCGTCGCTGTAATCTCGGCCGCTGGCGATCGCATAGCCCAGGAAAGGCTGTTCGGAATCGTCGCCGTAATTGACCATGCCCACCGAATCGCTCATGCCGAACATTTTCACCATATTGCGCGCGATCTGCGTCACCTGCTGGATGTCGTTGGCGGCGCCCGTCGTGACGTCATCGAAGACGATCTCTTCGGCAATGCGCCCCGCCAGACCAACGCGGATAAAAGCTTCCAATTGCTTGCGCGATTGATGGAGCGAGTCGTCCTTGGGCATATAGAATGCCACGCCCAGCGCGCGCCCGCGCGGGATGATCGTAGTCTTTAGCAGCGCCATTGCGTCTGGGATCAGGAACGAGACCAGAGCGTGCCCGGCCTCGTGATAGGCCGTGATTTTGCGATCCTTCTCGTTGGACAGCGGCGGTCGCTTGGTGCCCAGACGGATTCGCTCATAAGCCGTTGTGAAATCCGACATGGTGATCAAGCGGCGATCAAAGCGCGCCGCGTTCATGGCTGCTTCGTTGGCGAGATTGGCGATGTCCGCTCCCGAGAATCCAATAGTCGCGCGCGCCATCGACTCCAACTCGACGTTATTCGCCATCGGCTTATTCTTGGTATGAATCTTGAGGATATCGTGACGGCCTTTCACGTCCGGCAGATCGACAGTGATCTGTCGATCAAAACGGCCGGGACGAAGCAGAGCGGGATCCAGCACATCCGGGCGATTAGTGGCGGCAATCATGACAATGTTGGTGTCGTTGTCAAAGCCGTCCATCTCTGAAAGCAACTGATTCAAAGTTTGCTCGCGTTCGTCGTGCCCGCCGCCCAAACCTGTGCCCCGCCGTCGACCCACGGCATCAATCTCGTCAACAAAGATGATGGCCGGCGCGTTTTCCTTCGCGCGTTTGAAAAGGTCGCGGACGCGGGAAGCCCCGACGCCGACGAACATTTCTACAAATTCTGATGCCGCGATGCTGAAGAACGCCACATTTGCCTCACCGGCCACGGCCCGCGCCATCAAGGTCTTTCCCGTGCCCGGCGGTCCGATCAACAAGACGCCGCGCGGCACTTTAGCGCCGACCTTGACATATTTCTCGGGCTGTTTGAGAAAATCTACAACTTCTTCCAACTCCATCTTGGCAGCGTCTTGCCCGGCAACATCCTCAAAACGCATTGACGGCATCTCCGGCGTTTTTTCCCGCGCTTGAGATTGACCGAAGGAAAAGATACCGTTCATCTGGCCTTGCGCGCGTCTGCCCATCCAGACGAAAAAACCGATGATCAACACCAGCGGCAAGAAGTTGATAATCAGCGACAGCAAGATCGACGGTTCATTTGGCGTGGCATGTACGTTGACGCGATACTCGTTTGCCAATTGACGCAACTCTTCGGCCCCCCCAGGAGGCAAGTTCGCGTTGAACCGGCTAATGTTCTGCGACCGCCCGGATGGACTGGTGACGATCACGCTTCGTATGAAGCGGCCATTGACGCCCGTTTCGCCCTGGAAGTCCAGCAGGGCGACATTCTGTTGCCGCAACTGCTCGTAAACAACCGAGTAGGAAACTTCCGGCGTGGAAGTCAGCCCGCCGAACAAGCCCGGCGAACTGAGCAGCGCCAGCAGCATAACCAGAACCAGCAATCCAGGTGAGACCCATTTTCGCCAATTGGGGGGGCGCTGAGGGGGACGACTGGGTCCGTCGCTGCCGCGACTCTCGTCGTTATCGTTGTTTTCCCAAAACTGCATCTAGCGATTTGACTTTCGACAACTTGGTTTATGCCTGCATTATAGCCTATTGCAACTGAGAATTGTGCAAATTATTTCTTAGAAACGAGGACAACGGGGCACATTCAACGCTTGCCGCACCATGATAGCACGTATTTTGTCGAATTGCGTGTGGCGATTTCATCTATCTATCACAGCCGCTCGGCGGCAGCTTAAAGGTCACAGGAATGTCGCGCTCACACAAAATAATAAGCCTTCTCGTTGCATGAGCAACGCGGTTTATTAAAAAAGATGTCGTTCGGGCCGGCAATCGGCCCAACGGGCGCAAAAGCAACTTCTCAAGGGAGGAATGTCCGCTATCCTTAAATGAAGCGACTACTTGCTTACGCTGACGGAATACGGGGGCAAATGATGAATCGTCTAAAGCAGGAAGACAGCCCATATCTGCTGCAGCATGCCGACAATCCGGTAGACTGGTATCCTTGGGGCGATGAAGCCTTCCAAAGCGCGACTCTGCGCGATGTGCCAGTTCTGTTGAGCGTGGGTTATAGCGCTTGTCACTGGTGCCATGTGATGGCGCATGAGAGCTTCGAAGACGAGGCGACCGCCCGGATCATGAACGAGCTCTTTGTCAATGTCAAAGTTGACAGGGAAGAGCGCCCGGACGTCGACGACATATATATGCAGGCCGTGCAAGCGATCACTGGACAGGGTGGATGGCCCATGACGGTGTTCTTGCTGCCCGATGGGCGGCCTTTTTACGGCGGCACCTATTTTCCGACAATGCCTCGCGGCGGCCTGCCTTCCTTCGTGCAGTTGATGGGGGCCATCACCGACGCCTATCGCAATAAGCGGGATTTACTGGAAAAGCAAGCGGACAATCTGCACCAGGCGCTGCGGCGCGACCTAATCGGCATCGGCCGCGAAGACGACAGCGGCTTGACGGCCGAGTTGCTCGCCGATGCAGTCCGCAGAATGCTGGATGGCATGGACAGAGACAAAGGCGGTTTTGGAACTGCGCCCAAGTTTCCCAATCCGATTAGCCTGGAGTTTCTGCTGCGACATTACGCGCGCAGCAAAGACAACGAGGCGCTGGATCTGGTCTGCCTTACTTTGCGCAATATGGCGCGTGGCGGCATTTATGACCAAGTGGGTGGCGGATTCGCCCGCTACAGCGTCGACGCGCGCTGGCTGGTCCCGCACTTCGAGAAGATGCTCTATGACAACGCGCAACTCAGCCGCGTTTACTTGTACGCGTGGCAAATCACGGGCGACAGCTTTTTCCGGGCGATTGCGGAAGATATCTACGATTACATCTTGCGAGAAATGACTGCGCCCGAGGGCGGCTTTTTCAGCGCCACCGACGCTGACAGCGAGGGCGAAGAAGGTAAATTCTTTGTCTGGACCTTGCAAGAAGTCCGCGAGGCGCTGGCGCCCTTGGACGATACATTGCCCCGCGCGCTTGAAATTGCCATCGCCTATTTCGGCCTTTCGGAATCGGGAAACTTTGAAGGTGCAAATATCCTCTACATTCCAGAAGAGCCGCTTGACGTCGCCGATGCTTTGGGCCTGTCATCTCAGGAATTACATGATGCGATTGCCCGAATCAGGGCCCGGCTCTACCATGTTCGGAATGAACGGATGCCGCCTGCCCTTGACGACAAGATTCTGACCTCATGGAACGGCTTAATGCTCGCCAGCTTGGCCGAGGCCGCGCGCGTGCTCGCGCGACAAGACTATCTGGATGCCGCCAAAATCGCCGGGACGTTTCTGCTGGAAAATCTGGTCGATGAAGGCGGCCGCTTGTACCGTACTCATAAGGCGGGTCACAGCAAACTGAACGCCTATCTCGAAGACTATGCGAATGCGATCGACGGTCTATTGCAGTTGTATCAGTTGACATTTGAAGAATGTTGGTTCGTCGAGGCCAGGCGACTGGCGGATTTTGCGCTTGATCACTTTGCCGCCGCCGACGGCGGCTTCTACGATACCAGCGACGACCACGAAGATTTGATTGTACGCCCGCGCAATTTGCAGGACAACGTAACGCCCTCGGGAAATGCCATGATGGCGAAGCAACTCTTGCGGCTGGCCGCTTATACCGGCGACTCGCGCTATGACAACACCGCGCGCGCTGTGCTCAAGATCTTGACCGACGCCATGCGACAATATCCGCAAGCCTTCGCCGAGTCTCTCAATGCGACGGACGCCTTGGTAAGCGGCATCATCGAAGTCGCCGTCGCCGGGGATAGGGAAACGGAAGAAGCGCGCGCTATTTTTGCACTGCTCAACCGACCCTTTCGCCCGAATATGGTCAGGGCTGCGGCGCGCGGGGATGTGGATGAACACGGAAATATACCCTTGCTCAGTCATCGCAAGATGCTCGAGGATCGGACAACCGTCCATGTTTGCCGGCATTTCGCTTGTCGTCTGCCGGTAACCACAGCCGCTGAACTTGACGTGGTGCTCCAAGAACAGCCGCTCGGCGCGTAATCGGCGAACTGTCCGGCCGCGCGCACAGAAAATGATAAACCTTCTGCCCGCCTGGGCAACGCGGTTTACAAAATAAGAGATCGGATGACAAAGCTCAATGGCAATTCGCAGCGACCGCGTTTTGATTATCGACATTGAAGCGACTTGTTGGGATGTGAAGCCTCCCCCAGTCGGGCAGCAAAGCGAGATTATCGAGATCGGCCTGTGCTTTTACGATCTACGCGAAGATCATGTTTACGGCAAGCGCAGCATTTTGGTCAAACCGGTTATTTCGGAGATCAGTGAATTTTGTACGAGCTTGACGAGCATAACATCACAGCAGGTGGAGCAAGATGGTATCGAATTTGCCGAAGCCTGTGCCATATTGGTTGAAGAGTATTTGGCGCGCAAGACACTGTGGGCGAGCTGGGGCAGCTTTGATCGCAAGCTCTTCCGCAAACAGTGCAGACGGATGGGCCTTAGCTACCCTTTTGGTGACAAACATATGAATCTTCGCAAAGTCTTCGGTCAGTTTGATGGCCATCGGAGCGTGGGAATGACCGAAGCGCTCGGCATAGCGGGCCTCGAATTTCGCGGTACGCACCATCGCGGCCATGACGACGCCTGGAATATCGCGCTGCTCTTGCAGTATCTGGTGCGCCGGCATGGCTTGGATCTAGTCAGAAGGCGTATGTGATCTTGGGTGAAAGACAGGCGTCGCAAGACTATTTTCTTAGCTTGCTGCAAACTGTGATAGGGCAAGCCTTGCACGCTGCCGGCTACACCCTGGAGCAGAGGCCATTGCAGTGGGCAGGTGGCAGATATCGCTTTGTCAAGGCGCTTGAAGACGGCTATACAGGGTTGATTGAATTTCAGGTTCTGGTTTACAGCGACAACGCTTGGTCCAGCGACCAACCATCGCGCTTCAACGTTCAACTTGGCCGCTCGAGCCTTCGAGGCGCCGAGAAGTACGACGCTGACCGATTCTCGATCCGAAACCTGGGCCAGCTCGTTGTCCGCGACTTCGGCGTCAAGATCTTGCCGGCGGAAGATCACTGGTGGAGATACCATGATACAGATTCCTTGGCGGGGGCATTGGCCGAGGCGGGGCATTTGATCGTGGGCTACGGCATGCCCTGGCTTGCCGGAGAGCTATTGCCTCCTTCGGCATGAGAAGGCGCCAGACCTGCTTGACAACCGGGAGTTGCCTCCGTACCATGGGCGGGGTCACAGATCTCAATAGGTTCATGAATATGCAGACATTCCGCGCGCTGTCGCTCGCTCTTGCTTGCTTGATGACCGCTTGCAGTTTTGGCAAAGGCTCGACGCCAGAAGCTACGCCGAACAAGGACAACATCATTTTTGTGACCGCGACGCCCCATGATGTACAGGCGCAAGCAGCGCCGACGACGCTACCGACAGCCGCGCCGCCGACGCCAGAACCTGTATCCACGATCGAACCGTCCTTACTGCTGCAGTTGGGCGATCAATTCATGCGGGATGGCTATCTGGAGGATGCGGCAGGCATTTACCGCACCTTGCTCAATTATGGTGAGGCGGTCGGGGCGGAGTTTCGCGCCCTGGCTGCTTTTCGCTTAGGCAAGGTTGCCTTGCGCGACGGTTATTTCCAGCAAGCCCTGGATGCCTTCAATCTGTTGATCAGGGAATTCCCTGCCAGCGTTCACAGTCCACAATCCTATTTGATGCGCGGAGACGCCCATATGGGCGTCTCCAATTGGACGATGGCAATCACGGACTTTGAAGGGTATTTGGCAGCGCGCCCCGGCTTGATCGACAGCTACGTGTATGAGCGCATAGCGGACGCGCGGATTGCCTTGGGGCAGACCGATCTGGCGCTGCAAAACTATGAAAAGGCGATCGCCGCCAAGCGCTCGAAGGTGCCACTCTTGATCCTGCGCGAGAAGCTGGCTGGGATCTATATCAGCTTGTCGCGGGCGACGGACGCCGTCGCGCAGTACGATGCGATCCTGTCGGTTGCGCGCAACGTACCCTATCGGGCAAACATCTCCTATAGCGCAGCACAAGCGCTGCTCGACGCAAATCTCACGGATGCTGGTTGGGATCGGATGCGGAGCGTTTTCGAGAGCTATGCGGGGACACCCGCATCATACGACGCCTTGAAGATCCTCGAGGCTACCGGCATCCAGTACGACGGCCTGACGCGCGGCAAGAGCGCATTTTATGCTGGCGACTATCAGACTGCCATCGACGCCTTCAATGCCTTCACCACATCGCAGCAGTTGGAGGCAGTCCCGGCTGAACTGCACCTGCTGCTCGGACGCGCCTACCGGCAGATCGGCAACGCGGATGCTGCCATGATAGCATTCCAGACCATCATCGATCAGTATCCTCAGGATCCGTTATTCGGCGATGCGCTGCTGGAACGCGGACGGACGCGCTTTTTGGCCGGTGATATTCCAGCCGCGATCGAGATCTATCTCTCTGTTGCCGATAATTACGATTATCTGGGGGACGCCGCCGGCGAGGCGCTTTGGCGGGCGGGTTATCTGTATGGCACTAATGGAGACACTAGTCTGTCGCGCCAAATTTTTACGAGGCTTGCTGACTCCTACCCGAGTCATGAACTGACGACCAATGGATTGTTCATCGCAGCTTCGGCGGCGGTTCGAGACGAAGCCTGGTCGATCGCCGAGAATCTGTATGGGCGCATCGCTTCTCTCACGGAGGGCGAAGATCAAGCGGCTGCTTACTTGTGGGTCGGGCGGCTCGCCGCCATGCGAGGGAAGCAGCAAGCGGCAAACGAAGCCTTTGAACTGGCAGTTGCGGCCGCGCCGGATAGTTATTTCGCCGCGCGCGCCGGCGACTTCCGTATTGGCCGACAGCCCTTTGACCCGCCATCATCTTATAACTTCTCTTTCGACATCAATGCTGAAGTTCAACAGGCGGAAGCCTGGCTTCGACAAGTTTTTGCGTTGGAAGAAGAGGGCCACCTGTGGCGGATGAGTGAAGAACTGAACCGCGATCCTCGTCTTGTGCGTGGGCGCGAGCTTTTCGCTGTCGGCGCGTTCGACGAAGCTTCGACTGAATTTGAGGATCTGGCGGGTGCGCTGCGCGAGAGCGGGGATGCGCTCGGCAGTTATCGTCTGGCGATTCACTTGCGAGGTCTGGGCGCCTTCCGCGAATCCATCATCGCCGCCGCCGACGTTATCATCGCCTCCAAAACCGGCACGTTGGGGGCGCCGCGTTTCCTGGCTCGCCTGCGCTTTCCAGACTACTACGCCGATCTGGTTCGACGGGAAGGGGAAACGCGGGATATTGATCCCCTGCTTATGCTGTCCTTGATTCGCCAGGAAAGTCTCTTCGATACTTACGCCACAGCGGCAGCCGGTGAGAAGGGCTTGATGCAAGTCATCCCCAGCACTGCCAAATATATCGCCGAACGTCTGGATTGGCGCGACTATCAGCATAGCGACTTGTTCCGTCCTTATGCTGGCATCGCTTTCGGCGCCTTTTATATTGACGAGCAACTTGATTTGTTCGATCAGAATGCCGTTGTGGCGCTGGCAGCATATAATGCGGGACCTGGGCGCGCCTATCAATGGAATGAACTGTCCGGCGGCGATCCCGATCTATTCATGACCACGATCACCATTGATTCGACCAGAAAATACGTTCAGTTCATCTACCGTAACTACAACATTTATCGTGAGCTATATGGCGCTGAATAGTACAGGCGACAGAACGATTTCGTATAGCTAACCGTATAACAAGTAGATATATGTACCGGTCGCCGAACGCGCGGCACATCCATGCCGACTTGCGGGTGTTTTCAATGATGAGATTGCGTATCGTTTCCGTTTATACGAAAATGACATTAGACCGGTCCCTTGGCAGGGCACAATGAAAGGCCAGCAATGCAGGCGCAGCGCTTACTCGACAATCTGCATGCCCAACAGAAGACGTCGCTTGACGAGTTCTTCGGCAATCCCGTGTTGCTCGACGAGATTCATTCAGCGGCGCCGTCTGAGCACGTAAATCGGGTCGCCGTCCTAACCGAGTCCTTTCTGCCCAAGGTTGATGGCGTTGTCAAGACGACTTATTTGACTATTCGCTATCTTCAAGAGACCGGGCGCGAGGTTTTGATTTTCGCTCCGGATATCGCTGTCGAACATGTTGGCTCGTCGCGGGTGATTCCGCTGCGCTCAATTAGCTTGCCGCAGGCGCCAGAAACGCGGATGGCATTGCCGAATCCCGTTGTCGCGCGCCATCTCGAGGAATTCAAGCCTGACCTGATTCACCTCTTTAGCCCAGCGGCAATGGCGGTCAATGGGATGGCTGTCGGCCGCCACCTCAACCTGCCGGTTATCGCCAATTATCAGACGGACTTGCCTGGATACACAGAACACTATGGGCTCCCTATGCTGTCGGGCCCAGTCAATCGCTGGTTGCGCTATATTCACAATGGCTGCCACCTCACATTGGCGCCGACGCAGACCATCATTCGCCGCTTGCGCGACGAAGGGTATCGGCGCGTGCGGCATTGGGGGCGTGGCGTCAACACTGAGCGCTTTCACCCCGCCCATGCTCGGCAAGAGATGCGCCGTCGCCTGCTCAATGGCCGTGACGATGATTCGCTGCTTTGCATCTTCGTTGGTCGCCTGGCACATGAAAAGCGCGTTGAACTGCTCTTCGAAGTCGCCAAGATGGAGCGGGTCGCCTTGACGATAGTCGGTGACGGCGCCTTGCGCGAGGAGTTGGAAGCCAGATTTTCAGAAACCGATGTCCACTTCACAGGATATCTGATCGGCGACGAACTGGCGCAGGCCTTCGCCAGCGCCGATGTCTTTGCCTTTACTGGTGAGAACGAGACATTTGGTCAAGTGATTCAAGAAGCGATGGCCTCTGGCTTGCCATCAGTTGTTGTAAATTCTGGGGGAGCCCCTGAGGTCATCGAGGAAGGCGTAACCGGATTGTCCGTAAATCCAACCGAGGCGGATTTCGCGACTGTCATCGCGTACTTGCGCGATCACCCCGAAATTCGCCTGGAGATGAGTCGTCAGGCACGGCTGGCAGCGGAACGCCGCCCCTGGGCGGCCTTGATGGGGCAGCTCGAAGGATTCTACGATGAAGCGTATTGCATGAACCAGCGCTTCATCAGTTTATTCGGCTCCACTCGCTACCATTTGCCGCTGTCAATACCGGCGCAGTTGGCGCGCCGCCCTCGCAGCGTATCGTAGCGGCCTGGCGCTTGGCGAGACAATTGATGACCGAAGAGTCTGGCAAGCCGACGCTCGCGCTTATTGCTCATGACGGCAAGAAAGCCGATATGGTCGCATTTGTTATGGACCACAGACAGCGTCTGACTGAATTTGACCTGGTGGCTACCGCCACAACGGGGGCGCTAATCGAAGAAAAGACCGGGCTAAAAGTAAGGCAACTGCTTTCCGGTCCGCTTGGGGGCGATGCGCAGATCGCGGCGGAGGTTGCAACAGGGCAGGTCCGGGCGATTTTCTTCTTTCTCGATCCGCTGGGCAAACACCCACACGATCCCGATATCCAAAGCCTCCTCCGCATTTGCAATGTACATAACGTGCCTTTGGCGACTAACATTGCCACAGCCGTCCTGCTGATCAAAGCATGACAGAAACGATCGAAATCATGTCTTGGTCGAGATCCGACGCGGGCTGGCTCGCGGACCAGCCCGCGACAAGCAACGCGGGTGCCCTGCAGACGTATTCAGGCTAGAAGCAAAGTTTTCAGTCAACGAGTTCTTGCATCCTAAAGCAATTGAGGCGAGACGGTGGCGAAACCTGATCCAAAGATTCTTGAGTGGGTAGAGGCCGCGCTGGCGGACGACCAGGATGCCTTCGCGGAATTAGTCTACTTGTTTCAAGATCCCGTCTACAATCTCTGCTACCGTATGCTGGGCGACGCCGGCGAAGCAGAGGACGCGACTCAAGAAGCCTTCCTGCGCGCCTTTCTCAATCTTCGCCGCTACGATACCAAGCGATCCTTCAAAACCTGGCTGATGTCAATCGCGTCCAATCATTGTATTGATCGCTGGCGCAAGCGGCGGATGCAATTGGTTTCCCTCGATGACGAGCCCACCGCCGCGGCCCTCGCTTTGAGCAGCAGCGATCCGCTTCCTGAACAGGCTGCGTTGAGCGCGGAGCAGAGTGAGCTGCTGCAAGGCCTCTTGATGAAGCTCGAAGAGAGTTACCGCTTGCCTTTGATCTTGCGCTATTGGTACGACTACTCCTACGCGGAAATTGCTCAACTGATGGAAACAACCGAAAGCGCGATCAAGAGTCGCCTGTTCCGCGCCCGGCGAACGCTGGCGGACCTGCTTTCAGATCGTGATGCGCGCGCTAGCGGTGTTAAGGACGACGAAGATGACAGATTTGACCGGCTGGCCACCCCAAAACCGAAAGGAAACTAGGATGTCCGAAGAGTTCAACCCGCAACCACTGGACATGATGCAAGAGGCGCTTGACGGCCAGCTTCCCGATGAAATGGCGCAGAAATTGCTTGATGTCCTGGGAAGAGATCAGTCCGCCGCCAAGGAATACGACCGCTTGCAGCGTGTGGACACGCTGTTGAAGCGCGCTCCTCAACAGCGCGCGCCTGCGCGGCTGGCGGCGACAATCATGGCGCGTCTGGCGCAGCGCATGCAAGCGGAAACCGCTTTGTCGGATCTATCTCCGGAAACACAGAAGTTGATGATGTGGAGTTTGACTGCTTCGATGATGGCGACGATGCCCATGATGGAGGCTGCTAGCTGGCTGGTGCTCCACGCGCAACGCGATCCAGAAGTCTTGAGCGAGGTCATGCTGCAGACCATTGGTTGGATGTCCCTGGTTACCGAAGCCTTGATTCTACTCTTGGAGGGCGCCGAAGATCTAGCGAGGACGCAACCCGAACTGGCGACGGCGACACTGGCGCTGGCGCCCTATATGCTGGGCAGTGTCTTGGATCATCTGGGCGAGGCCTACCAGCCAAGATAAGTAGAATTGTCAAAGAACAACCTAGACAGGCGAGGCTCTGGTTGCGGAGGTCCAACGCTGGAACAAAAAAAGTGTCGTCAATGGCGACACTTTTTTTGTTCGCCGATTAAAGCGGGGATCAGGCGCCGTCGTCCGGGATCATCTCGATCTTGCGAACCTTGTAGGTAACCAGTCCGTCGGGAACCTCTACTTTGACGCGATCCCCAACTTGTTTGCCCAATAGCGCCTGTCCCACAGGCGAATCCAAGGACACCCCACGACGACCGTGCGTGATTTCCTCGGTATCGAGCAAGTCCATCGTGAACTCCTCTTTTTCTGATGTATCGTATACTGTGACGCGATTGCCGGGCGTGATCGTGTCCGGGTCTTCGTCGGCATCGATGATTTCGGCGCGCGCCAGTACGTTTTGCAAGTGCGATACGCGTTCGTCAAGTCGTTCTTTGGAAACCATCGCGTCAAAGAAAACGGCCTCTTCACCCTGGTCGTCTTCGCGCGCTTCGGCGAGCATTTCCGCCACCTTGGAATTTTCCTCGCTGGTTAGGACATTGAGTTCGCGTTGCAGCTTCTGGAATCCCTGCCGCGTCAATTTGATCCGTCGTTCTGCCATGATTTCTTCCTTTCTGGGTGCAGTCACCACAGACTATACGGTGACATTCGCAAAAAGTATCATCTACGTCGGGCGATGAACTTAACGCCGCGAATAGTAGACGAAGCGCCCTGCCCAAGGGACAGGACGCATAACAGCTATCTGAAAGGTTGCAATTGAAAGAATTACTTGAGAGTCCGGATTTCGCTCCGATTAACTTGCAAACTTAACGCTGTTCCGCTCTTCTTGAATATCGGCTCAAACAAATACAGTTGCTGGCGAGCATCACATTGAGCCTATTTTGGTACAGATTGGGCGAATTGTCAAATGGTTTCCATAGAAAGAGTGCATTTCAGATTATTGGCAAATCACATGGTCTTGCCGTTCAAAAGCGCAATTGACCACAGGCTTTCGATGCGCGCAAGGTGGCGTTATACGGCGAAACAATACCCTTAAAATGCGTATAAAATGCGCCTTTTTTGGTCACTATATCGATACAGTACGTATACAGGGCGCGTGTGTGAGGGGGGTACCCCCCCCTTGGTGCAGAGGGATTTTTTGGCACAGAGCCGCGAAGGGGCGCGTAGACACTGCCCGCCGACACTGCGGGTCGGGCGCCCCTAGCGGTTTCGACTCAAATGAACCGTGGAGGGGTCGGGAGATGGGGTATTGACGCGCCAATAATCTGAAATACACCCCCAGAGAAAGGGCTCTTGTTCAGGTATACACTTCCGGATTGACGCAATTTGGAAGCGGCACGCCCGAAAGGCCCGCGATAAGATTGTCGGCGGCCATGTCGGCCATCTTGGTGCGGGTGGCGACGCTGGCGCTGGCGATATGTGGCACGACCAGGCAATTTTCCAGGGTAAGTAGCGGATGCTCGCGCGGTATCGGCTCGGGGTCAGTGACATCGAGGCCTGCCGCAAGAATGTCTCCCCGATCCAAAGCTTTGTAAAGCGCCGCGCCATCGACAATGCTGCCGCGCGCCGTGTTGATCAGAATCGCTGTCGACTTCATTAACGCCAGTTCCGCTTCGCTGATCATGTGCTGCGTCACCTCGGTAAGCGGCACATGCAGACTGACAAAATCACTTTCGCGCAGGACTTGTTCCAATGATGCTTCTACCGCGCCAATCTCAGCAATCTTGTCCCTATTCTCCTCGGTATTGACCAGGATCGTCATGTTGAAGCCTGTGGCGCGTCTGGCCACCGCTTGGCCGATACGACCGAAACCGATGATTCCCAACGTCGCCCCGAAGATATCTTGACCTGAAAGAACCGTAGGATGCCAGGTTCGCCATTTGCCAGCCAGGATGTACCTTTCGGCCTCCGGAATGCGGCGAGCCACCGCCATCAGAAGCGCGAAGGCGAAGTCGGCCGTGGTTTCCGTCAGTACATCGGGTGTGTGGCCCACTGGAATCCGGCGCTCTGTCGCCGCGTCGACGTCAATATTGTCGTATCCAACGGCCAGGTTGCTGATGACGCGCAGATTTGGGGCGGCATCCATCAACTCCGCGTCAACACGGTCAGTCAGCAAACTTAGCAATCCATCGAGATCGCGGATTTTCTCTGTAATCGTCGCATAATCCGGCGGCATAAAATCGTCCCATATCTCTAGTTCGCAATGCGCGGCCAGGCGATTTAGTGTGGCCTCCGGCAAGCGACGCGTGACAAATACTTTAGCTTTACCCATGTCTATGCTCCATCGGCTTGAGTACGCGCGCGATTATAGCGCAGTTCCGGAAACAACAAAAACCAAAGGGTATATCCCAGAGTAAACGCGGCGAACTGCCCTCTGGTTTTTGTGTACGGCGGCACTCATGCGACAAGCGGACTGCATATTTTGCCTGGGCGCGGCAGACCTGTTCGCCGGTTACGCGCCGCGCGGTTCAATGCGCCAGGGGAAGTGAAATATTGAGGGTAGTGCCGAAGCCCGCTTCGCTGCTAATGGCGACCGTTCCGCCGCCAAATTCGATGAAGGCTCTGGCTAGGTACAGACCCAAACCAAGTCCTTGATTGTGCTCGCTTGCCTGCCAATAGGGGAGGAATGGGTCTTCGACATCACAGCAGGCGAATCCTCTGCCCGCGTCAAATATGGTGATTTGCAGGCGATTGCCTTGGCGCTGTCCGTCGAAACTGACGCTTGCGGGATCGCCATGGGAACAGATATTGGTCGCGATCTCGCCAAAAGCATAACTTAGCCAGGTCTCGTCGCCGGCTACCATTGCTGTCACGCCAGAGGCTTGAAGCGCGGGCTTGCCGAGAACTGAAACGACTTTCTGCATCAATAACGCGCTGTCGACCGCAGAGAGGGAAAACTTAAGGCGGTCGTGCTTGATAAGCGAAAAGTGCCAGACATTGTTCATCATGCGCTCGATAGATACGATCGTCGCCATGACATAGGCGATGATCTGGTATTGCTCGTCGGTCAAATCGCCATCGAAGCCGGCGTCCAGGTTGTTGAGGTTGGTTTTGATTGGGTGTAAGAGGCTGTTAAAGCGTTCCAGCACCGCGGGCCTTGTCCCCGCGTTCTCGATTCCGATGGCGGTAATCACATCCATCACCAAGGTGTGCAGTCCCCATGAGTAGGCATGGATTCGCTTGTAACATTCCCGTTGATCGCCCGAAGTTGCGCCACTGGCGCCCGTAAGCATGGATTCCATACAGGATATGACGCCGCTAACTGGTTCCAGGAGCTTGCTGTAGGAGATGCTTGCCACTGCTTGAGGCCGGATATCTAGGCTTGGTCGTCACATTGATAATGACATAATATCTGTAAGCACGCCAACCGGGGCTTAGAAAACGCTGATAGACTACGATACGTTGGAGTGAGAAAAAGAATCAGAGACAGCCGACATCTCGCCGGCTGTCACACATAATGCGCGCGATCTGCATCGCTCGCCAAAAACCAGCGCGTGGCGTTCTACAGAGGACACGCGCCTGGACTCGAATTGCGATTAGCGGCGGTGGAGGCCGCTACTTGAGTTCTACGACGGCGCCAGCTTCCTCTAACTTGGATTTGCCCTCTTCAGCGGTGTCTTTGCTGACTTCTTCAAGGACGGTCGCGGGGGCGGATTCCACCAGTTCCTTGGCCTCTTTGAGTCCAAGGGGCGTGATGCCGCGAATCGCCTTGATGACATTGATCTTCTTGGGTCCAATTTCCTTGAGGACCACATCGAATTCGGTCTTTTCTTCTTCGGGCTCGACATCTGCTACCGCCCCGCCGGCGCCTGGCGCCATCATCATCATGCCGCCGCCGACTGCCGCTTCAACGCCCCAGGCTTCTTCCAGGCGCTTCTTGAGATCTGCGGCTTCCAGGATTGTCAGCCCGCTCAGTTCTTCCACGATTTTGTCGAGATCTGCCATTGTTCATCCCTTTCATTTGCATGCCCGCGCGGGCATTTTACTCTCGATACAGATTGAATCGTCACTCGGAACTATCATCCCGGGTGATTCATGAGCCGCCATCTTCTTCATGCTTGTCTACGTAAGCCTGAAGAACGTTGACCACCCCGCCTGTCGCTTGCTGCAACACGTTGACAAGGCCTTGCGCCGGGGACATCATCAAACCCGCGATTTGCGCGCGCAGTTCGTCAAGTGTTGGCAGCTTGGATACCGCCTCTATTTGCCCGGCGTCGAGAATGTCGCCACTCATTATCCCGCCGGTCACGCGCATATTTTCGTCGAAATCCTCGTCTTCAATGTGCTTGAAGACAGCCTTGGCCACCCCGGGCATATTGTCGCGCCCAAAGATGATCGCCACCGGACCTTCCAATAGGTCCTCCGGAACAACCCAGTTGGCTTGTTCGAGCGCGTTGCGCATCAATGTGTTCTTGGCGACGATGTACTGCCCGTTTTGCTCGCGCACAGCAGCTCGCATTCCTTCGATTTGGGGAACGCTGAGCCCCTGGGTTTGCACGATGACCAGTCCATCGCAATTGTTGAGGATTTCAACATACTGCGCGACAAGCTCTTGCTTGCGTGCTCTTGAAACTGGCAAGTGTCGCTCCTTTCTATATCAGCTGGCTCTCCGCGCTTCACGGCGGACCATCTGACCCGACCGAACAAAAAAGCGACCCGCAGTTGGAGGTCGCAATTCGTTCGATCGCAAGGACCGATTACAGACTATTGCGTTCCCCTCGGCAGGAAATTAAGGGCATCTGCCCACCGGCTGTCTACGGCAAACGTCGCTATATGGTTGTGAACCAAGTCCGCATTATACGGATAGGAAATCGCTGGTCAAGGCTGAAAGCGCGCGTTTGACGGATTGCATTCGCTGCGCTACAAATTGATCGGGGACCTGATATCTGAGGAAAACAACAATGGAACTCGATCGAGATGCTTTGCAAAAGCAAGTGCAGGAACTGTATGCCAAAGAACATGAGGAATTGGGGGAGTCCGGCACCCTCGAGCATTTGCAGCGGGGCAGACAGTGGCAGCTTTCCAATACGCTCGGCGCGGGAGGCATCTTGGTATTCCCGCACGCCGGCGTGCGCGACTGCGGATATCAGATCGCGGCCTGTGTTCACGCCGCCTTGGACTGCGGCGCGGAAAAGGTGGTCGTCCTAAGCGTGCTGCACGCCTTCAATCAAGCGATGGAAGACGCGCGCGTCGCCGTGGCCAAGGGCGCAGATCCGGCGCATTCCGAATACTGGGGCATACAAGGACCCGGAATAGAAGGGCGGCTCGAATGGACCGGCGATCACGCTCTGATCAGCTGGCGACACTTCTGGCAAGCCGAGCTCGAACGACGGGGCATTTCCGAGAAAAGAGCGCCAAGGGTCTATGAACGCTATCCTTACCTTGCTGGTGGACGCCCGCAGGATTTGCCCGGTATCGACGACTTGGCGCGACTTATGGAAGAAGCGGCGGTCCTGTCCACGGCCGACCCCTTCCACCATGGCATCGGCTACGGCGATGACCCGGACAGCGCATACGATCACGACGCCGAGGGTTTGGCCTATGCCAAATCGATGATCGAATCGGGCCTGCGCATCCTGGAAGCTGGCGACTACCACGCATATAACCGGCATTGTGTCGAAGCCAAAAGCGACGCCCGCGATACCGGCCAGGTCTATCGCTATCTGCGCGGACCGATGCGCGGAGAGGTTTTGGATATCAGCTTCACCGACTCGGCGGCGTTGTATGACGCGCCTAAACCAACCTGGGTCGCGGGCGCCCTAATTGAATGGAAGCTCGCTACTTGACAATTGCCTGTCTTTCGCCGTCAATCATCTGTCGCTGCGTCGCCCGTCTCGTCGTCCTTTACCTTGACTTCAAGTTCTTTCAGGGCGTTTTGCAGCTGCTGTTGGCGTAAACTCTGCGTGAGGTCCCCACGCGTGCGCTCCAGGACACCGCGGACAACGTCGGTTTGACGGCGCAAGCCGTGAGTGAGGGCATCGGGAAAATCGAAGGTCACCAACTGATCGTAGATGTCGTCCATCGCGCTCAGCAACGCCTCGGCTTGGGCGCTGTGCGCGTCTTCGCGGCGCATGATGTCGAGGATGAAGCGGCGCAGTTCGGTGGCGGCCTCGCCCAGACCTTTGAGATAGGTTGAGCACTCGATCTCCAATTCGGCAACCGTGGGCAATTGCTGACCGCGGATGATGGCGCTAGTGATGAATGCTTCGGCGACTTCCTTCAGCGCATCTTGCGTGTATCCCGTGTGGTAGAGGCCCGGGAATTCTGCCACGACGGCCTTCAACTCCGCAGCGCCAGCCCGCACCTCGTCCAGTTTCTTGTCGACAAGCGGCCAATCCTGTCGATGAATGGCGCGGATCGACTCGGAACAGTGACGGATCAATTGGCGTGAAAGGACAATCGCGCGATCGCGAGCCGCGTTGCGCCTTTCCATGTCTTCGCGAATGAATTCACAAACCTGGCTCAGATTATTCATCATCGTCGTCCTGTTCCGGTTTTACCGCTCCAAATAGCTGCTCGGCAAGCGACTGCCGCTGCGGCGCGACAATCTCGCCGTGTTTTCTTTCGTATTTCTGCAAATTATCCTCTAGCGCCTGCAACAGCAGTTTGGCATGGATCGGGGTCATCACAATGCGCTTTTGCACGCGAGCGCGATTGTCGTTGGGCATGACCTGGATGAAATCGAAGACCAATTCGTTGGCCGTATGGGTAATCATGACCGTGTTGGCATAGATCGCGCTCGCATCTTTTGGCAATTCCAAACGCAATTGTTTCTTCTTGTTGGTGCTTTCCGTCATGGCATCCTCGTCAACTGATAGACAGCAGTATTATAACTGATTTCATAACATCGCCCGTCGCCCGAGGCAGCGCCGCGAATCGGCCTCCCGTCGCATGCGGAATTGGGCTATGCTCTCTCCCCTAAACAGATCACAAAGCGAGAGAAAGAAACGATGCCGACATATCTGTACAAGATACAACCGGTGCGGCCGGCCATGCTTTCTGAAGGACCCAGCGAAGAAGAAGCGCGGATTACCAACGAGCATTTCGAGTACCTAAAAGGCCAGATGGAGCAGGGCACGCTGATTTTGGCGGGGCGCACCCTCAACAGCGACTATTCCTCATTTGGCATCGCGATTTTCAATGCCCGCGATGACGCCCACATGCAAGAGCTTACCGAAGCGGATCCAGGCGTCGCCAAACGACTCTTCCGCGCCGAATGGTATCCCTATCGCATCGCCTTGCACGCGCCCGGGAACACGGGGGACCAATGAACGCTTCCCTCGTGGCGCCCAGACATATCGTGGCTGCCAGCGCAATGGTAAGAAACGACAAAGGACAGATTCTGCTCGTACGCACGCACAGACGCGGCTGGGAGATTCCCGGCGGCCAGATCGAAATAGGCGAGTCATTGATTGACGGCCTCAAGCGCGAAGTGCTGGAAGAAAGTGGCGTTCAAGTCGAGATCGGCCGGCTCGCGGTCCTGCGCAGCAATCTGACCAGTTCAATTGTCATCTTTTGCTTCGAGGCGCGCTATCTCGGCGGCCAACTGCGGCCCAGTGACGAAACGCCACAGGTACAGTGGGTATCTCCCGAGCGCGCGCTGGAGATGATCTCGCATCCTGCAATCTTGCAAAGTTTTCAAGACCTAATGGCGGGCGCGCCGGACGTAATCTACCGCGCCTATTATGCCCATCCCTATCGACTTGTCGAAAGCCACGCGCCTCACTGAATCGGATCGCGAGTTGGCCTGCCCGGCTGACGGGGATATTGTCGAGGCGTTTTCTTAATCTTGTCAATCACAATCAAATAGCGTGGATTGTCCAGCGCCGGCAGCAGAACCTCCTCAATAGTGAAAAGCTCCCCGCCGAGCGCCTCGATCGCTCTGGCAGCGCTATTGGCATCTTCGTAAGCTGTCATGCCCTGCATAGCGATTGCCTGGCCCGTGGGCTTCACCAGCGGCAGCAGATACTCCACGAGTGCCGGCAGCCGCGCCACAGCGCGCGCTACCGCGATGTCGTAGCACGCGCGATGGCTCTTGTCTCTGCCGGCATCTTCCGCCCGGGCGTGCAGTGTGCGGATGTTGCCTAGCTGCAATGCCTCCCCAACAGCTTCAATGAAGCGCAGTTTCTTTGCAGTGGAATCAAGCAGGGTGACTTCCAGGGCAGGGAAGGCGATCGCCAGCGCCAAGCCCGGGAAACCGGCGCCTGTGCCCACGTCGATCAAGCGCAAGCCGTCAAACCGCGTTACGACAGTCGTCAAGGTCAAAGAATCGAGAAAGTGCTTGACGACAATGTCCTCAGGCGCTGTGATGGACGTCAGATTCATGCGCTGGTTCCAGTCCAGCAGCATGTCGCTAAGCGCTTCGAATTGACCGAGTTGATGAGCCGACAACGCAAGGTTGAGGCAGGCGCCTGCGTATTCGGCTAGTGTCGACACTGTACAACTGCCCTGCGGAAGATCTCTTTCAAACTGAAACCAGTTGGCGTCGCCAAGCCGCTAATCGTTGTAGGCGCTCAAGGGCAAGGTGGGATTCTCGTGGATCACCGCGATATCCCAGGGATTGCGCTCAATCACGAAAAGACAGCCGCTATCCATGAGTTCATTCGCGGTGCCCGGTCCAAAGTCTTCGTAGCCGTCGCTGATGGGATTCGCCCATCTCAAATTAAAATCAATGCCATATCGGCCGGGTTCCCATTTGTCGCCCAGGTTGACGGTATAAAAGACCCACCAATTGAGGCTGCCCGGGATCTGCTTGATCTCGCTCACTTGAATATCCGGAATGTCTAGACCGCGCAATCTTACCGTGTAGCGTGCGTTGTTCAGGTGATCCTGGACATGGGCCTCTGTCTTGGCGAACCATGACCAGAATAGCCTTATCTCGTCCGTATCGTACAAGACGCCCGGGTCCGCGCCATCCACATCCGCGCATTCCGCGAATATCAGTCCGGGATCGGCGGTGCGGCCGGGAATCTCGCTTTCGCTGGGGCGTGCGCCTATCTGAACCAGCGGTTCCGGCTCCTTATAGTAGATTGGGTTGAGCAGACCGCCGTCCGGCGTGAAGACGCCAGAGGATCCAATAATATCGCCCGTGCCCATTGTCTGCTCTTCTTCGAGAGTGCTACCCGGTTCTTCGCACTCGTCCAGATAGTCGTCGGAGGCTTCCTGGAAAATGGTGTCGTCTGGATCGTTTTCGCGGCCGATACGGAATACAACACTGATCGGCGTACCGAGTTCGCGCGTCGATCTGCCCAGCCAGTTTACGACCTGGCTGGTGGAGTATTCGTCGTTGACTGCGACCCGACGCAAAGCCGTTATCGCGGTGCCATTGCCGCCAAAGAGGTCAAAGGCCTGGTAATATACGTCGTATCCCGCTTGCATCTTGCCATGAAGATCAACCACCATGCGGTCTTCACAAGCGCTGTAAAACCAATTTATCGTTGACGAATAGTTGCTTTCATCCTGAGCTTGCGATGTCAAAAGCAAGGCAAACAACAGCAATACGCTCGTGAGAATGCCGTATCTACGCATGAGATGTTTTCCCTGTCTGAATCCTGCAGAACAGTCAGTTCCTACCATTCTACAGCATAATCAGGATTTCCTCAGCCCTATTTTGCGCTGGCAACCGCCAGCCCGGGCCACGGCTGCATCCAGTTGCGCTCATTTGGCTATCGGGCGTAACCGGGCGCGACGACGCCAGAATGGCCTGCGCTTCTCTGGCGATAGGCGATTTTCACCTTGTCGTTCCTGACATACAATAAACATGTAGCGCTAATTGGCTTGAATTGAGGATGGACCAAGTGGACAAACATCGCATTTGTGTGCTCCAGGGTGACGAAACCGGCCAGGAATTGCTCGACGAAGCGCTTCGCGTGCTGGCTCCGGATGTCATTGGCATGTCGAATCTGTCCTTCGAAACCTTCGACCTGTCGCTGGAAAACCGGCGGCGGACCAAAAACGCCGTCGTTCACGAGGCGGCAGCCTGCATACTCGAGAGCGGATTGGGCATTAAAGCTGCTACTATTACGCCGGGCGATCCCGACGATGTCGGCAGCCCAAACGCGCTGCTACGCGATCTGATCCACGGCAGCGTGATCTTGCGGACGGGCAGGCGCATCCCGTCGGTGCGGCCACTGGCGGGCGTACACGCGCCCATCGCCGTGGTGCGCATGGCCGTGGAAGGCGCCTATGCTGCCAAAGAATGGCGCGAAGGCCAGGGACTTGACGAGATCGCCTACAACAAACGTTACATCACGCGCCGCACCTGCCGCGCCGTGGCCGAATTCACCTTTCAATACGCCGGGCGCATTGGCGCCACCGTCTTTGGCGGTCCCAAATATACCGTCAGCCCCATATACGAAGGTATGTTCAAAGAAGAGTTGGATCGCGCCGCGCAAATCTACAAGGGCGTGCGCTACCATCCGCATCTGATCGACGCTACCTATGCGCTGCTTCTGGAAACGAGCGGCGAAGCGCTGGTTATTCCGGCTTTGAATCGCGACGGCGATAACTTGAGCGACCTGGTAATGAAGATGTTCGGCACCATTGCCGGCGCCGAATCGATCGTATTCGCCTTCGACCAAGATTTCAACGTCAAGGTGGCTGTCACCGAAGCCCCGCATGGCACCGCGCCCAGCCTGCAAGGCAAGAACATCGCCAACCCAATGGCAATGATCTTGGCCTGTGGCGCGCTGCTGCGCAATATCGACGGCAAGAAAGCCGCCGATGCCAGCCGCGCCATCTATGAAAGCACCCTGGAATCGGTCTACAACGGGATTAAGACGCCGGACTTGGGCGGACGCGCAAGCACGTCAGAATTCGTGGATGAGGTAATCCGAGAGATTCGCGGCAAACTGGACGTTTGGGATGCCCTGGGCAGTGAACGCGTCATCTAGGAGGGACGGCTGGCGTGGACGAAAACCTCGATCGAGATGTGGCCGAGCTTTGGACGCTGCTTTTTGATATCGTCAGCGATGGCGAGAAGCGCCTTGCCAGCCACTTTGACGCGCACCAACTCACGCCGCCGCAATTCTACGTGCTAAAGACGCTGTCGGAAAACCAGGGCCAATGTCGCATCGGCGATATCGCCCGCGATCATCATTTGACCAGCGCCACCATGACCGGCCTGGTTAAGCGTCTGGAAGCCATGGATCCGCCCTTGGTCCGCCGCCGCCGCAGCGCCACCGACGGGCGCTCAGTGGACGTTATTCTCACCGACCAGGGCTCGCGCCGCTTTGTCGCGGTGCAGCGCGGCCTGATGGATCAATTGCGCGCCGTTTTCGCTTTGCTGCCGGATGCGGAACGCCGCGACATCATCGCCAAAGTGGGCCTCTATTTCGCGATCTTCTCTCAACAGTTTCCCGCCTAGTCGGCTACTTTGGAGGGGCAAATCAATCCTTCACATACTTGTCGAACCAGTTGACCATTTCCGTCAGACGACTGATCCGGTGCCCTGGCTCGCCACTGCGAGAAAGTTCGTGCCCTTCGCGCGGATAACGCAGCATCTTTACTGGCGTGTCCGTCGCCCGCCGGACCCAGGCGAAAAGCTGCTCTCCCTGTTCTATCGGCACGCGAAAATCATTTTCCGAGTGAATGAGCAACAGGGGCGTCTTGATGTTGGCGGCGTACTTCAGCGGAGAATTGTCCCAGAAGACCTCATGGTTCTCCCAGGGTTCGGCGTCAAATTCATTTGACATCAGCAGGGGCACGTCCGATGTGCCGTAGAAACTGCTGATGTTGTAGACGCCGCGCTGGGCCACCGCCGCCTTGAAGCGGTCGCTGTGTGTGATGATCCAGGCCGTCATGTAACCGCCGTAGGATCCGCCCGTGATGGCCATCCTATTGCCGTCGGCGATGCCGAGCTCGAGAAAAGCGTCCACGCCGGCCATGATGTCGTCCATCGCGACTGGCCCCCAGGCGGCGTGCAACTTGCGCATGAAGTCTTCGCCGTATCCGCCGCTGCCATGTGGATTGCAGTAGAAAACGGCATATCCGCGCGCGGCATGGAATTGCCATTCGTGCCACATCGTTTTGGTTGCGTATCCCCAGGTGGCGTGTGGACCGCCGTGAATGTTCAGCGCCAGCGGATAGCGCTGCCCGGGCTCATAGTCGACCGGCAGCAAGTACCAGCCCTGTACTTCGCCCTGCGGCGATTGAAAGCGAAGCTCCTGCACCTCCTGAACGATGACCTCGCTCAACCAGTCCTGGTTGAATTGCGTCGCTTCGACGAAATCTCCGTCTTGTAGAATGTAGAGTTCCTGGGGGTTCTGTGGCGTGGAAACTGTCATGGACATCAAACCGCCGCGACCGATGTCAAATTGCTCGATATCGTACAAGCCGTCGTGCAGCGGGCGCGCAGTATCGCTGGCGGGGTCGTAGATCCAGGGTAGGGTTCTGCCTTCGCTTTCCACTGCGAATGCCAACTGGTTTTCCGGCGACCAGGCCCAATCAATCGCCTCGCGATCGATTTCCTCGTTGACGATTCGCAGGTCGGAGCCGTCGGGGGCCATAACGACCAAACGCATGGGAATGTCAGTGACGCCAATCGGCAGGCGCCCGCAAGCCAGCCACTTGCCGTCCGGCGATGGCAGCGGCCCGTAGCTGCTGTGAGCGCCGTCCGTCATCGGGCTCGCTTGGCCGGAACTCACGTCAATGCGATACAAGTTCTCCGACCGCCACGGTTCGTCGCCTTCGGGGTCCGTTGTTCGCGATGTGAAAATCGACGCGCCATCGGCGGACCAGCGCGGTTGCGAGTGATCGGCGTTGCTATCCGTGAGGCGGCGGGGTCTGCTCTCGCTGGCTTCTTCGCTATTAATCACGTAAATCTGATCGTAGCGCTCGTCCACAAAGCTGGTCCCGCGTCGATAGGGAATGCGCCACATCTCGCGCGGGTCCCAGCGCATTTGCTCGTCTTCGTCCTGGCGCTCTCGCCGCTGCCTCTTTTCCAGCTTGTCAATGGGCGGCGGCGTATCGCTGTCTTCCCCAGGCGCGCTTTGTCGCTCGTCCTCGCTTTCCGGCGCCAGGAATGCGATCTGCCTCCCCTCCGGCGACCAAGCCGGGCTATGCGCTCCGTATTTCATATCGGTTAAGGCGCGCGCCTCGCCGCCAACGCCCTTGGTCGGCAGCAGATATATCTGCGGCTTGTCGCCGCGCGTCGATACAAAGGCCAGATGCTTGCCATCCGGCGACCAGCATGGCCCGCTGTCTTTGTCCCCGCGCGTCAGTTGAAAGGCTTCCCCGCCGCCGAGCGGAAAGAGCCATATATTGCGCTTGTAGCCGCGTTCCAGCGCATCGGGCGTCACTTTGACAAAGGCCACCAACTGCCCGTCCGGGCTGATTTGCGGATCTTGTACATAGTGAATCCTGTTGAGATCTTCTGCGCTGATAGGCCGTTTGCTTTCTGACATATCGGCTCCCTCGCAATTTAATGACGATTAGCGCTAAATTAGTGCAAGTAAATGATGAGTATCAAAAATTGGGACGAACGGTATTGGGTTCAGCGAAACGCCCGCAAAATAGGTTCGCTGTCGGTTTTTTTCTGTGCTCTCAGTAAATCCGAGCAAGTTAGGAAACAAGTCAGGGTCTGAAATCTACCCCTCAATAAATCCATAGCAATGGAGGGTAAGCCAGTCGCAGCACGCTATACACCCCCTCTCCAATGCTTTGGGGAGGGGGCCGGGGGGTGGGGTAGACAGGCGTAGAATCCTCATTACTTACTTGGACTTACTTCTGTGTCTTCTTGTTAAGTAAACCACGCTCTGCGGTTGCCGAGCAGGTTTATTATTTTGTGTGAGCGCGGTAGCCCAATTTCGCTGCCGCCGAGCGGCTTTTTTAGTAAACCACGATCTGTGCTAGCCGAGCGGCTGTGCTTAGATATTGTTGCGCGTCTCAAATGCATTTACTTAGATCCTTATGCCGGGCAGCCCCGTTTGCAGCAATTCGTCGAAATTGTCCCGCTTTACAAGATCGCCAATAGGTTGCGGCGCTGGCGGCCGCTCCAGTGCCGGGCTCAAGTCAAGTTGCCACCAGCCCGTATCGCGCCAGGCCCCGGCTTTGAATCCGACATTTCTGAAGACCCCGATTTCTTGAAAGCCCAGCGTCTCGTGCGCTCGGATGCTCGCGGCATTTGGCAAGGCAATGACGCCGACGGCGCTGCGGTAACCCTGTTCGCGCAGAATCGCCAATAGCGACGCGTACAATGCGCGCGCGACCCCGCGGCGCTGATAGCCCTCGCGCACATAAACTGTCGTCTCCGTCGTCCACTGGTAGGCCTCTCGGCTGCGAAAAGCGCTGGCATAAGCATAGCCGGCTATCCGCTCGTCAATCTCGCAGACGAGCCAGGGATACTGACGCAATGTCTTCGCGATTCGCTCAGCAATTTCGCTGGCGTCAGGCACATCATGCTCGAATGAAATATGTGTGAGGCGAACGATAGGGCTGTAAATCTCAAGGATCTGCGCTGCGTCATTTTTGCAAGCGAGGCGAATCTTGACGCTCATGGGAGTTCAGGCTTCTTTTTCCACGATGCCGTCTTCTTCTTCCGGGCGCCAGACTCTAGTCGCGATATCGATGAAGAGCTTGCCATCCAGGTGATCAATCTCGTGCTGGAAGACCCGCGCCAACCAGTCGCTGGCTTGCAGACACATGGGCTCGCCGTTTCGATCTTGCCCCGTCACCTCGATACTTTGATGGCGCTCTACATCGCCCAGCAGACCCGGCAAGGACAGGCAGCCCTCTACCCCGGAAATCGTATCGTGACTGCGCTTGCTAATTTTTGGATTTGCCACGACATACAGTTTGCCAGCATCGTCGCCGTATATTTCTTGGCTGTTCTCATCATCTGGCAGCCGCACCAAGATTAAACGCAAGCTTTGAGCGACTTGTGGACCCGCCAAACCGACGCCTTCCGCTTCAATCATGGTTTCGTACATGTCGTTGATCAGGTCTTGCAGCGTGGCGCCAAAATCGTTTATGCGGGCCGCTTGCCTGCGCAGGACGGGATTGTCGGGTTGGATGACTTCCAGCAAACTCATGGCCGTGGTCTCGTATAAGTTTCAGACAAGGCGCATATTGTAGCGCAAAAATCCGCTGCGGACTATAGGCTGATCGCTGCCAGATCCTGCGGGCGACCTCGCTCGCCGACGCGCTCGCCGACGGCGCGCCTGCCGGGGATCCGGTCTCGAAGTTTACACGATGTTTACAAAAACGTTACGGTCTTGTCATCATTTTTTGGCATAATGGTGTTAGGCATTGCCCTGGCTTGCGAATGTCGAAAACTGCCTTAAGCAAGGAGGCGGCAAATCCCGTTTTCTATTGAGAGTTGGCTATGAGCGAAACGATCTTGGTCGTCGACGACGAGCAAAAAATAATCGATCTGGCGCGAATGTACCTGGAACAGGATGGCTATCAGGTAACCTGCGCCACAGACGGGCTTAGCGCCCGTCGTCAGATCGTGGAAGACGCGCCCAACCTGGTTGTCCTCGATCTCATGCTGCCTGGAATGGACGGCTTGGAGGTCTGTCGAAAGGTGCGCGCCGAGTCCGACGTCCCGATTATCATGCTGACCGCGCGCGCCGACGATATTGATAAGATTGTCGGTTTGGAATTGGGCGCGGACGACTATCTAACCAAGCCCTTCAATCCGCGGGAGTTGGTCGCGCGCGTCAAGGCGATCCTCCGTCGAACCGATCGCGCCAACAATCACGCAGACGCGCCCATGCCGATCGTGGTTGGCAATTTGCGCATTGATGCCCAGCGCCGCACAGTCGAGGTGGCGGGCCTGGGGGTAGTCCTGCGCATGAAAGAATTCGACTTGCTGCAAACCCTGGCGGAGAATAAGGGCGTCGTCTACAGCCGCGAGCGACTGCTGGATGTTGTTTGGGGATATGACTTCGCCGGAGAAACCCGCACAGTCGATGTGCATATCGCCCACTTGCGGCACAAACTCAAGGGCATGGAAGCTAGCATCGAGACCGTATGGGGTGTGGGTTACAAGCTCGATGACCGCTAGTCGCTTGCGCCCGTTCTTATTTGATAAACCACCTCGCTCATGCAACGAGAAGGCCTATTATCATGCGCGAGCGCGGTAGACCTTTTTCGCTGCCGCCGAGCGGCTTTGGATTACGCCTGAGGCTGCTAACATCCTACCTCGTTCTTTTGATGGTAGCGCTCGGCGTAATTGCCGTAGCGCTCTTGCTCTTGATCGGAAACCGACCCGCGCCTCCGCAACCGACTTATGAGCGATTGGCCGCCTTGACCCAGGGATTGAACCTGCTGGACTTTATCGCCGATATGCCCCGGGACGCCAATCTCGCTTTCATTCAAGAACAAATTCCCGAATTGCTGGATGCCTTCGCCGACTCGCGTAATGTCCGTACCATGCAAATCTGGTTGACCCAAGACGGACCCATGGTGCTCTACGACAGCGCCAACAGATTTGAGCCAGGTCAAGCCATCCACTTGCGCGTCGACAGCTACAAAAGCGATCCGCTGGCGAAGGTCTTGCGACGGGACGGGGAGCAGTTCTTCGGCGCATTTGCCGATCCCGGCGGCAGCGAATGGCTCTATGGCGGGGTCATGTTTCGACAGCAGCGCCGTTTGCTTGGCCGCTCACCGGGCGACAATCTCTGGATCTTGGCCGAGCCGCGGCCAACCGTGCGCCTGCACGAGACATTGGCCGTCTTCAGCAATTCCCTGGCCCCGCCTCTCATTCAGGCCGGGCTTGCCGGTATTGCCTTTTCGATTATCCTGGCGGCGCTGATCAGCCGTACCATTGCCAAACCGCTGCAGCGGCTTGCTATCGCCGCCACCGATGTCGCTCGCGGTGATTATGCGGTTCATGTGCCGGCCAGCGGTCCGCCGGAACTGCGATCGCTGGCGAATTCCTTCAATCGCATGACGTCGGAAGTCCTGGCCGCCAACAACGCCCAGCGAGACTTTCTCGGCAATGTATCGCACGACTTGAAGACCCCTTTAACGTCGATTCAGGGCTATTCCCAGGCCATCATCGATGGCGCCGCGGAAGATCCGAAAGCGGCAGCGCAGGTCATATACGAAGAGGCAAGCCGTCTAAGCCGCATGGTGGTGGAATTGACCGACCTGGAGCAATTGCAAGCGGGTCGGCTGTCGATGAAACTTGAGACCATTGATATGTCTCTGCTGGCCGAAGGCGTAGTGCAGAGCTTGCAGCTGCTGGCGGCAAACCAGGGCATTGAGCTGGAGTCCTCCTGCAAGACTGTGCCGGCGATCCGTGGAGACGGCGACCGCCTGGCGCAAGTGCTAACCAACCTCGTCGGCAACGCCCTGAAGTTTACCGAGCCTGGAGGCGTCGTGCGCGTGGCGACCAAGGCGCAAGGGCACGGTGTTACCGTGACAATTCATGATACCGGCATTGGGATCGCCGCAGAGGAACTGCCGCGCGTATTCGAACGCTTCTATCAAGTCGATAAAGCGCGCGGTCCGCGCCGGGGTACTGGCCTGGGCCTGGCGATTGCGCAAGAAATCGTGGAGGCGCACAGCGGCAAGATCACCGTGCGCAGCCCGGGACGGAATCGTGGCACGGTCTTCAGAATCTGGTTGCCGGGCATATAAGCAGTCTGTCGATTCATGGTTTCTGGCGAACTAGAGTGCCTTTGCGCTATGGTTCGCTTTCTCCATTCGCATCAAACGCCAGCGCCGGCAACGCCAGCGACACCCAGGTCCGGTCCCCCCGCTGGAAAAAGCGATCCACCCCCGTGCGCGCGATCAGTTCCGTGCCGTCCTCCAGCGCCAGCCCCAGCCTTTGATAATGCCCATAGAACTCGCGCCAAAGCACCGACGCTGCCAATCCCTCTTCTGCGAAATTGACATGCAGCGCTTCCGGGCGGATCATCAATTGCACCGGCCCCCGCTTTGGATGGAAGAGCTTCACCCTGCCAATCGGACTGGTAGCGGTCAGCCCCTGCGCCTCGCCCGGCAAGAAATTCGCCTCGCCGATGAAATGGGCGACTTGACTATTGATCGGGCGATTGTAAATGATATGCGGCGTCGCAACCTGCAAGAGCTTGCCTTCAAAGATCACCGCGATCTCGTCAGACAGGCTCAACGCTTCGTTCTGGTCATGCGTCACGAAGACTGCGCTGGTTTCCGTTTCCAGAAGTATATTGCGCACATCGCTGCGCACCTGCGCTCGCAAGCCGGTATCCAGGTTGGAAAAAGGCTCGTCCAGCAACAAGATGTCAGGATTCGGCGCCAAAGCCCGCGCCAGCGCAACCCGCTGCTGCTGACCGCCCGACAGCTCATGCGGCATGCGATCCGCGAACAGCGTCAGGCCAACCAGCGACAGCATGCGCTGCACTTGCATCCGCGAATCTTTACTGTGGCCGGATAATCCAAAAGCGATGTTTTCTGCCACATTCAAATGCGGGAAGAGCGCGTAGTCCTGGAACACCATACCGACCCGACGCTTTTCCGGCGGCGTAAAATGACTGTCGTCGGCGACAATCGCCTCGCCAATTTGAATCAGACCGCTGCTGGGACGTTCAAAGCCCGCCAGCAGGCGCAGCGTCGTGGTTTTCCCGCCTCCGCTCGGTCCGAGAATCGTGAGGAATTCACCCGTTCGCAGTTGCAGCGAAACATCCTCAACGGCGGGCTGTTCGCCGTTGTAGCGCTTGGTGAGATTCTCAGTATGAAGCGAAAGTTCCATTGTGTTTTGGGCGATATGATGACTTGTTCCGCCCTAGAATAGAGCAAATTCCTTCAGCATAAAGAGGGAAACAACTTAGGGGATTACCGAACCGAACTGCGTACAGTCGTAACAGGCATGCTAGTGAGCCGTATCTTCCCGCCGCAGTATGATCGCCAACGCGACCGCTGATACCACGATCAGCGCGAACCCGGGCAGCGCGATCGACGACAAAAACGCTTCATCGTAAGCGCTCCAGATGCGCGTAGCAAAAGTGCGAAATCCAATTGGTCGCAAGATTAAAGTGGTGGGCAGCTCTTTCATCACGTTCAAGAACACCAGTGCTGATCCGGCCAGAATCCCGCCGCGCGCCAATGGCACGGTGATGCGAATCAAGGCTTCACCCGCCGATAGACCCAGGCTGCGGGCCGCTTCTTCATAGCGCGGATTGATCTGCTCCAATGCGCTCTGCGTCGCGCTTATGCTAAAGGGAAGATACCGGATGGCATAACCGACAATCAGAAGTGGCAGCGTTTGATACAAGCTCAGCAGATTCTGCGAGGCGAAGAATACCAGCGCCAGCGCAATGACGATGCCGGGCAAGACATTGCCAGTATACGCCAGGTTCACCAGCCAGCGATTTACTCTCGAGTCTTTTCGCATGGCCAGCAGCGCCAGAGGCATCGCCGCCATCGTCACGACCAGCGCGGCGACAGCGCTCACGGCCACCGTGTTCTGCAGCAATTCGCTGATGGGCACGTTCACCGGATTGCTTATACTGCGCCCGATCAGCCAACTCAATAGCACCAGCAGTGGAACAGCGACGCTGACAAAGACAACGCAAAAGCAGAACAATAGCGCCGGAAAACGCCATACCCCCAAACTTACCCTCTGCAGTTCGCGCGCGGCGCCCGTACCGATGCGATAATGACGCCCTCTATGCTGCATGTGCGAATGGACCAGCAGCAACATCAACGTCAAACCGATCAGTACCAGCGCCAGCACCGAGGCTTTGTCCATTCGGTACGACTCCGTTTGCACGAAGATGGCGCGTGTGAAAGCGTTAAAGCGCATCACGGCGACCGCGCCGAAGTCACTAAGACAATAGAGCGCCGTCATCAACATGCCAGCCGTGAGCGCGGGACGAAGCTGCGGCAGCGTCACTCGGCGAAACACCTGCCAGCGATCAAGACCCAGGCTCTGCCCGGCCTCTTCCAGGCTGCGGTCGCTATGCAGCAGCGCTGCCCGCACCGGCAGCAAAATGTAAGGAAAAGTGACCACCGTCAGCGTCAGAGTCGCGCCGAAGAAGCCTTTGATATTCGGCAATCGCTCCACCCCCAGTGGTTCCAGAAGCGCTTGCAGCATGCCTTTTGGTCCAAATGCTTCAGTGAAGGTCACCGCGGTCAAATAGGACGGGACGACCATCGCCAGCAAACCGAGCACCAGCCATACCCGCCGCCAGGGCAGATCGCTGCGGCTTGTCAGCCAGGCAAACGGTATGCCAATGGCTGACGCGAGAATCGTCGTAGCGAGCATCAAAGCCAGGCTGTTAGCTACGATCTGTAGATTGCGCGCCTTCAGCAGGTAGTCGATGCCCTCCTGACCGGCGCCGAACGCGCGAATGATGACAAACGCGATTGGAGTCATCACGATTGCGACCACGGCCAGGCTGACAGCCTGCGCCAATTGTCGATTGCCGAGATGCATCCGCGAAATCGCGCTCTGATGCCCTCGCTGCGGCCGCAGTTGCGGGGGGATTATCTGCGAAACTTGCATGCTCTTCCTGCTTGCCAGGGCGGGGATGTATCCCCGCCCTGAAATGCAACCATTGCGGCTCTAATCCAGCGCGCCGCTGTCTTCAATCATTTCCAATGTCCCTTGCAAATCGTCCAGGTCCGACAAATCGATCTCGGGCGATTGGATTTCTGCCAGCGACGGCAGATCGACCGACGGGTCAACCGTCGCCACCAGCGGATACTCGTAAGTCTTGGAGGCGAAATACGCTTGCGCGCTGTCGCTCAGCATGTATTCCACCAATTGCAAAGCCAGATCTGGCTGATCACTGGATGCGAGGATGCCGGCGCCGGCGACGTTTATCAGCGAACCGGGATCGCCGTCAGGGAAGAAATGCAACCTGGCGCTAATCTCGGGATCTTCAGCCAGGAAACGGAACAGATAATAGTGATTGACCAATCCAGCGACAATTTCGCCATCAATGACAGCCTTGACGATAGGCGTGTTCTTGGGATAGGACTGCACATCGTTGGCGATCATTGCTTCCAGCCAATCCTCCGTATCGCAATCTCCCAGCAAGACGCGCATGGCAGTCACGTTGGATACAAACGAGGCGTTGGTCGGCGCCCACCCTACGATTCCTCGCCATTCGTCGCCGCTGAGATCGAGAATCGAATCGGGCAGTTCCAAACCGGCCTCATCCAGGCCCTCCGGGCTGTAAACCAGAACGCGGGCCCGACCGCTCAATCCCGCCCAGACGCCATCCGGCGAAACGAAGGCGGAATCTACCACCAGATTCAGCACATCCTCCGGCAGCGCGCTCAACATGCCCGCCGCTGCCAGCGCGCCCAAAGCCCCGCCATCTTGCGCAATGAAGACATCCGCAGGGCTATTCTCGCCCTCGGTGAGAATCTGGTTCGCCACCGCGCTCGTGCCCCCATACAGGACTTCTACTTCAATGCCTGTGTCTTCGACAAACTGATCCAACAAAGGACCGATCAAGCTTTCGTTCCGGCCCGAGTAAACCGTGAGACTGTCATCCCCTTGCGCCGCTGCCGGTAACGCCCAAGCCCCGAAAGACAGGCAGATCAAGGTGACGAGAAGGGTAAAACGTTTAACTGACATGCTGCATACTCCTTGCATATACGCTAAATCCCCGTTAGGATTTAACTGAATGAACGGTGGTCAAATTGGCCAGAGGAGGAGCTCTCGAACTTTTCCCGCCAGTTTGACCCCTTCTTTTTACCAGAACATCCCCGGCCGATTCCACGCTTGTGGTAAATTTCACTTTTTCCAGGCCAACAACTGGAAGTTGCTCTGTCGAGCGACAGGGATTTAATCATCGCTGGATGAGAAGTTGCAGTCGGTTAAACTTGCTCAATCCGCCCGAATTTGCTTTGCCAATCGGCGCCGCTGCGGGCAGGTGAAAGCCCCGTGACCTATACTGGACAATAGCGGACTTTGCCAATAGAGTTGAGGCGTTTCGACCTTGAGTCACGCGTTACGGAGCTGAAAACATGTCCAACTGGTGGGGGGCTCGCAAGAATGTCTCGTCGCGCCTGATTTGGGAAGTAGAAGCGATGAAGGCGACCTTTGGCGATACCTTCAAACTGGTCGTGCCGCCATTCGGCGGCTTGCTCTACTGGCAAGGCTCGGTCGAGATCAACATGAGCATCCTGGATACGCCTTTTCACAGCCTCAAAATCGTCTATCCCAAAGAATATCCCAACCGCCCGGCCGAGGCTTACTGCATCAAACCGCGCATCTATAGCGAAAAACATCAGTACGAAGACGGGCAGCTTTGTCTGTTCAACCCCAAAGACGGAGAACAATACGGCTGGAATCCCTCCAAATCGACCGCGGTCACCGTGGGCGGATGGGCGATCCAATGGCTTTACGCCTATTACACTTGGCGCTCCACCGGCAAATGGCCCGGCATTGAAGAACGCATCAAGGCCAGTACGCCCTTGCCCCGCCGACGGAGAAGATGAAGATGCAAAGCAAGGATGAGCCCGATATTCTCAAGCTCATGCAACTGGAAATCGAGTTCTTGCGTAAGCGCTTGCGAGGGATGGCCATGATATCTCGCGGGATTGTACCTAACCTGGTCTTGTCAAAGCGTGCGGTCAAGAAGATGCTTTCCGCCGCCAGCCAGTACTTGGCTGACGAAACCGGAGAAGCCATGCTCGGCTTTATCGTGGAAAACGATACGCCCGAGGGGCTGCCCACCATCTATGTGCTGGATACCATCTCCCCCGACGAAACGGCCATTCGCCGTTCGCATACCTTTCAGCAAGGCGATGCCTTGCAAGACGAGATCATCTGGTGGCTGCAAGAAAACTGGCATTTCCATCGCGAACGCTATCGCGGCTCTGAAGTTCTGCCCGATCGCTTTGATGTGCCCCTGCGCTACCTCGGCGATTGGCACAAGCAGCCGGGTTCCATGATTCAGCCCAGTCATGGCGATCTGATGACGGCTCTGTCTTGGCTCGACGACGATGATTTGGACATGGACTATCTCTTGGTCCCAATTGTTACCGTGGGTTATGCGCCGATCATTGGTGATTCCGACCTAGCCGTCAATTACATTACCGTGCCAATGGACAATGGAACCGACATGCGCGTCGACTGGTGGTATATTCACCGTGATGTACGCGTATTCCAGCCGGTGCATCCCCAGATCGTAGAAGAAGACGTTTTGCCGCAAATGATGAAGTACGCTTGGCATGTCGTGCTTCCCGATCGCTTGACCAGCGAGACCTTGGCCATGGCCGACGACGGCTTGCTCGTCCGCACCCTCTTCTACGAATGCGATGGCGAGGTCCCGCTTGAATTCTGCTTTTTTGCTATCCGCCAGGGCGCCAGATCCTTCCTGCTCTTCGTCACGCAGCACGACTATCCGCATTCGCGGCCCCGGGCCTATAGCGCGCCTTTTACCAGCGATCTCGATTTGATGGATCCGGTCGCAACCTTTCAAAAGCTCTGGGCCGTCGCCGAGCCTGTTGAAGATCCCCCGGATTGGCAGTGGAGCAGCGACAAATACTTGATCGACTACCTGGTGGCGATCGAGGTCGCCATGGGACTGCGCCAGCCCGTCAAACTCGATATCCCGGTCCTGCTGGACGAGATTGATCCCGATGCCGGCCCTTCCCAGCGCGTACTGGACGCGCATCGATTCGATCCGTCGCACGACGACGAGACGGATGGCGACGGCCCTGGGCAAGCTTAGCGGACAGCGACCGCGCCGCCCGGGAATCTGAAAGAAATGCCGGCCCTGTGATCCTGGGTCCGTACCTGGCAACTTGAGTGAAGAAAGTATCGCGACGATATGAGCAACTTGTGGACCCGCGTAGAGCGGCTCATCGGCACAGAAAACCTGAGTAAACTCGCCGAAAAGAAAGTCGGCGTCATTGGCGTCGGTTCCGGCGGCGGCTTTGTGGCTCTGAGCTTGGCGATGAGCGGCGTAGGCAATTTCGTGCTGGTGGATAATGACGTCATCGAACCCGGCAATGTAACCCGACACGTCGCGGATCTGCGCCACGTGGGGCAAAACAAAGCGACCGCCGTCGCCGACCTCATACGCAACCGCAACCGCGACGCGCTTGTCGACGTGCGCGAAGGCTCAATCCAGGACCATTGGGAGGTCCTCGACGATATCGACATCCTCGTGGTCGGCGTCGACAACGAACAGGTCAAATACGCCATCAACGAAAAATGTCTGGAAAAGCGCCTCAGCGCCTCTTATGCCGGGGTCTATGAACGGGGAGAAGGGGGCGATCACGTCATCATCAAGCCATTCGACGGCCCCTGTTACGCCTGCTGGTCGGAAGCAACGCGCGAAGGCGTGAAAATCATGATGGACTCTCTGGGCGACCTGGACTATGGCATGATCGGCGCGGCCGGCACCCTGGAGGCCGAACCGGGACTCTGGGTCAATGTCACCAAGGTCGCGGGCATTCAGACGGATCTGATCCTCAACGAATTGCTGCGCGGCAGCGCGGTTTACGAAGAAATGCCCGCCAACACGATCATTGTTACCAACACCTCGCTCGATGTCATTGAAGGGCAAGAGAACGATCCCCATTCCAGCATTTGGGTGGACATTCAGCGCGACCCGGACTGTCTCGTTTGCGGCGAAAGACTGAAACAAGGTGTCAGCATCTTGGTTCAGGAAGACGCCGGCGGCATCTCGCTCGACGATCTTGCCGCTTCCGACCTGATGACTGATATCGTCTTCGAAGAGGATGAAACGGAAGACTAGGCCGTCCCCGCCTTTCGTCGCCATTCCATAAGAATATCGGAAAGCGCCTGCCGATGCGCAAGGCGCTCTTTCATGTCAAATGTCGATTGATACAAGAGTTGATCCTCCCCGCCGGGCGGATGACCGTCATCTTCGTAATAGAGCTGGAATCCGTTTTCGATGGCGACGCGGTATACGCCGGCGTCAAATATCGGCGCCCGATAGCTTAGTTTTCGTATGCCGACACTCAGCAACAGTCCCTTATCGGCATGCTGCGCCCAGACGCCAAACAGTTCAAGTCTTTGATACCCATGGTAACCCTTCAGGTGATACCAGACGACGACGCCCGACCACGCTTTGCCATGCAGCGCCTTGGGTCCATGGCACAAGATATTCGGGTATGTCTCCTGCGTCAGTCTGGCAAAGCTGTCGTAGGCGTTGACCATATCGAGCGCGCGGTCATGGGGACTAACCCTTCGCTCCGCGCTTGTCTTGTCCCCGAAGGGCCTGCGGCCGGCGATCTTCCGCATAATCTCGTCGTAACGCTGCTGGTTTTCACCGCTCGACATATATCCCCTGCGAATCTCGGGAACTAACGTTTAGCCGACTGAGAGAAAATCTTCGACGATAGCGCGAAACTGCTCGGGATGTTCCATATTGGGCAGGTGAGCGGCCTCTGATATCAGCGCTCTGGTCGCATCGGGAATATGCGTGCTCAGGTAATCGGCGGCGAGCTTCAAGAAAGGCAGGTCGTTTTCCCCGATGATCACCAGGCTCGGCATCTTGAGTTCCGCCAGCCGATCAACTGCCTGCGCCTCAAAGGTCTTGCGAACATGCGTGCCGATGTCTTTGATCTCGTGTTCGGCTACCAGGCGAGCCATTTCGAACCCGCGCTTTCTGGCTTCCTGGTTTAAGTTTTCGACGGAACGCCCAAAGCCGTCGAACCAGATTCTCATATCGATTTCCGCAACGCGATCGACGTCCCCGCTTTTGAATGCCTGCTCCGATTGAGCGAAAAGTTCCTCCGGCCATTCAACATCGGCTTCAAAGCCAGCCGGCTCGCCGCCAACGAGAATCAGCGACTGTACCTCCTCCGGATATGTCAAGGCGTAGTCGATGGCCAACCCGGCGCCGATCGAACAGCCCATCAAGATCACCGGTGCGCTGATGTCAAGGAAAGCGAGCAAGGCCCGCAGATCATCCTGTATATTGAATTCGCCCTCCACGGGGTGGCTCTTGCCGTAGCCGCGCATGTCAAAGCGCAAGACTTGATGGCTCTTGGCAAAATGCGCGAATTCCTCCTCCCACATGCGGCAGTCGGCGATCCCGGCGTGGATCATCACGAAGGGTGTCCCCGTTCCCGCCAACTCATAGTAGAGTCGGGCATTGTTGATTTCGGCGTAACCAGTTTGTATCTGGGTCATTTGTCCTCAAGTTCCTCTATAGCGGTATGCTGCTGTCATCACCTGCTGAGTGTTTGGATAAAGCCAGAGAAATCGCACCAAATTTTCTTTACACCCGGGGCGCGTAGACACATGGTTTATGTATTTTACAGGGCAAAGCTCCTCTAAATCCCCTCCAAAAAAACTAAAGCCAACTTCTGACTTGGCGCCAAATCCGATTGCAACAACAAATAAGCCTGCATTTTTAATAAGATTCTCTCTCTCTGTGCGCTCAGTAGGACCAACAAAGTCACGCAACGCCAAAATAACAGTCGGCCGTAGGGGCGAGCCTTGGCTCGCCCAAATCATACTCCTCTGCGCCGATGGTTAGTGTCTACGTGACCCACGCGACCTGCGCGCCCTGATCCCCACAAGGTTCATTTGTAGCGAAATTTGTAAGGCTTGTCCGCTACTGAACATCTTACTCATTGATAACAGGAACAATACCGAAACAATACAAAAATGGTGACAATCCTTGCGAAAATCAACAAATTATTACGAAATCCGCCAAGCTTAGCTCCCCCTCTCCCCTTGTGGGATTTCCGCCCCCCGCTTAGCGGGGGGACCGAGGGGGGGCCAGGGCCGGGGGTGAGGGGTGAAATAAGCGCGTCAGCATGACTCAGTAGCGGACAAGCTGATCTTCACCCGAAAAAGTGGACACAGTTTTTGTCTAATTGGCACGCAACTCAT
>JAPOVL010000030.1 GCA_026708115.1 Chloroflexota bacterium
TCTCTATTGGCGTGCTGTCTTTTGCCGGTGCATGGAGCACCGATTACGGTGTCACCTTCGCCAGCTACGTCATCGCCTCGCTGCCGCTCATCATCATCTTCGCCTTTACATCCAGGCGCTTCATGGATGGATTGTCGGGCGGCTTGAGCATCTAAGTCGCCCGTTTAGCGGCATCCCCTTCAACAAAGGAGAATCAAACATGACCGTTTTCCCCTTTAGTGCCGACCTGCCCAAGAACCAATGGACGGAGATACAAGCCGACGGCTTCACTGATCCTGTGCCCGGCTGCGTCTACGACGGTCACCGCCTGGATGGCGGCATTCCCCTTGGAGGGCTCGGCACCGGTTACTTCACGCTGGAAGGCAACGGACTCATCGGCCACTGCTCGATCTTCAACGACATCGTGCCGCCCCGATCAGACTTTTGCGAATGGCTGACCGTCAGATTGTCGCAACAGGAAGATTTGCCGCTTTCAACTGCGGAGATCGCCTACTGGGGGCATCATCCCGTTGCCGATATGGTCTGTCGATTTGAATCGAAGGGGCTTGAATTGGGCATACGCGCCTTTGCTCCTATGATCCTCGGCAATAGCGCTGACAGCAATATCCCGGCGGCGCTCTTTGAGATTGAAATCCGCAACACTCGCGCCGCATCCATCGAGCTCGAATTGCTCATCACGCCGCCAGCGCGACCCGCTGGCCGGACGCACGATGTCGCGCTGGCAGGCGAGAACATCGTTGTCGAGAGCGAAGGTAATCGGATCACGGGACGCATTGCAGGGACGCTTGAAGCAAATGCGTCTTGCCGTGAACGCTTTGTCTTCGCCTGGCATTCCCCCAACTGGCGCGACAGCGGCAGAGAAGCCCATGTCAACCAATACAGCGCTCGTTACGCGAATGCTGCCGCGGTCGCAGCAGATGCCCTGGGGCGCTTTGATACCTTGCTGGGTGGCGTTTTGGCTTGGCAGCAGGCCACCTACAGCGCGGATCTGCCAAATTGGCTGCGCGACGGCCTGGTGCAGAGTCTCTACAGCCTGTCCAAGAATACGGTCTGGATCGCCAAAACACGAAAGGACGAGTGGTGGGATGATATCGGCTGGTTCACCCATAACGAAAGCCACACCGGCTGTCCCATCACCGAGACCATGGTCTGCCGCATGCACGGTCACATGCCGGCCCTGTTCTTCTACCCGGAGTTGGAGCGGACGTCGCTGGAAGCCTTTAAGCACTTCCAGATATCCGATGGCGAAGTGCCCTTTTCCTACGGCATGGATACCTCCATGCGCGACCCGCGTTATCATTGCCAGCACCCATTGAATCCCGGCCAGTATGCCCAGATGATTTATCGCCTCTACCTGCGCAGCGGCGACAGCGACCTGCTGGCCCATTTCTACGATTCCGCCAAGCGCGCCATACGCTATCAATACTCGCTTGATGATGATGAGGATGGCTTGGTCAATGACCAGGCGCATGTGCAGCCGACCGAACTGTGGCCCGCCAACCAGTTCTATGACATCTGGCCCTGGTGGGGCACGTCAGCCTATGTGGCGGGTACCTGGCTCGCCACGCTATCCTGCGGCGAAGCCATGGCGACGGCGATGAATGACAGCGAGTTCGCCGCTGAATGCGCCGATTGGCTGGCGCGCGGAAAAGCCGCTTACCAGGACAAGCTCTGGAACGGCGAACATTACCGCCTTTGGCACGATCCCGAGTGCACAAGTGGAGAAGGTGTACACAATGACGTATCGCTCGGCAATCAATTGATGGCGCAGTGGTGCCTCAAGATAACGGGCTTGCCCGATGTCTTGCCTGCCGATCAAGTCCAGTCTGCCTTGGGCGCTGTCAAGCGCCTCAACATGGCCGCCACCGAACACGGTCTCGTCAACGGCGTCAATCCCGACGGCACGCGCTACATCTCGAAACCGGACCCCGACAAGTTTCCCGATATTCTTCCCAACAACGATCACTCCACCCAGGTCTTCGTCGGCGAAAACCTCTGCGCCGCCATGACCTTCATTTATCACGGTCAGCGAGAAACCGGGCTGGAGATTGCCCGGCGGATCTACGAGGCGGTCGCTCTGACATCTCGTACGCCCTGGAAACAGCACTGCCTGATTGACGCCGACACCGGTCTGCCGGTCTGGGGCGAGGACTATTATTCGAACATGGTCATCTGGGCCTTGCCCATGGCTTGCTCCAACCAGAATATTGAAGAATTTGCGCAGAGCGAGCTCCTGCATGAACTAATTTCAGGGTAGCTGGCGCTATTGAGCGACCAGCGGGCAGTACTTGACCGCTGAACAGGAATAGGACCAACTAAGTTATGCAACTCCAAAATAACAGTCGTCGGTAGGGGCGACCCGCCGGACTCTGTTGAAAATCATGAATTAGGGCCAATCCCGGTCAGTGTCGTGTAAATGTGAAAGACCATAATGGCCCAAATGGCTCAGTAAAGCTCCCCCTCCCTGATGCTTCGGGATACTTCCCCCGTGAGGCGGGGGACCGAGGGGGCACTGGCCGGGGGGTGGGGTAGAATTTCAACAGCGACCGCCGGGTCGCCCGCATAACCTAGCCGTAGCGGCGGGCGAGCCAAGGCTCGCCCCTACAATGACTTTGCGATCCGTTGCATAACTTACTTGCACTTACTGGGATAATTGACAGACGCCGAAGGCGCAGAGCAGGTCCGGTTTTCTTGATATATTAGTCGGCCGTCATTGCGAGGCAATTCGCAAAGACACGCCATAGCTTCCGACAAGCGGCGTCTGGCCACGAGTCGCCATTCCTACACCTTATTCTCCAAGGCTAGCAGGAGAAGCCGCTTCAATCTCTGATTGCGCATGCTGGATCCCTCAACATGCTGGACCAGCCGCCCTCGCATATCAGCAATGAGGTCGGCGTATTGCCGATCGTGAACCAGATTGTTCAGTTCGAACGGGTCTTCCTCCAGGTCGTACAACTCATTCATGTCGTGCAGCGAGAAGACATACTTGTAACGGTCGTGCAGAATCATCCGTTGCGGAAACAGGTACGCATGCCCAAGGTGCTCGCAGATCAACTCGTCGGACCAGTCGGCATCATCCGCTGTCTGGCAAAGTGGCAGCACGCTGCGGCTGTGCATATAGCCAGGCACATCAATGCCGGCGGCGTCCAGCATGGTGGCGGTCGCGTCCATGTTGGATACGAGTTGGTCGGTCTGCTGGCCCGCTTCAATCGCGGCCGGCCAGCGAATCGCCATCGGCACGCGCGCGACCTCTTCGATAAACGTTGAGGATTTATCCCACAAACCGCCATGGCTGGCAACCGCATCGCCGTGATCAGCCAGCCAGATCACAATCGTGTCCTCTGTCAGTGACAGCTCATCCAGCGTATCGAGCACGTCGCCGACCGCGGCGTCCGTCTGATGACCTTGTGCGTAGCAGCGGGCGAGGATCTCTTGCCAGGTGGACCAATCCGGCCAGGCCTGGGAACTGCGATGAGAAATTTCCTTGTGAAACTGATAGCGCAAGGGACGCCCGGCAAGGTCGTCGCGGAAGCTGGGGTACTCCGGAATCTCCGACGGATCGACCATGTCGGCATATTCGGCTGATGGGTAATAGGGCTGATGCGGTCCCCACAAGCTGACGACCAGGCTGAATGGCTGATCGCTGGCGGCGAATTCGCGCAGCTTTTCGCAGGCCAAATGGGCGACGAATTGTTCTTCGTGCGCTTCCGGCGGTCCGGCAAGGATGCCGGAGCCGTTCATGAACTTCCAGGGCGACGGATCGTGCAAGACGATCTCCTGACCGCGCCACTCCGGATAATTGATATTGTATTCGATTTGCGCGCGGGCATCGCCGAAGCCGCGTTCCTCGGCATAGGTCTTGTAGGCCTCGGACATGTAAATCTTGCCGTAATCGGGCAGGCTCCAGCCTTCAATGCCGTAATCAATCGGCAAGCGTTGGCGCCCGCAGTGCCATTTGCCCACATAGCCGTTGCGATAACCCGCCCGTGATAAATAGTGGCTGTAAAGCAATTGCCCCGAGTCGAGATCGGCCTGGTTCCCGAAGATGGGCGATTCGGTATTCTGGATGATGCCATGGGAACTGGGATAGACACCCGTCATCATGCTGCTGCGCGCCGGCGAACAGAGCGGACAGACCGAATAAGCGCGGTCGAAGCGCACGCCCTCCGCAGCGAAGCGCTCGAAGTTCTCCCATTTGTACTCGTATTCCCCTGGGCGGTCGTGCCCATAAAACGCCTGATGATCGGCGATGATGAAAACGATATTGGGTCGTGAATTGGCCATGATGATTAAACGTCCTTTTCTACCTGCGGCTTAAAATCTAACGCCTTACTTGACTGAGCCGACGGTGATGCCTTCGATCAAGTTGCGCTGAAACATGATGTAAACGATGATCACCGGCACCGCCGTGATATTGATGCCGGCGAAAGACAGGGCAAAGTCGGTGAAGTACTCGTCCTGGAAGGCGGTCAATCCCAGCGGCAGCGTGCGCTTGCTGTCTTCATTGATCAGCAGCAGCGCCTGGAAGAATTCATTCCAGGTGCCCATGAACACAAAAATGCCCAGCGCCATCAGCGACGGCTTGGATAACGGCAGCAGGATGCGCAAGTAAAATTGGAAACGACTGCAGCCGTCCAGCGCTGCCGAGTCTTCCAGCTCCTGTGGGAATCCCTGAAAAAAAGCGCGCAGCATCAGAATCGCAAAAGGCAGGCTGCCGGCCACGTAAACCAGGATTAAGCCCAGACGGCTATTCGCCAAATTCAGTTTGTACATCAGAGAAAGCAAGGGACCCAGCTTGGCGGAAAGTGGGAATGCCATCCCGATGAGAAAGACAAAGAAGAACAATTGGTTGCCGCGAAAGCGCATCTTCGCAAATGAATAAGCGGCCAGCGAACTCAGAAACAGCACAATGGCTACGCTCGCCACAGTGATAAAGATGCTGTTGAAGAAGTACTGATCAAAACTGGCGCCGAACCAGGCGTCTATGTAGTTCTGGAAACGCCACTCCTGGGGCAGCGCCAAGGCATTCTCGCGGATCTCCTTGTTCGATTTCAGCGCGCTGGCGAATACCCAAATGATGGGCACCAGCGTGATGGCGGTTGCTGCCGCCAGCACGGCATAGAAGGGCGCGCCGCGCAGCCGACGCTGCATGTTGTCGCCTACGAACTCCATGAGCGCCATTCCCGCCACTTGATAAACCCGGTCGAGAGGCAGACGACAATGATCGCATTGACCGTCGCAGCCGCAGTTGCCCAGCCCATCTCGAAGTTGCCGATCATTCGAAAGACGTAAATGTCGATGACATCCGATGAGTAGAAAGGTCCGCCGCCCGTGAGAATGTAGATGACGCCAAAGACCCCCATCGCCGTGAATATGCGCAGCGTGATGACGAATGTGAATACGTCGTACAGACAAGGAATCGTGATCCGAAACAACTTTTGACGGAAGTTGGCGCCATCGACCCGCGCCGCGTCAAAGATATCAGTCGAGATATCCTGCAATCCGGCCAGAAAGATGACCATCGAGTAGCCAAAGCTCGCCCAGGTGTAAGCGATAAACGTCGAATAGAGAGCGATCTTGTGATCGCCCAACCAGGACTGGGTGAAAGCCCCAAGACCAACCAACTCCAGCGCCGGGTTTAACACACCGGCGAAGGGATGATAGATCCACTTCCAGACATAGGCGATCACCACACCAGAGAAAATAGCGGGCAGGAAAAGCGCCGCGCGGAAAAACACGCGCCCTCTGCGGATTTCGTAGATGAATACCGCCAGCAGCAAGCCGATCGATACCGGAATAACTACCGCCAGGCCCAGGAAAATGAAATTATGGCTGAGCGCGCCCCAAAAGCGGTCATCATTGAGAATGAAATCGTAATGATCGAAGCCAGCGAATTCCGTCGTCGGCGCCAGCAAGTCCCATTTGAAAAAGCTGAAAAAAAAGGACGCCAGCACCGGACCAAGGTTGAAGACCACGTAGATGACAACAGCGGGCAAGATAAACAGATAGGGCATCAGGTCAAACCTGACCCGAGGACCGGGCCCTCGTTTTCCAAGACCGCCGAGCGAATGCGCCATTTACAAGTGTCCTTTCGGGCCACGCCATGCGCGCCCGCGCCGAGTTAGACCTCAGCAGCTGAGGACAGGACAGGTTTTTTTCTATCCCATCCCCGGCCCCTCCCGAAGGTCAGTGTCCGCGGGCTGTGTCTACGCGCCCTACGCGACCCAAAGCATTGGGGAAGGGTGACTCTACATTGGATTTGGGATTTAACTTGCTGATATTCACGAAAATGAACATATAATACCATCTTCTTGTGGCGCGCTCCCCCTCTCCGATGCTTCGGGGAGGGGCTGGGGGGTGGGGTTGGCCTTGAGACATGCGCCCCCGCGCTGAGTCGGAACTCAGCAAGGTAACAGGCGCGACCATCTTTCAAAACGGTCGCGCCTGCTTTTTTCATCGAATTACTTGTGCTGGCTTAGTTCTCCGCCAGGTAGGTGCTGTGCGTCTTCTGCATTTCGCTCAGGAGCTCTTCCGGCGTCAGCATGCCGCCGATCATACCTTGTACGATCTGGTTCATATCGCCGAAGACCTTGGGCGGCAAATAGGTGACGGGCCAGAAACCGATCTTGTCAACGTTGGCGGCCGTTTCCGATGCGATCTGATAGGTGAGCGGATCAATATCCTCGGGCACTTCGATGGAGAAAGCCGGCAGCACCGAGACTTCGCGCAGCGCTTGAACCGCTACCTCTTCCGTGGTCAGCCAATCCAAAACTTTGAACGCAGCATCCACATCCGCGTATTCCGCGACAATCAGCGAGCCGCCAATGCCGCCCAGCGTCTTGATGTCGGTATTGGGATTGACCGCCGGCAGGTAGAAGAAACCTATTTCGAAATCGGGGTCGGCCGATACCGACGCGTCGATGAACCAGGGACCGTTGAGCACCATGACGTTGATCCCCTGATAGAACAGATCAAGCGACTGATCATAATCAATCCCGAGCGGTTCCGGATTGGCGTAGCCATTGGCGACCATGCCGTAGAAGGCATTCAAACCATCAAGGCAGTTGTCACAGTCGGGCCAGGGCTGCGTGCCGCTGAGCACCTCAATGTACTCCGACCCGGCGCTGCTGTACATGAACATGGAAGCCATCAGCGCCGAGGGCCAGCCGCCAGCCAGACCCATAGTATAGCCATAGTAGCCCGCGTCTTTTACCGCCTCCAACAAATCACCGTATTCCTCGAACGATGTCGGTACTTCCAGCTCCAATTCCGCAAAAGCGTCTTTGTTGTAGAAGATGCCGACCGATTCCATGTTTTGCGGGATAGCGTAAATGCGTCCCTCGATCGTGACTTGCGAAAGCAGGTTTGACGGGATGCGATCAATCAAACCGGACGCGCGATAGTACTCGGTCAAATCCCTGACCTGCCCCGTCGAGACCAGCGCCTGCAAGTTTGCGCCCACATCAACCCCGCCCAGGACGTGAGGACCCGCTTCGTTTTCCAAGGCGATGCGCACCTTCTGATTATTCTCGGTGAAGGTGCCCGTCAAGACATCTTCGTAGACAATATTGACGTCTTCATGCGCCTCGTTGAATCGCTCGACCAGGATGTCGTTGTAATCGCCGCTGTATCCTAGCGACCAGATGAGTACTTCGGTCCCGTCCTGCGCGACAACAGAACCCAGGCTGAGCAAGCCCAGCAAGAGCGCGACCAGACCAATCAGCCCTAGCCTTTGCATTTGCGCGGCAAATCGGTTCTTGTTCATGTATAGAATCTCCCCTGAAAACTATTTCTTTTGACATTGGAGTTGTACATCATTTATGGTCCGCTGCGCAAGTTTTCCTTTCTCAATGCGGGACACTTTCATGACAAGATTACTCGATTCTCGCGTGGGTTAGCTAGAGAACAGGACAGTCTTTGCCAGGAATTGAAAGACAGTCAATTGCGATACATGTAAGGATGCATCAGTAACAGTTCTAACTAGCCTGCGAATCGTGATTTTCAGCCGAGTCCGCCCGATCGCCCTGCGCGACCCACCGAGTCGCCCCAATCCGACTCACGAGCCAATTGCTTTCCAGTCTTGGTCCAGCCCCGCTCATAACAAGCTCGACAGCAAGCCGCCGTCGACGCGATAGTAACCGCCAGTCATGAAGGACGCCTCGTCGCTCGCCAGGAACAGCACCAGCTTGGCCACCTCTTCCGGCCGGCCCACCCGGCCGATGGGATGCAAGTCGCCCCAATCTGCGATCATCCCGTCGGGGTTGTCCGGGCCGAACAGCTCCGCAGCGGCGTCAAGCATGGGCGTATGGATGGAGCCCGGCGCGATGCAATTGCAGCGGATGTTTTCCCTCGCATGATCCAGCGCGACGGTGGTCGTGAAGCTGGTGACCGCGCCCTTGGACGCCGAATAAGCCGCCACCGTCTGTTGCGAAGCCACCGCCTGCACCGACGACGTATTGACGATCGCGCCTCCGCCGCGCTTGCGCATCTCGGGTATGCAATACTTGCACGTGAGGAAGGTCGCGCGCAAGTTGATGTTGATTTGGTAATCCCAGTCTTCGACCGACTGATCCACCACCGTGCCATAACGCACCACGCCAGCGTTATTGTGCAGCACATCAACCCCGCCAAACTCGGCGGCAGTTTCCGCCACTGTCCGTTTGACGTAGGACTCGTCCGCGATATCGCCTTCGGCGAAGAGCGCGCGACCGCCCTTGTCCGTGATCAGTCGTCGCGTTTCTTCGCCGGCCGCGCGGTCAATATCGGCGATCGTCACAGCCGCGCCTTCCGCGGCGAAGGCCAGCGCGCAAGCGCGTCCGATCCCTTTGCCGCCGCCGGTTACGATGGCTACTTTGCCTTCGAATCGTTTACCCATGTCCTCCACCTCGTCACATGTTTACTTATCGCCTAACCCAGGTCGGGATAGCGCAGCCGCGCGCCGGGCGCCGGCATCTCAATCATCGACAAATGCCAACGCCCCAGACTGCCGAAGATGGCGTATCTCATATCCTGGCCGCCGAAGGCGATATTGGTCGGCGCGGACAATACCACGCTCTGCCAATCCTCGGCCGCCAGCTCCAGGACGCCCCCGGCGCTGAAGCGATACACCTTGTTGGGCGCATAGCAAGCGATGTACAAGTTGCCTTCCGCGTCAAAGGCCAAGCCGTCTGGCACGGTTCCCGGCATCTCGACGACCAGCTGCGGCTCGCCCAGCGTGCCATCGGGGCGGATCGCGGCTTTCACGATACCGGGCATGTTGGACAGTATGATGTAAAGTTCGCGCCCATCGGCCGACAGCGCCATGCCGTTGGGGAAGTGATCAATCGCTTCACTGGCCACGATCGTTTCGCCATCCGGCCGGATCATAAAAACGCAGCCATTCTTCTCGTCGAAACCACCCGAGCTCGACACATAAAGATCGCCATTGTCCGCGAATACCGGATAGTTCGGCGCGACAAAACCGCGATCGGCGCTGCCCTCGGAATAAACGCTGACTTCGCCAGCGGCGCTTACCTTGAATACTTTGTTCTTGAACAAGTCGCAGGCATAGATATTGTGCTTGGCATCCAATGCCAGTCCCAATACAAAGCCATCGGTCGACGCCACTTGCGCGAAGCCCCCGTCGCCGGCAATGCGATAGATCTGCCCGGCTTCCCCGCCGGCGTACCAATTGCCGTCCGCGCCCCAGGCCACGCCCTCGGGATGGTCCAATCCGTCAACCAGTATTGTGAACTGCTCCAGGCTAAACAGGGCTTCCGACATGTTTTGCTCCTCCGCTATCTGTTTACATAAACCGCGTCGCTCATGGGACGAGAACGCTTACGATTTTGCCTGAGCGGGACAGACCTTTTCGCCCCCGCCGGGCGGCTACTTGAGATGCACCGCGCCGTCGGCGTCGATCCCTTGCACGCCTGCGCTCGATTCAAAGAAAACCGCTTTCATTTCGATTTCTTTTGACTCGCCCGGCCCCAAGGTCAAATGTGTGCCGGTTTTCTCCATCACCGTCGTCAAGCCTTGACCGGGAATCGACGCCGCCGGTTCTATCGCCATCACATAAGAGCACTTGTAAAAAGGAAATCCCGGCGAGGCCTTCAGTTCTTGCCAGAACCAGGCATAGGGGAAAACGCTCTCGTCCCAGACCAGGCCCACGCCCAGACCCATGTCCCGGTTGGTGATGGTATACCAGCCCGATTCAAAATCTTGAAAATAGGCCAGTATATCTCGCTCTTCGTCGGGCCCGGGCACTCTGGACATATCCGTCTCACCCGCCATCGGCCATTGATATCGCTGGCTCAGGCTCAAGGGATTGGCGAAACCGGCGTAGCGATCATCGGCGACGAAGCTGGACGCGCCGACATCAATGACGCAATGTTCGCTCAGGAAGGGCGCGCCAAAAGCCGGATGATGGCTCCACATGCAGTCCATCTCTTCGCCGGCGTGATTGCTGATGCGCTCGCGGATGTGCAGGACCGGGCTGCCCGATTCCACGCGCATCCAGCGTTCGATGCTGTAGGGACTGCGCGACAGCCGACACGCCATCTTCACCTCCAGCGCGCTGTCGCTCTCGCTGACGATCTCGTAGTCCCAGGCTTTCATCGACGCTTCGCCATGGTAGCCCAGGGACGCGCCCTTGTAGACAACCGCGTCGCCGCCGTTGGGGAAGATCACTTGCCAACCGCCCGCGTAGGCTTCCAGCCAAGCCGTGGCCGAATCAAAGGCGGAATCGAAACCGCGAGCTTGCTCCTTTATGCCCCAGGGCGATTTCCAAAGTACGTCCACGTCCTTCGGCTTGTAGACGAGACGGTAGATGTCGGCGCCCTTGTCTACCACCACCGTGGTGGACAACAGGTCATTTTCAATTTCCAGGGCGGTCAAAGTTTTGCCGAGAACGATTTCAGTGGCTTTGCAGGTCATATTTTCTTCCCCTTAACGCTTTCTGAATATCGAGATGCGGTCGTGGAAGCTGTGCATGAAGACCGCCAGGATCATAATGCTGCCTGTCACCATCAGCTGCATATTGGTGTTCACGCCCATCAAGCGCAGGCCCTTTGCCGTCATGCCCAGGATGAGGATGCCCAGCACGGTCCCGACCAGGCTGCCTTTGCCGCCGCTCAAAGCGATGCCGCCCAGCACCACGCCCGCGATCACGATCAATTCAAAGCCCGAAGAACCGGAGTCGAAGTAGCCGGTGCCGGTTTGCATCGTCAGGATCATACCGCTGATGGCGGCGCAGCCGGCGCAAATCACAAACAAGATGAACTTGATGAGAGTGACCTTGATGCCAGAGACCCGCGCTGCCGTTTCGTTGCCGCCGATCGCATAAATGTTGCGGCCGAATTCCGTCTGCGTCAGCACAATCAGCGCCAGCACAACCAATATGACCGCCAAAACGAAAGGCAAGGGCGCCGGGCCCAGATTATTGTAATAAGCATCCTGAAAATCGTAGAAGCCGTTTTCATCGATGATTGGCGTCTTGTTGGTATACACGTAGACCATGCCGCGCAGCGCGAAGAGCGACCCCAGCGTCGTGACCAGCGAGTTCATCTTCTGCTGCGTCACCAGGTAGCCGTGAATGCTGCCGACAATCGGCCCTGTCGCCAAGCCGGCGATGATGCCCAGCCACATATTGTCCGTCCCGTTAAACACAACAACCGTCGTGACGCCCGTTACCGCCAGCATGGAGCCGATCGACAAGTCGAATTCGCCCGCCAGCATCAACATGGTGACGCCGATCGCGGCGATCAGGTTCGGCGAGATCTCTCGCAGCAAATCCCAGTAAACGCGCTGCTGGCGCGTGCTCGGTTCCAGGATCCAGAACAGGACCACCACCGCGAGCAACAATATCACCAGCCCCGCCTCGCGTGTCAGTAGCCAGCGAGACATCCTGCCCGCCGCCCCAGAATTGCCGCGGCGGCCTTTGCTTAGAACTGCCATGATCTAACCGTCGTCTCTCAAATCACTTTTTCCATTTGCACCGTTGCCGCGGTCATCAGATCTTGTTCATTCGCGTCCTGCCGCGCGACCCAGCCTCCGACGCTCTTGCCTTGTCGCATGACGATGATGCGATCGGCGATGCCCATCACCTCGGGCAGCTCTGTGGACAAGACCAGAATGCCCATGCCCTGGTGCGCCATATCGTCCATCAGCCGGTAAATCTCGGCCTTCGACCCGACATCAATGCCGCGCGTCGGCTCGGAAAACATCAGCACTTTCAAATCTTCCAGCAGCCAGCGCCCGATCAGCGACTTCTGTTGATTGCCGCCGCTCAGATAGCGTATTTTCTGCGCCATGCCCGGCGTCTTGATGGAGAGTTTGTCAATGATGTCGCTGGCGGATCTGCGCTCCTCTTGCCCGTTGATCACCATCAGCTTGGCGTAGTTCTTGACCGAAACCAGCGTGATATTGTCCTTGACCGAAAGCGGCATGAGCAGGCCGTCGGACTTGCGATTCTCGGTGAGAAAGCCCAGCCCCTTGCGAATAGCATCCATCGGCGCCTTGGCCTGAATGTCTTCACCAGCCAGTCGGACGTTGCCGGCGCGCGGCATATTGCCAAATATCAGGCGACCCAAATTGTGCACGCCCGACCCCATCAAACCGAATACGGCCACGATCTCGCCGGCATGAACCGTCAGGCTGAAGTTCTCGATGTTGCCGCCGCTCAGGCCATCCACCTCCAGCAAGACATCGCCGCGCACAGCGGGACTGCGCGGATACAGGTCTTTGACTTCCCGCCCCACCATCCAGGTCACCAGATCGCTATGCCTGGTATTCGCGACCGCTTCCGTCGCGATATGCTCGCCATCGCGAAAGACCGTCACGCGGTCGGCAATGGCGTAGATTTCGTCCAGCTTGTGCGATACGTACATGACGCCCACGCCGCGACCCTGAAGGCGGCGGATCACCGCGAACAAGCTTTCGATCTCGGTTTGGCTCAACGCCGACGTCGGCTCGTCCATGATGATGATCTGCGCCTGGCGCGACAAGGCCCGCGCGATCTCCACCAGTTGCTGCTGCGCCACGGTCAGCGCGCTGATGGGGACCTCCGGGTCGATATCCAAACCCAAATCGAGCAAGAGCTCGCTCGTTCTGGCGTAGAGCGCTTGCCAATCCACCGTGCGCAGGGCTTTCTTCGGCAAATTGCCCAGGAAGACGTTTTCCGCGATGCTGAGGTCGGGCACCAGATCCAGTTCTTGATAGACCACCTTGATGCGATGCTCCAGCGAATCGGCGGGAGAATGAAAGTCGACCGTTTTGCCCTCGACTTCCATCGTGCCGGCGTCTTGCTGGTACAAACCGGCGATGATCTTGATCAACGTCGATTTACCCGCGCCGTTTTCGCCTATTAGCGCATGCACTTCGCCCGCCTTCAGGCTGAAGTCCACGCCCTTCAGCGCTTTGGTGCCCGGGAACGCTTTTGCGATCCCCGTGAGTTGCAGAAGCGCCTTCTCTTCCGACATGCCCTAATCCTGACCCAGACGCCGGCGCCGGCGCGCATCCAGCAAGACCGCGACGATGATGATCAATCCCGTAACCGCAACTTGCCAACTCGAATTGATATCCAGCAGCACGATGCCGTTCTTCAAAGTCCCCAAAAGTAGCACGGCCAGGAAGGTGCCCACCATGGACCCTTCGCCCCCGCTCAAGCTGGTGCCGCCCAAGAGCACTGCGCCGATGGCTTCCAGTTCAAAACCGGCGCCGATGCCGTTCTGTCCCGAATTCAGGCGCGATAGCAAAATAATGGCGCTGAACGAAGCCAATACGCTGGTCAGCACGAAGCCGGCCATCTTCACCAGCCGCACGGGAATGCCGGCCAGGGTCGCGGCTTCCGGATTGGCGCCGACAGCGTGAACGAAGCGGCCAAATGTTGTGCGCGACAGCACAAAATAAAAGATAAGAAACACGGCGAAAAAGAATATGATCGGCCAGGGCACGCCCAGGAAAAAGCCGTTGCCAATCTCGGTGAAAGTAGGGATCTTATGCGTGTTCTGAATCGACGCTTCCGTAAAGCCAAACGCCGCCCCGCGCACGATGGACAGCATCGCCAGGGTGGCAATCAGCGAATTGATGCCCAGCCGCAGCGAGATCAGCGAATTGATCAAGCCCACCACCACACCGATCGCCAATCCAACCATGATGCCCAAGGCCAGATTCGAGGTGCTGTTGAGAACGCTCATGACGATCACGCCGACGAAGGCTTGCATCGAGCCCACCGAGGCGTCAATCTCGCCCGAGATGAGCAGGATGGTCATACCGACGGCGGTGATCGCCGTCATGGACACCTGGCTCAGCAAAACGCCGATATTCCGGCCCGTGAAGAACACCGGCGACTGAATCGTCAGAAACACCCAGATCGCCGCCACGATAAAGAACAAAACGCCTTCTTGCGTATGCAACAGCCAATGCGACGCTCTGGTCAGGAACTTGCCGATACCCCTACCCCTTGTTTCCGCGCTGCTGTCAAGCATTCAGGAACCCTCGCGCCTTGCCCTATCGACTTTGCGCCCCCAGGCGCGGCCCGGGCAGCCTTGGCGCTCTTGCCGCAGCGCTGCCCGAGCCGAATTCAAACGAAGCTATTCTTCCATCGGCGGTTCAACGATGTCGATCTCGATTTCGCTGATGACATCGAGCATCGCGCTATAGCTGCCGTCTTCTTCCTGCGTGTAGTAATCGAAGAGGTTGTCCAGCGTCATCGGCATCGACGGCGCGTAAATCTGTGGCGGCGGCTCCACGCCGTTGAAGACCGCGACAGCGGCGTTGATCAAGAGCAGACCCTGGTATTCGGGGAACATGGCCGCCGATACCTTGTAGGGACCGCCTTCTTGCAGCGCGTCTTTACAGGCGATGCCTTCGCAGCCGAAGCCAACCACCAGCAAATTGTCCGTATCCAAACCCGCCGCGATATAAGACTGCAAGCCGCCCAGCGCCGAATCATCGTTGATGCCAAAGATGATGTTGACATCGGGGTTGGCCGTCAGCGCGTCCGCCGATACTTGCACGGCGACGTCTTTCGAGCCCGCGCCATCCACGCTTTGCACGATCTCGCCCTCGGGCAGCACCGAATGCAAGCCATCGGCGAAGCCGTCGGAACGCGCCACCGTTGACGTCAAGGCCGGCAAGCCAATATCAAGCGCGCGCGCCTCGCCATCGAAGTTCGCCAGGGCATATTCGCCAGCCCACACGCCAACCTGGTAACCGGCCGTATAGTCCGAGATCGCAACCAAGGTCGCGCAACCAACCACGGCTGTTCCCTCGCAGACGACCGTGCGGTCGCGCGCAACACGGCGGATCGCGGGTGACGATGCCGCTTCGTCCACCGGCGTGAAGACGAGCGCGCCCACATCCTGCGCTACATAGTCGTCCACCGCGGCCAGCGAAGCCTGCAAATCGAGATTGGCATCGTTGATCGAGAACTCGATGCCGTATTTCGCTGCCGTCGCCGCTTCCGCCTTGGTCTCGTTCTGGTACCACTCATGCACCAGATAGTTGGTGACATGGCCGATCGAAGCCGGCAGCGTCCATCCCTCCGGCATGTCATCAGCGCTGAAGGCCCGGATCATCGCGTCCGCCTCCGCCATGGCGTCTTCGTCCTGGGCCATCGCGCCAATGGACCCCATCAGCAAGGCGAAAAGCGCCATCAATACCATCAATACCAATCTATTACTCGCCTTCATTGGATTAGTTCCTCTCGTGTCAAGTTAACGATACTTGCCGCTTTTGCCACAACACGATTTCAGCAATATGTTGCCTCCTTTCGCAGGTCGAATCCTACCGCAAGATCCTGTCATCGGGCAACGCGCCCAGCGACCCATCCCGTAACTAGAGCCTCTTCAATACCTTGCCGTGACCGACCGTCAAGTCCACATAGGGCGCGTAGTCGGCGGAGGCGACCTCGCCGGGGCGCAGGAAATGCAGCTCATCGGCCGCGCCCGGGCGCAGGTCCAGCCTGCCCGACGCCTCCCAGACCGGCCCAATGTCCATGCGGCTTGGTCCCGCCAGGATCAGTTGATTCACATCCGGCTCGCTCCCCTCTATGCTAGGAATCAGCTTGTGAGAGAACCAGTTCGGCAAGCTGACCGCCCCGCTTTGACGCGGCGCTGTCAGTTCGATCTTGGCCGACATCAAGCGCTCGCCGAAGCGTTCCAGATTGCCGGCGATTTCTACTCCCGCCTCCAATTGATGCGGTTTCCAGGGACTGGTGATGCTGATATTGCCTTGTTTCAGCGGCCAGCCAATCACCTCGCGCCCCCAGGCGATATAGGTCGCGTTGTCCGAATACATGTGTACCGAACAATCGCCGCGCAAGCCTTGATAGCTGCATTCAATGGCGATGACCGCTTCGAAAAATCGCGACTGCGGCGGATTCCGCACGGCCAAATCGTCGCCGTAGCCGCCGTCCATGTTCAGCTCATAGAAGCGCGCCCGGCACAAAGGATTCTCCGGGACTTCCAGCGGAGGCGGCACCTGCCGGCGCGCTTCCGCCGGATCGGCTAGGTAATACCAGATCGTGAAGACGCGACCGCTCAAATGCCAGGGCGCGCGTTCATAGGGCGACGCCAGGCCGCGCTCGGTTCGCGGGATGCCGTAGCCCTTGAATTCAGCTCCCATTACCCGCCCTTAGCATGTGCTGGCTGCGACTATCGTCCATAGCCTTGTTCCTATAACGGCGCATCAGCTTGATCTGCCCGCGCGTATCGACGCGTCCGGCGCCCCGGCCAAGTAGCCGCCATCGACATAGATCACTTGCCCGGTGATGTAACGCGCCGCATCGGACACCAAAAAAGCAATCGCGTCGCAAACGTCATCGACCTCGGCGACCCGCCCCAGCGGGATGGCGCGCTTCAAGTTGTCCACAGCCACCACGCCCTGCTCTACGCCCTGCCGCAGTATCTCGGTATTCACCCAGGCCGGCGCGACCGCATTGACGCGGATCCCCAGCGGCGCCCACTCTACCGCCAGAGATTCGGTGATCGCGGTTATGCCGGCTTTGGCTGTGGCATAGGACACCCGGCCCGGCCAGCCCGCCTTCGAAGCGATCGAGCTCAGATTGATAACGACGCCGCCCCTCTCTCGCATCAATCGCGCCGCCGCTTGACAGCAATAAAAGACGCCGCTCAGATTAATGCTCAACAGGTTCTCCCAGTCCTCTTGCGTCACGTCCATTGAGGCGCAAGGGCTGATGATGCCGGCCGCATTCACCATGATGTCAATAAAACCAAACTTGCCCTGCGCCTGTTCCGCCATATCAAAGCAACTGCGCTGCCGGCGCACATCCAGCAGATAGCTTTCGATCCTGCGCTCAGGGAAGGCCCTCCTCAATGCCTCAACCTGTCCCTCGAGCCCCCCGGCTTGGATATCCGCCAGCATAATGTCGCAACCCCGCGCCGCCAGCTCCCGGGCGCAGCCGGCGCCGATTCCCTGGGCAGCGCCGGTCACCACAGCTGCCTTGCCGCGTAGCTCGGCCACCCCTTGCGATTCAGCGTTTCGCCGCTGGTCCAGCTTTGTCATGCCCCGCATAACTCCATTTGCGTCGCAAGCAGTTCTCATCCCTTCACTGATATCACGCTCTTCCTATCGCGTTCAACGAGCCGCTCATCCAGCCCAGCGCATGCGCCATGCCGGCCCGCCAGGGATCGTCGCAGGTCATCTGCGGCGTATGATCGGGCACCAGCACGCCTTCGAATCCGTTCCCGTGCAAGATCTGCAGGACGCGGAACATATCGATATCGCCCTCGTCCACAAATACCTCTTCGTAATTGGGCGCCTTGCCGCGCACGTTGCGGAAGTGTATATAGGCGATCTTCCCTTGCTTGCTGTAGCGATCCACCGCCTCGTAGAGATCGAACTCGCCCTCGGCCATCTCAGAAATTGTGCCCAGGCACATTTCCAGCGCATTGTGATGGCTGGGCAGCAAATCCAGCAGGCGCTGATAATGCTGCGGCTGCGTCACCAAACGCGCCATCCCGCGCAATACCGGCAGCGGCGGATCGTCCGGGTGCGCAGCCAGGCGCACGCCCGCTTCTTCGGCAACCGGCACGATGCGCGTCAAGAAATCTTCCAGCCGCCCCCAAATCTCCTCATGCGTCACCTCCGGCAAGTAACCGGGCGGCGCCGCCTCGTCAACGACCATGTTCCAGACCGTGCCCTTGGGGATCGGCGTCTCCGCCGGCCTCTGGCTCTCGAGGAAGCCAACAGCCGCGGCCCCGCCCCGGGCCGATTGGATTTCCGTCCGGCCCCAAACGCCGGCGATGCTGAAGTAATAGCCCATGCAGGGTATGCCAGCGCGGCCCATATTGCGGATCGTCTGCTTGATATGCTCCAGTTGCTCCTGCTTTCTGGGTCCATCCAACAGCACATCGTACCAGTGGCCGGGATCAAAGTTTTCCAGCGCCGCCAGCTCCAATCCCTCGTCATTGATCTCCTGGCGCAAGGCGCGCAGCTCGTCGTAAGTCCAATGGCTGCTGCCCGCCGCCTGTCCCCAAACTTCATCGCCGCTGGCCGTGGACAGCTTGCCCGGCCGGAAGTAATCCGCCAGGTGCGCGACGATATGCGTCGCGCCGGCTTGCACGGCAAAACGATAGTTGTCGCGGTTCAGCATATGACGGTACAAGCCCAGCCCCAGTTTCATATCACCCTGCCCCTGGCTCTGTTTACGTAAACCGCGTCGCTCATGCGACGAGAAGGCTTGCTATTTTGCGTGAGCGCGACATTCCTGTGAACTTTTCGCTGCCGCCGAGCGGCTCATCTCATCAAGGTCATTCATCGGCCGCCGGCACCTGACCCGCAACCAGTATGTTCTTCCCGCTTTGCGCGTATTCCAGCCGTTGCGACGGCAAAACGCCCATGTCAGTGATCAAGGTATCGACATTGACAATGTCGGTCACATGCACATCGGAATCGACGCCGAGCAAGGTATGGTCCGCCAACACCACAACCTCGCGCGCGGCGCCAATCATCGATCGGCGGGCTTCCGCCACATTGGCATTGCCCGCCGACAGCCCGAAGGACGACGAAAAGCCCTCGGCGCCGATAAACGCTTTGTCGACGCGCATCTCCTTGAACAGCGCGTGGACCTGGCGCCCGGCAAAAGCTTGCGCTTCGCGATCAAATGCGCCCCCCGCCAGAATCAGTTTGATCGACGGGTTCGGCCGCAAGCCGGCAAAGATATCCGGCGAGTTGGTGATCACCGTGATATGCTGACGCTGCTTCAAGAATTGCGTCATATTCATGGTGATCGTACCGGCATCCAGGATAACCGTCTCGCCTTCTCGAATATAGCTCGCGGCCAGCTTGCCGATGATGCGTTGCAGTTCTCGGATCTCTTGCCGAATGTCCTCGTTTACATCCACGACCGAGAACTCGACGCCGACCGATATCGCGCGCGCGTGCATCGCTTTGGCCAGGTTCTGGTACCATTCGTGCGTGCGAAAACTAATCGAGAACGAGACCCGTTTTTTGCTCCCTTCCGCCCCGCGCAAATCTTCCCCGCGCCAAGGCAGAGAAACGGTCTTGACGATATCTTCATTGACGAACTGCCAGTCGTTCTCGTCCTTGCGATAAAACGCATTGATATTTTCCGCGGTCAATAGCGCGGTCGGCGTGATGACATTGAAGTCGCTGCGGTTCGCGCGCCAAAGATAGCGCACCGTATCAATCGCCAAACGCCCCACCACTTCCGGAAACATCGCCATGCAGGCCTTGAGCGGGCCCTTCCCCATCAAGGCGTCAAAGATCGTATTGCCTTCCCCGCCGATGCAAACGGCAACCAACATCGATTTGTCGCGCCCCAGATCGTGATAAGCCTGCATGCCCGCCAGGATCGAGTCGTCATTGATGCCAAATATCAGGTTGATCTCGGGATGCAGGCGCAAAGCGTCCAATGCCATATGATAGGCGCTGTTGTAACGTCCCTTGCCGTCAATTGACAAGGTGGCCGCCTCGGCGCCTATACCGGCCGACAAGCCGTCGAGAAAGCCCTTGCTCCGCAGTCTGGTGGCCGACATCGACTGCATGCCGATATCCAGCGCATGCGCATTGGCAAAACCGTGACGACCAAGACAGCTCGCGCTCCATCGCCCCAATTGCTGGCCGGTCTCGTAATTGTCGATTCCCAGGTAGACAGCGCCATCCTGCGGATTGCCCTCGGCGATCAAAGGGATGTCTTGGCGGATGGCCCGTTCGCGCAAGGTATGCGCGTCGCGCGTATCAATCGTGGTCACAATCAGGGCATCGGCATTGGGCAGCGCCGGCGCCTCCTGGCCCTGCTCGGCATACTGCGGCGTCGCGTAATAGCTGCGCTCAATGCTGACTGCGCCGCCAAACACCCGCTTCAGCAACTTGTTCTCTTCCAGCCGCTTGAGATCCCGCCGTACCGTCACCTCTGTAACATCGCAGGCTTGTGCCAACTGACGCACAGTGGCCGTGCCCCTCGCGTTGATATTGCGCAAGATGATGTTCTCGCGCTCTTCAAGCAACATGATTATTTATGTTCATTTGAGATTGAATTCTTCTGATTATGTTCAATTATGTCCTTATCTGATTCCTTTGTCAAAAATTCGTCGGCAAGGGAGCGGTGAATTTCCAGGATATGAAGTACCTGGCTGGCAGCAACCAACACCGCTATTTGTCGAGCCAAGCCACAAGTTACAGACAAGCCATGTAGGGGCGACCTATCAGGTCACCCGCGATCTATAACCCCTGATGCTTTATTGCCCTAGACAATAAAGCAAATACGGACTCTGCGCCGCCACTTCCGGGCAAGCATCCAAGTCCCATCCAATTGCCCCTGTACTGAGATAATTCTGCGACATTTCATTGCTAGGCTGCGGGTAATGAGGAGATATTTCCTCAGCAAATCCGAACAAGTTTAGAAAGAGGTGCCGACATGAAGAAGAACAAACTCTGGAGCGCGATGCTCACGCTGATCATCATCATCATCTTGATCAGCGCATACAGCATCGGCGGTTTCGTACAAGGACAGGAGTCCCGATCCTCCCAAGCAGGCGGCGAACATCGGACCGAAAACAGCGACGACGCCGAGCGCGCCGGCGCCAACGCCCTCGCGCCCGATCAAACCTACGATGTCACGCGCAATGGCCTGCGCTTGGTCCTCAGCTACGATGCCCCCAACAATCAGTTCATCGGCACGGTTGAGAACACGACCAACAGCACCCTGACCCGCGTGCGGGTGGAGATCCACCTCTCCAATGGCCTGGAACTGGGGCCAACGGCGCCGGCAGATTTGGCGGCCGGACAAGTCCTCGACATCGTCCTGGACGCTGGCGCCCAAGCCTTTGACGCCTGGACGCCCCATGCCGAAGTCGGCGCGGGCGAAGGGGCCGGCGGTGAAGGCGCGGGCGAGCACGGCGGACAAGGACCTGAAGGCGCCGAAGGCGGGGGCGAAAGCGGCGATCCCTCCAGCCCCATCCTCGCGCTTGATGAAAGCTGGGACGGCATCGTCAACGGCCTCAGAACCTCCATGGCCTACGACCCGGCCCGGGGCGCTTTCACCGGCTTCGTGGAAAACCCCGGCGACACCACCCTCTGCTTCGTTCAGATTGAACTGAACTTGAAGCAAGGAACCAAGACCGTGGTTGAACTGGGACCGCAGCCGGTCGGCGACCTGGCGCCAGGACAGCGCCTGCCGGTCGAACTCCTCATGGCTGACGAACCGCTGGCCGCCGACATTGCCTTCGCTGCCTGGGAGATCCATCCCGAAGTCTTCGACTGCGGCGGACCCGGACCAGTCGACTCTGAAGGCGCCAGTGAAGGCAACGGCGAAGGCGCGGGCGAGCACGGCGGACGCGGCGGCGAAGGACTTGAAGGCAGCAGTGGCGCTGAAGGCACGGAGAGCGGCAGCGGCGGCGACGCCGCCGAAGGCAGTGGCGGGGATGCGCTGGCCCCCGACCAAATCTACGATGTCACAGTCAATGGCGCGCGCCTGGTCATGCGCTACGATGAAGCCAACAACCGCTTCATCGGCAAGGTCGTCAATATGACTGAGGCGGCACTGACACGGGCGCGTGTGGAAATCCACCTCTCCAACGGACTGGAACTGGGACCAACCAAACCCACCGATATCCCGCCCGGCTATCAGCTGTCGGTAGTCATGCCCGCGACTGATCAGCCCTTCGACACCTGGGCCCCGCACGCCGAATTCGGCCTGGGTGAAGGCGGCGGCGCGGAAGGCGCGGGCGAGCATGGCGGACGCGCCGGGGGTGAGGGCCGTGGTGAGCACGGTGGACGCAGCGGCGGCGAGGGCCGAGGCGAGCACGGCGGCGGTAGCGAAGGCGGCGGCGGCTGAACGAACCCAAGAGACCCCTTCAACCTTGATGTAGCCACCCAGTAAGACCTATACTCAGGCGCGTTGTCCAAAAGACGGCGCGCCTGAGGCATTTTTTTCGCGTGGGCGAAGACGGGCCTATTGCCGTAGCTTATGTCATTTGGATAGAAAAAGCGGGGCCGATCATGACAGTCGAAATCAATTACCGAGCCTGGATGAAGCAGCAGTTAATCTGGGGCGAGCGCACACGCGGGCGCGGCTTGGTCTGGACGACCGATGCCGACTGGTTTATCAACGATCCGCTCGGCCACAAGCCACACCTTCACGAAGATGCCAGCGAAATCCTCTTCCTGGCGCAAGGCAGCATGGAGATCGAAATTGGCGCGACAAAAGCGGTCTATCGCGCTGGCGACTTTCTCCTGGTGCCGCCCGACAAATATCACGATTATTGGCTCGCCGGCGACGAACACGTTTGCCTCTTTGTGGTCGTCGCGCCCAACCACAAATATGCCCGCTGGAAGACGGGCGATTTTCCGCCCGAAGCGCATCAAGGCGCCGCTGCGCTGGTGAACGTATACGAGAGCGATGACTTGCCCTCCAACGAGCACTTCCTCTGTCAGAAGATCGCACTCGCCCCCGGCGAGTCCGATCCTGTCACCTACTGCGAACTACAAGACCGCATCATTTACGTGCTCTCCGGCACGGCTCACCTGTCGCTGAATACCTTGTCGGGACCGCTGGCGGAGCACCAATACCAGTACGTTCCTGCAACCTGCCCGCACGAGATCAGCAACCGGGGATACTTGCCGCTCTCGTACATCTCGCTCACGATTACCGATCCTATGACAGCGCATGGCACCGAACCGGATGATGATTAATTGGCGCAGGTTGCGACTGCGCTAGCTGCGAGGCGTCGGATGCTCAAGATCGCCATCGGGCAATTCATGCAGGAATCGCATAGCTTCACGCCGATCGACTGCTCCTGGGAACAGTTTCGCGCCGGTCATATCTACCGGGGCGGGGAAATCCTGACGAGCATGGCCGGCAACCAGGTTGAGCTCGCCGGCGCCATCGCCGCCGCCAGAGAGCAAGACCTTGGCATCGTGCCCTTGTTGGCTTGCAACGCGGTGTCATCCGGCTATATTCGTGCCGATGTTTTTGACGACTTGCTCGGCGATCTGCTGGCGCGGCTGGAAGCGCAACTGCCCGTGGACGGCCTCTTCCTGGCCCTGCATGGCGCGATGGTCGCGCAGGGCGACGAAGACGCCTCGGGAACCGTCCTCGCCCGGGCCCGCGAACTGGTGGGCGCCGGTACCCCGATCGTCGCTTCGCTAGACCTGCACGCTAATGTGACCGAGAAGATGATCGCGGCCAGCGACGGCCTGGTCGCTTATCACACTTGTCCGCATGTCGATTTGTACGAAACGGGCGCGGCTGGCATGCGGCTGCTTCTGGATATCATCCGTGGCCAGGTAGAGCCGGTCACGGGATATTGCCAGTTGCCCTTGATTGCGCCCCCAGAAAACTCGGTCACGCTGGAAGGGCCTTTTCGCGAGGTGATGGAAATTGCCCTCGAATTTGAATCTCATCCCAAAATCCTGCATGTGTCGGTCTTCTACGTCCAGCCCTGGCTGGATTTGAGCGATATCGGCTGCGGCGTCCTTGTCGTGGCGGACGGCGACCAGCAATTGGCGGACGCCGTCGCGGAAAAAATCGCTGACGAGTTTTGGCGGCGGCGCAGGCGCTTTTACGTTGATTTGACGCCTTTGCAGGACGCCGTTCGCGCCGCTGTCAGCGCGCCGAAGGGACCGGTGATCTTGGCTGACGGGGCGGACGCCCCCAGCGGCGGCGCCCCCGGCGACAGCCCCGCCATCTTGAGCGCCTTGCTCGCGGCCGGCGTCGATGCCGAGACGCTCATCAATATTGTTGACCCGGCGGCGGTAGACAGCGCAATCAAGGCGGGCGTAGGAAATGAAGTGAGCTTGCGAGTCGGCGCTTGGTCCTCCGACATCTGGGAACCGGCCGAGATAACAGGTCGCGTACTGCAAGTTTCCGACGGCGCCTTTCGCTTCACCGGGCCCGGCTATCGCGGTCGCGAGTTCCACCGCGGGCGCACAGTCCTGCTGCAATCCGGCTCGATCTACCTGCAGATGATGGAGCGGCCGGTATTCCAGGGGGACACGGCGCTCTATACATCGCTTGGTTTGGATCCGCGCAAGGCGCAGATCGTGGTGGTGAAGACGCCCTCGGCATTCCGCGTCGACTATGGGCCCTTCGCGGCGGAGATTATTTTGGTAGACGCGCCCGGCGCCACCAGCTCCAATCTGAAGTCCTTTAACTGGCGAAAGCTGCCGCGTCCCTTCTATCCCTTCGACGAGATCGACGACTGGCGTCGATGACGAGGCAGCCGCCGGAGCCCCTTCATTTAAGACTTGCCAGGACACGATCAACGAAGCGGTCGGCAAGCCCGGTGTATTGGCGCGGGTCGAGCAGGTCTTCCAGCTGTGCCCGGCTCAAGACGACGGCGACGTCCGGGTGCGCCAGCAACACGTCGGCAAAGGGTCTTTCTTCTTCGCAGGCAGTCATGGCGCAGTTGTAGACCAGGTCATGGGCGCGCCCCCTGCCATAGCGCCCGCTCAGGGCGAACATCACGCGCTCGGACAGGAGGAGGCCCCCGGTAAGCGCCATATTCTGCAGCATCCTGGCGGTATTGACGCGCAACCCGGCAAGGACGCGGCAGATCATTTCCAATGCGCCGTGGGCATAGATGAAAACTTCGGGCACGATGGTCCATTCCATCTGCATGGAGGACCAATCCCGCTCGTGCTCGTTGACAATCAGCGTGTCGACAGCGGCCGCCGATTTTTCGCGGCAGAGGCGCGCCAGCGTCAAGACGGATTCGCAGAGCATGGGATTGCGTTTATGCGGCATGGTGCTGCTGCCGACCTGGCCGGCCGTGAAGGGCTCCTCGAGCTCGGCAAGTTCCTGCTTCTGCAATGCGATGATTTCTTTGGCGATTCTCCCCAGCAGGGCGGCGATCATACAGAGCAGGTGAATCAACTCGGCGATGCTGTCCCTGGACGTGTGCCAGGCGATGATGGGCAGGCCCAAGCCGAGCTCGGCCATCAGGCGCCTTTGCACTTGCAGGGGATCAAGATCGGATTCATCAAGCCCGGCCAAGGTGCCGACCGCGCCAGCGAATTCGCCGACCAAGACGCGTTTCTTAGCCTGGGCGAGCCTGTGGCGATGGCGCAGCAATTCCGCCAGCCAGACCGCGACCTTGTAGCCGAAGGTGATCGGCAGAGCTTGCTGCCCGTGGGTTCTCCCCGCCATGGGCGTATGGCGATGGTCGCTTGCCAGGCGCGCCAATAGATGCTGCAAGTCCTCCAAGCTGGGCTCGAAAATGGCGAGCGCGTCTTTGATCTGCAAGACCAGGCCGGTGTCCATGACATCCTGCGTTGTTGCGCCCCAGTGCACATAGCGCCCGGCGTCGCCGTCACAGCGTGCCGCCAAGTGTCGGATCAGCGGCAGCAATGGGTGCAAGGTGGTATCAATGTCCTGTTTGAGCGCGGCGATATCAAAATGTTGGGCATGCGCCTGGCGCGTTATCTCGTCGGCGGCTTCTGGGGGAAGCAAACCGAGCGCTGCTTGGGAGCGGGCCAGGGCCGCTTCAAAGTCGAGCCATTTCTGCAACAGGTTGCGATCATCGAATACCGCGCGCATGTTGCCCGAACCGAAGAGATCGGCGAACAGGGCTGAATCTATGATGTGCGCGCTCATGCGCTAATCGCCTCTTTTATCTGATCGATCATCCGCGCCCGCCAATCTGGTCTAGGCCAAGTGCTTCTTGACGACAGCGTCGTCCAGCTCGATACCCAAGCCCGGCGCTGTCGGCGGACTTATGCTTCCATTCTTGAAGCGAATGGGCTCTTTGAATATGTCATTGTGCAGGCTGTTGCCATTGTACTCTTGAATGAGGAAATTTGGAGAACAGGCGTCAAGTTGCACGGCAGCGGCGGCGGCAACTGGCCCGCAGTACATGTGGGGGGCAATCATGGCGTAGAAGGATTCTGCCATGCCGGCAATTTTCTTCGATTCCAGGATGCCGCCGCACTGCCCGACATCGAGTTGAATAATCTGCGCGGCTTGTTTCTTGAGCAAATCGGCGAATTCGAATTTGGTTGCCAGGCGTTCGCCGCTGGCGATGGGAATGCTGGTGTGCGCGGCGACACGGGCCATCTCGTCAATATTTTCCGGCGGCACGGGTTCTTCGAACCAGAAGGGGCTAAACTCCTCCAGCTCTTTTGCCACACGGATGGCGACCGCGGTGCTGAATTGTCCGTGCGTCCCGATGCCAATTTCCAGCTCGTCGCCCACGGCAGCGCGGATGGCTTTGAAGATCTTGGCCACGTGCCGAATGGTTTTCAAAGGGAAGTCGCGCGGATGTGGAAAGATGGGCGTAAAGGGATCGAATTTGCAGGCGGTGTTGCCCTCTTCCACCAGCTTTACCGCGATTTCGCCGGCTTTGTCGGGGTTTTCCCAAATGCCGTCTGTGGGCATGTAGGCATAGGCGCGCAACTGATCATGCACTTGCCCCCCCAACAAGTTGTAGATGGGTTGATTTGTGGCTTTGCCCACAATATCCCACAGAGCCATTTCGATGGCGCTAAGGGCTGGCGTCATGTCGAGGCCGGGATGGCGATAGTCGTGCCGGGAGGCATATATCGCTTGCCATATCCGTTCGATCTGAAAAGGGCTGTTGCCGATAATAAACTGCTCGCACAGATCTTTAATCAAGCTGATTTGCGCGCGCAGATCCAGGGCATGGCCGGTTGGTCGTTCGCCCAAGCCAGTGATGCCTTCGTCAGTGGTCAACTGAATGAAAAGCCAATATCGACCGCCGCGGTACGGGGCGATATTGCGGATAAGAATCGTTTCGATCCCGGTAACTTTCATCGTTCATCGCTCCTTTCAAAATGATGATATGTGGCGGGCAGTTTCTATTCGTCGGGTGATCCATCGGACTACGTTGAGATTGTATCCCATTCCCCGGGCAGTTGATGAGCGCAGGTCGTCCTCAAATACTGGGAAATTGCCCTTATATTGCCCCTTTTTTCGGCAACAGTATAGATACAGTATGTATACGGGGGGGGGGGGGTACCCCCCAAATCTGAGGACATGACAGTTTTTCCTTGGGCAGATAGTCGCGACAAATACCTGCCATTTTGGCGTGTTCTCGGACATGAGCGCCTCCTTTTGGACAATGTCGCTTCGTTTGGGCCGGGCGGCTGCGTATGTTGCAACGTCGAAGGATACAGCAAGGCGGGGAGAAACGGGCGACTGAATGGTCGCGGTTTCGACATAGAAAGTCGCGCAAGAAAGCGAGCCTTGTAGGGGCGACCAATCTGGTCGCCCGCTGCCGCAGCGACCTTGCGGTTTCGGGCGAGATGGTACTGCGCGTAGACACCCTAGAGGAGGTCAGTCACTCCTAGCAAATTGTTGGTATGTTGGGTTCAGGATCTCATGTCGAGAACCGGCCAAAAGTATTTCAATCAAAAAGGATACACTACCCAATCACTTGCATATGAGAGTAAGATTTCAGTAGCGGCATACTGACATCACGCTTTGGGGACGCCTGACAGGGCTGGTGCCGGAGGGGAGAAAAGCGATCATGGCCTACGAAGCAACCTGGCATGCTAATCTAAAGGTACGGCTGCGGCGTCTGCGTTTGTCGAAAAATATGAGACGCCTGGTGCGCGAAACTGACTTGACCTCCGATGACTTCATCTATCCGCTTTTTGTGCGCCACGGCGCGGGTATCAAGCTGCCGGTTGAATCGCTGCCCGGCAAGCACCAGTTGTCCGTGGACAATCTGGCAGCCGAAGTGCGGGAAATATCCGCGCTTGGCATCCCCGCGGTCATCCTCTTTGGCATCCCGGAACACAAAGACTGGTGCGGCACGGATAACTTCGCGGAAGACGGCATTGTTCCGCGAGCGATTCGCGCGATAAAGGAAACCGACCCCGATCTCCTGGTCATCTCGGATATGTGTTTCTGCCAATATACGGATCACGGGCACTGCGGCATCATTAATATCCCTGACAATCCGCACTACGATCCCGCCTTGCCCCCGGGTTACCTGCACAATGATCATACCCTGGACCTGCTGCAGCAAGCTTCGCTGACGCATGCCGGGGCCGGGGCCGATATCATCGCGCCATCCGGCATGATAGACGGCGCGGTCGCGGCCATTCGATCGACATTGGACAGCGACGGCGCGCAGCATGTCGCTGTGATGAGTTACATCAAGTATGCCAGCGCCTTTTACGGTCCCTTCCGTGACGCAGCCGAGAGCGCGCCGCAATTCGGCGACCGCAGCCAGTATCAAATGGACCCGGCCAATCAGCGCCAGGCCTTCAAGGAGATATCCCTGGATATCGAAGAGGGCGCCGATATCATCATGATTAAACCGGCGCTGCCCAATCTCGATGTGCTCAGCCGCCTGCGTGAGAATCACTCTGTGCCAGCGGCGGCCTATCAAGTCAGCGGCGAATATGCCATGATCCACGCGGCCGCTCAGCGCGGCTGGATCGATCTGGAACGCGTCGCGCTGGAAAGCCTGACCTGCATCAAACGGGCGGGCGCCGACATGATCATCAGCTACTTTGCCAAAGATGCCCTCAAGTGGCTGGGCGCTTGAATCAGTTGACGCAAACGCTGCCGGGCATACTCGCCCGTTCCAAATCAACTACTCCTTGGCTTGGTCCGAAGGCGTCGTTTGGCCTCAGTCCAGCAATTGCTGAATGACGCGGTTGCTGGAGGAGAGGCGATCCGAGAGGACGCAAGAGATGAGAATGTGTATGGCGGAGGCGGTCTGCGGGTGCGCCTCGCCCATGCGGCGCAGCGCCTCGTGGCTGAGCCTTTGCAGCACACCGGCTTCGGTCACGACGACGGAGGCGGTACGCGTCTTGTTCAAATAGAAGCCGACTTCGCCGATGACAGTGCCGGCGGTCATGCTGCGCAAGCGCAAAAGGCCTTGGTCCGGCAGGTTCAAGAGCACATCGACGCGGCCGGTCTCTATGAAATAGAGGGCGTCGGATTGGTCGCCCTGTTCAAAGACGGCGTCGCCAACCCGCGTTTCTATGTGCTCCAGGTAGCTGTGCAGGGCGCTGAGATCGCGACTGTCGATCATGGCGTGTTGGGCGAGTTGCTCTTCCACGGTGACCCGTGCGCTGTCGAGCAAGTCCGCCTCCGCCAGCAGAGCGTTCTCGCACCATTCCAGGGCATGATCCAAGTCGTCAAAGAGCGAAGGCGCCCCGGACTCCCGCACCGCGATGCCGGCATCCTCCAAGACCGGCTGCAGATGGGGCAAGACATTCGATAGCAGCAGGTGAATGCCATGCTGATCGGCGAGTTTTTTCAGTTTTTCGAAGTCCTGGATTGTTGAGTAATCGAAGCCCCTTACCGCCTTAAAGTCGAGAATAAGATACTGTATCGGCTCGGCTTGTCTGTCCGTGATGCGCCCTTTGACATGTTCGTAGAAGCGGTAGGCGCTGCCAAAGAATATGAAACCCCGCAGCCGCAAGATCAGGATCTTGTTGCCCTGGTTTTGCAGCAATTGATTTTGCGCGAAGGATCGGTCGAGATTGCTGCGGTGGAAGTCCCCGGAAAGCTCCTGTTTGATGACGTCCATCCGGCTGTATTCCAAGACGAAGAAAGTGATGGCCACGGCCATGCCAACGGCGATACCTGTCAACAAGCCAAATAAAGCTGTGACCAGGGCAATGACAACAATTACGGCATAGTCTTGTCGCGGCAGCTTGGACCAACTATCCAGCAGCCATTCCTTCATGAATTGCAGGCCAAAATACACCATCAGTCCGCCGGGAATGAAACGCGGAACAAGCGAGTATAATTCGCTGCCGAAAACGAGAGTCAGAGCGAACATGAGCGCGAGGATGAGCCCCACCAGCCGTCCATAGACGCCGGTTGCGTGCACGAGCGAGGCCGATATGGGGCCGTGATAGGCTACAAAGCCGCCACCTGACGCGCCCGCGGCGATATTGGCGATGCCATTGACCGTACATTCGCGATTGAAATCGAGTTCGCGATTGACGATCAGTTCCTGGGCGCTGACTCTAAAAAACAGGTTAAGGGTACAGACGACTATCAGGGTGACGATGCCGCTGGCGCTCGCCGCGATCATCGCGGGACTAATCCCCGCGATAGCGCCTAAATCAGGTAATTGCCAGGTTAAGGTCTCGGAGACCTCTGGCAGGAACCAGCCAGTTTCGGCGAGGACATTGACATCATCGACGATGAAGAAGAGCCACAGATAAAACAGAATGAAAGACACAACTATAGCGCCGGGCAAAACCAGTGAACTTTTGATGCGGGCGCGCAGGCCGAGGATGCAGAGGGCGAATATCACACCTGGCAACCAGCGGGAGTAGGTGGCGGGCTGCAACAGGATCGGCAAGGATTGCGGCTGCAGCTTAAGGTCAACCAGAACGGAGAAACCCGCATTTATAATGAGCCAACCCAAACCCGCCATAAAGCCGCCGATGATGGGATAGGGAATGTAGCGGATCAAGCCCCCGGCGCGCATAAGGCCCAACAGCAACAGGAAGCCCCCGGTAATCACCGAAGACAGCACGATTATCAAATACACCGTCGCAAACAACTCATCAGGCGGCATATCGGCCGGCGCGGCGGCGATCACGCTGGCGGCGATCATGCCCTGGATGACGACCGTGGGGCTTTGTGGGATGACCAGTGTGGCGTGATCCGAACTGAAGAGCGAAGTGACAAGAACAGCGATGATTTCGCTGACGAAGACAATAGCAAGCCCGGCGGCAAAGTAAGCCGCCAACTCGCCGCGGAACACCAACCTGACGTAGGCCGGCATGGCGCTGGCCATGAGCAGCCAGATAGTGGCGCTCACGAGCAGGCTTCGTAGAATAAGCGAAGGCTGAAGCGCGTACCTTATGGTTCCGCGAAGGCTTGGATCGAGCGTGTCGGAACGCGCCAGTTTTTCCATATCGAACGGGCAGATCGTGTTTGGCGGATCGTTACTGTACTTTACCATCAATCAAGCTGTCGCGTGAAGTTGTTGCGAAGATGCGATAGGCACTGGCTCAGATCGCGCCGGGGAGCGCTTGTTTTGGATTGTGAGCGGAACCGTGTTATCCTCCGCCTTATGATCGGCTGGCAGAGCGCGCACGAGAGGCAAAATGAACGAGTTTGAGAAATACGAATTTGATCGGCTGGGTTACATCGTTATCCCGAACTTTCTGACCGGCGCGCAGGTGGAGAGCCTGTCCGCGGCGATCGACGAGGCGGAGGCACACGCGCTGGCGGAGGCGCAGCGCCCGCCGGACAAGACCAGCGCCATCGGTCTGGAATACCGCCATGACGCCGAAAGAGGTTATTTCGCCACTGGCCGGCGGGAAGAAGGCAGTACGCTGATCATCGAGGATTTCTTCAATTTCGACCCGGCCTTTGACTTTCTGATTGGCCACGAGCCGACCATGGCCTACATCGAGTGCATCGTGCAGGAGCGGGCCACGATCAACAACTGCGAGATCCGCATTCGTTATCCCGGCAATCAGACGCGTACGCACATGGGCGGTCCGGTGGGGACGAAGCATCGCTACATGTTTAACGCGCGCGGCATCGATTGCATGATGGTGCGCATGGTCTATTTCGTGCATGATGTGGGACCGGGCCAGGGCGAGTTCTGCGTGGTGCCCGCGACGCACAAGAGCAATATGGAGTCCCCCTATGAAGGCAAGGATCCCGATAAAGAACCGGGCATGATCGGCCTGCCGGTCAAAGCCGGTGACGCCATTTTGTTCACCGAAAACCTGCGGCACGGTGGGTTTACCAACCGGTCGGATCAGACGCGCAAAACGCTGCACGTCGGTTATGGACCCTTCTGGATGAAGTCGCAGAATCACAGCACCATGGACGAAGAGCCCTACATCTTGCCCGGCACATTCGCGCGCTTGAGCGAGGCTCAGCGGCTGCTTTTCCGCGCCCATCGGACTTTGCTGGAGCATGACGGCAACCATGCTTGAAATCGAGCGACAGGAAATATGTGGCATACCCTGCATTACCCTGCGCGATACAGGCGTGGAGCAGGCGCCCGTCATCATCCATTATCACGGCTGGACCGGGGATAAGGGGACGGTTGAGAGCCCGGATCAAAGCCTGGCGCAGTTGGCATCGGCCGGGTTCCTGGTGGTGGCGCCCGATTGCTATGAGCATGGCGAGCGCAGGAGCGATGCCTGGTTTCGGGCGCAATTCAACGGCTGGGCTTTTATCTGTGAAGCGATGGATAAAACGCGGCAGGAGGCGGGGGCGCTGTTTGAGGGGATCATGGCTTTGCCTTTCAGCAGCGACAGTCGCCCGCAAGTGACGGGCGGGTCTATGGGCGGGTTGATCGCGCAGATGGTCTTCGCCGAGAACAAGGCTTTTGTCTCGATGGTATCGGTGGTCGGGCGCTCCAGTTTTTATCAAGCCGATGCATGGTGCCGGGCGGCGCAAGAGGGAAGCTGGGCCGATGACTGGTGCGCGGCATACGCGACGCAATCACATCCGGAGCGCTTTGCCGATCGGCCGGTTTTGTTCATTGACGGCGGTCTCGATACTGATTGCCCGGCGGCGGTGAACGCAGAAACGGCGCGCTTGATCAACGCGGGGGGCGGGCAAGCGGAACATTTCGTGGATTTGAACTCGGGCCACGGGTTCTCACCGCTGATGCGGAGGACGTTCGTTGACTGGCTGGTGAAGCACGGGCAGCCGCCTTTGTTGGCCGGTTAGGCCAGCTGCAGCGGCGAAGTGATTCCAGGGGAGAAACAGGCAATGGAACATGATGTAGACGAGATAATCGCCGAAATCGAAGAGCGCAGCTATTGCATCATTCCTGCGGTGATATCGGCGGAAAAGGCGGACGAAGCGCGTCGGATTTTGGAAGGATTGCTGGAGGCGGAAGCGACTGAGGCATCGCGAGCGGCGAAAACGCAACGCGTCGGGGGCATTGCCGTCAAACATCCAATATTCGTGGAGTTGATGGCGCATCCCTTGATTGTGGCGATCTGGAAAAAGTATCTCGATGAAGATGTGGTCTGCTCGACCTGGACGGCGAATACGAGTTATCCCGGTTTCGGCACGTACAAGTGGCATCCGGATTTTCCTTACCAGTGGCTGAATTACCCCTGGCCGAAGAGCCGGATCAGCGGGCAGACGATCTGGCTGCTGGATGATTTTTCGGAGGAGAATGGGGGCACGGGCATCTTGCCCGGCAGCCACCGCAAGGGTCATCGTCCGCCGACGGAGGTGATCAACAAGTGGCATCCCGATGGCGAGATATTGACCGGCGTGCGCGGCAGCGTGATGGTTTATCACGGCGCGACCTGGCATACCGCCCGGCCTAATAAGAGCGACAGACCGCGCAGCGCCTTGTTGGGAATGTATACGCGTCCTTGTTATATTACGCAGGAGGACATGCTGGCGCAGCTTCGATTCATCGCCAACCCGTCGGATATCGTGCAGCAGTTGATGGGCGCCAAGCGCTTTCAGCCCGGCATTGTGGCCAATCGCTAGGCTATGCCAAATGCAGTCTTGGCTAGGCGATAGCAAATGCAAGGCCAAGCTAGAAAGGAGAGGGAACTATCTGAAATTGGTTCTGTGACTAGTCGACCGTTATGAAATACGATCAATAAAGGAGAATGAAATGTTTTATGCGAGACGAGTTGCGGTTTTGGTTTTGGTGTTGGCCGCCCTGCTGGGCACAGCCTTGGCCCAAGACGAGGAATTGGTATTTGGCGATCTGCCGCGCAGCGAGACTTTCATTGTCGCTTCCCAGGCGCCGCACAATGATGTCTGGGACAGCTTCAACTACTATCAAGCGCCGACCTATAACAACGCCACTGGCTATGCCAACGTGATCGTTGAGCCGTCCTTCATCACCAGCCATGATTTCCACGCCTGGCTGGCGCAATCCTGGGAATACAACGAAGACGGCACGGAAATGACGCTGGTCATCACTGAGGGCGCCAATTGGAACGATGGCATGCCTCTGACGATGGACGACTGGCTGTTCACCCTGCAATACAATCAGGAAAACGCCGATAAAGGCATTAACTGGTCGTCATTCTTGAGGGACGTGACCTGGAGCGCCGAGGGCAACGAGATTGTTTTTTCCTTGCCAAAGCCCAACTGGCGCTTCCACTACAACTTCACCGGCATCGGCACATTCACCCCCGTGCCCAAGCATATCTGGGAAGGCCAGGACCCGACCACCTTCAAGAACCCGAATGCGGTCCATTCCGGTCCCTATCGTTTGGTTAGCAGCAACGCCGACACGCGCACGACGATCTGGGAGCGGCGCGATGACTATTGGGATCCGGATCGGATGCCGGCGCCGAAGTATATGGTCTGGCTGAAGCGGCCAGAAGCCGATGTGGCGGTCTTCGAATGGGAAGAGGGCAACTTTGATTTGGGGCGGATGCCGAACAGCGTCATGATCAGGATGATGAGCGCGAATCCGCATATCAAGCCGCTGGTGCACCAGGATCCCTGCCCGCGGGGCCTGATATTCAATACCACGGTTCCGCCGCTGGATGACAAGCTGTTCCGGCGCGCGCTGGGCCTGCTGTTGAATCGGCAGGCGGTGGCCAACCTGGCCAACGTGCCCGGCTATGTGACGCCTGTGCTGTGGCCAAACCTGGGCAGCCCCGACGAGCGCTACTATGACGCGGCGGCGGCTGAGGAATTCCAGGTGACGACCTTTGATCCGGAAGCGGCGGCGGCGCTGCTGGACGAAGCCGGTTATCCGCTGGTTGACGGCAAACGCGTCGATAAGGATGGGGAGCCGATTTCGCTTGATGCCTTGTACATCGACATCGGCAACCCGGGCTGGACGGTCTGGGCCTGGCTGCTTTCCGAGCAAGCGCAGTTGGTGGGCGTCGAGATCAACCCGCGTCTGCTGGATATTCCGACCTTCTTGACGCAGGGACCAAACGGCGAGTTCGACATCATCTTCCGCTGGTTCTGTGGCAACTTGCCCGGTGATCCTATTGCCTTGTTTGAGGGCTTGCATTCCGACTATGCGCTGCCGATCGGCGAACGCACGGGCGGCGTCCCGGGCCGATACAGCAACGCCGACATGGACGCGATCATCGAGCAGTTGAGAACCGCCAACCCGGCCTCGGAGGAAGCGCAGGCGCTATTCCAGCAGGCTTATCGACTCTGGGCGGAGGAAGCGCCTTACGTGACCCTGTACGGCGAGAATGAAGGTGTGGTCTTCAACACGGAATACTGGACGGGCTTGGCAGTGGGCCAGGCCTGGGTGCACTGGACGCCGGCGGCGCGCCAGATCATCGACTTCCTGGAACCGGCCAATAGCTAGTTAAGCGCTTGCAGGTTCGCCGTTTTCGTTTGAGGGCGGCGAACCTGCTCTTTTTCATCACTTGCCAGGTGTATGCAGTGACAACACAGAAGTAAGTGCAAGTAAGTCATGAGAAAATGCGACATGCGCGATCAACCCCTCACCCCCCAGCCCCCTCTCCCACAAGGGGTGCGCGTAGACACTGCACTACGAGAGGGGGAGCGCTTTTGCCTGGATTTGGATTACATTCATAATTCTCACAATAAATGCAATTGTTTCGCATTAGTTTATTGGTACTACTGAGGGCGCAGAGAAAAACTGACAGAGAAATATATTTTGCGGGCGGCACCCGACAGCGCGGAGCTTTTTTAATGACTAATTTGGATTTACTGTGACTGCGAAAATTGAGGCGCGGGCGGGGGAATCCGCGGCTGAAGGGCGGGACGCTGGCAGGCGCGAGGTCTTGCAGTACGCCCTGCGGCGCTTCGGCGTTTATCTCTTCACGCTGTGGGCGGCGATCACCGTGGCGTTTTTCGTCTTTCGCCTGGTGCCGGGCGACCCGATGAATATCCTGCTGGGCAATTTGACGCGAGCGGAGGGGCGCCAGCGGGACAAGGCGGCGGAAGAAGCCCTGATCGCGCACTATCGAGAAATCTTCGGGATGGATGATCCCTTGCCGCTGCAATACGTCAATTATCTGCGCAAGGCGGTGCTGGGCGGGCTGGACCTGGGCCCGTCTTTCGTGGAATACCCGGCGCAGACAAAGGACCTGGTCTTCCGGCGCATGCCCTGGACGATCGGCATTTTCACGACATCAGTGCTGCTGGCCTGGCTGGTTGGCACGGTTTTGGGCGCGCTGATCGGCTGGCTGCAGCGCAGCCGCTTGTCGCAGCTGGCGGTGGTGATATCGACGCTGCTGCAGATCACGCCGGTTTATCTGGTGGCGCTGGGCCTGATCATTTACGTGGGCTACACCTGGCGCATCCTGCCCGCCGGCGGTCCTTATGCCCGGCATTTGCAGCCGGAATGGACATGGGAGTTCATCAGCAGCCTGCTGACACATGCGATTTTGCCCATGCTGTCGAATATGATCGTGATTGGGGCCGGTTTCACGCTGGGGATGCGGGCCCTGATGATCAGCGTATTGGGCGAGGATTATTTAACGTTTGCGCGGGCGAAGGGCTTGTCCCCGTTCACGGTGCTGAAGGATTACGCCTTCCGCAACGCGCTGATACCGCAGGTGACGGCGCTAGCCATCATCGTGGGCGCGACGCTGAACGGCACTTTCATCATTGAAGTACTTTTCCAATTGCCCGGTCTGGGCACATTATTTGTCCAGGCGATGGGGCTGCGCGATTTCAATACCATGCAGGCGGTCGTGCTCTTTTCCATCTTCGCTGTCCTGACGCTGACCTTGATCGTCGATCTGGCGCTGCCACTGCTGGATCCGCGCATCCGGAGGACGGCATGAGGAACCCCAGCATCGTCATCGGGCTGATCATGCTGGCTGTGATGGTCGCAGTCGCGCTGGCCGGCCCGGCGTTCCTCGAGTCGACGCTTTTCGCCGGCGAACGGCCGGGGATGCGGGGCAGCTACCGCCCTTATCAACTGGATTCCGCAGAACATCCCATTGGCACGGACGGCGATGGCCGCGACGGGCTGATGGTTTTCATTTCCAGCATTTGGCCGTCGCTGCAAATCGGCGTGATCGCGGGCGCGACCTCCACGGGACTGGGCGTCGTGATCGGCTTTCTGGCCGGCTATGCGCGGGGGCGGCTGGATACGCTGTCGCGCATCTTGATCGACATGGTGCTGGTGATCCCCACGCTGCCGCTGCTGCTGATGCTGGCGGCTTATATTGAGCGTTGGGACTTGTACAAGCTGTCGCTGATACTGGGCTTGTTCGGCTGGTCCTTTGTGGCGCGGGTGATCCGGCCGCAGGTGCAGAGCTTGCGCGAACGCAGTTATGTGGATTTGGCGGTGCTTTCGGGCGAGAACGCGCTGGAGATCATTTTTCTGGAGTTGCTGCCGCCGTTGCTGCCTTATATCGGTTATGTGTTTTCCTTGAGCATCGTGGGCTCGATGCTGGCGGAAGCCGGCTTGCAGATCATCGGCCTGGGGGCGGGGGGCTTGCCCACGCTTGGTTTCATGATCGCCAAGGGCTTCCGCGAGAGTGTGATCGCTGTCGGTCTTATTGGCCAGATGGCGCTGCCGGCCGGGGCGCTGATATACGTTTTTCTGGCGCTGAATCTGATCAACACCGGCTTGGACGAGGTCTTCAACCCGCGCCTGAAAACCACGGTAGAGGGGAAGTGAGGCCATGCCGGCGCTGCTGGAGATTCGCGGTTTGTCGGCCGGGCTGCAAGGGCGGCGGTCGATCACGCAGGTGGTCAGCCATGTTGATCTTGATGTGCAGCGCGGCGAAATCCTGGGCGTGGTCGGCGAATCCGGTTGCGGGAAAAGCACGCTGGCGACCGCCATCATGCGCCTGCTGGTGCCGCCGCAAGTATTGCAATCCGGATCCATGACCCTGCGGCTGAAGGATGGGAAGAGCTACGAATTGCTGGATCTGCCGGAAGCCGACTTGCGCCAATTGCGTTGGCGGCACCTGTCTTACATTCCGCAGGGCTCGATGAATTCGCTGAATCCGGTTTTGCGGATAGAGCGGCAAATGACAGACATATTGATTCAACACGGCTTGACCAGAGAGGAAGCCTTAAAACGTTCCATCGCGGCGCTGGAATTGGTCAACCTGGAACCCAGGCTGCTGGACAGTTATCCGCACGAATTGAGCGGGGGGATGCGCCAGCGGGTTATCATCGCGGCTGCGGTGAGCATGCGCCCGGCTTTGATCGTGGCGGACGAATTGACGACGGCGCTGGACGTGGTCACGCAGCGGCAGATCCTGCAGGAATTGGCTGGGATCCGAGACGAATTGGGGGCGACCATCCTGATCATCACGCACGATATGGGCGTGGTGGCGCAGATCGCCGATCGCGTGGCCGTCATGTACGCCGGCAAGGTGGCAGAACTGGGCACGGTGAATGGCATCTTCGAGTCGCCGCTGCATCCCTATTCGCAAGGGCTGATCGGGTCGATACCGCGGGAGGGCGGCCAGCGCGTGGAAGGCTTGCCGGGCGAAGCGCCCAGCCCCTGGAATTATCCCGCCGGCTGCCGTTTTCATAGCCGCTGCCCGCATGTTATCGACCGCTGCCGAGCGGAAGCGCCGGCGCTCTTGCCGCAAGGCGAGGGACGCTGGGCGGCTTGTCATCTATATGAACCCGAGGTCCTGTCCAATGCGTGACTTGCTGGCCGTGGAGAATTTGCAGCAAGTATTCGGCGGGCGGACGCGGACTTACGCGGTGGACGGCGTGAACTTTCGCATACCGGAGGAACCGACGATCGTGAGCCTGGTTGGCGAGAGCGGCAGCGGCAAGTCGACCATCGCCCGCATCATATTGGGGCTATTGCGGCCGACGGCGGGCCGCGTGCTTTATGAAGGAACTGATATCTTCACACGAGACCGCAAATGGCGCCGCAAATTCCGCAGCGAAGTGCAGGCGGTCTTTCAAGACCCTTACAGCGTCTATAACCCGGTTTATAAAGCGGAGCGCGTTTTGAAGCTGGTGATCCGCAAATTTGGCCTGGCCAAAAGCAAAGCCGAAGCGCAGGCGCTGATGGAAGAGGGGCTGCGCGCGGTGGACTTGCGGCCCGAAGAAGTGCTGGGCAGGCATCCGCATCAACTGAGCGGGGGGCAGCGGCAACGATTGATGCTGGCGCGGGTCTATCTGATGCGGCCGCGCCTGATCATCGCCGACGAGCCGGTTTCGATGATCGACGCCGGCATGCGGGCCTCGTTCTTGAACATTTTGCTGGACTTCCGGGAGAATCATGGCATCTCGACCCTGTTCATCACCCATGATCTGTCGACGGCCATGTACCTGGGGGGCGAAATCATCGTGCTCTATCAAGGCCGGATAATGGAGCGGGGCCGGACGCGGGGCGTCATGCAGGACCCGCAGCACCCATACGCGCAGTTGCTCATCAGCTCGATCCCGAGGCCGGATCCGCGCAGGCGCTGGGAAGAAGATCTGTCGGCCGGTCCCTTGGCCGAGATCGGGGCGGGCATATCGGCGGGGCGCGACCGCTGCCTGTTTGCCGAGCGCTGCCCGGCGGTCATGGACAGGTGTTGGGGGGCGCGCCCGCATTTGCAAGCTGTTGATGTCGAGAAGGCATCGGAGGCGTCGCGAGATGTTGCCTGCTATCTCTATTCCTGACCGGTTGCATAGCAACGATGATCGAGTCCGATATTGAGGTTATCAAATGGCTAAAGCGCAAGTTCAAGACAGGCTGAGTTTGAGCGGATGCGACTGGCACATCCACGAGGACGCGGCTGGCGCCGGTATTGAGGAGGGGCTGTACGAAGCGGCCGTCTCGGCGCCGGGTTGGCTCCCGGCGCGGGTGCCGGGCAATGTGCAAGCCGACCTGGAAGCGGCGCAGCAGTTGCGGCCGCTCTGGTACGGCGCCGGCGACCCGCGCCTGGCGGATGTGGCGCAGAAGGACTGGTGGTATCGCCACGATTTTACAGTGCCGGAGTCCTTCACGGGCAGACGGCTTCAGCTCGTTTTTGATGGCGTGGATTACGCTTGCCAAGTCTGGCTCAACGGCCAGTATCTGGGAAAGAACGCGGGCATGTTTCGCCGTTTCGCATTTGATGTGGGTGAGGTCATCAACGTCGGGGGCGCCAACCGATTGGGGGTTCTGATTGAGCGCATGCCGCCGGAACTGGCGCATATCCTGGCTGCGTCGGACGGGGCGATGAGCGGCGGCGGGGAAAATTATCCGCGAGAATGGGGCGACGATTTCTTCGTCCATGGCATTAACCAGACGCGGCAGTTGCTGCAGGACCTGAAGAGCCCCACCAATTACGGCTGGGACTGGGGCGTGAATGTCTACACGCTGGGCATCTGGCAGGATGTGCGGCTGGAGGCGAGCGGAGTTGCTCGCATCGAGTGGCTGCAAGTTTTGACCGAACTCGACGACGATGGCGCTGCCGCCAAGATCCGGGCCAGGCTGGAGATTAACAGCCAAAATGCGGCTGACATCAGAGCCAGCGTCCGCATTGAAGGGCATGGCAATCCAGTGGCGGCGCAGCTTGATACATCGCTACAACCAGGGGACAACCTGGTCGAGGCGGAGCTTGTCCTGGAACAGCCGGCGCTGTGGTGGCCCAACGGCCAGGGCGATCAGCCGCTTTACACGCTGGAGGCGCGTCTGGAGGATGCGGATAGCGGCGACATGCTCGACCGCCGGTCGACGCGTTTCGGCGTGCGCGCTATCCGCTGGGAGCAGGTGGAGGGCGCCCCAGCCGACTTCATCAATCCCTATCAACTGGTCTTCAACGGTCGACCGATACGGATGCTGGGATCGAACATCTTGCCGCCGGACCTGCTTTTTGGTCGCATGAACGAACGCGGGCTGCGGTTGATACGGCAGGCTCAGCAAGCCGGCATGAACACCTTGCGCGTCTGGGGCGGCGGGGCTTTCTTGACGGAAGAGATGTTCAGCCTGGCCGATGAACTGGGCATTATGCTGTCGCAGGAGTTCCCGATGTCGAGCTGCAGCCCGGAAACTGACGCCGTCTTTTTGGAAAATCTCGAGCGGACGATACGCCAGCTCGTCAAGCGCTACCGCAACCACCCATGCATCATCGAATGGACGGGCGGCAACGAGATGTGGTGGGCGCAGGGCGATGACCACCCTGCCCTACACTTGCTGGATGGCATTGTCGCCGAGGAGGATGACCGCTTGTTCCGCGCCACGTGTCCGATCCAGGGCGCGCGCCACAGCCCCTGGCACTATGATCCCGAAACGCATTATGCCCATTACGACAACGAAGACCTGCGAGATACGGGAATACGCCGCGAAGAGAACAAGATGATGCGCTATGGAGAATTCGGCTGTCATTCGCTGGCGCATCTGGAAGTCTGGCAGAGAGAGATCCCGCCCGCCCTCCACTGGCCGGCGTATGACGAGGACGATCCGATCCTCATTCGCAAGAATGTCGTGCAAGCGGTCTTCAGCAAAGAGCATTGGCTGCTCAAATCCATCCTGGAAGGCCTATTTGGCGAGATCGGCACACTGGAGGCGCTGGTGGAAGCGGGTCAATACCTGGGCGCGCATGGCTTGCGTTACGCGGTTGACGCCTTGCGGCGGCGGGGCAGAGGCATCGGCGGCATCACCACCTGGGTACTGAACGAACCCTGGCCCAACGGCGGCGGACCCTATTTGGTCGATTATGACGGCCGACCACTGATGATTTACGACTTCTTGAAGGATGCCCTGGCGCCGGTCAGCTTGTCGCTGCGCTATGCCTCCAACGTGATTGACCCGGCAGTGGGATTGGATGCGGAATTATGGCTGGTCAGCGATGCGCCGGAGCCCTGCCACGACCTGCGCTGGCGCTGGCTGGCGCGCGACATTTCCGGCACTGTCCTGGCTCAAGACGCGGGGCGGGCCTCAATACAGCCCCTGGAAGCCTTGCCGTTGGGAGCGATCAAAACCGGTTCGCTTGCGCGGGGCGGGCTGCTGGTTGAACTGCAGTTGACAGGCAGGGACGGGGCCATTCTGTCGGAACGCGCGCATCTATTCGGTTCTGCAGAAGCGCCGGCTCCACTTGCTATTTTCTTGCCCAGGGTTGCCGAGGGCGATCAAGCCCTCAAGCGTACAAACCTGCGCGCGGTCGTACTTTCGCATCAGTCGGACGGCGAGGGCGACAGCATGCAAATCGAAGTGAGCAATCTTGGGGATATGACAGCCCTTTTCTGCGAGCCGCACCCGCTGCTCGCCTACCGCACCGATATCAACATCGACGGCAATCATGCCTGCATTGCGCCCGGCGAGACGCGCTTGATGACCATCTCCGCGCCCCCCGACTCCTGGGCCGGGCTGAGCTTGTTGCAGACCGGCTGGCGGCTCTCATGCTGGAATGCTGATGACGCGCTCATCCCGCCCAGCGACGATGTCTTGTTCTCGATTGGCCGGCGGGATGCGACGACCTGCGGTTACCCGGGATACGACGATCTGTCCCCTATCGACGACATGCCAGAAATAGTTCTCGAAGGCAATCGTCCTGATCCGGCGGGATTGCCCCTGCTGATGACAAGCGCCCGGGGCCTCCGCTTCGGATTCAATGTCGTGCGAGGCTGGGACCGGCCCGCGCGCTTGCGCTTGCATACGGCTGATCAGGACAGCGCCTGCGCGCCCGTTCTGGCGGTGACAATCAACGGGCGGGTCTTCGAGGGGGTTCTGAAGCCTGGGCTGGGCATACAGAACGCGGATCCTGCGCATTTGGCTTTCCCGCAGACGCTTGTGATTGATCTACCGGCCGCCACGCTGAAAGAGGGCCGCAACACTCTTGAACTGCGAATCAGTAATACAAGCTGGTTTTCTTGGGATTCTATTGACTTGACGACCGGCCCGGTTTCCTGATTCGTGAAATGTCTCAGCCAAGGGCTTTCTGGCGACACATAGATCTTATGTCGTATGATAAGGCTATCTTTTAATTCCTGCTGACCTTGCGCCCGCGCCGTTCAGAGTGTATACTAGCCTGTATCGCGCGCGAGGGCGCCGCCGCCGGCCAGCGATGCGGTGGACGCGTCCTATATCGATGCCCCTAGCCTGCTAGGGATAATTAACCTATTCTCGTGAGAAGATCACATACCGAAACATCGGCGCTGGCCGCCTTGCGCGCTTGCGCCCGGAGCCGACGTAAACCAGGGAAGCTGTGGTGACGATAGAGGCATTAATCCGCACTCTTATTGCTTTGCTCTATATTCCAATCAGCCTGTTTGTTTACTGGCGGCTGGTCCCCCGACTGCTGCTCTCAGGCCGGCTCTTGGTCAGCGTGCTGTTGGCGGCGCAAGTACTTGTCATTGCGCTGCCGCAGGGAATCCAGCCTACATCCCAATTCGAGCGCTGGTTCTGGGACCTCAATCAGGAAGGGAACATTGCAGCCGCACTTGCATCTGCGCAACTGGCGCTTGTCAGCATCGTCGCCTTGCTATCCGCGTGGCTTATCAGGACGTGGCCGACTTGGCGCCGTCTCTATATGGCGGGGCTCGGTCTGGTTTTCCTTTTCTTTGCCTGGGATGAGTTCTTCCTTGTACACGAGCGGATCAGGAATTGGGAAATATTCTACATTGCGCTCGGCGCGGTGGTCGTTGCGGCAACGTTGCTTGTCGCTACGCGCTCGCCGGCGCAGTCGCGGAAATGGCACATTTGCCTGCTGACCGGTTTGGCGATAAGCGCGGCAGGGGCTATTGCGCTTGAATATCTGCGGATTCCAGCGATCTGCGACCAGTTGGGATTCTTGCCGGAAGCTGGCAGATGCCAACTCTTTATTGTAGAAGAATCCCTCGAATTCCTGGGGATTTGGCTGACTCTGGTCGCAGCGCTGGGCCTGTTTTCCAGCGCGAGACCACGGCCACGTCCACTTGTTCGCGTCCTCTTGTTCGTCCTCCCTCTGTTATGGATTGTAGTGCTCTCGCCAGCTACCCTCGTCACGTTCCTCGACTTTCGATTGCTTCATCAACCCATATCCATTGAGTACGAGCCGGGCGTGGAACTGCAAGCTTACCGAGTTGACCGCGACGAAGATAGTTTCGCCCTGGATTTATTCGCGTCAACGGTGGACTGGCAAGATTACAACGATTTGGGTTATTCCCTTCATCTTGTTGATCAGGCCAGCGGTGAATCCCTCGCTGGCACAGATGCCTCCGCTAGTCGCCAACAGCGCTGGAGGATCGCTGGCAGGAGCTACTATTTCTGGATCTACAAGCAGCGCTTGTCGCTTCAGTTGCCGCCTCGCTTGCCAAGCAACCGCGCGCTCCAGATGGTGCTGAGCCTTTGGCGCAGAGAGGGCGATGCTTTTCTGCGCCAGAGAATCACCTCAAGCGACCTGCCACTTCTAAATGACACGCAGGTTATACTCGGCCAGTTCGTGCTGCCGGCAGAGTCCGCCGTGTCCTCGTCGCTTCCAGCCGCCAAATTTGAGAACGGCTTCACGCTCGGCGCGGTCGACTTGCCTGAACGCGCGCAAGCCGGCGAGGCTCTCGCCATCTCATTCGCCTGGCGCGCCGACAAAGACGGCCTCGAGGACACCGTGCAGTTCCTGCATTTTGGTTATGTATCCCCACCTGGAGAGGGAGGGAGCGTGGAAGAGGGGGCAGAGTCGGTTGAGAGCGGCGCCTGGTGGGCCTATGACCAGCAGCCCCTTGGAGCGCGTCTGCCTACTCGGCTATGGTACAGCGGTCTTGCCGATACAGAAACCTGGGAGATCCCCCTGCCAGCCGAGCTCGCGCCCGGGCGATACACCGTGTACACCGGGCTCTATCGCGCAAGCGATCAAGTACGGCTGCCGGCCAATGATACGGAGGGAACTCCCTATGTTGACGCGCGCGTGCCGCTAGGTGTGCTGATCGTTGAGGGCGCCTAGGCGGTGGATAGCCATTGCTCCGCGCCGGCGACCCTGTCGCGTTGCAGTAGATTGGTGTAGAGGCTTAAGCACTCTGTATGATAACCAGACTTAGCCGGTCGTCTCGTTTTTCGCCTGTACCTGTGTTGCTGGCACTCAATATTGTGCTGCTGGTTCTGCTTGCGTTGTTGATACTTGCTATGCCCGCCCCTGGCATTCAAACCGGCTTTGGCGGAGCAACTGTCGACATCCGGGCGGACAGAGCGTGGGTATTGTTTCCGCGACAGTGCGTGAACATCACATGGCAATTGGAAGGGATAAAGTCGCTAACCATTGATGGACATGGCAAAGTCGGCGCCGACGAGATGACATTCTGCCCTAGTACCGACGTTACGAGCCCGAACTTTGAAGTCACGGCTGCAAATGGCGAAGCGCGTACTTATTTTCTCAACATTCGCTATCTGCCGGCGGCTACAGTATCCAGTCTGACGTTGTTGGCGCTTACGCTTCCTTTTATCATCGCCTGCTATTATTTTGCGACCATGCGGTTGCTGGAGTCTTCTATCTCGGACCTCTCGCCGCTGCTCGCGCTATCGGCATTGCTGCTCGTTTGCCTGCTGATGCGAACCGTACTGCGCTTTACCATCGACGATGTTCTAAACGGTCTTGGGAATCTTTTCACTAGCCAGTCCTGGTACCTGTTCGGCTGGGTTATGGCTGGGTTGGTATTCATCCCGCTGGCAATTCAATCCTTATGGCACAGATGGCGCAGCGGATTTCGCGAGGACTTCATTGTCATAGGCGCGTTCTTTGCATTGATTTTGCTGCTGTACCTGCCTTTCGGCTTCGATTTTGTCTGGCAGTATGAAGAATGGGTTTACCAAGCCTTCCTAGAAGGCAGAGCATCAAGGGCGGAAAGCGAAGTAACTTCGCGTTTCTGGTTGCTGATGCTTTATCCATTGGCAAACGTCTCGGAGGTAAATCCTATTATTTTCCATCATCATTTGCATGTTTTTTTGGCAACCTCCAAGCTGGTCTTGCTGTATGGCATCGTTCGCAAATTCGGCGTCGCTCCATTATATGCCTTCCTTTTCACGATGCTTTCGATGGTATACCCGGTAAATGCTCTCTTGATGTCGTCGCGGTCGGTGCTGTATGCATTTTCGATGTCAGCGCTCTTTGCGGCCGTATATTTGACATTGCTCTTTATGGAAAAGCCTAGCAGGTTACGGCTGTTAGGTATTTTACTGGCCTTATTGTTCAATGTCGGCTCCTACGAAAACGCCTATATGATCATCGTCATTGCGCCGATTCTTTGGTTCTGGCGCAGCCCCCGTTGGACCAGCCACAACTTCAATCTGACCGTGATCTGGTATCTCATGCCAGCAGCGAAATTGATCTACATGTTCATTCTTGCCAACGCCGGCCGCAGATTTTATGGAGACTGGCAACTGTCCAATGCGACTGAGCAGGGGCGGCCGCTTCTCGAAGCGATAAGTCACTACCAGGGCGTACTTGCAAACGTGTATCTTCACACCTTTACTCGCGGATGGCAAGAAGCCTTCAATTCCCTTAGTCAAAATGCCTGGCTTGCTTCAACACTGGCTGCGCTTCTGCTAACAGCGGGCGTCGCGGTCTATCTGGCGCGCCACTCGAAAGGCGCGTGCTTTCCGTCACGACGAAAACTGAGTCAGTCGACGCTCGCTGGGCTGTTTTTCATTCTGGCCGCAATTGCAGCCCTGATATGGTTCGAAACCTACCAGACCGAAGCTTTTCGCATCTACATATATGTACCCTTCGGTGCGGCAGCGGTCGTCATGAGTCTTTTACTTTTGGTTGTCTCGCCCATAAAGAATCGTCGCCTGCGCCAGGCTGCCCTTGTCTGTCTGTGCCTGATGCTCATGTTTCCCGCAGCGTCGCGCCTGTTTGTCCAGCAGGCGTCGCTTGTCAAAGGCGCAAACGCCATAGCAAAGGTGCTATCCCAAATAGTGCGACAGGCGCCGCACTTTGACGATAACGCGAGACTCATAATTGTAATCGATATATCGAACGCCGCCTTCGACGAAAACGGAATCAGCGAGTTTTGGTCAAATATGCTGGACAGCGCCATTTACCTGCTTTATCAAGAGGGGCGTCCGAGCGTTTCATTACTGTGCAGACTTCAGGACCGCTGCAGCAAGGACGATCTCAGCAAAAAAATGCACAACATAGAGCAAGTAACAGATTTCAGCAGAATTGTCCTTTTCCGCCTAAAAGACGATCTTAACGTCGACTTGCTGCGCCAACTGCCGACGGAACTTGATGGCGCGCTGAACCATACATATAACCCTGAGCGCCTGATCGACACATCCGCGCCGATTCCGGCGCGCGCCCGTATACTTTTGGGCGACCGACTGCCTGTTGCATCAGAAGAGACGCGCGACTGACAAGATCTGAAGATGCCGCTGAAGGCATGACGTTGCTGTCGCAAGGGAGCGCGGTCGGGAAAAAACACTCTCGACAATCCCCAGCCATGCGCTAGAATACGTCGCCTGCAATCGACATGACACGCGCCAATTCGCTCCGCGCCAGGCAAGGGAAGGCGAAGTCGCGCGACAATGAGGGAGCATTATCATGCCCGGCAAACGCAAAATAACTGGCGTCAAACCACTCTTCGGCCAATCGCGCAGCAAGGCCTTCAACACCGTCAAACGCCAATTCAAACCAAACCTGCAAAACAAGCGCATCTACGTGCCCGAGCTCGACCGCTGGGTCCGCGTCAAAGTCACTGCCAAGGAACTGAAGACCATCGACAAGATCGGCTTCCTGGAATTCCTCAAGCGCCGCAACATCCCGCTTAAGCGGCTGCTCTAGCCGATTCGGATATCGGCAATCACATACGAACTGTAGGGGCGATACTAGCATCGCCCCCGTTTCCACCACAAGTCGCCGCATTATGAATCCCCAACATCGGTTCCTGCTCGATCAATTCCAGAACACTCTCCCCGGCCGCGGACAAACCACGCAGCGCCCCGAACATCACGGCACGCAGCGACGCTGGTACGGGCTCAAGAACGAACAGCGCCGCCGCATCATGCTTGATTTCATCGCCGCCAACCGCGACCTGCCCTATGAAGACTGGCTCGCGCTCATCGATTCGCTCTACCAGGGCGCATCCTACGAAGAGCGCTGCGCCCCGCAAACCCTGCTGGTCAAGTTCCCGCGCTACCGGCGACAACTGCCCCTCAAACAGCTTGAGGCCTGGCTGGGCGCCCTCGAGGGCTGGGCGGAGGTCGACGGCACCTGTCAAACCGTCTTCACAGCCACAGACCTGCTGGCGAACTGGGCGGGCTGGCGCGGCCTGCTGGAGTCGCTGGCGGGGGACGAGAACATCAATAAACAGCGCGCCGCCCTGGTGCTGCTGACCGCGCCGATAAGCCAGTCGGCCGACGAAAGGATTTTGGAGCTGTCGCTGGCGCTGATTGACCGGCTCAAAGGGGAAAAGGACAAGCGCATCAGCAAGGCGATTTCCTGGCTGCTGCGCAAGGGCATCAAGCAGCATCGCGACGCCATCAGCGACTTCCTCGATACGCGGGCCGACAGCCTGCCCGCCATCGCCCTGCGCGAAACGCGCAAGAAGCTGAAAACCGGCAAGAAGTAAGTCCCGCCCCACCCTCACATATTGGCGTAGTGGTCATTGATGATGTATTGATAATCACGCGGCGGACGCTCGTAATCGAAATGTCGGGACGGCAAATCGGGCAATTTCATCGGTCCCGGGATCACATTCTCGTAAGGTATGGCCTCTAGGATATTGCGGATGATATTCAGGCGCAGGCGCCGTTTGTCGTTGGAATTGATCTGGCGCCAGCGCGATTCCGGTATATCGGTATGTTCGATCATCAGGTCCTTGGCCTTGGAATAGGCGACCCAGCGATTGCGCGATTCCAGGTCGATGGGGCTGAGCTTCCAGCGGCGCATCGGGTTGGCGGCCCGCTCTTGAAAGCGGCGCTCCTGCTCTTCGTCGTCGACCGAGAGCCAATATTTGAGCAGGATGATGCCGTCATTGATCAGCATCCTTTCGAACATGGGCGCATCGCGCAAGAAGTTCCAGTACTCGCGATCGCTGCAAAAGCCCATGACCCGCTCGACCGTGGCACGGTTATACCAACTGCGGTCGAAGAGCACGATCTCGCCGGCGGCGGGCAAGTGGCTCACGTAGCGCTGGAAGTACCATTGCGTTTGCTCGCGATCGGAGGGTTTGCCCAAGGCGACGAGTCGAATATCGCGCGGCTGCAGCGGAGCCATGATGCGCTTGATGGTCCCGCCTTTGCCGGCGGCGTCGCGCCCGTCAAAGGTGATCATCACGCGCATGTTCTGCTGCTTGATCCAATATTGCCACTTGACCAATTCGAATTGCAGGCGGACCAATTCATTCTCGTAGAATTTCTTCTTCAGGCGTTTCGGTTTTTCGGGCAGATCCCGCTTCTTCTTGGACATTCCAGCCTCCGAAAACACAATATCGCGCAGGTTATCCATTAGCATAGCAGATTTTCCGCGCATCTTACGAATCCCGCGGTCGCCGGGTCGTGTATTGAAGTCGAGTGAAGGGCAAGTCGCGCTCCAATGCCCGGAAGTTGTCTTTGTCCCGTTTTCGCAAGACAGTATAGATACAGTATGTATACGGGGGGGGGGGGGGGGGGGGGGTACCCCCGGGTCGGCGCAGAGAGCGCAGAGGGAGGCCCTCACCCCAAACCCTGTTCC
>JAPOVL010000055.1 GCA_026708115.1 Chloroflexota bacterium
ATTATCTGATGACTGAGCCTATGTAACTTCTCCTTATCACATCATATTTTGAAACCACATTTTGAAGCGATTGCCCTGATCCAGAAGTAGAGGCCGGTTCAGGCGGGGACGCTGTGTACTACGGCGATCCGGTCCTCAATAGTTACAGCAGATGGGATTGCCAGACGGGGGCACATGCCAATATGCACCGGAACTTCATGCGCCGCATCAGGGGCGCAGGAGCACCTTGCCGGTCAGGCCGCGGCTGAAGAGGTCGAAAGCGGTATCGGCTTGGCTCAGCGGGAACTGATGCGTGATTAACTTGCCGATTTTGAGCCCGTTTCGATAGAGCGCGAGCATTGGCTGGAAGTCGTGGAAGTGATAGTACCAGCAGCCGATGGCGGTGATATCGCGCCGATTGAAATCCCGGCTGGGCGCGAGGACTTCCTGGTTCAGCTCGCCGTTGAAGACGACTGTGCCGCCCTTGCGGGCCGCCAGGAAGGCGTCGGCGACGGCTTCGGCGCGTCCGGCGCACATGATCGCGAGATCGACGCCGTTGCCGTCGGTCAGATGCCGGACTCGTTCAATGAGGGTCTGATCGGACTTGATGAGGACATCTGCGCCGAGTTGCTGTGCCAGGTTCAAGCGATAGTCGACGATATCGACGCCGATGACGCGGCGGCCGATGTGGGACTGGAGCATGACGTTGCCCAGGCCGATGGGTCCCAGGCCGATGACGGCGACGGTTTGGATGGCGGGATCTTGTGTGCGCTTGTAAGTGTGATAGGGCACGCCCATGCCGTCGCCGGTGAGCAGGGCGGCGTCTTCCCAGGGCAGGTCGTCGGGCAGGATGTTGCAGGCGCGGGCGGGGATGGCAAACTGCTGGGCGTGCATCTGGCTATAGATGGTGTTGTGGTCGCACCAGGTGAAGCGGCCGGCGCGGCAGTGGCTGCAGTCGCCACAGCCCGCGACCGCGCTGACGCCGACGCGCTGTCCGTTTTTCAGGTTGCTGACGCCGTCTCCCAGAGCGGCGACTGTGCCGACGGCTTCGTGACCGCTGTTGCCGCCGGCGACGCCGTCGCCGCGGTAGCGATACATTTCGCTGCCGCAGATGGCCGATGCCGCCGTTTGTATGATCACATGACCGGCTTGCGGCTGGGGCGGCTGCACATCAAGCAGGCGCAGGGTTGAATTGCCGGTCATTTCGAGTGTCTTCACGTTTCCACTCCTTGATCGCGGACTTTCGTTTTGTTTGGCAGGGGCATCAGTCGAAGGCTTCCCAGTCGAGGATGACCTTGCCCGATTGCCCGGCGCGCATGACGGAGAATCCCTGTTCGAAGTCGCTGGCGGGATAGCGATGCGTGATGATGGGCGACAGGTCCAGGCCTTCCTCAATGATTGCCAGCATTTTGTACCAGGTATCAAACATCTCGCGTCCGTAGATGGCTTTGATGGTCAGGGCTTTGAAAATGATTTTGGACCAATGCACGTCGGTGCGCCCTGGCGGTATGCCAACCATGCCGATGAGGCCGCCCATGATCATGGTGTCGACGATTTGCTCGAAGGCATCGGGGCTGCCGCTCATTTCCAGCCCGATATCAAAGCCTTCGCGCATCCCGAGTTCCGACATGACATCGCGCAGGTCTTCTTCCAGCACGTTAACGGTCCGTACATCGGCGACCTTTTGCGCTAGCGCCAAGCGATAGGGATTGATATCGGTGAGGACAACATGGCGGGCCTTGGCGAAGCGCGCGACAGCGGCTGCCATAGTGCCGATGGGGCCGGCGCCTGTGATCAGCACATCCTCGCCGATGACATCGAAGGAAAGGATGCTGTGAACGGCATTGCCCAAGGGATCGAGAATGGCGCCGATTTCCAGGGGAAGATCATCGGGCAGGGGAATGACGTTAAAGGCGGGGATGACCAGGTATTCGGCAAAAGCGCCAGGACGATTGACGCCGACGCCACGGGTATCGGGGTCCAGGTGAAAGCGCCCAGCGCGGACGTTGCGGCTGCGCCGGCCGATGATATGGCCCTCGCCGCTCACGCGCTGGCCGATGCGCAAGCGATCGACGTTTTCGCCCAGGGCGTCGATCACGCCGCTGAATTCGTGCCCGATGGTCATCGGCACGCGGACGGTTTGTCGCGCCCATTCGTCCCATTCGTAGATGTGGACATCGGTGCCACAGATGGACGTGCGCAAGACGCGAATGCGCACGTCGTCGGGTCCGACTTCGGGCGCGGGAATCTCTTGCAGCCAAATGCCGGGTTCGGCTTTTGCTTTGACAAGCGCTTTCACGGGGCTCCTCTCCTGGATGCGGCGAACGGCAGCGTACCCGCTATTTGATCACCCTTAGCTCGCGACCGGCCTGCGTGAACGCGGCGATCGCACGATCCAATTGCCCGGTCGACAATGCGGCGGACATTTGTACGCGGATGCGGGCTTGGTCCCTCGGCACCACCGGATAGAAAAAACCGGTGACGAAAATGCCCAACTCGTACAAGCGATTGGCGAAGTCCTGCGCCAGTTGCGCCTCGTCCAGCATGACGGGAATGATGGGGTGCTCGCCATCGAGCAAGCGGAAACCAGCTTCACTCAAGCCCGTGCGGAAGTGACGCGCGTGCCCGCGCAGCGCATCGCGCAGCTCATCGCCGGCGCGCGCGAGCTGAAGCGCTTTGATGGCGCCGCCAACCAGCATCGGCGGCAGCGCATTGGAGAAGAGGTAGGGGCGGGATCGCTGGCGCAGCATGTCGATCACCGGCTGGGCGGCCGCCACGAATCCGCCGGCTGCGCCGCCCAGGCTTTTGCCCAGGGTGCCGGTGATGATATCGGCGCGCGAGTTGAAATGCGCGGCGGTACCTCGGCCTTGCGGACCGAGGATGCCAGTGGCATGACAGTCATCCAGCAGCAGCAGCGCATCGTATTTATCGGCAAGCCGGCGCAGTTCCGGGATGTTGGCGATGGTCCCGTCCATCGAGAAGACGCCGTCCGTTGCGATGACGATAGCGCGCGGCGAAGCGGCCGCCGCTTCGTCAAGTTTCGCTTCGAGGTCTGTCATGTTGTTGTTGGCGTAGCGATAGCGCTGGGCCTTGCACAGTCGAATGCCGTCAATGATCGATGCGTGATTGAGCGAGTCGGACAGGATGGCGTCTTCCACCGCTAGCAGGGGTTCGAAGACGCCCCCGTTGGCGTCGAATGCAGCGGCGTACAAGATGGCATCGTCCATTCCCAGAAAATCGGCCAGGTCTTGTTCAAGTTGTCGGTGCAAGTCGAGCGTGCCGCAGATAAAGCGGACGGAAGCCATGCCGTATCCGTAGGCGTCCATGGCCGTTTTGGCCGCGGCTATGATATCGGGATGGTCCGCCAGGCCGAGGTAATTGTTGGCGCACAAGTTGATGAAAGGCTGATTTGTGCCGTTAAGGTCGACCCGGATTTGGCCGGATTGGGGCGAGGTAATGGGTCGCTCGCGTTTGTACAAGCCGTCATTTTCAAGCGACGCGAGTTCGGCGCGCAATCGGCGGTATGTGCGTTCAGACATGGGCAGCGTCCTGTCGCCTGTTTAACACCATTATACGACCACTCGACAATAGCGGAGCGCTTGCCCTGGCGCGAAAAGCTGATTAGGACAGGGCGGCTCCTGCATTGCGATAGCCGATCTGTCTATGGGTGCTGTCTGGTGGACACCGCTTAGCGGGTATTATGCTGCTGGATAGGCGATGGTCGTGATCAAGCTCTCGATTTTTCCGCCGCTGGCATACATGCGCGAATACTGCACGGTGATCGGCACATCGCTGCGGATGCGGAGTCCGTAGGGCACATCAAAGGGAATCTGATATCCGGCGATTTGTTCGGGTTTGTCGAGGCGGATATGCGGGCAGCGTTTGGCGGGTACCGTGACCTCGATCCCCTCGACGGCGTCACGATCTTCAAAGTAGAAATCGAATATGAGGTTGGCATCGTCAACGGTGGTATTGAGCACGCAGATGGATTCGTGGTTCTTGTTGATGGGGTCATCGTCCGCCGGCGCCGCCAGGTAGGCATCGGGGATGAGCCAAGTCAATGCGCCATGTGTGGGCATGGGTTCTCCTCCATAGGATGTCGGTGAATCGTAGCGGATATTCTAGTGGGTCTTGCTGTCTTCGACAAACAGTTGCCGCCGATAAATCTCGTCCGGCCGTTTGTACAGATGCTGGACTTCCTCGTCCGGTAGATGGATGGCTTTGCCAAGCTGAAGCGCTCCGGCGAAGATCTTCGCCGCCTTGACCGCCATCGCGGTGATATTCAGGATTTCGCTTGGCGAATCGCCCAGGGCAATCATGCCGTGGTTTTGCAAGAGGATGAGTTTGGGCGCTTCGCCGACCCGCTGAAGGAATCGCCGCAGATGGTGGCGCATGATCAGCGCCAGCGGCAGACCGGGATCGGCATAGGGCGCCAGCAGCGATTGGGGACCGCAGAGCACCACTTCATCGGGGAAGCGGCGCTGACGCGCGAAAGCGGCGGCGTGTTCCGTGCACAAGACCTGATTGATCGCGGTAGGGTGGGTATGACCGATGTATTTGACGCCGCATTCATGCAGCAGCATGGCGTGGAAGCTGACCTCGATTGACGGGCTGCGCGCGCTGTTCTGATCAAGGCGCGCCGCCTCCGTGATTGACTTTTGCTCGCTCAAGGTACTCGGCGGATGATCGAGCAGCCCCAGGATCGGTTCCAGATAGACGCTGACGAAGCCATCGGCGTCGATATTGCGCATCTGCTGTCCGCTGGCTTTGACGGCGAAGGACTCGGCGTTGAGCCGCATGGAAGTATTGCCTTCGCCGATGACGACGTAGTCGTTTTGCGGATCGCCGAGTATGCGGGTCATTTCGACAAGGCTGTCGAGCGCATTCATAGCGTGCCTTTCACCCCCATCCCCCGACCCCTTCCCCCATCAAGAGGGAAGGGGAGCAAACATAAACGAGTCAGTGGCGTAGGGCAGTCCCTCCCTCATATTGGGGTCGCGTAGACACAGACCCGCCGGGGAGGGACTTTTGGTGGGAGTTAGAAATCGAAGTCGTTGATGTTGTCCGCCGTGAAGGTGAAGGGCGGGCCAAGCAAGACTTCGCTGCCATTGACGACCACGAGATCGCCCAGGCGCCCGGCCGAGACCGACGCATCGCCGGGCTGGAACTCGCCATCGACGACCGCGCGCATGACGTAAACCGCGGCATAACCCAGATCGACCGGGTTCCACAGAATCACATCGCGGACGCAGCCGCTGTTGACATAAGGCTTCATGCCATTGGGCGTGGCCAAACCAACGACCGCGACGTCTTCACAGACGCCTGCCTGCTGAACCGCGTCAGCGCCGTTGGGCGTGGCGACCGAGGTCATGGCAAAGATGCCATCGAGGTCTTCGCCGTACTTGTTGATCAGGGTCTGCGCCTGCTGGAAGCTCAAGACAGCGTCTTCCTGGGCCTCGAGGGTCTCCAGCCAGGTCAGATCGGGATAGCACTCGGAAGCGTAAGCCCACATTTCGGCGATCCAGCGCGCTTGATTGGGCGTGGTGAAGGTCGAGGTGACGATGCCGAAGGAAGCTTCTGCGCCCATCTGGTCGGCGAGGCTGTCCACCAGGGCCTTGGCGATGCCATTAAACTCGGCTTGATTGACGAACCATTCGCGGGCGTCCGGCTCGCTATTGGCGTCATAACCGACGACATGGATGCCGGCTTCCAGGGCCTTGCGCAAGACCGGCGCGATGGCGACCGGGTCGTTGGCGGCGAAGAGGATGCCGTCGACGCCTGCCGTAATGTAGCTATCGATGACCTGGATCTGGTCGTCGATATTGGCTTCGGTCGGCGCGTCGGTGGTGACGGAGACGTTGCCCAGTTCTTCGGCGGCTTGCTGTTGACCCAGGGTGGTCGCGGCGAAGTAGCCGATGCCGACCAGTTTGGGCACGTCAACCAGCGTGATATCCATGCCGGCCATGTCATCGCCCATAGCCACCATGCCGCCGTCGTATTCCATCATCTCCATGTCTTCTTCCATGTCTTCGCCCTCGTCCATCATCTCGTCGCCCATGCCACAGGCGAGCGGATTGACAGCGAGGTCGTCGGCGCCGTCCCAGCGTTCATGCCCGTCAGCGCTTAGCGGCGTGCCCGCCAGCGCTAGCAAAAGCGCCAGTATAAGCGTAATTGCAAATGTCCTTTTCATGAGTTTGACTCCAGATACTAGATGGATAGACGAAGCTGATTATGCCTTGCCAGTTTGTGTCGATGCGCCTCCTTTCTTTTGCTTTCCACGCTACTGTCCGGTGGTTTGCGCAGGGGTCAGCCAGTGACCGGCTCGCGGGTCGGATTTCCATAAATGGGCGATCCAGCGGGTCGTCCCGACCATTGTCATTATGGGAAGGGTTGACCTGACTGCGGTGGCTGTCCCATACACTTGATTAATTCTCACTTCGCCGACTTTGAATGAAGTTATTCACTAGTATAGCAAAAATGAGCACGCTGCCGATCACGACTATTGTCGCATCGCTTGTCACGCCTGACAGCGTCAAGCCATTCTTGAGCAGTTGGATCAAAACCACGCCGACGATTGTGCCCGGAATGGAACCGGTGCCGCCGAAGATGCTGGTGCCGCCGAGCACGACCGCCGCGATCACATCCAGCTCGATGCCCGTTCCCATATCCGAGCGCGTCGTGCTCACCCGGGAGACGAAAATGTAACCCGCTACCCCCGACATGAAACCAGAAAAGGTGTAGATAAAGAGCAAATAGCGGTTGACCGTCAGCCCGCTGAAGCGCGCGCCGGTTTCATTGTTGCCGATGGCATAGAGGGCGCGTCCCAAGCGCGTTCGCGCCAGGATGATGCCGAAGATGACGACGGCGATGATGAGCAGCCAGAGTTGCGTCGGGATGCCCAGGAACTCGCCTTGCCCTAGTTGGAAGAACCATTCCGGGTAGCCGCGCGCCGAGCGCGCCTCGCTGATGCCTTCCGCCAGGCCGCGGTATAGCGCCAGCGTGGCCAGCGTCATGATCAAGGGCGGCACGCCGACGCGCACAATGAACAGGCCGTTGACGAAGCCAGCGATTGTGCCGCTGAGAATGCCGGTGATGATGGCCAGCTCTAGGGGGAAGCCCAGCTCTTGCCAGGTCCAGCCCAATACGATGGCGGTGAGACCGAGGATAGAACCAACTGAGAGATCAATGCCGCCGGTGATGATGATATAGGTCATGGGTATGGCGATTAAACCGACCTCGGTCATGAAGCGGCCCTGCTGCAAGAGGTTGTCCACGGTGAGGAATTTGTCGGTGCGCGTCGCCAGGAAGAGCACGGAGACCAACATGATGACGAAGAGTACGCCTTCCTGGCTTATCAGCAGGTGGTGCAGCTTTTCACCGAGAGTTGGATTCCGCGGTGGGCTGGTCTTTGATTTCACCAAATCTGCGCTCCTATAGCCGCTGTCGCCGGCGCCGGATCAAATCCGCCAGCACCGTCACCAGGATTAATAGTCCTTGCACTGCTTTCAGCCAGAAGGGCGATACATTGATAAAGATCATCGCCGAACGGATGAAATTCAGCAAGAGCGTGGCCATAGTCGATCCAATTGCCGTACCCGTGCCGCCCAGGATGCTCACGCCGCCGACCACTGAAGCCGTGATGACAGAAAGCTCAAGCGCGGGCGGCGGGGTAGCTTGGATGATATTGAATTGGGTCGAATACATGACACTGGCGACACCGATGAATATGCCATTCAAAATGAAGACAGTCATCAACAGCCGCTTCTGTGACAAGCCGGAGAGACGCGCCGCTTCCGCATTGCCGCCCAGGGCGTAAAAGGCGCGTCCGGTGGCGCTGTAGCGCATCCACAATACGACCACGATTGTCAGCGCCACCATGATGATAATCGGCATGGGAATGCCCAGTGGACGCATCTGCGAGAGAAAATAGTCGGCCGGCATGTCCCGCACGCGTTCGCCCCCCGCCCAAATGATCAGAATACCCTTGATGATGCTCAACATGCCCAGGGTGACGACGATTGACGGTATGCGCAGGTAGGCGACCAGGAAGCCAATTAAGGCGCCAAAGCCAGCGCCGACGATCAGCGGCGCCAGCCAGGCCAAGGGCGCCGGCAGGCCCGAGACCACCAGGCGTCCGCTAATGACTGCCAGCAAGCCCACCAGGGAGCCGACGGAAATGTCGATGTTTCCGGTGACGATGACCATGGTCATGCCCAGGGCCGCCACGGCGATATAAGCGTTGCCCTGCAATATGTCAGAGATATTGCGTTCTTGCAAAAAACGCGGATTGGCGATGCCCACCACGAAGATCAGCAGCAGCAGACCGAAGAGAATGATGCTTTCCTGATTGCCGAAAAGTTTGGTGATGCGGTAGCGTCCTTCGCCAGCGCCACGAGGCATAAGTATTTGCAAGACGCACAAGACCCCGGCGACCAGCATGATCCAAAAAGCGCTGCCCATGCTGCTGACGTAGGTCGCGCCACCGGCAGCATAATCACGTGTAAAATTGATGTAATACACCAGGACCAGCAAGCCGCTCACGCTCATCAAAAGTGAAATGGCGCGGCTGGCGCCCGGCACAATCACGTTCCAGGCGCCCAGCAGCAGCACGCCCAGCCCGGCCAGTGGAATAAGCTCGACGCCGGTTTTGAAAATCTTAAGTTCGTTGGCTTTTTTGCTTTCGGTGACGACCGCGACCGTCGACGGTCCCCTTTCCGGTTGGATCACGAAAGGCAGCAGGAAATAGGCGCCGATGATCACAAGGGCCAAGGCAATGCCGATAAAGTGCTCGGGACCGCGATTAACGGGCGAAGTTTTGGCCTTGCTCATGCGCTGGCCTCCGAGGTGCGGCGCGCTTCTTCGCTCATCATGGCGTGGGCGATCAACTCTTGCGTGGCTTCCGCGCGACTGAATTCGCCCACCAAATGCCCCTCGCGCATCACCAGGATGCGGTCGCTCATGCCCAGGATTTCCGGCAATTCGCTGGAGATCATCAAAATCGCCAAGCCCTCTTCCGCCGCCAGTTGGCTCATCAGGCGGTGAATCTCTGATTTGGCGCCGACATCGACGCCGCGCGTCGGTTCATCCATGATCAGCAGTTTGGGATTGCTGGCCAGCCATTTGCTGACGACCACCTTCTGCTGATTGCCGCCCGACAGTTTGTTGACAATCTGCTCGGGGCCGGTGGCGCGAATGCTCAGCTGCTGAATCGAATGATTAGCCAGCCGTCGTTCTTCGGCGCGGTTGACAAAGGTATTCCGCGATACCGATTCCAGCACGGCCATCGAGGTATTTTCGCGGAGGGTCATTTCTCGCACCAGGCCTTGTCGCCCGCGGTCTTCCGGTACATAGCCGATGCCATGCCGCACCGCCTCGGAAGGTCGATGAATCTCGACCGCTTCGCCATTCAGCAGGATCGTGCCCGATTCCGCCGGCAAGACGCCAAAGATCACCTGCGCTGTCTCACTGCGCCCGGAACCGACCAAACCGGCCAAGCCGACGATTTCGCCAGCCCGGACTGAGAATGAGATGTCGCGCGTCAGCGGCGGACGGTTGAGATTGCGAACTTCCAGCACCACGTCGCCGATTTCGGCTGCCTGTTTGGGGAAAAGATTCTCGATAGTGCGACCGACCATCATGCTGATCAGCTCGGATTCGCTGGTATCAGCCACGTCATTGGTGCCGATGTATTCGCCGTCGCGCAAGACCGTCACGCGGTCCGCCAATTCAAAGACCTCGTTAAGGCGGTGGCTGATATAGATTATGCTGACGCCGCGTTCGCGCAGTAGCCGAACAATGCTGAAGAGTTGCTCGACATCGCTTTCGGTCAAGGCGGCGGTTGGCTCGTCCATGATGAGGATGCGCGCGTCGAGCGACAAGGCTTTGGCGATCTCGACGCGCTGTCGGTTGCCGACATTCAATGTGCCGACCTTAGCCTGTACATCGAGGTTGTAGATATTGAGTTCCGCCAGCAGGGCTTCGGCCCCTTGCTCCATCCGCTCCCAGTCAATGGTTTGGAAGAAGCCGCGATTTTTGGTGGGCGCATGACCCATAAAGATGTTTTCGGCGACCGATAATTCCGGATACAGGCCGAGTTCCTGATAGATGGTGGCGATGCCGGCGCGCTGTGCTTCCCTTGGATTGGCGAAGTGCACGCGCTGCCCTTCCAATTGGATTGCGCCGGTTTCCGGCTGGTAAACGCCGGAGACGATCTTGATCATGGTGGATTTGCCGGCGCCGTTTTCGCCGATCAGGGCGTGGACCTCTCCACGGCGCACGTCAAAATGGACGTTTTTGAGCGCGTGCACACCGGGAAAGTGTTTGTTGATCTCAGCTAATTGCAGCAATGGCGCTTCGGTCATCATGGCACTTTCCTGCACAGCCGCATGGCGGCGGCGAGAATCCCTGCCGCGCTAGCGCAAAACAATAGATTTTCCACCTGCCCGGACAATTTCGATTTATCAGAATGAGTCCGATTGACGCCTATGGCGGCAGGTTATATCAGCAAGTCCCGGAAGCGCTCGTAGTTCGCGTCCCAGGTCGCCCTGTCATTTGGCTCGAAAAGGACAAGTTCCGTCGACTCGCTCAACATGGCTCGCGCCTCGGCGACATCTCTCAGCTCGCCAATGGCGATCAACTGAACGATGGCATTGCCGGTAGCCGTCGCCTCGGCCGGGCCGGCAATCACCGGAAGACCGATGGCGTTGGCTGTCATCTGATTGAGCAGGGCATTCTTTGATCCGCCGCCGATGATATGCAGTCGATCGACGCTATGCCCGGAAACGGCGATCAATTGCTCCAAGACGAAACGATACTTGTAGGCGAGGCTGACGTAGACCGCCGCAATCAACTCGGCATCGCTTTCCGGCAAGGCCTGGCCGTGTCGTCGGCAATAGTCGATGACGCGCGCGGGCATATCGCCGGGCGGCAAGAATGTTGGATCATCCGGCTCAATCAGTGTCTTGAAGGGGTCGACGCTCTGTACCATCGCCGCAAGCTGATCGAAACTGTAGTCTTTGCCAGCGGCTTTCCAGGTAGCCCGGCACTGATCCACCACCCACAAGCCCATGATATTCTTCAGGAAGCGGTAGGTATTTTCGTAGCCGCCTTCGTTGGTGACATTTGCGGCATAGGCGGCATCGCTGAGGATGGGCGCTTGCAATTCCATGCCCAGCAGGCTCCAGGTGCCGCTGCTCAGGTAGGCGACATGCTCGCTGGTTGCCGGTACGGCGACCACCGCGCTGCCGGTATCGTGACAGGCTGGCGCGATGACATCTGTGCCCTGGTAACTGCCGAGCTTGGTACCCGGCTGCACAATCGGCGCCAAAATATCAGGGATGCCGATTGCCGCGGTGATAGCGCGGTCCCAATCACCGGTATGGGCGTTGCATAGCTGCAGGGTGGTGGCTTCGGTGTATTCGCATGTTTTGGACCCCGTCAACCAGTAGTTGAACAGATCGGCAATGGTCAACAGGGTCGTGGCTTGCTCCAGTAGCGGACTACCGTCGCGGATACTGGCAGCGAGCTGAAACAAGCCGTTGAATTGCAGGAACTGTATGCCGGTGCGGTCGAAGATTTCGCGGCGCGGCATGCGCTCAAAGGCCCATTCCATGGCGCCGTTTGTGCGTGGATCGCGATAGTGGACCGGGTTGGCGAGCAACTCGCCGGCGCTATCCAGCAGGGCGTAGTCGACGCCCCAGCAGTCGACGCCAATCGCGGCGGCGTCGACCTTCTCGATGCCGACCGTAATTTCCTGCCAGAGCCGCAAAACGTCCCAATGGAGCCTTTGCGGGGTTTGTACGGGAATATTGGGAAAACGATGGACTTCGCGCAGCGCTATGGCGCGCCCATCGAAGGACAGGTCCATCACCCGTCCCGATGTTGCGCCCAAGTCTACCGCCGCGACGTGTTGTTTGGTCATGGATTGATTTGCTTGGCGGAGGGGCCATTGAGATCGCCCGCTAGCCGCCGGTCATTTGCCAGGTTGCGCATTCGACCGATTCTATCCCGCGTTATTTTCACTGTCAATTGCGCTAGGGAGGCAGCAGTGTAGCGAAGTCGGCTGAAATTATTTCAGCCGGAACGGGTGATCCTTATCAGCGAGGATAAGGCGTACAGCCTGGCTTTTCTCTGTTTACCCGGCGCGCACGCTGGTCAGAATTAGGCACAACCGAATTGGATGGACTTCCAAAGATAGCGGGCTTCAATCCGCAAATTCGACAATGACATCGCGGTCGCGCAACTCGGCGATGTACTGGGACGGCGCTTGACGGGAGGTAAAGATAGCGCTCAGTTCCTTCGGTTGGGCGACGGTGAATGACGTGACCTTGCCCCATTTCTTGTTGTCGATCAGCATGTACTTGCTGATACATTGCTCCAATATCGCGCGCTTCATTTGCGATTCTTCCAGGCTGGATTCGGTAAAACCGGCGCTCTCGGTGTAACCGTGGGCGCTGATGAAGGCGGCTGATAGCTGCAGCTTGGGCAATCCTTCTGGCTTCCCGACCAGTGATACCGAATCGCGTCGCAACTGACCGCCAGGCATCAAGACTTTGATATCTCGATAGTTGAGCAAGTCCTTGGCGACGATCAGGCTGTTGGTCACGATTGTCAGTTCATCCAGTTGCTTCAGATGAGGCAGCATGGCAAACACGGTTGTGGAGGCGTCAAGCGCGATGGTGTCCCCGTGGCTGACATAACGCGCTGCATAGCTTGCGATCTGGGCCTTGACGCGAGAATTGGTGCGCAAGCGGACATCGTAGGAAAGTTCCGGCGAAATATTGCGCCCTTGCGGCAAAACCGCGCCACCGTGGGTCCGCTTGGCGAGATTGGCAGCTTCGAGCGCGCGCAGGTCCAGGCGGATGGTAACCTCGCTCACATTGAAGTCATTGCTGAGTCGCTTGACCGCGACGCGACCGCTGCGCTGCAATTGGGCGAGGATGCTGCGGCGTCGCTCTTCCATAAACATTTTGTCAGACATGTTTGTGAATCGGTAAGCGATACCGGATTAAGAAACGAACGTGAAACGCCAACTATATGAATAATTGTAACCGAAGATTATGTCTTGAGTCATATCGAGCGCCTGATGCCGCTGATTTGGCCTTGTGCAAAGTCGAAAACGTTCGTTTGAAAAGTGGCGAGACCAGGGGGTTACTCGCTGCGCGCTCTTTCGATGCGCCGGATCAAACTGAGATCAAATGCTTCCAGCGTCTCAATGTGCGCATCTGCAATTGCGAGGATTTCTGGGGGAAGCGGGAAGTCGGGGCTTGGGGCTGCAACTGCCGCCATGCCTGCGGCTTTCAAGGACCTCAGGCCGTTTGCCGAGTCTTCAATGCCTACAGTCGCATGGGGCAAGACGCCGAGCTGCGCCATCGCTTCCAGATATATGTCCGGCGCGGGCTTGCCACGGGGGATATCGTCACCGTAGATCATGACTTCAAAAACCTGGTCCAAACCGGTAATGCGCAGGACTGCTCTGATGATTTCGGTAGGTGAACCGGAGGCCAAACCGACGCGGAAATGCTGTTTCATACGGTGTACCGATTTGATGGCGCCGGGGCGGGTCGGCATGCGTCGTTCGTAGTGCGCGATAACGCGCCCTTTCATCTCGGCGATTATGTTGTCAATGGATTCATCCAACTGCAATTTTTCTTGCATCACTGTCGCCCATCCGACAGTGCTGCGTCCCATCGCCAGCCGCTGATACGCGTCGGTCCAGGTCTTGCCCCGGTCGCGGGCGAATTCGACGCGGGACTTGTCCCAATAGACTTCGCTATCGACCAGGACCCCATCCATATCAAAGATGATCGCTTCAATCGGCATCGCCAACTCCTGGCAATGAAGTCTATCAATATTTCGTTGAACTATACCGACTGATCAGCAGGTGGCGGCACTACGCCAATCGTCAAGAGAATGTTGGCATAAATGCGTTGTTCACCCGTGGCGATGACCAGGCAGCAATTGTCTTTACCGGCTTCGTCATAGAAAGCAAAACGTTCCAGCGCCTGCAACTCGACCTCGGCGCCCAACAGTTGCCTGAATTCCCGGTAAATGCTCGGCTCGGCTCCGTCGTGGCGCGCCATCACGTGGGCGGCTTCAACCGGCGTCACGCTCAAAACCGCCTCCAGTACATCGGTGACAGTTACCATTCCAGGCGCCAGGTTGAGATAAACGCGGTCGGCGAGCGGATTGGCGCCTGTCGAGACCGGGTAGTTGCCGTCCGGTATCAAGATAGTGGCGCCGTGCCCGGCTTCGCCAAGCGCACCCAGAATCTGAGGGTGAATCAACTTTCCAGTTAACATTCCGTTCTCCATATTGCGTTTGGGATGAACAAAGCAAGGCACGATTATAACAGTTTGGCCCCGCCTGACGACCGTTTTCCGGTTTGAGGCTACACCCGTCTCCAGAGGTGGCAGAAACCGTCGGACGCCCCTACCCAGATCATTGGCGCTTTTGCTGGGCTGGCGCTGACGGGCGACGCTAGCAATCCGCATCGCCGCGGCTTTGAAGGCTCTGATTAGCGCTTTCTGATTCTGTCCCCGGCCGTGATCATGCCGTCTTGAATCACACGGGCGTAAACGCCGCGCAGTCGCTGGTTCTTGCCGGCATCCGACATGACCCATTTGCGCGCGGGCGCGCCGAAGCGGCGGGCGAATTTGCCGCAACCGGTATGTGGCTTGACGCCGATTTCCAGAATCACTTCGCCGATCTGCAGTTGCGTGCCCGCGGGCAAGTTGTCCATCGAGATATCGAGATCGACGAAAAGCTGATCGCCCGATTCCGCCCAGCGCGATTTTTCGTCGGTCAGGAGTTGGATCACACGGCTATTCATGAGCGTGACCTGGGTTTCCGGAATTGGTTCGCTATCGGGAGCCTTGCGTTTGGCGCGGCTCAGCCAATCATCGCCTTCCAAGCCGCGGGCGGCCGTAAACCTGGCGGCTTGCACTTCTTCTCGTTGATCGGCTTCCGGCCGGCGCACGATCATTTCCACGCGGCCCCCGTCGCCTGGCGATTTCTCCAATTGATCCCAGGCTTCATTTAGCATTTCAAAACTTTTCACAGCTTCCATTGCTTGCTCCAAGCGCTTGATGATAATTCCTGAGCAGACTATACACCAAAAGCCGCTCGGCGGCAGCGGTATGATGCTCCCGCGCTCGCGCGCAGTCGCAACTCCGCTCCTTGCAGCCGCTCGGCGCGTATCCGGCGAAAAGGTCACAGGAATGTCGCGCTCAGGCAAAATCGTAAGCCGTCTCGTCGCATGAGCGACGCGGTTTACGTAAACAGGAGCAAAGGGGGTATTGAATAAGGCGGCAAAGTTCTGCGCTCTGTCGGCTAGGCCGGCGCGAACGCGGCATAGCATTGGGACAAGACAATTGTTACCATGTCAAAAGGTGGCTGCTGCCCGCCGGTGTATTTGAAGAAGGGGAGTTGGGTATGGGGATCGAACACAGGCGCTTGGGCAATCACGGCGCATACGTCAGCAATCTAAGTTTGGGAACGATGAACTTCGGATGGTATACGTCCAGGGAAGAGGCCTTCGCTATTATGGACCGCGCGCTCGAACTGGGCATCAATTTCTTCGATACGGCCGATGTCTACGGGCGCAAGATCGAATGCGGCTTGACCGAAGAGATCATCGGTCAATGGTTCGCCCAGGGCGGGGGACGCCGGGACGCGGTCATCCTGGCGACCAAGGTTCACAATCCCATGAGCCGCAAGGCGAATCTGCCCGAAGCCAACAGCGACAGGGGCGGTGTTTCAGCCTACAAAATCCGCAAACATTGCGAAGGCAGCTTGTCTCGTTTGCAAACCGACCATATCGACATTTATCAAATGCATCATATCGACCGCGGCTGCCCTTGGGACGAAACCTGGGGCGCCTTTCACGCGCTCATCCAGCAAGGCAAGGTCGTATATGTCGGCTCGAGCAATTTCGCCGGTTGGGATATTGCCACCGCCTGTCAAGAGGCCTCCCGCCGCCACATGACCGGTCTGGTCAGCGAACAGAGCATCTATCACCTGGATAACCGCGCCATAGAGCTGGAAGTCATCCCGGCCTGCCGTCATTACGGCTTGGGATTGATCCCCTGGAGCCCTTTGTCTGGCGGCCTTCTAGGAGGCGCGCTTGAAAAGGTCGAAACGGGCAGACGCAGCAATCCCGAATTCATCGCGAGGGTAAAAGCGAAACGCGAGCAACTTGAAGCCTATGAAGACCTTTGCCGCGAGATCGGTCAGCCGCCGGGCGAAGTGGCCCTGGCTTGGTTGCTGCACAATCCCGTCGTCAGCGCGCCGATCATCGGACCGCGCACGATGGAGCAACTGGAAAGCGCCGTCCGCGCCACCGAAATCCGTCTGGATGAGAGCGTTTTGGAGAGGCTTGACCAGATATTTCCCGGTCCAGGCGGCGAAGCTCCCGAGGCATATGCCTGGTAACGTTCACCCGTGGCCATCGTTCTATCAGCAATACTTTGACATCTTCCATTTTGCGGTAATATGGTAAGTTGAAGCGGTATTGAACCAATATTTGAGGATTTGACATGAAAAAGCCAGCGAATACAACTATGGCAGTTTTTGTTTTCCTCGTTTTATATCTCGCGCTCGTACCAGCGCAATTCGTCAGCGCCAATGATATTAAGGTTGACAAACATTGCAGCCTCGCGAAAGCCATCGGATCAGCCAACAACGATTCCTCCAGAGCCCGATGCGAACGCGGGTACAAAATAGACACCATAATTTTGCAAGAGGATGTGGAGTTGGACGAGGAATTGCCGGATATAACATCGAGAATCATCCTCGATGGCAATGGTCACACCCTAAGGTTATATTGGCGACATGTCGCTTTCGTAATCAAGTGGGGTAATCTAACCATCAAGGATCTCACGGTCAAGTTTAGAGGTGGCAACCGCTCTGGCCCGACGATCGAGATCAGAAACGGATCGCTGACCATCGAGGACAGCGAGTTTCGTAATTGTACCGGAAAGTTCGATGTAGAAGACAGTCGCGGTACGGTGCTGGGCGAAAGCAAGATCTGCAACTACTCGGCGGAAACTGTGGCCAGTTGGTTTGAAGGACCGGCGTCCCCGCCCGAGCCTGAGCCAGCGCCAGTACAGCCGTCACCTGCATATACCTGCGAATCGCTTGACGGGACCGGAGCTACGGTATCGGCAAGATATGGTCTGCAAAGCGGCGTACAGTGCAAGCGAGTTGACGCGGCCGGCATCGGGAACCAAGCGGTCGTTGACGCTGGATACATTGACGCATATGACATATACGGTTATGTCGAACAGGGAGTGGAGCTTTGCTTCCCGCGGCTGGGTTCCGTTGTCTTTCTGGATGCGGCCACATCGCCACGATCGCGCGCGCCTGTTGATTATTTCGCCCGTGACGGCCGGACATGCGCATCGCTAAACCGGCCGGGCACGGTCGTCCTGGTGCCTGGGCAACCTCCTGTGATAGTGCCTGTCGAAAGCGAAGAAGTCGCGGTCGAACCGGCGGTAGCGGAGCAGGCGTCAGCTGGCCAAGCCGACACTGAGGTCGCGTCACCAGCGGGTCAGTGCCTGGTAACCACGATCGCCAACCTCAAGCTACGGTCGATTCCGTTTGTGGATGACAATGTCATCGGATATGTCTCGCGTGGGGAAACGCTAAACCGCATAGGCGGCAACCAGTATTGGCACAATGTGCAGTATTACAGTCAGGTGGGCTGGATCAGCGCGAATGCGAAATACGTCGTGACGTCGGGGGATTGCTATTAGCGTGGCCCAGCCAATGCCAAAGGCAGGATTGCGGCAAGAAGCGCGACGCTAGCGCCGGGGCGGATATGCCGTCCCAGCGAGACCGCCACAGAGACAAAGCAGCAGCAACCATCACTGAGATGAGCGGCAACTTTCCGGGTTGAAGGGCCTGGACGGTTGCCGCTTTGATTTTTCCACAGCAGGTTTTACAGAAATTTTACAATTGAGTCGTTGACGCATTAGGTTCAGTCGTTATAATATATTCAGTAAGTTTTGAATATTCGGTATGTACTGAGGAGAATGTCACATGTTACGCATTTACACAACTATCGCCCTGTTGGTCTCGCTTTTGATATCGGCAAAGGCCTTTGCCGATGGTGGCGGGTCGACGATCGCGGACATCGTCGTTGCCTCTGCGGGTGCGGAGGCGGCTGAGTTTACGACTTTGCTGGCTGCGGTGAGCGCCGCGGACCCGGCAATCCTGGAGGCGTTGGCAGACCCGGAGGCGGCATTAACCGTTTTCGCGCCGACGGATGCTGCATTTGCCGCATTGGCGGAAGCGCTGGGCGACGACGCCTTCAAGGCGATTCTGACCGAGGCGGGCACGCCCAGACTGAATGAGATCTTGCGCTATCATGTTTTAGCCGGCGCTGTCCGCTCGGCCGATGTTGTCGCCGGGTTGTCGGGCGCCGAGGCCGATGCTATGGGAGGCGTCAGCTTCCCGGCTGTCACCTTGAGCGGCCAGGCCCTGGATATCGCCGGCACAGTCGGTGAAGACGGACTTGACCTGGCGGCGGGCATCACTGTCGCCGAAGCCAATTTGGTCCTTGAGATGATTGACATCGAAGCGAGCAATGGCGTCATCCATGTGATCGATGCGGTGATCGTGCCCGAGCTGCGCAGCATTGCCGAAATCGTCGGCGATTTGGCGGGAGCGGAGAATCCGGAATTCACGACGTTGCTGGGCGCTGTCGGCGCCGCGGACCCGGCGGTGCTCGACGCGCTTGGTGACGCCAGCGCTGAACTCACGGTGTTCGCGCCGTTAGATTCAGCATTCGCCGCAGTTGCTGGCTTGGAGGAAATCGTCGCGGATACAAGCCTGTTGACAGCCATTCTGCAGTATCATGTCTTGCCCGGCACTGTTTACAGCTTCCAGATCGGCGATCTTGTGGACGATATGGGACAAGTGGTGGTTGCTATGGCGAACGGGAGCGAGGCGACGATAAGCGTGAGCGATATGGGTGTCATGATCGACGGCGCCAATATCGTGCTGGCGCTGGCGGATATCGAAGCGAGCAACGGTGTCATCCATGTCATTGATGCTGTGATCACGCCCCAGTCCTAGTTGACATTGAAGCGCAGCCGGCCTGGCTGCTTGTCAAAGCGGACTCGCCCTCATCATGTGATGGGGGCGAGTCTTTTTTTTCCGGCCCCAGTTGGCGTGGGCTAGTTCAGTCCTGGTAGGCCGCGCGAAGCAATTCGGCGATGTGCAAGACGGGCAGGTTTTTGCGCTGCAGATCCAGATGCTTGCGCAACTGCGTGATACAGCCGATATTGCCGGATACGACGGTATCGGGCCCGGCGGCGAGTATGGCGTTGACCTTTTGCTTGCCCAAGGCTTCGGCGATCGCGGGCTGGTCCAGATTGTAGGTGCCCGCGGAGCCACAGCACATGCCGGCATCGGGAATATCGACCAGGCGCAGATTAGGAACTTGATTGAGCAGGTCGCGGGGCTCGTTTTGCAAGCCTTGCGCATGCAGCAGATGGCAGGCGTCTTGATAGGCGACAGCGCGCTCGACGGCGAAGCCTTTCGGGGCGCGCAATCCCAGTTGGGCCAAGTAGGCGCTGAAATCCATGACTTTGCCCGAAAAGGCGCTCGCCGTATGCAGATCCGTCTGGCCCTTGAAGAGCAGCGGGTAGTCTTTGATGCCCGAGCCGCAACCGGCTGCCGTGGTGATGATCGCGTCAATGTCATCGGGCAGGAGCGGGAAGTTGCGCCGAGCGATCTGTCGCGCTTCCGCTTCCGCGCCGATGTGCAGCAAGATAGAACCGCAGCATGTTTGGCCGGCGGGGATATGCACGTCAAGTCCATTCGCCGAGAGCACCTCGGCCGCCGCCTGGTTGATCTGTGGGGCGAGCGCTTGCTGTACGCAACCGGAGAGCAGCGCGACCGCGCCGCGGCGCTCGCCATGCGCCGGCAGCATGGGCGGCAGTGGCGCAGGGGGCGGCAGCTTGTCGGGCAACATATTCAACATGGAAGCGAAGGCCTCGGGCAAGAATGGCTGCAGCATGCGTCCAATCTTGCCGCCTTTCATCGCCAGGCGAAAGCGCTGTGGATAGGGCAGGGTCTCGATTATCAGTCGCCGCGCAACGCCATCCACGAGGGGACGATGACGCGATTGTTCTTGCAGGGTGCGGTAACTCACCAGCAGATCGCCATAAGCTACGCCGGATGGGCAGGCGGGAACGCAAGCCATACAGCCCAGACAGCGGTCGATAAATGGTTGGGCTTCTTCGGCCTCGATTCGCTCTTCCAGCACACCCTTCATCAAGTAGATGCGGCCGCGGGGGGAATCCATCTCCTCGCCCAAGAGCTTGTAGGTTGGGCAGGCAGCCAGGCAGAATCCGCAATGGACGCATTTTTCGATGGCTTCGGCCATTTCTGGCGCGCGGGCGTCATCACTCTTTATCTGGTGCCGCATGAGGACTCTTTCTTGGTCGTTTCAAGTTTGTCGTTAAAGGCATGTTGTCCATTCTATCATGCCGGAATGCGCTGCTTCTTCGGCGGGCGGGATGTGCCGAATAGGTGCATGCCTTTCAGGCGCTCGTCATAGCAACTTGTTATGCGGGTCCAGAACGCGCTTGACGCGCGCCGCAAGCGGGCTTTCGATATTTTTGCCTATCAGGGGGCGGTCGATGGCGCCGCGCAGGACCATCCCTGGCAGGTGCTCCGCTTCCAGTATCTTCTTGAGCGCGTCGATGTCATGCGTCGCCAGCCAGGCGATATTGCCGCCGGCGCTGTATCGCCGCTGCATTTCGTGAACCCGGGCATCAAAGCTTGGTATTTGCCGCGGTGAAATGACCACTTTGGCAAGGAAGTCGTCTGTCAGGCCCCCCAGGGGATCGCGCAGCGACGCGTTATCCTCTGCTTCAGTGGCGTCGAGGAGGGCAGATTCTGCACGCATCGTGGCGACGAACTGTTTCGCCCGCTGCGGCAAGGTGTCTTGAAAGCCTGCCAGACCTGCCAGCAATGACCAGCCCCGGTCGCAGGGCGCGAAGTCTAAGACGTCAAGTTCGTGCGCACTTCGATTGCAATGAAAGACCGCGTTCAGGGCATCATCCAGCGTTTCGTACTGCAAGCGCAGCCCTTGGTAATCCGGCGCGTCGGGAAAAACTTTGAAGGTCAAATCGGTCATGATCGCGTACTTGCCCATGCTGCCTACCAGGAACTTGCTCAGATCGAAGCCGGCTGCGTTCTTGACCACCTTTCCGCCAACGCGAAAAGCCCGCCCTAGTCCGTCGACCACCTGCGCGCCCAAAATAAAGTCGCGTATGCCGCCGTAGCGATGACGCCGAGATCCGGACAGATTGCAAGCGACAGTGCCGCCGATGCTTGCGTGATTGGGAAGGAGCGGATCAAAAGGCAGGTATTGCCCCTCTTTCCGCAATTCCGCTTGAATCTCGCTGACGCGGGTGCCCGCTCGAACGGTGAGCGTATACTCCTGCGGTTGATATTCGGTGATGCCACGCATGCCTGACATATCAGCCAGCATGGTGTCGGGGTCAACTTGATGGAGCGCCGTCTTGCTGCGTCTGCCGACGACGTGGGTTCGCTCGTGATCGTTGACAAATGCCTGTAGTTCTGCGACAGAATTCAACATGCCCCCTGTCATTCGCGGGAAATCACTCCTTGCCGCTCCAAGGGATGCATCCCGTGCATTTGCAAGGCGGGCGCCTCGCCACCCGGGAACATTTTGCCGCGGTTGGCGATCTCTTCGGGATCAATCGCGCGGCGCAAGTCTTGCATGATTTCCAGTTCTACCGGGCTGAACATAGTCGGCAGATACTCGCGTTTTTCCATGCCGATGCCGTGCTCACCGGTAATGGAGCCGCCCAGATCGACGCACATGGCCAAAATCTCCCCAGCCAGAGCCTCGGCTTTTTCCAGCGCGCCCGGTTCGCGGCCATTGTACAAGATCAAAGGATGCAAATTGCCATCGCCGGCATGAAATACGTTGGCGACATCAAGCTGATATTTCGCCTTGAATTCGCCGATCTTTACCAGCGCTTCGCCCAAGCGACTGCGCGGCACAACGCCATCCTGAACGATATAATCGGGGCTGAGGCGTCCCACGGCGGAAAAGGCGCCCTTGCGTCCTTTCCAGATGCGGGCGCGTTCGTCCTCGCTGTTCGCCTCGTGAATTTCGAAAGCGCCGGATTCTTCAATCACTCCCCGCAATTCCGCGAATTCGGCTTCGACTTGCAGCGCTTCGCCTTCCAGTTCGACAATCAGAAGCGCTTCGGCGTCGAGCGGGTAGCCCGCCCCCACCGATGCTTCCGCCGCCTTGATCGCCAGCCGGTCCATGATTTCCATGGCGCCCGGCAGCAGCCCGGACGCCACCACCATCGATACGGTATCGCCCGCGCGTCCCAGGTTGTCGTAGGCGGCCATCACGGTGCGGTATAACTGCGGCGCCGGCATCAGGCGCAAGGTGATCTCCAGCGCGATGCCGAACAATCCTTCGGAGCCCACGAACAGTCCCACGAGATCCGGTCCTATGCCGACGCCTTCAATGCTCTCGCTGCCGAATTGAGTGACAGTGCCATCCGCCAGCACCACCTTCATGCCCAGGACGTGATTGCTGGTCATGCCATACTTCAGGCAGTGCGCGCCGCCGCTGTTGAAGGCGATATTGCCGCCTATGGTACAGACCGACTGGCTCGATGGATCCGGCGCGTAATACAAGCCGTACTGCCGCACCGCTTCGGTGATATGCAAGTTGACCACGCCCGGCTCCACCACCGCAATGCGCTGCTCCGGATCAATCTTTTTGATGTGATTGAGGCGGTTCAATCCGATCATCAGTCCATCGGCAATCGGCAGCGAGCCACCGGACAAGCTGGTGCCGCTGCCACGCGCCACGAAGGGCACTTTCATCCGGTGGCAGAGGCGCACGGTGTCGATGATCTCGTCTTCACTGACGGGCAGCGCTACCGCCCCGGGCTTGGTTTGAAAGGCTGTCAGCGCATCGGATTCATAGGGCAACAACTCGACATCGCGCGTCAGCAGGCGGTTGTCTGGATAAATCTTTTGCAGAGCTTCAAAAAAGGATCGGTTCATTTGTCAACACGGACCAATCCCCCTTCTCTCCTTGTGGGGGAAGGGCTAGCGGATGGGGGGTTGCCCGTTCATCCCGCCGTCTCCAGCCGCGCTTCGATCTGTTTGGATAACTTCTTCAGCGCTTGCTTGGCGATTTGTTTGGCGGCCACATCCAGCAGGCGTTGACCCACAGCGGCGATCTTGCCGCCGATGCGCGCGTCGCCGGCGTAGTGCATCACGGTAAGGCCATTTTCTTGCGTCAGGCGGATTACGCCCTCACCGGTGACATGGCCCGCGGGTCCCTTGCCCTCGACGATCAGGCGGTAACTTTCCGGCTCATTGACATCCGTCAGTTCAAAGCTGGATTCGAACTTGCCATTTACCGGACCGACCCGCACCGCCAGCTTGCTTTCATATTTGTTCTCGCCGATTTCTTCCAGGCCTTTTGATCCGGGGATGATGCTGCCGAGGACGTCGATGTCCATCAAGACTTCCCAGACCAGTTCGCGCTGAAATTCAAATGCGTAACTGCCTTCAATGTGCATGACCGTTCTCCTCGCAACATTGCCTATCGATTTTTCTGAAGAGACTTGCCAACGCTTTTTCCAGGGACTTTTTTGCCTTTTTGTTCACAGGACCGGGTGCACCAGCATTAAGGCCAGCAGGCAGTTTTAGGCCTAGATTCAGACGACCCTCATACCTCACAGTTGTGTCTGGCTCTTTGCTGAGTTTGAATTTGCCTTTGCTAGAGACCCTTATTGCGCCATTTTTGCCCCTTACATGTAGTCGAAAGTTTTTAGGTTTGTCAATGTCATTCAGTTTGAAAGTCGTGTCCAGCTTGCCTTCAATAGGATCCATCTTCACAGGCAGTTGGCCTCGGTACTTTTTCTTTCCAATTCGCTTGGGTCCTTTGCGGTCAGAAATGACGCTGCTGAGGTAATCAATATCCATTAACTTGTCCCAGACCTGTTCAGGGTCACAGCATTTGAACTTGTGTTTGCTATTGATTTTCATGCAGAACCTCACTCCGCCATAATGTGTCTATGATAATGAACTTCGCGCGAAATTACGAACCTGGCATCTGAATTGAAGCTGCAGCGCTGGCGAGGCGGTGTGATTCCACAGGGCAGTTTGGTAGAATATATTGAGCCAAGCGAAGGCAGAAAGGTCCGAGTCGCCATGGTCATGGAACGTCAGTATATAAGCGCGGAGGGATTTCTCGAAATTGTTGAGAGCCCGGAATACAACGACCGCATCATCGAGCTCGTTGAAGGAGAAGTCGTCGAGATGTCATTGCCAACCGGACTACACGGACAGATAACAATGATTATAAGCCTAAAGATTGGCAACTACGTAGAAGCTAACGGACTTGGCGTCGTGACAGCGGCGGACACGGGCTTCGTCTTGGAACGCAATCCCGAGGGAAGAGATACCGTCAGAGGTTTGGATATCGCATTTATCCGCAGTTCAAAAGTTTCCAGCGTACTTCCTGAGCAATGGGTGAGCGTCGCCCCCGATCTGGCTGTTGAGGTCATCTCGCCCAGCAACGAGGCGGCGGATATTCACCGCAAAATTCGTCAACTGCTTGCGGCGGGCACAACACTGGTTTGGATTGTCTACCCGTCAACGCGCACTGTGGAGGTCCACAGTCGTTCCGGCGCTACCACGCTGGAGGATGACGACAAGCTCAGCGGCGGTGATGTACTGCCTGGCTTTGATATCCCCGTCCGCGAAATCTTCCCCGGCCCTGCAGCCAACTAACTATTCACGTGCAGGATGACCTTATTGACGCCATCCTCATACGCCGCGTTGCTGGTGTAAGCCTCCGCCGTCTCCGCCAGATCGAAACGATGCGACACCAGTTCGTCCAGCTTGACCGCGCCCGATGTTGCAAGTTCAAGCGCACGCGGATAGGTATGCTTCATGCGGCGCGACATGACGATGGCCAAGCCCTTGCGCCGCGCGACTGAGTGCTTTAGCCGCAGTTCGTCGTCCGGCGGTATGCCGACCAGCACCAGTCGCCCGCCATAGCGCGCCATATCGGCCGCCTGCTGCAAACTATGATCTGCCCAGGCAGCTTCAATTGCCACATCGACGCCGCGGCCGTCAGTCACTTCCATGACCGCCGTAACAGGATCAAATTGATCGACATTGAATGCATGCGTCGCGCCCCAATCACAGGCCTTTTGCAAGCGCCAGTCCAGCTTGTCAAAGACGATGACGCGCGCGGCCCCGGCCAGCACAGCCAACCGCGTGATTAGGGCGCCGACGGGTCCGACGCCGATCACGGCTACAGTATGGCCGATGCGTATCTTGCTCAAGTCGATGGCATGAATGGCCACCCCCAGGGTTTCCAGCAGGGGACCGGCATCGTCGCTGAGCGCATCGGGCATAGGGAAGCAATTTCTGGCGCTGACGAGCATCCGCTCGCGGAGCGCGCCGTCTTCCGGAAAGAGGCCGTAGAAATAGTGATTCGGGCAGAGATTGGGATGGCCATGCTCGCACAATTCGCAGCGCCAACAGGGCACAGCCGGCTCTACGGCCACCCGTTGCCCGACTTGCAGCGGCTGGTGCTCGCCGTCCAGAGCGTCGCGGCCCAGCGCGACGATCTCTCCCATGAATTCGTGACCGAGGATAAATGGTTCTGTGATGTCCGTGTAGCCGATGCGCCCGGCCTCGTACATATGCAGATCGCTGCCGCAGACGCCGACGGTCAGAATCTTGAGCAGCGCTTCGCCGGGCGCCGGCGCTGGAGGCGCATCCTCGGTTTGAACGCGGATATCCTTGGGACCGTAAAGTCTGGCTGCTCGCATGGCCCTTCCCTTCACATTCAGCCCTTGTTGACTTTGAATCTATCACTTGCGCGCGCAAACAAAAAGAGGGCGATTGTGAATAATCGCCCTCTTTGCGGAAAACGTTTCAATGAAAGCGGCAAGCTAGTCCTCCGCCCAGGTATCCTCCAACTCGGCGCGCTGCTCGGCGATTATCTCCGGCGTACAGCGGAGGGTCTCCAGGAATGCCAGGTCAGCGGCGTGGCGCTCCTCAATCGGCATATCGGGCAAGGTGGTAACGACCTCCGGCAATTCGCGCGTTGCCCCGCTGCTGCTGACGCCGTCCTCAATGACAAAGTCCGCCATCGCCAGCAACTCCTCTGGTATCTCGACGCCCTGCGCTTTGGCCGAATCCAGATTGATGGCGATGCCGAAGTCCTCGGTCCGGTTAATGCTGATTTCGGATATGTCCATATCCCCATTCAGATGAGCGACCAGCATGCGACCCTGGATGACCCCTTCGCCATAGACGTTGTTGAAACCGGCGGCTACCGTCGCGCCGTTGTAGACGTGGTAGGGGAAGATCCCGAACAAAGGAATGCCGTACTCGGCGGTCAAAGACTGCAAAAGCGTTGTCCCCGACAAGATAATGGAACTGATGGGATTGATCAGCGCTTCCACGCCTTTGTTGACCAGGGCCTCGGTGGCCAGGTTGAGGTCGCTGAGAGTGACGACGGTGGCAATTTCTACCGTCAAACCGAGGTCTTCCGCCGCTTGCCGCAGGCTCCTGGCGCCGGATACGCTAATCGGTTCTCCAGGCGCGACAATTATGCCAATGACCTGGATGTCGGGATTCCATAGTTGCATAACAGCCACCGATTGCGCATAGGGCAAATGATATTGCGATCCCCCCACGTGATCCGGCTTGATGCAGGGCGCATCGGCGATGCCGGCAAAATAAGGTGAGCCAACGAGACTGAACATGATGGGCGGCGGGTCTTCCATATCCCGCGTAGCGTTTGCGGCGATTTGCGTCACCTGCGTCGTCACGATCAGCATGGCGTCCACTTCACGATCAAGCGCGTCTTCAACCATGATGTTGGCTGTCGGCGTATCCGAGCCGGCGTTGCGCCAGAGCACATTCATATTCTCGCCTAAGAGGTCTTCGCCCGCATCCAGCACCAGGCGTTCTTCTTCGTTGAAATAACCATAGGCCTGCAAGATATCGAATGCGCCCTTGGTCGCCAAAGTCTGCCCGGCCGAATAGCCGAAATTCATCATGGCAATCGTGGGGATTTCATCATCTTGCGCGATTGCCGTCGGTACAAGCAAAAACGCGAGCAAAGAAACGATGAGCATTATTCTCTTATACATTTGTTCCTCCAATCGAGTATTCCTTCTGAAGTTGATCGTCTTCAGTGAACATTTCAATGTATTCTCAGCTTATTATACTATTATTAGTGAATTGTCTGTGGTCTGAGGCACAGGGATAATCAAAAAAGGGTGATTGCCAGCAATCATCCTCTCTTTGTGAATTCGTGATTTCTATTGGCAAGCTAGTCCTCCGCCCAGGTATCTTGTAATTGCGCGCGCTGTTCGGCGATTATCTCCGGCGTACAGCGAAGCTTTTCCAGGAATGCCAGGTCGGCGGCGCGGCGTTCTTCCAGCGGCATATCGGGCAAGGTCGTTACGACCTCCGGCAATTCGCGCGTCGCCCCGGCGCTGCTAACGCCGTCCTCAATGACAAACTGCGCCATCGCCAAGATCTCGTCAGCGATCTCGACGCCTTGCGCTTTGGCCGAATCCAGATTCACTGCGATCCCGAAATCCCGGCTCTGGTTAATGCGGATTTCGGAAATGTCGATGTCCCCGTTCAGATGCGCGACCAGCATCCGGCCCTGGATGACGCCTTCGCCATAGGTGCTCTGTATTCCCCCGCCGACCGTCGCGCCATTGAAAACTTGGTAAGGGACGGGAGCGAACAAGGGCAGGCCGTATTCGGCGGTCAAACTCAGCAGCAGCGGCGTACCCGACAGGGCGATGGAACCGATCGGATAAAGGATGGCTTCCGCGCCCCGGCTCACCAAGGCTTCGACCGCCAGGTTGAGATCGCTTCTGGTAATAACGGTGGCGACTTCCACCGTTAGGCCGAGCTCCTCGGCCGTATTCAAAATCTGCCGCCCGCCGTCCACGCTGACCGGCTGTTCCGGTGAGACAATCGTCCCAATGACTTTGAGATCCGGATTCTGCACCAGCAATGTGGGCACAATTTTGTCATACGGAATGAGATTCTGTGTGCCTCCCACATGGTCGGGTTTGATGCAGGGCGCGTCGGCGATCCCGGCAAAATAGGGCGAGCCGACGAGACTGAACATGATTGCCGGCGGGTCTTCCATATCCCGCGTAGCGTTTACGGCGATTTGCGTCACCTGTGTTGTCACCGTCAGCATGGCATCCACGCCACGATCAAGCGCGTCTTCAACCATGAGGTTGGCTGTGGGAATATCAAAGCCGGCGTTGCGCCAGAGCACATTCAGCTTTTCACCGTAGAGGTCCTCGCCCGCATCCAGCACGGCGCGTTCTTCTTGGTTGAAAAAGCCGTAAGCCTGCAAGGTGTCGAAGGCGCCCTTGATCGACAAACTTGCTCCCTGGGTATGGCCAAAATTCAACATCCCAATCGTGGGGATTTCGTTATCTTGATCTTGCGCTCTGACCGTCGGTGAAAGCAAAAGCGCCAGTATAGAAACGATTAGTACTAATCTCTTATTCACTTGTATCTCCTGTCATAGCACGCCGTCTGATGCCGTTCGTCTTCAGTGAGCGTTTCGATGCCTGCTAATCTTATTATACTATTAATACTAATTTGTCTACTAGTTCGAGGCGCAGGGACAAATAAAAAAAGGGCGATTGCCGGCAATCGCCCTCTTAATAGTGAATGTTCGGTTGCTATCGGCCAGCTAGTCCTCCGTCCATTGCGTCTCGAGTTGCCGCTTCTGTGCGGAGATCATCTCGTCCGTACAGTAGATTTCGGCCAGAAAGGCCAGGTCAGCCTCGCGTCGCGCTTCAATTGGCATGTCTTGCAGCTCAATGCCATGTTCGGGCAATTCGGGTGTGACGCCCTCTGTGCTTTCTCCGTTTTCGATCAGCCAGTCGGCCATCGCCAGCAACTCTGCAGAGATCTCAACATCTTGTTCCGCAGCCGTATCGAGATTGATCGCAACCGTGAAGCCGGGCGTCAAGTTGACGGCGGTCCGGCCAAGATCTATGTCGTCATTGAGATGTCCGATCAACATGCGGGCGGCGATAACGCCCTCGCGATAGACGCTATAGAAGCCGGCGCCCACAGTTGCGTTGCGATAGACGTGCTGTGAGGCAATAGAAAACACGGGTACCCCGCCATACTCGGTTGCCGTTTCTACAATGGTCGGCAGACCAATGACGATAGTCAAGCCAGCTGGAATGGCAATCGCCTCAACGCCCTTGTTTAACAGGGCGTCGGTGGCAATTTGCAGATCCGCGGTCGTGACAATGGAAGTCATTTCCACGCGCATGCCTAGCTCGTTGGCGTATGCGGCAATTTGCTCCGCGCCGTATACGCTGTTGGGTTCGCTATGATTGAAGATCGTGCCAACCACCTCTAGATCCGGATCCTGGACCTTGAGGGTGGAGACAAACTCTTCATACGGTATATGAGTTTGCGTGCCCGCAATGTGGCTGTCTTTGATACAAGGAGCGTCCGCGATACCCGCGAAATAGGGCGTCGTGACGATGGCGAATATGAGCGCCGGCGGATCGTCCAATTCGCGCGTGATATTCGCCGCGATTTGGGTAACCGGCGTGGTCAATGTAACCAGGACATCCGCGCCGCGGTCAATCACATCTTCCACCATGATGTTTGCCGTCGGCAGATCAAAGCCGGCATCGCGATAGAGCACATTGAGTTTCTCTCCGTCTAGATCTTCAGCTCGGTTCAAGACAACGCGCTCTTCGGCGCTGATGAAACCGTAGGCCTCAAGCATGTCGAGAATGCCTTTTTCCGCCAATGACATCAGCGATGTTCCGCCATAGCGCAGGAAGGCAACGGTCGGTTTCTCTGTATCGGCCAGCAAACCCAGCGGACCGATCAGCATGATCAGGGCAGACGCAAGTAGTAATCTCCGTAACATCTTTGTTCTTCCTTTTGGTTGCTAAATTATCAAGGAATGCTGTATATTCATTTAAGCACAGTTCGTAGGTACTGTAAACGAACTCACCTAGACGAGTTCTTCTTTCTGTGTCCTTTGCACTAATGCATCAGGAATATGAAGCAATAATAAAGAGAGCGGTCGCCAGCGACCGCTCTCTTCCGAGATTCGAATAAACTAGACGGAAGGTGTTGCCTATTCTCCCGCGGCATCCAATTCAGCTTGTTCCGCGGCGATGCGCTCCGGTGTACATGCCAGTTCGGCCAGGAAAGCCGCGTCTTCCGCAATGCGTTCTTCCAGCGTCATCTCCGGCAAGCCGGGTGGCTCGCTTAGTACATTGAGTTCTCCGCCCTCGATCACCATAACCGCTGAATCCAATATGGAATCGGCAACGGTGATCCCAAATTCCTCAGCAGTATCGAGATTGACGGCCACGCCGAGGTCCACCCTGGAACTGATTGCGGTTGTGCTGACATCAAGCGTGCCATTAATATAAGCGGCGATCATCTGTCCGACAGTCACGCCTTCGCCGTAGAAGTCATAAAAGCCAGCGCCGACCACCGCGCCATGGTAAATCATGCGAGGGGACACGCCGAAGACCGGGATACCGTAGTCGCTCGCCGCGCCAAGGATCGCCGGTATGCCGCTCGACTCGGTATAGCCTGCGCCAATCATCAAGATCTCAGCGCCTTTGTCGGCCAGGCTTGCTGTCGCCTGGGGCAGATCAGCCGCCGATGCGATGGAGGCGACTTCAACCGTCAAACCGAGCGCTTCCGCGAATCTAGTAATCTGACTAACGCCATAAACGCTTTGCGTTTGCGCTGGATCGACTATCGTGCCGATGGTCTGAACATCGGGCAACTGGACTTGGGACAAGCCCACATATTGCTCGTAAGGTATCGTTACGTGCGTACCGCTGACGTGAGGCATCTTGATGCAGGAGGAATCAGCGATGCCGGCGGAATAAGGGGCGCTGACGATGGCGAAGAGCAGAACCGGCGGGTCTTCCATCTCCTTTGTGATGTTCGCGGTAATCTGGGTTACCGGCGTTGAAAAAGTCAGCAGAATGTCGGCGCCGCGATCCAGCGTCTCCTCCACCATCGCGTTGATGTTGGTAACGTCGCTGGCTGCGTCCCGCCAAAAGACGTTGATATGTTCGCCGTTCAGATCTTCGTTCGCATCCAGCAATTCGCGCTCGGATGGCGAAATCAACTCATGAGCCTGCAAGACATCCCATATACCGGGTTTAGCGCTATCTTCTGTACCGCTGGCTCGATAGCGCAGGAAGGCGATTGTGGGATTGTCATCATCGGCTGCCAAAGCAAGCGGAACGATCAACAAGAACAAGGTAAACGCAAGTATCATTCTCCGAAGCATCTTACTCCTCCATTGGATTGGTGGTTGTAAAAGAGTGCACTATCAGCAATTAAATCATATTGCCTGAACTTATGAAAGGATCGCGCAAGGAATCGCGGTAGAATTATATGTTATCTCTCGCGGCTCACCTGCCGGACACGAGTCCTGCGCAAGCCATACCGGCGTCACAGAGGAGAACGTGACCATGTCAACAGTTACCGACGAACAAGCGCTAAACTACCATCTGATGCACCCGGGTGAAGACAGCTCGCCGGGCGATCCAAATGCCGCCTTCTACCTCGATGGGCAATATCACTTGCATTATATCTTGCGCCATGAATGGCGGGGTGAAGCGTCTTACTCCTTTGTACATGTGACCAGCCCGGACATGCTGCATTGGTCCTGGCGGCGGACCAAGTTGCAGCCATCGTTCACCGGGCACGGCATGTTCAGCGGCACCGGCTTCCTCACCAAGGAGGGTATGCCGGCCGCCATCTACCATGGCCAAGCCTCGGGCAGAAATCACATCGCCATCGCCAATGACCGACGCCTTTCGGCCTGGCACAAACCCTATGCGGTGGAACCCGTGACCGCTGACGGCCAAAAGCCCGACATGGTCCATTGGGATCCCGACTGTTTTTTGGTTGGGGATACCTATTACGCGCTATCGGGCGGTCACAAACCGCCGGTGTTGCGCTCGGAGGACCTGCAAAACTGGACTTATGTCGGGTACTTCTTGAGCCATGACCTTCCGGGGACGGCTATCGGCGAGGATATCTCTTGCCCCAATTTTTTCCCGCTGGGCGACAAATGGATGCTGCTCTGTATCAGTCATCCCTACGGCTGCCGTTATTACCTGGGCGACTGGGACGCGCAAAATGAACAGTTCCGGCCAGAGCATCACGGGCGCATGAACTGGCGCCGGCCGGAACAATCGCTGTATGCCGCCCTGGATCGCGATTACTTCGCGCCGGAATCGCTGGTTGCCGCCGATGGCCGCCGCGTCATGTGGGCCTGGCTGCGCTCGATGGACGATGCGATCGCGGAACGGAGCATCCAATCTTTGCCGCGAGAATTGAGCCTGGCTGCGGACGGGCGCTTGCGCATGAAGCCGCTCAGCGAATTGGCCAGCTTGCGCTACGATCCGATTGTCATCCATGACGTGGAGGTGGCGCCAAGCTATAGCGAGGAGGCGGCGCTGGCGGCTGATCCCGTGGTTAAACTTGACGGCGATTCCTTCGAGATTCAGATCACGGTCGAGCGCGCCCAGGTTCGACGCAAGCGCTTTGGTCTTCGCTTATGCGGCGACAGGAGCGATGCTGGTTTGCCGATCCTGTTCTTGCCCGAATACGACAGACTGCGCGTCGGCAGCACCGAGGCCCCCTTCTCGGCCAGTGAACTTGACGAAGGCGAAGAGCTTGTCCTGCGCATATTTCTTGACAAGTACCTGGTTGAGGTCTTCGTCAACGACAGGCAGGCGGTCGCCAGCGCCTATACGGATTATCAGTCGGTCTCATACTTGCGCCCATACTCGTTCCACGAATCCACCATTTTCCGCAAGGTGGAGATTTGGCGCTTGCGGGCGAGCAATCAAGGCTTTTATGAAGCCCGGGACAGCCGCATTTGGGAGGTCGACAGAGACTGAAGACCGTTGCGCGGACGAGGCAAACTTCGGCGTGTTTCGTCCATTTTTCGCCTCTGGCTGGCGCGGCAAAGCACGGAGTCTTGCTTTCGGCCGGGCATGGTCACTGTGGCTAATGTCCTTCATCCTGTGTTAAAATCGCAAGCTCGGACGAAGTCGGCAAAGGGCGCGTCCGCTACACATTTGGATAGAGGCGGCGATGTCCGCGCAGGACTTTGCCATCTTTATCCAGAAATCGTATGTCTAGTTCTCAAAGGAGAATTTCCATGAAACGTCTATTTCTTATATTGGCCTTGCTCGCGTTCGCGCTCCCGGTTGCGGCGGACGATATGGGGGGTTGCAATATTGACGCGCCGGAAAGCGCCGCGACGATCAACATGATTGGCTGGACCTATCCCATCATCGACTTCTACGCCAGCGAGCTCGAAGCATGCAACGACGTCGACAATATCGACGTTAACACGCAGTTGCTCGATTCCGGCTCGGCTCACGATCAATTGCGCTTGGCATTGGGCGCAGGCGGCACGTCGCCCTACGACATCATCATGGTGACCCAGGCCGATGTGTATTCCTATGTTGCCGAAGGCTGGATGATGCCGCTCAACGACTTGATTGACAAATACGGCGATGAGTTCGACATATCGGACATCGCCGGAATCGGAAGTATGACAGTCGATGGCAATATCTATGCCCTGCCGATGGAATTCAATACACGTCACCTTTTCTATCGTCCGGACCTGCTCGAGAAACACATGATTGATGTTCCCGAGACCTGGGATGATGTCATCGCCGCTTGCGAAGTCTTGGCTGCCGAAGACAGTATTGTGATACCCTTCACCATTCAATTGCACGCCGGTTGGGCTTGGCGCCTCGAATTTCTCGATCTGCTTCTTGGCTTTGGCGGAAAAGCGCTCAACGAAGATATGACGCCAGCGTTCAACAGTGAAGAAGGTGTAATGGCGTTGGAGAAGCTGGTCGAGATCACCGATGCTTGCATGGGCGAAGAGGGCTTGACTTACAGCATTGATGATAGCCAAATCGGTATCGCCACAGGTGAACTGGCAATGGCATTCACTTGGACGAGCCGCGCCGCGGCCATGGATGATCCCGATTTCTCCGATTACGTCGGCGGTATCGAGTTCGGGCCTGCTTTGCGAGCGACTGCCGATGGTCCCTACGCTTCGACGAGCGGTGGCGCTGCATTGGGCATTCCTGCCGATATTGATGATGATCCCGAGCTAGTATTTCAGATCATTCTTGAAGCGCTTGACGTCGAAAGTCAGATACGCGGCGCTGAAGTCGGTGTAATCAGCCGAAATGCCGTCGTCGCAGAATCCGATGCGCGGTACTTTTGGGTTGTGTTCGAGAATATCAATGGCGGTGTTCAGAGCACGCCAAATCCAGCGATGGGCGCGGTTGTAAACCCGGTGCTAGGTAACTACCTGCCGCAGATCGTCACTGGGGAAATGTCCGCTGCCGAGCTGCTTGACGCCGCCGCCGAAGCCTATACGGCGGAAGCGACCGCTCAAGGATTCATCGAGAGCTAGTCCCGTATCGAGTCGCCGCGCCCATCCTCGCTTGGGGACAGGGCGCGGTCAAGTCGGGCGAGCCGCCGGTTCGCCCCCACCTGCAGCAAGATCTGCGCTTTGTAGGGGTCAGGTCGCGTAGGTCGCGTAGACGCTGATCGCCGACACAGACCTGCGCCGGCAGTTGACCCTTTTTGCTTGTCCTGCAAATCAGGCGGCGCTGCGTTCATGGTTAAGCTCGTTCCGGCTGCCTCGCTTGACCTCGGCGAACCATTCGGTGAGATCGTCGATGTTGGCGGTCGGGCGGTCCATGTTGTGGAGATGGGGGAGGGCAGCCCAACCGTCTGGCTCGAGAACGGCTGGTTGGGCACGACCCTGGGCTGGCAGCCCTTCCAGGGGATGCCGGCGGCGCATTGCCGAGTTTGCGCCTACGATCGCGCGGGAATTGCCTGGAGCGACCCAAATGATAGCTATCGGACGGCGCAGAACGAGGCGGAAGAATTCCGCGCCTTGCTGGATGCCCGGGGCGAAGACGAACCGGTCATTTTGCTGGCTTGGTCAGGGGGCGGACCGGTTGCGCAGATCTTCGCCGCCGATCATCCGGAGCGAGTCGCCGGCTTGATCTTGATGGACGCCATTCCGCCAGGCTATGACTTGTGGGCGACACAGACCTATCCCGATCGATACCCATGTGAGTGGCAAGACAAACTCGAAGGCATTCGCTGTTTCGCCGAACGCGCGTCGAAAGGGACGCTGCGCGAAAGTGACATTGTCGGCTGGATCACGCCGGAGACAGCCACGCGCCATGGCGCACGCTACAAGAAACAGCTTTTGAACAATCCCAATTACTGGTGGACCTATTACTGGCAGAACCAATACATCTTCGCCAGCGGCGCGAAAGTTCAGTCCAGAGGCTCGCTTGGAGATCTGCCGCTTAGGGTGATTGTTGCGACAGCGGAGGCGCGGTGCGATGACGCCTATATTCGCAGCCTCGGTGAAATGTGGCGCGCCATGCAATACCCGCAAGCGCGGCTCTCTTCACGGGGCCGGGTAGTGCCGGTTGCGGCCGGCCACGCCGTCTTCCGCGAGCAGCCGCAAGCCGTCATTGACGTCATTCTGGATCTGATCGCAGAAATACGACGGGGGCCGGATACCTTTCCGAAGACGGCACGCTAAGAAATAGAGGGAGATTGTTTATGAATAAAGGAAGTTTTGCTTTTTTTGTGGGTCCTAGCGTATTTGTCATGTTGGCGCTGATGACCCTCCCGCTGCTGGCGTCAATCGTGCTGGGCCTGCATTTTATCACCTTCCGCAATCTCGATGAGCCGCTTTGGGTCGGCCTGAGAAACTATGAGGAAGTCCTTGGCGATCCCGAGTTTTGGGATTCTTTGGAGTTCACGATACTTTTCATCATCGCCGCTGTGCCGCTGCGCATCGTCCTCGGCTTGATGTTCGCCCTGCTGCTTGATCAGATCACGCGCTTTCGCGGCCTCTTCATCGCTGCGGCGCTGGTGCCCTTTGTCATGACGCCTGTGGTCGGCACGCTGATATTCCGCGATATGTTTGATCGAGGTGGTCCTTATTGGTACTGGATGCAGCAGTTATTCGACTATCGCATGTTCATGAACAGCACCACTGTGCCGATTTTGATTGTCTTCCACAGCATCTGGACAGCAACGCCCTTCGCCATGATCGTGCTGTTCGCCGGCTTGCAGACGCTGCCGCAAGAGTCGCTGGAAGCAGCGCGCGTTGACGGCGCAACCTGGTTGCGCCAACTCTGGCATATCGCCATCCCGCATCTGCGCTCGCTTTTCGTTTTCATCGGTTTGATTTCGATCATGGATGCCTACCGTGTCTTTGACAGCGTCTTCGTGCTAACGCAGCAGAACCCGATTTATGATGCCGAGACGATCATGTACTACAATTTTCAGGTCGCGCTCAGTTTCGGTCGGCTGGGCAAAGCCAATGCCATGAGCGTGCTGACGGTGCTGGGTATTTTCGTCGTCTTGATTCCATTTCTCGTCATAACCTATCGTGACCAGGTGGAGGAAAGCTGATGACACAAACAAAAAGCCCTGTGGCGAGAATCTTCATTTACATCGTGCTGGCGCTGTTCACGATTTACAACATCCTGCCCTTTGGCTGGACGATCATGAACTCGGTCAAGCTGCCGAAGGACGCCAACGCCCGTACGCCTCGCTTTGTTTTCAGCCCCACGGGCGAGAACTATGCCGACCTCTGGCTGAACGTGTCGCCGGAAAAATTTGCTCCTTACGGCCTGGCGCTGATACTGATCGTCTTTGTCTTGATTGTCATCGGACTCTCGGCCAAGCGCATACCCGCACCTAATTCGCTGGTTTACATTGGCTGCATCTTCGCCGGCATCATCGTCGCTGTCGCTTTGCCACGGGTCGTCAACACAGCGGAATTCTATGACTATCTAATCAACAGCGTAATTGTGACGGTGGGCACGTTGTGCGTCTCGCTGAGCATCGGCGCGCTGGCCGGTTATGGGTTGGCGCGATTTCGGCATGTCGTCTCGGTCTATATCCTGGTAATTGCGCTGGCATTCCGGTCGCTGCCGAGCCTGGCGCTGGTGTTGCCGTTCTATTATCTGGGTCAGCTTTCTGGCTTATACGATACACATATTTTGTTGATATTCTGTCTGGTGGCGGTGAACCAGCCTTTCACGATCTGGATGCTGCGCAGCTTTTTCATGGAGATCCCGCGCGAAATCGAAGAAGCGGCGATGATTGACGGCGCTGGGCGCTTGCGCTCCTTTGTATCTGTGATCGTGCCGATCATGTGGCCCGGCATCATCACGACAGGTCTGTTCACCCTACTTCTTGCCTACAACGATTTTCTGCTGGCGCGCATATTGACACAGATCAACTGGACGCTTCCCGTTGGCATCGCGCAGTTCACCGGAGGAGAAGATCCCGGGCATGTTACACTCGCGGCCGCGGCCTCCGTGTCCACGACGCTGCCCATTCTCGTTGTCATCATCTTCTTCCAGAAGTATCTGATCCGCGGGCTGGCCTCTGGCGCTGTGAAGGGGTAGGAGCGGAAGATTGACCGATCCCTCGACCCAGAAGGCGGGACGCGAATTAAACTTGGCGGAGAGACGCTTTCGCATATTGGCGCCATGTGGACACAGTCACCGCCGAGATAGATTCATGGCGAGGGTACATTTGTCTTGCGCTATTCGCGAGAGGAGAAAATATAAGTGAATATCATCTGCGTCGTGACCGACACGCTCCGAGCCGATTACCTGCCGACCTACGGCAATTCACAAGTCATCGCGCCCAATTTGACCCGTTTTGCCGAAGAAGCCATCGTCTTTGAGGACTGTCATGCCGCGTCCTTCCCGACTGTGCCGACGCGCGCCGATATCGCTACCGGTCGCTTTACGCTGACCTACCTCGGTTGGGGGCCACTGCCGCAAGACGAAATCACCCTGGCCGACCTGATGACGAAGGCGGGTTATACCACCATGGGCGTGGGTGACACGCCCTTTCTCATTCGCAACGGCTACGGCTATGATCGCGGCTTTGACGACTTTATCTGGATACGCGGCCAGCGCGAGGCATCTGGCAGGCCCGATGTCACCAGCCAATGGACCGAAGAAGACGATCGCTTCGCACCGCAGACCTTCAAAGCGGCGATGGACTGGGTTGAGCGCCATTACGATGAACAGTTCTTCCTGTATATCGACGCCTGGGACCCGCACGAACCTTGGGATCCGCCGGCGCATTATGTGAAACCCTATTTGCCTGATTACCAGGGCGAACAGGTCTATCCAGCCTATTGGGATTGGCAGGATGCCGGTTATAGCGAACGAGATCTCGAGATTGCCAAAGCGACCTACATGGGTGAAATCACGATGGTGGATCGCTGGTTCGGCTTGCTGGTTGATCGCCTCAAGTCGCTGGGTGTATATGAGGATACGGCGATTTTATTTGTCTCCGATCACGGTTTCTATTTCGGCGAATTCGGCATCTTTGGCAAGAGCCGATTCCGCTGGCCGGATAACACCATTCCGGTAATGGAAGCGATGGCGCGCTTCAAGCTGGGCGCGATCTCTCACCGGACTCCCAAGCACAACGAGATCACGCATGTTCCGCTCTTCGTCAAGATCCCCGGCTACCGTCATCAGCGCGTGTCCGGGCTGGTCAGCATTCCCGATATCATGCCCACCATGCTGGAACTGGCGGGGATTGATCCGCCAGGGCGGGTACAGGCCAAGTCCGTCTTGCCGCTCGTCCGCGGGGACGTTGACCGGCTGCACGAGATCGTCGTGACATCACAGGCGCTGGCGGATACGGCGGGCAATACGACCAAGGTAGTCGACGACAATGAACGCGTGGTCGTTGAAGTGTCGCCAAGTACGATTCGCGACGGCCAATGGGACTTTCTGTATGCCCTGGAAGGAGAGCGCATCGAGCTTTACGACGCCGTCAATGATCCCGATCACCAGCGCAATCTCGCCGACGAGCGTCGTGATATCTGCGAGATGATGCATGCCAAGTTCGTGGCTTGGATGGACGAAATGGATACGCCCGAAGCATACGCCGCGCCCCGGCGCAAGCTGTAAGGCTTGTCCCATACTCAATTTGTGGTGAACAAGCTGGCCGTCGAGACCTGCTGACAGCAACGCACGCCACTATTTAGCGAGTCAAGCCACAAAATACATACAAGCCTTGTAGGGGCGTTTCAACGAAACGCCCGCAATTTGCCGGCTGTTTTTCGCGGGCGCCTCAGCCACTCCGCGCATCAAGCGCAGCCCGCTGTTCGGCGATCATCTCCGGGCTGCATTCCAGCCCGGCGAAGAATTCCAGGTCCGCCGCGCGACGCTCTTCCATGGACATGTCGCCCAACTGCATGCCTGGCTCGTCGACGTCCGCCGCCATGCCCGCGGATCTTTCCCCATCTTTTATGACGAAGTTCGCCATCGCCAGCAGATCTTCCGAGATTTCGATGCCTTGTTCAGCCGCTGAATCCAGATTGATCGCTATGCCGAAACTGCGTGATTGATTGATGCGGATGTCGGCTAGGTCAATATCGCCCTTGAGATGGGCATTCAGTATTCGGGCCGCGATCACTCCTTCGTCATAAAAGCCGTGGAAACCGGCAGCGACTGTCACGCCGCGATAAACTTGCTGTATGACAGGCGCGTATAGTGGTATGCCATGTTCCGACGTTAGCTGCAGCAGAACAGGCGTTCCCTGCAGGGTTAGGGGATTGATGGAAAGAACGATCGCTTCTACGCCTTTGCTGAACAGACTTTCCGCCGCTACATTTAGATCCGCAAGTGTGATGGCGGAAGCGACCTCGACTGTCAAATCAAGCGACTCGCCGATTGCCTTAATTCTTTCTGCGCCGATAAGGCTGGTTGGTTGATCCGGCGTTACGATCGTACCGAGGGTTTTGATATCCGGATTCTGAATCAAAACAAGCGGCACATACTCTGCAAACGACAACACCGGCTGCGTGCCCGCAACATGGTCCGGTTTGATGCAGGGGGCGTCCGCAATCCCGGTACCGAAGGGCGCGGTAACCAGGCTAAAGAGAATCGCCGGCGGGTCTTCCATGTCGCGGGTCGCACTCACAGCGATTTGCGCTACCTGCGTTGTGATAGTCACCAGCGCGTCCGCTCCTCTGTCCAGCACTTCCTCGACCATCAGATTGACCGACGGCAGGTCGAAGCCGGCATCCCGATAGAGCAGATTGATATTCTCGCCATTGAGGTCATAGGACTCATTCAACGCGGCGCGTTCTGCGGAAGTAAGATATCCGTACGCTTCCAGCGAATCGAGGATACCATCTGTAGCCGCCGCGACCGGGGCTGTTCCGGCATAGCGCAGAAAGGCTACTGTTGGCTTGCTATCATCTTGAGCCAGTGCCGGTGTCGCGAGTGTCAGCCACAATACAGCATTGAGCACTATTCGTCTAAACATGCAATTTCTCCTTCTTTACGAATGACCCGATTGGTTGACACAATTCATCTCGTTCCGATTTAGCGGAACGCCGCGATGTTGGTTCAGGGACCGGCATCGAGTGCCGCCCGCTGTTCCGTAATCATCTCCGGACTGCATTCCAGGCCAGCGAGGAATTCCAGGTCTGCCGCGCGGCGCTCTTCCAGCGTCATCTCCGGCAGGTTGATTTCAGCTTCGGGCCATTGCAGCGTGACCCCCTGCGCCGATTGTCCGTCTTTGACGACGTAAGCCGCCCCGTCCAGCATGGCTTGCGGGATCTCGACATCTTGCAGGTCGGCCGCGTCCAGGTTGACGGCGAAGGCGAAGTCGTCGCTCTCGTAGATGGCGGTGGAAGCGATGTCCATGTTGCCATTCAGATGCCCGATGAGCATGTTGCCAGCGATCACGCCTTGTTTGTACAAGCCATAGAATCCGCCGCCAATCGTCCCGCCGCGATAAGCGTTCTGTGGTGCGGAAAAGACCACCGGCAGCCCGTAGTCATAAGTCAGCGATAAGAGCAGGCTGAAGCCTTGGAAAGTGAAGATGGGGATGATGATCGCCTCGGCGCCTCGGTCCGCCAGGTTCTGCACCGCTTGATACAAGTCCGGCGTGGTGATGATGGTTTCGTCGACGATGGTCAAAGGCGGGTCAAGCGCCGCCGCGATTGCCTTGATGCGGGAGACACCGACTTCACTGGCGCGCTGCAGCGGCGACCATATCGCGCCAGCCACTTTCATGTCCGGGTTCTGCATCCGCAGCAGGGGCACGATGTCTTCATAATTTGTCGTTGGCACGGTGCCGATGACGAAGTCCGGTTTGACGCAAGAAGAGTCGGCCACCCCGGTGATATAGGGTCCCGAAGTCACGGTGAATATCAGCTTGGGCGGGTCAACAAACTCTCGGATGGCATAATAGGCGATTTGCGTCATCTGGGTAGTGAACGTGACAAAGACATCGGCGTCCTTGTCGATGGCTTCGTCTATGATAGCGTTCGCCTCAATGCGGTTGAAGAGAGAGTCGCCGTAGATGATATTGATGTTCTCGCCTTCAATCGAGATCTCTTCATCCAGCATGGCGCGCTCTTCCGCGTTGATGAAGCCATACACTTCCAGCATGTCCAGGATAGCTTTCTCCGCTAAAGCGACGTTGCGCGAATCGCCCCATTTCAACCAGGCGATCGTCGGCTTGTCATCATCCTGCGCAAATGCGACAGAAGCGAAGGACATGGAAATCAAAGCGAGCAATAGCGCAGTTTTCCTAATCACGTTGATCCTCCCGAACGGGATATAACAAATGTAAACGTACCAAGGTTGCCTCAGACGACTTGCAGGCAATCACGAAATCCGTTCGGCAGCGGGAATGTCATAATACAGACCATCCGCAATTAAGCGAGCAACTGCCGGTCGGAAAGCTCGGCCCCGCTGCCCAAGGAATGGAAGCGTTCGATTAGGTCCGCAGGCGTCAAGTTCTCTCGTTCCTCACCAGAAATTTCGAATTCAATCTTGCCCTGATTCATCATGATGACGCGATCCCCCAAATCGCATGCTTGCTGCATACTGTGTGTGATCATGACAACAGAAAGGTCATTCGCTTCTGCCAACTCTTGCGTAAGTGAGATCACCTGCTCGGCCGCATTGGGATCTAGCGCGGCAGTATGCTCATCGAGCAACAGCAGCTTTGGTTTTGCCAAGGTCGCCATAACCAGTGTGATTGCCTGTCGCTGGCCGCCGCTGAGCAACGCGACATCAGCATCCAGTCGGTGTTCCAAACCAAGTCGTTGGCGTTCCAATTGCTCAATAAACCAAGATTCTTCCGCTTTCTTGACATCACGGCGGAAACCAGCGCGCCGTCCGTGAATAGCGGCCAAGGAGAGGTTTTCACGGATCGTTAAGCCCGGGCAGGTGCCGAGACGCGGATCTTGGAAGACGCGACCGATGTCATGGGATCGCTGGTATTCGGGCGAGATGGTGATGTCTTCACCGTCCAGTTCTATTCGTCCACTGTCCGCGTGCACGGCGCCCGATACCACATTGAACAAGGTGCTCTTGCCCGCGCCATTGGAACCGATCACAGTAACGAATTCTCCATCTTCGACGAATAGCGACAGGTTTTGCAGCGCCCTCACTTCATTTGGAGTGCCGGCATTGAAGGTTACAGACACATTGTCGAGTCGTAACATTATTCCGCCTTTCAGTTATGGCGTTGCCGGTAAGACTGCCACTGGTCGTAGAGTCTTGGCGTGCCCAGGGCCGCCAATACCACCAGCGCGCTGACAAGTTGAATATCTGTCGTCGGCAAGTCCAACGCGCTGAAGATCCAGGCTCGGGAAATATCAAAGACCAACATGCCGGCTGCCGCTGCGATCAACAATTGACCAACTGTTCGCGGACGCAGCAACACTTCTCCGATGATTACCGCCGCCAAACCGCGTATGATCAAGCCGAATCCCAGGCTGACATCGGCGAAGCCAAATTGCTGCACTACCATGGATCCCGCCAGGCCTGTCAGGCCGTTGGCGACCATGAGACCGATGATGATCATCAAGTGATGATTCAAGCCGGTCGCCCGCACCATCTGGTCGTTTTTCCCGGTCGCGCGGATCGCCAGTCCGATTTCCGTACGCAAGAACCAATACAAGATCACCAACACAACAATCACTACTAGGCCGAATATCATAATCTCCAAGAGGTTTGTCGACTGTCGGCGCATCTGGTCGCCAAACTGCTCGACCAGCCAATTGCGGAAGTCTCTGGAATGCCGACTGATCAAGGTTTCTTTGCCCAAGAGAGGCACATTGCTCTTGCCGCCCATGATATGCAAAGTCACCGTATAGGCGCCGGTGATGACAATGATACTCGCCAACAATCCTTCGATCTTGAACAGGATATCAATTAGCGCCGTCGCCAAGCCCGTCAGGGCGCCTGCGACAAATGCCGCCAGGATTGCGATTTCCGCGCGAACCCCGCCGAATATCAGCACGGCGCAGACGGCCCCGCCAATGGGAAAAGCGCCGTCTACAGTCAGGTCAACAAAACCAAGAACGCGGAAAGTGAGGAATACCGTGACGCCCGCCAGGGCATAGCCGAGTCCCTGGCCGATCGCCCCGATATTGACGTTGCCAAAGCGCATAAAAGCGGCGATGACGATCGTCAAAACGATGACGCGCAGAAAAAAATCACCCAATATATTGCTGCCGCGCGCTTGTTGAGGTTCCGCTGCTGATGAATTGACAGCCATAAATCTGGCTCCAAATCTCATATGTGAAGCAGGATATTTTATCTTGCAATATTAAGCGTAACATAAGAAAGCGAATTAAGGCAACGCAGTGGCGATGGGTTTGCCAAAATGCGGTGGCGCCCAGCCGGAATCTGCAAGGGGATAGCGATATGGTAAGATTGAGGCTCAGCAGATGACTTCCAGTGTCAGGCAAATCGCCGTGGTCGAGAAACGTCCGATAGACAAGTTGACGATAAAGGGCTTTAAGTCTCTGCAGGATGTGGATCTTGAACTTGGGCGACTAAATGTGCTCATCGGTCCCAATGGCGCGGGGAAGAGCAATCTTGTCAGCTATTTCCGAATGCTAATTGAGATGCTCGGCGGAAGGCTACAACTTTGGGTGGCTAAGCGCGGAGGGGCTGACCGCATACTGACGTTTGGCTTTAAACAGACGCCGCGACTCTCAACGCAAATATTGTATGGGGACTGTGAATATGAATGCTCGTTAGAGCATACGAACGACGATCGTTTTGTATTTAGCAAAGAAAGGTTTTCTTTTGATACGGGGCAAATCTCTTCCCGCGGCCAATACCATTCGGCACATAGGGAATCTAGCGTGAGCTTTCGAGTCACTACGTATTACAGCTCGGGTGTACCCGTCGTTGATCACGCTGCCTCCTTAGAGAAGATTCGCGTTTATCATTTTCACGACACAAGCAGCAGCGCGCCAGTCAAGCTCACGAGCCAAGTACATGACAATCGATATCTGCGCCAAGACGCTGGCAATCTGGCGGCTTACTTGTACATGCTTAGGCAAGCTCACGAAGACATCTACGACGAGATCGTCAAGACTGTGCGGCTCGCAATACCATTCCTTGACAATTTTGTCTTGGAACGAGAAGCACTCAATACGAACAGCATCATGCTCAAGTGGAGTCATAAGGACTTCGATTACGAGTTCTTGCCGAGCCAACTGTCGGACGGCTCGCTTCGTTTCATTTGCTTGGTTACGGCGCTTTTGCAGCCCGACTCGCCCTCCACCATAATCATAGACGAACCCGAACTCGGCTTGCATCCTTATGCTATCCACCTGCTTGGAGCGCTTTTGCGGTCGGCGTCGAGGCGAATGCAAGTCATCGTAGCAACTCAGTCTCCCCAACTGCTTGATGAGTTTTCGGTTGACGATCTAATAGTCGTCGAACTTGAAAATGGTGTATCGGTCTTCAAACGCCTCAAGGAAAGCCAATTCAGTTACTGGCTGGAAGACTACTCTGTCGGCGAGTTGTGGGACAAGAACGTGCTGGGTGGGGGCGTACCTTAATGACGGATGTCTATATCATTTGTGAAGGACGAACCGAAGTACGGTTTGTGAAAAACGTATTGGCTCCGATCTTGGGGTCTAGGGAGTTGTTCCTGTATCCGATCAGGATCGGCAGTAGAAACCGTAAAGGCGGTAATGTAACGTTCGAGAGGTTACGCACAAATGTACGCGACCAGTTAAACAGCAACCGAGCTTCATATTGTTCAACATTGTTTGACTATTATGGTCTTCCGCCGAGCTTCCCGGGTAAGCATCAGGCGTCATCTAAGGCGGAACTTTCCGAAAAGGCTCAAACCGTTCAACAGGAGTTGATTGCCGAATTGGGTCGTTCACTCGATAGTGAACCCTTACAACGATTCATCCCCTACATACAGATGCATGAGTTTGAAGCGCTCCTGTTTAGCGATCCCGAGGCCTTAGCCAAGGCAATTGGACGAACTGAGTTGCGCAATGAATTCCTTACGATTCGGGCGGGATTTGAAACACCAGAACATATAGACGACAGTCCAAATTCTGCGCCATCCAAACGAATACTGAAGCTAGTGCCGAGCTATGAAAAGCCTTTGATAGGTGAAACGGCCGCGCTCGAAATCGGCCTGCCCAAAATCCGCCAGGAATGCCCGCTTTTCGACGCCTGGCTCGCTAAACTTGAGAGCCTGCCACCGCCCCTGGCCTAAACCCCCCAGAACACGGTCAGGCCCAGCATCATCGCCAGCAGCGTCACGATCGTCATGCCCAGGCCGACCTTGGGGAAATCACTGAATTTATAGCCGCCGGGACCCATCATCAGTATATTCACGGGATGGGAAATCGGCGTGATGAAGGCCAGCGAGCAAGCCATGGCGACCGCCAGCGCCATAGCGCGCGGGTCGATGCCCATCTGCAGCGCGGCTTTGATGGCGATGGGACCGACCAGCAGCGGCGTTACTTGGCCGCCGATGACTTGCACCACCAACATCGTCAGCAGGGCGATGGCCGCAAAGAGCAGAAGCGGGCTGGCGTTCACTAGGTTCAATTCGAGGATCGTTCCGACGCGGTCGGCCAAGCCGGTCTCGGTGATGGCGAGACTGAGTGGCAGCATGCCAGCTACCAAAAAGATGGTCCGCCAGTCCACGGCCGCGTAGAATTGCTCCATCCTCAGGCAACGCGTGAGAACCATGGCTGCCGCCCCCGCCAGCATGGCAATAGGCAGTGGGATGATGTTCAAGATGGCGAGCGCGAGCACGATGGCCGTGATGAGGATGGCGTAGGGCGCTTTGCGGCTTTCAACGGCTTGGGCCGAGTATTCGCCGGCTGGCAAGATGAAATTGCTGTTGTGCGACAGGTTTTGAATGTCTGGGGATTGGCCGACGACCAGAATCGCATCGCCGACTTGCAGCGGCATCTTGCGGACATCGGTATGGAAGCTCTGCCCGTCGCGCCAAAGCGCCATCGCCAACAAGCCGGCGTCGCGGTTGAGTTTCATTTGGGAGAGCGTCTTGCCAATGGCATTAGAACGGGGCGCAATCATGATCTCAATGGGTTCAATCGGCAACTCGTCCGCTACCGCGCGCGCGCCACCCTCGATTAACTCGATGCCCCAAGCCAACAGTTGCTGGAGTCGCTCTTCGCGGCCGACAATCAGCAGTTCGTCGGCGGGGTAAATCACTTGAGTCGATTTGGGAATGGTGATCGTCTCTCGCCCGCGCCAGATGGCGGCCACGGTCAAACCCAGCTCGGCATTGATATCGCTTTCCTGCACGGTTTGGCGAGCGAGGCGAGACCCGGGCATGACGCGCACCAGCCACATGCGATCCGACAATTCATAGGTGTCGTGCAGGTCGATTTGATGGAAGGATTGCGTGAGCGACGCGCGATCGGGCAGCAGGCGGCGGCCCAACAGCAGCATGTAAAGCAAACCCGCGGCCACAATCATGCCGCCCACTGGCATGAAATCCAACATCGTTAAACCGGCGATGCCTTGCGCAATCAGCAGCTCGCTCATCAAGATATTGGCAGTTGTGAAATAAGTCGCCATGCCGCCGACGGTTACGCCGAATGCGAGCGGGATCATGAGCTTGGAGGCGGGGACGCCGCCATCGCGCGATACTTGCAGGACGGCCGGCAGCAGGACCGCCGCCGCGGCCACATTGTTCATGAGCAAGGACACAGCCGCCCCCGCCGACATGACCAAGGCGATCAGCTTTGCCTCGGAGCCGCGCCCAAAGGCATGCAGTTGCCGCGCCACCCACTGCATGACGCCTGTCTGCTCCAGGCCACGGGTGATCACGAGCAAGCCGATAATGGTGATGACCACCGAGCTGCTGAAGCCAGACAGGGCGTCGCCGGGGGGCACGAGCCGGGTCAGCGCGACCATAATCAGGACGAGCAAGGCGATGATATCAATGCGCAGGCGCGTAAAGGCGATCAGGGCGAGCAAGACGACAATTATGCCGATGACGGTGAGTTCGGGGTTTGTAAGCATGGCTCTCATGGTCATTGGGTTCAAGCTTAGTATAGCGCCGTGAGCTTCAATTTTCATTGTGGGAGTTGGACGGGGCTTGCGGGCAATGCAAACTTGAAATCGTCAGATCATGCCGATATAAATGTGGGATATTCGAAAGGAAGCGCGCATGACCAAAGTGAGTTTCATCGGCGCCGGCAGCACTGTTTTTGCCAAGAACTTGATGGGCGATATCTGGAGCTATCCCGAACTGGCGGATGCCACCATTTGTCTGATGGACATTGATCCGGGACGGCTGAAGCAGTCGCAGCAGGTGGCGCGGCATATCATCAAGACACTTGGGAACGATCCGACCGTCGAAGTCACCACGGACCGCCGCGCCGCCTTGACCGGCGCCGATTATGTCGTCTGCATGATTCAAGTCGGCGGCTACGAGCCGGCGACGGTCATCGACTTCGAGATCCCCAAAAAATACGGTTTGCGTCAGACGATCGGTGATACCTTGGGCATCGGGGGCATCATGCGCGCGCTGCGCACGATTCCCGTCTTGATCGACATCGCGCGCGATATGGAGGAACTTTGTCCGGAGGCGCTCTTCATCAATTACGCCAATCCCATGTGCATGAACCAGTGGGCATTGAGCCGGGCAAGCGATATCCGGGCGGTCGGGCTTTGCCATAGCGTGCCCGGCACGGCGCATGAACTGGCGCGCGACATCGGCGTTCGCTACGAGAACATCAATTATCTGGTGGCCGGCATCAATCATATGGCTTTCTACCTCAAGTTCGAGGATAGCCGGACGGGCGAGGACCTGTATCCGCTTTTGCACAAGGTCTATGAAGAGGGACGCGTGCCGCCGAGCAACCGCGTCCGCTACGAGATGCTGCGGCGGCTGGGTTACTTCGTGACCGAATCCAGCGAGCATTTCAGCGAATACGTGCCTTGGTTCATCAAGGATGGCGACTCGGCATTGATCGAGGCTTTCAACATCCCGCTGGACGAGTACATCGAGCGCTGCAAAGCCGGCATCATCAGTTGGCAGCTGCTGGAGCAGGCGGAAGAAGAGGGGCGCATCCCCAGCGAGGCGGAGATCCTGCATGCGTTGCGGGATGTGCATCCCATGCACAAGGGCTGGACGGTGCGCAGCATCCGGGACCTGAACAAGGTCGAGCGCAGCGTTGAATACGGCTCGCTGATCATCCACAGCATGGAGACGGGCGCGGCCCGCAGCATTTATGGCAACGTGCCCAACGACAATATCATTGACAATCTGCCGGAGGGCTGCTGCGTTGAGGTGCCTTGTCTGGTCGATGGCAACGGCATGCAGCCGACGCGGGTGGGCGCGCTGCCGCCGCAACTGGCGGCGCTGATGCAGACGAATATCAATGTGCAGTCGCTGACGGTCGAGGCGGCGCTGAGCGGCAAGCGCGAGCACATTTATCATGCGGCCATGCTCGATCCGCATACGGCGGCGGAGTTGACGCTGGATCAGATCTGGTCGATGGTGGATGAGTTGATCGAGGCGCATGGGGATTACCTGCCGGCGTATCGGTAGCCGCTGGGCGCGCGGCCGGCGGAGAGAATCCAGGCATGTCGCGCCCCCGCAAAGCCCCCGGGATCCCCCCGTTGAAGCCCTGGAAAAGCCCCATGTTTCTCCAGTTTTTGAGGGGGTGGGAGGGCTGGAGGGCGCGGTATTGCTGGGTTTTGTGTTT
>JAPOVL010000012.1 GCA_026708115.1 Chloroflexota bacterium
CCTACCCGTCCTCAGTGCCCTCCCAAACACATACGCCGCGATATAAGCCCCTCTCCCTTTATGGGATTTCCGCCCCCCGAGAACGGCTGAGGACATGACAGCTTTGATCCGATTGGCTATGAAAGCGACAGGACAACGATCACAAGCATCTTATTGGGCGAAAATTGTAGGGGCGACTCTGTGAGTCGCCCGAAATCGCCACAGAAATTACAAGTTTTGCAGCGGTATTCCGCCAAGTTAAAACCTGTCATGTCCTCAGCCGAGAACGGGGGGACAGAGGGGGGAACAGGGTTTGGGGTGAGGGCCGCCCTCTGCGCTCTCTGCGCCTCTGTGGTGAAATAAAAATGTACTGTGCCCGCCCGACCCACAACCCTGCAAACCTATGTCAGAACCCGTAGGGGCGACCAATCTGGTCGCCCGAAATCCTACGCGCCCTACCATGTCGCCCGAGACCCTACCCATCCTCTGCGCTCTCTGCGCCTCTGTGGCCAAAAAATCTCTCTGCGCCGACCAGGGGGTACCCCCCCCCCCGTATACATACTGTATCTATACGGTCACCCAAAAAGGGGGCAAAATGAGGGCATCTTCCCAGCATTTGTGGACCAATCGCGCTTCACAAAGCGCCCGCCCCGAGCAAATCTTTCCTGCTTTCGCTCAAGGATCTCATGTCGAGGACTGGCCAAAAGCACTTCAACCGAAAAAGATACACTATTTGCGATGGGAGCGGCATGGGGTTGATAGTTTTATCGCGATCGACAACATGTCTGCCGAATGCGCTGTCGCCCATCGCTTCGCAAATGCTGATTATTCAGCGCGCTGCTGTAGCGCGTCAGAGCGCGGTAACCGGCGCCAAACTGACTTGGAAAACGGTTTAAAGGCGTTTATAGTATGGCGACTACCCGAAGTCATTGGCGCAGCGAATGCAATTTGAAAGCAATTTCACATGACGTCTAATGATCCCGCGCCGCTGGCTGCCAAAGCACATAGCCCTTTATGCGCCCAAGTTCCGCATTGGCAAAAGAATTCGCCCTTTCTGACGCGCGCCGCTGTATGCTGCCTGTTTGTCCTGCTTTTCTCGGTGGCTTCGGTCGCATTAGCGCAAAACGAAGCCCGCGACTACGCCATCACAACGCCCCTGGTAAATTACTCGTCAGACGGCGCGAGCGCAATTGTCACGCTTACCGTCACGAATCAAGGCAGTGACGCAGTTGAAGAATCAACGATCACGATTGCCTATAACGACTCCGGGCGGATCGTGGAAAGCGTTGATCTGCCCCCGCTTGCTTCGGGGGAGGTCTATCCCTTTTCGGCGGAGTTGAAGTTGGACCAGTTTCCTGACGGCGATGTCTTTCTGAAAATCGAGGTCGGGATTGACCAATACGAGTTGGCGGGCAGTCCGATCGCCCGCGACAATAGCCAGCTGTTCCGCATCAACGTTGCCGAAGCGCGTGAAGCGGCTACGGTCGGCGGTGCAGCCTCATTCGACAGTGTGGAATATGACTTTGTCATCCCGCTGCTGAATATCGGCGTCAAGAATCTTGCAGAAGGCATTCAAATCAACGACAGCATATTCTCGGGGACGCAGATTCTCGTCGGCATTTTGGTGTTGGCGCTGGGCCTGGTGCTGCTCTGGTTCATCAGTCTGATTCTACGGCTGATTTTTCGGACTTCGCCTTCCTTTGACGTCTGGCAGCCACCCTATGCCGCGGGCGCAGTTTTCGATCCAGATTCGACACAGGGGCGCCGTCAGAGTTGGCAGTACCACGCGCAGAACAGCGCCATCAATGCGCCATGCACGCCTAATCACCTGGTAGTCGTCAAGCGCCTGGTCAATGCCGAAGGGCGCAGTTTGGACTCATGGATGATCAAGGCGATTCGCAGTGAGCAATACGATATCTATGGCCGCATCAGTCACTCTGAAGCGATCATGCCGCGCAAGTTCGTCAAGCAGTTGAACAAGATCGCCGGGCGTTCCGGCGAGATGGACAATCAGCAGTTGCACGAAGCATTAAATCCCATCGCCAATCGTATGAGCAAAGCTGCGTTGCGCCGTATCGAAAAGCAGAATCGCAGCTTGCCAATCGCGCTGGACATACGCTTTGAAGGCGTTGCCGGTGAGGCGCATATTGTTTTTGAGCTCTATCAATGCCGCAATGCTGCCTGGCACCTTATCGATCAGTGGGAACCGGAATTAGGTATGATTGGCGGCCGCATACCGGAACAATTCACTTACGCGCTCAACGGCATGCTGCCCGGCGAAAATTATCGCGAATTCAAAGCGCGCATTCCGCATGATCTGACCCATTTGCTGGGCGGATTGCTCTACCACCATCAGCCCCCCACCGAGGCCGGCGCGTCGCCCGCGGCAGGCGAGCAAGATGTTGATTCAACCAGCGAGAGCAATCTCGACGAACCTTCAGACGACACCACAGAAGCCAACAACGTCTGAGCGAATGTCGATAGCAACGATATAGCAGCCAATAGAAGGAGCTAATTCTCATGTCCGTAACGATCGCAGACAATCTCAAGGACCTTTTGGAGCGGCCGATCGTCGTCGCCTTCGCCACGAGCAATCCCGACGGACAGCCGCAGGTGACGCCCGTCTGGGCAAGCCTGGAAGGCGACCAGATCTGGATTAATTCGGCGGTGGGACGCCGTAAGGATCGCAACGTCCGCGCCAACCCCAAAGTCACGGTGATGTCCCTGGATCCGCAAAACCCGTTTCACTGGGTAGAGGTCCGGGGCGAAGTCGTCGAGTTTGATGACAGCGCTGCCGCAGTGGCGCATATCAACAAGCTGTCGGGCTTGTATGCGGGCAACGATGACTACTATTCCTTTAATCCCGAGGGCCGAGGCAAAGAACAGCGCGTGATTTACAAGATTCGCCCGACCAGGGTCAACGGCATGTAGCCGCTCGGCGGTCGCGTAGACACTGACCTGCGGCAGCGAAAAGGTCTGTAGCGCTCGCGTAAAATAGGAAGCCGTCTCGTCGATTGAGCGAAGTGGTTTAGATAAACGGGGCAATCAAAGACGACCGGCGCGGCCGGTGTAATCGCGCAGGTACAGGAAGTCGTGCCCGATACTGCGCTTGGACAGTTTGGCGATATTGGGCATGGTTCGCTTGTAGTGATTGGCTTTGACCCGCTCCCAAATGCGGTCGACAAATTCGCTATCGAAGCCTTCCGCGGCGACCTCTTCCACCGTAAAGCGCTCGTCGACCAGCAGCATCAGCACTTGATCGGCTTCGTCGTAGGTGAAGCCGAGTTCGTCCTCGTCAGTCTGCCCCACCCACAGATCGGCACTGGGCGGCTTCTCAATGATTGAGCGCGGCACCCCCAGATGGGACGCGAGCTGGCGCACCTGGTACTTGTAGAGGTCGGCGATCGGATGCAAGGCCACGCCACTATCGCCGTAAATCGTGCTGTAGCCCAGCAGGAACTCCGTCTTGTTGCTCGTGCCCATCACCAGGCCACCCCAGGCCACGGACTGATCATAGAGCGTGATCATGCGCAGACGAGCCATGATGTTGCCCCGCCGCAGCTTGCTCATATCAGGGAATCGTTCGATCATGGGTTGGGCCATAGCGGTGATGGGCAGCGTCAGATGCGGCAAACCCAAGTCCTCGATGACCGCTTCAGCATCGTTCATGCTGCTGGGCGAAGACGTCTTGTACGGCATGCGCAAGGCCAAGACATTGTCCGCGCCCAAGGCCTGCGCGGACAAATAAGCGGACAGCGCCGAATCAATCCCTCCAGAGAGTCCGATCACCGCGCGGGACATCCCCGCCTTTGTGATACTGTCGCGAATGAAACCGGTCACAATACGCGTGGCCAGTTCCGGATTTACCTTAAGCCGATCCAGGACCAGATCGGTTTTTCCCCCGTTCATAGCAGCACCTTCGCTTCAGCCTCGCTCGACCGGCCGCAAAGCATAGTGGATGATCTGATGCGGATAGCTCTCGTTCACGACCATTTCCAGGCGCAATCGCGACGCGCCTTTTTCACCTCGCAAGATGACATCTATCGCGTAATCCTCGGCCTTTTCGATCTCTGCTACCTTCAAGCGACCATGCAGTTTACGAGTGGCCTTAAGGTCGAGCAGGCGGCGATCGGCCGGATTCTCCATCAAGATCAGGTCATAATAACTGCTGTGGACAAATTGCCGCAAGCGCTTGAAATCACCGGCATTGTAAAAGTTCATCTGGGCAATAAAGCGGCGCCCGGCTTTGCTGGCGGCGATGCGTCCGGCGTTCTCGTTCATGACGTTGCGCTCGTCCTTCCGTGCTGGCCAGGCAGCCGCGCGCCCGGCTATGCCAATGCGCAGCATATCATAACACATGCGGAGCGCAATCAAGTATGATACTCTACGGTGATAAAGATAGGGCGGGGGCAAGAATGGCGGACAGATTAGCGGAGATACAAGAAGCGATTGACCGATTCCAAATGGACCGCGCCCGGGTACTGATCGACGAGGAACTGGATGAGAACCCGAGCGCCGATGCCTATTACCTGGCCTCTCAGGCGGCGCTCAGTCACGGTCAACGGATTGAGCATTTGCGCGCTGCACTGGAACTGGATCCTGATTTTAAAGCGGCCAGCGATGAACTGGCCCAAATCATGCCCGCTCCCCAAAAAAGGCCGTCGGAGCCCGCGCCTGATCCTGCAACCGCGCCTGCTGAGCAAGTGGTTACTCTGGCGTCGGTGGGCAAGCGCTGGCTGGCAATCATAATCGACGGACTCATTGTGGGTGTCATGACGCTGTTGCTGGTGAGCGCTGGCGGCGCTTTCGCGACCATAGAAGCAGCAATGCTTTCCGGTGATCCGACAATGATGTCGGCAGCCATGTCGCAGTTGCAAAACGATGTGCTGGCGCTGAACTTCCTGGTGAGCGCGGTGTACAACGTCGCCTTCATGACCATATTCAACGGACAGACCTTGGGCAAGATTATGCTGAAGCTACGGGTCATCAAGAAGAATGGTCGGCGCATCGGCATCCTTGATGCCATCATACGCAACGTCTTCGGCTATACGATCAGCGGCATGTTCCTCTTGGGATATATCTGGGCAGGTTTTGACCGAGAGAAGCAGGCTTGGCATGATAAGTTGGCGGGTACGGTGGTCATTAGCGAGCGGGCCCTCGAGCAATCGGCGTAGCGGTCACGATAATGAAAGGAGGACGAGGAGATGAACAAGATCGAGAGCATAAACCTTATCTATCGCAATCCTGAAGTACGCGGCGGGCGTCCTTGCCTCGTGGGCACAGGTCTGCGTGTAATCGATATCGTGATGGCGATGCAGTTTGGCAATCGCAGCCCGGAGCAGATGGCGGAGGATTATCAGGTATCGCTGGCAAAGGTGCATGCGGCGCTGGCTTTCTATTACGAGAACAAGGAGGAAATAGACGAGGACATCCGCGAGGATATTCGGATTGGGCTGGAGTTGGCGCAGGAAGGTTGGGGCCGACCGGAGAAATCCATTTTTCCTTTAGGTTTGACCCCGGATCAACTGGACGCGCTGGTCAACTTGATCACGCGAGCAGAGGAAGAAGCCGACGACGACCAGCCGTTAACCCGGGCTATGAAGCGCCAGATGGTGGAAGACTTCGTGGCGGGAAAAGCAATTGCTAAGGCAGCGGAATCTATTGGCTGAGGAAAAGCTGCGATTCTTTCTTGACGAGAATATGCCTGTCGAACTGGCGAATCAACTGAATCAGCGCGGAATAGACACCTTGACGGTGCGGGATATCGAAAGACTGAGTGAAAACGATCCGACTTTGCTGACTGTCGCCACAGCGGACGGTCGAGTATTGTGTACCCATGATCAGGACTACGTAGAGATCGCCAAGACGGGTGTAGAACATGCCGGTATAGTGATCGTGCCGGGAGAATATGAAGATATCGGAGTGATGGTCAATTATTTTAGATTACTGCATGGCGTCTACGGCGTTGAGGAGATGCTGAATCGAGTGGAGTATTTGTTTGATTGATCGGAAGTCATGTAGCAGTTCCTTTGGTCGCGACAATCGGGCGGTTTCTGGTTCCGACCTGTTTGCGATCGATTGCGGATGACGAGGCGCAGGCACGGTATGATAGGCTGGCGGGTGCGGTTGTGGTTGATGAGCAGAAAGCCATCGGATAAATTGAAGATTGCCCCGATACCTTTTCAGGCTTCGATATTGCTTTTCGACATACTTTTAGATCACCAAAACTCTGGGCACAAGACATGACTCATGCAATCACCACTCTGGCACAAGATACACAAAGGTTCTCCTAGATTTAGGACCTAGAAATCGACTCCATGCTTTCAATCATTTGACAGACGCCATGGTCCTTGGTCGCCACGCTTCTAGGGTTGAAGCACGCCATCCTCTCTAAGTCTGTTCCCGACCCATCGCATGTCATACTGCCACGTGTAAAAGTCGTCTCCAGACTTTCGAAGATCCGATTCGTGGAACTCCCATATATGCTTGCATATATCCACGATGCTAGCGCTTCCACCATGTGCCTCCAAAGCTTCGATAACCCACTCATCGAGCGTACCATCATTCTTTATCGTCATTCTCCATCTCCTAAGTCTAATGTGTCACGAAAGCTTAATCGTCGGAAAGCATTTGAAATAACTCAACTATTCTGTGCCTTATATCTCTTGACATAGCAAGCGATTGTCCAATGCTAGCGATTTACCGAAGGTTGATCAGGCATTGGTTCAGCTTCTATTTACCATACCGCCTCACCCGCAAGTCGCACTGCTCCTAGTGCCCCATGAAGCCTTCGAGATCACAGAGGCGATCCCGATATGACATTATCGCGCCAGTTTAAGGTACAATGCAAGATGCTACAGCTAGCTAGGAGCCGGCGATGAAGACGATAGAGAGCATCAATTTGATCTTTCGGGATCCTGAGATCCGTGGTGGGCGGCCCTGTGTACTGGGCACAAGCTTGCGCGTGATAGACATAGTGATGGCGATGCAGTTTGGCAATCGCAGCCCGGAGCAGATGGCGGAGGATTATCAGGTTTCGCTGGCAAAGGTGCATGCCGCGTTGGCTTACTATTACGAGAACCAGGAGGAAATCGACGACTACATCCGCGACCATAGCCGAGTAAGCAAGGAATACAAGGAAAAGCGTGTTGGCAGCCGACGAGATCCGGTACTATTTCGATGAAAACATGCCAGTAGCCATAGCGACAGAGTTAAAGAAGCGGGGTATAGACGCTGTCACCGTTAGTGACCTCAGAGAATTCGGAGACGACGATAGGAATCATCTGCGGCGGGCAACCGAGCAGAGACCTGTGCTATGCACATTTGACAGTGATTATCTTAAAATTGCCGGCGAGGGTAGTCCACACGCTGGTATTATATTCGGCCAACAGGAAGAAGACGTTCACAATATCGGAAAGTGGGTGTTGCGCTTGTCCGAATTCCATGAGTATTTGAATTCGGACGACATGACGGATCATGTGGAATACTTGTAGGCGTTTGCCAGCGAGTTCCCGCAATTGCGCGCCGATGGACACAGTGCAAGGCGAAGGTATTTTGCCTACTTTGGCATAGCACCATACCGTCTCACCCGCAAATCGCATTGCTCCTTGTGCCCCATGAAACCTTCGAGATCACAGAGGCGGCTGCCATATTCGCCGATGACGACGCTCGCTTCCTCCGTCACGCGCTGATAGGTCACGGTTTTGATAAACTTGCCGACCCACAATCCGCCGGTGTAACGACCGGCTTTCTTGGTGGGCAGGGTGTGATTGGTGCCGATAATCTTGTCGCCATAGGCGACGTTGGTCTCTGGACCCAGGAAGAGCGCGCCGTAGTTGCTCAGGTTTTCCAGGAAATAATCGGGATCGCGCGTGAGCACCTCGACGTGCTCGCTGGCGATCTCGTCGGCGACCGCGACCATTTCTTCGTCGGTGTCGACCAAGATCACTTCGCCGTAGTCGCGCCAGGCTGCGCCGGCCAAATCGGCGGTCGGCAGCGTCTCCAGCTGGCGACCGATCTCCGCTTCAATGCTCTCGGCTAATGAAGCGCTCGTGGTCAGCAGCACCGCGGGGGATGTCGGACCGTGTTCGGCCTGCCCCAGCAGATCCGTCGCGCAGATTTCGGCATCGGCGGTTTCGTCAGCGATCACCAGCACTTCGGTAGGTCCCGCCAACAGGTCGATGCCGACCAAGCCGAAAAGCTGCCGTTTGGCTTCGGCGACATAGGCGTTGCCGGGGCCGACGATCATATCGACGGGTTCGATGCCCAAAGCGCCGTAGGCCAAGGCGGCCAGGGCTTGTACGCCGCCCAGAAGGTAGATTTCGTCCGCCCCGCCAAAGTGTATGGCCGCGACTGTGGCCGCGGGAATCTCGCCTTTAATCGGCGGCGTACAGGCAATAACTTCCTTGACACCGGCCGCTTTGGCGGTCACGGTACTCATATGCGCCGACGCAACCATCGGGTAACGCCCGCCCGGCACGTAGCAGCCGACCCGGTTGACGGGTATGTTCTTGTGCCCGAGGACGACGCCGGGCAGGGTCTCTACTTCAACATCCTGCAGCGCCGCGCGTTGTACTTTGGCAAAGTTGCGAATCTGTTCCTGGGCGAATTTGATGTCGGAGACCGCCTGATCGGGCAGACTGGTAATGATTTCTTCGATTTGGTCGTTCGACAATTTGAAGCTGGCCGGATCCCAGTTATCGAATTTCCGCGACAGCTCACGAACCGCTTGGTCTCCGCGCGCTTGAATATCCGCCAGGATCCCACGGACGGTGTGTTGCACTGCGGCATCGGCGTCGGCTTTTTGCTCGACTGACTTGCCCTTCTTAAGGTAGCGAATCGCCATTCGGCTCAATCTCCTGCAAGCTCGTCAATCACATGGTTGGCCCGCGCTTAATCCCAGAGTCGTTCGCTGGCGATGCGCGCGCCTTCCGCCAGCGATCCCAATTTGGCATAAGCGATATCGGGATGTATCGCGCCGAAGCCGGCAAAGGTGCCAAAGCCACAATCGGTGCCGGCGATGACCCGTTCCTTGCCAACGATCCGGCTGAAGCGCTCGATACGCTGCGCCACCAGTTGCGGATGTTCCACAAAGTTGGTTGTGGTATCAAGCGTACCCGGGATGAGGATCTTGTCATCGGGGATATCGGCTTCGGCCCAGATCGCCCATTCATGTTGATGGCGCGGGTTGGCGCCCTCGAATTGAATCGCCTGTGGCTTGGCGGAGAAAACAATGTCGATAATCTCGCGCAGATCAACATCGTGGTGGTGGGGTCCCTCGTAGTTTCCCCAGCAGATGTGTATGCGCGCGCGATCGGCTGGCACGTTTTCCAAAGCATAATTCAAAGCTTCGACTTGGGCCAGCGCCGCTTTCTTGAAGGTGGCGATATCGGCATCGCGGAAGCGGATATGCCGGCCCAAAGCCAGATCCGGGCAATCTACCTGCAAAACCAAGCCGGCCTCGGTGATCTTCTCGTATTCGACCCGCATCACGTCCGCCAGCGCGCCCAGGTATTGCTCGTCGTCGGCATAATATTCATTGGGCTGGAAGACGGCGATGACCCCGGGCGATGCCGCATTCATAAAGGCCTCTTCGGCGCCGGACTCGTCCTTGGCCGACAAGAGATTGGCGATATCTTTCTCCAGCGGCGACAGGTCTTTGATCTTTATTTCGCCACGAACAACAGGACGATGGTACTTCGGGGTACCGCCGGCCTCGGCCAGCCGCTGCTTGTAAGCCGGGAAATCGTCAAGGTCTTTCGGCGTGGCGCGCGGCACATCGGCGATCTCGAAGCCAGTAAAGCGGTGACGGATATAGGTGGCGTAACTGATCTTGCTCATTTCGCCATCGCTGATGACGTCGACGCCGGCCTCCACCTGCTTCGCGGCCACCTCGCGCACCGCGCGTCCCATCACGCGGTCGAATTCGGCGGCGTCGTACACTTCGCCCTGGTCCTGCGCAAACAACTGATCCACCACATACTGCGGGCGCGGCATGCTGCCCACATGCGTCGTCAAGATGCGCTCGGTGCTCGTCTTCATATCATTTGTCCTTCACGAATTGCGGCGGACGGTAGTCCTGCAAATCGACGCCGGTCAACTCGCGGAATTGCTCGCGCAAGAAGGCATCTTGCCGCGCCTTCTGGGCTTCATAGTCGGGCGGGTGCACCATCTTGCCTTTGGCGTCCGCTTCATAGCCATTGCGCAGGGCGGCTTCTTCAATCTGGGGCGACCAGTAGGGATCCTTGCCCTCAAAAACTTCGTGCGATTCCAACACAGCGTAGAACCAGCCGATCGAATCGCCACTGTATTCAAAACTGCGATACATCCCCGGCGGCAGCGAGATCATATCCCATTCGTTCAAAACGAACTGGCCTTCGACTTTTTCGGGATCATCCTCGTTCCCCCAATAAAAGGTAAAGGGGCCGGTAAGGATGAAAAAGGACTCGGTGTAGTCGTGCGTATGCCAGGCAGGCCCACAGCCGGGCGGCGCCCAACACATACCGATTTGATAGCGATGGGGTTCGGTAATCGCCCGTTTGATACTGTAGTCCGGGTTCTCGGCCGCGGTATCGCCGATCACAGCGTAATTCATGCGATGATGACGGGGCAGCATGCTGTCGATGAACATGATGGGGATGCCCTTGTGTTTGAGCTCGTCAAAGCGCATGACCCGCGCCGCCATACTCTCTTGTGTTTGCTTGGGATGTTCCATATTTCGGATCTCCTGGAAAAGCCTATTTTTGAGAACATAAGCGCAAGAAGCCTAATCAAAAAGCGCGCCTTTGTCAAATCAGCGAACGGGCGCGGGCGTATTTCGACATTTTGGCAGAATGGTATAAGTTGCATGCGAATGAAGCGCAATTGGTCCTCACATGCTCGGAAGTTGCCCTGATTTTGCCCCTTTTTTGTGTAACAGTATAGATACAGTATGTATACGGGGGGGGGGGGGGGGTACCCCCCTTCCAGATCTGAGGACAGGACAGTTTTTCCTTGGGCAGACGGCCGCGACAATACCTGCCAATTTTGGCTTGTATTCGGGCGACCCAAGGGTCCGGTCGATACTGACCGGCGACAGTGACCGCCGGTCGCCCCTGCAGCTTTTGTCATAAGAGATGCCTGGCGATTGACGTAGCTTTCGGTTTCAAGTTTCTTCGTCTTTGTCCAGTTGCGGAGGCAACAATCTGTTTTCGGAGATTAGCGCCTCTTTTTGGACGTTGTAGCTTCGTTTGAGCCGGGCGCCGGGTTTGGAAAGCAGCGGCTCAGGCTGGGCGGCCCGGTGTGTTGCACCTTCGTATGATAGAGCAAGGCGGGAAGAAAGGGCGACTATATGGACGCAGTTTCGGCATAGAGTCGGGGGTTAGCGGTCGGGGCAGCGAGTTAGTTGACAAAATGTGTCCGCCGGCTGGTTTCTACAGTTTTTGTGGTTGAGGGTGGGCGATGGGGGCTCGTCAATAATCTGAAATACACCCAACGGGCGCCAAGAGTGACAGCACAAACCTTCCTTCAGAGCTGAGTCGTATCCACATTCCAGATCAACATGCATTCGCCGACCAACATGAGCGAGACGGCCAGCAAAATCGTGCCCGATTCGCCCGTGAACTCGCGCGCCACATCCAACGCATCTCTCAAGCTGTCGGTATACGTAGCATCGGCGCCCAAAACCTGTGCAGCTCGCAGCGCGTCCGCGCGGGACGGAAAGCGCGTGTTGGGATTGATATCCGTTTCAGTAATGATCAGCTTCTTGCTGACACGGGCCATGACCCCGTAGACACCTGCATAATCACGATCGCGCGGGACCCCGACGATGGCCGCGACCGGGTCGGATAGCCGCGGTTGGACACTTTCGATGAAGGACTCTGCCGAAGGTACTGTGATTGCACCGTCCACATATATCGCAGGCCCTTGGTCCAGCTTTTGGACGCGACCGAACCACTTGACCTGTGCCAAGCCGGAGCGAATCGATTCCAGGTATCCTTCGTCTTCAAGAGCTGGTGCGCTTAGTCGCGCTTGCAGAGTCTCTACGGCAGCAATTGCCAGCGAGGCATTCTCAATTTGATAGCGCCCGAGCAATGGCAGCAGCATCTCGCCGTAAGGCGCCAGGCGAATCAACTGGCCGCCGTCTGTGTCGGCCTGCAATTGCGCGCGATCGTTCTCATCCAGAAAATGAATGCTTGCCCCTTGCAATTCTGCTTCCCGCCGCAAGATGGCTGCCGCCTGCGACGGTTGCGCCGCGCTGAGCGCGACGCCAGCGCTGGGTATGATCCCCGCTTTGTGCCAGGCGATTCTTTCCAGTGTGTCACCCAGCAAAGCCGTATGTTCCAGAAGTATGGGCGCGAACACAGCCAGCCGGTTCGGCACAACCGCAATGTCGTCGAAGCGGCCTCCGCGACCGACTTCCAACAGGGCTATTTCCACTCGCTTTTCAGCAAAGTACCCCAGCGCCATCGCCAGGAATATGCCCTGGGGGCTGAGATACTGCCGTCCGGGCAAGTTTCCGGTCACCGCATCGATATGCGGTCGCAAGTCGTTGAGGATGCGCAAGAAGTCATCATTCGGGATCATGCGCCCGTTGACGCGGATTCGCTCGTTCCAATGGACCAGGTGTGGACTGGTTACCATGCCGACGCGATAGCCAAGCGCTTGCAGCAACCTGGCCATGATAGAGACGACAGAGCCTTTGCCGCGGCTCCCCGTGATGACTACGAATTCGCTGGGGGCGGCTGGCAGATTCGCGAGGCGCAGCAGTTTAGTCGTTGCAGCGGTGTCTCGCGTATCTTCGTCCAAGCCGCGCGGCGCATCATCCAGGCGCCGGCGTGTCCGGAATATGTAATCAAGCGCCGCTTCTTTCGAGTGAAACACTAGCTGTACCCATGACTTGCCGATGGCAGCGATCATAACTGATGTTTTGCGACATCCCTAGCCGTGTCCAGAGACTCGGCGCGATATGGCTCCGCATTCAGCCGCGCAGGGTCAAACGATTTCGTGTATACCTCTAACGAGTACATAATTCCTCCCCAGGCCAAAGGTTTGATAGTATAAGAGGCTAAATGTTCTTGCAAAATACGAGCGAAAATGAGCGAAACCAAGAAATTATCGGGAAGTGACGCCAGGCGCGCCGCGCGCAATGTCAGTGCCCTAGTCGTGGCGAGCGTGATCAGCAAAGGAGCGCTCTTCGTCTGGCAATTGGTTTTGTTCGCCTGGCTTGGCGCCCACGACTACGGCATTTATGGAACAGTCGGCGGCTTGATGGTCATTGCCGGTTCCGTCACCAGCTTCGGCATGAGCCTGATTGTGATCCGCGATGTGGCGCGCGAACCAGATAAAGCCGGCGGCTATTGGTCCGCGATGGTATTTTGGCAAACTGCCCTGGCGTTGATCGCATACGTCGGAATCAACAGTTTTTCCGTCGTATACGACGAGGCACTGCGCGGTTTTGTGGCGCTGGCCGGCTTAAACCTCTTCGTAGACCTCTTTGGAAACACAGGTTACGACCTGCTGCTGGCTCGCGAGGAAATGCTCAAGACCTCCTTGGTGGAGATCGCGCATATCTTGCTGCGGATTGGACTGGCGGTCCTGGCGCTGGTCTTGGGCTGGGGATTACTGGGGATATACGGCGCTGCGATCGCGTCCGGTTTGCTCCGCTCGCTGGTCTTGTTGGCGCTCAACTGGGGCGACGGTTTGCGCCCGACCTTCCCTATCGACCGGGGCATAAGCAGGCCGCTGTTGGTCAACAGCTTGCCTCTGGCCGCCTCGGCCTTTTTGACCTTGGCCTACCAACATACGGACAAACTCATGACCACCGGCATCCTGGGTGTTGAGGGCACCGGATATCTGACTGTCGCCTTTGTCATCAACTTCGGCGTGATCGAGCTTTTCAGCACGACCGTCCTGGTGGCGGCTTATCCGCTGCTGTCACGCTATCATGGCGAGGGCAAGAATCCGATTTTTGGTTTCTTGATCGAGAAGCTGACACTTTATATGGTCGTCATCGGATTGCCGCTGGCGCTTTTCGTCAGCTTGCTGGCGCCTGACGCGATCAGCTCGTTTTTTGGGGAGCAGAACGCGGTCACCGCGGGCATTCTGAGTATTCTGATCTGGTATACGGCGATCACGATGATCGGCAATGTCTTCAGCAAAGCCATGCTGATTCAGAATCGTCAGCGGCTCCTGCTTGTCTTCCGCGCCCTGGGACTAGGGCTGAACATCGCGCTTAATACGATCCTGCTGACGGCGTGGGGAGATCCACGCGGCGCCGCGGTCGCCTCAGTCATTTCCGAATCGCTGGTGCTGATTCTACTGTTTTCGTCCTTTGCCGCGGCCGGTTTTCAATGGCGACGGATCGCGAACAGCGTATTGCGTCTGCTGCTCATCGCCGGGCCAGTTGCTCTGCTCATGATCGGCATGCGCGGCATTCATTTCTTGCCGGCGCTATTGACCGGGCTAATCGCCTACATTCTGAGCATGCATATCGTCCGGGTCTTCAATAGCGAAGACATGGACCTGCTGTACAGACTGGTCGCGGCTTTACCCGGCGGTAGCCTGGTGCTGCGCTTCTGGAAGCGCGATATCGTTTTGAGTTGGTGACAAAGCAGTGCACATCTTGCATGTGACGCCCTATTACCAACCGGCTTATGCCTATGGCGGCGTGGTGCGGGCAGCCGAAGGCATGGCGGCAGCGCTTGTCGCCAGCGGGCACCTGGTCACAGTTTTGACCACAGACGCCCTGGATCAAACTACTCGGTATCAGGGACCCGCAGAGGAAGAGATTGACGGCGTAAGAATCTTTCGACGGCCGAATCTATCTATTCGGCTGCGTGGCCGGCTCAACCTTTCTACGCCGCGCAGCATGAAGCGGACGGCTGTGTCCATTTTGCCAACCGTTGACATCTTGCACGTTCACGAATTCCGCACGGTTGAAAACCTGCTGGTCACGCCGGTTGCGCGGGCGCTTGGCATACCAATCGTGCTATCTCCCCATGGAACGCTGAATGTGACCACGGGACGGGGACGCCTCAAAGCCGCCTGGGACCGGCTGCTTTCCCCCGCGGTCGCCCAAAGCATCGACCACGTGATCGCTTTGACGGAAACGGAGCTCAACGAGGTCAAGGACATTTGGGCGCAATTCGGCAAGCGTCGCAAGCCTACGGATTTCAGCGTCGTTCCCAACGGTGTTGATCTGAAGGAACTCACAGATTTGCCGCCAGCCCGAGACTTCCGCCAACGCTACGGCCTGGCCGACGCGCCAACGGTCCTGTATATGGGCCGTCTGCAAGCGAGAAAGGGCGTGGATGTACTTGTCCGCGCTTTTCAGCGCGCCCAAGTCGAGCATGCGCGCCTGCTGATCGCCGGACCCGACGAAGGCATGCTATCACAGGCGCGGGCATTGGCGTCTGGGGATTCCCGCATTGTCTTTACGGGATATCTAGGCAGCGACGAGCGCTTGGAAGCCTTGTCCGCAAGTGATGTCTTCGCTCTGCCCGCGAGAGGCGAAGGCTTGTCAATGGCCGTGCTGGAAGCGCTGGCGAGCGGGATGCCAGCCCTCATTTCGCCGGGCTGCAATATGCCGGAGGTCGAGACCGCCGGCGCCGGATTTGTGGCCGATGCGACAGTCGATGCTGTCGCGGTCAAGTTGCGGGAATTGCTGGTCGACGCGGATTTGCGCGGGCGCATGGGTATGGCGGCGCGGCAGCTCGTTGCGGAGCGATATACCTGGGAGGTAGTCGGGAAACAACTCGAGTCGGTATATTTGCAACTGCAGCATAATAAGCTACAAAGGTGAAACTATTCGTTGATTTTTTCGAATAATCTGCTAAACTTTTCAACGATTGAAAGGAGGATCAGCATGACTGGGGCGCGCATCAAACAGGCACGCTTGATGGCTGATTTGACACAAAAGGAGCTAGCGGAACAGCTAACCAAGAATGGATACCCTGTTTCAGCTGCAGCAATTTCCAAGTACGAAAAGGGCAAGAGTTTTCCGCCAGCCCAGTTCTTGCTGCTTGCAAGCAGCGAATTAAATGTGCGTAGCACTTATTTCTCACATCAACCAGTAAAGACGGTTAAATGGAAGTCGTTTCGTCGGCACAGTACATTAGCAAAGAAAAAGCAAGATGCGATTAAGGGACACGCCGCAGATATCGCTGAACTACATATAGAATTGCATTCGTTGTTGTATCCCGAAAAGTCGCCCGAATTTCCTGGGCCTGTGACTGTGAAGAATTGCGAGGACGCTGAGAGAGTTGCGAGCAACTTACGCGAAAGATGGAATCTAGGAAACCGTCCGCTGGACAATCTTGTTCAGACCTCCGAGGACAGAGGTGTCGTAGTAATCAGTTGGAACAAGAGCGGCAAGTTCGATGGTTTGTCTGGCTGGTGCGGCGATCACCCTGTAACAGTGCTCAATACCAAACGAACAAAGGATCGCATAAGATTCAGCCTCGCGCACGAAATCGGACACTTAGTAATGAATACCGCCGATCTGGACGAAAAATCAGAGGAAAGCCTTGCCAACAGGTTTGCGTCAGCTTTCTTGGTACCTTCTGACCACGCGCGCCGCGAACTAGGAAATAAGCGCGATCGCCTAGATTGGGGTGAGCTAATGATGCTCAAGCGAAAATACGGCTTAAGTATGGCTGCTTGGGTCAGACGCGCCAAAGATCTGGGCATAATCAGCGAGAACCAATATACGCTGATGTTTAAAGACTTAGGCATAAGGGGATGGCGGAAACAAGAGCCGATTGAGTATCTCGGCGACGAAGAACCCCTTCAACTAAAGCAAATGTCATTGCGTGCAGTTGCGGAAGGGTTGACAAGCCCGGACAGAATAAGCAGTGTTTGTCCTCGCTGTCTGGATGACGCCGTCGAAGAACAGAATTCGGAACATTTAACTGTACAAGACTTATTGGCAATGTCTGAAGACGAACGAAACTTGATCATGAAACGCGCCTTTGCGCTTGCTGCCGAAGACGAATTCGAGACGTTTGAAGCGGACGAATTCTACGAATTTGAGGATCTTGAAGTCGATGAATCAGAAGACCTCTATTAGTCCGCGGAGAGGGGAAATCTGGTGGGTGAATTTCAACACTCCCGCCTCGGCTCCCACGCCAAAGTATGGAACACCGAAGAGTCGATTGCCCACCGAAGGAGATGAAATCTACAAGACACGTCCAGCCATCGTCATGAATGTTGCTGCGCAATGGAATCGTAGACTAAGTATTGTAGTGCCAATCACAGGCTGGTCAGACGTTTACGTTAGGAATGAATACTTCTGGATGATAAAAATTCTAAAGGACAACTCGAACAATCTATCGAAAGACTCGGCTGCGGCTACGTTCGAGATCAAGTCAGTGTCCCTGAATCGTTTCGCAAGCAGGCTTGGCGTAGTTTCGCAACCACAACTCGATCGCATCGCGCAGACTATTGCATACAATATCGGCTACGCTCCCATTCAAGCGTAGACTACTTCAATGACGTCAATCCAAAATGGCACGATGTAAAGCATATCACCGACGCGCTATCGAAGTCGTGTGCTAATTCCTTGCTCCGAATAGCAACAGCTGTAACAGGTATAATCTACATTTCTCCGCTAAAATCGGGTTACATTTGACCGCACCTGCCGCCAAAGTCGCGAGGGACCATCAATGCTACGATTTGACCGATTCACCGAACGCGCGCAAGACGCAGCTCACCGCGCCTACGATATTCTGCAGCGTTATGGCCATACCCAAGTCGACAGCGAGCATATCTTGCTGGCGCTGCTGGAACAGAGCGAAGGCGTCGTCCAGCAGATTCTGGAACGCCTTTCGATAGACATTGCCGCGATGCGCTCGCGCGTGGACGACGTGCTCCGCCAAAGCCCGCGTACAGCAACGATCTACGGCCACGGCACAAATCAGGTTTTCATCACGCCGCGGCTCAAGAGCGTTATCGACCGCGCCAATGAAGAAGCGAACCGCCTGCGCGACGAATACATCAGCACCGAGCACATCTTCCTTGCGCTGTTCGGCGAGCGGAACACCGCCATTTCCAAGCTCTTTGAAGATATGAACATTACACGAGATCGCGTCTCCGATACGGTCAAAGATATACGCGGCGGCCAGCGCGTCACCGACCCGCAGGCCGAAAGTCGCTATCGCACGCTGGAGAAATACAGCCGCGATCTGACCCGTATGGCGCTGGAAGGCAAGCTGGATCCAGTTGTTGGTCGCGATGGAGAGATTCAGCGCGTCATCCAGGTATTGAGCCGCCGAACCAAGAATAACCCGGTGCTCATTGGCGAAGCCGGCGTCGGCAAAACGGCGATCGTAGAGGGACTGGCGCAGAAGATCGCTTCCAGCGACGTGCCCGATTTGCTCTTGGGCAAGCGCGTACTCAGCCTGGACCTAAGCGGTATGTTGGCGGGAAGCCGATTCCGCGGCGAGTTCGAAGAACGCTTGAAAGCGACCATCGACGAAATCCAGCGCTCCGATGGCGAAATCATTCTTTTCATTGACGAATTGCACCAGGTGGTCGGCGCGGGGGCCGCTTCCGGCGCCATGGATGCCGGTAACATGATGAAGCCGGCATTGGCGCGCGGGGAGTTGCAGACGGTTGGCGCCACAACGATGGACGAGTATCGACAACATATCGAGAAGGACAGCGCGCTTGATCGCCGCTTCGCGCCAATCTTCGTGGAAGAGCCGAATATTGAAGACACGATTGAGATGCTCTTTGGCGTCCGCGACCGCTACGAAGCCCACCACAATTTGACAATCGCCGACGACGCTATCGAAGCGGCCGCGCGTTTGTCCGCGAGATATTTGACCGAGCGCAAGTTGCCCGACAAAGCCATTGATCTGTTGGACGAAGCGTCGGCGAAGTTACGCGTCGCGCTCTTTTCCATGCCGCAAAGCTTGAAAGAAATGCGTGAAACGATCGATCAATTGGCGATAGAAGAGCAAGCTGCCGGCCTCGCGCGCGACTATGAACGGGCTGCCGACTGCAAGATGCAGCGCATCCAGCTGGAGGAAGAATTCGACCACGCGCGCCACGCCTGGCGGCAGGAACATACGCTGGACGAGGTCGTCACCGCGGACAATGTTGCCCAGGTGGTTGAGCAGTGGACCGGCATCCCGGTGCAGAGCATGCTCGAAACCGAATCGGAAAAGCTGCTGCGAATGGAAGAGGTCATTAATGAGCGCGTCATCGGGCAAGAAAATGCTGTGTCCGCGCTTGCGGATGCCATTCGCCGCGCGCGCAGCGGCTTGAAAGATCCCAAACGCCCAATCGGCTCCTTTATCTTTCTCGGGTCCAGCGGTGTGGGCAAAACTGAATTGGCCAAGGCGCTCGCGGAGTTTATGTTCGATGACGAAGACACGCTGGTCCGCGTCGATATGAGCGAATACCGCGAAAAACATACGGTCAGCCGCCTGTTTGGCGCGCCGCCCGGCTATGTCGGTTACGAAGCGGGCGGTCAGCTAACCGAAGCGGTGCGCCGTCGACCCTACCGCGTCGTACTCTTTGATGAGATCGAAAAGGCGCATCCCGATGTGTGGAGCGCGCTGCTCCAAGTGCTGGAAGACGGACGTATGACGGACGGACAGGGCCACACCGTCGATTTCCGCAATACCGTGTTGATTATGACGAGCAACCTGGGCACAGAGTTTGCCAAGCAAGGCGGCGCCCTGGGATTTTTGCAGCATGACGACCGCGCTTTGGCCGACCATCGTGAAATCGAAAAGGCCATGCGCGATACCTTCCGGCCGGAATTCCTCAATCGTATCGACGAGGTCATCATTTTTGAGCCACTCACCCTGCAAGCCGTCGAGCAAATGGTCGACCTGCAAATCCGGGGATTGGCGGAACGCATGCAGGAATCCGGCCTCGCGATCCATCTCACCGAACCGGCGCGTCATTGGCTGGCGAAACAAGGCTTCGATCCTCAATTTGGCGCCCGTCCGCTGCGCAGAGCCGTACAGCGACATATCGAGAATCCCTTGAGCGTACAGTTGCTCAAGGGCGATTTTGAGGACGGCGACCTCATCGTCATCGACGAGCACGACGGACAGCTGCGCTTCTCCGGACATGCCGACCAACAGAGCGATTACGCCGAGGGCGCTGACGACTACGATAGCGAGCTTGAGGACTACTACGACGGGGGCTATCAGAACGGCGAATACTACAACGACGAGTTTGACGACGAAGAATACGCCGATTTCCTCTCGCAGACGGCGGATGACGAGAACTGAGCTATATCCGAATCGCCATCGCGCCTGGGCACAACCATAGGACTCCAGCGCTTCGCTATATTTGACGCCGATGACAGAATGCCTAGCCCGCGCCAATTATGTCGCGTTGGTCAATTAGTCCTTTGAATCTGCCTTGGCACTGGCTATAATTGTGTCGGAAACTCTGGGTAACGGACGTAGGACACAGCTATGAGCGCAGAAGAACTAGGCAAGCGCGACGAGGACTTGGAGAGCGAGTCGTCCGCCGAGTTGTCGCAGGTAGACGCGGTTGCCGCCGAGACAGCGGGTGCTGCAACGAGAGATGATGGCGTGACAAGCGGGAACGCGGCAACAGAGACAACATCTGCTAACAACGGTAATCCCGATGAATTGGCGTCATCTGGCGCCGAATCAAATGCCGCCGTTCAAGCGGATGCGTTGGCAGAGGCAAGCGAAGCAGACAGCGCGCCGTCGACTGATGGAGCGGATGTCAAGTCGGATCCGGTCGCCGAGCAATCAGAGCCTGAAGAAATGGCCGCGTCCGCGGAATCTGAAACCCAAGCGCCCGCCGGCGAGAGCCGCGCCCAGACCGAGAAAGAAGGGGCGCCCAAGGACGACGACCCGCCCAAATACCGTCGAGGTCAGATCTGCAGCGGTGTCATTACAAAGACCTCGCCTACTGCGGTGTTCGTGGACCTCGGGGACGGCGACGAGGGCTTGGTGCCGGGGCGCGAACTGGAGTTGATGACGCGCAAGATGCTGGAATCCCTGATTGTCGGCGCCGAAGTCGATGTCTACGTCGTGAATCCCCGCAACCATCGTGGCGAGACTGTCTTGTCGATCAACCATGCGCTTGAAGAGCTTGATTGGCGTAAAGCCGAAGAATTCGCCAAATCAAAAAACGTTTACGAAGCATTAATCGGCGGCTATAACAAGGGCGGATTGATCGTGCGCTTCGGGCGGCTGCGCGGTTTCGTGCCACAGAGTCAACTGGCAGAGGAACGCGCGAGAGGCATGTCTGGCGAAACGCCGGAAGAGCGTTACAGCCCGATGGTTAATCAGCCGATCGGCGTCAAAGTAATGGAAGTGGACCGCAAGCGCAATCGTTTGATCCTGTCCGAACGAGCCGCCATGCGCGAAGTGCGCCAGCGGCGCAAACGCGAACTGATCGAAGAACTCACCCTGGGCGAGATCCGCAAGGGGACGGTCGTCAGCCTGGAGACATTTGGCGCTTTTGTCGATATCGGCGGCGCCGAGGGCTTGGTGCACCTGACCGAGTTGGCCTGGGGGCACATCACGCACCCCCGGCAGGTGGTCAGCGTCGGCGACGAAGTCGAGGTTGAAGTCATCAGCATCAATTCCGACGCGAGGCGGATTGGCCTCAGTCGGCGTCGCATAATGAGCGACCCATGGGACGAAGTTGCCGGCTCATTACGACGGGGTCAACTGGTACGTGGTCGCGTCACGAAACTGACCAAGTTTGGCGCATTCGCGCGCCTGATCGACAACGACGCGGTGGAAGGCTTGATCCACATTTCGGAACTATCCGGCGAGCGCGTTAGCCACCCGCGGGAGGTTGTCAAGCGCGGTGATGAATTGGTTCTGCGTATTGTTAAGATCGATATCAAAGAGCGGCGTCTCGGCTTGAGTTTGAAATCCGTGAATTCGACGGAGTACCTGGACCTTGACTGGGAAATGGCAATCCAGGAATCCGCCTCATTGCCGAATGATGCGCCGGCGGCTGATCTGCCAGCCGAGCCGGAAGCGCATACTGAAGATTAGGCAAATCTGCCGATCGTGATTCGCTAGGAGCCGCTGGGCGCCTAACCGGGGAATCGTAGACAAGCATGTCGCGCCCATGCATAATAGCAAGTCTTCTTGTTGCATGAGCGACGCCGATTACATCAACAGGCGCCACCGTGGGCGCCTGTTTCGCTTTCCTATTGATGTGTCACAGTTTTGTTCCGACTAAATGACAAATAAGTTCTTCGTGCAAAATGACGGTTCTGCGTTGATAATTTCCATGGTCTCCGCTAGCATACAATGAATATGTTTTACTAAAGGTCTTTTCGTGATCCCGCAACGGAGGTCTACCGCTTAGAGCACAGAAATTGGTATAATAGCCGACACGTTCTGTTTTTTGAGATGCGCGTTTTGTGATTTCGCCGGACCGCCCACGATGCAACATAGCCGCCTGCGGTCACAATCCAAAAGACAAACTAGGTGCAAATTAACAGTCCTATTGAGCAGTCCAACGCAAGAACAATGCCCTTTGCCGCGAACGGTCATGATTAGGTCGGCGCGATTAAAGGCATGAACAGTTCATGTTCAAGCGGATACCAGCAAAATATGTGCCCATGTCCGTATCCGTATGTCAATGGGACAGTTGCAGTCAACTCTGGCGCGCACCTTTGAAGATGGAGGGATGAACCGTGCCAAACAAAATGGAACGCTTTACACAGCGGGCGCGGCGCGTGCTAAGCCTGGCGCAGGACGAGGCAGAACGCTTACAACATCACCAGATTGGTACCGAGCACTTGCTGCTGGGGTTGATGAGAGAAGAAGGCGGGGTCGCCGGCCGGGTGCTGCGCGACCTGGGACTGGACCTGCGACGCGTCGAAGAGTTGGTGACGCGTCTCTCTACTTCCGAAGGGAAATCCAGCCATACCCAGCTTGATCTGTCCCCGGGGACCAAAAAGGTTTTGGAACTCGCTGTGGACGAAGCGCGCCGTATGGGACATCACTATATTGGCACCGAGCACCTGCTGCTCGGTTTGGTGCGCCAGCAAGAGGGCATCGCGCTGGATGTGTTGCGGCGTCTGGGTGTGAGCCCGGAAGAGGTGCGCCGCCAGACCAGCAAGGTACTGCAAGAAAGCCCGGTGCAATCCCAGCAGAAAATGCAAGACCGCCCGACGGGCAAGCCCTCGCGCAAGGACAATACCCCACTGGTGGATCAACTGGCCACCGACCTGACCAGCCTGGCGGAAACCGGAAAGCTGGATCCCGTGGTGGGACGGGAAATGGAAATAGAGCGCGTCATCCAGGTGCTAAGCCGGCGGCGCAAGAACAATCCCGCTTTGATCGGCGAACCCGGTGTGGGCAAGACAGCCATCGTTGAAGGCTTGGCGCAGCGCATCGTCGAGGGTGACACGCCCAAGCCACTGCTCAACAAGCGCGTCTTGCAATTGGATGTTGGCTCTCTCGTTGCCGGCACCATGTATCGTGGTCAATTTGAAGAGCGACTTAAGCGTGTGATTGAAGAACTCAAGGCGTCGGACACAATCCTGTTCATCGACGAAGTGCACATGTTAGTGGGCGCCGGTTCCGCCGGCAGCAGCGTGGACGCCGCCAATATCCTTAAGCCGGCGCTGGCCCGTGGCGAATTGCAATGTATCGGCGCGACCACGCTGGACGAATACCGCAAGCACATCGAGAGCGACGCCGCGCTTGAACGGCGTTTTCAGCAGATCCAGGTTGACGAACCGACGATCGAGGAAACAATCGAGATATTGCAAGGCATCAAATTCCCTTATCAAGATCATCACAATGTTGAAATCACCGATGACGCCATCGAAACCGCCGCTAATTTATCCGCGCGTTATATCCCCGATCGTTTTCTGCCCGACAAAGCCATTGACCTGATAGACGAAGCCGCTGCGCGATTGCGCATGTACAAAAGCCCGGAAGCCGCTGCCGTCCGCCGGGTGATGGACGAACTTGAGGAACTAAGCGACGAAATTGAGTTGGCGGAAGTCGCCGGCGAACAAAAAGAAGCCGATACGCTCAAGTTGCGCCACGCATCTCTGGATGCGACGCTGGCGGACATCCGCCATAACTGGAATGAAGAAACTGGCCAGCCGCGTTTGCTGGGCGACGATATTTCCGAAGTCGCAGCCATGTGGACCGGCATTCCGGTCACGCGGATCGCCAACGAAGAAAGCGAACGTCTGATGGAGATGGAAGACAAACTGCACGAGCGCATTGTCGGCCAGCACGAGGCAATCGTCTCCATCAGCAAAGCCGTGCGCCGCGCCCGCGCCGGCCTGAAGGATCCGCGACGTCCGATTGGCTCCTTCATGTTTCTGGGTCCCACCGGTGTGGGCAAAACTGAATTGACAAAGGCGCTGGCGGAATTCCTGTTTGGCAGCGAAGAGGCGCTAATCCAGCTTGATATGAGTGAATTCATGGAGCGGCATTCGGTCGCGCGCCTGGTAGGCGCCCCGCCCGGTTACGTGGGCTACGAAGACGCCGGTCAGTTGACAGAGGCCGTCCGCCGCCGTCCTTATAGCATTATCGTGTTTGACGAAGTGGAAAAAGCGCATCCGGAAGCCTTCAACATGTTGCTGCAAATCATGGAAGAAGGCACATTGACCGACGCCCGCGGGCGCCGAGTCGATTTCCGCAACGCCATGATCGTTATGACCAGCAATGTCGGCGCGGACTTGATCAAGCCCAATTCCGGTCTGGGTTTCAATACACAGCTCGATCTCGGCAAGATGGACGAAGAGGCTTACCAAGACATGAGCCGCAATGTGACGGATCAGTTGCATCGCATGTTCCGTCCCGAATTCCTCAATCGCGTCGACGCGACCATCATCTTCCGCTCGCTCACCCGCGACGAGATTAAGCAGATTGTCGACCTGGAACTGAATAAGGTGCGGGAACGTCTGCTCGAGCATGCCATAACCCTGGAATTGACCGATGCCGGCAGCGAGTGGCTGGCGGAAAACGGATACGATCCCGAATACGGCGCGCGTCCCCTGCGCCGGTTGATTCAAAACGAAATCGAAGATCGTTTGTCGGACGGCATCCTGTCGGGAGAGTTCGGCCTGGCGAGCGTGGTCCGCGTCGACGTGGATGACGATGGCGCGCTCATCATGATGAGCGTCGAAGAAGACGAAGTCGCCGACGAACTCGAAGCGCCGGTCTAAGTCAAGGCACAATTGTCACAAGGGATTCAAAAGCGACTCACGCTTGTATCGTGGCTCATATATATTCAGTTGAGTTGGACCACGATATAGCTTTATTCTGGACTATGACTTGGCCATATTGGCGCAATAATTGCGCAGATGGCCCTCCCAATTCCACGAATTATCTATCCAATCTTTCCATGACAGCCATCGGAATGGAGTTTTGTCGAGCACCTGTTTATTTATATAATAGTCGTCAGAGTCATCGTCATCATACCCTTCTTCCTCCCACATGGCGCTCCACTCATCTTTTCCGACCAACTCATATTCGTCATTCTGAATGAGATCATCGATAGTCCGCTGGTCTACCGAATGGTAGTAGACATGTGTTAGATAGCCCTGTGGCATGCCCACGCAGGTAATGGCTTCTAAGGTGCGGCGAAGCGTGATAACGTCATAAGAGCTAACCATAAAGCCGACCGGCTCTTCCAACTGCCAAGGCGGGGATTTGTCCAGCTTTTTCTCGGCTTCGTCTAATTGCGCTGCGGTGGCGCTTAAAGCGGTTTGCGCTTCTTGCAGACGATTCTCCGTTTCCCGCAAGCTGCTCTCAGCGCGTCGGATAAGTGAATCCCGCTCCGCTATTATCTCCTCAGCCGCTTCTAATTCCGCGCTGATATCCCGCATCTGCGCTTGCCATCGCTCGTATTCCTGCCAGCCCAACATGCCAATAACTCCGACAATAAGCAAAATTAGCACTGCCGACACTAACCATGGAATACGCGGTTTCCTAATGTGAATTGTCGCATAAGAGGGCTTGCGCTTGTCATCCATTGCCATAGCCTTTCGCGCTAATCATTATCCTGAGATCGGGTAGCAGGATTTTCTTCAATGATCGCTAGTGCCTCCAACATCTGCTTCATCATCGTCTCGATTTTTTCCACGCGCTTATAGTGTTGTTGCGTAATCCGCGAATGCTTGTCTAGGATCACGTTTTGCTGCTCGATCGCCTCATGCAGGCTTTTCAAAATCTTGAGAAGCTCATCAAACTTCCTGGAATCGCTATTGATTGCAGGCAAGGCATTGCTTTGCCGACTTGCATAGGCGACGCCTATAAGCTCCGGACGACCGAGGCGCGGTTTCTGTATCTCTGGCATGGCAAGCCTCATTCCGATGAATGTTACCAGCATAACACAGATGCGATGAAAGGCAAAAAGGGACTGTCGCTAGACAGTCCCTTTCGGGTAACTCAATTGTTGGCAATGAGCCGGCTTACATCATGCCGCCCATGCCACCCATGCCGTCCATACCGCCGCCGGGCATCGGAGGCGGCGCTTCTTCCGGCACATCGGTGATCAGCGCTTCGGTGGTCAAGATCATGGCAGCGATGGAGGCGGAGTTCTCGATGGCGCCGCGGGTCACCTTGGCGGGATCCGGGATGCCGGCTTCGATCATGTCGCCGTATTCGCCGTTCATGACGTTGAAGCCGACGCGATGGTTGCTGCTGTCGGATTGCGCGCGGCGCACGTTCTGGATGATGACCGCGCCATCTTCGCCCGCGTTGGCGGCGATCTTGCGCATCGGCATTTCCAAAGCGCGGCGCATGATCGTCACGCCCGTGTTTTCGTCGCCGATGCTCATTTTGACATCGTCCAACGAGCTGACAGCATTGATCAGCGCTACGCCGCCACCTGGCACGATGCCCTCTTCAACGGCGGCGCGGGTCGCGCTCAAGGCGTCTTCGACGCGATGCTTCTTTTCCTTCAGCTCGGTCTCCGTTGCAGCGCCAACGCGGATCACTGCCACGCCGCCGCTGAGCTTGGCCAGGCGTTCCTGCAGCTTTTCGCGGTCGTAGTCGCTGGTGCTGTTGTCGATCTCGCGGCGGATCTCTTCGATGCGACCGCCGATCGCCCCTTCTTCGCCAGCGCCATCAACGATCACGGTATCGTCCTTGGTGCTGACGACCTTGGCCGCGCGACCCAGGTCCTGCACCGTGACGCTATCCAGCTTGCGGCCGGTCTCTTCGCTGATGACGGTGCCGCCGGTCAAGACAGCGATGTCGCGCAGCATGGCTTTGCGCCGATCGCCGAAGCCCGGCGCCTTGACGCCCAGGACGTTGATCGCGCCGCGCAGCTTGTTGACAACCATGGTTGCCAAGGCCTCGCCGTCAACATCCTCGGCGATGATGACCAGCTCGCGCTTGCCGATCTGATGCAGTTTTTCCAGGATCGGGATGATATCCTGCGCCGCGCTGACCTTTTTGTCGTGGATCAGGATATAGGGCTCTTCGATATCGGATTCCATGCTTTCGCTGTTGGTGACAAAGTAGGGGCTGATGTAACCGCGATCGAACTGCATGCCCTCGACGTATTCAGTTTCGAATTCCAGGCCGCGGCTCTCTTCAACGGTGACGACGCCGTCCTTGCCGACCTTGTCCATCACCTCGGCGATCAGATTGCCGATTTCCTTGTCTTGTGCGGAAACGCTGGCGACGTTGGCGATTTCGTCTTTGGTGTCGATCGGCGTTGCCTGATCGAGAATGTTGCGGGAAACGACATCGGCAGCATGAATGATGCCGCGCTTCAAGAGCATCGGGTTGGCGCCCGCCGCCACGTTTTTCAATCCTTCGCTGACGATAGCCTGCGCCAGGACTGTTGCGGTGGTGGTGCCATCACCGGCGATGTCGTTGGTCTTGGTCGCCGCTTCCTTGAGCAGCTGCGCGCCCATGTTTTCGTATGGATCTTCGAGTTCGATCTCTTTGGCGACCGTGACGCCGTCATGAGTGACCGTCGGCGCGCCGAACTTCTTGTCCAAGGCCACGTTGCGTCCCTTGGGGCCGAGCGTCGTGCTGACAGCGTTGGAGACCTTGTCGACCCCGGCTTGCAGCTTGCGACGGGCATCTTCCTTAAATACGAGTTGCTTTGCCATTGATTCCTCCAGAATAGACTCTGTTAACTGTGGATGAGACTTTGTTCGACCAGGGGAAATCCGATTAGATTTCTACGATACCGAGGATGTCGGATTCTTTCATGATGAGCATCTTGGTGCCATCGAGCTTGACCTCGGTGCCGGCATACTTGGCGAAGAGCACACGATCGCCTTCCTGGACGTCCATGGGGATACGCTTGTCGCCGTCTTCGTCGTATTTGCCGGGGCCCGCAGCGCGGATCAAACCTTGTTGCGGCTTTTCCTTTGCGGTTTCCGGCAGAACAAACGCGCCACCAGCGAATGTTTCTTCCGATTCGACGGGCTCAACCAGAACACGGTCGCCGAGCGGGCGGATATTCACAGGCATTGTCTTTTCCTCTCTACAACAATCGTTGCAAGTGTCGATACTGAAAAACTTTAGCACTCGATAGCAAAGAGTGCCAAATTGTCAGCGACAATTTAGCATAATTAGATAGTCTAGTCAATGGACTTGGCAACGATGGAAGGACTTTGCCAAAAATAATATGAATTTCTTATGTTTAATGTTGCGCTCAAAAAACAGGCGCCGTCAATCACAACTGGATCTTTGGTACAGTGCGATACTTAGGTTCGGTATGGCGTCGTCCCTTCGACATCTTTCAAATTGTGAATGCAAGGCATCTTGCCACAGCGTTTCGTATCGTTCAGTCTTGTCCAATTCGTAGACGAGCCAAACGCGCTCATGGCTGCCAAGCTGGCCGCGGAGCATAGCCGCGATTGAATCGTCTTCGCTTCTGCCAAGTTCATAGGTATGTTCTATCGCCACAACGACGCCGTGTTTCGCGAAATAATAGTCCGCGACGCCGCTGTAGACAACGGATTCAAAATACAAGTTTAAGCCGTCGCTCCAGCCTGTCAGCAAGTCGCCTTCCCAGAAGTCGTCGGCCAAATGGCGCTCCACCAGGTGTATGGGCAGCGTATTGTAAGACCGAACGAACTGACCGGCGCCGACCCGTCTCTGGAAGAGCCATCCGCTGGCCAGCCAAAATACCAGTATGCCGAGCAGCAATAGCTTCTTGCGCGGGAGCGCCTCAAGCCCCTTGAGCATCAGCAGAATCATCAAGGGGAAGACAATCACAGCATAGCGCGTTCGCGGAAAGTCAATGACCCGCAACTGGTAATTGACGATTACATAGAAAGCTATTGTCAGCAACAGAATCACCCACAGGGCAATGGCGGTTCGCTCCCGTTTCACGGCGCGCGCGGCGGCCAGCGCGAAAAGCAACAGAAACAAGTGGCTGGCATTCATGCCAAGGCTGGTGATCGCCCACAGCAAGTCGAGAGAACTGAGCGCGCTGATCGCCTGCTCTGCCCGGCCTGTTGCGTAGGCCGCGCCTTGTATCAAGATGCCGAGCCAGGGCAAGTACGCCAGCCCGGCGACCAGGAAGGCGCCAGAAATGAGGAACCATTTGCGCGTCTTTGCCACAAACAAGACATGATAGGCGCCGATCGCGCAAAGCATGGCCAAACTGAAAATGTGAGTATAGGCGAACAAGATGCAGGCGAGGCACAAGGGCACAAGCTCGGTGCGAGTCGCCTGTCGGCTGCGCAGCGCGCGAAAATAGAACCACAAGAGCAATAGCGCCGTTGCGACGAACATGGTGTACATGCGAATCGGCAGGTACCAGATATTGTAAAACGCCACTGACGCCAGCATCAGCGCCGCGAAGACGCCGGCTTCCCGGCCCATCAAGCTCCGGCCCAGCCGATAAATCAGCGCCAGGCTGGTGATGCCGAAAAATACCGAAAGCAGCTTAAGAGCAGGGGGCGACCAGTTGACCAGTTTTCCCCAAACATGCAAGACAAGGAAGTAGCCTGGCACATGCTGTTGACTCTTGACCGTCAAGCGATCCAGCACGCCATCTATGCCCGCGGCCTGATCAAAGTACCCTGCGGTCGCCATGGAAAAGAGCCCGTCCACGTAGATGGGATAATCGTCGAGCAAGCGAACAGCAATGGCGAAGACGAGGAAAAGAATCGCCGCTACCGTCAACCAACTGTTGACGAGGCGGTCATAGCGCTTGACCATGCTTCGCAAATGCTGTTCAGTAGGGCGAAGTGCTTTCATCAAGAGTAGTTCCCAGGCCCGAAGGCGCTATTCGCAGGCCGAGCGCTGATAAAGCTCGATGGCAACCGTTGCCAGCGTCCGGTCGCGGAAGCAGCGCGCATGATTGTGCGTCAACGCGTCTTGATACAGTTCCTGGAAGCGAGCGGTATTGTCCAGTTCATAGGTCAACCAGATACGTTGGTACTGGGCAAAACGTTCTGCCAATGTCGCGCTGATTTGATCGTCGCCTAGCTGTTGCAATACATAGGTATGCTCTATGCCAATATCTACGGGATGATCAGCGAAGTAGTAGTCGATGACTCCGCCGTAGGGCGTGCGATATTCAAAACTGAGCCCGCCCGACCAGCCAACCAGCAAATCTCCCGGTTGCAAATCTTCGCGCAAGTGCCGTTCGACCAGATGGATAGGAATGGTATTGTACGAGCGCAGAAAAATATCGGCGCCAACCCGGCGCTGGTACAAAAGCCCGCTGGCAATCCAGAAGAGCAAAATGACCAAGGAGACCAGCTTCCAGCGGCTCAATTGCGCCAGCCCGACGTTGAGCAGCAAAATAATCAGGGGAAAGAGCGCGACGAAATAGCGCGACCGATGGAGATCGATGGCGCCGGTAGCCCGATTGACAGCAACGTAGAACGCGATCGCGACTATCAAGATGGTCCACAGCGCTATGGACACGCTGTCACGATTCAAGACCCGCCTGACCGAGAGCGCCAGCAATCCAAGGAAGAGTACGCTGGCATTCATGGACAGACTTAGAATCGTAGCCACAGTCTCGACCGGGCCGAGGACGCGAATGTCACCGAATTCTTCACCGCTAGCGACTTCGGCCGTACCGGTCAATAGCGTGCTCAACCAAGGCAGGAACAAGAGGCCAGCGAGCGCTCCCGCCGCCGCGACAAACAGCCAATGACGTGACTTGGCGACAAATAAGAGATGATGCAGCGCCAGTCCCAGACCCACAGCCAGACTGAATATCTGCGAATACAAAAACGAGATGCTGGCCAGGAACAGGACCGCGTAATGCCCGGGCGATGTCCTGCCGTGAATGACAATGCGCAAGTAAATCCAAAGGAGCCAGAGTCCGGTCGCCACAAACAGGGTGTACATGCGAATCGGCAAATACCACAGGTTGTAAAACGACAAAGACGCCAACATCACAATCGAGAAAAAGCCGGCTTCCCGCGAGACGAAATCCCGTCCCAAACGGAAAATGAGCGCCAAGCTCAAGATGCCGAAAAAGAGGGAGAGCGTCCGCAAGAGCAGCGGATCCCATCCGGCGATTTTCCCCCAGGCAAAAAGCGCCAGGAAGTATCCCGGCACATGCTGTTGACTGACGTCTGTCAGTTTCTCAAACATCGACGCTAGATCAGACTCGGCTTCAAGACCACCCGCCGTAGCAATCGAACGCAAACCGTCGGGCAATATCGGATAATCATCCAATAGCCGAGTCGCGAGCGCAAAGGTCACCAGGATCACGACCATAGCTGGCATCCAGCTTCGTGTCGCCCACGCGTAACCATATTCTACTCGCAACTGTAGGGCTCGAAGTGTCGCCATTCAGCATCCGATATCAGCCGCTCGGCGCGCAACCGGTGAACCGTCCGACCGCGCTCAGACATAATAGCAGGCCCTCTGCTTGCATGAGCGCGTGAGTTCATAGAAGTAGAGGAACTGCCCGGCAATAGTACCAAAACCTAAGGTGAAAAACAGGGCTGACCGAGCTCTCGGCCGCTGGCGCTAAGGCTCGATTACCTCAATCGCAGCCAGGTCATAGTAACGTAGCGCGCAGCGATTAGAGGGATCGTGGCCCAGAGTGGTCACGCCAACATAGTCCGCCAAGTCGAACTCAAGAGACGCAACCTCTACCGAACGATGGCCGGCTTCTCGCAGCGATGTGATCTGCTGATGCCGCGCATCCCATTCACGCGCGTATTGTTGAAAGCCCGGGATCAAACGCGCGTTGCCGATCACGATACCAAACGCGATCGCTACCGCCAGCGTCAAGCAAAGACGGACGGACAATATCGGGGCAGTATTCGCCAGCTGGGCGATCTGGCTGAGCGCGATCCCGTACAGCGATCCCCATAGCAACCCGGGAAAAACCAATGTAAACGATACCGGCGCCAAAATGCGCGCATCCACGAATCCGCGCCCAATCAGCGCCGTGAATACAATCGCCGCCAGCGAAATCAAGGCAATAACCAGCGCGAAAAGCGACAAGTATTGAAGTCGACGGATCTGCGATATTTTGGCAGGCGCATCTAGTTGCCCGGCCCCAAGGTACAGGAGGCTGATTGCGCTCGTGAACAGGAAACCTGCCGCGCGATAATGAATGCCGCGCGCCTGTGTCAGGGCAAAAAGCAGCGCCACGATGCATAGAACCAGGCTGATGAGCTTCAGGTTGGCGGTCGGCGCCTCGCTCAACCATTGATCCAGGCGGTCACGCTGCTGTATTGCGACCAAAAAGCCGACAATCATGATCAGATTGAGGGCGACGACCAGCAGGTAAGCGGCGCTGAAGCGCCCGAAAAAGCGCAGGTCGTCGCTCACGTGAGTCCAAAGCAAGGGTATCCATAGCAACTGGAAAACAAGTCCGACCCAGATCTCGCGTATTGCCAGCCGGCGTGTTCTTAACTCGCTTGTCCCCGGTTGCGGTCGATAAGTAAAGCGAACAACAAGAAAGGAAATGCTGAAAAGTAACATGAAGCCGGCAAAAGCGGGCGGATGTCCGACCAGTTGGAAGGTTTGGCCCAATGTAGCCGTCAACAGATCTGAGGCGTCGCGAATGGCGTGACCAAAACGGGCGGCGTCTACGGCTGCCCGTGCGGCCAGCCCGGGAGACATGACCTGAAGCAGGAATCCGACGAGTGTCGCAATCCATCCAGCGCCCACAACAATGACAAGGCTCCGCATCTGCCCCCTTCGCCAAAGCACGACGATCGGCAGCAGACAAAGCGTCATCAATGTCAGTTGGAATGCGACAAAAATTTCTGAGGCGCCGGCTGTGCAGAAGCACAGGAGCACGCCGGCAAATGCCCAGCGACCTACCCGTAGACCGGCGCCTTGCAGCAGTACATGCGCGCATAGCGCCAGGTAAACCGTGAGCAAGGCCAGCGGCAGAGCGTAGTGCGTGCTCGCAGCAAACCAGTAATAGGACTGTGGGGAATAGAATGCGTTTAAGCTGGCTGTTACCAGAGCGAAAGCGACGACCATCGCGCCGAGCCGGCGCGGGCGGCATCCCAGTCCTTTCAAAACCGAGCCCCCCAGCCAGAGAGCGCCCAGCGTCCAAATGATGATTATGGCTGTCGGCGTAAACCGTGGCAGCAATTCATCAAGTGGGGCAACAGCGCTCTTGAGGAAGAAATTGGCGTAGCTCCCGGCCCAGCTGTTGAACCAGTAGCGGGTCCCGTGCCAGGCGCCCATCTCCCGGCCGACGGCGATGGCGCAGTAGTCATCGGACATCAGCCGACTGAATTGGCCGAGATAAGCGAACAGCCCCAGCGGAAGGAGCGCAAACAAGAGTAGCAAGCACTCAAACCGGCGGGGCAGTTGTAGTCCTAAGCCTCTGGAACGATCTTCTGACATGAACCGAATACTCTCACAAGCAAGAACTAGCCGACTCGACCCTCACATGCGAACGCAGCCGCTCGGCGCTTTACCGGTGAGCAAGTTTGCTGCGCTCGCACAAAATAACGAGCTTTCTGCGCGCATGGGCAAGGTGGTCTCTCAAAATGAATACAGACTTTCTTGTTGAACGGATCGCGAACGGAAGCCGACGCCTTCAAGCTGCAGCCGCGAGCGAAAAAGCCCTTAACCCTCTTCTACTGTGGCAAGAAAGACGGAATCGGCGCTGTTCCCAACCTGGTCAAAGGCCAAGGCGACAAAATTCAAGGCGCCCGCGCCAAGGATTTCGTATTCGAGTCCGTAGGGCCAATCACGGTCGACACCCAGCAATTCGGCATCTTGATAGAACTCGACGCGCTCGATCGCCAGATTGTCGCTGGCATCTGCCAATAAGGAAATGACGCGCTCCGTCGGATACTTTATCTCAGTCGCGCCGCTGCCCATTCGCAACTCTACGGTCGGCGGCGTATTGTCAAGCGTTATCTGCCTGGTATCGGCGACAGTTCTGCCATCATCCATGAGCGCGGTTAGTTTCAAAGTATAGATGCCGTGCAGCTCGGTTGTATCCCAAGCGCTGCTCAGATCTACTGCAGTCGCTGGCGCGCTTATCCCGATGATCTCAATCCATTCTTGCGGGTTGACGCCGGCGCCGTATTCCAGCGCGTATTGAAGCGCGCCCTCTGCGCTGATGCGTCCGGCAACCTCCACCAGCCCGCCGACATAAGCAAAGTCCGAAGGTTGAAGCAATTGGACGGCAGGCGCCTCGGCGCTGCGCTCATCGCCAGCAAAGGTACTCGGCGGCAACGGTCTGCCGTCTGCGACCCACCAGTCGATGAGGTCATCGGGCGGCAGAAAATATACCGCCGCGCGCCTGTGATTGTCCGGTGTTGTCACCGTCGCCAATTGTCCCGTCAGGCTGTTGATCTCGACGGTTTGCCACAATGTATCACGGCGCAAGGATGTGCCGGCCGGAACGATCTCCCGACGCGTCGGGCAATGGTCGGTCGCGGGGGGCAACTGACCCGAAATCTCGCAAACGAGAAACTCTTCAATATCTGCCGGCCTTGGCCAATCCCTCGCCGGCAGATTGTCTCTGGCGCTCACATAATCCACCAGCGCTCGCCAAATTGGCGCCGAAGCAGCACGATCGTAGGGCTCTAAATCCATCGAGGCGCCATCTTCGCGCGCGACATGCACAGCCACCACAATTTGTGGACTGTATCCAACTGTCCAACTGTCGCGCCGGTCGGCGCTCAAACCGTCAACAACGGCGGCGGGCCCCGCAACTTGCAGCGCTTCGTCCGCCCTATCCAGAATGCGCTGTCGGGATGCTTCATCGGCCAGGACATCATTGACCAAATATGCCAGGCTCGGCTCGATCACGGGAGTCGCGTTCGATCGGTCCTGCGCGCCCGCGTATTGCCAAAGCACGTTGTCCTCGGCATCTGCGATTCTCAAAATAGCGACAGGATCTTGCCCGCGATAACCGGCGTCAAGGGGCTCGGTCGGCAGGCCGCGCATCAGGCCCATTGCCGCCAGCACACTATAGGCATAAGCCGTATCCAGAACAGAGACGGCGCCACCGCGCTCGAGAATTTCGAGGCTGATACGGTTTTCGTCCAGGCTATTGAATCCCAGTCTATGGGCAGTGCGAATGACTTGCCCCATGCCGCGGCTATTGGCGACTTGAACAGCGGGCGGCGTCAAGGCAGCGGACATGGCGTCGCGCAGGTTCAAGGGACCATGAAACTGCCCATCAGGGTTGGCTGGGCTGTAAATGAGCCCATCCGCCCCTCCGGGATACACCTGTGGAATATCGTATACCATGGTTGCCGGGGTATATAGTCGCCGCAGGAAGCCTTCAATATATACGAAAGGCTGAAGAACCACCCCTGGCTGATGCGTCGCCAGTTGAGCATTGCCCGCCATGCCCAGGATCACGCCACTTTCAGCATCCAGTATCACTGTCGTGACCTGGTCCGGGGCGGCGTCTACAGGCGCGAAAGGCAAGAGTTCACGCGCCGCGGTGCATTCCCCGCCCTGGCTCCGTTGGGCCTCCACCGCGCTGGAGCCACCGCGTAACTGCTGCATGTGCGCCCGCGCCAGGCACTCGGACTGCAAGTAGAGATCCAGATCAAGCGAGGTCGTGATGCGCAAGCCGCCGCGCGCCAAAAGCCGCGCGCCATCGTAACCCAAATTGTCGAGAATGAATTGCGCCTGCCGCCGGGCATACAAGTTGAAGTCAGGCGCAATTTCAGGAAGTCGATTGCTCTTTTCTATCGCCGTCCGGGCGCTCGCCGTCGACGCCCCGTCATAAGCCGCCCCGTCGATAAATCCCAAGTTCAAGGCGCTCAACAGCAGATCCGCAGCCCGTTGACGCGCGCCCCGTTCATCATCGATGGGATTCTGCCGCGGCGACAGCGGTATGGCCGCCAGCAGCGCCGCATCCGCCAGGTCAAGCTCCGCCGCAGATTTACCCAGATACACCCAGGCGGCAGCTTCGATACCAAAAGCGTCATTGCCGTAGTAGTTTGTATTGAGATGCAGTTCCAATAGTTCATCCGCAGAGAAGCGCCTTTTGCTTTCGGCCGTCAGCGCCAGCTCCAGCAAGGATTCGTCCAGGCCGCTAGAACGGGTCTCGGGCAAGAAGACGTTTTGCGCCAAACGGCCAAGGATGCCCGTTTCCTTGAGGACCGGCGCGCCCAGTATGTAGCGCCATACTTGCAACAGGCTTTGCGCGGGATCAGAAGCGGCGTTGATCGCGCGGCCTTGATTCTCCGCAACCAGGGTAATATCGCCGACGAACCTGGGAATGCCCTCCAGTGTCACGGGGCCCCGCTCTTCCCCGAGTGGATCCCCCACAGTATAGATGACGGCCTCGCCGCTGCGATCAAAGAAGCGCGTCGCACTTCTTTCGGGATCGAAGGCCGTAAGCGCTTCCGTTGACGGGAAAGTGCTCGCGGCTTGCGCATAGAGCCAAATGGCCAAGGCCAGCGCAGCAATCAAGGGCAACAGGCAGATCAGGGCCGGTAGGCCCACGATCAGCGCAAGCCAAAACCTGGCCCGGCGACTCTGGGATTGCTTGCGATGCTTGCGGGCATGACGGCGGCGGATGATATGAGCAACTTTGGGCATGCCCCGTCCTCAAACTGAGTTGCTTCTATTGCTTGATCAAGCGAGATTTTGACAGCCACAGGCCGCGCAACCGGCGAAAAAGTCCCCCGCGCTCACAGGAAAAAATACGCCTTCTCGCCACATGAGCGACGCGGTTTACGTAAACAGTAACGAGCCTTCTCCTTGCACGAGCATCTGAGGACAGGACAGGTTTTTTCTACCCCATCCCCGGCCAGTGCCCCCTCGGTCCCCCGTTTCACGGGGGAAGTATCCCAATGCTTTGGGGAAGGGTGACTCTACATTGGATTTGGGATTTAACTTGCTGAAATTCACGAAAATGAACATAAAATACCATCTTCTTGTGGCGCGCTCCCCCTCTCCGATGCTTCGGGGAGGGGGTCGGGGGGTGGGGTTGGCCTTGAGATATGCGCGATACTGTCCTCGGACACGAGCATGGGGCTTTGCTAAATAGACATACAGCCCGGCCGCGCGATTGTCTCATGATTAAGAACAGGCCGACGGCCGCGAAAGTCCCGACTAAGACGCGTTCACATAGGCGCGCAAGCCGTCCCAATCACCCTTTGCCGCGTAGACTGCCTGCTGCGGCCAGGTCTCGAGACCAGGCGGCGGCACTTTGCCGGCGGCGACGATAACGCCGATGAGGCCCTCGCGCGAGCTATTGGAAAGCTGATCGAAGGTCTTGATGCCCGCATCGTACAATATCTCGCGGAAAATGTTGCCGATTCCGTATATTTTAGTCAAATCATCGGCTTCAATTGCGTCGACAGTCGCCCCTGCTGGGTCTGGTTGACGCGCCATTTGCGACTTTTCTTGCGTGCGCTTCGCCAGCTCTTCCGCGCGGCTGGCGCTTTCCTCCGCCGCCTTGACCGCCTCCTCGCGTTGTTCCGCCAGCGCGTCGCGACGCATCCACAGCCAGAAAAAGACGGAAACAAAAAACAGGCCAACCGACCAGGAAAGCAGATTGCGATCATTCCCGTCCAGCGCTACGTTATTCAAGGCAAGCGCCACGGCCCCTACCAGGGCAGTCATCGCGATCAGATTCTTGGCTTCCTGACTGAGATTCATGATCATTCCCGCCACCAACAAATTGTTATTCCCATTGCAGGAATTATAGCATATTCCCTGCCGATTCGCCGTCGGTCACCTGCCTTCAATTTGCTAGGTCGTGGTCGCGCAAAATTGGCTTCGGCGTATATCATAGACCCTGTCGCCAATCACATGCCGGGAGCAATAGCGATGGATTTCGTCTTTGGCAAATTGATTAATGATGAGCTCAAACTAACTTACCATCGCGCCAGCCGACACGGCGTCCAGCACCTTCACCGCATCGCGCCGGCAGACCCGAGGCCGGAAGACGATGTGACAGTGCATGTCCTCACCTCGGGGGACTTTCATATCCAGCGCGTCTCGCTATATTACACAGCCGACGGGGGCCTTCCCGTTGGCAGTCGCGGAAAGTCCGGCAACGCCCGCGTTGTGGAATTCGAGCGGGTTAGAACCGACTGGGATACGCTCGTCTGGGACTATCTTAGTCACTGGGAAGCGGTCATACCCGCGCAGCCCGATCAGACCACTGTGAACTATGCGATCAGCGCTTGGGCTGACCAAGGAGAGGAAATCTATGCTGACTACCCCGACGCCGAAGAGCGCCTGCGGCACGCGACCATGCGTTTCTTCAAGAATCTGCCGGAGGATTCGGTCTATGAACCTGGGGAACAAGGAAACGCGCCAGTCTTCACTTATCACGTCGATCGCCAATTGCCGCCAAAGTGGGGGCATGAAGCCATCCTATATCAGGTCTTTCTCGACCGTTTTCACCCGGGCAAGGGCAGGGATTGGCTGCAAACTACGGATCTGAACGGTTTCTGCGGCGGTACGCTCTGGGGCCTGCGAGACAAGCTCGACTATCTCGCCGATCTCGGCATCAACTGTCTCTGGCTAAGCCCTACCTGGAAGAGCCCTAGCTGCCACGGCTACGATATAGCGGATTACAACAGTGTCGAGCCACGCCTGGGCGGCGAGGAAGCATTGCGCGCGGTCGTTGAGGGCGCGCATCGGCGCGGCATCCGTGTTTTGCTTGATCTGGTCTGCAATCACATCTCCAATCAGCATCCCTTTTTCCTTGACGCGCGGAACGATACGGCTAGCGCTTACCGCGACTGGTTCGATTTCGACCAGCGCTACAGTCACGGCTATCGCTGCTTCTTCAACGTCGAGACCATGCCGGAGGTCAATCTCGAGCATCCGGCGGCAAGGGACTGGATGATTAGCAATGCTGTCAACTGCCTGCGCGACTTCGACGTCGACGGCTTTCGGCTTGACTATGCCAATGGCGCTGGACCCAACTTCTGGGCCCATTTTCGGCCGCAAGTCAAAGCCGCAAAAGCAGACTGTTTGCTCCTGGGCGAGATCATCGACGCGCCTGACCGGCTGCGCCTCTATCAAGGTCGGCTTGATGGATGTCTTGACTTTTCGCTAAACGATGCCCTGCGCAAGAGTTTCGCCTGGAAGACTTGGGAAGGAGCCAGATTTAGTTCCTTCATAGAGGACCACGCGCGCTACTTTGAAGGCGACTTTGTCATGCCCAGTTTTCTCGATAGCCATGACATGGATCGCTTCTCGTTTGTCGCGAAGAACGACGCCGATCCATTGAAGCGCGCCGTCGCCGCCCAAATGCGCTTGCCCAATCCGCCAATTATATTTTATGGCGCGGAAATCGGCTTGCGACAGACCGAGAGCACAGTCGACAAAACGCTGGACGTCAGCCGAGTGCCTATGGTTTGGGACGAAGGACAAGATCAAGACCTACTTGCTTTCTATCGCGAGCGTATACGGGAACGTAAAGGCCGCCGTTCATGACAGCATGGGTTGGCGCTTCCTGGCGAACTGCGGTCTCGTTCTCCTGCGCAGGGGTGTATTTCAGATTATTGGGAGCCCCCATCGTCCACCCTCAACCACAAAAACTGTAGAAGCCAGCCAGCGGACACTTTTTGTCAACTGACACGCTGCCCCGCCCGCTAGCCCCCGACTCTATGCCGAAACTGAGACCATATAGTCGCCTTTTTCTCCCCGTCTTGCTCTATCATTCGATCTTGCAACACACCGGGCCGCCCAGCCCTCGCCGCTGCTTTTCAAACCCGGCGCCCGGCTCAAACGAAGCCAGATCGTCCAAAAAGAGGCGCTAATCTCCGAAAACAGATTGCTGCCTCCGCAACTAGACAAAGTCGAAGAAACAAGAAACCGAAGCCGAGGCCAATCGCTAGGCATCTCTTATGTCAGAAACTGGGTGGACGACCGGCGGTCACCGTCGACGGTCAGTATCGACGCGACCCTTGGGTCGCCCGAATACAAGCCAAAATGGGCAGGTATTGTCGCGGCTGTCTGCCCAAGGAAAACTGTCCTGTCCTCAGATCTGGGGAGGGGGTACCCCCCCCCCCCCCCGTATACATACTGTATCTATACTGTTACTCAAAATGGGGCAAAAAGAGGGCAAAATCAGGGCAATTTCCCAGCACTTGAGGACAACTTGCGCTTGATTCGCATGCAATTTATGTCATTCTGCCAAAATAATGTAATGCGCCCCCTGCCCAGCTCGACCTTGTGTGAAACGGCGCTTAGTGGCAGCATACACCTGTGCGCCATCGCACAGACTATCATTGCAAACTATAGAAGGACAATTCAATATGCGCATAGAACTCAGCGGCGTCTTAGTCGATAACCAGGATAAAGCACTCAAATTCTATACGGAGATTCTGGGCTTTCTGCCCAAACATGACATACCGGTCGGCGCCTTTCGCTGGCTAACGGTCGTTTCGCCCGAGAACCCCGACGGGGTTGAGCTGCTGCTGGAACCCAACGACAATCCCGCCTCCAGCACCTTTCAGCAGGCCATATTCGAGCAGGGCATCCCGGCGACGATGTTCTTTGTCGACGATATTCAGTCCGAAGTCAAGCGCCTGAAAGACCTTGGAGTGGAATTCTTTATGGAGCCTACCGACGCGGGAACAGTGACGATTGCCATTTTTAACGACACCTGCGGCAATTTGATCCAGATTGCGCAGAAGAACGAAACCTAGATCACCGCTCTTCGCTTACAGTTACAGGTATGCCATAGTAGCAGAAGGCGTCCCGCTCAGTCATATAGTTGCCGAAGCTGCGGGGCATCGGATCAACTATGATTGGATATTCCCCGCTAGCACGCATTGATAGGATCTTTGCGTGGTTTGCGTCCCATTGTCTGGCATGACTTTGATACAGTTCGACCAATTCAACCTGGTCGCGAACCATAGAGAAACCCAATACCAGAATTATCGCAACCGGGCTGAGCTTCGTTACAGTTTCCCAGATCCGCGCCGATCCCGAAACTTGCAAAAGTCCTTTGAGCCAATATCCCAAAAAGGCGCCCCAAACGAGGCCCGATATCATCAGCAGGTACGGTCCTGCGGTCATCGTGCGAATAAAGACTTCGCCGCGCGCAAACAGCAGTGTCGCCGCCACCGATGCCTGGCATAACCAGGTGACCGACAGACATAGAGCCAAAACGAAACTGGCCCGCCGCAATGACAAGAACGGCACAGCCGCTGGCGACTCCCAAACGAAGGATGCCAGAAATAGTCCAATTGTGCAGAACAGATAGAACCAGGCATATATCCGCACGGCCGTTATTTCCAACGCAAGCAAGGTAGAAACAATGACAAGCAGCAAGTTGCACGTTGTTCGAAGCCCAGGTCCGTACTCCATCAACTTTGCATTTACAGGTATTCGTCCCCACAAGAGCAAAGAATAAGCAAATATCGAAAGGATATTGAACATAATGAACGGCATGTAACGGATGCTAAAGCGGCCCAGGAACTGGGGATCGTCACTCACATAGGCCCATAAGACAGGCATGCACAGCAACTGAACAGCTATCCCCAGCCACAGCAGCGGCGTATACAATTGCGCTGGACGCAACTCCGGTTTCAACGCGGGAATATCAAACTTGGTCAACGCCCAAAACACCCCGACAGCCGTCAGCAACAGAAACCCGGACGTGATCTCCGGGTCAGACAAGAACGCGAATGTGTTTTCTACGGTTCCGGTCAGCAGGGCGAGTAGCGAACGAACTGGCGGAAGTCGCGTATCCTGGGCCACTGCCAGGCTGCGATTAACTACACCTGGCGAGAGCAACTGCAGGACCAAGCTACCGAGACTCGTTAACCAGCCAATTCCCAGCATGAGAACGAGCGAATAGCGCGCGGGACCGTGTAGTGACACCACTGCCAGAAGCAAACAGAGCGAAAGAAAACAGAGATGGAATACGACAAAGGCCTCGGCCAGTCCCGCGCTCAGGAAACAGATCGCCGCTCCTGCCAACAAAGCTTTGCCTGACATGGAGCCTTGGCGCGCAAAGCGAATAGACAGCGCCAGAAAGGCGCTCAGTGGCGCGAAGGGTAAAGCGTAGGCCGTATTGGCAACGTACCAGTAAATGGCTCGTTCCGATGGAAACGCGTAGATTGTCGCGGAGACAGTCAATGCCGATAGAGCGACCGCAGTCGCCCGGCGCGAGGTCGCTATGCCCAGGCAAATCAGTCCCTCGTAGATCAGCCAACTCAGGCTGCAGAACCACAGCGTGACGATCAGAAGCGGCGCGATAGCGGTCGCCAAATGATCCAGCGGGCCGAGCAAACCAATCAGAAAGAACCGCGTATAACTGCCGCTCCAGGTATTGACATGGTAAAGCATGTTCTCCCAGGCGTCGTGTCGCCGTGCCAAGGCGACAACACAGAAGTCGTCAATCTTCATGCGACTGAAAAGCCCGGCAAAAGAAATCAGACTCAAGGGAATCATTGTGAGGAAAGTCAGCAGCCAAGAAAAGGTTGATCGACCGGTTGCCATTGCTAGGTATGACCTTATCGTGTCCTGTCCATATTCACGCTTGCGCGCCGAACGTCAATAGCCATCTCAAGCTGCCGCGCGTGAACCAAACTGCGCGCAATGCGCCTTAATCTAATGAGTCATGCAACCGAAGTCAAGCCAGCGAAATACCAAGCGGCAATAAGCCGGCCTCTGAAAGTATGCGCAAACGTCAACTGCGCCAAACGAGCGTTTGGGGGGTCTACTTGCCATGCTGACGCAACAGACGCAGGGCGCTTTCCGCCAATACGCCCACGCCGACCGGCAAACAGCCTTCATGGATATCAAAGATGGGACTGTGATGGGGGCGGTTCAGATCGTCGAGCTTGGCCCCCAGACGCATCATCGCGCCCGGCGCTTTCTGTGTCATAAAGGCGAAATCCTCGCCTGCCATGATCGGCGCGCCCTTCCCCGACATTTCATCGCCCAGCAGGTCCCTTCCGGCTCCGCGAATCAATTCGGCGACAGTCGGGTCATTGTAAAGCGCCGGATAACCGGTCGAAATGCTCAGTTCATAGTCGCCGCCAAAGTGACGCGTTAGTGCAAAGGCTTCCTCTACCAGGCGATGAATCTCCTCGCGCGCTTCTTGCTCAAAAGTGCGAATTGTGCCGCGCATGACCAGCTCGTTGGGGATGACGTTATGCGCCACGCCGGCGTGAATCGCGCCGATTGTTACCACCGAACGCTCAGTAGGATCGCGCCGTCGTGAACGGATCGCCTGCAGCGCGTTCACGACCTGCGCCCCCAGCCAGATCGGATCCAGCCCGTTGTGAGGCGCGGCGCCATGCGTGCCTTCGCCGTAAATGATCGCATCAAAGGTATCGGGGGCCGCCAGCGAAAAGCCGTCGGTTACTTGCACCTCGCCGACGGGCGAATTGCTGTCGACATGACAAGCGATCACCGTGTCCAAGTCATCAAGCGCCTTTTCTTCGACCATGAGGCTGCCGCCGCTATGGCCGTCTTCTTCGCGCCATTTCTCTTCGCTCGGTTGGAACAAAAGGCGCAACTCTCCAGCGGGGCGATCGGGCAGGTCATTTAGCAGTTTTGCAACACCCAGCAAGATCGAGGTATGTGCGTCGTGGCCGCAGGCGTGCATCAAGCCGGGACTTTGCGATTTGTACGGTACGTCGTTGTCTTCCTGGATCGGCAAAGCGTCCATATCGGCGCGGATGCCCACAGCCGGACGCCCTTCACCGATGCGCGCCACCACGCCCGTCTCAGCGACACCGACCTCAACCTCGATGCCCATCTCGCGCAGCGAATCCGCCACCAATCGCGATGTGCGTATTTCTTCAAAGCCGAGCTCGGGATGCATGTGGATCTCGCGCCGCCACGCGACCAACTGATCCTGCATTGCATTGGCTTTCTCAAGTAGCGTCATTGGCGTTTCCTTAGGTTCATTTTTTCGCTTGGACTAATCATACCGCATGTTGCCGCTGGCGCGAACATCTCGAAAACTGGGTGATTCGCGGCTTCGATATGGACGATCGGTTTAACCGCCTGCCACCGCATCTTCCAAGGGACAGCCCCTGTTGGAGGAAGGTCCTGCCGCTTCGGGGCAATCGTCTTGTGATGTGTCCAGACCATCGTCGTCGAAATCGCGACAGCCCCTGGGGCTATCGGGAGCGAACTCATTCGGGCAAAGATCTGCATCAGCGCGGATACCGTCCCGGTCCAGGTCATCGGGATAGGGACAGCCTGCATTGTCCGCATAACCAAATTCTTCAGGACAGTTGTCTGCGCTGTCAGCCAAGCCGTCACTGTCAGAATCCACCGCAGTCGGTCTGATGGGGGACGCTTCAACCACCGTCGGCGAGGCGATGACGAGTGTCTGCGCAGCGAACGAATCGGTCGGCGCCGCCGTCGGAGGTATGAACTGGCGCGGAGTCGGCTGCAGAATGCTGAGCGGGGTGATAGAAGGAATGCTTACTGGACTGGCAGTGGCATTCGACCAGGCTACCTGATCACCGCCCAAGGGCGTAAAGGTCGCGTTGCTGCGTTCGGTCGGCGAGGTTATCGGTTGGACGTTGTCCGCCGGCGCGCTACCGATGATGATGATGCCCAAACAATAAAATGGAAAGGTAGCCACAACGATCATCAGCATCAAAAAGCGCAAGCTTTGATTGCGGTTGCTGCTGCCCTGGATGACGTCGATCGTTCTCATCTGGTTTTCTCGATGGCGCGACACATGCGGCTGCGGCACCGCCGTCAATCACAGAATCATTCTAGCCGATTGAACAGATTCTGCTTTGTTCAATCGGCAAGATCGCGGATCTGATAAAGCTGGTCGTCCTGGAAGCCGCGCGCCCGATAATAGTCGCGCGTGCCGATGGCGGAGATGACAGCCAGACGAGCATACCCGCGTTCCGCAGCGATTTCTGCCGCCTTTTCGATCAATCGGCTGCCCAGGCCCAGATGCTGCGCCCGCCCGATCATCGCTGTACCGAACCCCAGGGACAAACCGTAGACATGCACTTCGCGGATCATAGCGCAACCGCTCAGTTCTTCCAGAAGCGGCGCTTCGCAGGCATCGGGCAGGGACAAGCGCAAGAAGGCGGCGATCTTCCGCTCGCCGGTGATGTATTGCAAGAAGACTTCGTCGCCAATGCTCGAGCTGTATTCGCTTTCATCCAACCGCAAGTCGTCGTCTGTTACGGGATCCCGGCGAATCTCACGCGCGCGAATATCGGCGCTCTTGCCGCCACGGCGCGCCAATTCACGCTCGACCAACTGGCGGAAATTGGTCACTTTGTTGCCATCGACGATGTCCGTGCCCGGAATATCACGGATGACCCGCGTCAGTCGGCAGTATTCCGGCGTCATTTCAAAACAATCGACCAGCAACTCGAGCAACTCGTCATGAGCATAGGGTCGCCAATCGCCCCCCTGATATCGTTGCATCAGCTCGGCGCTTTCAATCAGCGAACAGGGGTAGATTTTGAGTTCATCCGGACGAAAATCCTCATCATGAAACATTTTCTCAAAGTCTGCTCGGTCAGCGTCGGGCGACGAACCGTAGAGATTCGGCATCCAATGGGCGTGGATCTTGAAACCGGCTTTGCGCAGCAGTTTGACCGCCCGCCGTGTGGCGGCAAGGTCATGACCGCGTTTGTTCATCTCCAGAACGCGATTGTCCAGGCTCTGGAAACCGATCTGAACTTTGGTGCAGCCCAATCGACGAATACGGATCACTTCGTCTTCGCTGATATGATCCGGCCTCGTCTCTATCACCAGTCCGACGGAACGGCATGGGGCAGTCTCGTTTTCGCGCTGAGCTGCCTCCAGTTCTTCCCAGGTCGCGTATTCATCGACGGCTGATCTTTCGCGCTCCCCGGCTATGATCTCGTCCACCAATCCGTGGGAGCGATAGATCTCATCGGCGTAGATATTCTGCACAACCTGGTTGTAAGACGCCGCCATTGTCAGACCTTGAATGACCACGTTGCTGACTTGTTCTCCGCTGAACATTGACTTTTGCCGCAAAGCTGTCACGACTTCCTCGCGGCCATCTATGCCCTTGCCGAAGTCGTGCATGGCGTCAAAGATACGCTTGACGAACCAGATCTGATAAGTTTCCGGATAAAAGGACCAGGTGCCCCCCAAAACAATGATCTCTATCTTGTCGGTCGAATGTCCTAGATTGTGGTAGGTTTGCAAGCGTATATAGGTTTGCAGATAGGGGTCAAAGGCGTTTTTTTCCGCGCGTTGCGCGCCTGGTTCATCGGCGAGGTAGCTCTTGGGCATGCGCACGTCGTTGGGACAGAATATGCATGTGCCCGGGCAGGGAAAAGGCTTGGTGAGCACCGTCACCGGCGTGACGCCGGACAGGGTGCGCACGGGCTTGCGCCGTAGCTTATGCAGTAAACCCTCGTCGTAAGCCGGAACGCCCTCTTGCCCGGCAAAGACGCGCCAGGCGTCGACCAGATTTGCGAGGCTGTAAAATCCCTCACCGGCCGGTTTTGGATAGCGACGCATCAATTGCTGATGCTCGCGCGAACTGAGGCGTTTTGGGGAGTCCAGGATCACCTTCAGCAGAGGAATCAACTGGTCGCGGTGTTCTTCGACATCCAGTTCATATTTGGAGTTCTTAAGCATCAGATTACCGAAAAGCTGAATTGCCGCTTCATTCTATAGCCAAATCAAGTAAAGATGAACCAAGATTTGCGATTCTACTCCATCCCCCGGCCTGTGCCCTCTCCGCCCCACGGGGGGAGTATCCCGAAGCATCAGCTGAGGAGCGCTCAATGAAGCGCGATTGGTCGACAAATGCTGGGAAGATGCCCTCATTTTGCCCCCTTTTTGGGTGACCGTATAGAT
>JAPOVL010000049.1 GCA_026708115.1 Chloroflexota bacterium
TTCTCTGCCCCGGCGCGCCCGAACTCATCGCGCGCGCCACGCTGCGGCAAGCCTCCAACGGCGACGGATACGTACTGCGCTGCCCGAGGGAGTACGAAGCGACCGTTTCGCTGGAAGGCCCTCGATGGGCAGGAGCAGCGGACCTGAGTCGCGTTTCGTGTCCGGCGAAGATCATCGGCTCCGACCCCACGGTGCCTTTCTCGTTTCTGCCCACGGTGGATCTCGGGGAGATCCTGGCCCTCGACTACGACTTCGTGCCGGACACGACGCACTTGCTCCAGCTTGAGCAGCCGGCAGAGTGCGTCGCGGCGATGCTGCCATTCGTGGAGCGGTGCGTCACTGACCTCAGGGCAGAGGGTTCGTCGAAGCCGCTGAGCGCCGCCAGCAGGACCGGCTAACCTCGCCCCCGGAACCCATGACCGCGAGTAAGGAAAAGTACGACGAGTCCAAGCCGTCGGCGCGGTTCCTGGTCCTGATGGGACTCTTCTGGTCCGGAGAGGACGCCGGGCTGTTGGACCTGGAAGCGCTTCGGACGTCCCTGGTCTCGATGACCTATGCCGTGGCTTTGGGGACGGCAGTAGTGGCGACGCTGGCAGAGGTCTTAAGGGACGTCCGTCGCCCGCCTGAAGATGCGGGAGAGAGCCCGGGCACCGGTCCCGTCTGGCACGAGTCGACGATGTTCACCCACCCGTGGTACCAGGTTCCTGCGATCTTCTGCGTGCTCATCCTCGCCTCCCGTTTCGTTCTCGACCTCATGGCCGAGCCGCCTGTAACCGAGAAGGCAGTGTGGTTCCTGGCGGGCCTGGGCGTCGCGACGCTCGCGTTGGCTTTCGGGCTCACCGGCGGCTCAGCTTCCAGGAAACACGCTGAGAGCGAAAAGAAGAGTGAAGGGGACGAGGCGCTGGCATCCGGCGAGTCGGAATCGCCCCTCAGAGCCACGCTCCGCGATCCCTGGTTCAGCCTTCCGGCGAGTGCGATCGCTTTCCTGCACGTCGCCAGAAGCGGCCTGGAGACGATCGAGGAGGATCCGGACTCGCCCTGGGCCACGGTGTGGCTTCTCATGCCCGTGGCGGGCTTGATAGCGGGTCTGGCGAGTTCCGCGGTCTCCCGAACCCGGCAGAGGCGAAAGGAAGCCGCGGTGGTCGTGGATCCCGAGGCCGCGCCAGACTTCGACCACCAGAACGACTAGCCTAGGAGGCCGCCGGATCACCGGCGCACTAGAACCCCTTGCCAAACGGCCGCCTGTGAGCATTGCGGGCGGCGGTGAACGTGAAGAGGCGCTGCCATGAAGCACAAGTCCTTTCAGCACATGAATTGCTCCCTGGCACAGGCCCTGGAGGTCGTGGGCGAACGATGGACCCTTCTGGTACTTCGCGATGCCTTCTTTGGTCCAAGGCGGTTCAATCAACTCCAGGAAAGCCTGGGGATCCCGCGGAACATCCTCGCGAGGCGTCTGAATCGCCTTGTGGAGGAGGGGATTCTGGAGAAGCAGAGTGTTTCCAACTCGAAGCGCTTCGCGTACGCGCTGACCCGCAAGGGTCTGGACCTCCAGCCAGCCATCATGGCGCTGGTGCAGTGGGGCGACACATACAAGCCAAGTCCCAAAGGCCCGAGGCTGATCTTCACGGAACGTGAAACCGGCGAACCCATCCAGCCCGTGAAGGTGCGCTCCACCGACGGCCGCGTGCTGGCTCCGAACCAGATCGGAGTCGTGCCTGGTCCCGGACTCGGCAAGTAGCCAGCTCGCCGGATTCGTCCACCGGCTGGATCATGGGGTCGGATCGAACGGCGCCGCATGGGCCCACCGACACGATAAGTTTCATCATGATACTCTCTCTGTTCGCCCTCCCTGGGGAGCGGCTGCTACAAGGAGACGTCTTGAAGAACTCACCGCTGACCCGTCGCTGGATCGTCGCAACCTTCGCTGCCTGGCTCTCGCTGCCCGTAGCGACTCTGGCTCAGGCGCCGCCGCCAGTGCCCGCCTACGACCCCTCGAAAACCGCGATCCTGCTCGTCGATCCGTACAACGACTTCCTCGCGGAGGGCGGCAAGCTCTGGCCTCTGGTCAAGAGCACCGCCGACGCGGTGGGTCTGCACGAACACCTGAAGCAGCTGCTCGCCAAGGCCCGCGAAGCGGGCATCCAGATCGTCTACGTACCTCACCACCACACCGCGGAAGGCGACTTCGACGACTGGAAGTTCCTCGCTCCATCACACGTTGGAGCACAGGCGTTCCGAGTCTTCGAGAAGGGCAGTTGGGGCGCCGAGTACCACGCGGACTATCAGCCCCAACCGGGGGATCTGGAGGCGCGGCACCACTGGACCGCCAGCGGATTCGCGAACACCGATCTCGACTTCCTGCTCAAGTCCCGCGGCATCGATCACGTCGTGCTGGCCGGTCTGCGCGCCAACACCTGCATCGAGTCCACGGGTCGCTACGCCGTGGAACTTGGCTACCACGTGACCTTGGTGAAGGACGCGATTGCGGCTTTCGGGCAGCCTGAGATGGATGCGACGATCAACGTCAACTTCCCGGCGTTCGGTCACGCCGTCGTGACAACGGAGTCGTTCCTCGGCGGCCTCGGCGTGAGCAAACAAGGGAGTGGGCAGGCCGATGAGGGAGAGGATCCGGCCGAACGACCTCACGCTCAGAACGACTAACGACAGCCCGACTGACGACGGCCAAATTGCCGTTCGTTGCCGGCTCCTACTCCGCCAGCAATGACGCGCGCACGATCTCCCGGTCGTTCCGGTGCACGATGTGGCCGTTCGCGTAGGCGGGGTGGACCCAGAGGAGCTTGCCCAACTCGCGGCGGATGCGCCTGCTCGGCGTCGTCGGTTCGAGCACGTGGGTGCGGTCGACCTCGTGGTAGCCGTCCCGGCTCAGGTGGGCGATCATCAGTTCGCCGCGGTCGTTGCTGATGAAGTAGCGGTCGCCGTTTCGGACCAGGAACGCGGTGGCAATCCGGGCGTCCTCGCTGGGTTCGAAGGTCGCCCAGACTTCCTGGCCGGTGGCACGGTCGATGGCGCGCAGTGCGCCCTGGCCGCCAATGCCGTAAACCATGTCGCCGTCGAAGGCAGGGGTCGAGTTGAAGGCGTGGAGACCGTCGAGGTCTTCCTTGCTCGTGCTCTTGCCCTTCCAGACGATCCTCGCCTGGGGCTTGCCCGCCGCAGCGGCGACCTCGATCAGGGTCGAACCGTGCGACGCTGACGACACGAGGAGTTGGTCTCCCTGCTGGATCGGTGTCGCGATCGTTTGCCCGTACTCCACGTCGTAGGGGAACTGCCAGAACACCTCGCCGCCGTTCGGATCGAGCCCGGCGATGCCCTTGGGGTGCCAGACGATGAGGTGCCGCCTGCCGCCCAACTCGTAGATGACCGGCGGGTTGTAGCCCGGTTCGTTTCCCACCTCCATCGAGCGCCAGAGTTCGCGCCCGCTCTCCCGATCGAACGCCACGACCATGGCGTCGGGCTCGCCGCCGACGAGGGTGATGATCTGCCGGCCATCCACGAGCGGGGCGCCGACGAACCCCCAGGCCTGCACGGGAGCCCCGTAGTCCTCGACCAGGTCGTGCCGCCAGAACA
>JAPOVL010000020.1 GCA_026708115.1 Chloroflexota bacterium
GACCCAAGGGTCCGGTCGATACTGACCGGCGACAGTGACCGCCGGTCGTCCCTGCAGTTTTGTCATAGGAGATGCCTGGCGATTGGCCTAGCTTTCGGCTTCAAGTTTCTTCGTCTTTGTCCAGTTGCGGAGGCAGAAATCTGTTTTCGGAGATTAGCGCCTCTTTTTGGACGATGTGGTTTCGTTCGAGCCGGGCGCCGGGTTTGGAAAGCAGCAGCTCAGGCTGGGCGGCCCGGTGTGATGTACCCTCGTATGATAGAGCAAGGCGGGGAGAAAAGGGCGACTATATGGACGCAGTTTCGGCATAGAGTCGGGGGCTAGCGGTCGGGGCAGCGAGTTAGTTGACAAAAAGTGTCCGCCGGCTGGCTGCTACAGTTTTTGTGGTTGAGGGTGGACGATGGGGGCTCGCCAATAATCTGAAATGCAGCCCCGCGCCACGCCCCCTTGCTTGACAGACCCTGTTAGTTCCGCTAGAATTGCGCGGCTGTTTTGCCAGATTCCGGGGCCTTATATGGAAATCGACGGCGCTTAAGGCGCGCCTAGCGCTTTCGGTCCTGCATCTGCTGACAGTTCCGAGTCACATTATTCACATCGTAAGCTAATTGGAGTAAACCTAATGCGTAAATTTGTAGCTATACTTGTCGTCTTGTCGATGCTGTTGGCGGTTGCGCCGGCTTTCTCGCAGGACATGGTCGAATTGCGGATCCGCTGGTATGACGATGGTAACGAAGGCGAAGTCCTGCGCGACTTGCTGGATCAATTCGAGGCGGACAATCCGGATATCAGCGTTGAGATCGACACCGTTCCCTATCGCGCGATCTTGGAGAACTTGCCGCTTGACCTGGCTGCCGGCGAAGGTCCCGATATGGCGCGGGTTACGGACCTAGGCGGCTTGGCCGAATACTACCTGGATATGACACCCTACTTGAGCGATCCGGGTTATTGGGAAGACAACTTTGGTCCTTTCCTCAATTGGAAACGCCTGCCGGGCGATGATTCCAGCATCCCGGGTTTCATGACGCAGTTGACCATCACCGGTCCTTTCATCAACCGCACGCTGTTTGAGCAGGCTGGCGTTGACGTGCCGAGCGATATGTCCGATTCCGTCACCTGGGACGAATGGGCGGCCGCGTCGGTCGCGGTAGCGGAAGCGCTGGAAATCCCCTATCCCATGGCCATGGATCGCAGCGGTCACCGTTTCGCCGGTCCCGCCATCAGTTCGGGCGCCATGTACTTTGACGATATGGGTCATCCGACGGTAATGGACGAAGGCTTCCGTGATATGGCGGAGCGCTTCGTCAACTGGCATCTGGACGGCACCATGCATCCGGAAATGTGGCCGCTGAGCGAAGGTTATGCCGGCGCCAACGAAGAATTCGCCAATGCTGAACTGGTCTTCTACATGTCCGGCAGTTGGCAGGTCGGTCAATTCAGCGAGCAAATCGGCGATGCCTTCGACTGGCAGACGGTGCCGAATCCTTGCGGACCGGGCGGTTGCACGGGTATGCCCGGCGGCGCGGCCCTGGTTGGCATCGGCGCGACCGAGCATCCGGAAGAGGTCGCCAGAGTGATGGAATACCTGGCCAGCCAGGACGTGCTGGGCGAGTTTGCCGCGCGCACGCTCTTCATCCCGGCCCACGCGGGCTTGTCGGCAAGCGGCGTTGACTTCGACACCGACTTGCAATTGGCCAAGGACTCGCTGGGCGTCTTCGTCGGTCAAGTAGGCACACTGGAGCAGACTGCCTTCGACTTGCAGGCCTACGCCTTCAACCGCGCCCTCTTTGACGCGACGCGCGATCGCCTGACCCAGGCCATGGTGGGCGAGTTGACGCTGGATGAAGCCATCGATCGCATTCAGGACGATGTAGACACTGCCCTGGCCGAACAAGGCTAGCTGCGCCCCAGCCTAAGTCCCTCCCTCAAAATGAGGGAGGCGCTTCATTCGAGTTCATTTCTCCCTTTCCCTTCTTGTGGGTCGCGCAGGCCGTGACCTTGCGAGAAGGGGCTGGGGAGATGGGGGAAAGCGTAAGGAAACCCTTGCGACTGCTCAACGTTCTCGAAGCGATTGCGCGACCGCTGCTACTCATACCAGTGGCAGTGGTCGAGTTCGTCTTGACACCGATACAAAAGCGGGTCGGTATAGACAAGATGGGCTATTTTTTTGTGCTGCCAAATCTATTGATATTTGGCATTTTTGTATTGTTCCCTATGCTGCTCAATTTTTATTACGCGATGACCGGCGGCACAAAACTTTTTCCGCAAGACCGTCCCTTTGTCGGCCTGGATAACTTTGCGACGCTTTTTGACTGTGAGGACTTCCTGTCGCCGAACAGTTGTCAGGAGGATCTGTTTTGGCGTGGCATCTCCAACACGATCCAGTTTGTGGTCTTGCAAGTCAGCGGCATCGTCTTGTTTTCGCTTGTCACTGCTTTGGTGCTCAACCGCAAGATTGTCGCGCGCGGTTTCTTCCGGAGTGTATTCTTTTATCCGGTATTGCTTTCCCCGGTGGTTGTGGCGCTGATTTGGAAGTGGGTCTTGCAGCACGAGGGCGTGCTCAACGCGATTGTCGAGATCTTCGGCGGCGAAAGCAAGCGCTGGCTGCTTGATATCAACTGGGCGATGTTCTGGGTGGTCTTTGTCAGCGTCTGGGCTTTGATGGGATTTTATACTTTGATCTTGCTGGCCGGCTTGCAATCAATCCCGCCGGAACTGTATGAGGCGAGTTCGATCGACGGCGCCAACCACTGGCAGGATTTCCGATTCGTAACCATGCCCTTGCTGATGCCGACGATGTTCGTTGTGCTGGTGCTCTCGCTGATCCGAGCAGTGCAGATGTTTGATCATATATTTGTCTTGACCGGCGGCGGCCCGGGAACGCGAACGCAACTTATGGTGCAGTACATTTATACCACCGGTTTTTCCAATCAGATTCAATTATTTGGCTTATCGGCGGCGGCGTCGATGGTGTTGGGCATATCGCTTCTGGTCCTGACGCTGCTGCAGTTGCGGCTGGGCAACCAGTCGAGCCTGGCTTAGGGATTGCATGATGGGCGCGGAAAGAATCAGCATATCCCGGTTCTTGTCCCTGCGCAGCGGGGGGGCGCGCATCAATAGCGCCGATGCGCTGACGTATCTGTATTTGACCTTCGGCACGATACTTATGTTTGGTCCAGTCTTGTGGTTGGTGGCTTCTTCGTTCAAGACCCAGGCGGGACTGGTCAAGTATCCGCCTCCACTGCTGCCCTATCAGCAGGTGCAGGTTGAGGTCGAAGGTTTCGACAAAGCGCTGCCGCTTTTCACCGTGACTATGGAAGATGGCAGCTCCCGCGAGCTGGCGCAGATCAGGCGCGTCGGCATTGAAGCGCGGATGGTCGACCCGGCAGATCCCGCGGCGGGAGAGATCAAGGTCAACATCCGACAGCGCGAACCGGTGGAAGAGGTCAAGCTGGCATGGGAGAATTACCTCGATCCGCTGGTGGAGCTCGAGAATTTCGACTTCGTCACTTATCTCAAAAACAGCGTGGTCGTGACGACTGTGGCGACCGCGATCACGCTGGTCATCAACAGCATGGCGGGCTTCGCGCTGAGCAAGTATAAATTCAAGGGACGGGATGCTATCTTCGTGCTTTTCATCTCGACTTTGATGATCCCGATCACGGTCATCCTGGTGCCGGTCTTTCTGGTCATCACCAGCATCGGTTGGAAGAATAACCTGTGGGGCGTGATCATCCCGGGCGCGGCCACGCCGACAGGCATTTTCCTGCTGCGCCAATATATGTTGACTATCCCCGACGAATTGCTGGACGCGGCGCGGATTGACGGCGCCAGCGAATGGCATATCTACTGGCGGATTATCCTGCCCCTCGCGCGTCCGGCGCTGGCGGTGCTGGCGATATTCTCGGTGATGTGGCGCTGGAATGATTTCCTTTGGCCGCTGATCGTGCTCAGCCAGAACGATCTTTTCACCTTGCAGGTTGGTTTGAACGCTTTTCAGGGCGAATTGCAAATTCAGTGGCACTATGTGCTGGCGATGACGGTCGTGACCTTGTTGCCGATCACGCTGGTATTCGCTTTTTTGCAGCGCTTCATCACGACCGGTATTGCGACTACCGGGATGAAATAAGCGACCAGCGATCACCAGCGCTGTGCCTACTTTGACAAACAAGCCACGGAGTCAAGCGCAAGTGGACGTGAAAATGGCGGCATCCTCGGACTTACGAGCCAGACTTTGGCAGCTCCTGGGCGACATTCCGGTCCCGTCGATACCGAGCGTCCGCCTGATATCGCGCAGCGACGAGGTTGACCATACCCGGGAATACTTCAGTTTTGAAAACGGAGTCGGCGACAGGGTCTTCGGCTACCTGCTGCTGCCTAAGGGTATCGAATGGCCGGCGCCGGCTGTGCTTTATCACCACGAACATGGCGGCAAGTATGCGCTGGGCAAGGACGCCGCGATCAAGGTTCGCGAAAACGGTTATGCGCCCGGGCTGGCGCTGGTCGCAGCGGGTTTCATCGTCATGGCCATCGACGCCTACGGTTTCGGCGAGCGCGAAGGTCTCGGTCCAGCAGGCGCCGCTGAATCCGGCGCCGTCACGGAATTGTCACTGTTCAAGCATTTCCTTTGGCAGGGCAAAACGCTCTGGGGCATGATGATACATGACGATCTCTCGGCCTTGGCTTATCTGCGCAGCCGACCGGAGGTCGACGAACGGCGTATTGGCGCGACCGGCATGAGCCTGGGCGCCTCCCGCTCGACCTGGGTGGCGGCGCTGGACGAGACGATCAAAGCAGTGGCGCCCATTTCACAGATGACCCGCTACCGCGACTTCGCGGACAACGGCCATTACCGCCTGCACAGCATCTATTACTTCGTGCCGGGCGTTCTTGCAAGCGGCATTGATATGGAGCATATCGTCGCCTTGACAGCGCCGCGATTTCAACTGATCTTGTCCGGCGACAGCGATCCACTGTCGCCCATCGCCGGGATCCACAAGATCGTCGACTTTGCCCGCAAGGTCTATGACGAGCAGGGCGCGGCCGAGCGATTCCAGGTCCAACTCTACCAGGGTGTCGGTCACGCCTATTTGCCGGCAATGGTCGAAGCCATGCGGGACTTTTTCCGGCGCAGCTTGTAGCCCCCGCCGGGCGCCAGCAATTCCAATCACTTCAAATCATTATAAGCACAGCCGCTCGGCGGTACGAAAACTTGATGCGATTGCCCTGTCTTGCGACTGTGGAAACTTGACAAAGATCATCAGGTCGCATTATATTGGTAACACCACTGACCAATTTTCCTGATCGGAAGCGAGGTCCGTCGTGAAACTCCCCTCACCGAGCGTGTCCGGCTTGCGCACGATTGAAAAAGCAAGCGTCAAGGATCAAACCCTCGAGCAACTGAAGAATTACATCTTGTCCGGCGTCGTGCAATTGGGCGAGCGCTTGCCCTCGGAGCGTGCCTTGGCCGATGCGCTGGGCGTCGGCCGCTACAGCGTGCGCGAGGCGCTCAAAGTCCTGGAAGCGGTTGGGCTAGTGCAATCGCGGGTGGGGGAGGGCACCTTTTTGACCACGAATACCGGCGCCAGTTTCGGGCGCATTCTGGGCCTGAGCCTGGCGACCTGGGGCGGGACGATGATTGAATTGCTGGACGCGCGCAAGATGATTGAGGTGGAAGCGGCGCGCGCAGCGGCTGAACGCGCGACCGCGGCCGACCTGGAGAAGATCCAGCGCGAGTTGCGAACGATGAATAGCGCGGACGATGTCCGCGAATACCTGAAAGCCGATATGCGCTTCCATCGCGGTATTGGCGTGGCCAGCCACAACGCCATCATCAGTCAGTTCGTGAGCAATCTGATAGATGTGTTGGAAGAAGTCTTGCAAGAGGCGCGACTGGATACCTTGCCGGCACAGGCAGAGGGAGGCGGCACGCACCAGGCGATCTTTGACGCCATTGCCGATGGCGACGCCGATGCCGCCGGCGTCTTGACGCGCAGTCACATTCGATTCTCGAGCGAAGTCTGGCAGACGGTCATCTCTCTGACAGCCGATACGGAAAGCAGGAAGACGGGCGGGAAAGCCCCGGGATAAGGAGGTGCCTATCGCTCACGATCGCATACCGTTAGGTCCTATAGTTGTATTAAGGAGTTCTGATGAGCAAGAGATTTCCCTACAACACCGAAGACCTGAAACCATCGAGAAGAGATTTTCTGAAATGGGGCGGCGCCGGCATGGCGACCGCGATGATGGCGCGTTACGGATTAGCCCCGATACTTGCCCAAAACATGGGAGAGATCCCGGCTGAATTGCACCCGGGCAGTCCGAATAACGCGCGTGGCTGGACGACCAGCTTGCCGCCGATCCCGGAGGGCATGCCGGTAGATCCCCCAGTGACGATCACGGGAAGCAGGCGCGGTCCCTGGGAATTCGCCGATGGCGACGATATCGAGAACTCGCCCTTCACGCGCCTCAATGCCGCGGTCACCGGCATCCAGTGGAAGCTGGCCTTCAATTGGACGGACAACGAAGGCGAGGTATTGCAGAAGTACAATCTGGCCATCGCCAGCAACGAATTGCCCGACTTCATGGAAACGGTTCCCTTGCAAGTCTATTCGGAGCTTTTGGAAAATGACTTGCTGGAAGACATCACCGATGTCTACGAAGAGGTGGCGCATCCGGTATGGCTGAAAGAGGCGATGAGCTTCAGCGACGGCATCGCCTGGCGCCTGGCCGAGGTCAACGGTCGCAAGATGGGTTTGCCCTATATCGAGCAGGCGGCGCAGAACGACAAAGTCTTGTGGATTCGGCAGGATTGGCTGGATGCGGTGGGCATGAGCGCGCCGAGCACGATCGAGGAATTACACGCGGTCGCTACCGCATTCAAGGAAGCGGATATGGGCCAGGGCGGCGATGGCGCCACGCTGGGCATCGCGGCCAATCGCCAGTTGAACACCTGGTACTGCTCGCTGGATCCGATCTTCGGCGCCTGGGGCGTGATGCCGACTTTCTGGACTCCGGACGAGAATGGCGACTTGCAATATGACAGCGTCCGGCCGGAGATCAAGGAAGTGCTCGGGACGCTGCGGGCTTGGTATAGCGAAGGGCTGCTGGCGCAAGACTTCTTCACATTCGCGCCCTGGCAGAATGCGGGCACGCACATCGGCGGCAATTTGGCCGGTATTATGTATTCGCCCGCCTTTGGGGCGGTCTATGGCTTGCCGGACAGCGTCGCCAATGACCCGGATGCGCGCTGGACCTTTGGCGATATTCCCACGGGCCCAACCGGCATCAAGAAGAAAGCCTGGAGCAATCCCGTCCCCGATACGGTCTACTGCTTCCGCAAGGGTTTCGAGCATGTCGACCTGGTTTTGAAGCAGGTCGCCTGGTGGGCCGAGCTGCTGCAGAGCCCTGCCAACCGCTATCACGGCTTTGAAGGCACGGACTACTTCTGGCGCAATGCAGATGGCGACCTGGACCCAATGGGCAGCGTGCTGGACCTGAACGGCTACGACAGCACCAAGCATATTTGGGGCCCGCCCGGCACCAATGGCGGCAGCCGCACCGATCCCTACTTCGAAACGAACTGGATCAAGGAACGCCGCAACGTCTGGGCCAATACGCCCGAGGACGAACGCGATGCCTTGATGGAAGCCTTCCTGGGTGGCGATCCGCTATCGGTCTTGTGGGACGAGGCGAATGTTTTTGCTGTTGATCACTGGGAAGCCGATGGCATCAAGAACCACTTCCTCACGGTGCCGACGCGGACAATGGAACGGGCAGGCACATCGTTGGAAGGACTGGAAGCCGAGACCTTCATCAATATCATCACCGGTCAGGAATCGCTGGACCGCTTCGACTCCTTCGCGGAGGAATGGCGCTCCGGCGGCGGCGACCGCATCACCGACGAAGTCAACGAGTGGTGGCACGGGCAGATGTAGCGGCCCAAAGACCCCCATCCCCTAAATCCCCTTCCCGACGGTCGGTGTCTACGCGACCCCACATGGAGGGAAGGGGACTTAACTGCCGAGCGATTGCATGACCTTCAAACAGTACATGAAGCGCGCTTGGCCTTTGTACGTCATGATCGTGCCCGGGCTGATCTTCGTGCTCCTGTTTCGCTATTATCCGATGTACGGCGTGGTCATCGCATTTCAGGATTTTAGCCCGGCCAAAGGCTTCACCGGATCGCCCTGGATCGGCTGGGAGAATTTCGAGTTTCTGTTTTCGCTGCCGGAATTCGGACGGATCTTCAGCAATACCTTGATCATCTCGATTTCAAAGATTGTCGCTGATCAGGTAGGCGCGATAATTCTGGCGCTGCTGCTGAACGAGGCGCGGCTAGTCCTGTTCCGCCGCACAATACAGACATTGATTTATTTGCCGCATTTTCTGTCCTGGATCGTGCTGGGCGGCATCCTGCTCGATATCCTGTCGGCGGGCGGCATACTCAATCAAGCTATTGGCGCCTTGGGGATCAAGTCGCAGCTGTGGCTGGGCAGCAATGACTGGTTCCGCGGTACCGTGATCAGTTCGGGCTTTTGGAAAAATGTCGGGTTCTCGACCATTGTTTATCTGGCGGCGCTGACGGCGATCAACCCGGTCTTGCACGAGGCGGCGGCGATCGACGGCGCCGGGCGCTTCCGCCGCATCTGGCATATCACCTTGCCCGGCATCCGACCCACGATCGTTTTGCTGGCGGCGCTGAGCCTGGGCGATGTGCTGCAAGCCGGCTTCGAGCAGATATTGACGCTCTACAGCCCAGCAGTTTATCGCACGGGCGATATCATCGATACCTATGTCTATCGCGTCGGATTGATCTCGGCACAGTACAGTCTGGCGGGCGCCGTGGGCTTGTTCAAATCCTTTATTGGTTTCGGTTTGATCGTACTTTCCTATTGGCTGGCGGACCGCTACGCCGGCTATCGCATCTTGTAGGGGCAGGCGCATGATCCGCGACAGGAACTGGTTCAGCCGCCTCTTTGACGGCTTCAATTATGTCTTCTTGACATTGTTCGCCGTGCTTTGCCTGCTGCCATTGATTCACATCTTCGCCGTTTCGCTGAGTGGACGAGCGCCGGCGACCGGCGGCTTCGTGTCCTTTTGGCCGATCGACTTCACGCTGGAGAACTACGAACAAGTAATGGGCTCGCGCAATTTTCTGCGCTCGCTCGCTATATCGGTAGCGCGCGTGCTGACCGGCACCAGCTTGAACATGATTCTGGTCATACTGACCGCCTATCCACTGTCGAAGACGCCGCGTGTCTTCAAGGGCCGCACGATCTTCATCTGGTTCTTTGTCTTTGCCATGCTCTTCGATGGCGGTCTGATTCCGTCGTTTCTGGTCGTGCGTAGCTTGGGATTGCTGAACACGCTGGGCGCGCTGATCTTACCCAATGCCGTGCCTATATTCAGCGTGATCCTGATGATGAATTTCTTCCGCGATGTGCCGAAGGAACTGGAAGAATCGGCTTTGATCGACGGCGCCTCGCACTGGCGCGTTTTGTGGCATATTTACATTCCTCTGTCGCTGCCCGCCATCGCTACTTTGACGCTCTTCTCGGCGGTCAACCACTGGAACGCCTGGTTTGACGGCTTGATCTACATGACCGATACCGCCAACTATCCCATGCAAACCTTCTTGCGCACCGTGATTGTGACGCTGGATCTGACGCAGGTGGGCATCAATCCGCAAGATTTGCAGCGCCTCTCCGACCGGGCGATCCGCGGCGCGCAGATTATTGTGGCGACGGTGCCGATTCTGATCGTGTATCCCTTTTTGCAGCGCTATTTCATTTCGGGCATCAAGCTGGGCGCGGTGAAGGAGTGATATGATGAGCATCCGCCCGGTATTTGGTGACAACGTTTTTCCCTTTGGCACGCATGTCTATCGCGAACCTTGCCTGGATCTGGATGCGGTGCTGGCGGATCTGCCGCTTTTGAAGGACTATGGCTTCAATATGATCAAGATTCAGGAGCACTGGTCGGCGGACGAGCCGCGCGAGGGCGAATACGATTTCACGCGGGTTGAGCGCTTGATCAGGCGCGCCGGGGAACTTGATCTGAGCATCTATCTCGGTTTGACCATGGAGCAGGCGCCGGCCTGGGTCTGGCGTAGATTCCCGGATTGCCACTTCGTATATTCGGATGGGCGTCGGCACAATCAGCCGGCGCAATATACCATTCCCATGGACGGCAAGCCGGGACCTTGTTGGGATCATCCCGGCGTTCGGGAGGCGGCGGCGCGTTTCATCGCCGAGTTGGCACGTACATTGGGACAATACAGGAACATCTGGGCTTGGAATACCTTTCAAGAGATCGGATTTTGGCCCAACAGGGCGGGGAAGCTGGGATTCTGTTATTGTCCGCATACGCTGGCGCGCTTCCGCGAATGGTTGCGAGAAAAATATGCGAGCCTGGACGCGCTGAACGCGACCTGGCAGATCAATTACGGCGCCTGGGACGAGGTTGAACCGCCGCGGCGCGAGGAGCCGCTTGCGCCCTTCATCGATTGGCGTTATTTCATGGACGATGTTTACATGGCGCGGGCCCTGGGTTTCAAGACGCGGGCATTGCGCGAAAATGACCCCTATCAGCGGCCGGTCTTCAGCCACGCCGATACGCCGCGCGTTGGATCCGGGGCGGAGTGGCGCTGGGCGCGCGCCGGCGATTTTTTCGGCACCAGCAATTATCCCAAGTGGAATAATGGCCATCCCTGGGATGATCCGATCGACAGCGAACCGGCGGCGCTGCTCTATGAAATATGGGAAGAGATGATGCTCTGTACCGATCTGGCGCGCTGCAATAATGGGCGCGATCGCGCGCTTTGGGGCGCCGAGTTCCAGGGCGGGCCCATCTCGACCTCTTTGCACTATGGCAGAAAACCGACGCCGACGGACCTGCGCATATGGATGCTGGCGGGTTTGGCTTGTGGCATGACCGGCATCAGTTTTTGGAATCACCGCGTCGAGCGCTTCTGGAAAGAGGCGAATGGTTTCGGGCTCTTGGATCCGACCGGCGACAGCAGCGAGCGGATGGATGCTGCGAGCCGCATCGGCAAGGCGATACAGCGGCATGGGGAGTTCTTCTCGCAGGCGCAGCCGCCACGCGCGCAGGTCGCCCTACTGGTGAACGAGGACCTGTACCACTTCTTCCAAGCCTGCAATGGCGATGTCATCCACCATTATCGTTATAATATGCGCGGGATTTACGCGCGCTTGTGGCGGCTGGGCTTCGCCGTTGACTTCCTGGACGCGGACGAGGTCGCTGGCGGCGACCTGCGCCATTATGCGGCGGGGATTCTTACGATGCCGCTCAGCCTGGACGCTGAATATTTCGCTCATCTGATAGACTATGCGCGGGGCGGCGGCACCTTGATTAGCGAAGCCTGCCCGGGCCGCTGGGACAAATATGGCTGGTGTACCGTTGCGCAGTTGGTAAACGGTGGCGAAGAGTTCTTTGGCGCAAAGCACGATGAGCTGGTGATGGTATCGGAGCCGAAGGACGAACGACGCTGGATGCCCGAGCAACGCCGTTTTGGGGAATTCGACGCCGCGGCCAAATTGACCGGAATTGGAGATTTCGCCAATATAGACGTGCTGGCCAGTTTCTACTTGCAGAGCCTGGAACCGGTGGCGGCCGAAGCTATTCTGATGAGGGGAGGCCGCGTTACGGGCGTGATGAATCGGGTCGGCGCAGGGATCAGCGTCTTGATCGGCAGCTTCCTTGGGTTCGGCGCTTTGGCATATCGCGATGTGGACCAAGGCACGGATCAATTCTTGGAGGCGCTGCTGGGCCGGGCCGGCGTTAGGCCGGATCGCTGCGGCGGCTTGCTGCGCCGTCGCCGCGCGTACAATGGCGCCGAAGCCTGGTTCTTTATCAACGCGAGCGACACAGCGGTCTGCGAGACGATCAGCAAGGAGGGCTTCACGGTTGTCCGTCCTTTTCTCGACGAAAACGTCTCGAATGAAGATACCAGCAGCTTTCAGCTGCGCGTTGGGGGAATGGACCTGGCTTGCGTGTTACTTGAATAGATCTAGCGGTTGTCTTTGGAGAAGCAAATGCCCATTTTCAGATTTAACAGGATTGCATTATGAAAATCACCCGCATTGATTGCCACGTACTGTTGGTTCCGGAGTACCACACGGAGGCTTGTTCCTCGGCGCAGGATGACCTGGTGGTGGAAATCCACACCGACGAAGGAATAGTCGGCATCGGCGAAACCGATGTGAATCCCTGGATCGCGCGCGCTTGCATCCAGGCGCGAGGCACGCACATTATGGGATTGGGCCTCGAGGAAATGTTGATCGGCGAGGATCCCCTGCAGCCGGAGGCGATCTGGCACAAGCTGTACAGCGGCTCCAAGATGAACGGGCGGCGCGGCGCGCTGATCTGCGCAATGGGCGCGATAGACATGGCGCTTTGGGACATCAAGGGCAAAGCGCTCGGTCTGCCGGTTTATAAGTTGCTTGGGGGCGCGGTGAAGGATGCGATCACGCCTTATGCCTCGCTGCTGCCCAACGGCGACACCTTGCAAGAATACCGAGATTCGCTGAAGGAAAAACTGCTGCAAGCGAAGGCCTTCGGTTTCAAGGCGGCCAAACTGGAAATCTGCATCAACGGACCTTATACCCATAACGCCCTGCAGGAACATGACGATCATGTCGCCGGCATCGTGGCCGAATGCCGCGAGGCCGTCGGCGACAAGATGACGCTGATGGTCGATGTCGCCTATGCCTGGGACGATGCGCGAACGGCCCTGCGCGTGATCAAGCAGTTGGAGCCTTTCGATCTGTTCTTTCTGGAGACGCCGATCAACATCGACGATCTGGAGGGATATGCCTTTATCAATGCCAATTCACCGATACGGATCGCCGCCGGGGAATGGCAGAACACGCATTGGGAATTCCTGGACTTGGCGCACCGCGGCAAGCTCGATGTTTTGCAGCCGGATGTCGGTCGCGTAGGCGGCTTCACCGAGGCGCGCAAGGTGACGCAGTTGGCCTCGGACTACGGACGACTGGTGGTGCCGCATTGCTGGAAGACGGGCATCGGCATTGCGGCCAGCGCTCATCTGGGTTTCGCGGCCGCCTGCTGTCCCTTCATCGAATTTCTGCCGGCGCATTTGTCGGAATCTGTTTTGCGCGACGAACTCGTCGCCGATGAACTGCAGATGGTCGACGGCGAGATTCCGCTACCGCAGAAGCCCGGCCTCGGCATTGAGCTGAACCGGGACGCGCTGCAGCGATACCTGGTGGACTAGGCCAGCGGGATCCCTGCCGCAAGCAGTGCAGAGCGAATGGCGTCTCGCTGCTGTGGCGAACTGCCAGGCATGGGCATGCGGGCAGAGCCAGCCGGCCGGCCTTGCATGGCCAGCGCGGTTTTGACATTAGCCGGCAGGTTATCGTCCATGATGGCATTCCAAATCGGCAATAGCTTCAGGTGCGTCGACAGCGCGGATTGGTGATCGCCCTCTCTAACTTGATCCCACAGCGCCAGGCATAGCTCCGGCGCGGCCGTCAGGATGGCGGCGATGGCCCCGTGCGCGCCCAGACAAAACGACGGATAGAGCAGCGCGTCCACCGCGGACATGATCAGTCCGGCGTCGGCGGATGTCATCAGCAGGTCCGCCAGCAGTTTCAGATCGCCGGCGCTTTGCTTCACGCCGATGAGACCGTCGATCTCGCGCATCATGCGGTCGAGCAGGGCGGGCGAACAATAAGTCCAGGGCACGACATTGTAGATCATCACCGGATGCGCGGCCTCTTCCGCCAGCGTTGCGAAATGCCGGAACATCATCTCGTCCGTCGGGCGGAAGAGATAGTGCACGGGCGTCACTTGCAGGGCGGTCACATCCAGATCGGCAAGGGCTCGCGCTTTTTCGACGGCCTGGCGGGTGCTATCGACGATGATGCCCGCGATGACCGGCACACGGCCGGACGCGACCTCGAGCGCGCTGCCGACGACAACTCGCAATTCGTCGGTGGAAAGCGTGTGTCCCTCGCCGGTGCTGCCGCCGACGGCCAGGCCATGTACCCCCGCTTCTTCAATGAGATAGCGGACTTCAGCGCGTAGCGTCGCTTCGTCCAGAGAGCCATCGGCGGCAAAGGGGGTCGCCATCGGTGGCACGATACCATGAATCTTCATCTTTAACCTCGTTTGGGAATTGATTGGATATGGGGACAATCATAGCGCGATGAGGCGAATAGGCGAAGCGCGCTTTGCTGTCGGAGGTCAGACAACTGCAACTGACTGCCCTGTCGACCATATGCGAAAAGACTGGAGACGTGAAAGAGCCTAGCGCTCGAGAGATCGTTCCGACGGCTGGGCTTTGATCCCCGCGCAACCATTTGGGTCTTCGGGGGCGCGCTCATTCTCGATGATCTTCTCGATAATGAAACGGGGACGGCGGCGGGTCTCGTCCAGGCTGCGCCACATGTATTCACCGACGATGCCCAGTATCAACATCTGCACGCCGGCGGCGATGAGCACGACGATCATCAGCGACGCCCAACCTTCGGTTTCGATACCCAGCACCAGGCGCGCGTAGATGACCCATAGCGCGTAAAGCAAGCCCAGCAAGCTGAAGAGCAGTCCCAGAGCCGATGCCAGGCGAATGGGAAAATAGGAGAAGGCGACAAAAGAATCGACGAAGTATTTGAGTTTGCGCTTCAGAGACCACATCGACTGGCCATATTCTTGCTTGCGCGCTTGGCGGTCATAGTAGAGAACGTAGGGATCGAATCCAAGCCAGAGGATCAAACCCATCAGATAGGCGTTGTTCTCTTGAATGTCGTTGATCAGCGCGCAGACTTGTCGGTCTATCAGAAAAAAGTCGAAGCCGCGTTCGGGCATAGCCTTGATGGCGTAGCGGCGGAAGAGCCGGTAGAAGGCATCCGAAAGCAGCGAGGTTGGGAAGGGATCCTGGCGTCCGCGACGGGCGGCGATGACCACTTTGTGATCCCCTCGCCAAAGCGTGATCATATCGTGCAACAGCGCGGGCGGATCCTGCAAATCGGCTGCGATGGCGGCGACCGCGTCGCCACTCGCCTGGCTCATGCCGGCCATGATCGCCGGGTTGGAGCCGAAATTCCGCGAGAGCTTGACGACTTTCATGCGCGGCGCGCGATCCGCTAGCTTCTCCAAGACCGTAAAGGAGTCGTCAGCGGATCCATCATCGACGAAGATGAATTCGAAATCGTCTTCGGGGTTTTTGTCCGCGACGACTTGCAACTCCGCCAGCAAATCGCCCAGGCTGCTGGCATTGTGATAGACGGGCACGACAATCGAGAACAGGCTCATCAGCCCCCCTCGTCATTCAGCCCAAAATGCGCCAGGATTTGCGCTCGACTGTCTTCATCAACAGTGCGGAGTTCGCGGGCCGGCACGCCAGCCACGATGGTCCAGGGCGCGACGTCTTTGATCGCCATCGCGCCGGGCGCGACGATAGCGCCCATACCGATCTCGATATCAGCGCCTATGGTTGCCGCCGTGCCAATCACGGCAAAGCGCCTGACCCGCGGCCCTGTGACTTCAAAGGGGATCAGACCGAAGCGTTTGAGATTGACGTCGTTGTCGTTGATGCTGCTGACGCTGGGACCGATGAAGACATCGGATTCAATAACCATGGTACCGGTAATATGCACTAAGCTGTGAACGCGACTGCGCGCTTGCAAGACAACATCATGCATGAGTGTGGAATTTTGTCCGACAACTGTGTCATCCTCCAGGCGGCAGCCTTCGCGTATCACAGCCAAGTCGCCGATGAGCACGTTGTTGCCAATGCGCGTATTCGTGTAAAGTACGCAGTTCACTCCGATGACACAATCGGATCCGATGCGCACGGTGTCGTCGCCACTGTCAATGGGGCGATTGGTCGTACCAGCGCGGATGGGTGGCCGCCCGATGACCGCTCCTGGCAGGATCCTCGTGTGTTCTCCCACGTGCACGTCTGGAAAGAAAGTCACGTTGGCGCCGACTTCGACGCCCCGCGCCAGCGACAAGTTGCCCATAATCTGCATGTTGTCGCCCCGGCGCACCGAGGCGTGGATGTCAACTGTCATCATCGTCGCTCCAATAGCGCGCTTTATGTTGCCGGTAAAAGTCCACGGTCGCGCGCAATCCTTCCTTCAAACAAGTCCGCGGCTCCCAGCCAACCAATTGTCGAATCTTGCTGATATCGGAGTAGAAGTCGCCGGGTTCCTGGGCTTCGCGCTCCCGCGTGAAGGGCGCGTGCTCCCAGCGTCCGCTGCCGGCAACATCAATCACAGTGTTGGCAAGTTCGATGAAATCGGTCGGCTGATCAATGCCGACATTCAGAACTTGACCGATGGCTTTGGGTTCCAGCGCGCACATCAAGATCGCTTCCACCGCGTCCTCGATATAGAGGAAGTCGCGCAGGATCCTGCCATCGCCGAAAACTTTGATGCTCTCGTTATCAATCGCTAGCCGAACGAACCAGTTTACCACGCCGTAGCGCGGGTGTTTCATTTGCGCGCGCGGGCCGTAACAGTTGGTCAGACGTAGAAGAACCGAGGCGATGTTATGTACATCGTTGTACACTTGAATGATCTTTTCGGCAGTCAAGTTGGAGATTTCGTAAATGCCCTTGGGATGCGTGGCTGCCTCTTCGTTGACCGGCAAGGACACCGCAGGTCCGTATTGACCGCGGGTGCCAGTGTAGATGAGTTTGGCGTCAGGATTGTGCCAGCGCAGGGCTTCCATCAAGATCGCTGTGCCTTTGATGTTGATGTCGATATCGGGGAAGGGATTGGTCAGGCTCAAGATGTGATCAACCTGTCCCGCCAAGTGAAAGACGTAATCTTGTCCCTGCACCAGATAATTCATCACGTTGGCGTCGCGGACATCCGAAAAATTGACTGTGACGCGGTCGCGGATCGGCTCGATATTATGGAGATTGCCCGCGTAACCCGGGATCATGGCGTCGACAATGGTCACATCCGCGCCGGCATTGACCAGGGCGATGGCCAGATTGCTGCCGGTGAAACCCATCCCGCCAGTGACGAGCGCTCGCCTGTCTCGAAATGCTCCGACGAAGTTCATCAGTTCAGCCTCTTAACTGAGCGATCTCATTGCAGACATGGATGACGTCTGCATCGCTTAGTCCAATGTAAAGCGGCAAGGACAGGATTTCGCCCGCGGCTTTTTCGGTATTGGGCAGGCTGCCCGCAGCCAAGCCCAGATCGCGGTGCGATTCTTGCAAATGGATCGGGACAGGATAGTGGATGAGTGTGCCGATATCGCGCGCTTTGAGCGCCTCCATCAGTTGATCGCGCCGCTGGTCTCTGATGACGTACAGATGGTATACATGCTCGGCGTTTGCGGCAGCCCAGGGCGTGACTAGGCACTGCAAAACTTCGTCGTAAATGGCTGCGATCGCCTGACGGCGTTGATTGTGGCGGTCGAGATGCTGGAGCTTGACACGCAGAATCGCGGCTTGCAGTTCGTCGAGGCGGCTGTTGGAACCGCGAGACTGATGGGTATATCGCGTTGTTTGCCCGTAGTTGCGCAATTTGCGCAGTTTGTCCGCCAAGGCAGCGTCTTTGGTGATGACCGCGCCACCGTCTCCGTAGGCGCCCATATTTTTGGTGGGATAGAAGCTAAAGGTTCCCATGTGCCCGATGGTGCCGACTTTACCACCATTCCAGGTCGCCCCATGCGCCTGCGCGCAATCTTCGATGAGGAGCAGATCGCGCTCCTTGGCGATGGCGTCCAGTGAAGCCAGGTCGGCCGGTTGACCGTAGAGATGGACGACAACGATGGCGCGTGTGCGGTCGGTTAGGCGGTCCAGAGCGCTTTTCGGATCGAGCGTATAAGTACACAGGTCAATATCCGCCAGCACTGGCTTGGCTCCAGTAGCTTCTATTGCGGTGACCGTGGCCATGGCGGTATGCGCCACCGTGATGACTTCATCGCCGGGACCGATGCCGCCGGCGCGCAGGGCCAGTTCGATGGCGTCGGTGCCGCTCGCTACGCCCACCGCATGGTCGACCTTGTGATAATCGGCGAATTCCCGTTCGAAGGCCTCGACTTCCGGTCCCAGGATATACCATCCGCTGTCGGCAACGCGTCGCATGGCGAGTGCGATCTCTTCTGCCAGAAGGTCGTGGAGCGGTTTCAATTGATTGAAGGGTATCATTCGTTAAGCTCCAAGGGTCCGCTTGCGCCCATTATAGCGGAAGTTCGGCAATGACCCATTTGCATCGCCAGCAAGCTAGGGCATTGCCGTTCCTTCGCTTACAATGATAAGATCTCGCTTGCCAAAAGCGATCCAAAGGCACCATAGCACGGTTGGGATAACCAGCAGCGCGGAGCCCAGCAGCAGGATCCCCGTCACGCCCAAGCTGGCATCAATCAAGGTGCCCGAAATGCCGGATGACACTGCGGCAAAGAGCGTATACATGGCGAATTCGGTGGAGAAGACGCGTCCTCTGACTTCGTTTGGTACGATCTGCAAGAGCAGCTGTGTGCCGAGCACCCATACCAATCCACCACCGATGCCGCGCAGGAAGCCGCCAAAGAGAATGATCGGCAGCGATGCCAAGGTTGCGTTGATGAGGAATCCGGCGATGGCGCTGACATAGCCCAGCGCGATCATCAGCCGCAGATGACGATCTCGGTCGCGCGCCCAATGGCGTCCCAGTATGGGACCGATACCAGATCCAATGCCCGACATCACGTAGATCAGGCCGAGGGTGATGCTACCACCTTCGCCTATGGGAAAATAACGTTCAGAAATGGTCACCTGCACCACTTGATAGAGACCGATGACCAAAAGCCCCAACAGGCCTTTATGCAAGGTGATGGTAAAGATGTCAATGTGGCGCCGCAGATAGGCGAGACCGTCGATGTATTGACGAATACCCGCCATCATGGATCGATCCGCGCCAGGCGAGATCAGCGATTGATAGGGCATGCGGAGGATGATGAGCGCGCTCACCAGGAATGTCGCGGCGTCAATGACAAAGGCCGGATATACGCCGGCGACTCCCGACACCAAACCGCCCAGAGCTGCGCCAAAGGCCAGCATTACAGACCAGGTTGCAGAGGCCAGGGCGTTGGCTACTCCGAGTTCTTGCGGCGCGGTGATATCTGGCAAAAGTGCGTTCCACGCTGGAAAGTAAAAGCCTTGCGTAGCACTTTGGACCGCCGTGAGCAAGTATATCAGCCAGACCTGTTCCGGCTGGCGCACCAGCAGAAAGCCGAGCACAACGAAGCAGCGCAGAATATCAGCTGTGATCAGGATTGTTCTCCGGTTGTAACGGTCCGCAACGACGCCAGAAAAGGGACTGACCAGGAAAGGCGCCAGCATCCGCACGGCGAAAAGACCGCCAACTGCGGCGCCCGATTGCGTCAAAGTGGCAATCAAGGCCGCCGACGCGATCAGGTTGAACCAGTCGCCCGTCAGGCTGACGACCTGGCCGGCCCAGAGATAGCGGAACGCTCTATTGTTCCGGATAAGACCTAAGTAGGTACCGTTGGATTGTTTGGTTTTGGTCAAGCTGAACTCACAGTCTGCGCCATAGCATGCGTTATTGGCATGAACGCGCTCGGTATTATATACAGATATGCGCCCTTGACCTATGCGAGATGCCAATCGCGTTCCGATAATGTTTCAGTATCGCGTCTTTCGAGTTACATTGGAGTAACAATACACGCCTGTTTCGCAACACTATAAATCGTCCCTGAACCTTGTAAGATTGTTGCGATCATCTCGGGACGAGGACTAGACGATGATACCAGGGAGCGCTAAATGAGGGTTTTTATCGCCGGAATCGACGGTTATCTGGGCTGGCCTTTGGCGATTCATTTGAGCGCCTCTGGCCACGAAGTCGCCGGCGCCGATCTGATGCTGCGGCGGCAGTGGGTAGCCGAAGTCGGTGGCATTAGCGCGCAACCCATCGCCAGTCGCGAAGACCGCTTGTTGGCGTTTCAAGAACGATTCGGCAAAGCCCTTGACTTCCGCGTCGGTGATTTAATGGACTACGGCTTTGTAAAGGAATTTTTCAAGGACTTTCAGCCGGAAGCGGTGGTTCATCTGGGTCAGATGCCATCCGCGCCTTATTCCATGATGGATCAGGCGCACTGTGTTTGGACGCAGCAGAACAATGTCATCAACAATCTGAACATCTTGTGGGCGATTAAAGAGGTGGTTCCGGACGCGCACTTAGTCAAGCTGGGTACAATGGGCGAATACGGGACGCCCAAAGTCGATATTCCCGAAGGATTTTTCGAGGTCGAGTTCCGTGGACGCCGTGATCGCCTGCCCTTCCCTCGCCAAGCCGGGAGCTGGTATCACCAGAGCAAGGTGCACGATTCGCACAACACACATTTTGCCACGAGGATTTGGGGCATACGGGCGACGGATATCATGCAGGGCGTGGTATTTGGAACACAGATTGAAGAGATGGGCAATGATCTGCGGCTACGCACCCGACTCGACTTCGATCAGTGTTTCGGCACCGCCATCAATCGTTTTTGCTGTCAGGCGATCATCGGCCATCCATTGACTTTGTTCGGTCGCGGCGGGCAGAAGCGCGGGTTTTTACCGCTGCTAGATTCGATGGCATGTTTGCGGTTGGCGGTGGAGAATCCGCCCGGGCCGGGCGAGTTCCGCGTATTCAATCAGTTTGAAAATGCTTACAGCGTTACAGAACTGGCGAATATGGTCAAAGCGGCGGCGTCCGAGATTGGATTGGACGTAGCGATCAATCACTACGAGAATCCACGTAGGGAAATGGAAGAGCACTACTACAATCCGGATCGACAGCACCTGATCAAGCTGGGTTATCAGCCGACGCGAGACATCCGATCCGTCCTGCGGCAGATGATATTGAATCTACAGGACAATCGAGAGCGCATCGAGGCGCGCGCCGACGTCTTGATTCCCGATATTCGCTGGGATAGCAGCCGCAAGCGATCAGAGATCATTGGATGAATTTCTTCAAGACCCTTTCATCGCTTAACCTGAATCCGCTTCTATCAGGACTGGTAGCGGCGCTTATTCTAATGTTGAGCATGGCAATTTGGCTGACGCCCGCGCCGCAGCTTACATTCGAATACGCTGGTACAACCACTAAAGTATCCGCAGACAGAGCTTGGGTGTTGTTTCCTAACGACTGTTTGAAGGTCCGCTGGGTAACCGACGGCAATCTGCCAATTCACATCGACGGCAGGGAACAGCGGGAATCGGGGGAGCAGCAGTATTGTCCGACACTGTTCGCGACGGACATTACGATAGAATTGACTGACCATCTAAGTGGCGAATATCGCAGCTACAGCCTGCTCATCTTCTACCTGCCGGACTTCGTGTTGAACCTGGTCGGCATTCTTATCATTCCGTTTTTCGTATTGATTGGGCTTCAATATCTCTGGATTAATGATTTACAAAGGCGTCCCACGCTGAGAGGTGTAATAGTTGCGACGCTTGTTCTAGCAATCTGCGCCACTCTTCTGAGGTTGTCGGAGGTGGAACTGACGATTGTGGGGCTATTGGCAAGTTTTCACAATATGGTTTCCGATCGACATTGGCTATATGGCAGCGCTATTTTGGCGGCGGTCTTTTATGCCGCGCTGGCGATCTGGAGCATTTCGGGGGGGTTAAAGAATCGTCGACATGCAGATTTTCTTGTAGTTGCCGGTTTTTTCCTAGTCATTGCTCTGTTGTATCTTCCCTTTGGATTTGCCACGGTCAGTCAGTGGGACGTATGGACTTATCTTGCCTATAGCCAGAACATGCCATGGCCGCGCATGGACACTGAATTGGTCTTGCGACCCACTGTACTGGCGCCACATACAATTGCAGAAATCTTAACGGAGGATTCTTTTGTCGGTTTCAATGTGGTCTATGCGCTGATGCTTTGGGCTAAGCCTGTGATGCTCTATAGTATCTTTCGCCAATTTAATGTCCGTTATCTGTATGCCTTCACGGCTGCCATGGTCTTTCTTGCCTATCCAGTAGATGCGCGATTAATGTCGCTCCAATCAATCAATTTGCAGTTTAGCTTTGTCTCTCTTTTAGCGGCGGTATATCTATCGTTGCGCTACATGGTAAACCCGACTCGACTGACTCTCTTAGGCATTTGGCTTGCTCTCGGTTTGTGTGTCGGCGCATACGAATCCGCTTATGCCTTGATCGTCGTGGTACCGTTGCTATGGTGGTACCGATTTCGAAAAATGACATGGCGCAATCTCAATTTAACATTCATTTGGTTTATCGTCCCGGCTTCAAAACTGGTGTACATATTGCTCTTGCTATCAGCCGGTCGATCGTTCTACCAGGCAAATTTCTTTTATTTTGGACCCGCGATTTCGCCAAGCGACCTCATCTCAACAACAATTTACAGATTGCTCGGTGTATACCTGCGTACATTTGCAATTGGCTGGAGTGAAGCGATTCATTCGATTGGGCAGAATGCTTGGTTGATGTTGGCGGTTGTCATGGTCGGTTTGCTCGGCGCGCTCGCCTGGTTGATTTGGCGGACGGATACACGCGCCCGGCTTCCAGCAAACAGGCAGCTTGGATTGACACTTGTAACGGGTTTGCTACTCGTTTTGCCGTCCGTTGCTGTCATGATCTGGATAGACTTTTACTATTACGAGTTCCGGGGATTGTATCTCTACATTCCGGTTGCGGCCGCCATTGCATTGTTTTGTCTGATCGCCTTGCTGACTTCTCCGATAGCAAACAACAAACTTCGAAATGCCACGATCGCGGGTCTTTGCCTGCTATTGATGCTGCCAGCACTATCCCGCCTTCTTTTGCAACACGAGCATTACGTAACTTCCGCCAATAACAAAGCGCGGATACTTGCCCAGATTGTGCAGTTGGCTCCGGCAATCGAAAGTAAAACCCGTGTGCTCGTTCTAAGCGAAATGAGCAGCGAAGAATTCCAGGACAAGCATATTGAAGCTTTTACTAGCAGCTCTTTGGGTCATGCGCTTTACGTGATCTATGAAGGACGGGCATCGGGGCGTGGTTCCATTTGTCCGTCTATAGAAAACTGTTTTCCCCTGCTGCATAGACAGGAACATCTTAAAGATACAATCGTCTTTGTACTCGACAGGGATCTTAACCTGGAACTGGTAAAGGAGCCGAGTACTATGTTGGAAGCGTTTGTGGGCATCGAATACGACGTGGGTCGACTTTATGACGCTGACGCTCCAGTGCCACCACGCGCATATTCCATGCTGGGTTTGTCAAAGGAATAGTTCATTTGTGAAAAGCGAAGCGCTGTCTGATGAAGTTGCGATTTCGATTCTCCGCAATTGTTGTCGATAGGCTCTTGATCGGCATCGTTCTGGCGCTGGTATTGGCAACCGCGCTGGTCGTCTGGCAATTGCCCGCGCCTCATCTGGCATTCAATTATAAAGAAACTGCAATTGACGTAAGGGCTGACAAAGCATGGTCGCTTGGGCCAGGCGACTGCTTTCAGATCACCTGGCATCTGGAAGGCTCACAATCGATTCACATCGAAGGCGTGGAGCGGCGCGAATCGGGGCAAGCCAGTTTTTGCCCGGCCGTCTTCAGCCCAAGCCCCAGTGTCGAATTGACCGATCATGGGAATGGCTTCTACCGCAGCTACAGCCTGAAAACTTATTATGCGCCGGATGTTGCGGCGAATGTCTTGAGTCTAGCCGCCCTCGCCTTTTTTCCTTTGCTGGCAGCGTATTTCTTTTGGACAAATGATCTGGAGAGACGCCCGGCAATGCGGGCGATATTTCTTGCTATGCTCGCGCTTTGTCTGTGCCTTGTGGCCCTGCGGCTGACAGGTTGGCCCCTGACGATTGTAAGTGTCCTGGCAATTCTGCGAGGGGTGTTTAGCAGTGTGTCCTGGCAGTATTTTGGTGTTGCAGCCGCAGCCGTTTTTTACCTGTCTCTTGCGATTCAAGCGTTGTGGCAGGGCTTGAGACATCGGCGAAGCGCGGACTTTGTTGTCGTCAGTTCATTCTTGCTGTTCATCGGGCTGCTGTATTTGCCCTTTGGATTTGACACAATTGGGCATTGGGAGGAGTGGTTTAATCACGGCTTTTTCGAGGGCGAATTTCGACCGCGTCGAATTTCCGAGTTGGTTCAACGTTTTTCCTTTCTGTGGCCATCCGCGATAGGCAATCTTCTCAACTCAGAGTCTTTTTCCGGTCACAACACGCTTTATGCGCTCTTCCTGTGGGGAAAGCTGGCAATATTCTACGGCATCATGCGTTGTTGCGGCGTTCGGCGCCTATACGCTTATCTGATTACGATGCTATTCGGCGTCTATCCGGTAGATTCCAACTTGATGAATCTGCGGTCAATTGCGTTGCAGTTTAGTATTGTTAACCTCTTGGCGGCGATCTATCTTGTGCTGCATTACTTGAAAAACCCAACGCGGACACGTCTTGCGGGAGTTTTGCTGGCGCTCGCAATAAGTATCGGCGCTTACGAAGCGCAATACGCTTTAATCCTGGTTTTTCCGCTTTTGTGGTGGCGCCGAATTCGTGTACCGGCGTGGCGGGAAATCAACCTGACAATCATCTGGTACCTGGCCCCGGCGCTCAAATTGACATACCTTGTTTTACTCGTTCTTACCGGGCGCGGATTCTACCGCTCGAATTATGTTTACGCCGGTACCGAATTTAGCGACAACCTCATACCGACAACCATTGGCAATCTGCTCACGGTATACCGCCGGACCTTCGTCGTTGGGTGGAGCGACGCATTGGCCGATTTAGGTCGAAACAGTTGGCTGTTGCTGACCTTCGCAATGGTGGCGCTGGTAGGAGCCGTCACCTGGTACTTGTGGAAAAGGGAACCATGCCAGAGTCATACAAATGAAAGAAAGATGATCCTTGGTTTTCTGACCGGGCTGCTGTTGATTGTTCCTGCGGTAGGGGTCTTGATCTGGTTCAGTTACTATAGTCAAGGCTTGTGGCGGCTTTATCTCTACGTGCCGGGACCGGCCGCCATTGCCTTGTTCAGCCTGATCGCGCTGATGGCCAGCCGCATCCCAAGCGAGAGATTCAGATATCCAGCGATCATGATCCTTTGCCTGCTGCTCATTGTTCCGGCCGTTTCCCGCTTGATCCTGCAGCACGAGCATTTCGTTGTCAGCGCCAATAACAAAAAACATGTTCTCCAACAAATCGTGCAAATTGCGCCCGAAATGAATAGCCAAACAAGGGTTCTTGTTTTGAGCGATATGCCCGCCGAAGTCCGGTTGTCCAAACATATTGAAGAGATGAAGTCGAATATGATCGGAAGCGCGATGTATGTCATACACGGCGGCGGGGTTTCCGGTCTGGGTTCTATGTGTCTATCCGCAGAGAATTGTTATCCAATCTCAAATTGGGTCGATCATCTATCTGATACGCTTGTCTTCTTGCTTCATGATGATCTTTCCCTTGAACTGGTTAGGGAGCCTAAAACAATCTTCAGCGAATTCCGCGGCCTGAACTACGATGTGACAAGATTGTATAATCCGGACGCCCCTTTGCCGCAGCGCGCATACACTATGTTGGGATTAACCAAACCTTAACCTGTCCACCAATCGGCCGAGTGCAAATTTCGGATGAGTTTGCAACTGAAGCTGCCACAGCGAACCTTCGTTGTCCTGGTATTGGCGTTGCTTGTCGCAGACTGCGTTTTAGGCTTCCTCGCAATACGCCGAGCAACTGGCCTCACCGACTTTCTGTTCTTCCATATTGGTGCATTAGGCTTGATGCTTTGTCCCCTCCTCGCGTCGTATTATCTTCTGCGTCCGCAAGTGACCGACACATTTTCCGCGCGCGGCTTGTTAATATTATTACTGTTCCTGCTCTGGCTAGCTCTGCTATTCGGCGCAATTGATCCCAATCCAATCAGGGAACTGCTGGAACTTATTCATCGGCGCTTTAGACACCCGTCCTGGCAGTGGCTTGGGCTCGCGCTGGCCGCGGCAGTCTACCTGCCGTTGATATACAGCCGAATGCAACAGAAGTTGCGAGCGCGGCAGTTCGCTGATCTTGCTGTGGGTAGCGCTTTCATGCTCTTCCTGTTTTTTCTGTACTTGCCCTTCGGCTTCGATAGCGTTGGACATTGGGAATCGTGGGGATACCGCGCCTATCTGGAAGGCCAACACTCGTGGAACGTCGAATTCGAATTGAATACGCGCTTTTGGGTGATGGTGCCGCATCTGCTGGCGAACATCATCGCCCCGGATTCATTTGTCGGCTTCCATCTGGTGCACCTTTTGATCTTGTGGGCGAAGCTGACGCTGCTTTTCGGCATTTTGCGGGCACTTGGATTTACCCGCCCGCACGCGTTTTTGGCGACCATGCTTTTCATGGTCTACCCGGTCAACTCCGATTTGTTGTCGTTACGGTCTCTGCCCAATCAGTTCAGCGTCATGTCACTACTTGCCGCAACATTCTTGATGCTGGAATATCGCAAGAGTCCAAGCCGTTGGCATCTCCTGGGCATTTGGCTCGGCTTGGTGTTCAACGTCGTTACCAACGAAACAGCTTATGCAATCATTCTGCTAGCGCCAGCGCTGTGGGTTTCACGTCGGCCGCGTACAGGCTGGCGAAACGCGAACTTGACAGTTGTCTGGTACTTGTTTCCAGCCTGCAAGATCGCGCATTTGCTGCTGCTATCCTCGCTGAATATGCGCTTTTACAACAGTTATGTTTTCGAGAGCGGCAAATATTCCTTTGGTATCGGCGCCGATGCGCTAGGCGCAGTTTTCGGGCGGCTGGCAGAGGTCTACCGGCACACGTTTGTAAGTAGTTGGGTAGAAGCGCTCAATGCGACGGTCTCTAGCAACTGGTTGGCGCCCAGCCTGGCGATGTTGACGCTGGCAGGCGCGTTTTCCTGGTATCTTCTACGCAGCGGCAACTCGAACGGGCAGGAAGTCGAGGACAATGCCAAGACCTTGTTTGTCTATGGCTTACTGTTTGTGATGCCGGCGGTGGGTATACTGATCTGGCTGCCTCAATACGCTGGAGACCTGTGGCGGATGTATTTCTATATCCCGATCGGCGCGTCGATTGCGGTATTTAGTCTGGCGCGCATATTTGCCGTACGCGCTCTATCCCGTCGATACCGTGAAGCTACGATAGCAGCGCTGTGCTTTGCTCTGATGTTCCCGGCCACTGGGCGCTTGCTGATTCAACATGATTCGGCAGTCCGCCGGGCCGATAGCAAGGCGCACATGCTTTATCAATTGATGCGGACGATTCCGCGAATCGAAGAAGGCACAGTGATTTTGCTCACGACAGACATGACCAAAGAAGAGTTGGCGGCCTCGGCTATCAACGAATTGCGCTATAGCAATGATCTGGACAATAGTATGCTGTACGTGCTCTACGGAAATGGCTTGCCGATCCAGTCGGCCTTCTGTATCAATAAAGGAGAATGCAGCCTATTTGGGGGCGAGAAGACGATTTTTACGTCGGATTCGCCGGAGTTGCTTCAGCGTACGCTTGCGATAAACATCGCCGCGGACCTGTCAGCCGCGGTGATTGAACATCCGGCTGATTACTTCGGACTGGACTCGCGCTCTCCTTACGATGTCAGTCTGCTATATGATCGCGGCGCGGGGATATCGTACCGAGCCAGGTCCATGCTAGCGTCGGCGCGCCGGGCTGGGACGAACCATTAAGCAAAGGAAACGGCAGGTGGCAGCGGGAATTTCGCAGATGATATCAGGCGGCAGGATGCGAATCTTGCCGGCAGCGCTTTTCTTGCTCCTCCTGGCAGGGATAGCTGGCACCCCGGCGCCGGCCATCAAGACGGAATTCGACGGCGCATCCGTTGAGATCGCGGCCGACCGGGCTTGGGTACTCTTGCCACAGGGCTGCGTGACGATTTCCTGGGAACTCGAAGGGATTCTGTCGATATATGTCGATGATCAGGGGAAAATAGGCTGGGGCGAGATGAAATATTGCCCTGCGACAGACGCGAGTGGCCCCCTTTTTGAGATCACGGTTGAAAACGGACAATTACGCAAGTACGAGCTGAATGTTCGACATTTTCCAACGGCTTTGGCACAGAGTCTTGTCGGGCTGTTGTTGATATCGCCCTGCATCATCGCTTTGTTTTATCTTGTCACGCTACGCATGGCTGGTCCCATCCCGCTGAACGCTTCTCCGGTTTTGGCATTGCTTGCGCTGTTGCTCTTTCTAATGCTCGCCCAAACAGCGCAGCCTTACGCCATTGGGGGTCTTCTCGGCGGACTGGGCAATGTCTTCACAACCCGCGCCTGGCATACATTCGGTCTTGCCCTGGCTGGGATCGTTTTCATACCGCTGGTTTTTGAGTATTGCAGCCAAGCCATAAGGAAAAGGCTGCGCGCGGACTTTCTTGTCATAAGCGTCTTTATTGTATTCATTCTCCTACTTTATCTTCCCTACGGTTTCGACTCCATTGGACAAAAGGAAGAGTGGATTAACCGAGCTTTTCTTGAAGGCAGGCCATCGAGGATGAGCAGGGAAGTGCTGACGCGTTTCTTTGGGCATTTCGCATATCCACTTGCGGAAGCTCTTGATTCCAATTCTTTTGTAGGATTTCATCTGCTCAATTTTCTTATGTTTTGTGGAAAGCTGGCACTTTTTTACGTTTTTTTGCGCCGGTTACGAGTCGATACATTGTCGGCATTCGTCACAACTATCGTTTTCATGGTTTACCCGGTCAACTCTTCATTGATGTCATTGCGGTCATTCCCGTTGCAACTCTCCATGTTGACGCTTCTGGCCGCGGTGAATCTCGCGCTGGATTACTTGCGGAAACCCGGCAGATTGACACTACTAAGGTTATGGTTAGCGCTGATTTTGACCCTGGCCATACATGAGATTGCTTTTGTCATAATCCTTGTCGTACCGCTTCTGTGGCTGCTGCGCGGGCCACGAAAAACTTGGCAAAACTTCAACATGACCGCGATCTGGTGTCTCGTTCCTGTGCTCAAGATTATCTATTTGCTGGTCCTGGCCAGCGGAGGACTGAGGATCTATGGCATACACTATGTCGTAGGACCCGTCCGCGCAGACCGAAATATCCTGGAAACTGTCGTCTACTATGCCGACGTCATCGCGGACGTCTACCGCCAAGTCCTTTGGGACGGCTGGCATGAGGCGATCGTCGGCATGGGTGAAAACACATACCTTGCGCATACATTGATCGCGGTTGCGCTTACAGCCATCGCCATGGCGCTGCTGGCCATGGACAAAAGGGCGGGCGCGCTGCCATCTCGAAGAGCAGCAATACTCTGGCTCGTAGGAGGACTGATCTTCATTTTGCCGTCAATCGGCGTTGGTATGTGGATTGACAAATATTACACAGAATTCTGGCGATTATATGTCAATGTGCCATTTGGCGCTTCTATTGCCTTTTTTGGACTGTTGCTCCTGTTAACCGCGCCAATTAGAAACGCTGGTATTCGCAAGTCCTTGGTCATTGTCGTGAGCCTCTTGCTTATCCTGCCAGCGACTTCGCGCCTCTTTGTACAACACGGATATTTCAATGACAGAGCCAATGCCAAGGCAAGCATTCTATTGCAGATTGTTGAACAAGTGCCGCATTACGACTCGAAGGCTCGCATGGTCCTGCTCACCAATATGTCGCTCGATATGCTTTCAGAACTTGGAATAGACGAGTTATGGACTCATATGTTCGACAGCGCGATCTATCTAATATATGGGGAAGACAGACCGATGGCTTCCTCACTCTGTATTCTGGGTGAGGCCTGCAGCACGAATGACATCGACGAAAGCTTACAAAACCTTGATGCCGACACGGATTATCGTGATATCGTCGTATTCCGGCTCTATGACGACCTCTCCGTCGAACTCTTGCGCGAACTGCCCTCGGAGCTCGGTGGAGAGCAAAACCACACCTACAACCCCGAGCGCCTGATTGATACATCCGCTCCCATGCCACCACGCGCCCTCGCCATGCTGGCATCGGCGAGGCGCGCTTCCGCGAATCCATGAATATGAAGAGGCAGGCCGGCATGAATACCGGACCACGTTTGTCGCTCCATTCGCCCACAGCGCGTGCGCTGCCGGCCCTCATTGCTGTATTGTTAATTCTGCTCACTCTGGCGATACATAACGCGCCAGCGCCCCGCATAGAAACCGAGTTCGGCGGAGCAACTGTTGATATCAGGGCAGACCGCGCCTGGACGCTGCTGCCAGGGGATTGCGTAACAATCGCTTGGGACCTCGAAGGCATCCATTCGCTCTACGTTGACGGGCAAGGCAAGATCGGCTGGGGCGAGATGGCTTATTGCCCATCGCTCATTTCAGCAAGCCCGCAATTTGAAGTCTCCTCAGCAAATGGTGAAGAACGACCACTATCACTAGATGTTCGCTATTTGCCCCTGGAATTGCTTCGCAGTCTGCTCCTTTTCGTGATTCTGGCTCTCTTGTTGATCGCGGCGTATTATCTCGTCACAATGCGATTAGGGGAGCCACTGCCGTTTAACGCGAATATTGGTTTGGCTTTGCTTGCATTGCTGATCGCATGTTTGCTTGGCCAAACCGGGGATGCCTTTCGCGCGAAAAGCATTATCGCCGTTCTGGGTAAAATATTCGCAAGTCATACTTGGCAATTGTTTGGCGTCGCGATGGCTGGCGTCGTCTATAGCCCGCTTCTCATTCGCTCGCTAAAAGCGGGTCGCGAACGGAAAGCAGCTGCGGACTTCGCCGCAATCGCGGTTTTCTTTGTGTTCCCGCTCCTGCTTTATCTCCCCTTTGGCTTCGACAGCATCGGTCATTGGGAGGAGTGGGTAATTAACGCCTACTTCGAGGGCCGCCCTTCCAAATTCAGTTTTGAGTCCTTGACGCGCTCCTGGAGCAGTGTGCCTCACGCGCTGGCGCACTTCATCACTTCCGAGTCCTTCGCAGGCTACCATCTAGTGAGCTTGTTCATGTTATGGGGCAAGCTGGCGTTATTCTACGGCATCATGCGCAAGCTGCGCTTTGCCCCCTTGTACGCTTTTTTGGTAGCGCTGCTATACATGGCCTACCCGGTCAATTCGATGCTGTTGTCCCTCCGCTCCATGCCCATGCATTTCAGCATGTTCGGGCTGTTGGCAGCGTTCTACCTGGCTCTGGACTACCAGACGCGCCCCAGCCGCTTGGCTATGCTCGGCATGTGGCTGGGACTCTTATTCAACATCGGCACCAACGAGTCAGGCTACGCGCTTATCTTGTCGCTGCCGCTCCTGTTCTGGTATCACAAACGATTGCCGCAAAGGCGCAACGTCAGCTTGACTTTCAACTGGTTTCTGTTCCCGGCCAGCAAAGCCATATTCTTGCTTCTGCTGGCTAGCCACAGAATAGCGTTCTATGGGTGGGACTACCTGGATACCGAAGAAAGCGCGCAATCGCTGGCCCAGGTAGCCGGCCGCCTATTGAGCGACCTGGCGGCCGTCTACGAGACCACATTTGTGTCCGGATGGGGCGATGCGATTGCGTCTCTGCAACAGAGCGCCTGGTTCGGCTGGGTCGCGCTGCTGCTGGCGCCAGTAATCCTGACAGCCATTTACCTGCAGCGCGCGAGCGGCGCGCCAAGATTGCCTAATGCGAGAGCGGGGCTCGCGCTGACAATTGTGGCTCTCGCGGGCATTGCACTGTCCGTTGGCGTGCTCATCTGGTTCGACAGATTTAGCAAAGACCTGTGGCGACTCTACTTTTATTTGCCGATCTTCGCCGCGATCACCGTCTTTGCCATCATGGTCTTCTTGACGGCGCGTTGGGGCAGTGTCGCTCAACGGCATTTCCTGCACATTGTATTGTTCCTACTATTGATGATCCCGGCGACGAACCGGCTGCTGCGGCAGCACGAGCGAATCACAAATAGCGCGGACGTTAAGGCCAGGGTGCTGCTATCGATGATGGAACAGGCGCCGGCATTCGATGCCAATGCCATCGCGATCATGCTCACTCATAGGAGCGTGAAGGACTTAATGGAACTGGAGATTCTGGAGTTCGAGAGCAACATGATGGACAGCGCCTTCCACATATTGTGGCAAGACAGGGGTCCACGATTCGCATTCTTCTGCGCTCGTTACAGGCAGTGTCATCCCAGCGATATTGATTACTACGCTTATGAATTGAACGAAGAATCCCACTTTGACGAAATGGTAATTTTTCGCATACACGACGACTTGACCGTCGAACTCCTGCGCGAACTGCCCCCGGAACTCGGCGGCGAGCAAAATCACAGCTACAAGCCCGATCGCTTGATTGACACATCCGCTCCCATCCCGCCGCGCGCCGTCACTATGCTGACATCGGCCAGGCGCGACTGAACCAAGCGCAAAGCGCTCATTCAGCAGTCAAGAAAACTGTGTTATAAGTGTCCCGGCGAACAGCGCGCGATGCAGGGGATACACTTGATGGCTCGAAAACCGGTGATGCTGATAATCTTAGATGGCTGGGGCATACGCGAAACTGAACATGGCAACGCGGTCGCCCTGGCGGAAACCCCGAACTTTGACCGCTGGAGCACAACCTGCGAACGCGCGATTGTGCACACATCAGGGCAGCATGTGGGCTTGGTGCCGGGGCAGATGGGCAATTCCGAAGTCGGCCACCTCAATCTGGGCGCCGGACGCATCGTCTACCAAGATATTTCCCGTATCGCCAAGTCCATTGCCGAGAGATCGCTGATGCGCAATACCGTGCTTCAGGATGCGATTCGGATTGTTCAGCAGCGCAGCAAAAAACTGCATCTAATTGGCTTGCTCGGCAGCGGAGGCGTGCACAGCCATAGCGATCATCTCTACGCGCTCCTGGACATCGCGCGGGAAAACGCTATTGATCCTGTGCTGCATCTGATCACCGACGGGCGAGACACGCCCACCCAAAACGGCATAGCGTTTTGTCGCGAACTCATCGACAGGCTCGCTTTCGACGGCAACGGGCGCGTCGCGACCGTCAGCGGGCGCTATTATGCGATGGACCGCGACAAGCGCTGGGACCGTACGCGCCTGGCCTATGACGCGATGGCATTTCGCAAAGCCGAGCGAAACGCGCCCGACGCCCTGGCCGCGATACAGAGATCCTACGATGCCGGCCTGACCGATGAGTTCATCATTCCGACTGTGGTCGGCGACGACGATAGCTTGACGATAGACCGGGGCGATGTACTGCTCTGCTACAATTTCCGCGCCGATCGCATGCGACAGCTTGCGGGGGCCTTTGCCAAGCGCGACTTTGCCGGCGCCGATCAGTTCCATCCGATAGACGATTTGCGGCTGATCACCATGACTGAGTATCTGGAAGGGCTGACGGAGCAAGTCTTGTTTCCCGTGGAGCTGCTGCGCGATACACTGGCCGAAACAATCAGCAGGGCCGGCATGACACAATATCACAGCGCCGAGACCGAGAAATATCCGCATGTGACATTCTTCTTCAACGGCCGCAACGAAGCGCCTTTCCCCGGCGAAACGCGGATGATTGTGCCATCGCCCCAGGTTGCTACTTACGATTTGCAGCCGCAGATGAGCGCCAACGAGCTAACCAGCGAAACGCTGAAGCGCTTGCGCCTGGCTGATGATGATTTCCTACTCGTCAATTACGCCAATCCCGACATGGTTGGTCATACCGGTTCGCTACCCGCAGCCATCAAAGCGGTGGAAACGGTTGACGCCTGTGCCGGTCGCTTGGTTGACGCTGTACTTGAGAAGGGCGGCGTGGTGATTGTCACAGCCGATCATGGCAATTGCGAGCGCATGATTGACTTGGTCAGCGGCGAGGCGCATACCTATCATACTGTGGGACCGGTCTCGCTATTTGTCATCGACGCGCGCAACTACCACGATTTACATGCCTGGGGGCGGCTGGCGGATGTCGCGCCGACCGTGCTGGACTTGCTGGGGATCGAGCAGCCGGCGGAGATGACTGGCAGGAGCCTGATACGGGCGAGTCGCGGCATGCATTAGTCGTTTCCTGCGTTCGCTAAAATCAGAGCGATGCCTGCTATGGCCCGATTTTCTTAATATCCCGAAGCTAAACCGCGAAGATGATGAATCGACAGAAAACGCTGCAAACCGTCAAAGACAACCCCGAGGTCTCTGTATTGATCATCGGTGGTGGCGTCAACGGCATCGGCGCCTTCCGCGATTTGGCTTTGCAGGGCGTCGACGCGCTGCTGGTGGACCGCGGCGACTTCTGCAGCGGCACCAGCGCCGGTTCTTCCCACATGTTGCACGGTGGCATCCGCTACCTGGAAAACGGCGAGTTTCGGCTGGTCAACGAAGCGCTGCACGAGCGGGATCGCATGTTGCGCAACGCGCCGCATTACGCCAAGCCCCTGCTTACGACGATCCCCATCTTTCGCTGGTTCTCCGGCTTGCTCAATGCGCCGCTGAAATTCTTCAACCTGCTCGATCGTCCTGGAGAGCGTGGCGCGCTGGTCGTCAAAATCGGCTTGACGCTGTATGACTGGCTGCTGCGCGGGCAAGCCATCATGCCCAAGCACGAATTTCGACTGCGCGCGGCGGCGCTGCACCAGTACCCGCAACTGAACGCCGAGATTGTCTGCGCCGCCAGCTATTACGACGCCTGGATGCCCTATCCCGAACGCATCTGCCTCGAGATGTTGTTGGACGCTGAAGCGTACAATACCGATTGCCATGCCATAAACTACCTGAGCGCGGTCGCGGGGGACGCGCATTCGGTGACCTTGGGCGACGAACTTTCTGGCGAGTCCCTCATCGTCAGGCCCAAAGTCGTTATTAATGCCGCGGGACCTTGGATTGACTTCGTTAATCGACGCATGGGACGTGATGATCGACGTCTCATCAGCGGCACCAAGGGATCGCACCTGGTGCTGGATCATCCCGATCTGTTGGCGGCCACCTGTGAGAGCGAAATCTTCTTCGAAAACGACGATGGTCGAATCGTCTTGATCTTGCCCTACTTGGGGCGCGTGATGGTCGGCACCACCGATATCCGCATTGACGATCCCGATGACGCGGTGATCAGCGAAGCGGAGATTGACTATATCCTGAACATGGTGGACAAGGTTTTCCCGGCGATCCGGGTCGATCGCTCGCATATCGTATTCAGTTTTTCCGCCGTGCGACCGTTGCCCTTCAGCGAAGGCGGCGCCACCGGACAGATCAGCCGCGACCACAGCATCGAAACCATTCCGCCTGATGACAATTATCGCTACCCCATCCATTCGCTAGTCGGGGGCAAATGGACCACATTCCGCGCCTTTTCCGAGCAGACGACCGATCGCGTCTTGGCTGATCTGGGTTTGCCGCGACGAGCGAGCACTCAAGACCTCCCAATCGGCGGGGGACGCGCCTATCCGCGCAGCGAGCAGGAGCGACGGCATTGGCTGCGGGAATTAGAGTCGCGCAGCGAGCTGCCCATAGACCGCCTGCGTGATCTGTTCGAGCGCTACGGCACCCGCGCTGATGAAATCGCCATGTTCGCCTCCGCCTCCGACAAGGACCGCGTGCTGGCAAATCATCCGGGCTATAGCCGGCGCGAAATTGAGTTCATCTTGCGACATGAAAAGGTCACGCAGCTGGAAGATTTGGTCTTGAGGCGCACGGTCATTGCCATGCTGGGGAACTTGACGCGCCGCCTGCTCGATGAATTGGCGGATATCTGCGCGGAGACCCTGGTCTGGTCTGATGAGCGGAAAGAGAAAGAAGTTCAGCGTACGCTTGAACTCCTCCGCAGCAAACATCTAATCGACTTACAGCGGTATATCCGCTAAGGCGCGTATCTTGATTCACGCGCGTCCTACGCGCAGCCAATGTGAGGCATGGCCGCATGGGCAAGCACTAGACTGGCCCAAGCTGCCTAATCGAGCCGCACGGCTGTTCCGCTGGCTGTAACCATTAACATGCTGCCATTGGCGCCCACGGTCTCGTAGTCCAGATCGACGCTCAAGATCGCGTTTGCTCCCAGGCGCCGGGCATTATCGGTCATCTCGCTCATGGCGATGTCTTTCGCTCGGCGCAGTTCTTCTTCATAGGCGCCGGAACGTCCGCCCACAATATCGCGAATGCCCGCGAACATATCCTTGAACATATTGGCGCCCATGATGGCTTCGCCGCTGACGATGCCAAGGTATTCCGTAACCGGCTGGCCTTCCACGCTTGGCGTTGTTGTGACGATCACTGTTCTATTCTCCTTGTTCTGATCGACAATCGCGGCATATGCTACTGGCAGCGTCGGCTTTCGGCAAGTGCAAGGGCGGGGAGTGAAGCCGCTCGCTGTTCGTCGTATGGAAGGCGTCACTTGCCCCGCAGCATCAGCGACAACATCTGCTCCGCCGCGGCGGTCGCCGCCAGATCGCCGCGCATCACCGCTGCTTCAAGTTTGGGCAGCGCCTCTTGCACCGACGGATGCGCGTAGAAACAGTCCCGCAGTCGCGTCTCAATCGCTTCCCTCAGCCAGTCCCGCAACTGCGCTCGCCGCCGCCCCGTGAAGGCGCCGCTCGCTCTGGTCGCCGCCACAAACTGCGCGATGACGTCCCAGATCTCGCCGATGCCGTCGCCGGTCAGGCCAGAGGCGGTGTGGGCCCGCGTGGTCCAGCCAGCAGTGGCCGGCGCCAATAGACGCAAGGCGCGGTTGTATTCCGCGCGGGCCGCCCCGGCCGCGACTATGTTGTCGCCGTCGGCTTTGTTGACGACCAGGGCATCGGCGATTTCGATGACACCCTTCTTGATGCCCTGCAATTCGTCGCCCGCGCCGGTGATCAGCAGCAGCAGGAAAAAATCCACCAGCGAGCGCAGGGCGATCTCGCTTTGGCCGGTGCCCACGGTCTCCACCACGATCACGTCATAACCGGCGGCCTCGCAGAGCAGAATGGATTCCCGTGTCCCGGCCGCGACGCCTCCCAGGACACCGCCGGTTGGGGAAGGGCGGATGAAGGCCTTCGGGTCGCGCGAGAGGCGTTCCATTCGTGTTTTGTCGCCCAGGATGCTGCCGCGGGTCAAGCTGCTGCTAGGATCAATGGCCAGCACGGCAACTTTGTGACCGCGCTCGGTGAGTAAGCATCCGAAAGTGTCGATGAAAGTGCTCTTGCCCGCGCCCGGCGCGCCCGTGATGCCGATGCGAATCGACTGACCGGCCAGCGGCAGCAATTCCGTCAAGAGCCTTTGCGCCGCCTGGGCGTGTTGTGGCGCCCTGCTTTCGACCAAGGTGATAGCGCGCGCCAAGGCGGCGCGGTCCCTCCCGCGCACGCCGGCGGCGAGGGCAGTTACATCTATCGGTCTTTGCGGCGCTTGGGTCATCGCAATCGTCGACAGTCAATTGCTTTCGTCAATCATAAAGTATAGACTGAAAATGTCACCTGCGGCCCGGCATTTGCTTCGGCTGCTGGCGGACATAGTGAACAATTTACGAAAGGACAAAGCAATGGCGCTTTTCTTATGGCAGTTCGCCTTTACTTCAAAAGCTTGGGAACGGCAGATGGGGGAACATATATCGCCGTTTGATCATCTGGATGACAAGGTGGCGGGAGAGTTTGGCGGTACCGTGCACCAGTCTTGGTACGCCTTTGGCGAGTACGACGTTATCGCAGTGGTGGAAATGCCGGACAATGAAAGCATGGCGGCTTACGTGCTGGCGATGAACGCTTTGGGATATCTGTCCGGCGGCAAAACCACCGTTCTGATGTCCATGGACGAAGGCGGCTCGGCGTTGAAGCGCGCCGGAGAAGCGATGGAACTGCGCGAGTAGTTCACTTTGAACGTCGTTTGCCCTTCCTCGGTCGCGACGGCCAAGGGCAGATTTCAGAGCCTAAGCGTCATACCGAGGCGTCCGCGCAATTCCTGCAGCACTTCCCGCGCGGCGGCCGGGATGACCGTGCCGGGGCCAAAAATCGCGGACGCGCCGTGGTCATACAAGAATTGGTGATCCCGCGCGGGAATCACCCCGCCGATCACCACCATCATTTCGTCGCGTCCCAGCTTGCCCAGCTCCGCGACCAGTTGCGGCAGAAGGGTCTTGTGACCGGCCGCCAGGGAACTGATGCCGATGACGTGCACGTCGTTCTCCACCGCAGCCTTGGCCACCTCGGCCGGCGTTTGGAAGAGCGGCGCGATATCCACATCAAAGCCCATATCGGCGAAGGCGGTGGCGATTACTTTGGCGCCGCGGTCGTGGCCGTCTTGTCCGATTTTGGCGACCATGATGCGGGGGCGACGCCCTTCGTCGCGCGCGAAGGCATCGGTCAACCGCTGTACCGCGGCGAATTCTCCCGCGTCGCCAAACTCGCCGCTATAAACGCCGGTGACAGAGCGAACCAGCGCTTTGTGCCGGCCCCAAACTTTTTCCAGCGTCATGGAGATTTCGCCCGTGGTCGCCCGCGCTCGCGCCGCCTCGACGGCCAATGCAAGCAAGTTGCCCTGGCCGGTTTCCGCGCAAGCCGTCAGCCCGTTAAGCGCTGAGCGCAGCTTGGCTTCATCGCGATCGCGGCGGAGTTGCCGCAAGCGCTTGATTTGGGATTCGCGCACGGCGCTGTTGTCGACCTCGAGGATTTCGATGGGTTCTTCGCGGGTTGGCCGGTACTTGTTGACGCCAATGAGGCTTTCGATACCGCTGTCGATTTGCGCTTGACGCCGGGCAGCCGCTTCTTCGATGCGCATCTTGGGGGCGCCGGTTTCCAAGGCTTTCGCCATGCCGCCCAGCGCTTCAATCTCTTGAATATGCGACCAGGCGCGTTTTGCCAATTGCTGAGTCAAGTTTTCGACCAGGTAAGAGCCGCCCCAGGGATCAACCACATCGGTGATGCCCGTTTCCTCTTGCAGGAATAGCTGGGTGTTGCGGGCGATGCGCGCGCTGAAATCCGTTGGCAGCGCCAGGGCCTCGTCCAGGGCATTGGTATGCAGCGATTGCGTATGACCAAGGACAGCCGCCATGGCTTCAATACAGGTGCGAACCACGTTGTTGAAGGGATCCTGGGCTTGCAGGCTCCAGCCCGAAGTCTGGCAATGCGCGCGCAAGGCCATTGATTTGGGATTCTGGGGACCGAATGATTTCACCAGTTTGGCCCACAACAAGCGCGCCGCCCGCAGCTTGGCGATCTCCATGAAGTAATTCATGCCGATGCCCCAAAAGAAGGACTGACGCGGCGCGAAGCGATCGATATCCAGCCCGGCTTGCAGGCCGGCGCGCAGGTATTCCAGGCCATTCGCCAGGGTATACGCCAGTTCGATATCGGCGCTGGCGCCCGCTTCCTGGATGTGATAGCCGCTGACGCTGATGCTGTTGAACTTCGGCATGGAAGCCGCTGTGTAAGCGAAGATGTCGGAGATGATCTTCATGGACGGCACCGGGGGATAAATGTAAGTATTGCGCACCATATACTCTTTGAGGATATCGTTTTGAATGGTGCCGGTCAGCCGCTCGGGGGGGACGCCCTGTTCCTCGGCGCTGACGATGTAAAAAGCCAGGATGGGCAAGACCGCGCCGTTCATCGTCATCGATACCGACATCTGGTCCAGGGGAATGCCAGCAAAGAGGATATTGGTATCGAGCACGCTGTCGATCGCAACGCCGGCCTTGCCGACATCGCCTTCTACGCGCGGGTGATCGGAATCGTAGCCGCGGTGGGTCGCGAGATCAAAGGCCACCGAAAGGCCCTTTTGCCCGGCCGCCAAGTTGCGCCGGTAAAAGGCATTGCTCTCTTCGGCTGTGGAGAATCCGGCATATTGGCGAATGGTCCAGGGGCGGACGGCGTACATGGCCGGGTAGGGTCCGCGCAAAAAAGGCGGGATGCCGGCAACGAATCCAGTGTGGTCGACGCGCTCCAGGTCGGCAGCGGTGTACAGCGCCTTGATATCGATCTCTTCCAGGGTTCGCCAAACCAGCGCGTCAGCGCGGCTGCCCGTCCCGGCTTCGACTTGGGCGCGCCACAAATCTTGGTTCGGCGGCTGTGCCCCCGGTTCATAAGCGATTTTGGTGAAATCCGGCGAGGCGCTCATGTCTCGGCTCCGGCGGGTTGGCGACGCGCTGCGAAAGCTTCAGCCAGTCGCAGCGGTCTCAACGGTAGCGCGGCAATAGCGCTCGCATCCACACGGACGGCGGCTGGCGGCGGCTGATCACGCGGCGGCGGGCTCGCTTCGTCAGGGTTGAGATAGGCGTTGACGCCGACGAGTACGGCAGCGCCCGCTTCCAAGTCGCTTTGACGGCGCTTGGCAATTGCCTCGATGCCCGCTTGTATGGTCCCGTCTTGCAAGGCCGCCAGCATACCGCCAGCCGCTTCGATGTCCTGGAACATCTTCCAGGCGGCATGAGCCAGTTGGTCGGTCAGTTTTTCGATGTGCCAACTGCCGCCGGCCGGATCAATCAACTCCGTCAAGTGCAATTCCTCTTGCAAGATCAACTGCAGGTTGCGCGCGATCCGCCGCGAAAAATTGTCCGAATCCCCGCGTGGCGCATCGAAGGGCGGCACGGTGATGCTGTCGACGCCGGCGATGGCGGCCGCCATCGCCTCGCTGGTCGCGCGCAGAATATTGATATGGGGATCAAGTCGGGATTTGTTTCGGCGCCCGCAGCGGGCGTGAAGACGAATCTTTTGCGCTTCATCGTCGGCGCCAAAGGCGCGCGCCACCTGCGACCACATCGCCTTTATCGCGCGCAGCTTGGCGATTTCCATGAAGAAGTTTTCGCCGATGTTCAAGAAAAAGTGCGTCTTTCCGGCGGCTTGACTGACGTCCAGGCCACGGGCGGTCGTCTCCCGAAGATAAGCAACCGCGGTCCCCAGCGCGATTGCCAACTCCTGCACGGCGCTAGCGCCGGCGTCGTGATAGACATCGCTGCGCACAGCGAAGCATCCGAGTTGCGGCGACATTTGCTTCACATCTGTCGCGTGCTGGACCATCCGCTCGAAGATGTCGCTCGGCGCGCTGCCGGTTCGCGCCAGCCCCGACAGTGGATCATAGCCGATGCAGCCGCTCAGGCGCGCCAGCGTTGCTTCCGGGACAGCGGCGCAGAGCAATTGGCAGGTCTTCAAGGCACGAGCGCCGTCAGCCAGGAAAAGTGGCGCCTGGCCCAGGTCGATGCCGGAGAGCGCAGTCTGAAGATCGGCAACAGTCTCAATGCGCGGACTTGAGCCGAGAGCGATGGCTGTCTGTCCGTTGGCCAGGGCATCATGCAGCGCTTGATTGAATGCCCCCGGGTCGGGAAAATCAAGTTCCTGCGCGATGAGCCAGGGACGCCCGCGGTAGCCGGCCGCGCGCGTCCCGCGCAGGTAGGGATATTGACCCGGAAGACCCAGGCAAGCGGAAATGCCATCAAGGTCTTCCGCTGTCGCGACGGGAAAGAGATCAATGCCCTCATAGCTGCGCTTGGTCAAGGAATCCGGCGAGCGTCCCCGCAGGGATTTTTCAATCGCCGCGATCCATTCGTCCCGCGAAACATTTTCAAATTCGGCAAAGAGCGCGCTGTGATCCGCTGTTGTCATCGTTTTGCCTCGGCCCGAAATGAGGTTCATTATAGCGCCTGAAGCGCGGCTGTGGAATTGCGCAAGGGGCGGACAGTTTTCGACAGGTAGCCAAGGCGCGAGCGCGCGATGAAGCGTCATTTGTCCTCCAAACGCCCGGAAGTTGCCCCGTTTTTGCCTAACAGTATAGATACAGTATGTATATGGGGGGGGGGGGTACCCCTTGGCCCCCCTCACCCCCCGGCCCCCTCTCCCATTAAGGGAGAGGGGGAGCTAAGCTTGGCGGATATCGTAATGATTTCTTGATTTTCGCAATGATTGGCTCCGTTTTGTATTGTTTCGGCGCTGTATCCGTTATCTATGCGTATGATTTGCAGTAGCGGACAAGCCACGGGCCCGCCCCTACGGCCGACTATTATTTTGGAGTCCGTCGGGGCGCGGCTGGTTGGGATTATGGGCGCCCGGGATGGCGATCGGGCTAGCTTTTGGCAGATCGACGGGCCTTGCGGTTTTGTCGA
>JAPOVL010000035.1 GCA_026708115.1 Chloroflexota bacterium
CTTGATGATTCTTTCTTATTGCAACTGCTATCTCAAATTTGAAGCGATTGCCCTGACTTCTGGATTCTTTGACCGGAACTGACAAATGTGTTACGGTAGGGTTAATCGAATAACCCACGGACGCCCGCGCTGCCGACCCCATCCAAGAACCGCTTTCTTGATACCCAGGATACCGAACATGCAAGCCAAATCCACACAAGAAGATGTCGCCAAAAAAGCCGGCGTTTCCGTCGCCACCGTTTCCTACGTGATGAGCGGCCGCAAAAACGGACGCAGCAGGATCTCCGAGGCCACCAAGAAAGTCGTCCTGGCCGCGGCCAAAGAATTGAACTACCTGCCAAATGCCGCCGCGCGCGATCTGCGCCGCGGCAAGTCCGATCGCATTTGCCTGGTCTTGCCCGTCGCCGGCGCGCCCATCAACAATCTCTTATACAACTCTGTCGACAAAGTCTTCGAAGCCCACGGCTATTTTCTCATCTCCTGCTTCGCCGGCACCGCCGAACGAGAATATCGCATCTACCAGCAGCTGCTGCGCGGCTTCGCCGACGGCGTCATTTTCTTCAGCAACTTCTACCTGGACGAAAGCCACTTTAACGAACTCTCCGCCTTGGGCATCGCGGTCGTGGCCGGCTCAATGCTCACAAGCCGCATCATCACATCCCATGGCTTCGACGTGATCCGCTCCGATGCCTCCAAATCGCAAGAAGCCGCCGTGCGGCACCTCCGGAGCCAGGGCCACTCGCGCATCGCGATTATCTGGGACGAAACCAATCTCAACCATGTCGATCGCGTCGATACCTACACGCGTATCATGCGCCAATACAACCTGGCAATCGACCCCGCCTTGCAGCGCAATCGTGTGCCGGACGGGCGCTCCGCCTACGAGGCCATGGCATCGCTGCTGACCCGCGACGACCCGCCCACAGCAGTTCTCGCCACCTCGGACCGAACCGCCGAGGGCGCCCTCAACGCAGCCAAAGACCGCAATCTGCAAGTCCCCGGGCAGCTAGCCATCATTGGCTTTGGCAATACATCGGAAACAGCCATCACCACACCGCAATTGACGACCATCGGACCCGAATCCTGGAGCTTGCCCGTCGCGGCGCAATTGATGCTCACCCGCCTGGAGCAAGACGCGCCTATGGCAGGCCGCACCTTGGATATTCCGGCGAAACTTCTCTTGCGGGAAACAGCATAGCAGCAGGAATCGGCAGCTTTCTTGAAGGGAAGGAGGACGGCTATCTGGATACCCATCAAACGCACATCGAATTGAATCGCTGTTTAGGAATCAAAGGGAGGAAAAGACCATGAATAGATTGCTTCTCATCTTGCTCGTATTTGCCTTCGCCATCTGCATTACCGGTGGCGCCCTGCTCGCGCAGAACGGCTATGCCGAAGCGCCGATGCTGGCGGAACAAGTCGCCGCCGGCGAATTGCCGCCGGTCGACCAGCGCTTGCCCGCACAACCCTATGTCCAGGAGGCGCGCAACAACATCGGGACCTACGGCGGTACCATCGTCGGCATCTGGAGCGACGAAGTCGCCTGCGATCCGGAAACCTGCTCGGTCTTGAACGCCAATGTCGCCCAATTCGACTTCAACTTCAACATCGTGCCCGATATCGTGGAATCCTACGCGCTCAGCGACGATGCACTCACCTTCACCGTGAAACTGCGCGAAGGCCATCGCTGGTCCGATGGCGCGCCGCTCACGACCGCGGACGTGCAATTCTGGTATGACGCCGTCGTCAAGAACGACGATGTCTTCCTGGCCAATACCGACAACGGCATCTTGGCCAGCGGCCAGCACGCCGATCTCGAGGTCATCGACGACTATAATTTCGTCTTCCACTATCCCGAACCCTTCGTGCGCGTCTTGGATACCATCACCGATTTCCGCCCCTTCTTGCCCATGCACTACCTGAGCCAGTTCCACATTGATTACAACGAAAACGCCGATGACCTGGCGCAGGAAGCCGGATACGACTTCTGGCACGAGCTCTTCGAAGCCAAGCTGCTCGGCGGGACCGCCGCCGATCCCTACTTCTCGGTGCAAGATCCCGATCTGCCCGTGCTCAGCGCCTGGATCTACCAAAGCACCGATTCGGAAAACAACTATACCTTCGTCAGGAATCCCTACTATCACGTCGTCGATCCCGAAGGCAATCAGCTGCCCTATGCCGATTACTTCCTGCGCCTCACCGCGCCCAGTACCGAGGTCATGGTCGCCCGCATTGTATCCGGGGACATCACCCACGCCGGCTTCGGGCGCAACATTTCCGAGTTTCCCCTGCTGGCGGAAAACGCCGAGGCCAATGGCTACGTCGTCAACTTGCACCCCGATCTGCGCGCGTCGGAGTTCGGCATGGTCCTCAACTTCACGCACAATGACCCCGTCCTGCGCCAGATCTTCAACGATATCCGCTTCCGCCGCGCCCTCTCTACCGCCATCAACCGCGCAGAAGTGCAAGAATTGGTCTTCCTTGGCCAAGGCAAGCCGCGGCAGCCGATCTTTGATCCATCCGCCACATTCTACGAAGAGGGCATCGACGAGAACGCCATAGAATTCGATGTCGACGGCGCCAACGCCCTGCTGGACGAGATGGGCTTGGAACGCGGCGACGACGGTTGGCGCATGCGTCCCGACGGCGCGCCGCTCCAAATCACCTTCAGCGCGCCCTTCGGCAGCGGGCCCTGGCGCACCGAGCTGGTTGAGCTCATCAAAGCCTATTGGGCCGAGATCGGCGTCGATCTCTTGCTGGATCCCATCGACGGCACGCTCTTCCGCGAACGTCTGCGCGCCAATGACATCGATATGGGCTCCTGGGCCATCGGCGGCTCTTCAGAGGTCTTCAGCCGCAACAACGCGCCCATTCGCTATCGCCCGCCCTTCCACTGGCCAACTACGCCCATCGGCGGTCTGCGCTGGTACCAGTGGTACGAATCCGGCGGCGAACAGGGCGATGAACCGCCCGCCGAGGTTCAACGTCTCTACCAAGCCGTGGATGAATGGATGCAAGTGCCGCGCGGCACCGAGCGCTATCTCGAGCTCGGCCGGGAAATCATGCGCACCAACGCCGAAAACCTCTGGGTCATCGGCACCGTCGGCTTGATGCCGCGGCCCATCGTCTTCGACAAAGACCTGCGCAACGTACCCGGTCCAGAGGACATCGTCAGCGTCGAATTCTGGGTCTGGGGACCGCACCATCCCGAGCAATGGTACTTCGCTGAATAGTCCATCACCACGGGTCCGCTAGTGTATCCATTTCGGTTGAAATACTTTTGGACAGCACTGGACATGATTTCCTTAACCGAAAATACGAACGATTTGGTAGGGGCGACTCGGTGAGTCGCCCGATGCGCATTCAGTTTCTACTCGTCGGGCGATCCCTCGGATCGCCCCTACCGGCCGTCAGTACTTCGTCTCGATTTCAACCAAATTCGCTAACCGTCGCTGACGCCCCACTCTCGCGCATCCATAACGGGTTAGACTAATCTGCCTTATGCTGGGCTTTATCCTTCGCCGCATCCTGCTCTTCATACCGACCCTGCTCTTCATCTCGATCTTGGTTTTTTTCTTGATCCAGTTGCCGCCCGGGGATTACCTCGATACCCTCATTCTCCGGATGCAAGAAAGCGGCTCATCCGTCGATGCCGAAACCGAAGCCCTCCTGCGCCAGCGTTACGCCCTCGATCAACCCTTTCTGTCGCAATACGCGCGCTGGATAAGCAACATCGTCACCGAGGGCGATTTCGGACGCTCCTTCAACTGGAACAAACCGGTCTCCGAATTGATCTGGAGCCGGCTCGGCTGGACCCTGGCCATTTCCCTCGGCTCACTGCTTTTCACCTGGGCCCTGGCCTTCCCTATCGCCATCTATTCCGCCACCAACCAGTACTCGCTCTTTGACTATTTTTTCAGCTTTCTCGGTTTTATCGGGCTCGCCATTCCGAATTTCCTGCTGGCCCTGGTCTTGATGTGGATCGGCTTTTCCGTATTCGGCGTGTCCATGGGCGGCTTGTTCTCCAGCGAATTCCGCGACGCTCCCTGGAGCATCGAGAAGTTCATCGACTTCCTGTCGCACTTATGGGTGCCGATCGTCGTGCTCGGCACAGCGGGAACAGCCGGTCTGATCCGCACCATGCGCGCCAACCTGCTCGACGAATTGAACAAGCCCTATGTCGAAGCGGCGCGCGCCAAAGGCCTGCGCGAGCGCCGCCTGATCTGGAAGTATCCCGTGCGCGTCGCGCTCAATCCCTTCATCAGCTCGCTGGCGACGATCTTGCCCGGCATGATCTCCGGCGCGACCATCGTTTCAGTCGTGCTCAACCTGCCAACAACGGGGCCGCTCATGCTAGACGCCTTGCTGGAACAAGATATGTTTCTGGCCGGCAGTTTCTTGCTCATGCTCAGCCTCTTCACGCTCGTCAGCACCCTGGTCTCCGATATCCTGCTGGTCTTGGTGGATCCGCGCATCCGCCTCGATTGAGAGGGTGATAGACTGTGCTAAGATCTCGACCTGCAAGCCAAGAAGCGCTGAACAAGGCTGACGAGCGCCAACTCACCGCTTCCCAATGGCAGTTGATCTGGTGGCGCTTTCGCAAGCACCGCGCCGCGATGATCAGCCTGGCCGTGCTGCTGCTCTTTTACTTTGTCGCGCTCTTTGCCGGTTTCTTCGCCCCGCGCGATCCCGCACGCGTCGACGCGCAATTCGCCCAGGCGCCGCCACAGCCCCTGGTCTTCATCGATGAGACCGGCTTCCATTTTCCGCCTATCGTCTACGGTTACGTCGGCGAGCGCGATCCCAAGACCCTGCGCAAGTTCTACCGCGTCAGCGCCGACGACCGCCACCAACTGCGCTTTTTCGTCCGCGGGGACCCCTACCTGATTCTCGGTTTTATCGAAAGCGATATACATTTTATCGGCGCCGACGATCCCGATTCCCCGCTCTTCCTGCTGGGTACCGACCTGCTCGGGCGCGACATGCTCTCGCGCGTCATTTACGGCGGCCAAGTCTCGCTGACAGTCGGCTTGGTCGGCGTATTCCTGAGCCTGATCCTGGGCATTCTGCTCGGCGGCGTCTCCGGCTACTACGGCGGTTGGCTGGATGTCGCCATTCAACGCCTGATCGAAGTATTGCGCTCTATCCCGACCATCCCGCTATGGCTCACGCTCAGCGCCGCCCTGCCCCGCAACCTGACCCAACTGCAGATGTACTTCGGCATCACCATCATCTTGTCCTTCATCGGCTGGACCGAGGTTGCGCGTGTCGTCCGCGGCAAGTTCATGTCCCTGCGCAACGAAGACTTTATCCTCGCCGCGCGCACCATCGGCACACCGCGCTTCCGCATCATCTATCGGCACATGGTGCCTTCATTCATCAGCCACCTCATCGCCGCGCTGACCCTGGCGCTGCCGATCATGATTCTCAGCGAAACAGCCCTCAGCTTTCTGGGATTGGGCCTGCGCCCGCCCACCATCAGCTGGGGCACCTTGCTCGACGGCACACAAAATCTCAACGCCATCGCCTTGACGCCCTGGCTGCTGCTGCCCGTTGTGCCCATTATCATCACAGTCCTGGCCTTTAACTTTGTCGGCGACGGCTTGCGCGACGCCGCCGATCCCTACGCCTGAACGGAACGACCCGAACCATGTCCGCAACAAAACCGCTGCTGGAAATCAAGAACCTCAAGATGCACTTTCCCATCAAGCGGGGCATCATGGGCCGCACCGTCGGTCATGTCAAAGCCGTCGACGATGTCAGCCTCACCATCGGCGAAGGCGAAGTCGTCGGGCTGGTTGGCGAAAGCGGCTGCGGCAAATCCACCGTTTCTCGCTGCATCGTCCGCGCCTACAAGCCCACCGCCGGCCAAATCCTGCTCTACGATGCCCATGGCCAGGCCGTGGACCTGGCCAGCATTCCCGAACCCGACCTGCAGCCCTATCGCCGCGATATCCAAATGATCTTTCAAGACCCCTTTTCCTCATTGAACCCGCGCATGACCCTACGACAGATTATCGGCGAACCCATGCGCAACTATAAAATCTGCCGCGGCAAAGAACTCGAAGATCGCGTCGCCTATCTCCTGGAGTCCGTCGGCCTCCGGCCCGAGCACATGTCGCGCTATCCCCACGCCTTCAGCGGCGGCCAGCGCCAGCGCATCGGCATCGCCCGCGCCCTGGCGCTCAACCCCCGTCTCATCATCTGCGACGAACCCGTATCCGCGCTCGACGTGTCGGTACAGGCGCAAATCCTCAACCTCCTGCGCGACCTGCAAGCGGAATTCCGCTATAGCTATCTCTTCATCGCCCACGACCTCAGCGTCGTCGACTATATCTGCGAGCGCGTCGCCGTCATGTACGTCGGCAAGATCGTCGAAACCGCCGATACCGCAACCATTTTCACCGATCCCCATCATCCATACACCGCCGCGCTGCGCTCCGCCATCCCGCGCTTGAATCCGCGCCTGCGGCAACTTCCAGTGCCCCTGGAAGGCGACGTCGCCGATCCCGCTAATACCCCATCCGGCTGCGTCTTTCATCCGCGCTGTCGCTTCGCCGAAGATCGCTGCCGCCAAGACACGCCCGCTATGACAGCGACCGCCGCCCGCCATCATGCCCGCTGCCACTTCGCCGGGCAACTGGATCTCTCCGGTCACTCCCAGCCCGCGGCGACCGCCTGATTGGGATGCCTATGGAACCCTTGCTCGAAGTCAAGCATCTCAAAGTGCACTTCGCCACCGACGAAGGCCTCATCGAGGCGGTTCGCGATGTCTCCTTCGAGATCAAACGCGGCGAGACTGTCGCAATCGTCGGCGAAAGCGGCTGTGGCAAGTCCGTCATGGCGCGCGCCATCCTCCGCATCGTCCCTTCGCCCGGTCGCATCGTCGAAGGGCGCGTTAACTTCCACCGCGGCGGGCGCAACATAGATCTGACCGCGCTGGAGGAAAAAGGCCCAGAGATCCGCGCCATCCGCGGCGCCGACATCGCCATGATCTTCCAGGAACCGATGGCCACGTTCAGTCCCGTGCATACCATCGGCAACCAAATCAACGAAGCCATCATCTTGCACCAAGGCATCGACCAGGCCGGCGCGACAGCGCAAACACTCGATATTCTCAATCGCGTCGGCATGCCGCGCCCGTCGCGCATCATCCACCGCTATCCGCACCAATTGAGCGGCGGCATGCTCCAGCGCGCCATGATCGCCATGGCCCTCTCCTGCCGCCCCCAACTGCTGATCGCCGACGAGCCCACCACCGCCTTGGACGTCACCACCCAGGCGCAAATCCTGCGCCTGCTCTTTGACCTGCAGCGCGAACTCAATATGGCGATTCTCTTCATCACCCACGACCTCAGCGTGGTCTCCCAATTCGCCGATCGCGTCGAAGTCATGTACCTGGGAGAAGTCGTGGAATCCACCGACGTCATCACGCTATTCGAGGACCCAAAACATCCCTATACCAAGGCCCTGCTCAATTCGATACCGCAGACCGGCGCCGGGCGAGGCCAGCGGCTGCAATCCATCGCGGGCGCCATCCCCAATCCCCTGCATCGCCCCTCCGGCTGCCTCTTCCATCCCCGCTGCGACAGCTTCCAGCCCGGCATCTGTGATCAGGTTTCGCCCAAGGAAATTAACATAGACAGCGACCATCGCGCGCGCTGTATTTTGTACGATCAGCAATACTCCGATAAAGTATCATCCGCGGCATTTGATCGATGACACCCATGCCGAACAAGCCCTTCTCCGATCATCCGCTGCTTAAGCGAGGAGCCAAAACAATATGATTGATCGACTGGCCGGCATCCTGCCGGTGCTGCAAACGGCGCTCACCGCCGACGGCGACTTGGATCCGGCGGGCATGCAACGCCAGATCGAATTCTGCATCCGCGCCGGCGCCGACGGGCTTGTCTTCCCCGTGCTCGGCAGCGAGTTCATGTTCCTCTCCGACAACGAAAGGCGCGATCTGGTCGCCTTCGTCGTCAAACACGCCGACGGACGCATTCCGATTGTCGCCGGCGTCGCCGGGGCCTCGGCCGCCATCGCGGTCGAGCAAGCCGCGCATGCCGCCCATGTCGGCGCCGACGCCGTCATCGCCATGCCGCCCTATGTTGCGGTCGCGGCGCCAGAGCAAATCTTCGCTTATTTCAAACGCCTTGCCGGAGCCGCCCGCATCCCCGTTATCATTCAACACGCGCCCCAGGGCCCGGGCATGAATATCGCCTTCCTCAAGCGCCTCCTCGCCCAGGTAGAAAATATCAACTACATCAAAGAAGAAATGGACCCCAGCGCCCACCACATCAGCGAACTTGTCGCCGCCCAAATCCCCGGCTGCTGGGGCATATTCGGCGGCGGCTTCTGCCGCTGGATGATGTCCGAGCTCGATCGCGGCGCGACTGGCTTCATGCCGGCCGTCGACATCGTCGACATCCACGTGCGCATCTGGCGCGCCTATCAAGCCGGCGACAAAGCGCGCGCGCGCGACATCTTCAACCAGATCGCGCCCCTGATTCTCTTGACTCAGCAATTGCGCCTGCCGCTCGTCAAAGAGATCCTGCGGCGGCGCGGCATCTTGACGGCCGCTGCCCTGCGCCAACCGGGACTTCCCCCGCTCGACGACGCCGACCATCGCGAACTTGACGCGACTCTGGCGGCCTTGAGCCATCTCTTTATCAGCACGGAATTCTGAGGTGATTAAATGAAGATTACCGAACTTCGAGCGGTCAATGTCGATCTGCCCAGGCCCGCGCCCAAGACCCCTGCGCGCCGCCCCTCCTGGAGCAAAACGACGCCCGTCGCCATGCCCATCAGCAAATATCGCGAAGAATTTTACGGCCAGCCCGGCTCCTACCCCGGCAATCAAGGCGGCGCCGTCTGGGCGCAGGTAACGGCGGAAGACGGTACCTGGGGCCTGGGACGCAGCTATTTTGGCCGAGCCACCACCGCCATCATCGACGACGTTTACGCGCCCCTCTTGATCGGGCGCGACCCCTTCGCAATCGAATACCTCAACGACCTCATGTGGCGCGCCACACAGCGCGTCGGCAGCGCCGGCCACGCCGATGTCGCGCGCAGCGCCGTCGATCTGGCCCTATGGGACCTCAAGGGCAAACTTCTGGGTCAACCCGTCTACCGACTCATCGGCGGGCCCAGCCGAGGCGCCATCCCCCTCTACGCCACCGGCGACGACATCGACTGGGCGCAGGAACTCGGCTTCCAGCGCTTCAAGCTCACCAATCAGGCCCACTACGAGATGGGCATCGCCGCGCTCAACCTGATGGAAGAAAAAGTCGCCAAGACCCGCGACCAAATCGGCGCCGACGCCGAACTAATGATCAACCCCGTCATGGCCTACAACCTCAGCTTCGCCGTGCAAATGGCCGAGCGCCTGCGCCCCTATCATCTGCGCTGGATGGAAGAACCGCTCATCCCGCCCGACCTGGAAGGCCACATCGCCCTCAAGCGCGCCGTCCCCTGGATGCCCATCGCCACCGGCGAAGATCATCACGGGCGTCACGCCTTCCGTCAACTGATCGAACACCGCGCCGTCGATGTCGTCCAGCCCGATATCAGTTGGTGCGGCGGACTCACCGAAGCCCTAAAAATTTACACCATCGCCGAAGCGGCCGGCATCCCCACCATTCTGCACGGCGGATGCAATTCGCCCTTCGGCCAACATTTCTCGCTGGCCATGCCGGAATCGCCCTTCGCCGAATACTGGCTCGGCACCGACCCCGGCATTCCATTAGCCGAACTGCGCCCTATACCGGGCATGGCCATGCCGGCCGACGGCCAACTGATACCCAACGACGCGCCCGGCTTCGGCATGGATATCAATCCCGACTGGATCCGTCCCTATTCCGGTCCCGCCGACGTCGACGTCACCTTGCGCACCTACGGCTAGCGCCGCTACAGGAGACGATGATGAGCGAATCAGCCAGCGTGGCCATTGTCGGCAGCGGCTGGTGGGCGACCGCCAACCACCTGCCCGCCCTGGTCGCACGCGCCGATATCCAGGTCGCGGCCATCTGCGACATCAACGCAGACAAAGCGCGGTCTGCGGCCGATTACTTCGACGTGAACGCAACCTATACCGACCTCGCCGCCATGTTGCGCGATCGCCCGCTTGACGCGGCTGTCGTGGCCACCAACCACGCCGCCCACTACGCCGCCGCCCGCCAATGCCTGGAAGCCGGTCTCCATGTCTTCATCGAGAAACCAATGACCCTGCTCGCCGCCGAAGCGCGGCATCTGCTGCAGCTTGCCGCGGACCAAAACAAGCAAATCGTCATGGGTTATAACCACACCTACCGTCCCTGCACACTGCGCGCCCGCGAACTCGTCAGCAGCGGCGAACTGGGCGCCGTGCAATATCTGGACGCGCAATTCTCGCGGCCCGTGTCCTCATTGCTGGCGGGCATCGACAACGTCACGATTGGCAATTTGCACCGTCCCGGCGATGTCTACGGGGATCCCGCCCGCTCCGGCGGCGGCCACGGTCAATTGCAGTTGACGCACATGGCCGGCATGCTCTTTTTCGCGACCGGGCTGCGTATCCGTCGCGTCCAGGCGCGTATGGCGAACCACGGCCTGGCCGTCGATCTCGTCGTCGCCTGCACTGTCGAATTCGACAACGGCGCCCTGGGCGCTGTCGGCGGCACCGGACACGTCAGCGGAGGCGGCCAAAGCACCCGCCTGACCATCTTCTGCGAAAAGGGCTGGCTGGATATCGACGATACCGCCGGCAGCCTGCACGTGGCCCGCGCCGACGGATCAACAGAATTCATCGATGCCGGCCCGGACGCCGATCAGGCGGAAAATCGCTACTTCTACGGTCCCATTCACAATTTCGCCGATGTCATCACCAAGCAAGCCGAAAACCACTGCTCCGGCCTGGTCGGCTGGCGCGCGGTCGAACTGCTGGACGCCGCCTATCGCTCGGCAGCGCGGGCGGGAACCGCCGTTTCCCTGGACGAACTCTATGAGGATAATGAATCATGATCTTTGACGCCCACTGCCACGCCTGGCAAACCTGGCCCTACGACCCGGCCGTGCCCGACCGCGCAACCCGCGGCAGCATCGAGCAATTGACCTTTGAAATGGATAGCAACGGCGTCGACAAGGCGCTAATCGTCTGCGCCGAGATCGAAAACAACCCCGACAACAATCAATACGTTTACCAGAAAACAAGGACCTGCGGCGATCGCTTCGTCTACGTGGTCGATGTCGACAGCCGCTGGAAAGACAGCTATCACTGCGCTGGCGCGGCCGAACGCCTCGAGCGCGCCGTCCAACGCTGGCATCCCGTCGGTTTCACGCACTATCTGCTCGACGACGCCCAGGAAGGCGCCTGGCTCCATTCCCAAGCAGGTCAAGCCTTCTTTGAAGTCGCCTTGAGTCACGGCTTGATCGCCAGCATCCATTGCCTGCCACAGCATCAAACGCACATACGCAAGCTGGCGGCGCTATTCCCCCAACTCAAGATCCTGATTCATCATATGGGGCATCCCAAGGTCATCGAGCCGGAAACACAAGCCGAAGTGCTCGCAACAGCGGCCTACGACAATGTCTACATCAAGGTATCCGGCTTCTATAATGGCACAACCCGGCCCAAGTGGGATTATCCCCTGGCCGACGTCCAGCCCATCCTGCAGGGCCTTCACCAGCGTTACGGGGCCCACCGCCTGCTCTGGGGCTCGGATTATCCCGTCTGCCGCTGGTTCTACAGCCATCGCCACGCCATCGAAATCGTCCGTCATCACTGCCGTTTCTTGACCTCGGAAGCTATGGACAAAATCATGGGAGAAAACCTCGCAGGCATTTTGTAAGACTTCTCCGACAAATGTAATGAACAAAAGCGTAGACGCGTCCCGCACTTCGAGGACCGCGAGGCGCGAAGGAGGCCCCCGCTGCCCAAATCAACTTGGCTCGCGCGACCATATAGTTGCCTCCTTCTTCCCGCCTTGTGCTATCGTTCGACATTACAACACATGCAGCCACCTAGCCTGGCTGATGACATGATAGGTTTGATACGATTGGATATGAACGCAACAGGTCAACCGTCACAAGTATACATTATGGGGGAAATGGTAGGGGCGACCTATCAGGTCGCCCGCCAGAGCGCAAAAAAACGGGGCGGCCAGCAGCCAAAGTCGGCGACCAGTGTCTACGCGACATGCGCGACCCCTCGCTCGCCCGCAATCGCCACAGAATTGCTCGCGTTCCCGCCTATAGCTTGCCGCTGTCAACCCGGCGCCTCCGCAGCCTCCGATCCGGAGAGGAGGGTACCCCCCCCCGTATACATACTGTATCTATACGCTCACCCAAAAAGGGGCATTATATGGGCAACTTAAGGGGTATCTTCCCAGCATTTGAGAACGAAGACGCGCGATTTCCCGCCGCACTTGAGGTACAATCCAAGCGCCCTGACCAAACACTCGGAAACGCTTCATGATCGTCGATGTGCACTCGCATACGCCCCAATACCGCGGCCCTGTGCCGCCCGAGCGCCGCATAATCAATCCCGCCTGGCGGCCCGATCGCGCCGTCAGCTCGGTCTACAACTGGGACGAATACCTGGCGGAGCAGACTCCGGCCGACATCACCATCGTCTTCGGCGTCGCCTGGCACCCGGGCGATAGCACCGGCGGCGTCAACGGCGTCGACGAGCCATCCGATATGCCCGGCAACGTCAATGATAAAACCGCCGCTTTCGCTCACGCCTACCCACAGCGCCTGATCGGCTTCATGTCCCTGCACCCGCACGACCCGCGCGCCCTCGACGAGCTGGCGCGTTGCAAAGACGATCTCGGCTTGCGCGGCATCAAACTCGGCGCCAACTATCAGATCTTTCATCCGCTGGAAGCACGCGCCCTGGCGATCTACGGGCAGGCCCAGCAACACGGCCTGCCCGTCCTGTTCCATCAGGGCACATCGCCCGTGCGCATGGCGCCCATACGCTTTGCCCATCCCCTGCTCATGGACGAAGTCGCCATGCGCTATCCCGATCTCAAAATCATCATGGCGCACCTGGGCCATCCCTGGACCGTGGACACCGCCGTTGTCATCCGCAAGCACCCCAACGTCTATGCCGATATTTCCGGCTTGTTCTACCGAGCTTTCGGCTTCTACGAAGCCATGATCAAAGCCGCCGAGTGGAACGTGCTCGATAAACTGCTCTTCGCCAGCGACTATCCCGTCACCACAGCGGCGGAAACCTTCCAGTCCCTGCACAAGGTCAACAGCATAGTCGAAGGAACGAACTTGCCCAGAGTTCCCGAAGACAAACTTGAAGCCATCATCTATCGCGATTCGCTCGCGCTTTTGGGGTTAAGCTAACATGACAAACGCAGCGCTTTTTGAAAGGGCCGTCGCCGTCACGCCCGGCGGCGTCAACTCCGGTACGCGCGGACTGACAGAACCCATCGTCTGGGATTCCGGCGACGGCGCTTACCTGGTCGATGTCGACGGCAAACGCTATCTGGATTATCACGCCGCCTTCGGCCCCATCATCCTCGGGCACAACCATCCAGCCGTCAACGCGGCCGTCGCCCAAGCCCTGACGCGGGTCGATCTCACCGGCGTCGGCACCACCGAGCTGGAAATCCGTCTGGCCGAGAAAATCGTGCAGCATGTGCCCTCGGCGGAGATGGCGCTGCTCTTCGGCGCCGGGACCGAGGCCACCTACCTGGCGGGGCGCCTGGCGCGGGCCGTCACCGGCCGCCCAAAGCTGATCAAATTCCAGGGCTGCTTCCACGGCTGGCACGACTATCTGCTGATGAACATCATCAGCCCGCCCAACAAGATCGGCGCGAAGGATCCCGCCTCCGCCGGCATGCTCCCGGAAGCGATCGAGAACACCATAGTCCTGCCTTTCAACAACAGCGACGCGGTAGCAAGTACAGTTGAGGCGGGGGGCGATGAGATCGCCGCCATCATCCTGGAACCGATCCCGCACAATATCGGCTGCGTCCTGCCGCAACGCGACTTCGTGGCGACCCTGCGGCGCCTCTGCGACGACCACGGCATCATCCTGATCTTTGACGAAGTGATCACCGGCTTCCGGCATGGACTCGGCGGCTATCAGGAAAAACTGGGCATCCTGCCGGATTTGACGACCCTGGCCAAAGCCATCGCCAACGGCTATCCCTGCGCCGCGCTCGCCGGCCGCAAAGACCTGATGATGCGCTTTTCCAGCGCCGGCGGCGATGTCTTCGTCGGCGGCACTTACAACGGACACCCCGTCGCCACGTCAGCAGCGCTGGCTACGATCAACGAACTGGAAGACGACGCCGTCTATGAAAGGCTCTTCCGCCTGGGCGACAAAGCCCGCCGCGGCCTGCAAGAAATCGCCGATCGACTCGATATCGACATGACCGTAGCGGGTTATGGATCGGTCTTCGTGCCCTATTTCATGAGCGGCGCCATCACGCACTACGCGGATCTGCTGCGCAATAACAGCGAAGCCGATGTCATGTTCCGCACCGAGATGGGTAAACGCGGCATCTTCATGCTGCCGATGGCGATGAAGCGCAATCATATCTCCGCGGCCCATAGCGAAGCCGATATCGACCATACGCTCGCTGTCGCGGAAGAGGTGCTGAAAGAAATGAGCCGCAATTATGGACTGCGTTAACCGGCGTCTTCGGCGCAGGGCCTGCGCAGGTTCAATCCTTCCCGGTTCAGCTCAACGCCCCAGCCCGGCTTCTCACCCAAGCGCATATAGCCGTCCTGCGGCAAGGGCTCGTCAACGAAGATATCGCCGAAGATCGGCATTATCTCATCGGCCCCCGGGCTCATCATCAAGAACTCCGCCATCGGGCAATTAGTGAAGGCAAGCTGCAGATGATATGCGAAGATGCCCGAGCCGTGCGGAATGACCGGGATATCATAAGCCGAGGCCATCGCCACGATGCGCCGCGCTTCCGTCATGCCGCCGACCCAGGTTAGATCCGGCTGCAAAATATCGAAACACTTGCGCGCGATCAGCTCGCGATAGCCATAACGGGTGTATTCGTGTTCGCCGCCGGTGAACAAACAGGACGATACAGTCGCTTTCAATTCGGCGCAGCCGTCGTAATCGTCCGGCGGCAGGCATTCTTCCAGCCAATAGACCCCGTAGGGTTCAAGCGCTTTGGCCAATTGGATCGCATAGGGAACGGTCAGCGACATATAACAATCGAACATGAGGCGAAAATCGGGACCGACGCGCGCCCGCGATTTTTCCATCAACGCCACGTTTTTCTTCAAGCCCTCGACTCCGTCCGCGGGACCGTACATCAAGGGCAGCTTGGCGGCGCAAAAGCCCATTTCCTGCGCCAGATCCGGCCGAATTGTGGTCGCGTACATCGGCAGCTTGTCTTTGGTCTTGCCGCCTAAAAGAGCATAGACAGGCTCGCCGCGCAGCTTGCCCAGCACATCCCACAGCGCCAGATCGACCGCGCTGATGGCGTGAATCGCCAGTCCCTTGCGCCCATAAGGCAAGGTCGCGCGCCACATCTGATCCCACATGACTTCGATATTGCGGGGCGATTGACCCACCAGGAAACGCTTGAGGTGCCGCTCGATGATGAAACAGGCCGGTTCTCCGCCGGTGCTGATGCCAACGCCGGTACTGCCGTCCTCCAGTTCCACCTCGACGATCACGCCGCCCAGCGCGTTGATGCCCCAGCTGACGCGGGAGTCCTTGTACGCCTCATATATGGACATGGGGTTGGCGATGGGCGTATCAATGATCCAGTGGCCCCGCGGCTGAAAATGATAATCCGCCCCGCCGCTGTCATCGTTGACATAAGCCCGCACATCGACGATCTTGGCGCCTTTCATCGCACTTCCCCCGCCCGCCTAAAAGGTGTCATGGCGCTCGTGCTGCCTCCCGAAGGGATCGCGCAGGGCGCGGCCAGCCGTCGCGCCAGTCGGCTGTCCGTCCGCCAGCGCCTGCACGCCGTTGACAATGACATCGCTGACGCCCTCGGCAAGGCTGCGCGGCTGCTCGTAGGTCGCTGTCGCGCGCAGCCTGTCGGGATCGAATACGGTCAAGTCCGCTTTGCAGCCCGGGCGGACGATGCCGCGGTCCAGGCTGCCGATGCGCCGGGCGGGGGCGGAAGTGATCTTGCGAACCCCCTCTTCCCAACTCATAAGCCCCAGGTCGCGCGCATAATGCGACAAAAACCGCGCGTGAGCCCCCCATCCCCGCGGGTGCGGCTGACCGCCGACCAGGATCCCATCGCTGCCGACGACATGCGCCGGGTGCTGCATGAGGGCTTGCACGTGCTCTTCAATCCCGAAGAAAGCCAGGCAAGACACGCCCAGTCGCGTTTCCACCAGCAGATCGGCGAAGAAATCGAAGGGCGGCTTGCCGGCCCGCTCGGCCGCCTCCGGCAAGGACATGCCGATGATAGCCGGGTCATGATCCCCCAAGATGCCGCCGATACGCAGCATTTCCCAACCCAGTGGCACGCCCTGCATGCCGTCAGAGCCGGTCACTTCCAGTTCCTGCCGCAGTTTCGCCCGACTCTCCGGCGAACTCAGATGTCCCAAAATGGCTTCGGTGCCGCCCTCATGCGCCCAACTGGGCAGCATGGCGTGCAAATAAGTCTGGCCTGCCAGATAGGGATAGGCATCCAGGGTCACTTCTACACCGTCGGCGCGCGCGCCGTCGATCATGTCGATCAATTCGCCCACGCGCCCCTGGTTGATGGGAAAGCTCAAGTGACAATGCGTCAGATGCACCGGCACGCCGGCGCGCCGGCCGATCTCGATCGAATCCCAATAACCCTTGAGCGCTTCAACGCCGTAGTTGCGGTGATGCGGACAGTAAAATCCCTGATAGGGGCGAATGACCTGGCAGAGTTCGACCAATTCATCGTCGCTAGCGAACATGCAGGGCGCGTAAGTCAAGCCGGTCGACAAGCCGATCGCGCCTTCGCGCATGCACTGATCGAGGATCGCCTTCATGCGCGCCATTTCGGCGGCGCTCGGCTCGCGGTTTTCCATGCCGACAACCGCCATGCGAATCGTGCCTTGCGAGGCGAAGCTGGCTACATTGACGGCGGAAACCCCGTCAAAGCGGTCGAGATAGCTGGTCAGCGTGGTCCATTCGCGCTCAATGTCAGGCAGGCCATTCCAGGCCGACAGTTGATCGCGCAAGATTGCCGCCGTCTCCGGCGTGGCCGGCGCCAGGCCCAAGCCATCGTGCCCGATCACATCGGTTGTCACGCCTTGATAGATCTTGCATTCGTGGGAAGGATTGACCAGTGGCTGCAAGTCAGAATGCGTATGCATGTCAATGAAACCGGGGCTGACAAAGCGCCCGTCGGCTTTGATTGTAACTTTGGCCGCTTCGCCCGCCAGCCTCCCGACTGCCACGATTTGATCGCCAGCGACGGCGACATCCGCCCAGAACCAGGGCGATCCCGTGCCGTCAACAACGCGTCCGCCTTCAATCAGCAGATCGTGCATCAATTCGCTCCCTTGATTTCCGCCTCTCGATAGGCATCGAGCACGACTTTCATCAATTCGCGCGCCACCTGGCCATCGGTCTGCGGTCGCGCGCCGCTATCGACGCAGTCGAAGAAATGCCGCACTTCTTCCGTCAGATCCAGCCCTTCGTCGCTGTCGAGCAAGACTTTGTCTTCGGAACCGGGTGCAGAGACCGTAATCTGCGACTGCCAGGGGCAGCGATAGCCTTCTACAGCCAGTTTGCCCAGGGGATTTACCGTCAAGGTGATGACCGCCCGCTCGCAATAAGCGCGCATGACGTACCAGCGATCCGGTGCAGGTGAAAACCAGGTATGTCGCGTTGTGCCAACCACGCCGTTCTTGAACTTGATCACGGAAATGGCGGTATCTTCGCCCTCCATCGGTATGCCGGCATGGGTGCCAACCATCGACACCGCTTGCGCTTCGCCGGCGATCCAAAGCATAACATCCAGCATGTGCGCCGAAGCGGAGAAGAATACGCCGCCGCCCAAAGTTGCCTTCTTCACGAACCAGCCGCCGGTGACGTATTCGCGATTGTCTTCATCCATGAAGGCGTCCAGCATGAAGAGCCGGCCGTAGTCGCCGCTGTCGACCACCTGCTTGAACACCTGCGTGCTCACCCGATAACGATGGGGCAGCGCGATCATCAGCGTTTTGCCTTGATTGTCCGCTTCGGCGATCATGTCATCCGCTTCCTCCAGCGTGAGGGCGAAGGGTTTCTCCAGCAGCACGTGACAGCCGGCGCGCAGCGCATCCATCGTGATGGGATGATGCAAGTGATGCGGCACCAGAATGAGGGCGGCGTCGACGCGGTCCAAGCCATCGCGATAATCGCTGAGCACGTCGATATTGCCCGCGTCCTTCAAGGTCGCCGCGATATGCGCCGCGCGTTCCCGGTCCGGGTCGGCGGTCCACACGACCTCGGCGCGATCGGAAAGCCGGTTGAGCGCCCCCACATGAAAAGGCGCGATCCATCCGCATCCGATGATCCCCAAACGATGTTTCTTCATAACGCCAGCCTTTACTGCGACTTCCCGCGCGCGGCAACCGCCCACTCATCAATGACGCGATCGCCCTGCGTGATCGTCATGCTGTCGAAGAGATTGACCACCGGGCAGATATGATTGGGAATGACCTCGACCCGTTCGCCGATTCGGGCAGGATCGTCGGGCGGCACGGCCGTGGCGCCGTGTTCCTCGCTCAAACTTCGCACTTCCCAATCCGGATGCCCGACCACAATGCCATGCCCGGCCACCGGCGGCGACACCCCGGCCCGGTCGCTCGTCAGCGCTTTAGTGCCGGCATCGAGAATGATGCGGTCGGCCGCCGGACGTGTCGCCACCGTCGCCAACACGCGCGCCGCGCAGCGATCGGGACTGACGACTTCATGCAGCACTTCGCTGCGATCATAAAAGACATAGATGCCCGGCCGCGTCTCGCTGACGCCGGCGACCGTCGCCGTGATCTTGGCAGTCGCCGTCAAACCAACGGATATGACCGGCACCTCGAGCCCGGACTTGCGGATCAGCTCGGCACTTTCCGCCATCATCTCGCCCGCGCCGAGCCCGGTCGCCCGCACCCGATCGGGGCCCCCCGCCAGTTGCGCGTGCCCCTCGTGCGTTAACAAGCCGGCGAAGCGCAAACCCGGCAGCCGATCGACTAGCTGCGCCAAATCGCGCGCCGGCTCGCCGGGCGCGACGCCGCAGCGGCTCAAGCCGGTATCGACTTCCACCAGCACCGGCAATTCGATTCCGTCGGCACTCATTGATTTCGAAAGCGCCTCGGCAATGTCGACGTGATCGACCACCGTGCTGATATGAGCCCGTTGGCATAGCTCAACCAAGCGCCGATGCTTCGCCGGACCGACCAGCGGATAAGCCACCAGGATGTCGCTGCAGCCGGCATCAATGAAAACTTCCGCTTCGCTGAGCTTGGCGACCGTCAAGCCCACCGCCCCCGCTTCCATTTGCAGCTTGCCAATTTGCGGCGTCTTGTGTGTCTTGGCATGCGGACGCAAGCCGATGCCCTCCGCTTCCGCGAAGGCAGCCATATCGTCGATGTTGAAGCGAAGTATGTCGATATCGACAATCAATGCCGGCGTATCCAGATCGTCCTTGCGCATCGCCATCAGAACGCCAACACCCGCTGTGGATTGGTCACGAACATGGTTTCAACCTGGCTGTCGGTGACCCCGTGCGCCTTCTGCAGCTTGGGCACGAACTGCGAATATACATAGGTATAATCGTCCCAGACATCGTCGCCGGAGGCCGCTTCGTAACCGTGAGCGAAGACAGCGGCATCGTGGCTGAGCATGATTTGCTCGACATAGCCCTTCTTGATGGCGTTGCCCACCACTTCCAGCCAGTGTTCATCTTCGTAAAACGCGCCCACCATGCCGATGCGGTCCATGCTGACATTGGCGCCCCGTTTCAAGACCAACTCGGAGCCGGTAATCGGGTCCGGCTGGCAGCCGATATGACTCAGGATGACCTCCTCGGGCATGACGCCTTCCGACTCAAATATGTCAAGCTGTTCGGGACCCAGGCCATCGGTGGTATGCGTGATGATGGGACAGCCGGTCGCCTTATGCGCGCGGGAAGCGGCGCGCAAGACCTCTTCTTCTTTGGCGGAGATCTGGCCTTCGCCGGTCGCGCATTTGATCAAGCCGGCCTTCAACAAGGTCTCGCCCATGCCCTCAGTGATTTCACGGACAAACAGCGCCGCCATCTGGTCAATATCCATCAATTGCGCGTACAAGTGCATTGGCGCCCAGGACTCGTGAAAGAAGCCGGTGGAGCAGATGATCTTGACCTGGCTGCGGCGGGCGACATCATGAAAGAGATCGAGATAGCGCCCGGTGCCGATCGGCGTGCATTCGGTCATGGCGCCGATGCCGGAGGCATAAAGCGCATCCATCTTGGCCACCATGCGGTCCGCCATCTCCTCGCGGTCGAAGTCGATATACTTGGGGCGTCCCAGCAGGTCCCCCCAATCTACGCACAAGTGCTCGTGGATCAGCGTGCGACCCAACTCTTCCGGCGCGACATCGCCCGTAATCGTGCGTACTTTTTTGCTCATGGCCATCACCTCCAAATCAATCGATTAATCTCACAGGTTTCCCACTGCGCGCCGATTCATAAGCGGCCTGCACGCATGCCAGGCTGCGCCTGCCGTCCTCGCCGGTCACGCAGGGATCGCGGTCCTCCAGGATCGCGCCGACGAATTCGCCGATTTCTTTCTGGAAAGTATCGTCTCGTTCCCGACGTTGCAACCAGCTATGATGGGCATTGGAGAACTCAAGCGCCTTCCAGGTATCAATGCGGATCGCCCCGCCGCTGCCGTAGACATCCAGATCGCATTTGAAGGGCAAGGCGAAATCGACCACCCAGTTGTGTATGGTCGTACCCATAGCGCCATTCTCGAAGCGCATCGCCACCACCGTGCTGTCTTCCACCGTCTTGCGCGCGTCGTAAGTCTCGGCATAAGCGAAGACCTCGACGATTTCCGAGCCCAGCAGCCAGCGCAGCCGATCAAAGCTGTGGGCGCCATTGACGTGCAAGACGCCGCCGCCGGCCTGCTCTTTCTGCCAGAACCAGCCCGGGATCTGCCCGCCCGTAGTCATGATGTCAACCGCCAGCGTCACTTGCCCCAGTTCGCCAGCGTCGATCAATCGCTTTGCTGTTTCCAACTCAGCATGAAAACGATGCGTGAAACCGAGCATGAGCTTGACGCCCGCTCGCTTCTGCGCCGCCAGAATGCGATCGGCTTCTTCCAGCGAATTGGCCATCGGTTTTTCCAGCAAGATATGTTTGCCGGCCTCCGCCGACGCGGCCGCAACCTCCGCGTGCAGATGATGCGGCAAGGCGATGTATACCGCGTCCAGCGTCTCGTCTTCTAGGACCGCCCGGTAATCCGTCTCCCAGGCGATGCCATGCGGCTCCGCCAGCGCCCGAGCCGACGCTTCGACCAGATCGCAGATGACCGCGGTCTCCAGGTCCGGCACATCCGGCGCCGCTTCCATGAAAGATCCGGCAATGATCCCGGCACCCAGCACGCCCAATCTGACTGGCATTAGGCCTATCCTTTCACCGCGCCTTCGCTCAAACCGCGCACCAGATACCGCTGGAAGACAAATGCCACAATCACCGGCGGAAGCACCCCGATTGTAGTCGCCGCGGCCAGGGCATTCCAATTGACCTGCGCCAGATTGCGGAAGGACATCAGCAGCGGCGGATAGGTCAGCGAATTGGTCAGCGTCAGCGCGAAGAAGAATTCGCTCCAGGCTTCCATGAAGGACATGACGCCGACAGCGATCAATCCCGGGACAGCCAGCGGCGCCACTACCAGGCGGAAGGCTTGCCAGCGCGTCGCGCCGTCGATCAAAGCCATCTCCTCGATATCGCGCGCCAGGGTATCGAAATACTCGCGCAGGATCCAAATCGTCAGCGGCAGAATGAATATGGTATAGGTGAAGATCAATGCCCATAGCGTATTGATCAGTTTCAGCTTACGCAGAATGATGAACAGCGGCACAATCAAGCTCAGCGCCGGCAGTACCCGCGTCATCAGAATCCCCAGGTAGGCAAAGCGCGACAGCCGAAAATCAAAACGGGAAAACCCGTAAGCCGCCATCCCGCCTATGAGCAGATTCGACAAGACCACTGCCACCGATACAAAAGTGCTGTTGAGCAAGGCCGGCATCATGCGAGAGAACTCGGTCGTCGAGCCATAAGACCCGCGCTGCCCCGTTTCCCCAATCACGACCTCGCGGTAATTCTCTATCGTCGGCTCCTGCGGGATCCAGTGCGGCGGTTTCGCGCCCAGTTCGGGCGAATCCATGAAGCTGGTGATCAGCATATAGTAGACCGGGAAGCCCACCCAAAACAGCAGGCAGAAGAACGCGATATAGGTGGCCGTCTTGCGCGCGACAGCGGCGCCCAGGACGCCGAAATTGGCCGGCATTGTCCCTATCCTTTCACCGCGCCTTCGCTCAAGCCGCGCACCAGATAGCGTTGGAAGACAAAAGCCACGATCACCGGTGGCAGCACCCCAATCGTAGTCGCAGCGGCCAAGGCGTTCCAATTGACCTGATGCAAATTGCGGAAGGACATCAGCAATGGCGGATAGGTCAGCGAGTTGGTCAGCGTCAGCGCGAAGAAGAATTCGCTCCAGGCTTCCATGAAGGACATCACGCCGACCGCGATCAGCCCCGGCACAGCCAGCGGCGCCACCACCAGGCGGAAGGCTTGCCGCCGCGTCGCCCCGTCAATCAGCGCCATCTCTTCGATATCGCGCGCCAGCGTATCGAAATACTCGCGCAGGATCCAAATGGTCAAAGGCAATATGAAGATCGTATAAGTGAAAATGAGCGCCCAGAGCGTGTTAATCAGTTTCAGCTTTCTCAAGATGATGAACAAGGGCACGATCAAGCTCAAAGCCGGCAGCACCCGCGTCATCAGCACGCTGAGGTAAGCGAAGCGCGAAAAACGAAAATCAAAGCGCGAAAAAGCGTAAGCCGCCATCCCGCCAATCAGCAGATTGAGCAATACGACAGATACCGAAACGAACGTGCTGTTGAGCAAAGCGGGCATCATGCGAGAGAACTCGGTTGTCGTGCCATAGTCCCCGCGTTGGCCAGTCTGGCCGATGATGACCTCGCGGTAATTCTCGATCGTCGGCTCCTGCGGTATCCAATGCGGCGGCTTGACGCCCAGCTCGGGCGGATCCATGAAGCTGGTGATGAGCATATAATAAACTGGGAACCCGACCCAGAAGAGCAGGCAAAAGAAGGCGGCATAGGTCGCAACCCGGCGCGCCGCAACTTGCCAGCTTGTTTGTGACGAAGCGCTCATCGCATTGGTGGCCTAGCTGTAGGTCGACTGCGACCGATAAGTCAAGCGAACGAAGATCAAGCCCACGCCCATGGTGATCAGACCCAGCACGTTCGAGACCGCCGCCCCCATGCCCAGATCGAAGTTGATGAAAGAATAGCGATAGAGCAGCACAGAGATCAGCATCGTGGCGTCCCCGGGCCCGCCCTGGGTCATGATCCAGACGGCGTCGAATTGCAAGAAACCCAGGACGATATTGTAGAGCAGCACGATTGTCAGCGTCGGGCGTATCCAGGCAATCGTGATGAAACGGAAGCGCGCGCGCATGCCCGCGCCGTCCACCTTGGCCGCATCGTAGAGATCCTCGGGGATGGTCTGCAGCGCCGCCAGCAGCAAGATGGCGCTGAACGAAGTCTGCCGCCAGGCCGAGGCCATCGCCGTGAACACCAGCGCCCAGTTTTCGTCCGCCATGAAGGGTATGTACTTGTCGATCAAACCCAGGCTGTAGAGCAACCCGTTCAGCGCGCCGAACTGCGAGTGCACGACCCAGTTCCACAGCAAGCCAATCACGATCCAGGGCAGCGCCCAGGGCAGGATCAGCAAGGTGCGCCCAAGCCCGCGGCCCACAAAGTCTTCCACCAGCAGCACAGCGAAGAACAGGCCCATCAGTGTCGGCACGACGACAACGATCGCCGCGAACTTCAAATTGATTTCGACCGCTTTCCAGAACAGCCGGCTGCTGAACAATTCAACATAGTTGTCGAAGCCAATAAAGGTCGTGCGATCTCTGATCAGATCGATATTGGAAAAGCTGTAGTAGATGGTGGTGACCAGGGGACTGAGAATGACGACAACGATTGTGATGATGGCAGGCGCCAGCAAGACATAGGGAATCCATTTGCGATCCCAGTGCTTGCGCTCTTGAGCGCTTGTCTTTCTAGCCTGCGCTACTGTCATGGGAAGGGTCCTGCTACAAGATAGCCATCGCTAGCGCGGAAATTGACGCCTGCGGCTTGGGAAGCAGCTCCCAAACCGTAGGCATTGACAATCGTGTTTATACGCTTGTCGCGGAACGGATAGCAACTTACGAGTCTTGCGCTCGCAATTCCACAACTTTGTCCGCCAAGCTCGTGACGGCGTCCGCCGGTGCCAGATTGCCCTGGAGCATGCGCTGGATTTCGTCGCCGACATGGGTCTGGAATTCGCTGTACCAAGGCTGGTTGCGCGCCTGGACCACATCGGAGTTGTTGGCGAACATATCCTTGATCTGCTCGAAGTCGTAGTAGTCGCCGTAGTTGGCTTGCACTTCCGGATCGTCGTAGAAATCGGGATATGGTGCGCCCAAAGCAGCCGCCGCCGCCCATGACTTGTGCACGGAACGCTCGCCGTTGGCGTCCTTCCAGGTATAGAACTTGACCAGGTCCCAGGACCTGTCGACATTCGGACCATCGGACATTTGCACGACCTCGCCCATCTGGAAGGTCATGCCGTCGGAACCGGGCATGCGATCGGCGATGCGCAGGTGTTCAACTTCCGGCCCGCCGCCGCTGTTCATCAACTTCAAAAAGTAGTGATGCAAGACATAAAAAGCCGAAGTGCCGTTCTGCATGGCGGTCATCTGTTCGCCGGGCTGGTCGGTCAACTGGGTCGGCGACGTCATGCCGTCCTGGAACATGGCCTGCCACCATTCAAACACGTCCGCCGTCCTGGAATCGTCGGCGAATGTCGGTTCGCCATCGGGCGAGAAGGGCGTGATGCCTTCCGACAACAAGTAGACCTGCAAGTATTCCTCGCAGAATTCCTTGATCCAATACGCCAGATAAGGCGCCTCTACCCCGTCTTCCTTGAGTTTTGCGCATTGGTCATAGAGGTCCTGTTTGCTCTGCGGCGGCGCATCAAAGCCGGATTCGCCCAGCAGGCGTTCGTTGTAATGCAGCACATGCACCGCGCTGAAGTAAGGCATGCTGATCAACTGGCCATCCGGCGTGGTGTAGGACGGCACGGAACTGGCGAACATTTCACCAAGCACGGCGTCGGCATCGGGCAGGTCATCCATGCGCCGCGCCCAGCCGGCATTGAAGAAACGCGTCGAGTTGTACTTGAAGTTGTAATAGACATCCATTTGCACGCCACCGAGAAGCTTGGTTTGGATACCGGTGGAGTAGCCTACGTTCGGGATGATATGGAGCTCAACCGCATTGCCCGATTGCGCGGTGTAATTGTCAAGATGGGCGCGAATAGTATCCGGTTGGAAATCCCATCCATAGAATTGAAGCGCATCCCCCTGCCCCAGCACGCTGCTGGCCGATACGCCACCCAGCGCCAGGGACGCAAGCCCCGCCCCCGTCGTCTGCAAGAACTGCCTTCTGGAAAGTCGTCTCTTGTTCATAATTTTTTCTCTGCTCCTCTTTTGGCTAAGCGGACATGAATAGGCAGCGCCGCGCCGATCAAAGCCTCGCCGCGCCGCTGCTTGCGCTAGTGAAGATTGAAAACAAAAAACAATTCGCGCATCTGCAAAATATAGCACCTCACAACCGACACTACAAATTTTCGTCAGATCCCGTCAGGGCAATCGCATCAAATTGTCTTTTCACCACAGGCGCGCCGAAGGGCGCGTAGACACAGCCCGTCGACACCAAGTGTAAGTTTTTTCCGGGCAGAACTTCTCTGGAATGCCGTACGAATGGGTGAAATTACTTGTCACGGAATCCAAAATTGAATTGAAATTTCACGATTCCTAAGATATGAACCGGTTTTCTCTGTGCTCTCTGTGCTCTCTGTGTCTCTGTGATTATATTTAAGTTTGTATCGTGTTCCTCCCGCGAGCGTCGCCGCCCGCTCAATACATCGCCGGGCGCGCCACCGCAATAACCTGCTCCGGCTGGCCGGTCTCGCTTGACTTGATGCAGGCCTCAGCCACGGCCAGCGACATATAGCCGTCCCAAGCCGAGGGACCTGTCGCCTCTCCCGCCATAACCGAGTCGGCCCAAGCCGACAATTCCTCAACATAAGCATCGTAGAAACGGTCGGGCCAGTTGGGCGTGATCGCCTGCGAACGCGCGCCCGCCTGTCGCAATACCGGGCTGTGAACGCCGGTCGTCCCCGCACTGCCGCTTTCACCTGTGATCTCGACCTCTACTTCATACCCATAACCGGAATCGCCGCTCCATTCCAGCGTGCCGATGGCGCCGCTATCGAAGCTGACGTGAACGATCGCGTAACGGGCCGATCGCCTGTTCCCGGGATCTGACGGCACCCAGCGTGTGAACACGTCAGCGATTTCCGCGCCCATCATGAAGCGCGCCGAATGAATGTCGTGAATGAGGGAATTGACGACGGCGGTATCGATGCTTGTCTGGCTTGCGCGGCGGGGATTCATATGAATGCCTCGGAAGCGCAGCGCGCCGCCGATCGCCCCGCTTTGCAAGAGCTCCAGCAAATCCCGGTGAGCGCGATCATATTCCCGCATGAAACCAACCTGCACCAGCCGGCGCCCCGCCGCCATCTCGGCCTGGAGCACGCGCTCGGCATCGGCGCGCGTGGTCGCCATCGGTTTCTCGCAAAGCACCGGCTTGCCCGCGGCGATGCAGGCCAGCGCCGCCTCCGCGTGGAAAGCGTCGGGGCTGGCGATCAAGACCGCGTCGACATCCGCGGCATTGATCAGCGCCTCAGCATCCGTAAACATGCGCGCGCCGCCACACTCAGCCGCCACCGCCGCAGCGCGATCGCCGTCAATGTCCATTACCGCTACAACTCGGGCGCCATCGGTCTGCCTGGATAGAATCCCGGCGTGCAAACTGCCGATCATGCCTGTCCCGACGACGCCCACGTTTACAATCCGATTATTCATTAGATCCCTCCAGGACCGCGCATCGGGCGCCTGTATCTCGCAGGAGAAGTTTAGCAATTTTGCTCGTATCCGCAAAAATCGCTGCTGGGCCAGGAGTGCCGAATTCTGCCGATATGGCAATATTTTCAGCACAGCCGCAATAATTGTGCATCAACATCCGAAACGTTATAATCTTTCTGTTGATTCGTGATGAGGAAGTATTGCAATATAGGCGCCGAGTCAGCTGACAAGTCAATGTAAGACCTCGTTTTTTACCTAGATTCAAGGAGGATCTACCGTGTTGCCACGTAAACCGATGCTTGTAACGATGCTGCTTGGCATATTACTAATGCTGTTAGTGCCGGCCAGCGCCCAGGATGAACCAACAACCATCACCTGGCTGACGCTGGGCTGGCCAGCAGATTATATCATCGAAGAATTTGAAGCGCGCAATCCGGATATCAACGTAGAAGCGGAACAAGTCGGCTTCAACGATCTCTTCGCCCAGATCCAGGTGCGCCTGGGCGCCGGGTCGGAAGTGCCCGACGTCATTTCGGTTGATGTGCCCCTGGTATCCGGCTATGCATTGCGCAATTGGCTGCTGCCGCTGGACCCAGTGTTCACCGGCGACGAGGTAGAAGACTGGCTGCCCGCGGCCGTAAATGCCGGCTCCTACGAGGGCACGCTCTATGCCGCGCCCGTCAGCACCTCGACGCAGCTGCTCTTTTACAACAAGGGCTGTTTCGATCGCGCCGGGCTGATGCCGCCAGACGCGGATGATCGTCTGACTTGGGAAGAAATCGCCGAAATCGCGCCGCAACTGACCTTTGACGACGACGGCGACGGCACGCCTGATGTTTGGGGATTTATCTGGGAGCAAATGGTGCGCATTTACCAATTGCAAGCCCTGCCAGAATCGCTCGGCGGCGACGCAATTGGCGAAGATGGCTTGACGGTGGACGGCGTGATTAATTCGCCCGAGTGGATCGAAGCCTTCACCTACTACTACAATATGTTCAACATCTGGAACGCCGCGCCGCAAGGCGAGGAATTCTGGCCGGCCGATATCTTCGAAACCGGCAATATCTGCATGTTCGTTGGCGGTCCCTGGAATATCGGGCGCTTCGCCAATAATCCCGATCTTGGCGTCGAATGGGGCGTTTCCCGCCATCCCTACTTCGCGGACGGCGAACCGGCAACGCCCACCGGCAGTTGGCACATCGGCGTCAACGCCAACACCGAAAACATTGACGCAGCAACGCGCTTTGTTCACTTCATCTCCACCGGAGAGGGCGCTGAATTGTGGTGGCGTCGCCCCGGCGGCGGGGACTTCCCCGCCCAGCAATCGGTGCTGGCAATGTTTGCGACCGAAGCAGAATTCGACGAACTGCCCATGTCCTACATGCGTACCGCAGCCGACGAAGCCACCGTCAATCCCAGGCCGCGCGCTGTGACCGTCGGTTTCCTGGAATACGAGCAGATCTTGCAGAATACCTTCCAGGATATCCGCAATGGCGCCGATGTCGAAGAATCGCTGAACTTGGCCGTTCAGCGCATCGACAGCGAAATGGCCAAATATCGCTAGATATCCGGTCAACCGAGCAAGAGCTGCGCTAGCCGCGGCTCTTGCTTTTCATTCAGTCGGCGGCAGGCATCTGCCCCGCATAATCATTTGATCCACTCAAAGCCCAAATTGCGCCGGAAGTGAATGATGCCAGCGCGACAGCAAATCATTCCCTATCTATTCCTCTTGCCGGCGCTGTTTTTGCTCGTCGTCTTCAATTTGATGCCCACCATCGCCACGCTTTTCGAAAGCATGTTTGTCATATCGCTGCGCAGCGGAGAGCGCGTTTTTGCCGGCTTCGCCAATTACAACCGCATCTTCAACGATCCCATCTTCTGGAAATCCTTCCAGGTCACCGTTGTGTTCAGCTTATTGGTCAACCCGATTCAGATTGCCCTGGCTCTGGGACTGGCCGTGTTAATCAACCAGCGCGCGCCCGGCATCGGCATCTTTAGAAGCATCTATTTGCTGCCGATCGCCGTGTCGCTCAACGTCACCGCCATTGTCTGGGGCCTGATGCTGGATCAAAACTCCGGCATGGTCAACGGGATCCTGCTGCAATTGGGCGTTGCCCGGCAACCCTTCCTGCACTCGGTCGATCAAGCGCTCTGGTCCATCATATTGATCGCTTCCTGGATCGGCGTGCCGCTATGGAGCCTGTTCATCCTGGCCGGATTGCAGAATATCCCCCCGCCCGTTCTGGAAGCGGCCAAGATCGACGGCGCCAACGCCTGGCAGTCTTTCACCAAGATCACCTTGCCGCTGCTGCGCCGTGTGCTGGCTTTTGTCTTGGTCGCCGATACCGTCGCCAATTTCTTGATGTTTGCGCCTATCTTGCTGCTCACCTCCGGCGGTCCCCAGCTCTCAACCAACCTGATTATGTACGAGACCTACCGGCGCGGCTTCCTTTACGGCGATCTGGGCGCCTCCGCCGCGATGCTATCGGTCATGTTGCTGATCGTATTCATCATCGTGGGCATTGAACTCTACGCCCTCCGCGGCCGGGACTGAGGCGAAGGCTGATTCAGACATGACCAGTCGCGCTCGACCAACGGCATCCTCAGCTGCATCGAACAGCAAGCCCTTGCGCGCCCGCGCGCAGCCGATTGCCGTCTATGCCTTGCTGATCCTCGGCGTTATCATCGTCATTGTGCCCTTGATGTGGGCGGCGGCCGCGTCTTTCACGCCCAATCACAAAGTATTCGAATACGCCTATCCCTTCTCCTGGCGCGCGCTCTTCCCGGTCGATTTCACCCTGGAAGCCTATGACAACCTGTTTGACCGCGGATTCGGACGGGCGGTCGGCAACACCTTCTTTCTCGCAATCGCGACCGTCATCATCGGCGGCGCAGTCAACGCCCTGGCCGGTTTCGCCTTTGGACGCTTTGAATTCCGCGGCAAGAACGCGCTCTTCCTGACCATTGTCATGCTCACCTTTATGGTGCCGGTTGATCTAACCGCTATACCGCGCTACATCCTGGTCAACAACTTCGGCTGGATCAACACCTGGCAGGGTTTGCTCGTGCCCGGTCTGGCAAACAGCCTGGTGATCTTCCTCTTTCGTCAGTTCTTCGCCGAAATACCGCAGGAGCTAATCGACGCCGCCCGGGTAGACGGCGCTACCTGGCTGCGCGTGCTGATCAGCATCATCTTGCCCATCTCCAAGCCGGTTCTGGTCGCCGCCGCTTTGCTGATGTTTATCAGCCAGTGGAATGCCTTCTTCTGGCCGCTGCTGATCGCGCCTACCAAGGAGATGCGCGTGGTTCAGGTCGAGATATCGCTGGCAATCGGACAATACGGAACGGTCTGGAATGAACTGCTGGCCGGCTCCATGATCGCTGCCATTGTCCCCATCCTGCTGGTGATCCCCTTCCAGCGCTATTATGTCCAGGCCATCACCGGCACCGGGCTGGAGTGAAGTCTCGATATGATCGTCTCAATAGACATTTCGTCGGCGCATAAAATGGCAAAGTTTCCAGCGTTCCCGCAGCACAAGACCAATCGAGCGCGTCACGCGCCGGCAAAAACCAACTGGATTGGGCATCCCAGCGACGCCCCGCCGTCTTCGGTGATCGTCTCGGTCCCCACGAAAATATCATCTTCGCGGGCATGCAGCGCATAGCTGATGATGTAAACGACATCGCGGCCGTCGGCGGGCATGGGCGCGATGAACTCGGCGCTCCCTTCGAAGATGCCCTCCCTGTTACGACGCAAGTGAAAGTCGTCGAACACCAATTCCTCATCGTCCAAACGGCTTACCTGGATCGCCTCCGCTTCGCGCCCGGCGCAGCCGCCGGTGTATTCGAGCGTCCAGCGCCCGATGAGAGGACGATCTGCCGGTTGACCTATGCGAAAATCCGAAGGCTTGGCCAGTGTGCCGCAACCAGCCACCCAGATCAGCGCCAAGGCAAGACAGCAGAATCGATATCGCATCTTCGACGCTTCCAGGCAAAGAGCGACCGGCCGGCCGCCCTTGTTGATTTCAATTTCGCTTACAGCATGACCTCACGGCCGGTCTTCTGGCTTTCATAGATGCCGTTGAGGATCTTCATCACCTGCAGCGATTGCTCGGCCGGCACCGGTGATGGCGCCCCATCGACGATGGCCTGCGCGAATTCGACGCATTCTTGCGCGTGTGGCTCAGACGCGTTCTGGGTCAGTTTCAGTTTTCGGTTATACAGTTGCATGTTGACGTAGTTGGTGTCGTAAACCTCGCATTTGGGCCAATGCGAGCCACCGTTGCTGCCATACAGCCACATCTGCATATCTTCGCCCTCGATATCGTGATGCAGCAACCAGGATATTTCGAATACCAGTGTCGCGCCCGTTGCGAAGCGGATGAAAGCCATGGCCATTTCTTCGACATCCATTCCTTCGGGAATGCGCCCATACCGTGGCCAGCGACCGAAGGCCATGGGGTTGCTGGCCAGTTCTCTGCGCGCGACGCCCGTCACCGAGACCGGCTCAGGATTGCCCATCATCCAGAGCGTCAAATCGAGTATGTGTACACCAATATCGATGCAGGCGCCGCCGCCGCTATGCTGGCTGGAGAGGAAAGCGAGGCTGGTGGGGATGCCAGAGCGGCGCAGCATCCAACTGCGCGCGTGATAGATCTCGCCGAGCGCGCCGCCTTCGATTTCCGCCTTCAGCGCCTTCGATGTGCCGGCAAAGCGAAAATGCTGCGCGGTCATCAACATCTTGCCGGATTTGTCGCGCGCCTCAATCATGCGCTCTACATCAGCGGGGGTGGGCGCCAGCGGCTTTTCGCAGATGACGTGCTTGCCGGCTTCCAACGCCGCGATGGTCAAGGGGGCGTGGTACATATTAGGTGTGCAGACATCAATGATATCGATATCCGGGTCGTTGATGACAGCGGCGCTATCGGTCTCCAGCTTGCTAATATTCCAGTCGCTGCCCCAACGCTCCAGCGCCTCGGGCACCAGATCGGCGCCGGCCACCACTTCGGCATGGGGCGATGCTTTCCAACCCGGCATATGCGTGCGGGCAATCCCGCCGACGCCAATGACACCCACTTTCAATCTGCTCATGTTCTATCGCTCCTTTTAAGATCTTTGAGGCTGAACCCAAGTATTTGATCCCGCAGCTTGATAAAACGCTTCCATCACGGCCGTGCGGTCAGCCGCTTCCTTCGCCGAGATTAGTGCCACATCCGCTCCGCTAAGTGCATTGAGGAAGAGCTCGAAGGCATGCGGCAGCGCTTCAGGCAGGTCTCGCCATTCGCAGCCGTCCGCCCCCGGCAGATTATCGGATTTTACATACAATTTGTCATCATCGGCATAGGCGACACCCGCCGTGCCGGTGACGTGGATGGGCATCGTGCGCGCCAGATCGACCCAGCCCGCCGCCAGCGTCCCGATCGCGCCATTGGCAAAGCGCAGCATGCCTTCACCATATTCATCGCAGGGGTACTTGCCCAGCAGCGAATCCATCTGCGCCGTGACGGAAACGACATCGCCCATCAGCCACATCAACACGTCCAGGGAATGCGCGCCCAGGTCGCCAAAACCGCCCACACCCGATCTCTCCAGATCCGTCATCCACAGCCAGCCATCGTCGTACCAGCCGTTGCCGGCATCAAACCACCCGCCGATGGCGCCATGATGCACGTTGCTATGCCGGATTCGGGTAATCGTCCCCAGGGCGCCGTCGTCGATCAACTGCTTGATGACACGCAAGAACGGATAACTGCGCATAAAGTGCCCGATTTGAAATATCACGCCGGCATCGTCGATCGCCCGCTGCATGGCATAGGCGTCACAGGCTTTGACGCCCAGCGGTTTTTCCACGAACATATCTTTGCCCGCCGCTGCCGCAGCTACCACAAGGTCGCGGTGCAGTACCGTCTCCGAACAGACGACGACGGCGTCGATTTCGTCGTCGCCGACAATAGCGTCGACATCCGTGACCGCGCAGTTCTTCAGATGAGCCGCAGCGATCCGCGCCCGCGCCGGCTGATTATCCCAAACCGCTTTGACGCGGAACTCGTCGGGTCGTTCGTTGATTCTTTTCACAAAGCTCGGCGTGTGGATATGCGCCACGCCGAGGAAACCGAGTGTTCTCATATCTTGCCCCTGTATTCGATCAATCGATATGTTGAGTCAAGTTTCATTACCATCCCGTAGCGCCGATACGAAGCGAGCTGTGATCGTGCGAGGTCGCGTGATGGCGGAACCAACCACCACCGCCCAAGCGCCAATATCCAGCGCCTGCCGGGCCTGCTCCGGCGTATGAATCCGACCTTCGGCGATCACCGGGATCGGCAACGTCGATATCATCGCTCCCAGCAACTCAAAGTCGGGCTCGGTGCTTTTGGGAGGACCGTCGATGTATCCGGACAAGGTCGGCCCCGCCATGGCGACCCCGTATTCAGTTGCCGCCCGTGCTTCCTCCAGCGTCGCGACATCGGCGAACACGGGCTTGCCGATCTCGTCATGGATGCGCCTTAGCAAATCGCGCAGGCGCGCGCCGTCGGGACGCGGACGATCCGTGCAATCGAGAGCGATGATATCGGCGCCCGCCCCGGCAACCGCCGCCGCGTCGTCAAACGTCGGCGTGATGAATACGCCGCTGCTGCCGCGTTTGTACAATCCGATCACCGGCAGATCGACCGCATCTTTGATCGCGCGGATATCGGCCGGGCTGTTGGCGCGGATGGCCGCCGCGCCGCCGATCTTCGCCGCCATCGCCATCTTCGCCATGATTGACGATCCATGCAGCGGTTCATCCTCCAGCGCCTGACAGGATACGATCAGCTTGCCTTTGACGGCTGCGAGGAAGGCATCGGCGTTCACAAGCGCTCCAGCTCAAAGTCGACTTCAAAGCGGCGCTTCATGGGCAAGCGAACATTGCTCACCTGCCAAGCGCCAAGACCGGATAAATGCCGGACTTGATCATTCAATCCGCGGCTCACAAGTTCGATCATTGCTGCCTCGGTCTTATCATCGTAGCGGGGCATGTCGGCGTTCATGGTCGGGCGCACCTGATGCATAAAGCAGAAATCCTCTGCAAAACGATGCGTCAAGAATCGCAGCGCCGCTTCTTCATTGAATTCACCCAGTTGCGCAATGCCCTGCGCAAGAGCAACGCCGATAGTATTGCCCGCGGTATTCCAACCGCCGTAGGCTGCTAGATCCCGGAGCCGAATCTTCTGCTGCAGCGCCTTGACCAACACCGGGTCGCTGCCGTTGGGATACGCCAGGTCACAAACAATGACGCGGCGTCCTTCATTAATCCAGCAGCCGATCTGCTCAGCAAAGTCTACAAGAGCGCCTTCCCGATAGTTTCGATCACGCTCTGCTCGATCAGGCTGGAAGAATGATCGCGCGCTCGGCGCGGGTGGGTTGACGACTACGATCATTTCGGCAGCATCTACGTCGTCAACCTGCGTGCCGCCAACGGCGTGGATCTGCCGCTCCAAGGTCAAGCATACCGGTCCGTCCTCAAAAGGCGCGGTCCGCTCTTTATCCGCCTCGATTGCATAATGCGTATAAAAGCGCGGCGTTTCGTCGAAAAAATCGACAAACGCGCGCGCCAGCAGCGCTGACGCGACCTCATCCGCGCCCGGGTACACGAGCAAGCGTTCGTCCCCGCCGCGCCGATCTATCCACTCCTGAATCCAGACTTTTTCGCGCGTGCCAAAACCATACTCGCTCGTATCGTCAGAGCTGATCACCAAGAGGTCAAAGACGTCCTCTGCCAACAAATCCAGAACGGCCAGATTAACGATATGATTGCGCAGTCGTCGGCGAAGAACATCTAGCAAATGACGTTCGTTTACCTGCTCTCGCTGCGGCGCGGGTCCATCTGCCCAACGGCGCGCGTCATAGGCCTGAGAATAGCGATAGATCTGCGGACCCGATTCGCTCCAATAATCTGGCTCGGCGACGCTGTCGGAATTGCCGGAAATACGCGTGATGAGATTGAAGCCATAGATACGCAGCTGAGGATGCCCCCGCTTCAACTCGCGCAGAATCTCCAGGCGGCTCAGGAGCGCGACCGTCGCGTCGTCGCTGATGCGTGACGCTATCAAGCCGCCGTAGGCCAGCATCTCAATCGACACGACCAATGCATCAAGGTCGCTCGCGTTCTCGCGCAACCAGCCGGCGATCGCCAAGCAATCGCCGGGTACACGAAATCGACTCAGCGCCGTGGCCGGCGGCAACAGCAGTTCCACTCCAGCAATGTCGCCAATCATTTGCGGATAGCGCGCGCAGGCTGGGCGCTCGTCTAGCGGGATCAGGCCGAGCTTCATGACGTCGTTTTGTCCCAAGCCAGCATGGCCGCACCCAGCAGCACCGCTTCGGCGCCCAGCTTTGCTGGCAGTATCGGCGTCGAGCGCAAAAGCGACGGCACACTTTCACGAAAGGCCGCTTCCAACGCATCCCACCAAAGCGCGCCGATTTGTGAAACGCCGCCACCGAGCACCAGCGCTGCCGGATTGATCGCCGCGACGAATCCGCCCAGTATGATGCCAAGTTGCCGCGCTTTCTCTTTAATGATCTGCGCCGCGACAAGCTCGCCCGCATAGGCGCGGCGAGTGATTTCAGTAAGAGGAATGCGATCTTTCGCTCCCATGGATGCCTGGTAGGCGCGTTCAATGCCGGGACCGGAAACAAATTGGTCAAGAATGATCGGTTTATCCCCTTCCCAGCCAACCACCAGATAACCAATTTCGCCGGCGCTGTAGTTCGGCCCGCGCCAAATCTCGCCATCGAGGATGATGCCACCGCCGATGCCGGTTCCAACCGTGACACAGAGTAAGGACGCATAGTCCCGGCCCGCGCCCATTTTTGCTTCGCCGTATGACAGGGCACGCGCGTCGTTCTCGGCCAGCACGGGAAGGCCGTCGCCAATTTCGAGCGCGGACAAAGGCGCGCCGGTCCAGCCGGGCAGGTTGTCATTGGCGTGGATCACTTGTCCGCTCTTGCTGTCAACTATGCCAGCGCTGCCGATCCCGATGGCGACGATCTCGCCCCGGAAGCCGGCGATCAACTCATTACATAGCTGCGTAACTTCAGACAGGATCACTGACGGCGTAGAAGGCGTAGCGACTGAGCGCGTCTGCAAGATCTCGCCTTTTGGCGTGACCAAACCTGCGCTGATCTTGCTGCCGCCGATATCGACGCCGACGACGCACGCGGAAACCCAGTCGCTCACCTATGACCTTGCCAGCTATGTTAGTTTCAACAATTCTTCGTCGCCACGGCGTTCACGATACCCTTTAACGATCAAGCCGGGGCGTCCATTGCTCTGACCAGCCAGCTGATCGTTATGCGGATCGCGATAACCCATACGCACCATTCGGCGAGGCTCTGTGGTCTGGTTGATGTACGAGCCATGAATGCAGTAGATGTGGAACACGACTACGTCGCCGCGCTTGGCCGGCACGGGCACGGTGTCTTCCAGTTTGTAGTCGTTCGTATTGAGGTGCGGCGAGCAGGCTGTACCATCCGGGTTTTTCAGAATATGCGGCAGCTTCCCCCTTTTATGAGAACCAGTCAGGAAGCGGATCTCGCCGTTTTCGTGGAAAGTGTCGTCCAGGTGCACCAGCGTATCAATAAATCGTCCATCGGTATGTTCATAGAAAGGAGAGTCCTGATGCATAGGGAAGGGATGACCAGTCTGTGGCGGCTTGATGTGCATGGTTGTGTGGTGCAATTCGACGCTGGAATCCAAAAGTTGGGAAAGCGCCGTCGCCAGCTTGACATTGGTGACTGCCCGCATCCAGGCGTCTGAATAAAGGTGCAGGTCGTGCATAGCGGTCAGTTTGACCTGTTTTTCTACTTCTTCGTCCAAATAGACTTCGCGCCAGGGACCAGACCAGCCCGGGCTGGTCAAAGCCCAGTCTTCGATCAAGCGGTCGAGGCTATCCGACATTTCACTGATTTCGTCTTCAGAGTAGACTTGCGGGATTCGCAGAAATCCATTCCCGTGAAAGTAATCAATCTGTTCTTGACTTAACATCACAACTCCCTCTACAGCTAGCCAGAAACGCTTTCAAATCCGCGTCGCTTAGACCATGACTTGATACGGACGCAGGAAAAGTTTAACCCCATTGCTGGCGGTGTCAAGCTTTTGCCCCTGCTCGTTTTATAGATCGCATTCAATAGTTTTTGGAATAAAGTCGCCCCTCCGCGAAAGATCGCGGCGGGGCGCCCCCATCAGATAATATTATCCACGACGGCTGTCATGCGCTGTCTAGTCATCCGCGCTTTCAACCGTCAGTTGATACTCGGCATCGCCAACCAAACCGTAGCGGTCGACCTGCGCAGTACCGACGACAATGCTGTATGTCCCGGACCTCAATGTGAGCGGCGCGTTGTAGCTGCGTCTGGGACGGACGCCTGGATCGCCCAGGGCAGCCAGAAAGTTGCCGTCCGGATCGTAGATCGTGCCATAGGGCGAATTGAGATTGCTGCCGCTCAAGCCGCCGCCGCCGGTGCGAATCTTTATTGACACCGTCTGTCCGTCACCCGCTTCATAGCGCCAAACGTGCTTCTCGTCGGCGTCGTGGATTTCGTCCAAGCTCACCTCGTCGAGTGTCAACGCGCCTTTGTCCGTCGCGCCTTCGGGAGCCAAAACGAAGTCTGGAACCGGAGCGGGCGTCGATACGGGAACCGACTCGACCTCCGCTGTCACAGTCGCTTGCGGCGCCGGCTCGTCGCCCTCGACGGTCACTTGATATTCGGCATCGCCAACCAGCCCGTAGCGATTGACCTCTGCCGTCCCGACAACGATGGTATAACTTCCGGCCATCGTTATGAATTCCGCGCTATAGCTGCGTCTGGGGCGGACGGCCGGATCGCCCAGCGCCGCTACGGGACTGCCATCCGGTCCATAGATCGTGCCATAAGGCGAGTTGAGGTTGCTGCCGCTCAAGCCGCCGCCACCGGTACGGATCTTGACATTCACTGCCTGCCCGGCAAGCGCTTCAAAGCTGTAACTATGCCGGTCATCGGCGCCCGTGATTTCGTCCTCCACTGTCACGTTCAGCGTCAGCGCCCCTTTCTCGGTGGCGCCCTCCGCGCTTATGAAGAAGTCCGGCAAATCCAACTCGGGCAGCGGTGTCGGCTCCGGTTCTTCGCCCTCCACGGTCAACTGGTATTCGGCATCGCCAACCAACCCATAGCGGTTCACCTCCGCCGTGCCAACGACGATGGTGTAGATTCCCGCTGCGGCGATGACGTCCGCGCTATAGCTGCGTCTGGGGCGGACAGCCGGATCGCCCAGCGCAGCCACAAATTCGCCGCTCGGTCCGTAAATCGTGCCATAGGGCGAGTTGAGGTTGCTGCCGCTCAAGCCACCGCCACCCGTGCGAATCTTGATCGTTAATTCTTGCCCGGCGGATGCGTCAAAGCTGTAGCTATGTACGTCATCGGCACCGCTGATTTCATCTCTCAAGGTCACATTCAGCGCCAGCGCGCCCTTGTCCGTCGCGCCATCCGCCAGTACCCGGAATACCACCGCCTCTTCATCGTCGGCAGCCGGCGCGGCCGCTTGTGACGTGGGCTCGTCAGGGGCCTCCGTTGCTGTGGCGGGTATCGCCGTGACCTGCACGATAACTTCTTGAACAATCGTCTCCGGTTCTTGATTCGACCCAATCAGTAAACCAATCGCAAAGGCAAGAACTACCAGTGCGGCTGCTGCTACCAGAGGCAAGCGCGCGCGGCTGGGCGCGGCAATGGCGTCGCTGATCGGCCGGTTTACCAAAATAGGCGGCTCAATCGGCGCGATTTCATTCTCTTCGTACAAGTAGCAGGCGGCTTCGTGCTTTGGCTTGTCCATCTTGAAAAGCGGCGGCTGCTCGTCCAGGCATTTGTCCATACGATGTGGACAACGCGGATAATATCGGCAGCCCTTCGATGCAGCCGTACGCATCTCTTCTTCGCTCGGCAGTGAAATATTGACATCCCATTTATCGGTGGGGTCGGGCACGGGTACCGAATCGATCAAGAGTTGTACATAAGGGTGCTGCGGCGCGTCGATGACATCCATGGCGCTGCCGCGTTCCGCTGTCGTGCCCTGATACAGCATGTAGATCTGGTCGCCAATTTGGTAGGCCGTGCTCAAGTCGTGCGTGATATAGAGGAAAGAGATATTGTGATCGTCGCGCAGGCGCAGCATGGCATCCAGAATGGAGGCGCGCAGCGAGGCATCCACCATGGAGACAGGTTCGTCAGCCACGATCAGGCGCGGCTTGATCATATATGCGCGCGCCATCATGATGCGCTGCCGCTGTCCGCCGCTCAACTGGTGCGGATATTTGCGCAACACGTCCTCGCCGTACAAGCCCACAACGTTTAGCCCGGCTTCCACCATATCGCGATATTCGCTCTGATTGTCCGACAGACTGAAATGCTTGTTGACGAGATCAAAAACGTGGTCGATGCGATAAAAAGGATTGTAGACCCCAAAGGGATCTTGGAAGACGGCCTGCACGTTGCGGCGGTATTCTTTCAGTTGCTCGTTGGTCATGTCGGTGATGTCTTCACCGTCGAAGATAATCTTGCCCGAGCTGAGCTTGATAAAACCAAGCACCAGATTCGCCAGCGTGGTCTTGCCGCTGCCGCTTTCGCCAGCGATGGTGGTGATAGTCGCCGGGGATTCGGCAATGGTCATATTAAAATTGTCGAGTGCGACAACTGATTTCTTGCTGCCGCCTATGAATCCGCCCGACGAATAGATCTTGGTAGCATCACGAATTTGCAATAGCGGCGAAGGCATTGGACCTCCTCTCTTCGAATTGCTCGTCGAACAAGTGACAAGCAACTTCGTGCTTTTCTTCTACGATAATCTGCGGCGGTTCCTCCAGGGCGCAATGCTCCCAGGCGAAGGGGCAGCGCAACCGGAAGATGCAGCCCGAGGGTGGATTGCGCGGATCATGCGTGATGCCTTCGGTGATCTTGAGCGGTTTGCGCTCTTTGATCGAGGGGATGGAATCAATGAGCAGTTGCGTATAGGGATGCAGCGGATTGGCGTAAACGTTTTCTACCGGCGCGATCTCGACCATTTTGCCGGCGTACATCACCGCGATGCGATCAACGATCTGCGCCAGCAAGCCCATATCGTGGCCGATGACGATCAGGGAAACGCCGATCTCGTCTTTCACCTCCACCAGAGTTTGCGCCACGATCCGCTGCACCACTACATCCAACGCGCTCGTCGCCTCGTCGGCGATGACAACCGTAGGATGCAGCGCCACGCCCATAGCGATGCAAACGCGCTGCTTCATGCCGCCGCTCAGTTCGTGGGGGTACATATTGTAGATGCGGTTCGGCAAGCCGACCTGTTGAAATAGGTCAAATATACGTTCTTTGAGCGGCTCGTAACGCAAGAGCAGGGTCAAGTTCCGTTGCCATTCGCCAAGGTATTTTCTGAGCGGCTCTTTTCGACTTGGCCGCCGGATCTTTCGCAAGAATGCTATGAGGCGATCTTTGAACGGTTCATAATTCGCTTTGCCTTCGTGCGATTCAATGACGTCGATGATTTGGTTCTTGACGCGCATGGTCGGGTTGAGCGAATTCATAGCGCCTTGCGGTATCAGGGACAGGCCAGTCCAGCGGAACTTGCGCAATTCCTCTTCGGTCAGGTCCAGCACCTCGGTGCCTTCGACCTCGATGCTGCCATGCACGATGTAACCGGGCGGTTGCACCAACTGCAAGATGCCATAGGCGGTGGTCGACTTACCGCAGCCGGACTCGCCGACTAAGCCCAATGTCTCGCCCTCGTACAACTTGAAGCTAATATCGCTGACAGCGATGACATCGCCCTGCGGCGTCGCATAATGAATGCGCAGGTTGTCTACATTGAGGACTATGCGGTCGCTGCCGGAATTATTCTGCTCGGACATACGGTATTGTTCCTTCCGGCCCTAGTTCGCTTTGCGCAGGCGCGGGTTGGCTATTTCGTCCAGGCCCAGGTTAATCAGCAAGAGCGCGATGAAGACAATGGCCAGGATCACGGTCGGGATGCCCCACCACCACCACATATGGCGCAGCAAAGCAGCCGCTTCAATTGAGAAGAAAATCGCGACTCCAAGCGAGGGAATCCGCTGCGGACCGAAGCCAAGCACTTCCAGCCCCACCGCGGAGATGATCGCGCCGGTCATGTTGCCGATGTAACTCGCCGCCAGGTATGGCAGCAAGTTCGGCATGATTTCCTTGAACATAATATCGCGCACCGGTACGCCGGAGAGCCGCGCCATTTGCACATAACCGCTCTCGCGCATACTGAGGACCTGCGCGCGGATATAGCGGGTCGGCGTCGCCCAGGCGAACATGGAAATCAGCAGGGCCATCGTAACCAGGTCCACACTGCCCAAGACCGATTGGATCACGATCAAGACCAGCAGCGAGGGTATCGTAATGGTGATGTCGGTGGCTAATCGAATCATATCATCGATCCAACCGCCGAGAAAACCAGCCAGAAACCCCAGGAAAATGCCCACGAGCATACCAACCGATGCAGCGATCGCGCCAACGCCAAGCGTGCGCGGTGTGCCGACTATCAGGAGCGCCAGCATATCGCGACCGCTGTTTTCCGTACCCAGAGGATGTTCCGGGACACCGACCAGAATCGTGTTCTTGCCCTTTTGATACTCCATTCCATAGGGCGGCAAATTCAGCGGCGCGCTCGCGTTAAGCGCCAGGCTGGTATCCCAAAATGTGTTGCCAAGGAAGATCAGGAAAAAGATGATGCCAAGGATCGACACACCCGCGAGAAACTTCCAATTGAGCCAGGGATTGTCAAAACGGTTGAAAGCGCCGGCTTTTTTGGTGCCGCCGGCGACGACCGCAGTCTTGGTCTTTGCTTCTGCAGCCATCGCTATTTCCCTTCCAGGCTAATGCGCGGGTCGATAAGCGGGTAGCTCAAGTCAATGATCAAGACCGCCAGGGCGCTGGTGACGATCAAAATGAATGAGGTGCCTTGAATCAGATTGAAGTCTTGTTCGCGAATCGCGGTGAAGATTAAAGTACCCATACCGTTGTAATTAAAAATGACCTCCACCAGAACAGAGCCGCCCACCAGCGTACCGATAGACACGGCCAAAGCCGTCATCTGCGGCAGGATCGCATTGCGAATCATATAGCGGTACAAGACATAAAAGGGCTTCAAGCCCTTTGCTTGTGCCAGGATCATGTAATCTTCGCCTTCGATCGTCACCATCATCCCCCGCATGCCAAGCGCCCAATAACCAAATGTCACCAGCACGATCGCCATGGCCGGCAAGAAACCGTGATGGAGTACGCTGCCTATGAACTTGAGCGTAAACTCAGGTTCTCGAAAGGAGTGGTGATAGGCGTATGCCTGGGGGAATATGTCTAGCAAAAAGCCGAATATGTAGACTAGCAACAACCCCGCTAATAAGGGCGGGATGGACGTGAAGATCATCGACATGGGAATCAAGACTTTGACTAGCTTCGGCGTCTTGGTCCATGCCAGCAGAGCGCCAAAGAGATTGCCTACGGTGAAGAAGATCAATGTCGCTATCCCTACCAGGCCAATCGTCCAAGGCAACGCGCGCGACACCAACTGAGAAACCGGCGAGGGAAATCTGGCCATGGCCAAACCAAGGTCGAAGCGCAGTAGATTGCCCATATAACGAAGATATTGCACGTAAACCGGATCGTTTAACCCGAAGCGTTCTTTCCAGCCTTCAATGATCAGATCCGCGTTTTCCACAAAACCGGCCTGCTGCGACATGCGCGCTACCATCGCGGTGATGGGATCGCCCGGCGCCAGGCGCGGAATAATAAAGATCAATGTCGCCGCTACCCACAAGGTCAGGAAAAAGACCAACAGTCGGCGCACAATATAGTTGAGCGATAGGCTTCCCATTTAGAAGCTTCTTTCTCCTAAACCATCGATCGTGGTGTATGCACCGTAAAAGAAAACTCTATCAAGATTCTTAAGCAATCTTCATCTAAGTAGGGCGGCTCCGAAATGGCCAACTACAGTGCGCAGGTAGAGTATGAGGTTGGGGCGCGCCCCAACCTCATACGAAATCGCATCAATTACATGCCAGCTTTGGTGATTTCCTGGAAGAATTGATGGGTCGATTGCCACCAGGTAGCCGGGTGGTTCCAGTTGTTCTCCGATGTCGGCCAGCCTTCCCAGTAGGTGCTGTTGAAGGGAATCAGCTTGGTTGCCTGATTCAACGGGATGAAGGGCAGATCTTCGTAGAGATAGCGATAGGCTTCTACTACCAGATCAATGGAATCCGGGTGGCCCAAAGGCAGCGAGCCGAGCCGGCCGACGAGTTCGCTGTAGGCTTCGTTGTTCATGCCATCCCAGCGCACGTGGTTGCTGCCGGAGGAACGCTCGCCCAAGGGTACCCACCAGCGGGCGGTGTAGCGATCCAACGACGCCCAAGGCTCGTTGATGGAACCGCAAGCGTCCCAGTCAGTGGTGGCTTCGTAGTTGCCGAAGCGCTTGTTGTCGCCCCAGGTGGGTCCAGCGATAACCGCAGCCCGCGCGTCAATGCCGAAGCGCTGCAACTGCTCTACCAGGTTGGTGGTGATGCGGCGTTTCTCGATGAAGCCCTCGTGTACCTGGATTTCCAGGCTCAGCGCGTTGCCGTCGCCATCGACCCAACGACCGTCGTCATTAAGCGAATAGCCGTTCTTTTCCAGCAAAGCCGCGGCGGCATCCAGATCGGAGCCGCTGTCGAAAGCCATACCGGCATCCTCAATCGCGTCAATGAAGGGGAACATGGCGCCATACTCGACGTACAGGGTACGCGAGGGAATCGTGACGCCTTCATAGGCGATCTCGATGACCTGGTCGCGGCTGATGGCGTGGTTGATCGCCCAACGCATTTCCGGGTTGTCCCAGGGAGCGCGCTGCGTCTGGAAGGACAGTTGACGCGGGCAGGGATCCAACCACACGAAGGGCATGCCTTCTACCCAGGCGAAGATATTGTCATTCTGCGCCTGCATGGCTTCGAATGCACCCAGGGTGACATCCATGATGCTGTCGAGCTCGTCGGCGACGGCCATGGTGGTGCGGATCTGATCGTTACCCGTCACGACCCAAAGGGCGCGTTGCGGTTCAGGCAGCTTGAAGACGCCGGTCTTGGCGCCCCACCAATCGTCGTTGCGGTCGTAGACCCAGGTGGTCTCGTTAGCGGAGGTCAATACATAGGGACCCGTGCCCATCGGCCAACCTTGTTCCGGATCGAAGTTATTGAAGGTGTAGGGATCCTTGTCCGCCCAAACGTGCTCGGGAAGCATGTTGATGCCGCCCCAGATGCGGACCGAGAAGAAGTCCAGTTGGAAGCGCGGGTTGGGTTGCGTCAAGTTGAATTGAACCGTCAAGTCGTCTACAGCCTCGACACTCTCAATCCAGGTCTGAACGTTGCCGGCGTAGCTGAGCGAGGCGGTCTCGTCATTCAGCAACAGCCCAATGCTGAACACGACATCGCCCGAGTCGAAGGGATGGCCGTCGGCCCATTCCGCGCCTTCGCGCAGGTTCAGGGTCCAAACGTCGAGCGTATCATTGCTTGACATGCTCTCGGCCAGCCAGGGCATAATCTCGCCAGTTTCGTAGTTAAGGATGAAGAGCGGCTCGGCAACGGCTTGATGCAAACCCTTGTTGCGATGGTTGTTGGGCAGCATGTAGTTCATCTGGTCAAAGTTGGCGACCGCGCCCGCAGGACCGTCAATATCGAAGATGACAGTGTCTTCACGCGCGACATCTTGCCCGACAGCGGTGAAACTGATCGCAGCAAACATGACGACGAGAAGTACGAAGAGAATCGATCTTGCTTTCATTTGTTGTACTCCTACAACTAATCACTAAAGATATGCGTTTGCCAACTCCGGTATTGGTTTGTCGTTCAGGGGCGGTGTAAACACTCGCCTACGAACGACGGGCGCGTTGGCGGCGCCCATGATTGCCGAAGCATGTTAACTCTTCTTCTTCCCGATGTGGCCTCCTCTCTCAAATCTATTGCGATTGCCGCATGACCAACAATGGCGCTGCGGTTGAACTGCGGACTCGCAACTGGGTCGGCGTCACGTGAGAGCGAGGAGACATTTCCCCGCCCCGCAAACGCTCTATCAGCATCCGAGACGCGACCTTACCCAACTCATAGGCGTTTTGAGATACGGTCGTTAGCGGGACGCCGATATAAGATGCCATGCCGATATCGTCAAAACCGACCACCGAGACGTTGTCGGGCACCCGATAACCTATCTTCTGCAAGGCGCTGATTGCGATGATGGCAAGGATGTCATTGATGCAGACAATCGCTGTCGGCGGTTCAGCCCCGCCATTGTGGGGACCTTCGTTCATCAAGCGCATGACTTGCTCGGTTATCAATTGGCTTTGCGGACCGACCAGATGATAAATGTCAGTCTCATGGAATTCGTGACGCGCCGGCGGATTGATTTTCCAGGGCGCGTAGGCAAACATGCCACTGTCTTCAATGGCAGCCACATAACCGCGATGCCGCTCATTGACCGGGTAGAGATCGTCGATATCTGGCATCAATGACACAATATGCTGATGCCCCAGATCGATCAGATGTTGAACTAGGTCATAAGAGCCGCCGAAGTTGTCGCTGGATACATAATCCGCCCGTATGCCTGCTACGGGTCGGTCCAAAAAGACAATTGGAATCTTGCGGCGTTCGTATTCCAGGAGAATTGATCTGGTATCGGCAGTCGGTTTGGCATTGGCCCAGAGCATCAGGCCGGCGACGTTGTCATCCAACAATTGTTGCAAAATACGCGCCTCGTCATCCCGATCTTGTGAATTGCTGAATATCACCTGATAGCCAGCAGATCGCAATTCGGTCTGGGCGCTGTTGAGGATGTTGGTGTAGATCTCGTTGGTCGCCGTACCATTAAAAAAAAAAATCGAGCGGCTGGCGGCATGGTCCCGGGACCGGTAAATGACAAAGGTGCCGCGGCCCGCGGTTCGCTTTATCAAGCCTTCGACTTCAATACGCTGCAGAGCGATGCGCACGGTCGTTCGGCTGATATCCAAATGCTCGGACAACTGCGTCTCTGTGGGGATTCGCTCGCCGTAGCGCCATCGCTCGGATACGATCAAGCGACGCAATTGATTGTGCAACTGCGCATGCAAGGAGATGAAACTGCTGTGGTCAAGCCGAATTTGACTGAGTTTGCCGTGCATAGAAAACGATAATCTAAGTGTATAGCACTTTTGAATTGTACATAAATGTATGTACAATCGGCGATCTTATCATAGACCGAGCCTACATGCAAGAGAGCAAAAGTCGCAAGTTTCGCTGTCGGCTACAGCAAGCTGGCGGAAGCGGCGCGCTACAATTGCCAAGCTCTATGTTATGATTCTCCCGCCGCTGGTTTGCATTGACCCGGCATCAGGTCCAAGGCCGGAGATATGCCAGATCCCCAACAATACGATCAGAAAGGAATAGGAGACGACTCGTGGAAGCCACCCGCAACCAAGCAGGCTGCGTGAAGACCTCAGCAATCATGATCGGAAGCGCAGTCATGTTCATCGCTATAATCATCCTGCTCGCCGATATCAAATGCGGTTACGATATCGAAAACTGGTGGGCGCCGCTCTATCCCAACGGCAAGACCGTTTCTGTCGAGTACGACCTGTTCCGTCCACGCGCCCTGGGCGTGACCAAGTGGATCATGGAATCAACCGACGATGTCGAAACGGTGAAGCAGTTTTATCGAGACAAGCGCTTGGAAACGCTCGATGCTGGCAAGACCCGCGGCTTGGCATGGAGCGAGTCCTTTGTGCAACCGCTGGAAAATGGCTCGGGCACCCGCATCATTATCTCGAGCGCTTGCGGCAACTAATCGCAACCGATCACAAATCAAGGATCGTCAATGAAGATATCGGCTTTTCCCAAATGCTACCTGGAGGAAATCTCTAATGAAGGCGGCATGACCGTCTTCGACTGGATCGAGATGGCGAAGCCGCTAGGCGCGGAGGGGCTGGAAATGTACGAGGGCTTCTTCACCAGTCTCGATGACAGCTATATCCGGCAATTGAGCGATGCCATCGCCGGAGCCGGCTTCGCCATGCCCATGCTCTGCTGCTCGCCCAACTTCACCCATCCCGACGCGGACGAGCGCGCGAAAGCTGTGCACAAGGAAGCGCGGATGATCCGCATCACCAAACTGCTGGGCGGCGACGGCGCAGTCTGTCGCGTGCTCAGTGGACAACGCTACCCCAATGTCAGCCGCGAACAAGGTTTGCAGTGGGTGGTCGAATGCATCGAAGAAGTGCTCCCGGTGGCGCGGGAGCACAATATCGTGCTGGGCCTGGAGAATCATTATAAAGACGGATTCTGGCAATATCCGGAGTTCGCGCAAAAGATGGACGTCTTCCTCGATCTGCTGAACGCCATCCCCGAGCGCGAACACTTCGGCGTCCAGTACGACCCGTCCAACGCCATCGTCGCCGGCGATGATCCCATCGCATTGCTGCGCGCCGTCGCCGGTCGCGTGGTCAGCATGCACGCCAGCGACCGCTTTCTCTCAGCGGGTTACACGCTGGAAGATCTGCTGGACAGCGACGGCACAATTGGATACTCGCCCGCCCTGCAGCATGGCGTCACGGGACAAGGCCTGAACGACTACGACACGATTTTTCAGATTCTCAGCGACGTCGGCTACACCGGCTGGGTCAGCATTGAGGATGGCATGAACGGCATGGATGAAATGCGCGCGTCAATCGACTTTCTCAAAACCATGCGCGAGAAGTATTTCCGACCTTCACAATAATGGATGATGTCGGGGCGACTTTGTCAGTCGCCCAAGATCAAGTAAATGGAATCAAGGATCATTTTCTATGGACGCGCTAGTCAAATTCGGACGCGAAGACAAACAGGTCGAGATCCGTGCTATCGCGCAACCGCCGGATCCCGGGCCTGGCGAGGTCGTGGTGGAAGTACGGGCGGCCGGCGTCTGTGGTAGCGACCTGCACATGTGGCGCGATCATCAGAGTTGGACGATCAAGCTGCCGCTGGTCCTGGGGCACGAATTCTGCGGCACCGTCGCAGCCGTCGGCGCCGAAGTGACTGGCTTCCAGGCAGGCGATCGCGTCGCTGTCGAGACAGCGGCCGAGATCTGCGGGAACTGTGTCTTCTGCCACGCGGGGAATTATAATCAGTGCCCGCATCGCTTGGGTTACGGCGCTCTTTACGACGGGGCCTTCACCCGCTTTGTCACCGCCCGTCAAGGGATACTGCATCACATCCCGGCCAATGTGCCCTTCGAATACGCCGCGCTCACCGAACCGATTTGCGTCGCCTATTACGCCCTGGTGGAAAAGACGCCGGTGCTGCGTCCCGGTGACACGGTCGTGATTCAAGGTCCCGGGCCGATCGGCATGATGGCGCTCTTCCTGGCCAAACTGCGCGGCGCCAGCGAGATCATCATGCTCGGTACCGATGTCGACAAGCAACGCTTGAGCGTCGCCGAACAGATCGGCGCGACCAAAACGCTTAACATCGACGAAGACGACCCCGTCGATTTAGTACGCTCCTTGGGCGACGGCTACGGCGCCGACTTGATCGTCGACTGCACCGGTGTCAGCATCGCCCTGCAATCGGCGCTAGAAATGGTCCGCCCCAACGGCGTCATCACCAAAATCGGCTGGGGCCCGCAACCGCTCAATTTCAACCTGGACCCCCTGGTACAAAAAGCCGTGACGCTGCAAGGCACCTTCAGCCACCTTTATTCGACCTGGGAACGCGCGCTGGCCTTGCTCTCCTCCGGGCAGATCGACCTGGAATTGATCATCGGCGGCGTTTATCCCTTGGGCGACTGGGCCGAAGCCTTTGAAGAGATGGAAGCTGGCAACAACGTCAAGTCGGTCCTATTGCCCGCCTAGACAATGCAAAACTAAGGAATGTCCATGGATGCCAAGATTCAGATTTCTATTGATGTCATCGACCTGCAGGAAGCGCTCGACCTCGCCCGCGCCTCGGTGAATGCGGGCGTTGACTGGCTCGAAGTCGGTACGCCGCTATTGCTGGCCGAAGGTCTGCACGCTGTACGCGCCTTCCGCGAAGCCTTCCCCGATACGCCCATTGTCGTAGATCTCAAGACCATGGATGGCGCCGGGCTGGAAGCGGAAATGATGTTCAAAGCCGGCGGCGACATGGTGGTCGTCATGGGTCAGGCGCACGACGCCAGCATCATCGAGCAGGTCAAAATGGCGCAGCGCTACGGGAAACAAGTGATGTGCGACGTCATGCTTTGCCCGGATAAACCCGGCCGCGCCCGCGAAGCGCAAGACATGGGCGTGGACTACATCATCGTACACACCGGCTTCGACGAACGCAATATGATCCCCGGCCTCAGCCCGCTTGACGACCTCCCCGCTATTTTGGATGCGGTTGATATCCCGGTGCAGGCGGTCGGCGGCTTGAGTGTGCCGCAGGCCATTGAGACGCTGCGGATGGGCGCGGAGATTGTGGTTTTTGGCGCGCCCCTGGTGATCAGCGGGCAGGAATTCAAGGCGGCCGACCCCAACTTTGACCGACAACTGCGCGACATCGTCAAAACGGTGCGCGAGGCTTAATTCGTAGCTTGCCCAGTTTCAAGGTGTTGTATGCCATAGACGCTTGTGAAATTTTTCCTTTATGGCCCCGGACAGGCGCCAACTTGTTATGAAAAGGAAATGACCGTATACTAGCCCGCTGGTAACGATCAGTTGGAACTGTTGTATATGTTTGTAGACGATTCGAGGTTCGGCGAAATCGTGGATTTCGACAAGTTGCGCGAGTCGATCCGCCATTTATACGACGCGCTATTGCCGGATTTCAATATGCACAAGTCGCTGCAAGTCGGCACCGAGTTATACGGCGACGAGCCGGACTTGATGATCGCAGCCGGCGCCAGCATGCTGGCCTGGATGACAGTTATCGCGGCTGGCGAAGACGAGATCGCCGAAGACCTGAAGGACAGCTTGTTCACCCTGGGCTGGACTGAAGAAGAGATTGGGTCCGACCTTTTGAGCGCGCGGACCGTTGCCAGGCCGCTCAACGATGATCCCGACTGCGTGGATTATCACATCAAGGGCCGAAAGTGGCTGATCAACAATTCCTACCATGCCGACTATCACACCATCGTCGCCAAGATTGATCCGGATTCGGGCGGCCCGCGTTCGCTTTCGATCTTCCTGGTACCGCAAAGCAGTTGCAAGAACTGGGAACGTCTGGAGACCCACGTTCTGCGCAAAATGGTGCTGACCTCCTTCGATATTGACGGTCCCGGACGGCTCTTGGGAAAGGCCGGGCACGGCTTGCAAATCCTCCAGCGAATGGCGATGCCCAGCAAATACCAGTGCGCTTATGTTGGTATCAAGCTGATCAACGAAGCCATACCCGCCGGCATTGAGCACTTGTCCAAAAAACGCATTTTCAACGAAAATCCGATCAACTTCAGCAACGTCCTGCGGCAGATGTATAACCTGGTGCTGCAAGGCGCAGTACTCAATTTCATCTACTACCGCGCCCTGGCATTCAGCGCGGGCAGCTTCTTGCAATTCCACGGCGTGATGCTCAAGTCCTGGTTATTGCTGCGCGCCAACGAACTGCTGGGGCAGAACCTGCTCGTGGTCGGTTCCAAGGGATTTCTGGCGGAATCCGTCATCGGTCGCAACACCATCGATTCCTTTGTCCTGCCCGTATTTGACGGCCATTACACCATCAACACCTTGATGACCGCCAAACATATGAGGCGCTACCTGGGGGCGGCCCGACGCGCCAACGTAGAAGAACGTCTGTCCATTTTGCGTCGGGGCGGCGCCATGTCGGGGGCCGGCGATCAGATTCGCGCGCGCTCGCGCAAGCTGCGCAATCCCGATTTCTTTGATTACGCCCGATACATTGAGGACCTGGACCTGCCCATCGATCTTGACGCGCGTTCTGTGGTGGCGGCGATGCAATCGCTCTTTGACGAACTTAGCGCGCGCGAGTTGACCACTGATCCGGAACACCGTTACAAAATGGGTACCATGCTCCATTGGATGGAAGCCTTGCTCGCCGCCTGCGAGATGTGGCGAGCCACGGAAGAAGACGAGTATCTCAATGCCGTGATCATGCAATACAACGCCTTCGTCAATCAATTCAATTCCGTAATCAGCGAAAGCGCCTTGAATACGCCTTTCCTGACATTGATGCGGCAGCGCCCCATGCGTAAATTCGAAAAACCGCGTGAGTTTTTGCTCGGCCTCTATCATCTGGCCGAACAGTTTTCCGTTCGTCAAGAAGCGCTTGTTGCGGAGTGAAACTAAGCCGCTCCACAGACACGGCCAGCGGATCAGCAAGTTGAGGGCGGGCGCCCGACGCGCTTGTGCAAGGTCGGTTCGTCAATCGCATAGCTGGATTGCATTAGGATTCTGCCAAGAATCATGGACATCGTAAAAGACCGCAACTTCGGCGACATCATCGATTACCAACGCTTGCGCAGAGGTATGAAGGCTGTGCTGGATAACGTCTATCCTACCTTCAACTTAATGGGTTCCATGCTGGAAGCCACCCGTCTCTTTCGCAACAACCCCAGTTACATGACCGCCTGCGCCGCCAGCGGACTGGCTTATATGATGCTGGTAGCCGCCGAGGAATATGAATTGGCAGCCAAGCTCAAGGGCAAGATCTTCACACTGAGCTGGACCGAAGAGCACACAGGTACCGACCTGCTAAGCGTCAGAACCAAAGCGACGCCGACAAGCGACGACCCCAACGAGAAACATTTTCACATCAAGGGTCAGAAGTGGCTAATCAATAATTCCTACCACGCCGACTATCACTCTGTCATCGCCAAGGTGGATCCTGCCGCGGACGGCCCGCGCTCGCTATCCATCTTTGCCGTGCCGCACAGCAGCACCCGCAATTGGGAACGGCTGGAGACCCACGTGCTGCGCAGCATGGTTCTGACCAAATTCGAGATTGACGGACCGGGCATTTTGATCGGCCAGGTCGGGCGCGGCCTGGAAATCTTGCAGCGTATGGCGCTGCCCTCAAAGTACCACTGCGCCTATATGGGCGTATCCATGGTTGCGGATTCCTTGCCCGCTGCAATAGACCATCTCTCGACCAAGAATATTTTCGGGAACAATCCCATCCGCTTCAGCAATGTCTTCCGCCAGTTGTACAATCTCGTTCTACAAGCGGCGCATATCAATTTCACCTTTTTCCGCGCGCTGGCTTTCAGCGATAGCCCCTTTCTGCAATTTCACGGCATCATGCTGAAGTCCTGGCTGCTGCTCAAATGCAACGAGATTCTCTCCCAGAATCTCCTAGTCACGGGATCCAAGGGATTCCTGAAGGAATCCAACATTGGCGGCAACGCGATCGACTCCTTCGTCTACCCGGTCTTCGACGGGCACTATACGCTCAATACCCTGCTCACCTATAAACATGCGCGGCGTTACCTGGAAGCAACGAACCAGGGCGACATCAACCACCGCATGGCTGCGCTGAGGGACAATGCCTACATCCCGCTGGAAGGCAAGCAAATCCTCAACAACAGCCGAGAGACGCGTCATCCTCCCTTCTTCGGTTACGCCGATTATGTGAAGCGCTGCGAATTGCCCATCGCCCTCGACGCCTCGACGCCAATTATCACCAGCAGACAGATTATCAATGCCATCCAGACCCGTGGCGCGACCCACGAGCCGGAATACCGCTACAAGATCGGCATGCTGATTCACAACCTAGAAGCTTTGCTCTCGGCGGTGGAATTGTGGAAAGTCACCGACAACGACCATTATCTCAACGCCATCATCATGCAATACAACGATGTCGCCAAATTAATCAACCGCATCATCAGCGAAGGGTACTTTGATGTCCCGTTTGTCGAGCCGCTGCGGCAACAGCCATTGCCCGCAATCCCTGATCCCAGCAAATTTCTCTTGGATCTGCTCGACGTGAAGGGACAAATCCGATCAAGCTAGCGCCTGCCTATTGAGCGCGTCTCTTCAAATTGCCCCATTTTCCGCTACTATTTTCAGCAAACTCTTGCTATCTCTGCTCGGGGATCTCACATGCACGAACTCCTTGATCTTCTAACTGATCTCGTCGCCATCGATTCGGTGAATCCGGACCTGGTGCCAGGAGGCGCCGGCGAGGCGGCTATGGCTGAATTCGTCGCCGAATGGGGGCGACAAAACGGCTTGGATGTACAGGTCCAGGAGGCCGCAGCCGGGCGCCCCAATACCGTGCTAATCGCCCGCGGCAGTGGCGGCGGCAAGTCCCTGATGCTCAACGCGCATACCGATGTGGTCGGCGTGTCGGGCATGGACACCCCCTTTGAGCCCAAGATCGTAGACGGCTGTATGTACGGGCGCGGCGCTTACGATATGAAGAGCGGATTAGCCGCCTGCATGCTGGCTTTGAAACGGGCGCAGCGCATGGCGCTCTCCGGTGATGTCATCGTCAGCGCAGTCGCCGACGAAGAATACGGCAGCGTCGGCGCGGAGGCCCTGCTGGCGGAATGGGAACGCTGGCCCGCGGACGCTGTGCTGATCGCCGAGCCCACCGAACTAGCCATCAGCATCGCGCATCGCGGCTTCGTCTGGCTGGAATATGAGGTGAACGGCGTGGCGGCGCACGGATCGCGCCCGCAGCTCGGGATAGACGCCATCGTCAAAATGGGAAAGGTCCTGACCGCGCTGGACGCCCTGGACCAAAAACTATGCGCACAGCCGAGGCACGACCTGCTGGGCAGCGGTTCCCTGCATGCCTCCTTTATCGAGGGTGGCGAAGAAATCTCGATGATCCCGGCGCGCTGCAAACTGCTGGCTGAACGCCGCACCATCCCCGGCGAAAGCGCCGCAAGCGTAGAGGCGGAAGCGCAAGCCCTGCTCGACGAAATCGCCGCGACGGACCCTGACTTCAAGGCGAGGGTGAAAGCAACTTTTTCTCGAAGCCCTTATGGCATCGCCGCCGATCATGCGTTGGTGCGAACGCTCAAGCAGCATGCGGAAGCATGCTTGCAAAGCGATGTACCCGTCATCGGCAGCAGTTGGTGGATGGACGCCGCTTTATTCGGTGACCACGGGATTCCCACCGTCGTATTGGGTCCAGCAGGCGCCGGCGCCCACGCTCGCGTCGAATGGGTGAATTTGGAATCGGTCGCGCGTTGCCAGGAGATTTATACGGCGCTGGTCGCGGATTACTGTCGCTGACGGCGCTCAGACATTGAAGCGGAAGAGGATCACATCACCGTCACACACGATATAATCCCGTCCCTCTACTTGCATCAAGCCCGCTGACTTGATGAGATTGCGGTCTTGATATTGCTCAAAGACCGAAAACGGGATGACTTCGGCGCGGATGAAACCGCGCTCGAAATCGCTGTGGATTACGCCCGCCGCTTGCGGAGCCGTCCAGCCCTCCTGAATGGTCCAGGACCGCGTTTCGTTCTCGTTGAAGGTGAAATAGCTGATTAAGCCGAGGGCGCGATAGCATTCGCGGATTAAGCGTTCCAAACTGCTTTCGCCTATATCATACAGGCTCAAGAATTCCGCCCGTTCCTCGTCGCTCAAGCCGCCGAATTCACCCTCCAAGCTGGCGCAGACCGCGATCACTTGGGCGCCTTCGGCTGCGGCGATCTGTTTTGTCCCCGCGAGAAAGGCGCTGTTGCCTTGCAGGCCGTCTTCGTCGACATTTGCCAGGTAAATCACCGGCTTCGCCGTCAAAAAACGCATCTCTCGATTGAGCGCGACAAACGCGGAGTCGGCTCTTTCCGGGAATGCGCGCAGCGGCTCCCCCGCCCCGACATATGCTGCGATCTTGCGCGCCATCTCGAGTGCCGGCAAGAGTTCTCGATCGCCCTTGACTTCGCGCTCCAGTTTTTCCAGCCGTCGTTCCAGTTGCTGCAGGTCCGCCAACGCCAACTCGGTATTGATGACCGCGATATCATCTGCCGGGTCGGGCTTGGCGTTGACATGCACCACGTTGTCGTCATTGAAGCAGCGCACGACATGCACGATGGCGTCCACATCGCGGATATGCCCGAGAAAGCGATTGCCCAATCCTTCGCCTTCACTGGCGCCCTTGACCAAGCCCGCCACATCAACAAAATCGACGCGTGCGGGAATCGCCTCCGGGACGCCAACCCAACGCTGCAACTTGGTCAAGCGGGCGTCGGGCAGGGGCACGACCGCACGGTTGGCCTCAATGGTACAGAATGGGTAGTTTTCCGCGGCGGCGTTTTGGGACTGCGTCAAGGCGTTGAAGAGGGTACTCTTGCCGACATTGGGCAGGCCGACGATGCCGATGCTGAGGCTCATGCCTTTGTCCTTCGCAGGTACGGATCTCGCCTATCGTACAAGAGCAGGACATGCTTAACCAGCGCAAAGCGCAAGCACTGGCGATATCCGCTTGCGCAGCCCGACCCTTTCACGGCCGCGAGCCATCGGTGTTCGCCCCACGCCGCGCAAACTGATCGCCACAGCGGTAGCCGGCAAAAGTGTTATAATCATCCGGATTATCGTCAAATTGCGGTGGACAAGTGACAATTATGCCAGAGATTCCGACCTTCGCGCGTATGTCGCGAGAAGTACTGGACCAGCTCAGAGATATTGGCGCGGCCACCATCGCCGGCGCGCTGGCAAACGAGGGCATACGCAACCCGCACATGGTCGGTTTGCTGCCCTTCAACCCGGGTAAGTCGCTCGCCGGTCAAGCCGTCACCTTGCAATTCATGCCCAAGCGCGAAGACGTGCACTGGGGCGACGAGTACTCACACGCGCCAGAGCGCGAATTGCACCGAAAAGCCATCGTGGCGGCGGCGGCCGGGGATGTCGTGGTAGTCGACGCCCGCGGCAGTATGGCCAGCGGCGTCTTCGGCGAGATGATGCTCACGTCCTACAAGGCGCAAGGAGGCGAAGGCGTCGTCATCGACGGCTGTATTCGCGACTTTCCCGAAGTGCAAAAGCTTGACTTGGGACTGTGGCTGCGCGGTGTCACGCCCAATTTTCACACGCAGACCGATATTTTCCCCCATGCCGTCAATGTGCCGATCGCCTGCGCCGGCGTCTTTGTCGTGCCAGGCGATGTGATCGTTGCGGACGACGACGGCGCTGTCCTGGTGCCGGCGGCGATGGCGGCGGATATCGCGGATAAAGCCTCGTCCAAAGCTGAATGGGAGGTCTTCTCGCGCATGAAACTGGAAGAAGGCGGCGCACTGGAGAAATACTACCCGCTCAACGACGAAGCCAGTGTGGAATATGAGGCTTGGCTGAAGCGGTTGTCAACCCCTCCCCGAAGCATCGGGGAGGGGTAACTCTTATGCCGTCCTCAGTACTTGAAATCATCGTCGCCCGGCTTCGAAAAAGTCCTGCGAAGCGCTGCCGTGACAGAGCCACTGCTCTCGCTCAATACATGTGGAAGACCTAGAATATGTCGCAAGTTGCTTTGGCCATCAGTCTATTCTTCCATATCTTGGCGACCGTCGTCTGGATCGGCGGCATCCTGTTGATCACATTCTTGGTGGTCCCGCAAGTCAATGACGTGCTGGAGGAGCATCCCGCGTTGCATCAGCTGCTGCTGCGTATTCGCAAGCGCTTTGCCCATGTCAGCAACCTGGCGCTTGCGGCACTGGTCGTCACCGGCTTGCTGCAGATGACAGCCGACCCCAATTACGACGGCATGCTGCGGCTCGACAATCAGTGGAGCCGCGTCTTGCTGCTGAAGCATCTGTTGATTGTGGTCATGGCAATACTCGGCTTGTCGCTGCAATGGGGCCTGGCGCCGGCGCTGGAACGCGCGAGTATGCTAGTACAACGCGAAAAGGGCCATGACCATGAGTGGCGGCGCTTGCGCCGGAAAGAGCGGCAATTGAGCGTAATGATTGCCCTGCTCGCTGTATCGATTCTGGCGACGAGCGCTTGGCTTGTCTCGATATGAAGTGCCTTGCATGTCCTTTTCTGTTATAACATGAAGATGAAGAACCATCGCATCCATTCGCAATAGGTCTGCCATGATCGAAAAAACGGCCGCGCCTGCATCGAGCATAGCGAAACAGGGTTTGCAGAACTTTAGCTTGCAAGACCGCTATACGGTCGAACAGGGCCGCGTTATCTTGAACGGCACCCAAGCATTGGCGCGTTTGCCTATGGATCAGCATCGGGCGGACAAGGACCGCGGATTGCATACTGGCAGCTTGATCACCGGTTATCGCGGCTCGCCAATGGGCATCATCGATATGGTGCTGGCGCAAATCCCCGGATTGCTGGAAGAACATCACATTCGCTTCATCCCGGCAGTCAATGAGGAGCTTGCCGCCACCGCCATCCTGGGCAGCCAGACCGCCAACCTCTTGCCCGGTCCCAAATACGACGGCGTTTTAGGCATGTGGTATGGCAAGGGTCCCGGAGTCGACCGCAGCGGCGATGCCTTCAAACACGCCAACTTGACCGGGGTTGGCAGGTATGGCGGCGTGCTGGCGCTGGCGGGCGACGACCCGTCCTGCAAGTCTTCCACCATCCCTTCGCATTCCGAGGTCGCGCTTTATGACGCCTTGATGCCGATACTCTTCCCCGGCAATGTGCAAGAAATTCTCGATTTAGGCCGGCTCGGTTTCGAGTTGTCGCGCTTCTGCGGGCTGTGGGTGGGATTCAAGATCGTCACCGACGTCGCCGATGAATACGGCAGCGCCGAAGTATCGAAAGAACGCATCCAAATCGTCGAGCCACCGTTCACGGTAGACGGCAAGCCTTGGCGCCATACACAGAACACTGCCTTGATTTCGCCCTTCAGCCTGCAACTTGAACAGCAGATCCACGACGTGAGGCTTGACGCCGCCCTGGCATTCGCCAAAGCAAACAGGATCAACAAGATCACAGTAGGGACTCCGGATGCCTGGCTGGGGATCGTCGCCGCAGGCAAGACCTATTATGACCTGCGCCAGGCGCTGCTGGACATCGGGCTGGACGACGGGGAACTGGCGAGAGTTGGCATCCGACTGCTGAAGCTGGGCATGATCTTTCCGCTCGAGCCCAGTATCTTGCGTCAATTCGCCGATGGACTGGAAGAGATCCTGGTCATCGAAGAAAAGCGCTCTTTCGTCGAGATGTTCTGCAAGGACAAGCTGTACGACTTGCCGGGGGCGCCGCGCATCGTTGGCAAGAAGGATGAGCGGGGCCAGCGCTTGGTCAAGGTCGACAATGAACTGGACGCCGACGAAATCGTACGCGTGCTGGCGCGCCGGTTGATCGGGCGGGTCGATCTTCCGTCGCTGGAACAGCGACTCGACCAGATCAATGCCTTGCCCGATATGGGTACGATTCCGATCCTGGCGCGGGAGCCCTATTTCTGTTCGGGCTGCCCACACAATCGCTCCACCAAAGTGCCCGACGGCTCGATGGCGGCGGCCGGCATCGGCTGCCATACCTTGGCGATCGTCATGGACCGCAATACAGCCGGCGTCACGCAGATGGGCGGCGAAGGCGCTAGTTGGGTCGGCGCGTCCTTATTTTCCGACACTGATCACATCTTTCAAAATATCGGCGATGGCACCTTCGCCCATAGCGGTTCGCTGTCGATACGGCAAGCCTGCGCCGCTGGCACGCACATGACCTTCAAGATCCTCTACAACTCGGCTGTTGCGATGACCGGCGGGCAGCAAGCTGATGGTTTGATGCCGGTGCCGGAACTCACGCATTTTCTCTATGCCGAAGGCGTAGCGAAGACCATCGTTGTTTCCTCGGATCCAGGCAAGTTCGCCCCTGACACCTATTGGGCGCCGGGTGCGGAAGTCTGGGACCGCGAGCGCATGGAAGAGGCGCAACTGCAGTTGCGCGATACGCCGGGCGTTACTGTGCTGATCTACGACCAGGAATGCGCGGCGAACCTACGCCGGAAGCGGAAACGTGGCCATGCAGCCGACCCCAGCTTGCGCATCTTCATCAACGAGGCTGTCTGTGAAGGCTGCGGCGATTGTGGCAGCGTTTCCAATTGCCTAAGCGTGCAGCCGGTCGAGACCGAATACGGCCGCAAGACACAGATCCATCAATCGTCGTGCAACAAGGACTACACTTGCCTGGACGGCAATTGTCCCGCCTTTATGAGCGTGATCCCGGCCGAAGGATCGCGGCTCCCGTCAAAGCCGGCCTTCAAAGTGGGGCGGACAATCGCCGAACCGGAAGCGCGCCTCAACGGCGCTGCCAACATCCTGCTGATGGGCATCGGCGGGACGGGCGTCGTCACCGCCAACCAGGTCCTCGGCACGGCCGCAGCGCTGGACGGCCTTCATGTGAGGTCGCTTGATCAGACGGGCCTCAGCCAAAAAGGCGGTCCAGTCGTCTCAAATCTAAAGGTCACCGCCGAGCCGGTTGACATCGCCGCCAAGATTGGCAATGGCGCGGCGGACGCTTTCCTGGTTTTTGATGCGCTGACGGCGACGGAGGGCAAAAACCTGCTGCGCGCCCATCCGCAGCGCAGCATAGCCATCGTCAGCACCAGCCAGGTGCCGACCGGCGCAATGGTGCGCGATACCACCGTCGAGTACCCCGAGGCGGATCATGTTCTGGAGCTGATCAACCGGCAGACGCGGGCGGGCGACAACATCTTTTTTGATGCCATTGGCATGGCGGAGGCCTTATTCGACAATCACATGATGGCGAATATGATCGTCATCGGCGCCGCTTATCAGGCGGGCTTGTTGCCGATGTCGGCCGTGGCGATTGAAAGCGCGATTGAACTCAACGGCGTCAAGGTGTCGGAGAATCAGCAGGCCTTCCGCGCCGGCAGATTAGCGGTGGCCGATCCTGCTTGGCTGGCCGAACTTGATCTAGGGCGCAAGGGCGCCGTTACGGAGCGGGTCGCGCTATCCCCGGCGGCAAAAGCGCTGGTGGATGCTGTCGGCGCACGTGGCGAACTTAAGCGCCTGCTGGAAGTCCGCGTGCCAGAGCTGATCGCCTATCAGAACGAATCCTATGCCGCGCGCTACGTTGAAGATGTCAAGCGCGTTTACGAAAAGGAACGAGCGGTCTGCCCGGACAGTTACGCGCTTAGCGAAGCCGTGGCGCGCTATCTCTTCAAGCTGTTGGCATACAAGGACGAATACGAGGTGGCCAGGCTGAGCCTCAAAGACGATGTGCGCGTAGCCATGGGCGAGCAATTTGGCGAGATCGGCCGCCTGCGCTATCACTTGCATCCACCCGTCTTGAAGGCCTTCGGGCTCAAGAGAAAACTGCAGTTCGGTCCCTGGTTCGAGTGGGTATATCGCGGGCTGTGCCGGATGCGGGGATTGCGCGGCACGCCCTTCGATATCTTCGGCTACGACAAGGTACGCCGTGTCGAGCGCGACCTGATCCTTCAGTACCGCCGCTTGATATTCGCCGCCGCCGAGGAACTGAGCGCAGACAACTATGCCAGCGCGACGCAACTGGCGCAATTGCCGGATATGATCCGTGGCTTCGACGAGGTCAAGCTGAGGAATGTGGAGCGCTTCTGGACCGAGGTGCGGGAATTGGGGTACTCCCAAACGGACGCTTAGGGCTGAAGCGCTTCTTTTTCCGCTTTGGAATCGTCCGGCGGATAAGGCACACAGAGATGATCGATGATGGCTTGAATCATCTGGCGGAGTTCCTCTATGGCTTTGCGATTTTCTGCCACCGCTTGCCGGTCGCGGATAAAGTTCAGGCTGCTTTGCAGGGGCTGCTTTTCAAGCTCAATGCGCCCGACGGGGATGTCTTCGCTCGGCATGATGTGATCCAAAGATTACGCTGGTAATGTGGCTATGTTATCACAGGCCGCCGCCTTCAATTAAATCGGGTAGCGTATCCAACTCGGTAGAATTTGAGAACATCAACCACCTGACAGCCGGAAAGGGCGGTCCGTCGGATCGCCCTCGGTTCTCCCGGTTGGAAGGTCAATGTCAGCGTTCAAATGGTCGTGGATTCTGGTCCTGAACGCACCAGTACCAACGATCCCGGCCGATAGAACACACTACAGGTCCAGCCGGGCTCGCCATAGGCTGTCATCCAGTTGGGTCTACGCGGCGCAGTCGTCGCATCCAAAAATATCAGCGAACCGCTGCCGCGCAAGCAGACCTCCACACCGGGATCGACATATCCCCAGATATCAACCGCGAGGATCAATCCGGCGTTGATGACGCTCTGAATGCCAACGCCTCTGGCATCGATTTGCTGGCATTGAATCCCGCTGCGCGTGCCTGCGAAGGCGCGCACGACGATATCGGCGGGCAGATGCTCGCAAGTGTAAACCCGAGCGCGCGGCGCGGGCGTCGCCGCGGCGATTTTCTCGTGCTTCGGTGAGCTGCCCCAGGGCTTCGATCGTTCGGGTATCCTGATCGACGAATCCTGCGTGGACCCTGGATCGGAATCGTTTGGGTCCGGCGGCGGGATAACCGGCAAATGGGGATTGAAGGGCTCGCTCTTGCCACAGACACTGCTATAAGCGCCGATGCTGACAAGCGCATCGGAGGGCGCCACGATCTCCTCCACGCCATGACAATTGATGATCTTCGCGACGTTTAGATGGAGCCTGCCGCCCGCCCCGACGCGGATCTGCCCGGTCTCGCGCGTGCCGTATCCGTTGGACATGAAGAAATCCTGCAGATTGACCGTCACGCCCGGCGCTACCCGAAAGAAACTGTATCTGCCCTGGCCGTCGAGTGTGGACGTGTAGCGGTCTCCAACAAAGCTCATATCCTGGGTGATCTCCACTGGAGAGTCGACAATCCTGACCGTGTCAACCACGTAGATAATGTCACGGCCCGGATCGCCGGCGCGACAGCCGCCGACCGACGCATCAGTCAAGGCAGAGCGGATCGCGTTGTTAAGCGTGCAACCGAATTCAAGACTGATCGTCTCGGCAAATGCGAGCGGGGCAGCAAATATCAGCAAGACCGCTACGGAGAAGAAAGCAAGCAGATAGCGCGCAGGAAAACTGAACATCGGTGTCGTCTTTCCTTTCGACAATGTTAGAGAACTCGCAATAGCGATAAGAATTTTTCAGCGCAGAAAGAGACGTTTTTTTGGGCGAGCCGCAGCTGGGCCGGGATCTCCTTTCTCGATCAGTCAACAGGCTGCCGTTTCTAACCGGACAAAAGACATTGTATGACCGACGATACCTGCCCGTCGCGCCAGTTACATTAAGCCACGATAGTAACTTGATAAGAGCGAGAATCTTGTACAAGCGAAGATGATCGGGGCTTGCTACACAGCAAGGCAGGCGGCGCGCGTCTGGGTTCACAGGCGCTGCAAAACCAAGCGCTCGCATTCCTGAGCCCGCTCTGATACTTCCTGGCCGATCATTCATGCGAACGGCCAATCTAGCGCCAGCGTCCGGGTGAGGTTGCCTGAACGGATTTCACTGGAATCGTGTTTGACTGGCGAAAGACCTTATCATCCGCACTGACTTCGCCGTCAAACGGCGCCAGGCAAATCAAATGTGTACCTGCCTTCCCTTTCACGTTACCATTATGAGAATCTTGATACACATCAACCTACGAGGACAAACAAAATGAGCGAAAAACTTGGATTCATCGGCCTTGGCATCATGGGACGCGGCATGGTTGACAACCTGATGAAAGCCGGATTTGACGTCACCGTCTGGAACCGCACGTCTAGCCGCATGGCGCCCTTCGTCGAGCGCGGCGCCTCCGCCGGCAGCTCGCCCAAAGCGGTAGCCGAAGCCTGCGATATTATCATCATCTGCGTCAGCGACACCCCCGATGTGGAAGCGGTCATCCTGGGCGCTGACGGCGTCATCCACGGCGCCTCGGCAGGCGATCTGGTCATCGATATGAGCACCATCAATCCGGTCAACACCGTGGCAATCGCGCGGCAGCTCAACGCCAAGGGCGTCTCCATGCTCGACGCGCCCATCAGCGGCGGCAGCGAAGGCGCGGCCAATGGCACCCTCAGCATCATGATCGGCGGGGACGAAGCCGATGTCGCCCGCGCCAACCCCTGCTTCAAAGCCATGGGCAGCACCATCACCCACGTCGGCGAACAGGGCGCCGGGCAGACGGTCAAGCTCTCGAACCAGATCCTCTGCGTGGTCAATATGCTGGCGGCGAGCGAGGCCCTGCTCTTCGCCCAGGCCGGCGGCGTCAACCTGGAAAAAATGCTGAGCGCGGTGACCGGCGGCGCGGCCGGCAGTTGGATGCTGGCCAATCGCGGACCGCAAGTCATTAGCGATTATTGGGAGCCTGGCTTCTCGATTGATTTGCAGCAGAAGGACCTGCGACTGGTGCTGGGCGCTGCCGACAAGATGGGCGTACCGGTCATCGCCACCGCCCTGTGCTTCAACCTCTATCGGACGCTGCAAGCGCAGGGACTCGGCGGAGACGGCAACCACAGCATCATCAAGGCGCTTGAGGCCATGGCGGGCATTCAAGCGCGCTTGACTTGACTTGCGCCAGGTCAGCGCGGAGATATGTTATAGTAGGTTTGCAAACTCAAGATCAGGGAACATGGCAATGGCAGAACAACTGGCCGAGTATTTGGTAGGCGCGGACGAGTTTCTGGAATGGGAAAGCCAGCAGCCTACCAAGTATGAATTGATCGACAACAGGATATATCCCATGACAGGCGCCAGCCGCTCGCACAACTTCATAAGCGTCAAACTGGCTACCGCGCTCGACAAGAGGCTAAGCGGCCGAGGCTGCGAGGTCTATACCAGCGATATGCGCGTGCAGGTCGATGACACCGGAACCTATACTTATCCCGATGTGGTTGTAGTATGTGACGAGCCGCGCTTCCGCCAGTATGTCACGCAAGACACGCTCTTGAACCCCACGCTGCTTTTCGAAATCCTGTCGCCTTCAACGGAGTTGATCGACCGCAATCAAAAATACAAGCAATACCTCCAAATCCCGTCCCTCACCGGCTACTTCCTCGTCGCGCAAACTAAACTGCTGATCCAGTCATATTCGCGAATTGGCGAGGATTGGTTCTACCGGGCGGCTTCCGGGCTGGAAGCCACCCTGGTGATTGCAGCACTTGATTGCGAGATTCCGCTCAGCGAGATCTACCAGCAGATGCGCTTGGCAGATGATTAGAGCGATCTGGCTCCGCCCACCACGCGCTGCAAGCAATCAATTGTAAACCAGCCCCTATCCGTGCATAATGCGGAACATAAAGATTATCCCTACCAGGAAAGGCACGAACATGAACCCAATACGAGTGACAGTCTGGAGCGAATACCGTCACGAAAGGCACAGCGAAGCGATCGCCAAAGTCTACCCCGATGGCATGCACAACGCGCTGAAAGAAGGCTTGGAACCCTACGGCTTCGACCTTAGAACCGCGACGCTCGATGAGCCGGAACATGGCTTGACAGTAGATGTGCTGGACAATACCGATGTCTTGACCTGGTGGGGGCATACGGCGCACGAAGAGGTCTGCGACGAGATCGTCGACCGCGTACAAGAGCGGGTGCTGCATGGCATGGGATTAATTGTGCTGCATTCCGGGCATCTGTCGAAGATTTTTCGCCGCCTCATGGGCACCGGCTGCATGCTCAAGTGGCGCGAAGCCGACGAAAAAGAGCGCATTTGGGTGGTCGATCCCTCGCACCCAATCTGCGACGGCCTGCCCGAATACATCGAAATCCCCGAAGCGGAAATGTACGGCGAACACTTCGACATCCCGGCGCCCGACAATCTGGTCTTTATCAGCTGGTTTGAAGGCGGCGAGGTCTTCCGCAGCGGCTGCTGTTATCAACGCGGGCAAGGCAAAATCTTTTACTTCCGGCCCGGTCACGAGACCTATCCCATGTATTATCGCGACGATATTCGCAAGGTCATCGCCAACGCCATCAACTGGGCCAAGCCAGTTTCCAACCCGCCCATGGTCCGCGGCAACATCCCTGAATTCATGTCCTAAGCATCCAGTCAGATCGCCCAAAATTACTGGAGATTGTAGGGGCGACTTATCAGACTCTGTTGAAAATCATGAATTACAACCAATCCCGGTCAGTGTCGTGTCAATGCGAAAGACCATAATGGTCCAAATTGGCTTTGTAAAGCTCCCCTTCCCTCTTGATGGGGGAAAGGGCCGGGGGATGGGGGTGAAATATGTCCACGCGCCCATCACGACCCTTTGTGTCCTTGTGGTGAGAAAATCTCTCTGCGCCTTCTGCGCCTCTTCTTTAATAAACCGCGTTGTACATGCAACGAGAAGGCTTGTTATTTTGTGTGAGCGCGGCAGGACGATTCGCTGCCGCCGAGCGGCTGTGGCGAAAAGAAACCCCCCAATCCGGCCAGAGGGGTACCCCCTTCCCCATATAGATACAGTATCTATACACTTGCCAAAAAGGCCGCATTTTATGGGTACTTTATAGGTATTTTATGGACATCTATCAGGTCGCCCGCCGTTACATAGCGAAACTGTAGAGGCGATTCGGCCACCCGCAGACGAAAAAGGAAATCCTATGGAAACTCTCAACATCGGTATCATCGGGACTGGCAATATCGCGCCGGCCTATATACGCGGCTGCAAGCCCTTTGAGGTCATCAATGTCCTGGCCTGCGCCGATATTCTCGTCGACCGCGCCGGGGCCTTCGCTGCGGAGCATGGACTGACCGCGCACAGCGTAGACGATCTGCTAGCGAACGATGATATCGATATCGTCCTTAACCTCACCATCCCGGCAGCGCATGCCGACGTTTCCCTGCAAATCCTCGAGGCGGGCAAACATGCCTACAGTGAAAAGCCGCTGGCGCTCAACCGCGCTGACGGCGCGGCCATCATCAAAGCCGCAGCCGACAAGGGCCTGCGCATGGGCTGCGCTCCCGATACCTTTCTCGGTAGCGGGGGACAGACAGCGCGCAAAGCGATCGACGACGGCAGGATCGGCGCGCCCGTCGCCGCAACCGCTACCTGGATGTCGCACGGGCACGAGTCCTGGCATCCCAACGCCGGTTTCTATTATCTCAAGGGCGGTGGACCGCTCTTTGATTTTGGACCATATCACCTGACGGCGCTCGTCAATTTGATGGGTCCGGTCGCGCGAGTCGCCGGGCTGGCGCAGATGACCTTCCCCGAGCGCATCGCGACCAGTGAAGCGCTAAAGGGCCAGATTCTGCCGGTTGAGGTCAACACGCATGTCGCTGGCACACTCGAATTTGAGAGCGGCGCGATCGCCTCCATAATCATGAGTTTCGACGTCTGGGGACATCACCTGCCCCACATAGAGGTCCACGGCGCCGAGGGCTCGCTCAGCGTACCCGACCCCAACCAATTTGATGGCGAAGTAGCGGTAGTCAAAGGCGGGACGCGCGAATGGGTCGATATCCCGTCGACGCATACCCCTAACATCGGACGCGGCGCCGGCGTCGCCGATATGGCCTATGCTATCCAGTCCGGACGCCCGCATCGCGTCAGCGGCGACCTCGCTTTCCACGTACTCGATATCATGTGCGCGCTGGAAGAATCGTCAGAGCAGGGTCGTCACGTCGAGATCAAGAGTACGCTGGATCAGCCGCAAGCTCTGCCCGCCGGCTTGCCCGACGGCGTGCTGGACATGTAACGTTAGTTCATAGCTAAGACACAATGCTGATTGAAGTTATGCGCAAAAGGAGCGAGTGTGCGGACATTGAATGTTGGATTGATCGGAACCGGCAACATTGCGCCGGCTTATATTCGTGGCTGCGAGTCTTTTGACATCATTAAGATAATCGCCTGCGCCGATATCCTGGTCGACCGCGCGCGGGCATTCGCCGCTGAACACGGGTTGGCAGCTTACAGCGTGGACAATCTGCTGGCGCGGGATGACATCGACATCATCGTAAATTTGACCATTCCGGCAACACATGCCGATGTCTCGCTCCAGATTATCGAAGCCGGAAAACACGTTTACAGCGAAAAGCCCCTGGCGATCAACCGCGCTGATGGCGCGGAAGTCATTCATGCGGCAAAATCGGCCGGCCTTCGTGTGGGCTGCGCGCCGGACACTTTCCTCGGCGGCGGCCTACAAACCGTCCGAAAATTCATTGATGACGACATTATCGGTCGGCCCGTTGCCGCAACCGCCGTCTTCATGGCTCACGGACCAGAGGCTTGGCATCCGAACGCTGGCATATTCTATCTCAAGGGCGGCGGGCCCCTATTCGATATGGGCCCCTACTACCTGACCGCCTTGGTATCCCTGATGGGGCCGGTGGCGCGCGTGGCCGGCTCGGCGCGCATCACCTTCCCGGAGCGCATCGCCACCAGCGAAGCGCTGATGGGACAGGCGCTTCCCGTCGAGGTTAACACGCATATCTCGAGCACACTTGAATTCGAATGCGGCGCTATCGCCACAGTGATCACCAGCTTCGACATCTGGGGACATCACCTGCCCCCGATCGAGATCCACGGCGAAAAGGGTTCGTTGAGCGCCCCCGATCCCAATCGATTCGATGGCGATGTACAGGCCCTGCTCGGTGGCGCGGGCGAATGGGTCGACGTGCCCCTGTCGCATACTATCAACATCGGGCGCGGCGCCGGTGTGGCGGACATGGCTTACGCGATCCAGTCGGGACGTCCGCATCGCGCCAGCGGCGATCTCGCCTTCCACGTGCTCGATATTATGTGCGCGCTGGAAGAATCGGCGGCGCGGGGTGAGCATATTCAGATTGAGAGCACTTTGCCGCAGCCGACGGCGCTGCCGACAGGCTTGGCGGACTGGGAGTTGGACGCTTAAGTTTACATCCCCATCCCTTATCAAGAAAGAAGAGGAGCGCTGTTGCCAGGGATTGGATGAAATCCAGGCTGTCGCCACAAATGAGCTTGCTTCGCACGATTCTATTGGAACTACTTGGGTAAGTCATTTCCAGAGATTCGCAAACGAACAGGGCGGAATCATGGCGGATTATGTCATCGTCGGCGGCGGCATCTATGGCTGCACGGTCGCCTGGGAACTGGCGAAAGCGGGCGAAGAGGCGCTGCTACTGGAAGCCAATGTCATCGCCAGCGGCGCTTCGGGCGGTCTGGGCGAGCGCGGCGTGCGCGCCAACGGGCGCGAACTGCCCTTGATGCGCTTGGCTTACGACATCTGGCCCGACCTGCACGAGCAGATCGGCGGATACACCGGCTACCGGCGCCTGGGCCACCTGCACATGATCGAGCGCGAAGTCGACCTGGCCGGCGCCCCCGCGCAGGTCTGGGTGCAGAACCAACAAGGCATCGAATCGCACTTGCTGGACGCCGGGCACTTGCGCGAGTTGGAGCCGCAACTCAGCGAGAACGTCATCGGGGCTATCCATTGCCCGAAGGACGGCGTGGCCGATCACAGCGCCACCACGCGCGCCATGGCCAACGCGGCGCGCCAAGCAGGCACTCGAATCATCGAAAATGCGCCGGTGAGCGGCCTGCGTCGGCATGGCAACTCTGTCGTCAGCATCCGTGCAGCCATCGACGGCGTGGACACCGACATCGAGGTCGGCAAGCAAGTTATCCTGCTGTCAAATGCCCATGTCGCCGGCTTCCTGCGTGACAACATCGGCATTGAATTGCCTGTCTGGCGCATGTGGCCGCAGGTTATGGCACTGGCAGTTGACATGCCGCCGCCGATGACGCACTTGATCGGCCACGCACATCGCACGCTGGCGATCAAGCCGCTGCCCGACGGCCGTGTGATGGTCTCCGGCGGCTGGCGCGGCCGCTGGGATGAGCGCGCCGGTTGCGGCCAGCCGGTCGCCCAGCAAGTCGAGGGCAATCGGCTGGCGGCGGTCGCGGTCTATCCGGCGCTGGCGGATCTGGCAGTGGACGAGGTGTTCACCGACCGCGCCGAGATGATCTCGGTCGACGGCATCCCCATCATCGACTACTTTCCCGGCGCGGCCAATATGCTGGTCGGCGTGGGCTGGTCGGGGCATGGCTGGGCGATCGCGCCGGCGGTCGCGACCTTGATGGCGGATTGGGTCCTCAACGGGGAGCGGCCGGGGCTGTTGCGGGCGTTCGGGTATGGGCGGTTTTCCAAATGATCACAGAGGCACAAAGGGGCGTTGCGCTGAAACGTCCGCTTCTATTGCGGCATTTCGTAAGCGCCGATGTCGCAGCCCAGCGACCCGGGGCAACCAGACCCCGCGGCCACATCTGTGGAATTGAACGAGAATGCGCTATACTTGTACCTGATAAGAGACTCATGCGAGGCGGCGATGGCTCTCCAAGAGAAGCTGTACACAGTTGAAGACGTCTGGCAACTCGGGCATCAGCCAGAAAACGAAGGCAAACATTACTATCTCATTGATGGGGAGTTGTTTTGGGAAATGCCTCCAGGATATGCGCATGGACGAATCGCAGGGCATATTTTTCGCTACTTCTTGAACTATGCCGAAGAGCATGACCTAGGTGACGGCAGTGTTGAGACCGGCTACTATCCCACCGATGATCGCTATACACTGCTCAGCCCTGATGTTGCCTTTATCCGCAAGGAAAACCTACCGCCGGCAGATCACGAGAAATTTGTCCCGCGCATGCCCGATTTAGCGGTCGAGGTTTTATCTCCCAGCAATTCGCTCGCAGAGTTGCGTCGCAAAGTCACCGTGTATCTGGCTAATGGCACCGCGATCGTATGGCTTGTCTTGCCAGCGCGGCAAGGCGTCGAGGTCTGGCGGGCTGACGCCGATGGAGAGCCGCAGAGCGAGTTTGTCGCGCGAGACGGCAGCTTGTCCGGCGAGCAGATCTTGCCCGGTTTTTCGCTGGATCTGCGACGACTCTTCCCGCAGACCTGATCGCCGCAATCACCCTCTGCTCCCCTAAAACTTCGGCTGCTCCGCCACAGCCACCGGATCACGCCCGCGCAGAAAGTCGAAATCACAGCCCAGTGGCGCTTGCTGCACATGGCGCAGGTACATCTGCCCGTAGCCGCGCCCGAAGGCCGGTGGCGGCGCTGACCAGCTGGCCCGCCTTGTTGCCAACACCTCATCACTGACATGCAGATGCAAGCGGCGCTCCGGCACATTCAGTTCGATGGTGTCCCCGTCCTGGACCAGCGCCAGCGGACCGCCCAGCGCGGCCTCGGGCGCAACATGAAGGACGATGGTGCCGTATGAGGTGCCGCTCATGCGCCCATCCGAGATGCGAACCATATCGCGCAGGCCCTGTTTGAGCAGCTTCTGCGGGATGGGCAGATTGCCGACCTCAGGCATGCCAGGTCCGCCGACGGGACCGGCGTTTTGCAGCACCAGCACATGGTCTTTTGTCACATCCAGTGCCGGATCGTGAATCCGCGCCTTGAGATCCGCCAGGTCTTTGAATACCAGCGCGGGACCGCTGTGGGTCAGCAATTCGGGCGTCGCGGCGGCATGTTTGATCACCGCGCCATCGGGCGCCAGATTGCCGCGCAGGACGCTCAAACCGCCTTCGGCAGACAGCGGCTCGTCGAGCGAGCGGATAATTTTGGAATTGCTCACCTCTGCAGACGCGACATTTTCCGCCAGTGTCAGTCCGGTCACGGTCAGCGCGTCGCCGTTGAGCAGCGGCAGCAGACGCTTGAGCACGGCGGGAATCCCGCCGGCGTAGAAGAGGTCTTCCATCTGATACTGACCTGTGGGGCGCATATCCGCGATCAGCGGCGTTGTCCGGCTGAGTTCATCAAAGCGCGACAGCGGCAAGTCGACGCCGGCGCGTCCGGCGATGGCGGGCAGGTGCACGACGGCGTTGGTGCTGCCGCCCAGGGCGTGCAGCAGTCTTATCGCGTTGTCAAATGCCTCGGGCGTCAGAATCTGCGAGGGACGAATGTCGGCATTGACCAACTCGACGATCTGGCGGCCGGCGGCTTGCGCCAGGCGGGTGCGGCGCGAATCGGCGGCCGGGATAGCGCCGTTGCCCGGGAGCGCGATGCCCAGCGCTTCCATCAGCGAATTCATGGTCGAGGCCGTGCCCATGACCATGCAGTGCCCGGCGCTGCGCACCAAATTCTCCTCGACGGCCCGGTATGTTTCCGCCGTGATGGCGCCGGCCTGGAACTCGGCGGTGTAACGACGGCAGTCAGTGCAAGCGCCCAGGATCTCGCCTTGGTAATGACCGTTGAGCATGGGGCCACCGCTGAGCATGATGGTCGGGATGTCGGCGCTGGCGGCGCCCATGAGCGCGGCGGGCGTGGTCTTGTCGCAATTGGTCAGCAGGACGACGCCATCCAGCGGATTGCCGCGGATCATCTCTTCGGTGTCCATGGCCGCCAGGTTGCGGTAGAGCATCGAGGTCGGGCTGAGATAGATTTCACCCAGGGAGATGGTGGGGAATTCCAGGGGCAGGCCGCCCGCCTGCAGGACGCCGCGCTTGACCGCTTCGGCGAGTTGGCGCAAGTGTGCGTTGCAGTTGTTGAGTTCGCTCCAGGTATTGCCGATGCCGATCAGGGGCCGGGCCATGTCAGCGCTGTCGTAGCCCATGGCGGCGGTGAAGGCGCGGTGGGTCAAGCCGGCGACGCCGTCTTCGTTGAAGAAGGTTTGGGAGCGGGTGGGTGGGTGGGTCATGGAGGTCGCTTTCGATTTTTCTTTGTTTTACCACCGAGCACACAGAGGGAGAATGGCGGGGATTGGCGGGATTGGCGCAAATTGCGCCATCGGATTCAGCGATCGCGCCAAAGCCCCGGGCTAGCGGCAGCGGGGGTTCCCCGGCAATTTGGCGAGCCATTGGCGTTGGCGGGCGGGAAGAAACTTTGCGCCAATGTCCGCCTCGCGAGGCGTGTTATGAGCGGGCACATGCTTAGGTTAGCAGGGATTGGAGTGCAGGTGGCGACTTTATGGTCGCGTTTTTTTGGATTTGCCACAGAGGCGCGGGGGCGGTAGACTTTGCAAGGCTACACTTGACAAATGGATACTGCAACTGTACAGAATTGGTCACGTTTGGAGAGGCACGAAGATATGACGGGAAGTCATGAATGCGTCCGATAGATAAACTGAAGATGGAATTTCTTCAAGTTGCTTACGTAAACGCAATTGTAGCAGACGCGGGAAAGAGTTGCGATAATCCACGAAGAGATGCTGGAATAGATCTCAGAGTAGTGGACTGGATTCAAAATCCACAAAATCCAAACAGCTATGAAGACGGCGGGGTCGTCTTTAACTGTCAGCTTAAGGCTTCCACACGATGTGGATTCAAAAATGGCAACATGATTTTCCCGATGAAAGTCAAGGATTACAACAAGTTGGTCAACTGGCCGGGCGTAGGTTTTAAAATCTTGGTAGCTTTCAATATGCCGAAGGACCCTACGGCATGGTTTAGCCAGAACAGCGATATAATGTGCTTGAGGCACTGTTGCTATTGGACGGAGCTGACTGGCCGCGAGCCATCACAGAACAAACCCGACTCAACAATACGTATCAAGATACCAGAGGAAAGCGTATTTGATTCGGAGACTGTAGTCCGGCTCACAGAACGAGCTAGACAGGCCTATAACTCATGAGAATTGACGACAAGCAACTTCATAAACTCTCTCCGACTCAACTTGGCTTGTATCTTACATCCAATGATTGGCCGCTTAAGAATGAGAACGATCGGTGGCTCGTGTTTCGAGGCGACCACTTTGTAGACATTGTATTGGCAAAGGACGCTCTTGCGCCAGACTACCCCATCTATGTTGACCATATGTTAAAGACGCTCTCGTCCGCGACAGGCAAAGCGCATGAAAAGATAGCCCATGACATCTACTGGTTCGATCGCGATGCATTGACAATCGACGGCGATGCCCGATCAGTTGCTTTTGCCGACACACAGGAACCGTCTATTAGGCGGCTGATCGCACATTCGGCAAACATGGAACGTAGCCTTAAGCCGAATTTCAACCAGTATTACACGGAAGCTAGAAAAATGCTGCGTCATTTTGAATTCAGCCAAGAACATAACGGGAAGCTCCGGCACCTTGTCGACTCACAGGTCGGTGAAAAGAAAGCTTTTCAGATGGAGATTCCCTTTGAGGGGCAGGATCCAGGTGAGAAACTCCCCTTGGAGAGACGCGTGATGGAACGCATCGCAACCGGCCTTTTCATGGTTGACTGTGCAGCACGAACTCAAGATTTGCCGTCCCTTGTAGAAGGCTATGCGGATGGTTTCAACGCCAACATGTGCAAAGCAGTCCTTGATATCTCAAAGTATTCGCCCATACCAGTGAAATACAGCGTAAAATGGTCAAGTAAACTCCCCGTTTCACAAGGTGTAAACGAAGTAAGAAACATTCAAATTGAGCATTCTCATATCGAATTTTTGAAACGAGCCCGCGACAAGCTTAGAGAGAGGAAGCCGGAGTTCCATCGGATCGAGGGACTGGTCATTGGGTTAAGTGCTTTGGTTGACCCGCAAAGCGACGACGCAGACAACAATGAGCGTTCCATAGTTGTTTTGCGCACGGACCGGAGAGGCCCAGGACGAAAGCTTCGGATGAATCTCGGTAAGGAAGATTATATTGCTGCACATAAAGCTCACATCGACTGGAAGACCATTTCAGTTGGTGGTCTTGCCATAAAGAGGCGCTCCGGCTGGCAACTTGCTGATCCGCACGAATTCAGGATTCTCCGCTAGTTCCTAGTCACCGAAACTACATTGATCCCAATCTTGCAAGTCCTCACCCACCCAACTTCTCAAACGCATCCCGTCGACTCTGCGCGGCCGCCAGCTGCTGCGCTTGCAGCTTGCGCGCCAGATCGGCCAGATCGCCCGCAATCGGCATCAGGTCGATGCGATTTGCCGTGTTGATTTGCTCCACCCACTCAGGGCGCAGGGCGTCGATGCCGTGCAGGGCGCCGGCGATGGCCCCGCCCATGCCAGCAATAGAGTCATTGTCGCGGCCGTAATTGGTGGCGCCCATGATCGTGCCCTCGAAGTCGCCGCCTGTCACCACCAGGAAGCCCAGCGCGACTGGCACTTCCTCGATGCTGTGCGAGCGGCTGGGCGTCCAGTCGTCACTGCCGTTGCCGCGTTCGCTCTTGGCGTCATCGGGCGAGGTGTCGAATTCGCGCATGACTTCGCGCAGGGGGGCGATGGCTTCGCGCCAGTCGCTCAGCGTACCGGCTGCCTCGACGATGGCGGCGATGCAATCGGCGGTGCCGTCTTTGGCGACCGACAGCGCGGCGTCGATGATGGAACTGACGGAGGCCCCTGGCTTGAAGGCTTCCGCCACACAAGCTGCCTGCACGGCGGCCGCTTCCAGCCCAAAGCTGACTTGATGGGGGCTGAGCACATCGACCGCTTCTTGATAGGCGCCGAGCGGATCGCAGGCGTTGACGATGCCGATGGGCGCGGCGTACATGGCGGCGCCGCAGTTGACCATATTGCCGACGCCGGCGTAGCGCGGATCGGCATTGGCCAGCCAGCGGATGAAGAGCCATTTCTCCGGATAAAACAGGCGTTCGGCCAGCGGCATTTCGCGTCCGCGGTCGGGGATCCAGCGGCTTTCATAGCCGATCATGGGACCGATGCGGCGAAAGTACTCGTGGGCGTCCAGGTGGTCGCCATGTTCGATATAGCAACGGGAAAGCAACTGCACCATATGGCTGTCATCGGTGTAGCGGCCGTCGCCCCGACCGCTCTCGTCATTGGGCGCATCCCAAGGTTCGACCAGGTCGGTAATATAGCCGTAGCGCTGACGAATCTCGTGGGGCATGCGCCACTCGGCCACGCCGCCCATGGCATCGCCAATTGCGCCGCCGTATAAGCAGCCCTGGATTTTCTTCAGCAGAAGATCGGGTGAATCCGTCATGCTTTTTTCCTCATTTCCCGCGTTGTCAAAAGTCAATTCAAAGATAATGCGCCAATCACCAGGAAAAAAGTAGGGGCGACCAATCTGGTCGCCCCCGCTAGTTTCCCGATGGCAGCCCGATTACATAAAGCGGGCCGAATAGATCACCGCCAGGTTATGCGCCAGGCAGCGCCAGTGATCGCCGCGGTTATCGGAGACATAGAAATTGCCGGCCGTGGTGCCGAAGACCAGGGAATCGCCGCGCGCGTCCAGGGCGTGTCGGAAGATCAAGTCATAGGCATTTTCTTGCGGCAAGCCCGCGCGCAGGTCTTGCCAGGTCCGTCCGCCGTCTTCGGTGCGGCAGATGCGGATGGCGCGATCGACCGGCACGCGGTACTCGGCGCTGACGGCAGGCGCCACCCAGGCCACGCGCTCGTCCTGCGCGTCCAGCGCCAGCGCGAAGCCAAAGCCGGCGGGACCGTCATGCTCCGAGATATCCTGCCATTGCAGCCCGCCGTTCTCGCTGCGGTAGATGCCGCAATGGTTCTGTTGCCAGAGCACATCGGGGTTGGACGGGCTGGCGAGAATGATATGCGGATCGTGGCCGTAGTCGTGGTGCGGGTCGGGCAGGTAGTCGGCATAGAGACCGCGATTGCGCGCCTCCCAGGTTTCGCCGGCGTCATGGCTGACGTAGACGCCGCCGACGCTGATGCCGGCGATCAAATGGCGGCTGTCGCGGGGATCGACCACGATGGAACAGCAGCCGGGATGATCGCGCCCGGCGCCGAACCAGTGCTTGTTGGTCGGGTGGTACCAGAGCGTCTCCATCAATTGAAAACTGTCGCCGCCGTCCTCACTGACGAAGAGCCCGCCGGGTTCGGTGCCGACGTACAGGCGGTTGGGCTCGTCGGCGCCGCCGGGCTCGATCAGCCAGATATAGCTGGTGGCGGCGGGGGCGGTGAAATCGGGCGGGACGGTATCGCCTTCGGGATATTTGGGCGCTTCGACCTCTTCCCAGGTGGCGCCCTGATCGCGCGAGCGGTGCAGCTTGCCGCCCCAATGGCCGTGATCGAGCGAGACCCAGAGCGTGTCGCTGCGCGGGTCGTGCACGGCATAGGGCACGGGGATGCCCTCAAAGTGCGCCGATTCGATAGTCCAGTCCGCGCCGTTTCTGTCCAGCAGGAGCAGCCCTTTGCGGGTGCCGACGAGTAGTTTGTTGTGCATTGATTACCCCCATCCCCTAGCCCCTTCCCCCAAAATGAGGGAAGGGGAACCGTTGTTGAGAAGCAGCCGCATTTGATGCAATGACCGTAACCACTCGCTCATTCTTATCCTCCAGAAAGCGCTTGCATGATGTAGATGCGGGTGTCGGCGGAAACGCGATCGGAGAGCGTCCGTTTGTCGCGGATGAGTTCGTCGCCGATGAAGATATTGACGTGCTTGCGCAGCGCGCCTTGTTCGTCGATGATATAGTCGCCCAGCCCGCGCCAGCGCTGGTCGACGGCGCTGACGGCTTCGGCGATGGTGGTTGCTTCGACCTCGAGTTCGGTCAGGTCGGGGAAGAAGCGTTGCAAGTTGGGTGTGAATTTGACCCGTGGCATGTGGCTTTTCCTTGGATTGGCGTGTGGGCTAGGTTAGAACATTTGTCTTGGGATGTCAAGTGGGGGGATTGGATTCGGCGGGGAGGCGCGTAGGGCACGAAGGCTAGGCCAAGCGAAGATTAGTAGGGGCGACCCTTGGGTCGCCCACTTTAGAATGGAATGTCGTCGACTGATGTGGGAGTATCTGGGTATTTGCGGTCAGAATTCGCCCATTCAGGTTGGCGTACTAGAGTTGCAGCAGCCTCCTGCTCATTTCCTGAAGTTTCCCCAACATCACGTTGCTCGCTCAACAAATCTAGCATTCTTTGCGCCGTCGCAATAAGCTGATCATACGAGATAATTTCAACTCTGTTTAGTTGAGCATTTAGTCGCCGTAGCGCCTTTTTCTCTTCGACGTTGCCTTTGAGATTTCCCACGATGACTTTCCCGCGCACTTTTTCTGCGGCAATATCGTCCTCAACAAGAATATCATTCTTCTTGACATCGATATCTGAGAGATACTCCGATACTTGGTATCTTGCTTTAGAAACCACGGAAGATTCTCCAACAATCGCTCCGTCTTTATACGTGAACAAATCGTCAGTTGGCCGCTTGATTTCGATGACTTCAAGATATCCATCCACGGTTCTTCGCAGCGGAAAATCGACCTGCCTGTTTTTTATGAAGTTGCGATTCGGAATCAGTTCACTGTACTCGCTACCGAATATCCAACTATTGGCTTCTAGAAACTTCTGGTAAGTGTGCTCTCGACATGCTTTGTTGTGCAAACAGCCATCGCATTCGCCGCATCCTTGGTCAACCAAGTGTATGAAATCATCCAAAACCCGCGACATACGCGCGTGGCTCAATGCTGCAGCCACGGACTTGCCAAGCTCAAGGCTCTCGGAAGGTAGCGCCAACAGTTTGATGATATTTCTCGGGTCGACTAGCAATTGCAGTATTTTGGAAAAATCGCCTGCTTCCAGGGAACAATCCGAAAGTGCATCTAAGATTTGAGCAAGTGGATCGGCTGCATCAAGTAAGAGGTACTCCCCATCAATTGACAACTGGGGCAATTCATTCAGAAATTTACGCAAGATGTCGATACCATTGTCTTCGATGGTGATCGACTTATCTGGATCGGTTTCCCAACCACGTGCTTTAGTCCTGCGAATGGTCTGAAGGCTTAGATTCTTTCCTTTTGCTTCACCGGATTCTCCGTCCCGAATTCTCCAAACGACGAACTTTGTAGCTCGGTCTCTGCGGTACAGGACGACCGTCTTGACGCTTTCCAACTCAGGCTTCTCGGCACTATGAACTGGATTACATATGATCTTAACAGCTTCCCGAATGGCTTCACTTCGAGGCAATTCATAGTCGCCCAAGCGTTGCTTTGCTTCAGAGTCATATCGGTCGGATTCCAATAGGTTTGCCCCTCTTCTCGTATGCACTGTTGTCTTTGGCTTAACAAGCCCAGGCAACTATTCTAATGTCGATGTGTAAGACCAACGTAAGAGAATTACATACTGTAACTCTTCATAAACTTCGTGGCTTTGTGGCCAAAAATCCCTCGGTGACCTCGGTGTTCTCGGTGGTGATATCAATTGTGGGCGACCCAGCGGGTCGCCCCTACCAGTTCTAGAGTTACATGAAAGGCGGGCGAGCCAAGGCTCGCCCCTACGGTTTGCGTGTGAACGCCCCTTCGTGACCTTTGTGTCTTTGTGGTGAAATTCTCGGTATTCTCGGCCGTTAAAGAAAAAATCGCCATCTGTGTTAAAATACCGCCTCATTATCAATAGACATTCTTAAAGGACATCCCCATGACCCCATCCAAATACGACGGACTGGCGGAATTCCGCTGCATCGGACCCTTCCGCGGCGGGCGGGTGGTGGCCGTGGCCGGCGACCCGCGCGACCCCAATGTCTTCTATTTCGGCGGCGTCTGCGGCGGCGTCTGGAAGACCACGGATGCCGGGCAATATTGGGAGAACATCAGCGACGGCTATTTCACGGCGTCTTCCGTGGGCGCGCTGGAAGTGGCGCCGGCCGATCCCAATGTCATCTACGCCGGCACTGGCGAAACCACCATCCGCATTGATGTGTCCATCGGCGATGGCGTCTACAAATCCACCGACGCCGGGCGCAGCTGGACACATCTGGGCATGAAAGAGACGCGGCAGATTGCCAAGATCCGGACGCACCCGGAGAATGCCGATCTGGTTTACATGGCGGCTTTTGGCCACGCGTTTGGCCGCAACGCCGAGCGCGGCGTCTATCGTTCGAAGGACGGCGGCGCAAGCTGGGAGCAGGTCCTGCATGTCAGCGAGGCAGCTGGCGCCATTGACCTGAGCATCGACAAGAACAATCCCCGCATCATCTACGCCGCCTTCTGGGAAGCCTATCGCAACTTCTGGCAGATCTCCTCCGGGGGTGAGGACAGCGGTATCTGGCGCTCGCTGGACGGCGGCGACAGTTGGGAGAACATTAGCCGCAAGAAGGGCCTGCCCGAAGGGTTGCTGGGCAAGATCGGCCTGGCGGCTTCGCCGGCGCAGAGCGGGCGGGTCTGGGCCATCATCGAGAACCAGCCCGACGGCGGCATCTATCGCAGCGATGACTACGGCGAGACCTGGGTCGTGGGCAGCAAGGACAACCGTCTGATCTCCCGCGCCTGGTATTACATGCACTTGACCGCCGATCCATTGGACGCCAACACCGTGTACATCAACAATCTCAACTTCTGGAAATCGACCGACGGCGGGCACAACTTCAGCGAGATCACGACGCCGCACGGCGATGACCATGACCTGTGGATTCATCCCAGCAATAACCAGGTGATGATCCACGGCAATGACGGCGGCGCTTGCGTCTCGCTCAATGGCGGCTTGACCTTTTCCAGCATATACAATCAACCGACGGCGCAGTTTTATCACCTCGATGTCGACAGCAACGATCCCTACTATGTCTATGGCACGCAGCAGGACAATTCCAGCTTGCGCGTGCCCAGCCGCAGCCGCTACTCGTCGATCATGTGGGACGATTGCGATATCGCCGGCTCGGGCGAGAGCGGCTATATCGCCGTCCATCCCGATGACCCGAACATCGTCTATGTCGGCGCTGTCGGCAGTTCGCCCGGGGGCGGCAATTGCTTGCAGCGCTACGATCACCGGACCCAGCAGATCCGCTTGATATCCACCTGGCCGCGCTCTTCCACCGGTTTGGGCGCGGGGGCGGACAAATATCGCTTCGCCTGGACCTACCCCATCGTCTTTTCCCCCCACGATAGCGGCACCATCTACATCGGCGGCAATCAGATACTGAAGACGACCGACGAGGGGCAAAGCTGGCAGGAGATCAGTCCCGACCTGACCAAAGCCGATCCCGAGACGCTCAAGCCCTCGGGCGGTCCCATCAATCGCGACGCCGTCGGCGCCGAGCACTTCGCCACGGTTTATACGCTGGCGGAATCTCCCCACGAAGCCGGCGTCATCTGGGCCGGCTCGGACGACGGCTTGCTGCATATCACGCGCGATGGGGGCGGGGAATGGAGCGAGATCACGCCACCGGATCTGGGCGACTGGGCGATGTTCAACATGATCGAACCCTCGCCGCACGATGCCGCCACCGCCTACGTCACCGCCACGCGCTACAAGAACGATGACTACGCGCCCTACGTGTACAAGACGACGGACTATGGGGAGAGCTGGTCGCTGATCACCGCCGGCATTGCCGACGATCATTTCTGCCGCGCCATCCGCGAGGATCCCAAGCGCGAGGGCTTGCTCTACCTGGGCACGGAGTTCGGTTTGTACATCTCCTTCGATGGCGGCGAAACCTGGGAGCGCTTCCAACTCAACCTGCCCGTCAGCCCGATTTATGACATGAAAGTCAAGGGATCCGATCTGGTCATCGCGACCCACGGCCGCTCCTTCTGGATCCTGGATGACCTGACCGTTCTGCATCAGCTCAACCCCTCCCTAAATCCCTCCCCGAAGCATCAGGGAGGGACTTCAACACCAAGCGGGGAGGCGGGAAGCGCAGTTTGTCTCCTCAAACCCAGGGCGGTAGAAAGGCACTTGCCCAAGGTCTTCGACGGCCTCTTCGAAAGTGGGGACGGCAAGCAGTATATGAGCACGCTGGGCGCGGTCGCGCCCTATTTGGTTGAGGAGACGCCCGAACACGGCCGGAAGGAAACCTGGCTGGATAGCGGCGTCAACCCGCCCAAGGGCGCGGTGATCACCTACTATCTGCGGGAAAAACCGGAGTCGACCATCAGCTTGCGCATCGATGACGCCGATGGCAATGAAGTCAAGACCTTCAAGAGCCTGCACGCCGACGAAGAAGAAAAGGCTGCCGGGAAGAACAATGGCCGCGCCGATGACGACGCACCGAAAGAACTGCGCATTCCCTCGAGGGCCGGCTGGAATCGCTTCGTCTGGGATCTGCGCTATCCCGATGCGCGCAAGGTCATCCCGCACAACGACAATCAGCAGGGTTTCATCAAGGGACCGCATGCCGCGCCCGGCGCCTATCGGGCGACGCTGCGCGTTGGCGAGGCAGAACAAAGCGTATCCTTTGAGCTGCGCAAGGAAGCCGGCGTGGCGGCCTCCAACGCCGACCTCAAAGAGCAATTCGATCTGCTCATGACGATCCGCGACAAGGTATCGGCAACGCACAAGGTCATCAACCAAATGCGCGATGTGCGAGCGCAGCTCAAGGGCTGGCGCGAGCGCATCGCCGGGCTGGATTCGGCGGCCGGCATCATCGACGCGGCCAAGGCCCTGGAAGAACAGGTTCTCGAAGTCGAAAAGGAACTGATGATCCCGGATACGCGGCCGGGCTGGCCGGATGCGATGAATAACGGCGACCGTCTGGCGGAGCAGATGAAGAACCTGACCTTTAATGTGGCGCTGGGGGATTACAAGCCGACGGACTATGAATACGGCGCCTACCAAGAGATCGCGGGGGACATTGACGGCGCTGTCGGCAGATTCCATGACATCGTCGAGGGCAACCTGGCGGAATTCAACACTATGCTGGGCAACGCCGGCTTTGGGCTGGTCGCGCTCAAGGTGGAGTAGATGCATTGGCCCCACCCCCAAACCCCCTGCCCAATAAAGAGGGAGGGGGCCTATAATTTTAGACGAGCCACTATTTGGCTCCCCTTCCCCCTTTGTCGGAAGCATCCCCCGTGGGGCGGTGGAGCGAGGGGGCCTAGGGGCCGGGGGTCGGGGAGTTAGCGGCCGTGAAACGCTCTCGCCCATTCCTCCTGTTGATGCTGGCGGACTTCCTGGCCAGGTCCGGCTATCAGATGGGCAAGACGCCGCTGCTGCCCATTTTCGCTGACGCGCTGGGCGCGTCCGGCGCTTTCCTCGGCGCGATCGTATCCGTATCCACCATCACGGGACTGGTGCTGAAGCCCTTCTTCGGCATTCTGTCCGATCGCGGCGGCCGGCGCGTCTGGCTTTTGATCGGCACCTGTTTCTTCGCCTTCATGCCCTTTTGCTACGGCTTTATCAGCAGTACTGAGCAACTGCTCGCCCTCCGCCTGGTACACGGTTTGGCGACAGCGATCTATGGCCCAGTAACCCTGGCCTACATTGCCGAACTTTCGCGCGGGGATCGGGTTCGCGCAACGTCGCTAGGTCGCGCAGGGTCGCTAGGTCGCGTAGGGTCGCGTAGACACAGACCCGCCGACACTGACCGGCGACACAGACCCGCCGACACCGGCCCGTCGGTCGCCGAAGACATCGGCTGGTTCCAGATGGCGCGCAGCGGCGGTTACATCCTTGGTCCGGCGCTGGCGGGCGTGCTGTTAACCGTGATGGATCCGGCGGCTGTCTTCACGGTGATCGGCTTGATCAGCTGCGCCGTCTTTGTGCCGGTGCTGGGTCTGCCGGATACCCGTCCCGAGAAGATGCACAAGCGCAAGCCCCTGCTGCAACACGTCCGCAACGCCATTCGCGACGGGGGACGTACGCCGGCCATCTGGTTGACCGGTACCCTGGAATCTATCACCTTTGTCGCTCTGTACACGCTCAAAGCCTTCTTGCCGATATACGCGCTCGACGCCGGCGTGAGCGCCGCGCTGGTTGGTACATTCTTCAGCTTGCAGGAGGCGGTTCACGTGATCGCCAAACCGTATTGCGGTCGCTTGGGCGATCGCTTGGGCTACCTGACAAGCATCAGCCTGGGCATGCTGACGCTGGCCGCGTCGCTGCCGCTGGTGCATGTGCTGGACGCCGGCGCAGCCTTCCTGACGCCCGCGCTGATGATGGGTCTGGCGCAAGCGCTGATCTTCCCGGCGGCCATCGCCCTGGTCTCCGACCGGATCAGTCCCGAACACCTGGGCGCGGGCATGGGTCTGATCGGCATGATGCAGAACTTCGGCAAGGTCGCGGGTCCGATCCTGGGCGGGCTGGCGATTCAAGCGCTGGGCTACGAAGCGACTTTGCTGAGTTTGAGCGCGCTGCTTGCCCTGGGCACGCTGGTGATTTGGGTGGTCTATCTGCCGCGCAGGCGGCTCGGCACAGAGCCTTGAAACCGGCTGATCTGGCAAAGATGTGTACAGACTTGATTGTCGTATGCTATGCTGTGACAATAGACAAGACAAACTTTCATAGGACCAGTAATTAACATGTCGCAGCAACGTGAAAACTCGGAAATCTACAATCGCGGCGGTGGATTGCTGCGCGCGGACTTGAGTGGCGCTGGCCTGGAAGGCGCCTGTTTGTATCGCGCGAATCTGGCGGGGGCGATCCTAGATGGCGCGAATTTGCGGGGTAGCGACCTGCAAGGCGCTAATCTGAGAAAAGCGAGCTTGTACGAAGCGGATCTAAAAGGCGCGAAACTTGGCGGCGCGAACTTGGGCCTGTCAGATTTGCGTCGTGCTCGCCTGGAAGAGACTGCACTGATTCGCGCCAACCTGAACCAAGCAAACTTGCTGGGCGCAAGCCTGGTCGGTGCTCGCTTGGATCATGCGGATCTGACGTCAGTGATTCTCCCCGATGGCGCGCGATACGCAGAAGGCGTATGTACAGAGCGGTACACAGACAAAAATCATCCCGATTTCGATACCACATTAGCCCTGATTGAAGATCTCGGCAAAGACGCCGGCAATCTGCCCCCGCCCGAGACTGAAGCTGGAGTATACCGAGAATTGCCCTGGAAGCAATTTGTGGAACAGACCTATGGCAGTCTGGCCGATAACCCGGTCGGGTTACAAGAATACGAGGATCCGCTTGAATGAGATATCTGCTCGATACCAATACTTGCATAACCTACATCAACGGGCGAGCGCCACAGCTGCGGAACTTCATGGATGCGCAATCATATGCGGATATCGCGGTTAGCGCGATCACCAAGGGCGAAATGTATTATGGTTCCGCCAAGAGTCAAACACCTGAGCGTTCCCGCGCTATACAAGACGCGTTCTTGCGCCACTTTGATAGTTTGCCCTTTGATGACGCGGCCGCTGATGAGTACGGCAGCATACGCGCTTACCTCGAGCGACGCGGTACGCCCATTGGCTGGCACGACATGTTGATCGCCGCGATTGCGAGAGTAAATGGACTGATCGTCGTGACACACAACACAAGAGAATTTGAACGCGTTCCCGGTCTAAATGTTGAAGACTGGGAAGTCGAATGAGTGATTTCAAGGCTACTCGCTCGCTCCTCACACCCAACAGCCGTTAACCACCTCGCCGCGGATGTTCACCACCCGCCGAATACCGCCCCCATTGGCATCCATGACCATCAACTGATTAAAACCCGGGTAGGACGAGGGCGCGAGAAAGCTGATCCGCCGGCTGTCAGGCGACCAGCGCGGACCGGAAATACCGCCCCGATGATGGCTGAGCCGCGTCAGGTCGCCCCCATCCGGGCGCAGCTTGTAGAGTTGTCCGCCGATAACCACGGCAATCCACTGGCGGTCAGGTGACCAGTCGATATCAGTCAGCGCCAGCGGCGTATCGAAGATGACGCGCTGGCCGCGCCCGTCAGCCGCCGCAATCGCGAGCGAATAGGAGAGGCGCGCGTCAGGCGCATGTTTGACAACGATGTATGCAATGCCGTCGCCAGCCGGCGACCAAACCGGCGAAACAAGCGAGCGCTCCGCGCTCGGCGACTTTATGGTCCTGTACTCACGGCTGGCAAGATCGCCGCTGACCAAACCAAAACGTGGCTGCGGGAATACCTGAAATCGGCGCGAAACGATGACCCCGATGCCGTCAGGCGCCAGCGCAATCTGCTCCAGCGACGTGAGCAACTCCCCGGCGGCCGGTCGATCCAGATGCAGCTTCGAGCCATCAAGCAAGGCATGGTAGAAGCCGTTGAGATCGTGGCGCCCGCTGGCAATCACGAGCGACTGCGATGCCGCATGGCAATCTATGTCCGAGATGCGAAGATAGCCCTCGCCATGCGGGATCGAGCCGAGGATGCGCTTCATGCCGCTGCCATCCACACCGATGCGATAGACAGAATTGGATTCGCGCCCGGCGTCGATCGCGTCTGAATCCGAGACGAAGAGCAGTTGCCCCTCCGCCGAACGCGAAACGCCAGTCCCGATTTGATCCATCCACAAGATCGATGTCACGACGATCAAATAGAGCGTGACGATGTCTTTGCGTAGTTTGGCGCTGCCCCGCATCGTCGATCCTGTTCGCGCTACAGCGCCTCAACCAGAATGGCTTTCAACTCCCCATGCGTGAGCGGCAGGGGATTGCCCTTCATGCTGCTCGAAACGGCCGATTTCTCGACAATGACGTCGAAGTCCTTTTCCTCGATGCCGTAAGCGCCCAGCCCGGGAATCGCGAAGATCGCGCTGGTTTTCTCGATCCAGTCCATAGCGTCCTCCGCGCTGGCGGCGCGGTCGAACAAGATGAACTGCGCGGCATATTCATAGCGCCTCAATGTCGGGTTATCCGGCTGGCGCTGTGCCAGCGCTTTGATATTGGCCTTGATTACCGGCGGCAGCAGCGTCGCGCAGATGGCGCCATGCGGCGCATTGTACATCCCGCCCAGCACGCCCGCGAAGCCATGCACCGCGCCGAGCTTGGCATTGGCCAGCGCCAAGCCGCCCAGCAAGCTGGTCAGCGCCATATCGGTTCGCGCGGCGGCGTTGTCCGGTTCGGCATAGACCCGGCGCAAGGAACGTCCGGCCCGGCGCAGTCCCTCGACGCAGAGACCGTCGGTGAGTGGATTAGCCTGGCAGGAGACATAGGGTTCCAGCACTTGGGCCAGGGCGTCCATGCCCGTGCTGGCGGTCACCGAGGGCGGCATCGAATGGGTCAGCAGCGGATCCACCAAGGCGATATCGGCCAGCATGCGATTGTCGCGCAGGCTCACTTTGACGCGATGTTCATACGAAGCCAGCACCGCGTTCTTCGTCACCTCGGCGCCGGTACCGGCCGTGGTTGGCAAGGCGACAAATGGCAAAGGCGCCTCCTGCAACTTCTGTCCTTTGCCGATCACCTCGAGGTAATCGAGCGCATCGCCGTCGTTGGGGATGAGCGCGGCTGTCGCCTTGCCGCAATCGATGACGCTGCCGCCGCCGATGCTGATGACCAGGTCGCAGCCGGCGGACAGCGCCCTTTCCACCGCGCGATTGACCATATCCACGCTCGGTTCGCCCGTCACCGGGAAGAGCGTATGCCGCAGTCCCGCTCCCTTGAGCGAGTGGATCAGATCGCCAAGTCGCTCGGGTTGGTCGTCCGTGAAGAGCAGCGCATGGCTGCCCAGGTCCCCCGCCAGCGAGGCCAGTTGACTGGCGCAGCCATCGCCAAAGATGATGCGCGCGGCCGTGGCAAATTCAAAGCCCATGCCCTTCCCTTTCGATGATTGTCATCCGCAGACCTGTCGCTATAATGGCATTATCTCGAAAAATGCGGGGTTTTGCGAATGTTGCAAACTGAGATCGTTCTGACCGATGAAGTGCAAGCCGGGCGCGCTCTGGTGGCCCATATCGGGCGCGTGCTCTTCGACCGCCACCTGACTGACGCCGGTGGGGGCAATATCAGCTTGCGCGTGGACGATGTTTATTGCATGTCGCCGACGCTCGCCGGGCAGATGCGCCAGTGGCAGTTGCACGCCGAAGATGTTCTGGTCGTCAGTCGACAGGGGGAGATCCTGGAAGGCGATGGCGGCCTGACGCGCGAGAGCGCCGTTCACTTCGGCCTGCACGACAACTTCAGCGAATACGGCAGCGCCGTAATCCACGCCCATCCGCGCAACCTGATGGTCTTCGCCTGCGCCAACCGATCCATACCGCCGATCATGGAAGCCACGCGCAAATTCGGCGTCACGCCCGTCATCGAGTACGCGCCGGCGCACAGCCCCAAACTGGGCGAACGCATCGTCGCCACCATGCGCGGGCGCGAGGCGCGCATCGCTAAGCACGCCGCGGGAACCATCGCCCCCTGGCATGGCCTGTTCTTGATGGGCAAGAACCTGCAAGCCGCGCTGGACGCCGTCGAGCGCCTCGATACCAATGCCTACGTGATCATGATGTCGCAGCATTTGGGCGCCAGCCCCATGCTGCGCGAAGAAAGCGCGGACATGGAAGCGGCCATCGCCGGCTTCAGCGACGACTGATCCGGATGATCGTCTCCCTGACACCCAATACCACGATTGATCTGACGGTATTCGTTCCCGAACTGATCACCGATACCACCCTACGCGCCACCCGCACGGTTTACAGCCTGGGCGGCAAACCGACCGACGCCTCGTGGATATTGGGCAGGATGGGGGTCGGCAGCCTGGCGCTGGGACTGGCGGCAGGCTCGGTCGGCGACAAAGTCAAGGAAATGCTGGAAGCCTATGGCGTCACGACGGATTTCGTCAGCGCCGAGGGCGAGACGCGCATCAACACCGTCATCATTGACGAAAGCACAGGCGAACATACGACCATCACCTCCGCCTCCATGTTCGTCAAGCCGCGCCATCTTGACGCCATGCGTCTGCGCTACGGACGAGCGCTCAAGTCGGCTACGGTGGTCATCACCGGCGGCTCCTTGCCCCCCGGCATGGAACCCGAGTTCTACGTCGAAGCCATCAATATGGCGCGCGCACAGGGCGTTCCCCTAATCTTTGACGCCTCGCAGCCCAATCTGGAGGTCGGTCTGGAAGCCAAACCGACCTTTATCAAGCCCAACAACCACGAGCTGTCCGCCCTGGTCGGCCATAAGCTGGATTCGACGGAAGCGCTGTACGCCGCGGGCAGCGACATCCTGGCGCGTTACGGCACGGAAGTCGTCATTTCACGGGGCAAGAACGGCGTGCTGGCAGTCCTGCGGGAGGGCAGTTATCGCATCCCGCCGATCCCGGTCCCTGTCAGCAGCCCGGCGGGCGCGGGGGACGCGCTGCTGGCGGGTTTGGCGCATGCCATTCATCATAGGAAGCCAATAGAAGACGGCTTGCGGCTGGGGGTCGCCGCGGCGACGGCCGTCTGCCTGCAGCCGGGCACCGCCGCCTACGAGGTCGCGGATATGCGCCGCTTCTTGCCTCAAGTGGAGTTGATCCCGTACCCTTGAGCGTGGGCCAAGAGAAATGGCAACTGCCGGCGGGACGATCTAAGTACCAAGCAAGCAATGGAAGCTCTGAATGCCGCTTTTCTAACCCCTCCCCCAGCCCCTCCCCGAAGCATCAGGGAGGGGAGTTGAGTCGTCAAGTTATGCGATTGTTTGCACAACTAACTTGATATTAAATCACTTCGAGGTAATCCCGATCGGGCAACTCTGGGAAGGGCGCATGCGGTTCGGCCTGATACCAAAATGCCGTCGACGCGATATCGTCTTGCAGGGGCAAATAACGCCATTCTTCAAAGGGCGCTTTGTGCAGCGACCCGGAGCGCCAGCCCAAGGCTTGAATCGTCACTCGCAGGTCCTCCTCGAAGCGGATTGGATCCGGTATATGCCAGCGATACATGCCAAAGCGCTGCTGGCTCTGGTAGAACCCGTCCGGTTTGATCACCTGCGGCAGTCCCAGATAAGGCGTTGTGTAGGGCGTGTAGAATCCGTCCTGGTTGCCAAAGCACCAGGCGCCGCCAAAATAATCTTCGGTGCCGGTGCCGCATATGGTGGGAAAGTCGCTATCGCCGTCCATGTAGAATTTAATCTCGCCCTCGCCCCACCAGCTGCGGTTGTTGCTGCCCCAGGCCATGTAGGTGCCGACATAGTGGCCCATGCCCTGGACGCCATCGAGAATGGTATACACCTCTTTGTAGGGCAGCGGGTTGCTGCGGCGCCACTGCGCGTGCAAGTAGCCGACATCCTCCGGCACATCCGTCAGCGTGTAATCGAATTGGTAAAACATGGGTTGTACCGGCTTATCCAGCAGGTTTTCTATCGTGACGCGGGCGCTTTTGCGGAAGGGCATTTCCCAATAGCTGTTGAAGGCGCTGTGGGAATTGGCGGAAATGGGCATCGAGTTGACGTGGCAGTATTCCGTCCAGCCATTGCAGAAGAAGTCCCCAAAAGGCACCTCGATCGACGGCGTCTCTTCATCATCCCAATAGAAGCGCAGGATCAAGGAGCGCCAGTACTGAGCAAAGGTGGTGATCCAGATATGCTGAATGGCGCCCGGCCCCTCGATCTCGGCTAGCGTCGTGACGCTGTTGGCTTCCAGGTGGATGCAAGGCGAGACCTTCCAGCCCTGCCCCAGGTCTTGCGCCGCGGACCAGGATACGCCATCGGTAGACATGCCGCCCTTGCCCTTCTCGCCTTTGAAGTTCTCCGCGCTGATGGAGCGCGTCTTGGCCTTGGACAAGCGCGAGATATTGCCCATATTCAAATGCAATCCGTTGAAGTAATCCACTCTGCCACCTCGTCAATCGTGTCTGTAATACCAACAAAGTAACGCGAATATCAGATTAACCTTAGCTTTGCGCAGGCCCTGCCACTGGGCTCTTCAGCCCAGGAACTTCGGCGTCTGGCTCGAAGTCGACCGGCTTGTAGCAAAGCGCCTGCCGCTCGTCCGAGACTTGCACCATTGGCGGCACTGTATTCTCGCAGATTGGCTGAACGTATTTGCAGCGCTTGGCGAACTTGCAGGCTTGCGCCTGAAACTCTTTGATCTCGATATCCGGCAGGGCGACGCCTCGCTCCCATTTGTGGTCAACCGTCGGCACCGAATCGAGCAGCAGCTCGGTATAGGGATGAGCGGAATCGGTCAGAATCTGTTCCGATGGACCGTACTCCACCACACTGCCGCGGTACATGATGGCGATGTAATCGCTGACGTAGTAGGCGGTAGAGAGATCGTGCGTGATGTAGACGAAACTGACCTTGTATCTTTCTTTCAGTTCCAAGAAGAGATTGACGATATTCATGCGCAGCGAGGCATCGATCATGCTGACCGGTTCGTCGGCGACGATCAGTTTTGGACGCGGGATAAGGCTGCGCGCGACAGAGATGCGCTGCAGCTCGCCGCCCGAGAACTGATTGGCGTATTTGCCTTCGACGCGAGACAGATCGAGACCGACCGATTCCAGCACTTCAGCGACGATCTCGCGCGCTTCTTTCCGGTTCTGCGCGATCTTTAAGCGAATTGCGGCATTGAAAAGATAGCGGTCGACCTTCTTGCGCGCGCTGAAGGCCTCGAAGGGGTTCTGGAAGATTGGCTGGACTGCCCGGTAGTATTCCCGCCCCTTCAGACCAGCGCCGCCCTTAGAAAACAAAGGGTGACCGTCGATAAGCACATCGCCAGACGTCGGTTGCTCCAGTTCCAGGATGATGCGCGCCAGCGTGGTCTTGCCGCTGCCGGATTCGCCCACGATGCTCAGTATCGATGGCTCTGCCGCCGGCAAGCTCAGGCTGACATCGTCGACAGCCACCAGGCGCGTCCCGAAGACCAAGCCGCCGATGCGGAACACCTTGCTCACATTGCGGAGTTCCAGCAGGTTCTCGCTCAAGACGCGCGCTCTCCATATAGGTGACAGGACACATAATGGTCCGGCTCGATCTGCAGCAAGGCCGGCTCCTGATGCGCGCAGTGGTCCATCACTTTTGGGCAGCGCGCGGCAAAGCGACAGCCCGCCGGCGGGTCAATCAAGTTGGGCGGCCGGCCAGAAATGCCCACGCGCTGACTTCGATCGCCAACCCGCGGCAGGGACTGAATCAGCATCTGCGTATAGGGATGCAAAGGGTTGTTGAAGATAACTTCGGTGGGACCATATTCCACCAGCTTGCCGGCATACATGATCGCCAGCCGGTCGCTAATCTGATAGTGCACGCCCATATCATGCGAGACGACGACCAAGGTGTTTTCCATCTGCTGCTGCAATTCCGTCAGCATCAGCAAAATCCCCTTCTGCACCACCACATCCAGCGCCGTGGTCGGCTCGTCCGCCAGGACGATCTGCGGGTGCAGAAAGGTGCCAAGCGCCACCAGCACCCGCTGCTTCATGCCGCCGCTGAGTTGATGGGGGTAGGACTTCAAGACCTCGACCGGCAACTCCAGCTCTTTCAGATAAGCCGCCACCCGTTCGCGTATCGCCGTTTTGCCAGCCGCTTTGAGAGGGTGGCCCTTCGGCACAGCATCGAAAAACTGATTCTCGATGCGGATGACAGGATTGAGCACACTCATCGAGCCTTGGGGAATATAGGAGATGAATTCCCACCAGTGTTCCCGGATAGCCCCCGGCCCGATGGTCTTGACCTTGCCGCTGCCATCGGGAAAATCGGCTTCGTAACTGCCGGAGACGATTTGCAGCGGCGGCTGTATGTAATCGTAAAGCACCTTGAGCAAGGTCGATTTGCCGCAGCCCGATTCGCCGGCGATGCCCAGCACTTCGTCAGACAGAATATCGAAGCTGACGCCATCCACCGCCTGCACAACGCCGCGTGGCGTATCGTAATAGCACTTGAGTTCGCGCAGCCTAAGCATCGCCGTGTCCTCGCCTTTCCGCCGACCGGCTCGCGATGCCGGTTGACAACAAGAACAGGCAGATGAACAGGACGATAATGGCGAAGACAGGCGAACCGATCCACCACCAGCGCTGCCCGAGCAGCGCCTGATGCTGCAAAGCCCAATAGATCATCGTGCCCAGCGTGGCCTCCTCCAAGCTCGACAAACCGATTACCGCCAGGCCCGATTCCGTGGCGATGGCGACCAGAACGGTGTTGACAAAATTGGCCATGGCCCAGCTGAAAATATGGGGCACGATCTCCTCCGCCAGTATTTGCACCGTGCCCGAGCCAGAGAAACGCGCCGTATTGACGAATTGCCGTTCGCGCATGCTCAATGCGATCGAACGCATCTGGCGGGCGGGCCAGGGCCAATTGAAGAGAATCAAGATGATGCTGATCAGCAACAGGGAGGCCCGTCCCTGCAAGAGCGACGACATCAATATGAGGATGGGTAAAGACGGCACCACAATAAACACGTCGGCAAAAAGAGTGATGACCCGATCGGCGGAGCCGCCGAGGAAGCCGGCCGCCAAGCCGGCAAAGACGCCGATCAGCGTGGCGAAGAAGGCGACAAAGACGCCGATGAAGAGCGAGTTCTGTGTCGCGTAAGACAGCAGCCAGAAGGTGTCTTGCCCCAGATTGGTCGTGCCCAGGAAATGCTCGGCGCTGGGCGGCAGGTTGCGCGGGTGGCGAATCCAGTCGCGGGGATCTTCCGGCGAAAGGAAAGGCAAGATACCGCCAAGAATGATGAAGACGGCCAGGATAATCAAGCCGATGGTCAGCCGCGGGCTCGTCCGGCGCATCATCACCTCTGCCTGATCCGCGGGTCAAATACGGGATAGAGCAGGTCGATGATCAGCGTGGAGGTGGCGACGGCGATAATAGAAATCGTAATCGTGCCCATGAGCAAATTGTAGTCGGCTTGCAAGACCGCGTTATAAGTCATCGTGCCCAAGCCGGGATAACCAAACAGGATCTCCGTAATCAGCGCCCCGTTGAAGATGGTGCCAATCTGCAGCGCCAGCACGGTGACCTGCGGCAAGATGGCGTTGCGCAGGACGTAGGCGGTCATGATGCGCCCCTCGCCCGCGCCCTTCAACTTGGCGAAGTAGACAAAGTCTTCTTCCGAGATGCTCGAGGAAAGCGCCTTCATGCTCAAGACCCACCAGCCGAAGCCGACGATGACAATCGAGGCCGCTGGCAGAATCGAGTTGTAGATCACGCTGGAGATGAACTCCAGGGAAGGCGGATCGCCGCGGATGGAGAAAAAGAGCGGAAAAATCGGATTGATATGAATGAAAAGGATGATCAAGATGAGCGCGGTGATGTAATACGGTATGGGATAAACGAAGATGGCGATGATCTCCAGCGTGCGCGAAGAGAGCCAGCGGCTCCGGTAACCGGCCAGCAGCCCAATGGCATTGCCCAGGATCCAGGCGATGATGGTAGAACTCAGCAGCAAGCCCAGCGTCCAGGGCAGCGCCCGCCCGATCAATTCGTTCACCGGCGTCGGGAACATCGACAGCGAAGGACCGAATTCCCGCGTGACGAAGATGCGCTGCATGAAGCCGAAATACTGCTCCATTAGCGTCCCTTCCAAGCCGAAAGCCTGCGTCAGCGTGGCCCGCATCGCCTCGACCTGTTCCGCTTCCATATAGGCGCCGCGCGTCATAATGCGGCCCAGCATGGCTTCAACCGGATCCGTCGGCATGAAACGCGGCACGAAGAAAACGACCGTGATGCCGATCCAGATCACCAGCACATAGGCGATGAGCCGCGTGACCACGAACTTGGCGAATTGCATCTTGCGTCCTCTGGCAAGTCAGCAAAGTCTCCCCCCGAAGGTCAGTGTCTACGCGACCCATTGCAATGGGGGGAGATATAGAGGAAGTACCCGTCTAGCCGTCACTCTTTGGCTGGATAAAGGGCATGTGATACTTGAATAGCGACCACCACCACCAGGGTCCTTCATAGAAGTAATCGGCGGTGGGCAAGCCGTCCCAATAGGTCGTGATCACCGGCACGAATTTCGAGGTGCCGAACATCGGCAGCCAGGGCCGCTCGACGATGAACTGCTTCTCGAATTCCGTCAGCAGAGGAATCGTGTCCGGGTGATCGCTCGGCAGCGGCGCGATCTGATCCAGGATCCCGCTGAGCGCGTCGCTGTCGTAACGCATAGCGTTGCCGGGCGCCGGCTGACCAATGGGCACGATATGCCGTTTGTGCCAGAAGGCGTCCAGCAGGTCCCAGCTATCGGGCAAGGCGCCACAGCCGGGCCAATAAGAGCCGGCGTCAAACTCGCCGCGGCTGTATTGGCTCCAGAAGGTGCCGGAGTCCATCTGTTGCACGGCCGCGTCGATGCCAAAAGCGCGCCAGTTATCGGCGACGGCGAAAGCCAAACGCTGCGACTGCACCTCGAAGTTCGAGGGCGAGTTGATGGTGATCTGCCAGGGGCTGCCGTCCGGTTTGTGCCAAGCGCCGTCCTGCAGCGTGAAGCCCTCGGCTTGCAGCATCTCGGTCGCTTTATCCGGATCGTGCTTCCACCAGCCGACGCCGAAGAGATCGACCAGCGCTTCTTCACTTTCAGGCAAGCCTTCAACGCCTTGGTCCGCCAAGATCGCTGCGATGTCGACGGCATAATTCGGATCGAAGGGTTGATAACCGTCTTCGAAGGCGAACTCCGTCATCCAGTCGCGCATGGGCTTGTGGAAGGCATCGTGAATGACTTGCACCGGCGGCACAGCCAGCGGCGATACGCGCAGGATGCCGGCGAAGGTCGCCAAGCCGACGCTCTTGATATCGGTCGCTAGCGCCATCGCCCAGCGCACATTCTGGTTATCCCAGGGTTCCTGCGAATTGGAGAAGACGATGCCGCGCTCGCAGGGGTCATCGAAGTTGGCCCAGGGGAAGTCTTCGTGCCAGGCGCGGGCGTTCGGGTTGGCATCGCGCAGGATGTCCCAAGCCTCGGGCGAGATATCGGTGAAGATATCTAGCTGGTTCTGAATGCCGGCGATGATGCGGCGCTCTTCCGTGCCATAGAAACGGAATAGGACGTGCTCCGGTCCGGGCTCGCCGAAAATCTGGCCCACATCCGTATGCTCCCAGTCCGCGCGCTTGTCGTAGAGGAACCAGTTGCCATTGGGATCGACATCGGCCAAGGTGTAAGGTCCGCTGACGACTGGCGGGTAATTCTGGAAGGTGGCCGGGTCTTCGTTCTCCCAAATATGTTTGGGAACCAGACGGAAGGAATCGCCCCAAATGTGCACGCCCAGCGTATAGCCCAGGCGCGGTTCCGACCGTTTCGTATTCAGAATCATCGTCAGGTCGTCAACCACCTCATAGCTGTCCACGACCTGTGACAGGAAGCCGTGATAAGGGAACTCCGGCGTGTTCAACACCATGTCGATGGTGAAGGCCATGTCCGCAGTCGTGATCGGCTCGCCATCGCTCCAGGCCAGGTTCTCGCGCAAAGTAATCCGGAAGCTGGTGAAGTCGTCATTGAGCGCCTCCGGCATTTCCGCCGCCAAGCCGGGGAATTGTTCGCCAGTCGCGGTGTTGATCTCCCACATATTGGAATAAGCCAACTGGTGCAAGCCCTGGTTGAAGCGCGTGCCCGCTTGATAAGGATTGGTCTGCGTGGGATTGTCGATGCGGCCGTCAAGCTGGTCCACAATCAGCGTCGTCGCGCGGGGCGTTCCGACCTCTGTCATATCCTGCGCGGAAACGAGCGCGGTAGAAGGCAGGATGACGAGCGCCAAAAGAAAGACCGCGAAAAGGATTCTGCCGTACTTTTTGTACATGGTTGTTCTCCTTTCATGTTTTTGAAGTTTGAAATATGGATGGGATATCTCTATTCGATTGCCTTCGCCTTTCTCTCCGCCAGCATAGTGATTAGTACGACAATGGCTGCGACTTAAATCATACAATATCGCATCTGCAATGCGTGTGCAAAAACTGCCGCAAATGCCTAAGCATCAGCGCGCCCCCGTGTAAACCGCGCCCGATTGCCAGGTCAGCCGATGAATGCCTTGCGCCCCTGTCATTCGCCTTTCTTGCCAAGCGCGAGCCTTGTGGCTACAATAGCCGCCAACAAAAGCGGTCTTCCGCGCTTTTCAGTTTTGCGCCAATTGCACAGCCTGGTAGGAAGGAGATCGACTCTATCGCTGGGCTTCTGCCCCATGTTGGGTGGAAGATCATCCCTGTTAGCTACTGACTATCTACTGTGAGGTCCCATTATGAAACGCATCTGTACAATTCTTGTTTTTCTCTTGCTGTTGACATCGGCCTCGATGTTCACAAGCGCCCAGGACGAAGTGACCTTGGGCTTCGTCTATGGGTCTTTCGCGCCCCAGGAAAAATGGGAGGCCTATTTTGAAGGTTTCCTGGCGGAGCATCCCGAAGTAACAATCAACTACATCCCCGTTCCACTGGATAGCTGGGGCGACTATACCCAGAAGATCGTCACCACCATGCTCGGTGGCGAGCGCGTCGATGTCATCTGGAACGCCATTGAAGCCGTACCGCTGATGGCCGAGCGCGGCGTCCTGCTGGAGTTGGACTCGTTCATCGAAAGCGATCCGGATATCCAGGAATTCCTGGACGATGCCCATCCCAAGCTGCTTGAGGGATTGCGCTGGAACGATCAGCAATATCTGCTGCCTTTCGCCTGGAATACCACGCTGATTTACTACAACAAGTCGGTCCTGGAAAGCGCTGGCCTCGCAGAGCCCGCGCCCGACTGGACCTGGGACGATTTTCTGCATTACGCCCAGACTATCGCACAAGATAGCGACGGCGACGGCACCAACGATGTATGGGGCTTCCATTCTGCCTCCTGGCTCTGGCACCTGGGTCCCTGGGCGGTAGCCAACGGCTCCTTCTTCCTTAACGAAGACTTCACCGAGCCCTGGTACGACCGTCCCGAAACGATCGAGGCCTTCCAGTTTGTCCACGACCTGATGTGGGAACACGGCGTCGCGCCCACGGGCTCTTTTAACTTCCGGGAAGCCTTTGTCGCCGGCACCCTGGGCATGATGATCGATTCCCCGGCGGGGCGCCAGCGCTTGATCCCGGCCGGTATGTCCGCCGATGACTACGATGTCAACTTCTTCCCCACCAAGTCGGGCGAGGCGGCCATGGGCTCCCAATGGGGCACGGACGGCTACGGCATCACCAAAGACAGCGAACACCCGGATTTGGCTTGGGAGATGGTGAAGCATCTTGTCAGCACCGATGTCATGTCCAAGCTGCTTTCGGGCGAATTCGCCTCGGCCAGCGCGCCGGCCCGGACGTCATTGGCCAGCGACCCAGTTTTGGTCGCGGCCAGCCCGGCCAATTACTGGCGCTTCTACGAGGCGCTCGACGGTGGCCGCACCGTCATCAACGCGCCCTATTTCGCGGAATTAGCGGAAATACATGATCGCTATATGTCACAAGCCTGGGCCAATGAAATGTCCATCGCCGACGCCGCCGCTAACATTCAAGCCGATATGGAAGCGGTGATCGCGGAAAATAGCTAGGCAAGACTGCCAAAGGCGGGGTGGAGCCCTCTCCAGTCCGCCTTTTCAAGCAAAAGGACATGCCCGGCATCTTTCCGCTGCCGGCTGTTTCTTGGCCCGTCCCAGGCGGGGCGTATTCTGCCAGGGACAGCCTGTGGACGACGCAAAAGGTCGCAGTCGATAAGGCAAATTGTCCTGATGGCGCCTCTTCGCGCGGGGCTGCGCTGGAAGAAGCCCAAACCACTGGTCGTCAGAGAAGCCATTGCCGGCTATTTTTTCATCCTGCCGACGCTCTTGAGCTTCCTGGTTTTTTTCCTGATCCCGACAATCTCGGGGCTGGGCATGTCCTTTTTCGATTGGGACTTCTTCTCCGAGCCGGAATACGTCGGCCTCGACAATTTTCTTGAGCTTGCCGACGACAAGCTCTTCATTACCACGCTCAAGAACACGGCATTGTTCGCAATATCAGCCACTGCGCTGAATGTGGGCTTGGGCATGTTCATCGCCATCGGCATCAACAGCATCAAGTGGCGCTGGTTGAAGGCCTTCTTGCGCACTGCCTATTTCATCCCCTTTGTCATTTCGACAGTGGTGGTGGCCCTGCTCTTTGGCTTCCTGCTGCAAGAGAGCACGGGCGTCGTAAATTATTACCTGACTCGGCTGGGCTTCGACAAAGTCCCCTGGCTATCGTCCTCCCTCTGGGCTTTCCGCTCGATAGTCCTTATCGATGTCTGGAAACATGTCGGCTTTTTCACGCTGATCTTCCTGGCCGGCCTGCAAGCCATCCCGCGCGAGCTTTACGAGGCGGCGTTGGTGGACGGCGCCGGACGCTTGGTGAGGTTGAGGCGCATAACGATCCCGCTGCTGACGCCCTCGCTCTTTTTTTCCCTCGTCATCGCCTTGATCGGCGCTTTCCAGGTTTTCGAGTCCATGTTCGTTTTGACTAACGGCGGGCCCGGCGACGCCACGCGAACGGTCGTGATGCTCCTCTATCGCGAGGCCTTTGGCAGCTTCAATATGGGTTATGCCGCCAGTATGGCCGTTGTCTTGTTCCTTGTTATCCTGGCCTTGACGATCACGCAAGTTCGCCTGGGTGACCGTTGGGTCTTTTATCGTTAAGCGGCGACGGGTGGCGCGATGACAAATGCCGTTCTGGCAAAGGGCAATCCGGCGCTTCCGGACTTCAACAAGTTCCGGGACAAGCTGAGCCACAATTGGCGCGCCTACCTGGCCAATGTGACGCTGACGCTGCCGCTGGTATTGGGTTCGCTCATTATGTTTTTGCCGCTGGTCTGGGCGGTGTCCTTCTCCTTTGGTCAGCCTCATGAATTCTTCAAGCTGCCGCCGCCGGTGATACCCAGCGCCTTCCGTCTGGACAACTACGATGTGGTCTTTGAGCGGGTTGACTTCCTGCGCTTCTTCCTCAACAGCGTCATTGTCACGACCTGTGTCACAATCGCCCAGCTCATCAGCTGCAGCATGGCCGGCTATGCCTTCGCCCGCTTGCGCTTCCCCGGCAAACGGATCATATTCATTGGCTTCCTGGCGTCGATGATGGTGCCACAGCATGTGACACTGATCCCGGTCTTCATCATCATCCGCGGCATGGGCTTGTACAACAACCTGGGCGCCCTCATTGTGCCCTACGCGACCAGCGTATTCGGCACCTTTCTCTTGAAGCAATTCTTCGAAACCATACCGGACGAATTGGAAGACGCGGCCAAAATCGATGGGGCCGGCTTCCTGCAAATCTACCGTCGCATCATGCTTCCCCTGGCGGGCCCGCCCCTGGCGACGCTGGCGATTCTCACCTTCAACAGTTCCTGGAATAACTTCTTTTGGCCGCTGATTTTTATCAATTCCTCTGACAAAATGACCTTGCCGCTGGGCATGCTTTACCTGCGCGGTCAAGATGGCGTGACCAACAGCGGCGTACTGATGGCGGCGATTGTACTCAATCTGGTCCCGGTCTTGATCTTCTTTCTGATCTTTCAACGCCGCCTGGTCGAAGGCGTGACGCTGAGCGGGCTTAAAGGCGCTTGATACGCTTTCTGGGACCTATGGCTAGCGCCGGCGCGCCTCTTTAGCAATAATTGTCGAGGTCAAAAAGTAGACGACTCCCTGTGTGACGAAGGAATTGCAAATGAAATACCACGATGAAATAAGAAGTTTCGACGCCGGCGCCACGGCCCTGGCCTTTCCGCTTGGCGGTATCGGCACCGGCAATGTCTCCCTGGGCGCGCGCGGCGAATTGCGCGATTGGGAGATCTTCAATCTGCCGGCCAAAGGCGCCTCGCTTCCCCTGACCTTCTTCGCCATTCGCTGCCGCCAAGCCGGGCAAGAAGCTCGCATCCGCGTGCTCGAGGGTCCGGTCCAGCCGCCCTATGACTTGTCACATGGCTATCACCCCTCAACCAGCCTTGGGCTGCCGCGCTTCAAGGGCACGACCTTCCGCGGACAATATCCCTTCGCCGCAATCGAATTCGACGACCCTAATCTGCCCGTCGAGGTGCAGCTGGAGGCATACACCCCGCTGCTGCCCCTCAATCCGGAAGATTCCGGCATCCCTTGCGCGATCATGACCTATACCGTTGCCAACCGGACGGAGGACCCGGTCGAGCTCAGTCTGGTGGGTACGCTAAGCAATCCCGTCGGCAGCAACGAATTCGATCCCTACATGAACCGGGCATCGACAGCGCAGGGGCGCGCGGTGAACAGCTTCCGCGACGAGAGCGCACTGCGCGGCCTTTACATGACCAACGACCAGATCGCCGCTTCCGACCTCAATTTCGGCAGCGTCGCCCTGGTCACCGATCACGATTCCGTGACCATGAAACGCGCCTGGATGCGCGGCCAATGGTGGGATTACTTGCACGACTTCTGGGACGATTTGCTCGATGACGGGCTGCTCAACGATCCCCCCGATGACGGAGCCGGCGAACGCCTCGCCACCGGCTCGCTCGGCCTGGTGGACAGCCTGGCGCCGGGCGAAAGCAAACAATTCCGTTTCATTCTGACCTGGTACTTCCCCAACCGTCCCAATACCTGGGACCTGCGAACTTTGCCCATGCTAAGCGTCGATGAAAAAGACGTGGGCATCGCGCGTAATCATTATGCGACGCGCTTTGCCGACGCCTGGGATGTCGGAAGATACCTGATCGACAACCTTCCCCGACTGGAATCGACAACGCGACAATTTCACGACGCGCTCTTCGAAACCACATTGCCGGCGGTCGTCCTGGATGCCATTTCCGCCAATATTGTGCCACTGCGCAGCACCACCTGTTTCTGGCTGGAAGACGGTCGCTTTTACGGTTGGGAAGGCTGCAACGACGAATATGGCTGCTGCCCGGGCAATTGCACCCACGTCTGGAGTTATGCCTTCACCATCGCCTATCTCTTCCCCTCCCTGGAGCGCGAGATGCGCCGCATCGAGTTCAACGTGGAAACCGCCGCTGACGGCTTCATGCGCTTCCGCTCCTTCGGCACCTTTCACGAGGACTTCGTTTGGGGCGGCCGAACCGACGCCGCCGTCGACGGCCAGATGGGCTCGATCCTGCGCGCCTATCGCGAATGGCAATTGAGCGGCGATAAGGACTTCCTCGCCGAAATCTGGCCCGGCATCAAGCGCGCCATCGGCTTCGCCAGCAGTAATTGGGACAAAGATGGCGACCATGTCCTCGACGCCGTGCAGCACAATACCTACGACATCGAGTTTCACGGTCCCAATCCGCTCTGCGGCATCTACTACCTGGCGGGTCTGCGCGCCGTCGAGGAGATGGCGCTGATCATGGACGAGGCGGATCTGAGCGCGCGCTGCCGCCAAGCGCGGGAAACCGGCAGCGCCAATCTGGATGCGATGCTCTGGAACGGCGGCTACTACATCCAGAGGGTCGACGACGTCAACGCCCAAAAGTACCAGCACGGCGAGGGCTGCTTGTCCGACCAACTGCTCGGCCAGCTCCACGCCGAAATCCTGGGCTTGGGCAAGCTGCTGCCCGGCGACCGCATTCGCGAGGCGCTCAAATCGATCTATGATCACAACTTCAAGGACGATTTCAGCGGGCACGCCAATTGCCAGCGCGTCTACGCCCTCAATGACGAAGCCGGTCTGCTGCTTTGCAGTTGGCCAGAGGGCGGTCGCCCCAGCCTGCCCTTCCCATACGCCGACGAGGTCTGGACCGGCATCGAATATCAGGTTGCGGCCCACCTCATTTACGAAGGCTGGATCGACGAAGGCCTGGCGCTGGTGGCGGCACTGCGCGAACGACACGACGGCATTCGGCGCAACCCCTGGAACGAAGTCGAATGCGGCAATCACTATGCCCGCAGCATGTCCAGTTGGGCGCTGCTGCTGGCGCTCACCGGTATGCAAGCCGATGTTGCCAAGGGTGTCCTGAGTTTCTCGCCCGTCGACCAGGCGCTGTCCCGGTCCGAGACCTTCCGCTCCTTCTGGTCCAATGGTCTGGCATGGGGCGTCTACTCGCAGTCCTGGGATGCCAAAAGCGAAACCTGGCAGCCGGCGATCGACGTGCTGGGCGGCGACCCGGCCGGCCTGCCGCAAAACGGAAAGTGAAGCCAAATCCATGACGCTAAAATACTACACGCATGGTCGGCGCGACCAAATGAAGGTGGCGTTGACCTTCGATGACGGACCCAATCCGCCGCGCACCGATCAGGTCATCGAGATACTAGACAGCAGAGGGGCGCGCGGCACCTTTTTTGTCCTGGGAAAATGGGTGGAGCGCTGGCCGCAAGCGGCTGAGCGCATTGTCAAGCACGGACATGTCATCGGCAACCACAGCCACCTGCACCATATCCATGTGGGCGATTTTGACCGTGCCGAAGCCGCGATCGGCAACATCCTCGGGCGCCCGACCCAATTCCTGCGCGCCCACTATTTCAATTTCTTCACCTGCCTGTACTCGCCGGTGGCGATGTCTAAAGACATGAAAATCGTCGACGCCGATGTCAACCCGGCCGACTTCGCAAAGACCGATCCGCGAGCTATCCTCGAAGCGACGCTCAATGACCCGTCCCTGGCCGGCGGGTCCATCATCGACTTGCACGACAGCACCGAATCGGACGACGACGCCTTGCGCCTGGCCCGTCCCTTGCCCATGATCGAAGCGCTGCCGGCCATCATAGACGGCTTGCAGGCCAGAGGGTACCAATTGGTCGGTCTTGATGAGATGGAGTTGGTCGATCCGATTGAGTGGAGGCAGGACGAGCGCGGCAAGTTCGGCTCCCCGGAAGTCCGCGACGCCATCCGCAAGTTAGGCGACGCCCGCCAATAGGCGGCGGTCATATCAAAATCAAAAGGGGATTGCTCGTTGGCAATCCCCTCTGTCGTTTCCCGCTCTGCGCCGAAATCCGTTACTCCGCTCCCAGCTGATAGACGCGCACGTAATCCACGATCATCTCTTGCGGGAACTCGGTCGTCTCGTCGGGATAACCGGGCCAATAACCGCCCACGGCCACGTTCATCAGCAAGAAGAAGTCGTGGTCATAGACCCACTGTTTGCCATCCAGCGCGTTGACGCTGATCAGATTGGCCAGTTCGCCATCGACATACCAGCGGATGACATGCTCGTCCCAATCGATGGCGTAGACGTGGAAACCTTCATCGAAGTTCACATCGGCGCGATATACATGCCCAAGATTCGCCGCGCCACTGTAGCCCGGTCCATGCAGCGCGCCATAGACGACGTTCTTCTCGCCGACATTTTCCAAGATGTCAATCTCGCCGCTGAGCGGCCAGCCCAGCTCGGGGAAGTTCGCGCCTAACATCCAGAAGGCCGGCCAGATGCCCTGGCCGCTGGGGATGTCAATGCGCGCCTCGACCCGTCCATAAGTGAACTCGACCTTGTCCTGGGTGATGCAGCGAGCCGATGTGTACTGGCATTCGCCGTAGTGACAAGTCGAATCCGCCAGCGTCTCTTCGCGAGCAGTGATGACCAGGTTGCCCGCGCCATCGTGCGCGACGTTCTCGACGCGGTCGGTATAATACTCCATCTCGTTGTTGCCCCAGCCATGCCCGCCGATCTCGCAAGTCCAGAAGGCCTCATTGATAGGCGCGCCCGCGTCAGCGTCGAATTCGTCCGACCAGAGCAAGTCCCAGTCCCGCGTATCCCAGCCGATGCTCTCGTCGACCTCGACTTCACTCACGGCGGTTTGGGCGCTGGTCTGCACAGTGCTTGGGTCATCGACAACGACGACCTCCAGCTGATCGAGATAAGCCGATTGCGCCCCGACGCCGGCCGGGAAGCCAAAAGCGACGCCCCAAACCGCGTCCAGGTTAAAGCCGTCATCGGGCGCGCCGCCCGGCTGCCAGTCGCTCCGCCGCTGGAAGTAGGCGAAGGGAATCGTGAACTGCTGCCAGCCATCGTAGTCGTCGACCAGATGGTAGAAGAAGCGTTCGGCCGTATCGGCATTGTTGCCGGGCTGGCGATTGTCGAAAATCTCGACCTGTACGATCTGCCCAGTGCCGTTGCCATAGAGCCAGAACTGCAAGGCATTGTGCCCGGTCCAATCCTGGCTGACCCAGCTTGCCCCGTCGCTGAAGGCATAGGTGAAGCCGCCCCAGGCGCCGATATTGTAGTCGACGCGCAAGACCTGTTCCGGCGCGCTTTGATCGGGCCGCGCCAAATCCGTGTAGGGCATCACTTGGCTGATGCCGATGATGGCGTTGGCAGTGCTGTCGCCCCAGGGCACAAAGCCTATCGCCGCGCCGTCAACTTGACTGACATAGGCCACGCCCCGCTCGAAGTCCGCTACCACGAGCGGATCGGCATCGGCAATCGGCCCCAGCAAGGCCTCGTTCAATGCCACCGCCGCCGGCTGCGCGGCCGGCAGCGCCTCTGCCGCTTCGGTCACAGCGGCCTCACCCTCCGGCAGGTCGGGCAAGCTGACGCCGGGCATGAAGATCAACTCGATATCGTCGATAATGGCGAAGGACCCGCCTGTGCCGGCCGGCAAGCCAAAGGCATATCCCATCACCGCATCGAGGTTGAAGCCGTCATCGGGCGCGCCCTCCGGCTGCCAGTCGCTCCGCCGTTCAAAGTCCGCGAACGGGATCTCGTGCTGCTTCCAGCCATAGGAGTCGTCCTCGAAGCGGACGAACCAGCGCTCGGCGCTGTCGCCGTCGCGCTTTGGATCGCGATTGTCAAAGATCTCGAATTGCACCGCTTGCCCGGTATTGCTGCCCAGGAACCAGAAACTAATCGCGTTGAATTCGCGCCAATTCTGGCCGGTCCAGTTCTCGCCATCGTTGAATGCATGCGTGAAGCCGCCCCAGGCCGCGATATCGTAATTGACATTCAGCGCCTTGGTTTCTTGCCCGTTGCGTTTGGCGTCGGTCAGGCGCAGTTCGACGCTGCCCGCCGTATCGCCCCAAGGCACAAATCCGATGTCGTTGCCGAAGCTGTCCTGCGCCAGGGAGAGCGCATCCATTTCGAAGTCGTCCACCGCCCGGGGATCAACCCCCAGCGTGACAAGCTGCACATCGTCCAGATAAGCCCTTTGCGCGCCGACGCCGGCCGGGAAGCCGAAAGCGTAACCGGAGACCTCGTCCAGGCCCAGGCCATCATCGGGCGCGCCGCCGGGTTGCCAGTCACTCCGCCGCTGAAAGCTGCGGAAAGGAACCGTGAAGGCCATCCAGCCTTCATAGTCATCGGCAAGGCGGTAGTACCAGCGCTCGGCCGTATCGCTGTTGAGATTGGGATTGCGATTGTCGAAGATTTCTACCTGGATCGTACCGCCGGTATTGTTGCCATGTAGCCAAAAGCTCAGGGCGTTGTGACCGCGCCAATCGTGGCTGAGCCAGTTCTCGCCATCGGTGAAGGCATGGGTGAAGCCGCCCCAGGCGCCGATATCGTAATCGATCACCAGCACCGTCGAGCTGACATCGACGCGTTCCATCGTCGCCAGACCAAGCGCGACATTGCCGGCTTGGTCGCCCCAGGGCGCGTGGCCGATGGCGTTGTTGTGGCCATCGCGCCCCTCGAAGACCTCTGCCGCCTCAAAGTCGTCAATGACCCGAAAATCAGCTTCTTGCGCCTGAATTACCCAGGCCCACAAGCTCAAAACCAGTAGCAAGGCCAAGATCAGATGATATCTAATTCGCATTATGTTTCCTCCATCAATTGCTGGTCAATAGGACATGAGTGCTCAGCTTGTCAGACCATATCCACATTCCCACAAGGGCGCTTCAGCGCTCGCTTCCAGCGCCGCCAGCGGAATCTGATCCATCGAACGCGGCCAACTGAAAGGCAGTTTTCCCGTGAAGGGAAAATCGCCGAACAGGAGGTCCGCCACGCCGTTCGCTTCGGTCCCGGGCAACCAGGCGACCACCAAGGCGTCTATCAATGGGAGCTGCTCGGTGATGATGCGCGGACGGCCTGTGATCAGAATAACGATCAACTGATCACAGCGTGCGCGGACGCGTTGCAGCAGGTCAATCTCGTCTGATGACAGGGCCAGATCCGCGCGATCGCCAAAGCCCTCCGCATAGGGTTCTTCGTGCAGTACCGCGATCCCGACCGCGGCGCGGGCATCGTCCGCAAATTGCCCGTCCGGTGAATAGTCAATGACTGTAGAATCGGAGGCAGCCGCGCGAATGCCCTCCAGAATCGTAGTCCCGCTTGTGGTAGCACCGGCTTCGCCTTGCCAGCTGATCGACCAGCCGCCGCATTGCAGGCCGATATCATCGGCGGCGCGACCGGCCACAAGCAAGCGCGGCGCATCCTTGGGCAGCGGTAACGACCGCCTGTCATTCTTCAGCAGAACCAGCGATTTACGCACGGCCTCGCGCGCTACTTGACGATGGGCGGCGCATCCCAGGCTTTGCAAGAGAGACGCATCGCCGATTGGCTGGTCGAACAAGCCCAAAGCCAACTTCACGCGCAGGATCCGGCGCACCGCGTCGTCAATGCGCTCCTGCGCGACGTCGCCCTGTTGCACCGCCCTTTTCAGAGTGGAGATGAAGCAACGAAAATCGTAGGGCACCATGACCATGTCGATCCCGGCATTCACGGCTTGGACCACGCACTGCTGATAATCGGGGTCGAGTTGATTGATCGCCATCCAGTCCGTAACGATCAGGCCGTCAAAGCCCAACTCGCCTTTGAGCACATCGCTCAGCAAATAGCGGTGCCCGTGCAGTTTCTCGTCGTTCCAACTGCTGTAGGAGGCCATCACAGTCAGCGCGCCGGCGGCGATAGCGGCCTGGTAGGGCGGCAGGTGGGTCTGCCGCAGGCTCGCTTCGTCAATGCAGGCGTCGCCCTGGTCAATCCGCCACTGCCCCAGCGCCAGCTCGACGGCTTGCGGAGCGGCGCTGTCCTGCGGCGGCGCGGTGCTGCCCTGCTGGGGCGCCTGTTCCGCCAAGGGACTTTCCCGCCATCTGGCAGCGCCGTCCGCGACATAATGCTTCGCGCAGGCCAGTACGCCTCTGTCCTCATCGCAGCAGCGGCCGCTCAAGCCGCGCACCAGCGCCGCTCCCAGCGCCCCGACCAGTTGGCTGTTCGCGCTGTAGCCTTCGTAGGTTCGTCCCCAGCGCAAGTCCTGCGGGACCGATACCGACGGCGCGAATGTCCAGTGTACCGAGGTGGCCAGCAACTCCCGCGCCGTCACCCGTCCGATACGCTCAACCAGGTCCGCATCGCGGCTGGCCCCCAAGCCAATGTTCTGCGGGAAAATCACCGCGCCCTTGACGTTGTTATGCCCGTGCACGGCATCCACGCCGTAAACGAGCGGGATCGCCAGCCGCGTTTCCAACGCGGCCTCTTGGAACGCGCAGACCATGGCGCGCCAGTTTTCCGGCGTATTCGGCGTCGGATTGCCCCCGCCGCCGCTCAATACCGAACCGATGAAGAATTCAGCCACTTGCGCCGGCGTGATGCTGTTGTTTTCCACCATCGTCATCTGACCCACCTTCTCCTCCAGGGTCATCTGCGACAGCAGCCGATCGATCTTGCGCGCGATGTCCGCGTCTGACAGTCCTCGTTGCCGCTTGCTTTCTGCTCTTGCTGTCATGTCGCTCCTTGTGCTTGGCGCATCTCGCCGATTGCTCTTTGCCTTGCGATTCGCGGCGAGCGCGGCATGTTCTCTTGTTGGCCGCTCCCCCTGGCGACATTGGATTATCTGTGCGCTATCGGGCAGCGCCCATGTCGTCTATTTGTCAACGCCCGTGATGACGATGCCCTGGATGAAAACGCGCTGCGCCATGAAGAAGATCGCCAGCGGCAATATCATCGAAATGATCGCCGCCGCCAGGATCAGCTGCGTCTCCGAACTGTAGAGGCCGTTGAACTCCGTCAAGCCAACTGTGATCGGGTTGGCGTCGCGATTGCCCGCCAGGTAGATCAGCGGTCCGAAGAAATCGTTCCAGGCGAAGAAGAAATGGAAGAGCGAGACCGCCGTCAGGGCGGGCACCGCCTGCGGCAAGATGACCGCTACGAAGGTGCGGATGCGTCCAGCGCCGTCGATCTGCGCGGCTTCTTCCATTTCTTTCGGGATCGTCAGGAAATACTGTCGCAGCAAGAAAACGTTGTAAGCGTTGCCGAACATCTGCGGAATGATCAGTGGCAGCCAGGTGCCGCCCCAACCCAGCACGTTCACGAAGAAGGCATAAGTCGGTACCAAGGTCACCGCCGGCGGCAACACGATCGTCCCGATCAAGACCATGAAGAGCAGGTTCTTGAAAGGGAAGTTGAAGCGCGCGAAACCGTAAGCGGTGCAAGACGACGCGATGACCGTGCCGATCATGGTGACGAAGGCGTAAACCAGCGTGTTGAAGAGCAGGCGCGCGAAATCAATCGTGTTCCAAGCTTGCGGGTAGTTGTCCCAGTGTACCGAGGGCACCCAGACCGGCTCCAGTGCGCGCCAATTGCCTTCCCAATCGATTAGCCCGGCATCGGGATTGCCCGGATCAACAAATTGGCTGGCTCGTCTGCCCTTTTTGACCAGCGCCCACTCATGTATGCCCGCTTCCGTCGGCACTTGCAATACATCGTAGTTTTTGCCTTCATAATCGAAGGTGACGGCGATGGACGGGACCAGCGGCGCCGAGGGATCGGCCGATTGCGCTTTGGTCTTCAAGGATGTGACCACGCCATAGAGCAGGGGCATCAGATAGACGCCCAACAAGATCAAGGCGGACAGGGTGATGCCGGCCTGCAATAGCAGGTTGCGGCGCCTTCTTGCGATCTCGAATTCCGTCAATGCTTCGTTCTTTTTCTTGTTCTCGGCCATCTTATTTGCTCTCCCCGGCATAGTAGACCCAATAGCGGCCCGTCGCGAACAAAAAGATGGTGATGGCAAGACCGATGATGAACATGAACCAGGCCAGCGTGGCGCCGTAACCCATGTTCTGGAAGGTAAAGGCTTGTTTGTAGAAATAGATCATGTAGAAGTTGGTCGTGCCTTCGGGATAGCCGCTGCCGAGGTTCAATACCCAGGGCACAATGAAAAACTGAAGCAGCCCGACCACGCTCAGCACCAGGTTGTAAAAGATTACCGGCGTGACCATCGGAATCGTGACCGACCACAACTGGCGCAGCCAGCCGGCCCCGTCAATCGATGCCGCTTCATATAGTTCGGTCGGCACCCCTTGCAAGCTCGCCAAGTTGATCAGAATGGCGTTGCCGATGCCCCAAAGGCCAATGAAGGTATAGGCGATGTAAATCAGATTCGGGTCGTCCAGCCAGCGCAAGCCGTTGATGCCCACTGCCTCGATGCCGGTTACCTCGATCAACTGGTTCAGCCAGCCGGTCTGCGGATTCAAGACCCGGGACCAGATCAAGATCGCGGCGATCAAGGGCACCATCGTCGGCGCATAAAAGAGCGTGCGGAAGATATTCTTGCCGATCAGATGTTGCGAATTGAGCAAGACAGCCAGCAAAAAGGCCGATACCATGCCAATCGGCAGCGAAATCAATGCGAATTTGAAAGTGACAAAGAGCGTCTCCCAGGTGTTGGGATCGTCGAACAGCATCCGCGACCAATTCTGCAGGCCAATAAAGCGCGCTTCGTCGGGCGCGGACAAGGTGAAATCGTAAAGCGAGAAGAGCAGAGAGACGACCATCGGAACGAGGTAGAAAATAGCGAAGCCAATCAACCAGGGGCTGATGAACAGCAAACCCCACTTCGCTTCAATGCGCTGCGCGCCCGTCAGCCGAAAGGCTGCCCGGAGGTCCGTCAGCCTCGGCCTGCCGCGCGCAGAATCAAGCTCAGAGAACATATCCATGATTCATGCCCTAAATCCAGGAAGGTCGGGTTGAGCCCGACAGATGCCGCATTGCGGCATCTATCGAGCAGGAAATATGCTCTTGGCCTGGCCTAGCCGGCTGCGTCAAAGATCCCTTGCAGGTCCGCTTGCAGCGCATCGAGCGCGGCGTCGATGTCTTCGTCGGCGTTGTTATCGACCAGTTGGCCATATTCGTTGTAGCGCGCGCTGGCTTCCAGGAAGCTGGGCATGCCCTCTTCGTGATTCGGGTTGTCCGGGTGCTGCAAGCCAGCCAGGACAACGTCCCAATTCAAATTCGCCCACTCCACATTGGGATAGGCGCCGCTCTGCGCCGCCACGGTGCGCTCGATGAAGCTGTCCTGCAAGCTCAGGCGCGCCGGCATCCCGCCGTACAGGCTGGTCAGATCAGCCGCGCGCTCGCCGAGCAGATAGGTCAAGACCGTGAAGGCTTCTTCGGGATTGTCGCTGCTCTTGAGCACGCCAAAGGTATCGGCGTGCAGCTTGGCGGTGGTGACGCCATTGTGCGATGGCACGGGCGCGAAGTCCCAGGCAGCGTCCAGATTGCCAGTGCCCCAGCCCAGGTACCACAGGTGGATGGTGATCATGCCCATATTGCCGGTATCGAACCAGTTGGCGCTGCCGCCGCCCATGATTTCGCTGCCGCCATAAACGCCATTGGGGTAGAAGTAATCAACCCACATCGCGTTGTGATACCAGTGTTCCGCTTCGCGCCAGACATCGGGTATCACCGCGTTGCCGCCCATGTCGACGAAATTGGCGGATCCGAACAGCGTGTCGCGACCGCGCACATCGGTGAACTGGTTGCCATAGCCGAACTGTACGATGTTGTCCGTATCGTATTCGCCCATGGTAGCGTCATTGCCGTTTGCATCGACCGACAGGATCATGGCGACATCGCGCAGCGTGTCGGTATTCCATTCCTGCTCGTTGCCCTCCCAATCGACGTAGGCTTCGCCATAAGCGCTGGGCGGATAGGGAATGCCGGCTTCGTCGAAGAGATCAATGTTGTACATCAGGAAGGACGGGAAGACAGCGAAGGGGATGCCGAGCTGGCCCTCGCCTTCGACGCGGTAGAAGTCGATCAGCGCCGGATCGAAGTCGCTCAGGTCGTAGCCCGTGCTGTCGATCATGGGCGTCAGATCCAACCAGGCGCCCGGGAAGGAGGCGCGGCCGCGGATACCCATCGGACCAACGATGTCCGGCGCGTTGCCGGCCGCGATCTGTGTGCTCAAAACGTCATAGGCTTGCGCGTTGTCGACGATCTCCAGCACCAGTTCGATCTCGGCCTGCGAGGCGTTGAAATCGGCCACGATCTCTTCTTGCGCGGCCACCAATGGCGCATCCGTACCAGCGCCCAAACCAACGTACCAGCGGATCTTGACACGGTCCTGCGCTTGCGCCGCGCCAACCGCCAGCGCCAACAACAGGCTCAACAGGGTGAACAGGGTGACTTGCTTGTTACGCATGTCTTTCTCCTTAAAACGTAACTAAATGAATGGAAGCATTAAACCTGAAACCGGTTTCACTCCTGGGCAAAAAATCCCTGGTAGATCGCCCGCTCGCGCGACCGTCTTCTGTAACCGGTTTCAAAAACTGACAAAAAGTACCTTCCAAATGCTGTCCCCTTTCGACTAGCGATCTTCAATTTAATTGCGCCGCGCCACAACTCTCGCGGACAATCAGCTTAACCGGATTGATAATGTGCTGCGCCGGGCTGGCTTTGCCCGTCATGATGATCTGCGCCAGTTTCTCGACCGCCATTTGGCCGGTCGTCGAAATCTGCTGCCGCACTGTTGTCAGCGGCGGATCCGCCTGAATGGCCGGCGGCAGATCGTCGTGGCTGACGACGGCGATGTCTTGCGGAACGCGCAACCCAGCTTCGCGCAGCGCGCGCAAGGCGCCCAGCGCCATCGTATCCGATCCCACAAATACCGCTTCCGGCTTGCGCCGGATCAACTCTTTCATGGCGACGTAACCGCTCTCCAGCGTATAGTCGCCGAAGGCCAGCAGTGCCTCGTCGATGGCGATACCGCGCTCCTCCAGCGCCGACTGGTAACCGGCCAGGCGATCGTCGCCGGCGGTATTCTGGTCGGAGGCGATCGTCCCGATCCGGCAATAGCCCAAGCCCGTGAGGTGAGACGTGGCCAGATAGCCGCCATTCACATTGTCGGCATCCACATAATTGATGCCTTCCGCTTCGCCCGGCCGTCCAATGAAAACAAAAGGAATATCGGCCTCTTGAAGCTGCGAGATAAAGGCGTCGCCCTTGTGATCCGCCGTGATAATCAGCCCATCGAATAATCCCGCGGCCAGGATGCCACTAAGCGTATCTCTGCCCTGCTTTTCGGTGTAAGAAACGAATAGCGACAGAATCAGATTGTTGTCGGCAGCGCCGCGGGAGATAGCCTCGGTCAAGGCCGGGAAGTAGGGATCGTTAAAGACCATCTGCGCGCTGGCAGAGATCACCAAGCCGATGATGCTGCTTCGATCCGAGGCCAGCAAACGCGCGATATTGTTGGGCTGATAGCCCGTTTCGCTGATGACCTTTTGCACTTTTTCGCGCACTTCCGGCCGCACATGGGGGTATTCATTCAACACGCGCGAGACGGTCGCCTTCGAGACATCCGCCAATTCCGCGATCCGCTGAATGGTGAGCTTGTTGCTCATACGCCCTGCACTCTTCTTGAAACCGGTTTCAAGAAGTATACGACAGCTTTTTGCCCTTGTCAAGTTTTTCGTTGACGGGGGATGCATCTTAGCTTATTGGTAAATAACCAACGAGGACTGCGAGGGTCGCGAATAGAGAGTCGAAGAAAAGGGGCGGCTCAGCGAGCCGCCCGTGTATTTCGCCTGATACATGTGTAATTCGGCGTATTTTGATTTGCGTGCGATTGCCCCGGCCCCATTATCCCCAAAATAGTGAAATGCAGCCCTAGACAAACAGCGGCGCCATACCGCCTTCCTCGACCAGCTCCCGCATGACATGATCGGGCGTGCGCCGCTCAAAACGATGCGCCGCATCCAAGACCATCGGCAGCAAGGTGATATCGCCCACTGTATTGAGGAAGACATCTTCGTTGCCCAAGACCCAGTGCACGGCTTTGTCGATGCTGGCTTGGTCGGTCAGCGGCTCGTACCAGGTAGCGTGGCTGCGCCCCGCGCCGGGATAGGGACGCCGCGTGATCGACTTGATCGTCTGTACGGCGCGCTTCTCTGCCCGACATATCCGCAAGACTTCTTCAAAAGCGGCGCGATAAGTCTCGTTCTGCATCATGGGATAGTTGTAGGGCAGCAGCACCGAATCGAAGTCGAAGTGGCCAATGCTCTTCAAGTGCATGCCCGCGATGGCGACATCGTGGCCGGTCACGCCGATGTACTTCACCAAACCCTGCTCGCGCGCTTCCAGCAAATACTTCAGCGCGCCATCCGTCCCCATCGCCACGTCCCATTCTTCTTCGCCAACGAGATAGTGCAATTGGATCAGATCAACCTCGTCGACGCGCAGCCGCATTAACGAGCGCTCAAATTCGGCCTTCGCCTTGTCATAAGTACGCTCGCCCGTTTTGGTAGCCAGGAAAAAATCGCCGCGGTATTGCGCCATCCAGGGTCCAAGCCGCTCTTCCGAGCCGCCGTAGCCCGCAGCCGTGTCGATGTGGTTGACGCCATTGTCAATCAGCAGCTGCATGGTCCGGTCGGCTTCGTCCTGCGTGACATCGCTGAAAGCAGCCGCGCCAAAGAGCAAGCGCGTACTGAGGTGCCCGCTCCGTCCGAATTCTTTCTTTGGGATTGCCATGAGTCCTCCTTGTTACCTGAACCTGCGCCCTCATTATATCGCAACTGGCGCGGCCAGCGATTGCATGAACATTGAAGCGCTTTTGCCGCGGCGCTCGGCTAGCCGAACAACTCCTGAAAGCGCCCAATAGAGGCGCGGAATCCATCTTCAAAGGTGCCGCCCGGCGGACGATATACCGACTCCAGCGAGATGGCGCCATCATAACCACCTTCACGTAGCGCAGCCGCGATCCGCGGCAAATAGGCTCCCAAATGCCCACTGCCCAGCTCTTTGCAGGTGACAGTTGCCTTGGCGATTTCTACCACAACATCTTTGATATGTATGTGACCAAGGTAGCCGCCGCGCAGCGCATCATAGCCATCGGGAAAGGGCACTTCCGCGCAATAGAGGCTGTTTGCCGGATCCCACAGCACCTTGAGCTGCTGCGAACCTAACTCGTCAATCAGTTTGCGCGCCAGAAAGGCCGACGTGATCATGGCGTTGTTGCCGGTTTCCACAACCAGCGTGATATCGCGATCCTCCGCGATTTGAACCGCCGGCTCCACCAACTCGCGCAGCTTCTCCCAGGCGCCCGTCGCCACATTCCATTCCTCCGCGCCCTGGCTGCCGAACAAGATCATCTCTTTGCGGAAGGCCATGATCCGTACCCGCGGGCAGTCCAGCGCCTGCGCCATATCAATGCAGCGCTCCAGCGCGGCAAGATGCGCTTGATAGCCCGCTGATTCCCTGTCCGTCCCGCCGACCAGCATACCGCCGAAAATATGCCGCGAAATGCAAGAGACCAAGACGCCATGCGCTTTGACCAACTGCTGCGCGCGGTTCATCTCCCGATCATCAAGATCGCCGACTTCCTTGTCCCACAAGAATTGCAGCTCGGCATGCTGCAAGCCAAATTCGTTCATCACGCTCAGCGCCAGTTCGAATTCGCGACTGATCCCGTCCGTTATCACGCCTAATTTCGCCATCCCCACCTCACGTCATCCCGGTCATCTGCGAAGCGCGTCCATACGACCCCGCAGCAAGCGTCAGATAGATTTACCAATGAACCTCAGTCCCCGAGATCTGCTCCAAGAACTTGACGATTGACCAGTTGTCCCCCTCCGGGTAGAGCGAGATGCCGGCTTGAAACAACTCGTAGGCCGTGCTGGTGGCGAAGAGACTCATGCCGTTTTCCCGCGCCAGCGCCAAACTGATGCCCAGATCTTTGTACATGGTGCCGATGTGGCTGCCCGTGTTCTCGAATTGCCGGTCCATGATCAGCTTGGCGCAATTCTTGAAGAAGGGCGTATTGCCGACGTGGGTGCTGCCGAAGACTTCGTAGAGCGTCTCACCCTTGATGCCGGCTTTGGCGCCCATCGCCAGCGATTCGAAGATGCCGACAAAGGTCACGCCAATCAGGGCTTGCAGCGACGCTTTGACAGTCTGCCCCATGCCGGGCGACGCGCCTACATGGAAGATCTGCTCGCCCACCGCCTGCAACACATCCTGATTCGCCGCGAAGACCTCGTCAGCCGCCGCCACCATCATCGTCAGCGTTCCCGCCTCGGCGCCGAACTTGCCGCCGCTGACCGGGCTATCGATCAAGTTGAGCTTGCATCCAGCCAAAGCATCGTCAACAGCGCGCATTTCCACAGGCGCGATCGTGGCCGTGACGATAATGGTGGCGCCCTCGTCCAGCAAGCCTTTCAAGCCATTCACGACATCCAGCGCCTGCGCGCCGCTCATGACCATGACAAAGACGGCATCCGTCCCGGCCAGATCGCTCAGGCCATCGGCGGGCTTGCCGCCCATCTCCGCCAGCAATTCGCGCCGATCCGCGCGAAGATCATAGCCAATCACCGGAAAGCCGGCCTGGAGCAGATTCTTCGCCATGCCAATACCCATATTGCCCAAGCCGACAACTGCTGTAGTTTTCATTATTTCTATTCCTTTTATTATCGGGGGCGGCTCGGCGAGCCGCCCCAATTCTATTCTATACAATATCTAGAATGCACAGGCTCTGGACCACAGTTGCGCAAGCCGACTCTCAGGATCCGGCCAAGAACTTCACGCCCTGCAGCACGCCCTGTTTCTGATCGTACTCACTGTCATCGTAGAAGTGGTCTTCCAGCTCGATGCTGATGCAGCCGCCGTAGTTATTGTCCTTCAAGATATTCAGGATAATCTTCCAGTCGGAGATGCCGTGCCCGGGTATGGTATAGCGCCAGTTCATACCGCCGTATTTGTAGGGCGCGCCAAAGGTCGCTTCTTGCAGGTTGCCGTACTGGTAGAGATTCTCGTCGATGATCATGCAATCCTTGCCATGCACATGGAAGACCTGACCAACGAATTCCTTGAGAAAGCGAATCGGGTCGATGCCCATGCGCACCAGGTGCGAGGGATCATAGTTGACGCCCATGTTGGGCGAACCGACCTGCTCGATAAAGGCCCGGTAGGTCTCCGGCGTGCAAACCAGCGACCCGGGGCCGGGCCAGCCTTCGATCACCAGGTAAGCTCCATGCGCTTCAAAGGTCGGCTTCAGCGCGCTGTAGCTTTCTACCATGTAGCCGAAGTTTTCGGCGCGCGCGCGCGTCGGGTCCTCCGGTATCATGCAGATGAAAAAGGTCTTGGCACCGGCGGCGGCGCAATCCTTGATATAGGCGGCATTGCGCGCGACAGCCTCCGCCCGCGCCCCGGCATCAGGGGACATCATCTCGCCCCAGACCGTCAGATCGGCGCTGCCGACGCGCAAGCCGGCATCCACAACCGCTTGTGCGCAACTGTCGGCATCCGGTCCCAGGTCGATGACCTCCAGATCGTTGTCGAGCGCCCAGGCGATCATGCCCTCCAGGTCCTGCTCCCAGGCGAAGTTGCGCCGCCGCCAGCCGAGCGGAAAATTGCCCGTTGCTGTCTTCATATGTTAGCTCCTGTTTCGACGAATTTGAGGTATTTTACTCCGCTTCGCCCTGTTGAAAAGCGTGAGAAAAGCGCTTGATGCAGAATGCGGCGGATTGGGGCGCATGAACAGCAATTGACGACGATAATCCGCCCAGTTTGCCTGAATCCCGAAATCGCTAAATACGAACTAGAACAAATATACTATCATAGCGCCAAGTTACATTCTTGCGCCGCACCGATTGACATCAAGACCGGCGAGAAAGTATTTCGGCGTTATGGCAACAGGAGTTATACCTTCTTGCAAGAAGAAAACAGAAAAATGCTGGCAGGGCGGGAAATCGCGCTCATCCACAATCACCCCAACAACACAGCGGCATCGCAAGCCGATCTGGACGGGTCATTTTGGTTGGGCGCCAAATCCTTGACCGTTGTGACGCCATCCGGTTATCGCTATGTCTATCTTCGCGGAACACAGAGGATGGAGCTTGCCGCCGTCATCAACGACAGTATATGTGGATACGGCTATAGACTGGGATATTCACATGGTTTGGCAAGGGCAGAATAAAGTGGGGGAATTCATCAAAGAGATCGACATTGACGAGGATGATCTCGAAGAGATTACCGATCTTTTTGGGCTAAAGGATCAATTACTGCTGGGCAACTTCGCTATAGGTGAATCCGCTGCTGCGATTGATTGGGCAACTAGAACCGCTGGGGGTTCTCTGGACTTTGCTCAACTCGAAGACCGCATCACATTAGGAATTGCTATGATCTTTCAGAAACAAGGGTATTACGAAGATGACTATAAAATCTACTGTGATGAGATGATGAAATGGGTGAAGAGGCAAGCTGGACAAGATAAATTCAGATTGCCAAAAGTAGGAGAAGTCCTGCCGCAATATGATTAGGAAATCCGATCTGGAGAATTGGGGCGAGCCGTCCCATCTTCTCGATTCTGTGCACATCGCAACCGTAACAGGGCAGATGTCGAAGTCAAGCGAACACTGTAGCTTGCTAACCTGTCAGTTGCCAAAAACGAGTTTGACTGTTCTATTCAGCCAGACAAGTTTGCACTGTTCTTGATGACGACCGGCATGGCTGTCATCGGTAAATAGTCCAGGTAGATGTGTTTCTATGGAAAAGGCGAAAAAAGGCACCGGGCCCAGAGCTATCGGTTGCCGCCGGCTGTTTCTGGCGGCTTGCATCGCTTTGGGTCTAATATGCAGCCTTCCATTTGTCCTGACTTCTCCAGAACTGCAATGGCATATCGACCATAACATCAGGCCGCCTATCATCACGCCTGCCCCGGCGAGCAAGGAATCGGATCTGATCGCCTTCATCTGCACAAGGAACCACGGGAGTCATCCTGGCGCCATATATATCATTCACCCGGATGGACGTCAAGTAAGACAGATTCACGCGCGTTCATACGCGAGGTACGCAGATCTCAGTTGGTCGCCGGACGGCATGTGGGTAGCGGTGGTTATCAGCTATGTGTATGGTTTTTTGCCAAACGAGAAATATGAGATCTATCGAATTCGATTTGATGGGTTGGATTCCAGGCGTTTAACCTATAATCACTTCAGAGAATTTGGTCCTCGCTGGTCAAAAGACGGGAAATCCATTTGGTTCTTTAGCAGCGGAGCCATGCACAAAACATCTATTGATGGGACTGAAATCAGTCAATCTTATGATTCATACATTGGATAGAATCTTTTGATGCGGCGTCTAGTTGACTGGTCTTCAGATGAGCAGAGAATTATCGTGATCGGGACTTATGACGCAATTCTCTCTGGATCAGATTTCGATGGCTCAGATTGGCGAGAGTTTACGAGAGCGGGAATGCGTCCCGATGCCGTGGCCTGGTCCGCGGACGATGAGCGAATTATGTATTTCAGCAATGACGTAAGTTTTGAATTCTCCAAGTTGGTGGTATTTGATGTCAAAAAACAAGTTGAACACTTTTCACTGAAAATGAATTCAATTCACGACGCGCGATGGTTGCCAGATGGCAATTGGATCGCAATTAAGGGTCGAGCACTCGATGAAGACGGGGGAGCACATATATATCTGCTCGATATTGACGCAGGTGTTATGAATTACGTTACAACAATGCGCACGGGCGATTTAGGCAGAATATCGTGGTCACCCGACAGCGAGTGGATTGCTTTTTCCACTTATCCATGGAGTGGAGGCGATAGTCGGATATTCAAGATAAAGCGGGATGCCACTGACTTGCAGCAATTGACAGACATGGATTGCAGAATAAGAGAAATGAGCTGGTCGCCGAAATAAACTCTGGGACGGCAGCCTGTCCTTCCTGGTCAAGGCATTTAGTTAACCATTACCTCTCACCTGCGCGCTGGACCTGGAAAATGCCCATTCAACCGAGTTCAGCCAGGATCATCCGCAACTGGAAACCGATGACGAACTGGTGCTGGAAGTGGCCTCCTCGCTACAACACGAAGGGCTTTTAGAGCATTATTATCACGATCTGATAGCCTACCTGAAAAAATTCCCGTCCCGCCGCCATCTACCCCGCGCCGAGCGCCCGCACCAACTGCCCGTCTCTACTCGCCGACTCGACAATAGCGTCCCAAAGCTTGGCCATCCGCAATCCGACCTCCGGCGGACAGGGATTCTCAATCTCGCCCGCCCGCACCTGGGCGAATTGCTCCCAGGCGCCGCGCATCTTCGGCAGATCCACCGGCCTCAAGTCCGTTTCGCCAGCGCGCCGGATCAGAAGCCGCTCGCCATAAATGCCCGTGCGGATGACCCCGCCGCTCAGCGCGACAAAGATCTCCGAATCCAGCCCGGGGATCGAATCGCCGCAACCGTTGATCGTCACCAGCGCCCCCGATTCCAGCCGCGCCATCACCACCCCGTCGATATCGACCGGCGCGCCCCGGTTGTCCGTCCAGGCGGCGACGCTGGCAAAGTCCTCGCCCACCAGCGTGCAAAGCGTATTCAGCATGTGCGCCCCCGTATCGAACATGAACCCGCCGCCGGCGACTTCCGGTATCTGCCGCCAGGTGTCGACCGTCGCTTCTTTCCAGCCCTGCCAGACCATGCCGGTCACGTTCAGCAGTTCGCCCAGCTCCCCCGACTGGATCAAGCGCGCGGCTTCGCGGATCTGTGGCGACAATCCCCCTTGAAAAGCCACCACCAGCAGCTTGCCGGTACGGTCGCGCGTTTCCATCAAGCTGACTGCTTCGCTTGCGTTTATCACCATCGGCTTTTCCAGCAGCACATCCAGGCCCGCTTCCATACACATCTTGGCCTGATCGTGGTGCAAATTGTGCGGCGTGACGATGAACGCCGCGTCCAGCGCCTCGGCATGGCCTTCGAGCATGCTGGCCAGATCCGGCTCGTTAGGCGGCGGTGGCGCGCCCAGTTCCTCAAGCAACTCTACTGTAACTTCATAATTATTCGACGATGGCTCGCAAATGACGCGCAGCTCGGCGCCGCTTTCGATCATCAAGGGCAAGTGCCGACGCGCCATCCCGCCGGCGCCGATCAAGGCGGTTCTGGTGGTCATATTCCGGCTTTCTATTAATAAAGAATTTGCAATTCGAGGGATTGTATCCAAGAGAACTGCAAATGGCTATTCTAGCCTGATACTCGTCCAGTCTTGCAACGGACGACAGCTAAAGGCGGCGTCGAACTGTTTGGACACTCGAGCTTCAGATCTGCGCGAGTTTATGAGATTGCTTTGTGCCTGGCGTGATTACCAACCCTCTTGCCGCATCTCGACGCCTTCCAGAACGGCCACTTGCCTGCCCTCCCGCTCGACCCAGACGCCGCAGGGCCCGCCCTGCTCGCTGACATCCAGTTCGACTTCCCTACCATCCATGCGCAGCACGGGATGATACCACTTGGCCACCGCTTCGGCTTCGCCGACGATGTAGTGGCCAATCAAGGCGCAGCGGAAACGATCCGCGCTGGAGTTGGGATAGCTGCCATGCACCAATTGTCCGTTGAAGAACAAGACATCGCCGGGATCCATGACCAGCGGAATCGGCTCGTAACCGGGCGGCAGTTCCACCGTATCGTTGACGAAGCTGACATCCGTATCGGCATCAACCGTGCACAAAACAGGTATGTCCTGCGTGCCCGGCACGACGCGCAGGCAGCCATTTTCTTCGTCGCAGCGATCAATCGCCATCCAGGCCGCGACACAGGTGCCCGGCTCGACGCGTAAGTAGAACTGATCCTGATGCAGCGCCTGGCCGCGCGCGCCAGGCGGCTTGAAGTAAAACATCGTCTGCACGGCATAGGGCTCGCGCCCCAGTATGCGCGTCATCCACTCGTTGAGGCGCGCGTCGATCATCCATCGCAAGCTGGTTTCGTCCCAGCGATGCGGCATCATGATTCGCGGATACTTGTGCAGCGGGTCATCTCGGTCCGAAACGTTATCAACAACTTCGTGCTTGTCACGATTCATTTGCGCGTAGTGATCTCGCAAACGCCCTACCTCGTCCGCGGCAAACAAACCGCGCGCGATCGTGTAGCCCTGCGCGGCAAACTCGCGTACGTTGTTATGCGACACAGCCATCTCAGATCCCTCATTGCAGTCCTGATTTTCCTATTGTAGCCACAAACTCGCCACTTGTCACAATTGCTCTCGCTACCCACAGGGCAATCGCATCAATTTGTTTTTCAACACCTTGGCACAGAAGTAGGGCCACTAAGTTACGCAACTCCACAATATAAGTCGGCGGTAGGGGCGACCCATCGGGTCGCCCGATACTCATACAGTTTCCACGCGTCGGGCGATCCAGCGGATCGCCCCTACCGGCTGTTGGTGGTTTTTGTTCTTTATTTCAACTAACTTCGATACGCTACCCAACTCTCATTCCTTGAACGTAAAGGCTGCCTGAGATAGACTCTATTGCGATGCGAATACAGGAGACAAGGCGACATGCTTGTCGAAATTGAGACATGGGGAAATAGCCTCGCTATACGGATTCCAGAGGATTTCGCGCTCAAGCACGGGCTGGAAGTTGGTAGCCGGGTAAGACTGATCGTGGACAACACAAGTTCTGGAATTCAACTGCGAAAGCGTCCGCGCTATACCCTTGAAGAACTTCTCGCAAGCGTTCCTGAAGACTTTGAACCGGAAGAATGGGACACCGGTAGGGAAAGAAGTTTGGTGATTCCCACTAGGATGTTAGTTATTCGGTATGATCTGAACACAAGATGGAGCTTAACATGTTCGAATGGACATACGAAGAACTACCGCAGCCAACAACCGACCCGGACACCCTCAAAGCCAACATCGACGAATTCGGCTACTGCCTGGTGGCAGACGCGATTCCAGCCCAGCAACTGGCCCGCGCCAAACAGCGCCTGCTCGAACAAGCCGCGGCGGAATTGCAAGCCGGCCACGCCTTTGAAGACGGCGGCGCCAAGCAGCAATGGGGCGCCTTCACCGACAAAGAGGGCAATGTCCGGCGCGATGCTTTCTCCGCCGCAGCCGGCGGCGTCAACCAGCGCGTCTGGATGCTGATCAACAAGGGCAAGGTCTGGCGCGAGCTGCTGGCCCAGCCAACCGTGCGCGCGGTCGTCGGGCACGTACTCGGCAAGGACTATTTGCTCTCCAGCTACGGCGCCAATATTGCCAAACCGGGCGGCATCGCCATGAACCTGCACACCGATCAATGGTGGATGCCAGAGCCCATCCACCGTCGGCCCAACCCGGTGCCCGCCGGCTCCTTGACCCGCGAACTCTCCAACCGCGTGGACGAGCGCCCGGCCATGATCGCCCCGCCCGTGGTCGTCAACGTCATGTGGATGCTCAACGACTTCACTGAAGAAATCGGCGCCACCCGCATCGTGCCGCGCAGCCATCTCTACGGGCGCCGCCCGGACAAAGACAAAGATAAGGATGTCGTCAGCATCCCGGCCGAAGGCGTCGCCGGCAGCGCCATGCTCTTCGACGGCCGCATCTGGCACGGCACCGGCGCCAACGTCAGCGATACGCAGCGGCTGGGCGTCCTGACCACTTTCGTCGCCCCCCAGTTCCGCACGCAGGTCAATTTCACCATGGCCACCGCGCCCGAGGTGGTAGCCGCAGCCGACGACGATCTGCTGGCGCTGCTGGGCTTCAAAATCTGGAACGCCTATGGGCGGATCGAGAGCCCGGTGGCGGGTTATATTCGTCAGGGCGAGCGGTCCCTGGGGGAGTTGAAGCCGCAATCTTGAGACTATCCAACCGCGCTTCTGTGTTATCATAAACTATGAAGGCTGTGTCGCTCGCTGCGGGCCTCTGCCGCTATAGCGCGAGCAACGACCAATATCGGTCGGCGCTGCCTAAGTACCTGATAACAACAGGAGGTTAGAATGACTAGGAAGACATTCATTACGGCGCTTATTCTTTTGCTGCTGGCGGCCCCCGCCCTAGCGCAGCCGGATGAAGACAAGCCCAGCGTTTGGCTGCTATCCTTCTACCCCTTCGGTCCTACCAATGCCATCCAGACCGGCATGCTGGACGTGCTGGAGGCCTATGGCTTCATCAGTCCGGAAGACCGATCGGATCAACGCATGCAGGTCATGATCGAGTCGGCGGATAATTCACCCATCGAATTCAACCGCTTGGAAGCCAACTTTGATCTCGACCGGCTGCGGGAATTGATCGCATTCGCGCTGGATCACGAGCCAGACGTGCTGGTGACGATCTCCGCGCCCATGACCCTGGCGGCGCTCCAGGCTACCGCTGATATGGATGACCCGCCCGCGATATTTTTCACCGATGTTTACAATCCCTATGAGGCCGGCATCGCCCAAGCCTCTTGCATCAAGCCGGACCACGTCACTGGTACGCAATCCCAAATAGACTATGAAGCAATCGCGCGCTTGCCCCTGCTGCAAAACCCCGATACCAAGACCATCGGCGCGATATACAATGCCGGCGATGCCAGCGGGGCGTACGGCGCCAGCCAGATTGCCACGATGGGCGAGTCGCTTGGCTTGACTGTCGAACAAGCCGCCGTCGCTTCCCTGGCGGATCTGTCGCTGGCCACCGAAGGACTGGTCAGCAAGGGCGCCGAAGCCATCCTGCTGCCGATGGACTACATGATGTTGGCCGGGCTACCGCTCATCTCCGGCGTCGCCATGGAACAGGGCATTCCGGTATTCTTCGCCAGCCTGGACGGCTTGATCCTGGGCGCCACCGTCGGCGCCGGTTTCTCCCAAATCCTGGAGCTGGGGGACGCCGTCGGCTTGATGGTGGCGGCCTACTTGGCCGGCGATCTGGATCCCGCCAGCACCGAAATCAGCGCGCTGGCCGGCGACATGGTTGTCGGCATCAATATGCACACCGCCGGGCAAATGGACTTCAGCTTTTCCCAGGACCTGCAAGAACGCGCTGATTTGTCCCTCGCCATGAACGAAGAAGCGGGCCTGCCCTCGATCATGCCCATCAGTCCCGCGGCCCAGGCCGCAGTTGGACAAGCCTTCTTCGGCGGGCCAGCGCCGCTCGAGGCTCGCCAAGAGCGCGACCAGGCTTTCCTGGCCGGCCTGGCCTGCACGGCCGAGCGCATCGCCGAGCAGCGTGCCGAACTGGACGCCACAGAGGGCTAGTCGGAGAGTCCAGTGGCAGGTTATATTAAGCGGGGCGAGCGGTATCTGGGGTAGTTGCGGCCGTTGTAGCAGCCTGCCAGCACTTACAATAATGGTGAAGTTCTGATGATTGAATGGTTGGTACTTGCAAAGACCATAGCTGAAGTAGTCGGTATAAGCGTCGGTGTTATTCAAGCTGGCAATGAGATTCTTCGTTTGATAAGTGCAAAACAAGACAGCGCAAAAGGCTTTGTCTGTGTAGTTCAAGAGGTTCAGTATAGTAAGAAGTTGTTTATCGGCCGCTCTACTGATCCACACCAATGGCTGTCTCGTTTAAGCAAGACAATTCCGGGCACTCTCGCGCCCATTCTTGTCATTCCGACTAAGGACTCTCGAACGTTGGAGAAAGCGCTGAAGAGAATATATGCGCCGACTGGTTTCGAGGATGCGTGGTTCAATTTGGATGAAACGCAAGTGACTGAACTGTTACAACTGCAGATTGTGGTTGATCAAGCTGTCGGAAACAAAATCAATCCGAGTGTTGAGCTTACATCCGAAGATCTGGAACGGGCAAAGCGATTATATCAACTACTTTCAAATGCTACTGAGGGAACGGAAATCCAACTGGATCAGGATTCGAAATCGGATGCGCCGCTTGAATTGAATCTGAAAAGCGTACCCATTGTCAACTATCGCACTCTTGCGACGCGTAAACGGCGATCAGGCTATCTTGTCGTGGTTCGAGATGTAGAGTCCAACCTGTACAAGATAGCAAGTACTGGGAATTTGGCACAATATATCGATAAGGCGCTAAGCAAGGTCAGTCTCCTCTTCGGTCTGGAGTTGGTCATGGCCCTGGAGTCGTCAAACGTGTACGATGTCGAGAAAAACCTATCAATTCTCTACCCGGCAAGGGACAAGAATGGATGGTTAAGTCTGTCGCCAGCTCAGTTGCAGGAAATCCGCAATCTTGGTTCGTCGGATGTTGTGCACGCTATCACCTTCGTTACACCCAAGACGCATTGGGGACTGGAATGTCTGCCCGCCCGTGCCTACAGAAAATACACGCAGCTCCAAGAGCCGGCAGGATATGTATGCATCGTACAAGGTGCAAAACGCGGCCAGCAATACAAGATTTGGCGTACCGACCAACTCAAAGATTCGGGCGGTTTATTTGGAATGCCCGGGCAGCTGAACAATCCGCATGATGCATTGTATTCGCCCGAACCCGTAAAATTCAAATGCATTATCCGGTCGGAGTACGCCAAGCCTTTCGAAGCATTCCTGAAAAAGCGGTACGCTCGATTCAAAAGCAAGGGCGACTTGTTCAAGCTGGACGATTGGTACAAGTTAGAAAACGCACAACTGGACGAAATACGCAAACTAGGGATCTAATTGCCTATAGCATAGCCTTTATGTGGTAAGGTAAATTTGGAAAAAACCATGCAAACAACCAACAAACTCGACCAAATCCACATCGGCAAAAAAGGCGCAACCCCCATCGCCGCGCCCGGCTGGACCGCCAAACCCGCCGACCACGTCAAGCTGGTCGACTGCGATGTGCATCAAACCTTTTGCGAGCCCGAAGACCTGCTGCCTCATTTGCCCAAGTTTTACCAAGAGCACTTGCTCGATCAAGGCTTGCACTTGCCCGACCCCGGCTATGCCAACATGCCCTACCGCCGCTATCGATCCGACCTCAAGGATCCTGAGCTCAAGGCGCGAGAATTCAACTACTCGCTGGAGTTTACGCAAAAGGAATTGCTCGACCGCTGGCATATCGACTTTGCGCTGCTAACGGGACCGCCGCCCCTTTACGCTTGTGCCGGCTTGCCCGATCCGGACTGGGCAGCCGCGCTTTGCACCGCCTTTAACGACTGGACCATCGAGCACTGGCTGGACAAGGATCCGCGCGTGGTCAACGCCATTCTGGTCGCGCCGAACGATCCAGCGCTGGCGGTCAAGGAGATTCACCGCCTGGCGCCGCGCAAGGACACGGTCGCCGTTCTGATGCCGATGTTGACGCCACAGCTATATGGCAAGCGCGTTTACCATCCGATATGGGAAGCCAGCGCCGAGCATGACTTGCCGGTGGTCGCGCATATTGTTGGCGACAGCCCAGGATCTACGCCAACCCCGGCCGGTTTCCCCAGCTACTACACAGAATACCGAATGATCCGCCCCAGCTTGGCCAGCGCCCAGGCCGCTTCGCTGATCGCTGAGGGCGTCTTCGAGCTGTATCCAAGCCTCAAATTCGCGTTTATCGAAGCGCAGCAAATGTGGGCGGCGCCGCTGATGTGGCATATGGACGCCGACTGGAAAGCGCTCGGCGACCAGACGCCTTGGCTCAAGCGCCTGCCCAGCGAGTATTTCCGCGAGCATATCCGCGTTGGCACACAGCCCATGCACGAGCCGCCGAAGAGCGAACAAGTTTACCAAATGCTGGAGATGCTGCACGCCGATGAGACCCTGATATTCTGCACAGATTTCCCGCATTGGGACTGGAACGACCCGGTCACCGTCCTGCCCAAGCTGGATGAGCGCACACACCGGCGCATCTTCGCCGAGAACGCGCTCGACATGCTGCGCATCACCGATGACATGATCGATGCGGTCGTGGCGTGAGCGGCATCGTCATCGGCAAATCATCTGTTTTGGAAGGAAACCATGCAAACACCGGACAAACTAGAACAAATCCACATCGGCAAGAAGGGCGCAGCGCCGATCGCCGCGCCAGGTTGGACGGGCAAAAGCGCCGACAGAGTTAAACTCGTCGACTGCGACGTCCATCACAATTTCCACGACCCCGAACAGCTCCTGCCCTACCTGCCCAAGTTCTACCAGGAACACCTGCTCGATCAGGGATTGCACCTGCCCGGCAGCGGCTACGCCAATACCCCCTTCCGCCGCACCCGTCCCGATATCAAAGACCCGGCCCTGCAAGAACGCGACTTCAACTTCTCGCTCGAGTTCACGCAAAAAGAACTGCTCGACCGCTGGCATATCGATTTCGCCCTCCTCACCGGTCCCCCCGTTTTCTACGGCTACGCCGGCTTGCCCGATCCCGATTGGGCCGCCGCGCTCTGCACCGCCTTCAACGACTGGACCATCGAGCACTGGCTGGACAAAGACCCGCGCCTCGTCAACGCCATCCTCGTCGCGCCCAATGATCCCGCGCTGGCCGTCAAAGAGATCCACCGCCTGGCCCATCGTAAAGACACAGTTGCCGTCATGGTGCCCATGCAAAGTCCGCACCTCTTTGGCAAGCGCGCTTATCATCCCATCTGGGAAGCCTGCGCCGAGCACGATCTGCCGGTCGTCTCCCATATCGGCGGCGGCAGCCCGGGCTCAACGCCCACCCCGATCGGCTTCCCCAGTTACTATATGGAATCGCGCATGACCCGCCCCAGCGTCGCCAGCGCCCAAGCCGCCTCGCTCATCGTCGAAGGCGTCTTCGAGAAATTCCCCAATTTCAAAGTCGCGCTCATCGAAGTCCAGCAGATGTGGGCCGTGCCGCTGATGTGGCACATGGATGCCGACTGGAAAGCCATCGGCGACCAAACGCCCTGGCTCAAGCGCCTGCCCAGCGAGTATTTCCGCGATCACATCCGCATCGGCAGCCAACCCATGCACGAGCCGCCCCAAACCGAGCAGGTCCAGCAAATGCTGGAAATGCTGCACGCCGACGAAACCCTGATCTTCTGTACCGATTTCCCGCATTTCGACTGGAACGACCCGGTCACCGTCCTGCCCAAACTGGACGATCATCATCACCGCCGCATCTTCGCCGAAAACGCCCTCGACATGCTGCGCATCACCGATGACATGATCGAGGCGGTTCTGGCGTGACCGGCATCGTCGTCGGCAAAGTCGCCGATATCCCGGAAGGCGGGCGCAAAATCATCGTGCCCTTCCGCGGCCGCGCCGGCATCGGCATCTTCAACGTCAAGGGCGCCTTCTACGCCCTGCGCAATATCTGCCCCCATAAACGCGGACCCCTCTGCACCGGCGAGGTAGCCGGCCGCAGCAGCGCCCACGCCCCGCCCTCGCTCACCGACGGCTTCGTCGATTACGAGCGCGATGGCGAAATCATCCGCTGCCCCTGGCACGCCTGGCAATTCGACATCGCCACCGGCCAATGCCTGGCCGATCCCGCTGTCCGCGTCAAGACCTACCCCATCATCGTCGACGGCGACGACCTCATCGTCGATGTCGATGTCAGCGACTTCATCCGCGAATGAAGACATGAATAGCAAACGACGCGCCTTTCAAGCTCGTTTTGCGCGAAGCGACAGATCTTAAGGAAACTGCAATGAATAAACTATCCGCGGAGCCGAAAAAATTGTATCTGGCCGCCTTTCCCTTCGCCGACGATGTCCTCGCCCTGCCGGTAGCAGACATTTCGCAAGCTGTGAAATGGTATGGCCATGCCTTTGGACTTAAAGAGATAGAAAGACGTGACAGCCCGCTGCCAGCAGTGATTATGGAGCGGGACGGCCTGCAGATCGGTTTCGCTGTCAACGGCGGCAATGCCGCAGATGAGGGCGCGGCAATTCTGGTCGCCGATATCCAGCAGGCCCGCGACGAACTGGAAGCAAAAGGCATCAATACCGTCAACTGGCGTGTGGACGAGCGGGACGGAGAAAAGTTCCAAGTCTTTTTTGTTGTCGCGCCAGATGGATTATGCTTCTATTTCCATCAGCCGATTGACGCGACCTAGGCTTGCCGGGTCCGCCGCGCAAAAGACCGTGCGCAGGGCATAAGAAACAAATAGCTTGTCAAGATAGGAAAAGCGCAATGCCGACAAATCAGAGACCGATCCGCCTCGGCGTCATCAACTTCGCCCACGGCCATGTGCTCAGCTATTGCCGCGCCATCGCCGACTTCGCCGACGCCGACGTCGTCGCCGCCTGGGACGACGACCACCAGCGCGGCCAGACGCATGCCGCCGAGTTCGGGCTGGATTGGGAGCCCGATCTCGATCAATTCTTGGCGCGCCAAGATATCGACGCCGTTTTTGTCACCAGTCCCACCAACAAACACGCCGAGCACGTCATCGTTGCCGCCGAAGCCGGGCTGCACGTCCTCTTGCAAAAGCCGATGGCGCTGACGCTGGCAGACTGCGATGCCATCATCGATATCATCAATCGCACCGGCGTCAAGTTCAGCATGTGCTACCAGATGCGTGGCGATCCCATCAACCAAAAAATGAAAGCGCTGATCGACGAAGGCGCTGTCGGCAATATCGCCGTAGTCCGCCGCCGCCACGCCATCCCCGCTCTGCTCAACCAATCCTGGGCCGTCCCCGGCAACTGGCACATTGACCCCACCCAGAACATGGGCATGTTCATGGACGATGCCTCGCACGCCGCCGACTGGTTCTACTGGATGCTGGGACGTCCCGTCAGCGTGATGGCCGAGATCGACAATATCATCACCGATATCGCGCCCGACGACAACGGCATCGCCATCTACCGCTTCAGCAAGGGCGAGATCGGCATCCTCTTCAACAGTTCCACCCAGTTGGCCGCCGAAGCCACCACCGAAATCTACGGCGATGCCGGCACCATCCACCAAAACTACGGCGACGCGCCCTCAACCCTGCTCCCCCCGGACGGCAGTCCGCTGAAGATCTTCCGTGCCGGCGCCCAAGACTGGGAGAGGTTCGACTTCCCGTTTGTGCCGCACGGCTCGCGCATACATGCCCTCGCCCGCCCGTTGGTCGACTTCATCAAAGGCCAGGGTCCACCGCTGGCCACGGCGAAGGACGGCAAAGTCTGCATCGAGATGATCCTGGGCGCTTATCAATCGGCACGCAAGGGGCAGCGTATCTACTTTTAGCGGAAAGCGCGCGCCCGCTCAAGTACTTTACAGCAAAAGCCAAGCCTGGCTTTCCGCCCGTTTGACGCGCGTCATCCCGCACATCATCCGCTTTGTATATCAAATTTGCGGTGACTATCTTAGATCCCACGAGGATGCACTTCCGTTTGCAAAGTACACCGTATGGGAATCGGCTCCCGAGACATGCCAGCCGTCGAGCGCCTTTGCAGCTTGCGATGCTTTCAGCTATACTTTCCCTGCTAGAAAACTATCGTACTGTTTGACTTGAAGGAGCAACGCACATGAATCGCTTCAAACACGTGTTATTACTTTTCACTCTGCTTGCGCTCATACTGTCGGTCTTCGGCACCGCGCTGGCGGACGACAAAATACTCGTGATCGGCTGGTCGGAAAACACGGACGCCTACGACCCGGCGAACGGATTCACCCATTCGACCCACATCATCAATCACGTCACCTACAGCCAATTGGTCACATTCCCGGACGAAGACGCCAGCCAGATCTTGCCGCAACTAGCCGAAAGCTGGGAAATATCCGAGGACGGCACGGTCTATACTTTCTCGCTGCGGCAGGACGCCACCTTTGCCAACGGCGACGATATCACCGCCGACGATGTTGTCTTCTCGATCCAGCGCCTGCAAAACTACAACGGTAATCCGTCGTTCCTGGCCGATGGCATTGATTCGGTAGAAGCGATAGATGACGACACCGTCGCCTTTACCTTGCCCGCCGCTCGTCCGTCCTTCTTGTCCGAGATCACCAGCGCGGTATTCAGCGTCACCGACGCCGATGTAGTCATGGCAAACGGCGGCACGGATGCGATGGACGCGGCCGAGACAGATACCGCCGGCGCTTATCTGGACAGCACGTCAGCCGGTTCCGGTCCCTACGTTTTGGAGAACTGGGAGCCGCAGAATCGCACCGAATTGGTCCGCAACGAGAACTACTGGGGCGATCAGCCCCACTTTGACCGCGTGATCTTCATCCACATGCCGGAAGGCGCCACGCAAAAGGCGGCGCTGGAGGCGGGCGATATCGACCTGGCATTTGACCTCAGCCCCGATCAAGTGGCAGGATTGGAGGGCAATGAAGCAATCGAGATCTATCGCGGACCCAGCACCCTGACCCACTTCGTGATCATGAATACCGAAGAAGAAAAGAGCGGGCCCTTCGCCAATCCGACCGTTCAACTCGCCGTGCGTTATGCCCTGGATTACGAGGGTTACAAGACGCTCTGGGGTGGCGTGACGCCTGGCACCAACATGTGGGTTGGCTTCTTCTCCGCCTTTGGCGAGGACCGCGCTTTCTCCCGCGATCTAGACAAAGCCCGCGAATTGCTGGCGGAAGCCGGTTACGCCGACGGGCTCGAGATGGAGCTTGAGTACCCCGATATGGTCTATGGCGGCGTCAGCTTCAACACCAATGCCCAGAAGATCCAGGCGGACCTGGCGGAAGTCGGCATCAATGTTACGCTTTTGCCGGGTGAAATCCAGGTCGCGCTCGAGCGCTACCGCAGTGGCGACCATGGCGTCGGCTACTGGCTCTGGGGTCCGGATATCCTTGACCCGCTGGACTTCCTCAGCTTCATGCCGCCCGGCAAGGTCGCGACCGAACGCAATAACTGGCAGCTGGACAGTCTGCCGCAAGACATTCAGGATATGATCGCGGCAGCCAAGGTCGCCAGCGACCCGGACGAGCGTATGGCGCTCTTCACCGCGCTGCAAGAATACACCCAGCAGCACGGTCCCTTCGCGCCGTTTAACGTGCCCGAAGTGGCGACTGCCTATCGGTCCGATCTACAGGGTTATATCTGGCATCCGCACTGGCTTCTGGATGTGGCTATCCTAAGCAGGGCGGAGTAAGTGCCTACATCCCCATTTCTATAGCAAGCTATACGGGCGACCCGGCGGGTCGCCCTTTTTTGTTTAAGCCTATTGGAAACGGAAGTAATATCAAGTTAGTCATGCGAAAAAGCGCGGCGCTCTTGAACCTGGCGTTTGCGCGGCAAACCAGAGTCTAGCCCGCCCCGCGCGCCGCGCGCGGATCTGCCGGCGGCGGATCCAGCGGACTCACCCAGTGCGAGACATCCGCCAACGAAAGGCTTTCGCGCAGGCTTTGCCAGGCTTCGCCCGCTTCTCGGCAGCCTGCCGCAATATCCGATAATGCCATAGCTTCAAGAAGCTGAGCCGCCTCCTCAAGGGAGAAAAAGCAATGGTATTGAACCATCTGATAACCTTTACTGAAGCAAACTGCCGCACGTTCTGTTCATGCGGCTGCCATTGTCGGAAAACGCGAAAAGGATCGCTCGTATGGCGGTCAACATTCACCGACAAGTACGATGACCCTTTATGTCTCAGCAAAAGATTTGACAGTACGGCCAAAATCAGATAAGCTATTCTCAAGATATCAAATATCATAACTGGATTATTATATATCACAATAAGCATGATACAAGATACTCTGAATCGGGCTGCGGATCGAAAATTACGTGGGCCGTCGCTGAATGTTGTTGCTCAAAATCACATCAAAGATTACATCATTGAGCATAACCTCAAGCCAGGTGACCCATTGCCACCAGAAGGCAAGTTTTCTCAAGAACTGGGTGTTAGTCGCGGCCCGGTTCGAGAAGCTGTGAAGTCATTAGAATCTCTCGGCATTATTGAAGTACGTCACGGCGAAGGCCTGTTTGTCCGGGAGTGGAATTTCGACCCGGTACTGGCAACGCTGCAATTCGGTATGCGTGTCAGCCCGGAAACCCTGGTGGAGCTGTATCAGATTCGAAAATGGTTGGAAATCGCCGTGATCGGAGATGCTGTCAACAGAATATCAGATGATGAACTGATACAGCTTGATATAGTGATGCTGCAATGGGAACTTGCCATGAAGGCGGGCGAAGAATACATCCAATATGATGAAGAGTTTCATCGCATCATTCTGGGTACTTTGCAGAATCAAACACTGATGAAGCTGTTCACTTCATTTTGGTTGGCATTCAACAATCAAAAACGCGCAGAGCTGTATTCCCATGATCATCGCAGCGTCATTGACGCGCACCGTAACGTTGTGCAAGCCATTAAAGACCGCGATCCGGACCAGGCACGGCAAGCGCTTCAACAGCAGTTTCTGGGTTTCCAGGAACGCATCAGAAAAATAGTTGACCAGGAGCAGCAGCAACAGCCAGGAGAAGGCAAGGAATAGCGTGGCAGATTGCCAATCACTTGCCGGAGCCGAAACGCTTTTTGTGAGAGCTGGTCGCAGAAAAGGACTGCACAAAATGTTTCAAGCTCGTGGCGATCACGCAATCAAGAGCCGCTTGGCGGCAGCGAAATGGTCTGCCCGCTCGCGCAAAACTGTAAGCCGTCTCGTCGCTTGAGCGACGCGGTTTGCGTCAACAGCGCATGACAAACAGCCCATGGCGCGCGGTAGAAAAGGAGGTATTCGACAGACTGCGCCGGTTCGTTTCGCTTCGAACAGAAGCAAAAATGGAGTACATGTTATTTGTACTTAGGAGGATTCGACCATGACTACGCGTAAGAAGAATCTCGGCAGCAGACTGAGCCGTCGCGACTTTTTGAAAGCGACTGCCGGCGTCGCGGGCGGAGTAGCAGCGAGTTCATTGCTGCCTGCCTCTTTGGTGGCAGCGCAAGATGCTGTCACGCTCGATTATTGGTCCGTTGCCTGGGGCGGCGCCGCAGAAGTCGCCAACAGTTTTGCCGAGGCCTATCAAACCGCTGGTGGCCGTTCCGATGTGACGGTTAACTTCTCGCAGTTCCCCGGAGACCGTCTGCCGGAGCGCATTCTGCTAGCCCTGTTGGCCAACGGGGGACCGCATTTCTTCAACCAAAATGACGTTGAGTGGACCAAATACACCTATACCGGCGCGGCGGATCCCTTACCGCTGGATATCTTTGGCGTCGACAGCTATGACGGTTTGAACCAATACTATAAGCCTGGAATTGTCGACCTGATGCAAAGCGCATCGCCAGACGGCCAGATTCGTGTTCTAAACGAAACCGGCACGGTTTATGCCTTTGTTTACAATGCAACCGCCTTCGACGATGCCGGCATCCCACGCCCATCCCCGACCGAACCTATGACTTGGGAGGAATGGGGCGAAGCCGCTGCTGAATTGACGATCTGGGACGGGGACCGGCTGGTGCGCTCCGGTTATGCCGCACGCATGGAAGCACCCTTCTGGAAGGAAGCATTTCAAAACCACTTCACCACATTGGTGCGTCAGGCAGGCGGCGAGGTCTTGAGCGCGGACGGCAGTGAAGCAACCTTCGCCTCGGAAGAGGCTGTTGCGGGCTTCCAATACTATGTCGATTTCTTCAAGAAATACAATACGATCACACCGGGCTTCGTTACCGATCCCTTCGGCGATTTCCAAGCCGGGCGTATCGTCTCCTTGCTCTCCTTCCCCGCCTTTTACGCCACCATGCTAAATCGCGATCTGGACTTCGAGGTCGCGGTCGCGCCCTGGCCGGTTGTCGCGGGCGGCAAGCGCATCACCGCTGGTTCATTTGCCGGTTGGATCGTGAACCCCAACAAGCCAGATGATGAAAGGGCCGAGACCTGGAAGTTCCTGGCATGGATGCTCATGAATCCCAATGACGCGATGGGCGTGGAGGTTGGCAAATACGGAACGGCTATCACCTGGCCAAATCAGTGGCATGACGACTTCATCGCGGCGGATGACAACTGGAGACCCTTCTACGAGACGCAGCAGTATGCGGTTCCAGCGCTGCTGCATCCAAGAGCGCTGGAGGTCAAGGATCAGGTGATGAGCGCCATTTCCAACATGATCCTTGGAGATGTTTCCGTGGCAGACGCGCTGGCGGCGGCTAAGGTAAACGTTGACGCCATCCTCGCTCAGCCTGGCATCTAATTGTTGCTGCCATGCCTGGGCACAAAGGCTGACGGAATCGCCGTCACGACAGCGCAAGCGAGGCGCCAGTCAAATCTCAAGCTGGCTGGCGCCCGCATTCCGACATCCCAAATAAGCGAAAATTCATTCTATAGCGGAGGGTAATTAGCCGACATGGGTACTGGTCTAAAGGTCTACATTCATTTTGACATGGAAGGGGTCGCCGGGCTTAATTTTCCGACGGACCCGGTGAGCAAGTCACCCTACAATACCTGGCATTCGCTCTGGCAACGCAAGATTAGCACGGGCGAAGCGAAAGCAGCTGTCGCCGGTGCGCTGGAAGCCGGCGCCGACACGATTTGGATCAACGACAAGCACTTCACTGGTTTCAACTTGAATTACGAGGAATTCGATCCTCCTGTGGAGCTCATTCAGGGTCGGGGAGCTCGTGGACCTACATTTATGCCCGGTCTCGATGAGACTTGGGATGCAATTGTGTTCGTCGGCGCTTTTGCCAAAGGCGGTACCTGGGGCGCCGTAGGCACACATCAACTCTGGTACATTGAAAGCATCAACGAGAATGACGAAGCGACTGAGCGTATCGAGGTCGGGATCTTCGGCGTCGTCGCCTCGGGTGGCGGTTACTACGATGTGCCAGTTGTTTTTGTCAGCGGCGACGATTTTGTCTGTCGTGAAGCCGAGGAGTTGATACCGGGCATTGAACCGGGCGTGGTCAAGGTTGCGCACGGTCACTGGATGGCGCGCAGCCTCAGTCATAAAGCATCCTGCGAAGTCATCCGCAAGGGCGTAATAGCCGGGATCGAAAGGCGCAGCGAGATCAAGCCTGTCAAGCTCTCCGGGCCGCGCTATCGCATCACTGTCGGTCCCAACCCCGAAGATATGTGGTTCGATCAGTCCGTCGTTAGCGACAATTTTCTCAAGGCCTGGGAGGCCGCCCATAATGTCCTGTGGGCGGATTTCGGAAACTATCACGAGGACAACTATGCTTGGCCAGACCGTATCGGCGTCGGTGATGACGGCAAACATACCACCGCCAAACGCGCGGAATACGACGAGGAGGCGCAAGGCTAACCAGGGACCGGATGGCTGCAAGCGACCAGTTGGCGCGGGGTCGCCTGGCGACTGACCCGGCATCGGCATGAGGTTCACATTGGACAAATAGGATTTCACATGGCAAATGCATCCGACCACGATCCCGATCAACTCAGGTCGTTCTATCAAGCCCAGCTGCCCGATCCCTACCCGATTTACCGTCAATTGCGATCCGAGGATCCGGTGCATTGGAGCGATCTCATCGGCGCCTGGATCCTCACTCGCTACGATGATGTCAAGGCGGTCACAAATGACCCAAGATTCTCCTCGGTGCGCGCGCATTATTTCATGGACCAGTTGCCGGAAACGGCACAGCAACGCATGCAGCCGCTGGGCCATCAGCTTGAGCTCTGGCTTATCCACCTGGATCCTCCTGACCACAGCCGCGTCCGCGCCCTGGTGCACAAAGCCTTTGTTCCTCGCGTTGTAGAGCAATTGCGACCCTTCATACACAAGATTGTGAACGAGTTGCTCGATGGTGTCGAACTAGCCGGGGCGATGGACGTGATGAGAGACTTTGCCTATCCGCTGACGGCGGCTGTCATCGCAGAATTGCTTGGCATACGGCAAGCAGATCGCACACAATTCAGCCAATGGTCTGACAACATCAACGGTTTCGTTGGGGCTGCTCATGTTACGACAAGACAAGCCGAAAAGGCTCAGCGGAGTATGCTGGAATTAATGGAATACTTGCATACCCTCATTGAAGCGCGCCGGCACTCGCCCACAGATGATTTATTGAGCAGCCTCATCGCTGTCGAAGAACAGGGCGACAAGCTTAATGAGGAAGAATTACTGGCCTTGTGCGTGTTGCTGCTTTTTGCGGGTCACGAGACGACGGCGAACCAGATCGGCAACGCTCTGCTGGCGCTTCTGCGAAATCCCGATCAGCTGCAGAAGCTGCAGCAGGATCCAGAGTTGACCGCGAGCGCCGTTGAAGAGCTATTGCGCTTTGATTCTTCGGTACAGCGCCTCGGCCGGGTGGCCATAGATGACATTAATATCTGCGGTAGACAGATTCGGCAGGGAGAGTTTGTTGCAGCGATGTTGGGAGCAGCAAACCGAGATCCAGTGCATTTTGCAGAACCCGACACGCTCGACTTCGAGCGAAATCAAAACAATCATCTCTCTTTCGGGTACGGAAGGCACTATTGCATTGGCGCGCCGCTGGCCCGTCTCGAGTTGGAGATCGCGATCAACAGGATCCTTTCTCGCTTTCCCGCGCTGCGGTTGGGGACTGCCGAGGTGGAGTGGTACGACAATTTTGGCCAACGTTTCTTACGTGCTTTGCCGGTAGTCTTCTAGTCCTGCGGTGGAATTATCAACGATCTCTCCTGACCGGGAACGAAGTGAAGTTTCTTGTTCGGCCAGGGGCAACATCCAACTAACTATGTGTTGGCTTGACAAAACTTGAGGAATGTAAAATGACCGCTTTACTCTTTTTTGATGACTGGTGGTTGGAAACGCAGCACAACATAATACGAAAAATGGGAAAACCCCAACCGATTCCAGAGGCCACACTGCTGGATGACCTGACAAAAGGGATTTACAACTTCCCCACGGTCTATCGCGACCCCTCAAGTCAAAAGTGGTACGCATTCTATCAGGGGGTCGTCGGCGCGACCGAGGAGTTGGCTACGGTGCCGGCCGATGTCCCGGTATTGATGCTGGCCGAAAGCGACGACGGTCTACACTGGACGAAGCCGGATCTCACACCGGTCCTGGATCAACCCCTGCGGCTGGCGCCTAACCAAGTGCTCAAACATGACGACATATACGATCGCGGCCCCGTTTTCTACGATCCCCATCCTCGGGACGAACGCCAGCGCTTGAAAGCCATGAGTCTGTATGAGAGCGCGGGGGCTGACGGCAAGCGAGTATTCACACAGCGGCTGACGCATTCGCCGGATGGGATTCACTGGAGCGTTGAAGACCACGTCTGGAACAACCATTTCTGCTCCGATTCCCCTTATCCAATCTTCTGGAACGAGGGACGCGGCGTATATTCAATCATGACCCGACCCCAGCAAGCCGAGCGTCGTATCGTACGCATCGATACGGAGGATTTCCTGGTTTTTTCCGGACCACATAACGTGCTATCGCCCGACCCCTTGGACCCGCCTTTGGTTCAGTTTTACGGCATGCCGACATTCCCCTATGAAGGCATGTTTGTCGGCTTGCTGTGGCTAATGTATGGCGACCCGCTCGAGATCGGTCTGCTCAAGCGCAATGGACCCATCGACTCGCAACTGACTTACAGTTACGACGGCGTCGCATTCAACCGAACGTTCCGCGTTCCTTTCGTGGAACGCAACCCTCGCGGTCAAGAAGGGGGAGGCTGTATCTACCCGACTTCAATGGTCAGGGATGACAACGGAGACATCCTCTTTTATTCAGGCAGTTCACATAGCGAGCACTACAAAGATATCGACCAGTTGGACGCGGCGCTCCTGGTACACAAACTCCGCTGCGACGGTTTCATGTACCTCGAATCGATCAGCCACACTGGCCGGCTGATGACGCGTTGCCTCCACGTCTCGGACCCGCTCGAGCTCAAGCTGAACGTGCGGGCGCCAAGTGGCTGGGTCCGTGTACAGCTCTCTGATGTTAACGGACGACCCTTGCCGGGATACGCATTTGAAGAATGCCAAGCCTTCCGTGGAGACGACTATTTTTGGGAACCTGTGTGGAATGGCGCCGCAGAACCAATCGAGGTAGCTGTAGGGCGCATTGAAGTGGAACTGACCAACGCGGAACTATATGCGATACGCGGCAATTTTGAGTGGTTGAGCATGCCATACACCCGTAATTTCAGGCCAGACGAGAATCAAGCCGATGCTGTCGAGGCTTGGAGGAAAGCCGGATTGGGCCACTAGAGAACATCATCACATGGACATAAGCGCAAGACGGTCCCGACTTTCGCTTCAACTCACCTTCCACCGCAAGAAGCTGTTAATCGCTTATCTCTTCGTGCTGCCGTCGATTCTTTATTTCACTTTCTTTTTCATCTTCCCGGTTCTGCAAGCGTTTTCTCGCAGTTTCACGCGCTGGGCGCTCATCACTCCGCCCTCCTACGTCGGTCTCGAGAACTACGCGCGGCTGCTGCAAGATCGACAATTCCAAAACTCACTCCTGGTCACTCTGTACTACACAGCAGGCGTAGTCGTGATCACGACTGTCCTCTCCCTGGGTCTGGCGGTATTGCTGCAACGCTCCTGGCGCTTCCGCTCGATTATTCGCATCAGTTATTTCGTGCCGCTGGTGATTCCCCTGTTCATTGTCGGGGTCATAGGCAACTACGCCTTTAATCAATCCTTTGGTTTCATACCCGAGGTAACATCGCTGCTGGGCTTGGGACGATCCGCTTGGCTGAGCGTTCCCAGTTTGGCCATGCCGGCCTTGATCATGGTAGGTATCTGGCGGATGCTCGGCTTCGATATCATTCTGTTCCTGGCCGGGCTGCAAGGCATACCGGAAGAACTGTATGAAGTGGCCAGCATTGACGGCGCAGATTCCTGGGCTGAGTTTCGCTTCATCACGCTGCCACTGCTGAGACGCACGACCATTCTGGTCTTGGTCGTCACAGTAATCAGCAACATGCAAGCCTTTGACCTGGTCTACTCAATGACCTTGGGGGGCCCCGGCGAGGCTACCCGAGTGCTCATGCTCAATATCTACGAGACAGGCTTCCGACATCTCCGAATGGGATATGCATTGGCCCAAGCAATGGTGCTTTTCGTGCTTATGTTTGGGATCTCGCTGCTGCAGTTGTTTATTCTCCGAGGATACAGCAGTGACTAAGCCGACGCGGGGAGCAGGAGCAAAACTACTCAAGCGGCTTGTCGACGCAGTTTCCTGGCTGCTCCTGGCGCTTGGCGCGCTTGCCATGGCCTTTCCACTCTTATGGATGCTGACTGGCTCATTGAAGACGGTGGAGGAAATCTTTACCGTACCCATCGTTTGGCTGCCGGCTGATCCAAATTTTGGCAGCTACTCCAAGGTCATTGCGGAAGCCCATATATCGCGCGCCTTCTTGAACAGTTTGATCGTCACCATTCCAACTGTTATCACCACGGTATTTTTCTCCTCCCTGGCCGGATACGCCTTCGCGAAATTCAGGTCATTGGGCTTGGACATCCTATTCACCATGGTGCTTGCCATCATGATGATCCCGCTTACGGTGATTCTCATACCGATGTACATCACCGCTTGGGAACTGAAGCTGCTTGATACACATGTAGGGCTGATGCTGCCTCGCCTAATGAGCGCCTTCGGCATCTTCTTGTTCCGCCAGATGATGGCAAACATCCCGGATGAACTCATTGACGCAGCGCGAATTGATGGCGCCGGCGAATTTCGCATTTACTGGCAAATCGCCATGCCCTTAAGTAAACCTGCGATTACTTCACTAGCAATATTGAGCTTCCAATGGACTTGGAATGATTTCTTGTGGCCGGTAATGATTTCCACTAGCGAAAAGACACGCACGATCGTCCTGGCAGTCAGCGTGATCCAGGGATCACAAGAATACGGTCAATCGCCCTTCAATGAGTTGATGGCGGCCGCCACCATCGCCCTAATGCCACTAATCTTGGTCTTTGTCCTGGGCCAACGCTATTTTGTCAGTGGCATTGCCAGTTCAGGTATCAAGGGTTAGATCAAATCGAGTCAATGCTTTCCAGGGTGGCTCTGAGCTTTCAAAGCAGAGCTATTCTTGGCATTCTCTCACAGTTGGCAGTGACCGAGACCGCGCCCATTTTGAAAATGTGATTTCACATCAAGCATGTGTTAAAATCTTGCTTGCTTCGTTCACCTATCAAGAATTGGAGATATACACATGAGAAGCCAACCATTTATCATGCTATTACTTGCGCTTTTGGTACTGGGATTGCTTGCGCCAATGGCTGCCGCCCAGGATACCCAAACCCTGACCGTCTCTATCTGGGGCTTTAACCTCGATGTGCTCGAAGAAAATGTCTTTGCGCCCTTTGAGGAAATGCACAACGTTGACATCGTGCTGGATACCGGCAACAACTCGGATCGATTGGCGCGGCTGCAAGCCGAGGGCGAAAACACCGATATTGACGTGGTGCATTTTGCCACACAGTTCACGTATTTAGCCAGTCAAGAAGACTTGCTGCAGCCCTACAACCCCGACGCGCTCGAAAACCTGGACGAATTGTACGCTTGGGCACAAGACCCGCTGGGCAATGGGGCCGGGGTCGGCTACACAGTCAATAGCCTCAGTCTGATCTACCGCGCCGACCTGGTTGAAGCCGAAGTTACATCCTGGGCCGACCTGCTGCGCGACGATGTGGCCGGCTTTGTCAGTATTCCAGAAATGTCCACCACCTTTGGCCCTGCCACGCTCATCATGATCGACCGCGCGCTTGCCATGCAAGATATGGATGAGGGTGAAGAGCCAGCGGAAATCAACTACGATGCCGATTTGGCCTGGGAAGCCTTGCCCCAACTGGCCGACAATCTGGTGACAACCTACATCCGCAGTTCAGCGCTGACGACTCTCGTACAAGAAGAAGAAGTCTGGGTCGCGCCTTATGCCAGCTTTGCTATTGGCAACCTGATCAACACCGGTCACGACCTGAGCACTGTCGTGCCTGACGAAGGCGTTGTCGGCCAGACCAATATGATTAGCATTACGGCAGCCACCGAAAAGGTCGACCTGGCCCATACCTATATCGACTGGTTCATCTCCCACGATGTTCAGCTAGCCGAAGCGCTTGACCTGATTGATTCGCCCGTCAACGCCACCGTCGAGTTGCCGGAAGAAACTTGTGCGCTGCTTACCTGCGGCGACATGCTTGATACCATGATTGTGCTGGATCAGGCCCAAGTGTCGGACCGCCTGGAAGACTGGCTAGAGCGTTGGAATGAAATCATGGTGCGCTGACGCCACGGGTCAGAATTTCGACTAATTTGTGCTAGGGGGCCTTCGCGCCCCCTATTTTGAATCATGATACGGCGACCCAACCAGACCCGTACCATCATCTTGCTGGTTGCTCCGGCATTTATTTTTGTACTCGTATTCTTCGTGCTGCCCCTGGTTTTCCTGCTCTCCCAAAGCGTCCTGCCGGAAGAAGGCGGCTTTACGCTGACGGGCTACTTCGACTTCTTCCAGAGTCGCGTCTCGCGGATCGTCTACGTGCGCACGCTCAAACTCGGGCTCATCGTCACCGGCATTTGCGTGCTTATGAGCTATCCGGCTGCCTTTGTGCTGGCGCGCATGCCCGCCCGCCGCCGTTCCTTCTTGATGTCGCTGGTGATTCTCCCCTTGATGACCAACGCAGTAGCGCGCACTTTCGCCTGGCTGATTATTCTGGGGCGGCGCGGCATGATTAACCAGACGCTCTTGTCCTTGGACCTAGTCGAGCATCCAGTGCGCTTCATTTTCACCGAAACCGCGATCGTGCTGGGTCTGGCGCAATTGTTTCTGCCGCTGATGGTACTGCCGCTGGTGAGCGCGATGGAAAACATCCCCGACGATGTGCTGGAAGCGGCGCGCAGTCTCGGCGCCAACCGGCTCACAACATTCCTGCGCATCGTCGTGCCCTTGTCATCGGATGGCCTCGTTCTGGGCGCGACGCTGGTATTTACCGGCTCGGTCACTGCCTTTGTGACCCCCGCTATTCTCGGCGGATCGCGTCTATTGCTGATGTCTACCCTGTTGCGGCAAAAGGCGGTCATTCTCTTTGACCAACACGCGGCTGCCGTGGTCGCGGTTGTGATGATTGTAACGACTCTGGCGGTTAATTTGCTGCTGCGCGTCTTCCGCGTGCAACAGACTTAGGAGCGCATCGGATGGTTTCACGCTGGATGTATCTCAGCCTGGTCATTCTCTATGGCTTCTTGCTCGGCCCGTTTATCATCATTTTCATGGCCAGCTTCGGCGCAAATGCAACCATGGCCTTTCCGCCACAGGGTTTCACGCTGGACTGGTTTACAAATGTATTCGAGACATCCCAGTTCATTGACAGCTTCTGGATCAGCCTGCAACTCGCTCTCTTATCCACCATCGTCTCGCTGATCATGGGGATGCCTGTCGCCTACGCGCTGACGCGTTTTCAATTTGCTTGGGCTGGCATGGTAGAAACCGTCTTTTCCGCGCCGATACTCGTCCCGGGTCTGGTTATCGGCTTTGCCATGCTGAACTTCTTCGTGCTCCTGGGCGATATGCACGTCATGACGGGCTTGTTCATCGGCCATACCGCAATCCTCTTTCCCTACAGCGTGCGCGTCATTTCCGCCAGCCTGCGTAACCTTGACCCCTATGTCGAAGATGCCGCTGTCAGCCTGGGCGCCAACCGCCTGCGCGGTTTTCTGCTGGTCGTGCTGCCCAATATGCAGGCCGGCATTGCAGCCGCCTTTGTCTTGGGCTTCATCACCTCGTTTAACAATGTCCCGGTTTCGCTTTTCCTCAGCGGCCCCGGCGTGACCACACTGCCCGTTTCCATGCTCAGTTACCTCGAGTACTATTTTGACCCGACCATTGCCGCCCTCTCGACCTTGCTCGTCATTTTTACCGTCCTGCTGGTACAGACAGCGGAACGCATACTTGGTCTATCACAGTTTGTCTAGCTTATGCCTCATTTAGAAATCCATGATCTGACCGTTTCTTACGAGAAGAACAAGCCAACTCTGGAGCGGTTCAGCCTTGAAGTTGAACAAGGGGAATTGCTATCCCTGCTGGGGCCAAGCGGCTGTGGCAAGACGACGACCCTGCGCAGCGTAGCCGGCTTTATTCAACCGGATGCCGGTCAGATTGTCATCAATGACCGGGACTATACCCACCTGCCCCCCAATCGGCGCGATATTGGTCTGGTCTTCCAGAGCTATGCTCTGTTTCCGCATCTGACGGTCTTCTACAATGTCGCCTTTGGCCTGCGCATGCGGCGCATTCCCAAGGACGAAATCTATAGCCGCGTCACCAACGCCCTGGAAATGGTGGGCTTGGAAGCCTTCGCAGACCGCCGTCCAGCGCAGCTTTCGGGCGGTCAACAACAGCGCGTCGCCCTCGCCCGCGCCACCGTAATTGAACCGCAAGTGCTCCTCTTGGACGAACCATTGAGCAATCTGGACGCGCGGCTGCGCGTGGATATGCGGCAGGAAATTCGACGCCTGCAACAGCAACTCGGTATCACAACCCTCTACGTGACCCACGATCAGGTAGAGGCGATGAGTATCTCCGACCGCGTGGTGGTCATGAATCAAGGCGAAATTGAGCAGATCGGTACGCCGGAGAGCATCTTCGCGGCGCCCGAAACGGTATTCGTAGCTGATTTCATGGGTTTCGACAATCGCTTCAAAGCAGAAGTCGCCTCGGTACAGGGTAGCAAGTTGACGGTGAATTGGGGCGGCGCTCCCATCGAACTGCGCTGGCATTCCAAGTTCGGCTCCCCCCGGCCCGGCGCCGGGGCCGAGATCTTCTTTCGCGCTGATAATGCCAGCCTGTCAGCGGGATCGGAAGCCAGCGGTCTTGCCGGGTACGTCATCCTGCATACCTTTCATGGCAATGAACTGCGATACTTGGTAGAAACTGACATCGGCGAATTCAGCATCATGCAAGACAGCGCCAGCCAGCGCTTCGAACCCGGTACAACAGTGACAGTGCAACCGCACACGCAAAAGTGGATCGCCATCATTGAAGAAACAGAGGAATACGCATGACCAGCTCGCAAAAAGTTGAAGTCCAAAAGCATATTCGCTGCCTGCCGGGAGATGTCGCCCGCAGCGTGCTTCTGCCGGGCGACCCGGCCCGCGCCCGGCGCATTGCCCAACAGCTTGATGATGCTCGCTTGATCGCTGACAATCGGGAATATGTGGTTTTCACAGGGACGACGAACGGGGTCGCTGTCAGCGTCTGTTCGACCGGAATCGGCGGTGCATCGGCAGCTATCGCCCTGGAAGAATTGCGCAATGTCGGCGCAGAGGTCTTCATTCGGGTTGGTTCGGCCGGCGGACGGCGTAAAGACATACCGATAGGCTCCCTCGTAGTGGTGACGGCGGCTTATCGCGGTGACGGCGTATCGGACGAGTATTTGCCGCTGGGCTTTCCCGCAGTCGCCGACCTTGATGTGAATAATGCCCTGATCCAGGCAGCAAAGGAATTAGGGTATAGCGCCTACACGGGTATTGGGACGACGCGGAGCGCCTTTTATGTGCGCCATCCAGAACTCAACGAACGTTTGCGGCAGGTCGGTGTCGTCGCGGCCGAAATGGAAGCGTCAACCCTGTTTATTGTCGGGGCGCACCGCGCGGCGAAAGTCGGCTGCGTGGTCGCCACCGATTCCAATATCTACCTGGATAAGCAACCGGCGCTTGCAGAAAAGGAGGCGCTTTACCTGGCGGGCGAACGGATGACCATCCGTGCCGCGCTGCGAGCGGTCCAATTGCTGGAGGCAACATCCTGATGGAATGCGACACCCTGCTGCTTCATGCTCGGATTGCCGATGTCTTCCGTTACCGGCTGTTCGAAGGCTGGATTGCTATCCGTGACGGGCGCTTTATCACCGTTGAAGCGGGCAGCCCGCCGCCAGGTATCCGCGCTACAGAAACCCTCGACCTTGCCGGGCGTATCGTCGTGCCCGGCTTGATAGACTCGCATTTGCACATCGAGTCCAGCTTGCTGACGCCGCGCCGCTTTGCCGAAGCCGTCTTGCCCTTCGGCACGACGACGATCCTCAGTGACCCGCACGAAGTCGGCAATGTCGCAGGCGAGCGCGGCGTGAAATGGATGATTGCCGCATCTCAGGATTTGCCGCTGCGGATATATCATTCGATACCGAGTTGCGTGCCCGCCACCTCGCCGGACATTGAATGGACCCATGAGGTCTTTGATGCCGCTACGATTCGGCGCCTGGCAAGGCAACCTTCGGTCATCGCATTGGGCGAGGTGATGGACTATCGCGGTTTGCTGGGTCCGAATCAACGCTTGCGCGCGATTGTGCGGGCAGCCAGAGAAAACAAGCTGCTGATCGAAGGGCATATCCCCACGCTGGCGGGCATTGAACTCTCGCAATACCTCGCTCACGGGATTAGCTCCGACCACACCCTGACCTTCGCGGCCAAAATTCAGGAGCAAATCTCCAAGGGTCTGGCTGTCATGCTCCAAACCAAGTCGGTCACGCCAGAGAATGTGGCGACAGTTGCGCAATTGCCGGATCGTTCGCAGATTATCCTCATCACCGATGACATCGAGCCCTCACTGCTTACGGATGGGCATTTGTCGCGCATCGTGGCGCTGGCAATCGAATCTGGCATGCCGCCACTGGAAGCGATTGCAGCTGCGAGCATTCGTCCGGCACGCTATCTCGGTTTACGAGATCACGGCGCCATTGCCCCCGGTTTTCTGGCCGATTTCCTTGTTATGGACGACATCACCGCCTTCCCGCCGGCCCAAGTCTTTGTTGGCGGCGAACTTGTGGCGGGTGCGGGCGCAATGACCGCGCCTATCACGCGCGAAAGTCCTGCGCAACCGGACTATCCGGGCCTGCCCGGTTCCTTCACTGCGGGTGATTTCAAGCTGGATAGCAATGGCGGGGGCGGTAGCGTGCGGGCGCAGGTCGTTGCCCTGCAAAATAAGCATTCGACCCTGACCAAATTGGAACAGACGACCGTGTCTTTGCAGAATGGGCATGTGCAATTCCAGGACGACGACGGATTGGCGCTGGCTTCCGTTATTGCCCGGGACGAGTCATCGCGGACGGTGGGTCTCATCGCCAATACCGGACTACAACAGGGCGCCTGGGCCAGCAGCGTCGCCCACGACTGCCATAATCTGCTTGTGATTGGCCGCAGCCCGGAAGCGATGGCACAGGCCGCCAATGCCGTACATGCCATGGGCGGCGGCGTCGCCGTTGCGACGCGCGGGGGCCTCGAAGCCTCCTTGCGCCTGCCTTACTTCGGCTTGCTGAGCGATGAGCCGGTCGCTGCAGTCGCGGCTGGGCTGGAGGCTGTCGAAGACGCCATGCGCCGTATCGGAGCGCATCAAACACGCCCCTTTCTGACATTCTCAATCATGAGCTTGAGCGTCAGCCCCTACGCTAAGTTCACCGATAAAGGAATTGTTGATACCGAATCGCGCCAATTGATTCGACCCTTTTATCCGGCAGACTAGTCGGACGTGTAAACTAAGGCTGTTCTCCACATGGTTGGGTCGCCCGCGATCCACTCGGCTTTCATTGACAATCCGATTAGAACTGTTACATTCTAGCCCACCGTCATTGCCAAAGCTTCACTCTGTTGCCGTTCATTTCGCACCATCAACGTAACTTCGAGTGTGCCGCAAAAGCGCCCGTCAATCGAAAGCAAGCCGAATAGCCATCGTTGCCCGCGCGCTCAATCCTTTTCGGCTCAATTCAAGTGATGAACCACGGCCGCCTCTCACGCTGAATTTGACATGCTCGACAGTACGCGTTATGCTCTTGCTCAACAGTTGATGCGCTGCAACGACCCGCGAAATTGCGGAACAATTAGCATCAAGAAAACGCTTAGAGATGAATTAATCACTTTGATGCGACTTGGTTTCATATATTGTTAACAACGTAATACAGCGCGTCATTGAGATGATGTAACTTCTCTAACGAGTTTAGGGAAAAGGGAATCTCTAATGACAACAGGCACGGCCTCCGATGACAGCAATTTGAATACGCTCATTCAGTCTAAACGCGAACATTACGTCGACGTTCTGCGAGCGCTTCTATCCAAATCGGCTCAGGGCGAAGAAGCCCTCCAGGATGAAATAGCCGGGCACTTCACGCGCTTGGGCTGTCAGGTAGAGTCCATTTCCAGCAGGCCGAATCGATTTGCCTTGCCTTCGGATTTCGCGCCGCCTGGGGATGTGCCAGAGGACGACCGCGTGAGCGTGGTCGCTGTGCAGCCGGGCACCAGCGACGGGCGCAGTATCTTTGTTTTTGCGCATCCGGAAGGCGAGCCGGTCGCGGATACGCACACCTGGCAGCACGATCCATTTGCCGGCACCGTCGAAAACGGCCGCATGTATGGCTGGGCAATCGCCGATGACCTGAGCGGCGTTGTCGCCATGATTTGCGCCCATGACGCGCTGCGTTCCGCCGGTCTGCAATTGTCCGGCCAGGTCACTTACGCCAGCACCGTGAGCAAACGTCGAGCGCAAGGCATCTATGCCGTCTTGGAGAAGGGATATCATGCCGATGCGGCTCTGTATCTTCATCCGGCGGAATCGGGAGAAGGGCTCGGTGACATAAAGTCCCGCGCATCCGGCATCTTGCGCTTTCGCATAACCGTACACGGCCAGTTGCCTGACACCGGTGAACCGACGCATACGCCATTTTCCCACCTCAGTATCAACCCGATCGACAAAGCTTGGCAGATTTATCACGCCATTGCCGATCTCGACGAGGGGCGTGCGCGGCGCATTCACCATCCCGCCTACGACGAGATTGGACGATCCACCAATCTGCACATTACCCATATCGAAGCCGGCGACGCCAATCGCGCGGGTCGCGTCTCGCCAACTGCAGTCATGACCGGGGCGCTCGCTTTTCCACCGAACGAAGACCTCACCGAGGTTCAACGCGAACTAGAGACAACGGTGCAGCAAGTCTGTGAAAGTGATCCCTGGCTCAGGCAGCATCCGGCCCAATTGGACTGGCTGCAAGGCATCAGCGGCGTAGAAATCTCGGAGCAGAGTCCCATATATCAAACTGTGGCTGCCGCAATCCATGACGTAACCGGCACTTCTCCGAAAACCCAATCCCTGCATGCCGCCAGCGAAATTCGCACGCCAATATTGTTCAGCGGCATACCGACGCTTGGATTTGGTCCGCTTTCAGGAGGCAATACCCAAAGCGGCGGCACCGACGAATGGGTCAGCGTCGACGACTTTATCAACATGGTCGAAGTCGTCGCTAAAGTTATTGTCGATTGGTGTGGCTAGCAATCCGTTTCTTCGTTCTAGTTCTTCGTTCTGCGAAAGGGGGTCTATGGAGTAAAGCAATTCCTGTATTTGCACGTAACCAATTGATGAAAGGACGAAACTGCTATGTTGCTTAGAAGAAGGAAACAGTTTTTGCTGCTGAGTATGCTGCTTCTATTCGTCGCGTCTCTTGTCGGCGGCGGGCTTGCTGCTCAGGACATGAGCACGCTTGTGATTGCCCTGGCCGGATCGCCACCGACCTTTGATCCCCTGGCGGCCTCCGACAGTCGCGTTGATACGCCGTCGATCAATCTCTACAACACCTTGCTTCAGTATCTGCCCGGCGTCACTGAATGGGAACTGGAACTCGCCGAAAGCTATGAACAAGCTGAGGACGGCCTAAGTTACACCTTCACGCTGAAACCCGGTGTGATGTTCCATGACGGGACGGAAGTCATGGCGGAAGATGTCGCATACACGGTCGATCGCTTGGTAGCGGTGAATATCGGCGTCGCCCGCAGTCTGGTCATGGTAACCGGCGCGGATGTCATAGACGATTACACTGTGCAGATTAATCTCGCTACGCCCTTCCCCGGTTTCCTGGGGGCGCTCTCGCGTCTGTACATCTTGAATTCCGAGCTTGTGCAAGCGAATACCGTTGATGACGATTGGGGCCAAACCTGGCTGCAGAACAATGATGCCGGCAGCGGACCCTATGTCTTGACCTCCTTCACGCCCGAACAAGAATTCACCATCCAGCGCTACGACGATTACTTCAAGGGCTGGGAAGGCAATCACGTTGACCGCGCCATCTTCGTCGTAATCAAAGAAGAGAGCACGCGCCGTCTCTCACTAGAAAACGGAGACTCCCATTGGATCCAGGTCGGCAGCCCCGAGACGCTGGACGCGCTCAGCGACAACCCGGCTTACACTGTCAACACCGATCCAACGCTCAACCAGCTTTATTTCGCGATGAACAGCCGCCATCCGATCCTCTCGGATGCGCGCGTCCGCAAAGCGCTCTCCCTGGTCTACGACTTCGAAGGCCACGTGGAGTTGGCGCGCAACGGCTATGCGGCCATCGCCAAGGGCGTGCTGCCACCGGGCATTGTCTGCTTTGACGCATCAACGCCGGAATCCGCAATGGACGTCGAGGCTGCGCAGGCCTTGATGGCCGAAGCCGGTTACGCTGATGGCGGCTTCGAGCTGACCATGGCCTACCAAGGCACATCGCCCGAAGAAACCGCCGCCATGCAGATCATGCAAGCCGGCGCGGCCCAACTGGGCATCACCATCCGCCCGATGGCCATCGAATGGCCCGCCAAAGTGCAGGCTTACTCCTCACAAGAGACAGCGCCCGATGTAGGAACGGTGTGGATGTTCCCCTCGCTGCCCGATCCAGATCAGTTCTTCGGCCGCCTGGGGCATTCCAGCCAGGGTGGCGGCGGCGGCATCAACTTCTCCTGGTATAGCAATGCCGATAACGATGCCCTGCTAGAAGCCGGCAAAGTCGAACTGGATCCCGAAGCGCGCTGCGAGATCTACAAGCAGGTGCAGGCAATATGGGATGCGGAAACGCCTTATGTCAATGTTGTCGTAGGCATGGCCCTTTCGGCATCACACGCCAACGTCAAGGGTTATCAATGGTCACCGCCGCACAGCTACACGCAGAACGTGTACCAGATATACTTTGACGATATGTAAGCACGATATCGTTGCTAAGGGGGCGAGCGGGGTTTAGGCTTCCGCTCGTCCCACTAGTGAGGTGATTCGCCTTGGGTGAGTATGTATTCCGCCGGCTCTATCAGGCCTTCTGGGTCTTGATCGCAGTCACCTTTGTTACATTCTTCATTTCAAACATGTTGCCCGGCGATCCGGCTCTCTCAAGGGCCGGGCAATTTGCGACTATTGAGCAGGTGGAAAAGACACGGAAGCTGCTTGGCCTCGATCAACCCTTGCATATCCAATACATAAAATACATGCAGCGACTGTTGTCAGGTGATCTGGGCTTGTCAATCGTCTCGCGCCAACCTGTCTTGAAGGAGCTCAGAGACTTCTTCCCGGCGACTCTAGAACTGACCATTGCCGCCTTGTGCTTTACCCTCACCGTAGGCGTCCCTCTGGGCATCCTCGCCGGTTCTACCAAATCACGTTGGCTCAAATCAACGATCATCACCGGCTCCCTGATTGGCGTGGGCATACCAGTGTTTTGGGCCGGCCTTGTTTTCCAGTTAGTCTTCGCTGGACGACTAGACTTGCTGCCTCTGTCCGGTCGGCTGACCTTGACCGTGCCGCCGCCGCCCAGCGTGACCAATATGTATCTGATCGACTCGGTCCTGGCGGGACAATGGGATACCTTCAAAGACGCGCTGATACATCTCATCCTGCCCGCCTTCACGCTAAGCCTGGGGCAGATCGGCGCCATGGCGCGCACAACCAACTCAGCGATGGCGAGCGTGATTCACCGTGATTATGTACGCACTGCGCACGCCAAGGGCCTGGCGGAAAGGAAGGTCCTGTGGTCTCACGTCTTGCGCAATGCCCTGCTGCCAGTAGTCACCGTTCTAGGTCTCTATGTAGCCTTTATGCTGAACGGAGCCTTGCTGGTCGAGATCATCTATTCCTGGGGCGGGCTTGGCACTTACGCCTGGATTGGCATTTTCCGCAATGACATTACCGTCATTATGGGCGTGACGCTCACAGCCAGCCTGACCTTCATGTTTGTCAATCTTGTCATTGACCTGACCTATCCTTTCCTTGATCCTCGCATCCAGTACGGATGATTACTTGCTGGCAAGCTTATGAGTAGAGAACGCGAATCCGCCGCCACTTTGTCATACCCCGCGTTGGAGGACAACGCCGGGCTGTGGCGGAGGTTTAGCAAAAGTCGATTTGCCTTTGCCGTTCGACATAACCCTATGTCGATTCTCGGTTTGCTTATCCTGGCGCTCCTGATTCTCATGGTACTTTTGCCGGAACTGTTCACTTCCCAAAGCGCCACCCTCCTCAATCTGCGCAACAAATTCTTAACCCCATCCGCCGAACACCCCTTCGGTACCGACCATATGGGCGTGGATATATTCTCGCGGGTGGTGTATGCCGCCCGCACAACTATATGGGTGGTCTGTGTTGTATTGAGCATTGCCACTGGGCTGGGCTTCATTATTGGCTCCCTGGCGGCTTATATGGGTGGCCGTGTTGACAGTATCTTGATGCGCATGACGGATGTCTGGATGGCATTTCCCTCCCTCGTGCTCGCCATTGCCTTGAATGCCGCTTTGGGAAGGGGCCTGTTTCAAACGGTGATAGCGGTTGGCTTTTCCTGGTGGCCTTCCTATGCGCGCCTGGTTCGCGCGCAAGTCATGAGCGTCAAAAATGAAGAATATGTCCTGGCGGCTCAGGCCCTTGGGGCGAGCCATTTTCGCATCATCGTGCGGCATATCATCCGAAACGGATTCGACCCTATCATTGTAAACATCACCATAGATGTCGGCTTCGTCGCGCTGGCGACCGCCGGACTAAGCTTTCTCGGCTTGGGTATCGAACCACCCACGCCGGAATGGGGCCGTATGGTGGCCGAAGGACGTGACTACCTGCTCGTCCAGTGGTGGGCCTCCACCTTTCCCGGTCTGGCATTATTTATGTTCGTGGTCGGGTTTAACTTGCTCGGCGAGCTTGTAAGAGACTGGCTGGACCCGAGCAACGTCGGGCGGAGATGATAAGGAGGGCTGGCCTATATCCGTTGCGTTGAAGACATCAACTCGAGCCGATATCGCTCGAAAAGAGCAAGTCGCGCTCATTTTGCCAACTTAAGGAGGTATGTAATGCGTTCACATGTTTTTTGGGATCAATTTGCCGATATTACTGTCAATCGCCTGGTCAATCCTGGAAAAGGCGAACCGTTCCTGATTGTCGCCGACCCCAAGAATGATCTCAATTTGGCGGAGGCGCTGCTGTCCGCAGGTCTCCGCTCCGGCGCCAACACCACATTGATCATCAAAGACTGGTACGAAGAAGGCACCGTCAGCGACCCGGGTCCTATCGTCAACAATGCCGTCTTGAACAGCAAGTACGTGCTAACGCTCTGTGGCGGCATGGTGCGCGCCCCGGCCATGCAAGAAGCGCGCAGGAACGGCACGCGCCATCTATCCACCGTCGTTGAGGGCATCGAAGATTATTGCATTGCCGCCCTGCTCAACGTGGATCTGGACAAGATGTTCGAGAACGCTGATATCATCGCCAAACTCTGGGAAGAGACCGATGAATGTCGCGTCACATCGCCCTACGGAACCGATATCAGCTTCAAGATGGGCGGCCGCCCCAGCTTGGTCAGCGACGGCGCGCTCACCTATGACGGCGAGGTCGACTTCTACCCCGGCGCCCAGGTTTCCATCGCGCCGCTCGAAGAGAGCATCAACGGCACCATCGTGGTTGATGCCAGCGACAATGTCAGCGGCCTCGTTCACAACAATTATTCCCTCATCGTCGTCGACGGCGTGATTACCGAGGTTGTCGGCGATGGCGAAGGCGATGCTATGCGGACCTGGCTGGCGACGCGCAACGACGATGTCATTTACAAGATCTGCCATTTCAGCATCGGCCTGAACCCCCAAGCGGGCATCTCGGGCCACTTGATGGAAGATGAGCGCGTGCTGGCGTCGGTTGACTTCGGCTTCGGCTATCAAGATCCCAAGTTTGCCGGCACGGTGGGATATAGTCCCTACCACGCGGATATCATGATGGCCAACCCGGACATCTACCTGGACGGCAAGCTCATGAGCACCGCCAACAGGCTGGAAGATGGCTACGGCTTCCATCACCTGTAGCGCTCGGCGCGCGGTCGCATACAAATTACGCTGTTAGACCGTCTACAGATACAGGCTCGGGCGTCGAACGTTGAGGGCGCTTCAACGGTCATCTGCCCGAGCCTTTTGGCCTATCCACCGAACCGGCTTCTTCCGCGCCAAATTTGCTGCCGGTCCTTTGCATCGTTTGGAACCCGCCGCCAAGTAAAGGCGGCATCGCTGCTTTAACTCGAATTCCCGTCAGGAGATGCGGATATGGAGTATCGCTCATTAGGTCGTAGCGGCGTCAAAATCGCCCCGCTTGGGCTGGGCACGGGCAATTTTGCTGATCCGACCCCGGAAGATGAGGCCAGCCGCATCATCAATCGGGCCATAGACGCCGGGATCAATCTCATTGACACCGGCAATTCCTACTCGAATGGTGAAAGCGAAGCGATGATCGGCCGTGCTTTGGCCGCGGGCAATCGCCGTCACGAGGTCATTCTGGCGACAAAAGTATTCTACAAAGTGGGTCCAGGGCCGAATGATGAGAACCTGTCTCGTCTCCATATCATTCGCGCCTGCGAAGATTCCCTGCGCAGACTGCAGACAGACTACATCGACCTTTATCAATTGCATCGGCCCTCCCCGACTATTCCCGTTGACGAAACCCTGGGCGCGCTGACGGATTTAGTGCGGCAGGGCAAGGTGCGCTACATCGGCAGTTCGGTGCACCCCGCCTGGAAAATCATGGAAGCTATCATGATGAGCGAGTTGAAAGGCTATGCGCGTCTGGTTTGCGAGCAGCCTCCTTACAATTTGCTGGACCGACGCATTGAGAACGAACTTGTCCCCATGTGCCAGGCCTATGGGCTGGGACTCATCACCTGGTCGCCCTTGGCGCAAGGTGTCCTGGCCGGGCGCTACGCCAGCGCCACTGAACTGCCGGCTGATTCGCGCGGCGCGCTGCGCGGCGGCATTTATTCCGAACGCATCACCCAGCCGGGCATCGAAGTCGGCAACAGCATGATCGCTCTGGCCAGGGATCATGGTCTATCCCCGGCCCAGCTAGCCACACTCTGGGTGAAAGATCAGCGGGGCATCACCGCGCCCATCATCGGTCCGCGCACGCTCGAACAGCTTGAGCACTTGCTGCCCGTTCTGGATATGACGCTCACTGATGAACTGGTGGAAGCATGTGATCGCTTGGTTCCGCCGGGCAGCGCGGTCGCCAGCTTCTTCAACAGCGCCGTCTGGATGAAACATCGTCTGATCTAAACGGTTGCTGCCATGCGCTTTTCTTGCTTCACATGCGTCGCCAGCACATCCGCGCCCAGTCATATGCCGGCGCGGGAAACTTCAAGTCGCGCAGTTCATTCCGACAGCTATTGCATCACCGACCAGCTTGAAGTATCTGCGACGGCGTGGCTGGCGATCTACGTAAAACCAAGTTAATCATGTGAATGCTGCGGGACATTCCAACTTCAATGTTGAGTCACCCTTCCCTGATGATTCGGGGAAGGGCCGGGGATGGGGTAGAAAAGCGGCGTTTTCGCAGCTCTCATTACTTACTTGGAACTACTTATATGTATTAGGATGATAGCCTCGCCAGCGCCCGAGCATATTGTTGCCTTGCTCAATCATCTGTTTTTGGCTATCAAATATAGTTGCGCCCTCAGGCCTAAGTTCTGTTCCAGCACATCAGATTGAAGGAGTTGATCCCATATGTCCACGATGAAGATTGAGTTTTCCGGCGGTGGCGTCTTCTACGCGCGCTTGCTTGAATCCGAAGCGCCCAAGACTTGCGCAACGATTTTGTCACGGCTTCCCTTCGAATATCAGTTTTATCATAGTATTGTCTCGGGACAGGCGCTCGTCGCCCTGCCCCCAGACCTGACTGTCGAGCGCGAGAACCAGTACGTGGCCGGCATACCCCCCGGCGCCTTGTCCTTCCTCGTCGCCGACGAGCCGGTGCTGGTCCCGGATGAGATTTACATCGCCTATGGCATTTTCATCTCGCGCGGGCTAACCGTCGATATGAAGCAGCCGGTGAATGTCTTCGCCCAAATTGATGAAGACCTTGATGCCCTCGCTGTTTGCTGCCGGCGCGTGCTGATGGAAGGCGCAGAGATTATCTCCTTTAGCCTGGTGGACAAATAGCTCAAACCAGCATCATGTCGAAGCAGGGGCAGATCCATACAGTTCTGGGCGCGATCGAGCCATCAGCTCTCGGCAGAACGCTCATGCACGAGCACGTTTTCTGCGACATCTACCGCGTAACCGGACGCTTGAACGAGTTGCTCAATGATGAGGCCCTGGCCATAGAAGAACTGTCGGCGCTACAGAAGGCCGGCGGGGCGGCCCTCGTCGAGGTGACGACGCCGGATTTGGGGCGCGATCCCGAAGCGCTCTGCCGAGTCGCCGAAAAAACGGGTCTTCACATCATAATGGGAACCGGCTGGTATCGTCAGCCCTTTTACCCGCCCGAGATCGACAGATTCTTAACGAATGAATTGGCGGATAAGATCATCTCGGAACTCATCGACGGCGTCGCAGGTACAGGAATCCGCGCTGGCATCATTGGCGAGATTGGCGTCCATCTCGATTATGCAACGGCGCAAGAAGAGAGGGTCCTGCGGGCGGCTGCCCGGGCGCAAAAGGCCACCGGCGCGCCGCTCACGACGCATGCCTCCATGTACCCTGTCGGTCTGCTGCAGCTTGAAGTCCTAAAGGACGAGGGCCTGGACATGAGCCGCGTAATCATCGGTCACTGCGATACCTATCTCGACCAATCCTATCACCTGGCAATTCTTGAATCGGGCGCCTATGTACAGTTTGACACCGTCGGTCGCAATCACATGAATCCAGATTCGCTCCGCGCCAGCGCCTTTGCACGGCTTGTGCGCCTGGGCTGGAAGCACAAATTGCTCCTGTCTAGCGATCGCTGTCATCGTAGCGATCTCCGCGCCTTTGGCGGGCTGGGTTACGGCTACGTGTTTACCGAATTTTTTGACCTCTTGCGCGCCGAGGGCATCGATGATGAAACCTTAAACGCGATCACAATAGACAACCCACGGCGCGCATTGGCATGGTAGATTCATTGTCGCCAGCCGGGTAAACTGCGTCACAAACTGCCTAACGCTGGCGGCGCGCTGGCCCCGCCCGAAATACCTTGACCTCTCATATACATGCAATGGAGTTTCAACATGACACCTCCGTCCGATTACGTCGAAAGAGTTTATGCCGGGGTCCTCGGCAAGATAATTGCCGTCTACCTGGGTCGCCCGATTGAAGGCTGGTCCTATGAAATGATAATGGAGCGCTTTGGCGAGATCAATTACTACGTGCACGAGGCGCTTGACCTACCGCTGATCGTGACCGATGACGATCTCTCTGGCACCTTTACCTTTGTGCGCGCCATGCCCGACTACGGCAATAACCCGGATCTGACCCCGGTACAGATCGGACAGACCTGGCTCAATTACATCGTCGAAGGCAAGACCATATTATGGTGGGGAGGCATCGGCGATGTTACCGAACATACCGCCTATCTCCGGCTGAAAAATGGCATCCAGCCGCCGCGCAGCGGCTCGATTGAACTCAACGGCCCGGTCATGGCCGAGCAGATTGGTTCGCAGATCTTCATCGACGGCTGGGGCATGATCGCGCCCGGCGACCCCGGCCTCGCAGCGGATCTGGCGCGGCGGGCAGCCAGTGTCAGTCACGACGGCGAAGCGATCTATGGCGCGCAAGTGGTCGCCGCCTTGGCAGCTCAGGCCTTTGTCGAATCGGACATCAATAAGCTGATCGACACCGCCCTGTCCTTGATCCCCGCCGATTCCATCACCTGCCGGATGATTACGAAGCTCCGCGACTGGCACGCCCGCCAGCCGGACTGGCGCCAGACGCTGGAGCAAATCGACCGCGAATATAGCCGCGATCGCTATCCCGGCAATTGCCATATCGTGCCCAACCACGCGCGGATTATTCTAGCCTTGCTCTATGGCGACGACGATTTTCAAAAATCACTGATGGTGGTCAATACCTCCGGTTTTGACACCGACTGCAACTCCGGCAATGTTGGCTGCATCATGGGGATCAAAAACGGCTTGGGCGGCATCGACGCCGGACCAGACTGGCGCGGCCCGGTCTCCGATCGCCTGTATCTGCCAACGGCGGACGGCGGCAGCGCTATCAGCGATGCGGTCAGCGAAACTTACAAACTGGTCAATATCGGGCGGGGGATGCAGGGATTGCAGCCGCTTGCCCCGAAAAACGGGGCGCGATTTCATTTCAGTCTGCCAGGGTCAGTGCAGGGTTTTGAGTCTGAAACCGGGCGCGAATCCAAAGCTGCCGTGACCATCGAAAATGTCTCGGGACACAGCAAGAACGGCGGCCGATCGCTGGCGCTTCGCTTTCACCGGCTGGCGAAAGGGCGCATTGCCAGAGCAGCCACGCTCACGTTTATCCCCTCGCAGGAAATTGCCGATTATTTTGACGAGCGCGGTTACCGCTTGCTGGCGTCGCCAACCTTGTATCCAGGACAAGTGGTCCGCGCAAGCCTCGTGGCGGGGGCAGCCAATGCCGATACCGTGACGCTGCGGCTCTATGCACGGCATTACAACGAAGATGATGCGCTACAGATCATCGGCAGCGAGTCAGTTCAGGTTGCGCCCGGCGCAGAAGTCAACCTGTCATGGCGCGTGCCAGAGACCGGCAACCAGCCCATTGCCTGCATCGGCATCGAGATTACGGGCCAGCATGGCGCCAGCGGCGTCATCTACCTGGATTGGCTCACCTGGGACGGCGCGCCCAACATGCGCCTGAACCGGCCCTACATCAGCGAAGCCGGGCAGGAGAAACGCAAGAGACCGAAGTTCTGGAAGAAGGCCTGGATCTACGCGCTGGATTCCAGCGAGCGTTTCGATTCCTGGGACTACTGGACACAAGCTTACCGGCTGATACAGAATGAGGGCCGCGGCCTGCTGATACAAGGGACGCGCGACTGGATCGACTATCAATTTGCTGCCACGGCTATGCCGCGTGTCTGTGAAGCCGGGGGGATCGCCGTGCGCGTGCAGGGCCTGCAGCGCTATTATGCGCTGCTGCTGGATCACGAAAAGGCTCGCATCGTTCGCGTCCTGGACGGTGAAACCGTCCTGGCCGAAACCGACACGGGCTGGTCCGTCGAGCAAAATTACGATCTCAAATTGAAAGTCGAAGGGGACAAGCTGACCGCCTTCGTCGCTGGCGAGCAAGTGCTTGAAACACAAGACCCGGACAACGCCCTGACAGGCGGCGGTATTGCCCTGATTGCGCAAGCAGGTTTTATCTACTTTGATAACCTTGCCGTCAGGCCCCTCTAAAGGGCATCACTGCGGCCAAATCGCGCGCATTGGCCAAGCCGACAGTGTCTTGACCCGGCCCTTCCCAAACAATCGCAGGCCCTGGCTGTCGGCTCGCGACGGGTAGATGCGGCTGCATATGCTTGTCCGACCATTCGCGATGACCTCCAATACCGAGCCGTCAAGCAAGATCCGTAGCTGCAAACTTTCGCCTGGCGCGAGTTTGTGCCGCGCTTCGTTGGCGAAAGTTTCCTGGTCCTGGCCCTGGCTCGATCGCTCTCGGTTCACGCTCAGCAGCTTTCTGTCGGGATTGTAGCTGACGCGCGTTTCTTCGCTCCCATCAGAGGCGCAGGCAACAGCCAGACCCACTGCGCCTTCCGCATTCAATTCAACCTCTATATCCAGCGCGGCGCCCCTGATCTCAAGATTGTGCTCGTCGCCGGTCAACCGGATATCGCGAATGACAGTGCCGCTGCCGCGAAGCCGATTTAGCTCCGGCACGGGGGCCATGTGCAGCTGCCCATCGCGCAGGCTCAGTTCCCGCGGTATGGAGTGGCATCCGGCCCAGCCAGCCGCCACATGCGCCTCTTCGCTGCGGCCTTCGCGCAGCCACCCCCAGAGCAAGCGCCGGCCCCGCGCGTCCTCCATCGTGAATGGCGCGTAAAAATAAGCGTGATCCAGGATGCCGCTGGCCTCCGGCCTAAACTGCTGATCAACATAGTCGCCGATGAAATAGAAGACCGTGAAGGGAATTCTGCGGCCCTTGCCCGCCACGATCAGCACCCACTTGTCGCCCAACGGGAAAAAGCAGGGACATTCCCAGACGCAACCGTCTTTGGCATAGCTGCCGGTCAATAGCGGATGCAGGAATTCCCACTGGATCAGGTCAGGCGAACGATATAGAAAAACGGAACCGCCCACCGGTTTGATGCGCGAGGCAAGCAGCATATACCAGGTATCGCCTTCGCGCCATATCATCGGGTCACGCAAATCGTAGTGCTGATTGGCTATGGCCGGGATCTCGCTCAAAATCGGGTTGCCATGGTGTTTCTCCCAACTTAGCAAACCATCCCGGCTCGTGGCTATGCACTGCGATTGCTGACCATAACCCTCCGGGCCAACACCTGTATACACGGCCGTCGCTACGCCATCGTTGTCTACCACACAGCCAGACCAGCAGCCGGTTGCATCCGGTCCCCCCGGCGTTGGAGACAGCGCAACCGGCAGATCCCGCCACAGGATCGCGTCCTCGCTCACGGCATGTCCCCAATGCGCGAGACCAAAGCGGGGACTCTCAGGGTGGTATTGGTAAAAGAGATGATACTTTCCGCCCCACTGGATCACGCCGTTGGGGTCGTTCATCCAACTCGCGGGCGCGACAAAATGATAGACGGGCCGGTGCGTATCCCGCGCCAGGTTGCGACGCTGCTCGGCGAAATCTTGATTTATTACAGTCATGCTGGAGCTTCCATGTCATTGTAAAGGGAATTATATGTTAATGTACCCTAACTATACCAAGAGCGGTACGTGCCAAAGTACTTGATGCAACTGAACAAAAAAGCCAGTGTCCGGTTGACATCGGCGCAACAATTTCGGCATACTTCCCTCAGCAACAACTGAGGAGAGTATGTGGCTACTGCCTTCTGGCATGCCTGAAATGCCAGATGACCACGAACAGTTGCCGTAAAGCGAACGTAACCGTTCATAGGCCTCCTCCTTTCAGAATAAACAAGCGCCCGGCCCGGCGCTTGTTTGCATTCTGGCGAAGGATTTCGCCACAACTAGCTTATCATAATCCCAAAAAACTGGCGATGTTGCCTACTAGGACAATCACAGGCAATCACTTAACCCTTCAGGCCCACAGAGGCGATGCCGCCGATGAGCTGCTCCTGGGCAAAGAAGAAGACCAGGATAGGCGGAATCATCATAACCAGGTTGGCCGCCATCAGCAGATTGGTGTTGGGACTGTAACGAGTGGCAAAGTTCGCCAGGCCGATTGCGATCGTGAATTGATCCGTGTTGTTCAGATAAATGAGCGGTCCCAACAGATCGCCCCAGGAACCGAGAAACATGAATACCACCACCACCGCCAGCACCGGACGGCACAAAGGCAAAATGATGAAACGAAAGATGCCAAAATAACTGCAGCCATCGATCTTCGCCGCTTCGTCCAAATCGCGCGGGAACGTGCGCATGTATTGCCGTATCAGAAAGATGAAGAAGGCGTTGCCCGCAAATGACGGCACGATCAAAGGCAGATAAGTCCCGTACCAGCCTAATTCAAGAAAAAGCAAAAACTGTGGAATCATCTGCGATTGCCAAGGAATAAGCATGGTGATGATCAAGACGTTGAACAGAAATCCGCTGCCGCGAAAGCGCAGCCGGGCGAAGGCGTAAGCCACCAGCGTACACGAGAATATCGTGCCAACGACATTTCCTCCAAAAATAATCAATGTATTCAGCGTGAAGCGCAAGAAAGGCCGCACCGGGTCCAGCAACGCAGTTTCGAAGTTGCGCCATTCGAAGTGCTCGCTGGGGAACCAATCCGGCGGGATGCTATAGAAAGGAACGCTGTCCGGCTTGAGCGCCGCGGTCAACATCCAGGAAACCGGCAGCAGCACAAAGCCGCACAGGGCCAGCAGAATCGCATAGAGGACCAGCAAACGCAAGAGTTTGCGCCCGCGCGGGATAATGTCATCGCGCAGCCGCCGCATAGTAGATCTGTGGGACTGATTGGGAGATGGACTGCCGCGCATGATCAAGCCCGATCCTCCTCGCTCTCATAATACACCCAGCGCTCGGAAGTGCGAAATGTGATCAAAATGACGATCGTCGCAATGACTACCAATACCCAAGACAGCGCCGAGGCATAGCCAAAGCGCCCGTTCTGGAAGCCTTCTTCATAGACATTCAGCAGATAAAATTGCAGGGCGCTCGCGCGTGTGCCGCCTCGTCCAGCCAGAACATAAGCTACGTCAAAGACCTGGAAGGCCGCGACCAGACCCGTAATGAGCTGGAAAAAGATGCTCGGCGTCAGCATAGGCAGTGTCACGAAACGGAACTTCTGTCTGGGATTCGCGCCGTCGATGGTCGCGGCTTCATAGAGGTGGGGCGGGATATTCTGCAATCCGGCCAAATAAATGATGACCCCGCCGCCGACACCCCATAGGCCCATCAGAATGACGGCCGGAATAGCCCAGTCGCGGCTGGCGAGCCAGCGGGGTGGATGCGCGATGCCAATCGACTGCAAGACTTGATTGACCACGCCGACATCGGGATTCAACAGAATTGACCACAAGACGGCCACAGCGGTACCGGCAATAACGGAAGGCATGAACAGCACCGTGCGGAAGAAATACATGCCGCGTATGCGTTGATTCAGCAGCAGAGCAAGAGAGAGACCGACGACGGTATAGATGGGCAACGACAAGATGACGAACCGGAATGTCACCCGCAGCGAGTTATAGAAGTCGCGATCGGAAAACATCTTCTCGTAGTTTTTCAAGCCAACCCAGTTCGGTGGCGTGAGCAGGTTCCAGTCCGTCAAACTAATGAGCAAGGAAGCGATGACAGGACCGATGATGAAGACGACCAAGCCGATAAGCCAAGGCAACAGGAACAGGTACGCGACGCGTTCTTCGCGCCGTTCCATCGTTCCCAGTGTCCGCTTGCCTCGGGTCCGGCCTCTAAAGCGAGACTGTTCAATTGCCTGCATAAGCTAGAAATTCGCAACATGGCGCCGCGGGACGCGTGACTGCCCCACAGCGCCATGCCTTAAGCGCAACTATTCGGTTTCGAATGTATCCCAGGTTTCCCAGAGCTGATCCAGGTCATCCTGAATGATGGGCGCGATCTCATCCAGCGCCTCTTGCGCCGGGATGCCATCTTCGATCATCAAGCTGTTGATCGCCTCGGCGATCTCCCCATAAGCGCCCCAGACAGTCGGGACGAAAACGGTCGAGCGGCCCAAATTGATGGCTTCCAGCAATTCCTGGCGGCCCTCGCTGCCTTCCGCCCAGTTCATCTCTTCCGCCATGCGCATATTCATCGGCAGCCCGCCAGCCTCGGCGCGCATACGGTTGCCTTCCGTCGCCCAGAACAGAATGAATTGCAGCGCCTCTTGCAGATTGTCGCTGCCACTCAGCGCCATCAACTCATCCGAGCCCGTATACACCCAGGCCGGATCGCCCTCAGCTTCCACCGGCGGCGGCGCGGCGCCCCAATTCACGCCGGCAGCTTCCAGCAGCGGCTGGGCTATCGGGCTGTCTGCCATCGCCATCGCCAACTGCCCTGCTGCCAACATATCATTGGCAGAGTTGCCCACCAGGCTCAGGTCAGCCGAACTCAGGATGCCATCCGTGCCCGCCATATCCGCCACGACCTGATAGAAGTGCGCCGTCGCTTCGTCATTGACATAGCCCATGACGCTGCGGCCATCTTCGCTGAAGTAATTGGCGGCATCCGTCCACCAAGGCATAGGCAGCGTCCCGCCCCACACTCGCTCCGACATATCATCGCTGTACGCCGAAAGCTGGGCGACGAGACCGGCATATTCGTCAATCGTTATCGGCTCAGTCGACGAGAGATGCGGCGCGCCAGCGGCATCAAAGACATCCTTGTTGTAGAATATATTGTATCCCGCCGTGAACGTGCCCAGGCAGAATACCTGCCCGTCCAGCGCGCAATTTCTCGATACCGCGCCGGCATTGTAGTCTTCGATATTCACTCCCGCAGACTCCAATACATCGTCGATTGGCGCCACCAAACCAGCTCTGATCCAGCGGATAACGTAGGGGAAAGCGATATCAGGCGGCTGCCCTGCCAGGAAGGCCGTGTCTACTTTCGTGACATATTCACCTTCCGGCACATCGGTAATCCGGACCTTGATGTTAGGATGCGCGGCTTCAAAGGCCTCGACCACTGACGGCAAGAAGCCAGTGCCGTCCAGAAACATCCACAGATCAAGCGTAACTTCTTCGTCCTGCGCCGCGGCCGTTCCAAAAAAGGAACTCAACAGTATTGCCGTGGCTGCCAACAGGAAGATTCTGGTCAAGCGGTTCATTTCCTTTGTCCTTTCTTCTCAACTGGATATGTGCTTAGTCAGATAAGCTCTCTCTAACGATCGGGCATGGTTCGTTCCTCCAATCTCCTGCATGTAAGTCAATGCGTCTATCTTGAATTCCGTCTGTCTTTCGGCGCAGCGTCCTCCGATCCCATCTGTATGGTGTTGCTGTGCCGAGACAAGAGCCACAGCTTCTTTATTGGCATTGCTGTCCGTACTATTTAGTAGCTAAACCGCTCGGCGCCTAACCGGCGAACGAGTCCCAGGAATGCCGCGCTCACACAAAACAAGCAGTGTTCTCGTCGCGTGAGCGACGCGGTTTATCAAAAAAAGAGTACCAAGTTTAGCCACGATTTTCCATTGTATCGCAAATGCCCCGCGCAAAGGCTGGATAGGTCGGATTACTTGTGTCAGGGATGACGATCGGAATGTTTTGCTCCGGTACTGACGATTTCTGCCGTCTCGTCGATCCCAGCCTCATGCGCAGCCCATGGATCAGCCGGCGGCGACGAGTCGCACATGTCCGCTCGAATGACCACAAAATGCCGGTATTTCGGCACAGTGTATAGATACAGTATATATACGGGGGGGGGGGGGGGGGGGCAATTTGGCAGGCGGCGCAGCGAATATGAATGCGCGCCGCTCCGGGCTCGAACTGAGAGAAAGAATAATCGCGGTCATATAGCCAAGCGTAACATCGTTTAGAGCGGAAAGTGCGACTAGATGTTCGCGCAGGTCGCGTAGACACCCTGGAACCGGTCGAGGATGGGGGTGTATTTCAACAGACTCGGATGGATCGCCACTAGCAAATCGTTCGTATTTTGGCTTAAGGATCTCATGTCGAGAGCTGTAAAAAGTATTTCAAGCGAAAAGGATACACTACCTTGTTTTTGACAATCCGCTGACAGCAGCAGTAAAATACCGTTGACGCAAATAAATCGATTTAACAGTATTGGAGAATTCTCATGAAGAACTTGATTACGCTTTCACTCTTCGGTCTTTTACTGATCCTCGCGTTTGGAACGGTGGGGGCACAAGACATGATGTACGGTGAAGCGCCGATGCTGGCCGCTCTGGTCGAGGCTGGCGAATTGCCACGGGTGGAAGAACGCCTGCCTGCAGATCCTCTCGTGATTACGCCCTACGAACGCATCGGTGATTATGGTGGTGAATGGCGTTCGGCTATGGTCGGCGGCTTGGATCATATTTGGATGATCCGATTGATGGCCTACGAAAACCTGATTCGCTTCACACCGGATTGGACGGGCTTGATGCCAGGTGTGGCAAAATCATTCTCGGGGAATGACGAAGCGACCGAGTTCACATTTGAACTGCGCGAAGGTCTGCGCTGGTCGGATGGCGCGCCCTTCACGGCCGACGATATCACCTTCTGGTACGATGATGTCTTGACAAACGAAGATTTGACGCCGACGATAGCGACCTGGCTGATCTCAGGCGGCGAGCCCCTGAGCGTCGAGAAGATCGACGACTTCACGGTCAAGTTTCACTTCAGCACACCAAACGGTCTCTTCCTGCAGAACCTAGCATCGATCCTCGGCTGTGGACCGACCAGTTATCCGCGCCATTACCTCGAGCCCTATCACATCAACTACGCGGAAGACATTGATGCAAAGATTGCCGAAGCCGGCGTCAGCGACTGGGTGGAGCTCTTCCAGTCCAAGGGTGGCGTCGAGCCCTGCTTCTGGACCAATACCAGCTTCTGGCAGTCGGACACAGTCCCGACACTGCATGCCTGGAGGCTGACGACGACCTATGGCGGCGGGACGGGCCGCGTTGTTGCCGAGCGCAATCCCTATTACTTCAAGACCGACCCCGAGGGCAATCAGTTGCCGTATATCGATACCATGATCTTCGACCAGCTTGAGGACAAGGAAACCCTGCTGCTGCAAGTCCTCAACGGCGATATCGACATGATGGCGCGCCACTTTAACTCGGCGGCCAACCGGCCGATTGTCTACGACAACCGTGAAGCCGGCGGTTATTACGCGTACGGCGTGGTCGGTGAAGACGCCAATATGACCGCGCTTGCGATCAACCTCACCCACCTGGATCCGGTCAAACGCGAGATCTTCCAGAACAAAGACTTCCGCATTGGCCTCTCACATGCGATCAATCGGCAAGAAATCGTCGACATCGTTTACCTCGGTCGAGGCGAGCCAAGGCAGATAGCGCCGCAGGCGGATTCCCCCTTCTACGACGAAGAATTCGCTCATCAGTACACTGAGTATAATGTCGACCTGGCAAACGAGCATCTGGACAAGGCTGGCTACACCGACCGCGATGCTGAGGGATTTCGCTTCGGTCCGGACGGGGAGCGCATCAGCATCATCGTCGAAGCGGGTGATCTGTTCGGCCGCGGCTGGCCCGATGTTCTAGAGTTGATCCAAGGCTATTGGGCAGCAGTGGGTATCCACATGGAACCCCGCATCATCGACCGCTCGCTCCTGGTCTCGCGCAAGATCAACAGCGAACATGACGCCACGATTTGGGGCGCAAGCGGGGGGCTGGATGTATACCTCACACCGATCTGGTATTTCCCCTCTGACCCGGTCGAGAGCGCCTACGCCCCGCTGTGGACAAAATGGTATTTCGACCCCGAAACCGGTGAAGAGCCGCCCGAAGCCGCCAAGAAGCAGATGGAGCTCTTTGACCAGATTAAAGCCACTGGGGATCTCGACCTGCAAGCCGAGTTGATGGCGGAACTGCTAGCGATCGCGAAGGAAGAGTTCTATGTAATGGGCATCAACTCGAATCCGGGAGGCTATGGCATCGCCAAGAACTACTTCCGCAATGTGCCGGCAACATCGACCGGATCCTGGAAGTTCCCCTGGCCGGCGCCGATCAATACGACGCTCTTCTTCATCGAAGAGGGCGCGCAGCAGTAAAGCGATCGCTGGACGGGACCGCGCTTGCAAAGCATAAATGTAGGGGCGTCACGGCGTGACGCCCATTTTGTAACCATCCGGGCGTTTCAGCGCCGCGCATAGACACAGCGGGTCAAACGCCCCATAGCTTTCATAAGAATGGGCAAGAGATTGGCAGATAACGCGCGCCCCAACATTCTATTCTTGATGAGCGACCAGCATCGCGCCGACATCGCCGGCTACGCGGGTGATGAGGTTGTGAGGACACCGGTACTCGATGAGTTGGCGCGGACCGGGGTGGTCTTCAATAATGCCTACACGCCGGCACCAATTTGCATCCCCGCTAGACAAAGCATGGCGGCAGGTCAATTGCCGCGAACTTGCGGCTGCGAGGTCTTTGGGGAAGACCTGACGCCGGGTCACATGACCTTCGCGCGGCGACTGTCTCAGTATGGCTACGCGACTGTCGCCGCTGGCAAACTGCATCATAACGGTACCGATCAGATGCAAGGTTGGACGCGGCGCATCGGCGACGGGATGAGCGTGCGGCATGACTTCATCGAGGGGCGTGATTTGGAAGCCATGCGCGACCTGCCGCTGCCCACCGAGCACAAATGGACGCAAGCCAAAGAGGTCAAGCGCGCCGGCATCGGGCAGGGTCCAATCAACGGGCATGACGCTTACACGCTGGACGGCGCCCTGCGCTTTGTGGAGAACTTCTTCACCGATCCCTACTACGACCGCGCCATACCAGCGCGCCCGCTGATGCTGAAGGTGAGCTTTGTTCGGCCGCATGTCCCCTTCCTTACCACACACGGGAAGTTCACCTATTACCTGAACCGCGTTAGGCCCTATGTGAACGAGACAGCCTTTGACCATCCCTTTCTCAGCAGCCGCTCGGTCAAGCCCGGGGTCGATGTCAGCGAGCGCGAAATCCGCCGGGCGACGGCGGCCTATTACGGCATGGTTGAGGGAATCGATGAAGATTACGGCCGAGTGCTCGCCGCGCTTGAACATGTCGGCCAAGACCTTGATGACTGGATCATCATCTACACCAGCGATCATGGCGAGATGCTGGGGGAGCACACGCTTTGGGAGAAGACAAAGTTCTTCGAGGGCAGCGTCAAGGTTCCTTTGATCATCCGCACCCCCGGCGGCGCAAACGCGGGGCGGGTTGTCGAAGAGAATGTCAATCTGTGCGATCTATTCGCGACGATTTGTGAATTGACCGGTGTGCCGGTGGTTGACGGCTTGGACAGCCGCAGCTTGCTTCCCTTGCTGAACAGCGATAGCGCGAACTGGGACAACGAGACCGTCTCGGCATACGGCGGCACGCATCTGGGGCATGAAGAAAACTTTGATCGTTATGAGAATCTGATGATCAAACGCGATCATCTCAAGTATCAATATTATGGGCGCGAGATGCCCGAAGTCTTGTTTGACTTGTCGCGAAATCCGGAAGAAACAATCGACTTTGTAGGTGATCCTCGTTACCGGGATGTCCTTGCCAATTTCCGCGCGCGGCGTGGCGAATTGGGTTACGGACCCAACGCGGTCGCCGATTATCAAAACGCAGGTTATTAGACTTGTGCTGTCGTCGAGAAAAGCTTGATCTATGCTCTGGTACATCGCGCGGCGAATCATCTATCTGATCCCGACGCTGCTGGTCGTCTCGATTATTGCGTTTGTGGTGATTCAGTTGCCGCCCGGCGACTTCCTCGCCTCCCTGATCAGCAAAGCTGAAGAGACGGTTGATCAAGCCCAGGTTGATGCTTTGCGCGAACGCTACGGTTTGGATGAACCGATTTATGTTCAGTATTGGAAGTGGATCAGCGGCATTATCACCAAAGGCGACTTCGGCAGATCATTCGAATGGGATAAGGATGTCAGCGACTTGATCTGGGAGCGACTAGGCCTCACCGTGGTCATTTCGCTTTTAACGCTGGCCTTCATCTGGATTGTAGCCATACCCATTGGCATTTATTCGGCCGTCAAGAAATACACCATTGGCGATTATGTTGTCACGGTTATCGGCTTCATCGGTCTGGCGATTCCCAATTTCCTGCTTGCGCTGGTGCTGATGTATATTGCCTTTAGGTATTTTGGGCAGAGCGTTGGCGGATTGTTTTCCCCGGAATATATAGTCGCGGATTGGTCGCTTGACCGTGTGCTCGACCTGCTCAGTCATTTGTGGCTGCCTGTCATCATACTGGGAACGGCGGGCACGGCAGCGCTGATTCGCGTGATGCGCGCGAACCTGCTCGATGAATTGTCCAAGCTCTATGTTGACGCTGCTCGGGCGCGCGGTCTATCCGAGTTGAAACTGCTGTTCAAATATCCGGTTAGAGTGGCGCTGAATCCCTTGGTGAGCGCTGTAGCATGGGTCTTCCCGGCTTTGGTTTCCGGGTCGGCAATTACATCGATCGTCTTGAATCTGCAGACCACCGGTCCCCTGCTCTACCGTTCGCTTCAGGCGCAAGACATGTATCTCGCCGGCAGCCTTATCCTGCTGGTCAGTGTTCTCACCATCATTGGTACGCTGGTGTCCGATATTCTGCTGGCATGGATTGATCCCAGGATACAACTCCAATGACCGCCGATGCGTATCCGGCAACGGGCGACGGCGCCAGTGCCTCCGCCGAGGTCCAGGCCGAAACGCGTATTGTCGTCGCCAACCAATGGCAGTTGATCTGGTGGAAGTTCCGCAAACACCGACTGGCGATGCTTGCCGGCCTGGTCACGATACTGCTATATGTGGTGGCGCTATTTGCCGAGTTCGTCGCCCCGTATTCAGCCGGGACATATAGCGCGCAACACACCTTTCTGCCGCCGCAGAGCATAAAACTCTTCCAATGGACGGACGCCGGCTGGCGTTTTTATCCCCATGTCTATGGCCATAAGGTGCAAGTAGATCCCGAATCATTCAAGCGCACCTACATCGTGGACGAGACGATTACCTATCCGGTAGGTCTATTTGTTCGCGGCGAGGAATACAAGCTGTGGGGCCTGTTCACGCTTGATTTTCATCTGATCGGCGCGACGCAATTTGGCGACCCCGTACACCTCATCGGCACGGACAGGCTGGGGCGCGATGTGCTGAGCCGCACTATATATGGCACGAGGGTGTCGATGTCGGTCGGCCTGGTCGGCGTCGGACTAAGCTTGCTGCTGGGCGTCATTCTGGGCGGCATCTCCGGCTATTATGGCGGTTTGGTCGATAATTTGATCCAGCGCACAATCGAGATTCTGCGCTCATTGCCGACGATTCCGCTTTGGATGGGGCTGTCAGCCGCCATTCCACTGACCTGGCCACCAGTGCGCGTTTATTTTGCGATCACTGTGCTCTTGTCTTTGATCGGCTGGACAACACTCGCGCGCGAGGTGCGCGGTCGTTTCCTGTCGCTCAAGACCGAAGACTTCGTTATCGCGGCGCGCTTGGATGGCGTGCGCGAAATGCAAATCATCCTCCGCCACATGGTGCCCTCAATGACAAGTCATATCATCGCTTCTGTCACCTTGGCCATTCCAGGCATGATCCTGGCCGAGACCGCCCTGAGTTTCCTGGGCATCGGACTGCGCCCTCCCGTCGTTAGTTGGGGTGTGCTGCTGCAAGAGGCGCAAAATGTCCGCTCCATCGCGACGGCGCCCTGGCTGCTCTTCCCGGGTTTGGCGGTTGTCGTTGCCGTGTTGGCGATGAATTTCTTGGGAGACGGATTGAGAGATGCAGCCGACCCATACCAGACTTGATGACTCGGCCAAAACCGATGATCAGACCTTGCTAGACGTCAAGGACCTAAAGACGCACTTCTTCACCGATGAAGGCGTGGTGAAAGCCGTTGATGGGGTCAACCTGTCCCTAAAGCGTGGCGAGACCCTGTGTGTGGTCGGTGAATCGGGCTGCGGGAAATCGGTTACCGCGCGCTCAATTCTCCGGATCGTGCCCAGTCCAGGCAAAATTGTCTCAGGAGAGATCAACTTCCAGCAGCGAGACGGCGAAGCAATCGACCTGGCGGGGATGAACCCAAAAGGGCGCGAGATTCGCAAGATTCGCGGCGGCGAGATTAGCATGATCTTCCAAGAGCCCATGTCTTCCCTGAGCCCGGTGCATACCATCGGCAGTCAAATCATGGAAGCGATTCTGCTTCACCTGCCGGTCAGCAGACAGGAAGCCCGCAAGCGAGCGGTGTCTATGCTTGATCTGGTTGGCATCCCGCGGCCAAGCGAACAACTTGACGCCTACTCCTTTGAACTCTCGGGCGGCATGCGGCAACGCGCCATGATCGCCATTGCGCTGGCCTGCGAGCCGCAACTGCTGATTGCCGACGAACCGACAACCGCTTTGGACGTCACGACCCAGGCGAATATACTCGATCTTATTCGTGATCTGCAGCAGGAAAGCGGCATGTCCGTGCTTTTCATCACACATGACCTTGGGGTAGTGGCCGAAATCGCCGACGAAGTTGTGGTCATGTATCTCGGGCGGGATGTTGAAAGCGGCGATGTCGATTCCATCTTCCATAATGCCAAGCATCCTTATACACGCGCGCTTCTGCAGTCAATTCCCCGCTACGACAGTCGGGAGAATAGAAGGCTGTACTCCATTAAGGGAACGGTTCCGCATCCATTTGCCCGTCCGAATGGTTGTCCCTTTCATCCGCGCTGTGACGATTTCATCGCTAAACGCTGCGACAGCATAGACCCGCCTCGCCATAAACTTAGCCAGAGCCATAGCATCCGCTGCCTGCTTTATTCCGCCGCGGATGAAGCTCTACCCAACGAGGATATGCTCACTTGAAGGACAAATCTGAAATCATGCTGGCGGACAGCATTGAACCCTTGTTGGAGGTTCGCAATCTCCATATGCAATTTCCGATTCGGCGAGGAGCCTTTCGTCGGACGGTCGGTTTCGTCAAAGCAGTCAATAATGTCAGCTTTCACATCCGCCAGGGGGAAACCCTGAGCCTCGTAGGAGAATCCGGCTGCGGCAAGACGACAACGGGCCGCTGTATTGTACGCGTTTACGAACCGACATCAGGTCAGATTCTCTACAAGGCCGAAGAGCAAGAGCCGATTGATCTAGCCAAATTGGACAACCGCAATCTAAGACCTTTCCGCCGCCAGATTCGCATGATCTTCCAGGACCCGTTTTCGTCCTTGAATCCGCGCCTGTCAATACTGCAAATCGTTGGCGAGTCGCTCAAAGTGAACCGTGTCGCCAGCGGATCAGACCTGGAAGACCGAGTAGCGTCGCTATTGAAGCGGGTCGGTTTAAGACCCGAATACATCCGACGTTATCCACACGCTTTCAGCGGTGGAGAACGCCAGCGAATCGGCATTGCGCGCGCGCTGGCTTTGAATCCGCGGCTCATTGTCGCTGACGAGGCTGTCTCCGCCCTGGATGTATCGGTACAAGCGCAGATATTGAATCTCTTGCAAGATCTACAGGAAGAGCTAAATCTGACCTATCTGTTCATCGCTCATGACCTTAGCGTCGTGGAGCATATCAGCCATCGCGTCGCCGTTATGTATGTAGGCAAGATCGTTGAGCTGGCTACTACAGAGGACCTTTTCACAAATCCTCTGCACCCCTACACCGAAGCGCTGCTGTCGGCGGTCCCAAAGCCAGATCCGCGTCTGCGGAATAAGGGCGTTCGCATACGCCTGGAGGGTGAAGTCGCCGACCCGAGCAATCCTCCCAGCGGATGCTATTTTCAGCCTCGCTGTCCTTATGCCGAGGACCGTTGTCGACATGAAGAACCGGCCGTCCGCGAAATCGAGCCTGATCGCTGGGTGGCTTGCCATTTTGCCGAGGAACTTAACTTGCGCGGTTTCGAAGCGATCGGGCAGTCGATGAAGAGATAACCCTGCCCGCTTTACGCGAAAGGCACGCAAATCATGTTAGAACCTGCCCATATTTTCCCGCCAGTCAGCGACGCCGCGCCGCTCGTTTACGACCCGGCTGTTCATCTCGTCGCCAATACCATCGATAACGGCGTCTTTCACAGTGCCTGGATGTCTGCCGAGTATGCCGTCGCCTTGGTGGAGCGCGCTTCGCCAGCCGAGATTGAACGCGCTGAAGCGGTCATCAATGCCGTCCTGGATTGTCAGGATACCGATACGCGCTCGCCCCACTACGGCAACTTCAAGTGGGAGCATGAAGACGAAGCCGTTGAAGACTTGAATGCCGTGCAATTTGTACTTGTCCGGCTGATACCGCTGCTGTTGAATCATGCCGAGCGCCTTTCCACCGAACTTGTCGAGCGCGTCAAAGCCCGCATCCAGCTGGGCTTGGACGAAATTCGCCGGATTGATGTCTCACCCAAATATTCCAATATCGTGGCGCAAGACATCGCCAATTCACTCTTGGGCGGTCAACTCTTGAATCTGCCGGAATACGCGCAGCGCGGTGCGAAAAAACTCCGTGATTGGCTGAGCATGATCGATGAGAGCGGCATACCGCATGAGTACAACAGCCCGACATACTCATTCGTATGTATCGAAGCGTTGCACAAGATAGTCGCGTTTTCGGAACAGTCCCAAGCCAGATTGCTGGCGCAGCTGATCATATCGCGCATCGGATTGAGCGTCGCCCTGCGTCTGCATCCCGAAACGGGCCGCCTGGCGCCGCCGCACTGCCGCGCATATTATCCGGCCTTGGTCTGCAGGACGGCTGCCGAGGTCACCGCCTTCGCCCGGATGATCGAAGAAGGCAAACTCCCCGCCTGGCTCGAGGCAGTGCGGCAGCGCCGCCCCATCCCGCTGGAAGTGAGCGAAACCTCCGATGCCGGCGCCAGCGTCGTTATCAGCAGCTACCTGCATTCTGAATTCAGCCTCGGCTTGGCGACGCAAGAACTGGCCACGCAATCGAACCGCTTCATCAGCAACCAATCAAACGTCTTCTCCATCCAGTACACCAGGCAGAAGCCCAGTCCGGGCGTGGTTTTCTCCCGCTATTTGATTAATGACAAGTGGCTGGGCGACTACCGAACCACGCCTTCGCGATCTAATGACCAGGTCTTCCGCGATGAGGGCAGTTTTCGCGGCGTGCTCGCGGGTCCGCGCGCTTTCGGCTTGTACACTTCTCGAGAATTGGATGCCTGGTCCCGCTGTTCCAGCGCCAAAGCCGTCCTGATCTGGAGCAGCGCGGAAGACGTCGATGAGATCTGGATCGATGGTACCAGCCTGGGCGACCTGCCGGCAAATGTTCCCGAGGGCGCTGCTATTGTGGTGGGATGCGGTGACGTCTATATCCTGATTCGTCCCCTCGCGCGCGCCAAGCTCGGTGTTGAGGCGCCTATTATCATTGCGGAACGACGCGGCTGTCTGGCGCTTGAGATGTACAACTATCGCGGACCTGACAAGACCTTTTGGGAATTGGCTAATCCCGGCGCGTTTTTCCAGGGCTACGTCCATAACGGCTTCTTCGTTGAAGTCGCGGCAAAAGATCAATGCGGCAGCGCCAAAGACCTGTACGAAACCTTCGCCGCCGGGCAACTCAGCGAAGAACTGGAGGACGCGCGCACCTTTGATGGCGTCAGCCCGCGGCAATGGAGCCTGGCTTATAGCCGGGACGATCTCGCGCTTGGCATTGATGTCGATCTGATGCGCTGGCGCATCCAGCGCCGTTGGGCAGGGGGGGCGAAGCTTGGCTGCCCCATGCTGGACTCCCCAGTCGCCCGGGAGAGCCGCTCGGGACTGATTGAGCTCGGGAACGCGCGCCTGGCTTGCGGCAGGGATGCCGCCTGGCTAGTTGCCATCCCCGAAGCTGACCTATGGGTTGGCGCCTTTCATGGTCCCGAGGCCGCGGCCTTGACGCTGGACATTGCCGAAAACCAGGTCCACCTTGAAACTTTGCAAGCTGGCATGGTGCTCTGGGATAAAGGCCACGTCACCATCGACGCGCTGGGGCTGCAAGCCGAGCCGCATGTAGTCGGCGCGAAAGCCCTGCATGTCATACGCCGCGACGAGGGCTGAGGCAAGGCTCTAGCAGGCTGGCCGCGCCGAGACCGCTGGCTTCTTGTCGCTCAGGCTATGCAGCGCGTCAAGCAGCGCTTCCAGGAAGAAATACTCGCCCCACATGACGCTCTCATTGACGCCCAAGCCTTTGTCCTGGTGATAAACCCCGCCCTGCAAGATGCCTTCCCAATTCGGCGTGTCGATTGCCAGGAAGGTTGGCTGCAAGAGCGTATCCAGAATCCTAAGCGCATGACCCCGATACATGCGCCCGCGAATAGCGTCGGTGGTCAGGTCGGCTAACTGCAAGAAAGCGCTGGCGGCAATCGCGGCCGCTGAACTTTCGTACGGGTAAGCTGGGTCCGGCTCCGACCAATCATTCGGTGGCACGCCGTGCCCGGGACTGCGTTCGATGTAAAATGCGGCGCAATCTTCGGCCGTCTTCAGGAAGCAGCTGTCGCCAGTAAAGCGATAGACGGTGCCGAAACCGTAGATTGCCCAGGTTAAGCCCCGCGCCCAGGACGAATCGTCCCGCCAACCTTGGTGGGTCGCCTGGCGCAAAAACTCGCCTGTTTCTGTATTGAAGAGCCCTTCGTGCGCGCTGCTGCCATCGCCGCGGACCAGATAGCGGCGCGTCGTATGACAATGCCTCGCCGCGTTTTCCCATAAAGTCGCATCGCCGCTCTGCCGGGCAGCGTAGAAAATGATGCCCACATTCATCATGATATCGATGAAGAGACTCGCGCCAGATACAAAGGAGGGCAGATATTCCCCTCTTTCACGAAAACGCGAACCGGCAGTGCGCCCAGCCTCAACGATCACATCGTTGATGAATGCCTCCGGCGCATGATCGTGCCAACGCTTCCAGGTCGACCAAAACAGAAATCCCAGATCATGGACCGCCCTGTCCGTCTTGCGATGTTCAATCAGGCGCGAATAATGTATGGCTTGATCCCGCCACCATGATTCCTTTGTGTAGGTGTACATCAGCCACAATTGCCCGCCCAGAAAGCCTTCACACCAGTTGGTCCAGGCTTCGCCGCCATGCTTCCATTTGCCATTCTGCGTATACATGGGGAAGTAATCGGGATGGGCGGACAGCAAGCGTCGCAGTTGCTTCCCCGCAAATGCAAAGGCGCTGTGGATGCGCTCGCCCAGACGCCCTTCGTTTTGAATCACATTACCTCCTGCTAATATCTTTTTGGACTCCGGCCTGCCAGGATCGAATTTCACAACCAAAGATATCGAGCCGAGCCGCCTCTTCAATTGGCATGAGTTGATTATAGTGTAAAATACTTGGTGCGGACGCCTCCAGCCGCTGCAGAGCCTCTCAGTTGCTGCTGCTGATTGTCCTTGACAGCTACGGCGCCGCTGCGACCAACTCATCCCTTCATCCTTTTGACAGCCGCCATGCATTCACCTATTATATTTGGGGTAAATCGGGCTGATTCGACGACCTCGGAGTTTTACTTAACTAATGCCAAAGAATAAACTCGCCTCGCTAGCGGCTGCCGTTGAAATGATCCCGGATCATGCCATCGTGTCAGTCAGTTCATCAAGTGGCTTGGGCTGCCCGGATGCAACCCTGAAGGCAATAGGCCAGCGCTTCGATAAAACAGGCGCGCCGCGTAACATCACCACCATCCATCCAATCGCAGCCGGAGACATGTACGGCATCGATGGCATCGATCACATCGCCAAGAAGGGCCTGCTCAAGCGCGTCATAGCCGGTTCATATCCCAGCGGACCGTCTTCCCGAGAGTCGCCGCGAATCTGGCAAATGATTCACAACAATGAGGTCGAAGCCTATAACTTGCCCAGCGGCATTATTTTCCATATGCACCGAGAAGCCGCCGCAAAACGCCCCGGTGTCCTGACGAAGATTGGTTGGGATACAGTCGTTGATCCCGCGCATCGTGGCGGGAAAATGAATAGTATCACCGGGGAAGATATCGTTACACGGGTCGAGTTTGCCGGCGACGAATGGCTATTCTACAAGTCGATTCCGGTAGACGTCGCCATCGTTCGGGGTACAACTGCCGATGAAGCCGGCAATCTGTCGATGGAGCATGAAGGCGCCTATCTGGGTGTCTTGGACCAGGCCCTGGCCGCGCGCAACAACGGCGGTATCGTCATAGCGCAGGTCAAGCGCATTGCTCCCAGTGGCAGTTTGCCGCCCCAGTCCATTCGCGTGCCAAGTACGCTGATCGATTGCATCGTTCTCGATCCCGAACAATTGCAGACCACGCAAACGCAGTATGAACCCGCGATCAGCGGCGAGTTGCCGCGTCCTATGACCAGCTTCCCTCATGTGGAATGGGGCATCTCCAAAGTCATCGCCAGGCGCGCCGCCATGACACTCAAGGAGGGTGAATCAGTTAACCTCGGCTTTGGTATTTCCGCCCTTGTTCCTTATATCTTGCTAGAAGAAGGGCTGCACGGTTCAGTCACATGGGTGATAGAACAGGGCGCGGTCGGGGGCCTGCCCCTACAAGATTTTCAGTTTGGCTGCGCCTCCAACCTCGAAGCCATTATCCCCTCGCCAGATCAATTCACCTACTTGCAAGGCGCTGGTTTCGATCGCACATTGCTGTCATTTATGGAAGTGGACGCGGCGGGCAGTGTTAATGTGTCCCGGCTGGCGTCCAAACCCCACGTTACCGCGGGTATCGGCGGCTTTATCGATATAACATCGGGGGCAAAACATATTGTGTTCAGTGGCGCTTTCACCGCTGGTGGTCTCAAACTCGCAGTCGACGACGGGCAGCTTCGGATTCTGCAAGAAGGACGCTTCAAGAAATTTGTTCCCCATATAGAAGAAGTCACCTTCAGCGGTCTGCGCGCGCGTCAAACCGGCCAGAAGGTAACTTACATCACCGAGCGCTGCGTCATCAGTTTGGAGTCGCAAGGTCTTACTGTGACAGAGATTGCGCCGGGCATGCGCCTGGAAGAGGATGTGCTTTGTCAAGCAAGTATAGATTTGCATGTCAGCCCAAATCTTACTGTGATGGACGCGGAACTGTTTTCACCGGCGCCGATGCAACTGAAGCTTCGGAAGAAACCGAGCATGCCATGAGCAAGATCGATTTCTCTGTCCAAGGGCATATCGCTCATATTCAGTTGAACCGTCCTGAAAAACTGAATGCGATTGATCGCGATATGCTCGTCGAGTTAAGTGAGATTGTCGAGCAAGTTGACCGCAATGTTGAGGCGCGCGTGGTTGTCCTCCGCGCCGGCGGAAAACGCGCCTTCTGCGTCGGCGCCGATATCCATACCTGGACATCGCTTGCCCCCCTGGATATGTGGCGACGCTGGATCCGCGATGGCCACCGCTTGTTTGATCGTATTGCGGCGCTCCGCCAACCGGTGATCGCTGTTCTCAACGGCTTCACCTTGGGCGGCGGTTTAGAACTGGCTTTAGCCGCGGATATTCGTCTGGCAGCCGCAGATATCGAACTTGGTTTTCCCGAAGTATCGATTGCGACGGTACCTGGTTGGGGAGGTACACATCGCTTGCCCGCCTTGATCGGCGCCGGACGCGCCAAACAGATGATTTTCTCGGCACAGCGTATTTCGGCAGCGACAGCGGAACATTGGGGGCTTGTCAACGAAGTCTTGCCGCCCGATCAATTGGACAGTCGCGCGGATGAACTGGCGCGGCAGATCGCGGCCAATGCGCCCCTGGCTGTGCAATTTGCCAAGCAAGCCATCAATGGCGCGCATCAGGGTGCGGCGGGTTCTACACTGGAAGGGCTTGCCGGCGCGCTTGCCGCTCACACACAAGATGCGCAAGAAGGCATGGCGTCATTTAACGAAAGACGCCACCCGAACTATTCAGGCAAGTAAGACATCGGCCGAGTGATCGGCTTTTGTTGTCTCCCTCTGCGCTTGAAATGCATCTTAGGTAGCGCCATTCTCATCCAGAACTGTTGTGGGAACCGCGCGCAATATATCGTCAAGGCGCATGAATCCTCGCTTCGGGATTAGCGACCGGATCGTCATTCTAAACCGCGGTCGGATTGTTGAACAAGGCACAGCGGAAGAGGTCATCAGGAATCCGCAACATCCTTATTCCCAGTCCCTGATTCAAGCCATTCCTCCGCCGAATCCCGACATCCAATGGTGATGGCCCTTTTGCCTGACCGCCCATTGCTTCTTCCACGAATCATGAACGCTAACGGAAAGAGCTGACGTGAAATCGGTATCGGGTTCGAGCAACAAGCAAGCGCCGTTTTACCCCAGTGGCAGCGCGGATATTGACATTGTATGACGCGATATCACGGCCGCGCACAGTACCGGGCGTATTTGCCGATATAGGCATACCTCTCGGGTTATGACCTTAACCATTTAGCTTGGCGAGTCAATTATGAGGTGGGGTTCGCAAGATATTCAGTCTTGCGGTGTCTTACCTTCCAAAGACCTGCTGACAAAGCGCTCACGGTTGGTCAGCTGAATCGTCATGCCGCCGTCGGTGAAGATGTTGGCGCCGGTCACATACGAGGATTGCTCCCCCGCCAGGAAGAGCACCACGTTGCCCACCTCGCGCGGGGATTGCACACGACCAAGCGGGATGTTGTCCATCCAGTGCTGCCGCGCCAGCTCGGCGTCTTCCGCGGCGTCCTGGATATCGTTCCAGATCTGGGTGTCCGTCAGACCCGGACTGATAGCATTGACGCGAATGCCGTAGGGGGCGAATTCGATCGCCATGGAACGAGTCATCATATCGACGCCGCCCTTGGAGGCGGCATAGGGGGCGGTAGCCGGCAAGGTAGCGACGGTGTGCACGCTAGCGATATTGATGATATTGCCGCTGCGCCGCGCGACCATCGCCTCCAGCGCGTAACGACTGCAGAGAAGACTGCCCTTCAGATCCACGTCGACGACACGGTCCCAGTCGGCTTCGTCCATTTCCAGCGTTGGCTTCACGAAGTTCACGCCGGCATTGTTAACCAGCGTGTCAATCTTACCGTAGGCTGAGAGGGTTTGGTCAATGAGTCTCTTGCAGTCATCCGCCTTGGAGACGTCGGTCTTGACGAACAGACCCTTGCGTAGCACTGCTGTAAGTCGGCTGTGACCTGCGCGCCCAGCCGCTAATTGATGTCCGCGACGACAACTTCCGCGTCCGCTTCGGCGAAACACTCCGCAATGCCGGCACCTATGCCGCTGGCCGCACCGGTAACAACAGCAATATGCCCGTTCCAAGTCATTGCAGCAGCTTTCTTATTAATAAGTACTTTTTGCGGAATATTTTACTCAACCCGGTATCTTAATGGTCAAGTCCAGGAATTGTATCGCGGCGGCTGATAGAATGCAAAACAACGGTCTCAAGCATCCAGGTGGTAGAAGGCCGCGGCGTTGTCGTGGAAAAGTTTCTTCAACTCTTCTTCAGAACAACCCTCAACCGCCCAGGCAAGCGTTTCTACCCAACGTGGATACTCTGTCGCCTGATAGGCGACAGGCCAATCGCCGCCATACATCACGCGATCAAAACCAAAACATTCGATGACATGATCAATATAAGGTTTGAGCTGTTCCTTGGTCCAATGGCGATGATCCGCCTCCGTGACCAGACCCGAGATTTTGCACCAGACGTTGGGAAACTCGGAAAGGGTCTTGATTTCGGCGCGCCAGGGATCCATCAGGTTATGCTTAATATCCGGCTTGCCAATATGATCCAGGATGAACTGAACATCGGGGCATTGTGCCACCATTTTAATGGTGTTGGCCATTTGCGGGTGAAAGATGCAAATGTCGAAGCTCAGGCCAAACTCTGGCAGCAGCCGCAGCCCCGCAATAAAATCCGGCCGCAGGCAAAACTCGATATCCGGCTCAAACTGTATGATGCGGCGGACGCCCTTGATTCGCGGGTTCGCGGACAGTTTTTCCAGTGCGGGACCAGCGGCGTCGCCGAGTTCCAGCGGCGCCCACGGCACGACTCCTTGAAGCCGTCCGTCTTGGCTGGCAAGGCTTTCTACCCAGTCCGCTTCCTGCTGGAACTGGGCGAAATCCACCTCCGCCTGCAAGAACACCATTTTCTCAACAGAGACCGGTCCACAAGCTCGATCGTAGTCCTCGAGCAAATAGGGTTTGTTCAGCAAAGGGATGTCATCCAGCCAGGGATAGCGCAAAAGCTGAGGATCCCAGACATGGAGATGCGTATCAATAATCGGAAAAGCCGGCATTGCTTCCCTCCCGGTCAATTGCCCGCGTACAATCCTGTCGCGTCTAATCCACATTCCAAGACTTTGGATAGCAAATCCAGTCTATATACAGTTGCATACATTGTCAAACTATCGCTACGACTACTCGCGCTATGCGCATGGCAAGCGCAAGTCTTAACTTTCAGCTGACGCTGTATTGTATTACGTATCGGATCTCGGCAAATGGGTTACGGGCCAAGTGGCGGAAATCAACGGGAGCGGCTGGTTCGTATAAGCGCGCCGGAAAGATTGGCTACATGCGGGAATATCTCTTAATAAAGCGCCATTCGCTGAAGTCGGCGCGCGGCGGCACGATGTCATTGAAGATCGAGCAGTGGCCGACGAGTCCGGAGCCTTCCAGCGCGAAGTAACCGGATTCAATAGCCTTGTCGGTATGGGACAGCTGAAGCTGCATTTCAGTCGAGATCCATGGTTGCCATTACACCGATGTGATCAGAGAGCAGCAGACTGCCCTCATTAATCGCCTCTGTATTGACCAGCGAGACGCTGACCATCCGGTCAAGGCTGTCGCGCTGAGTGAAAAAGCCGTCGATGCGTTGGGAGAGCGGCTCCTTAAGGTCTAAGGGCGAAGTGTATCCGGTCTCGCTTCCGTTTTTCGCGGTCCACAGGTCGGCATACTGATGTTCTGCGAGCGGCGCCAAGTATTCCGGCTGCGTATCGAGATTGATGTTGAAGTCACCAGCCAGAATATGCTGGCAGCCGGCAAACTGCGCGCGCCGCATGACGTCCAGGCAAGACTTGATCCCGATTTCTTTCTGTCCGTCGCTTAAAAACAGGTGAGTATTGAACACAGCCAGGGAATAACCAGAGGGCGTTTCCACGGTCATATACTGTACTATGCGCATCCAGGGATTGCGCATTTCGCGCTCCCGCTCAATATCGACCTTGCCCCGGTCCAGCGCGGGCAGGCGGGAGAATATCGCCAGTCCCAGCGGGTAAGGCGTTAGGGAACCGTCATCGCTCGGCGCATAATTGGCATGCGGATAGCGCCTAAAGCTGTGCGACTTGAGATACTCGAAGTGGTCGGGCGTCGATTCCTGGATACAGACAATATCGACTTCCAGATCGACCATATTGTGCCCGATCGCATTGGCGCGCTCCTGCCAATGGTCGTTCACATTCCAGATGTTCTGTGTGACGATTCGTAACGAAGGCATTGAATTCCTCGAATTGACTGTCTTGTTCACAACTTTAATCGGACGCGTAATCCGCGAGAAACCAAACTGTACGGGCGCTGCCGGTCGCCCTATTTGCTGCGCGTGAGCGCGAAGCCCTGCAGGAATTGCTTCTGCATCAGAACGAAGATGAAGATTGGCGGGATGCTCGCGATGACCGCGCCCAGCATGATCGGCCCCCAGGTACGTCCTATTTCAACGCCATCGTCCAGCGTGCTTAGCCCCACTTGAATCACCTGCAAATCCGGGTTGGTGACGATCAGCAGGGGCCACAAATAGCTGTTCCAGCCGCCGATGAACATGATGACGACCAGCGCAGTTATCGTGTTTCGGCTGAGCGGCACCAGGACGCGCAGCAAGAATTGCAACGGCCCCGCGCCATCCAGCTGCGCCGCTTCGGACAGTTCCGGTGTAATGCTGGCGAAATGCTGGCGAAACAGAAATACGCCGGTAGGGCTTGCCACAGCCGGCACTACCAGGGCAGTCCAGGTGTTGCCCCAGCCTAATTCCAGAGCGACCAGGCGGAACAGAGCGATGATCGTCACCTCGCCCGGCACCATGAGCGCGGCAAGGATAAAACCAAATACGAGCGACTTGGCGGGGAAGCGGAAATAGACCAACGCCATGCCACTGAAGATCGACAAGACAACTTTGCCAAGGGTGACCATGGTCGCCACTGCAAAGGTATTGAACATCAGACGGGCGATGTTGCGATCGAGCACCGTCTGCAAATTGAAGCTGAAAGAGTCGCCTGGAATCATCTGCAACCGGAACATCTGGGCATTGTTTTGCGTGCTGACCAGTGCCGCGTAAAACAAGGGAAATCCCATAAATATCACAGCGATCCACAAGAGGATGTGGATATACCAGCGCCTGAACGAGATCTGCTCGCGGAGAAGGCGAAACAGTGGCGGCGGTTGATCATCCCTGCGTCGGCGAGTTCGGGCAGTCATATCAGTCAGCTCCGTAGGTGACGCGCCGGCCCATGACGCGGAACTGCACGTAGGTGAGGCCGATCACCACCATGAACAAGACGATAGATTGTGCCGCGGCTTTCCCTATATCGCGGCTTTCAACGCCGACGCGAATGATATCCACGACCAGGTTTGTCGTCGCGTTTACTGGTCCGCCCTCGGTGAGGTTTTCAATAACGGCAAAAAGATCGAAAAAGCTGTAATTCAGATTGAGAAACACGACGAAAAAGATGTAGGGAGAAATCATCGGTATGGTCACATTAAGGAAGCGCTTCCAGGCATTGGCGCCATCGATCGCGGCGGCCTCCATCAATTCCATTGGTACAGCTTGCAGAGCCGCGATATAAATCAGGACGTTGAATCCCAGTTTGTTCCAGGCGGCGGCTGCCACTACCGAGGCGCGCGCCCACCAGGGGTCGGACAGAAACGGAACGGGCTCTGCGCCGAAGAGACGCAAAACTTGATTCATGAATCCCGATCCGCCACCGCCCAGCAAGATCGCGAAAACGATGCCGACCACGACGCCGGAAATGGCATAAGGCCAGATCATCAGGGTGCGATAAACCGAGGCGCCCCGTATCTTCTGTGACGCCAGCAGGGCGATAGACAGTCCCAACACATTCGCGACAATTACAATAAACACGGAGAAGAATAAGCTATTGCCGAAGACAGCCAAATAGCGAGCGTTTTCGGCATGCCAGATAAAGCCATCGCTCAAGATGTAATAGTGGGCGTCCTGCAAGCGGCTGGCAATCAGACTGGCGAAGTTATCAAGACAAATGAAGGCGGTATTCGCCACCCCGCGCCGCGCTAACTGTGTACCCAGGAAGAAGTTTTGCGCCGCCGGATAATAGGTGAAGACAGCGAGCCCGACGAGGGTCGGCGCCAGGAATATCCAGGGCGAGAAATCGTAGCCGACGAAGGTGCCTGGCGCCGTGTCCGCCTTCCAAACCGTAGCGCTGCGCGTCCGCCAATGATGACGCAGTCTATCAATCGCCAGAGCGAAGGCCCATACGACAACGATGACTAGGAGAATTCCAAGGAGCGCCACAGCGTTGACCGTGAGCGTCCTTCCCAGAACGCTGATCTTGAAGAATATATGGTGCTCGGGATCTAGGACACAGTACTGCAGGGGGATCATGGTCGCCAGGCTGCCCAGGAGCCCGGCGACAGCGCCCAGCGCCAGGCCGCCCCTCAGTGCTCTGCCGCGGCGCTTTAAGATCGCGCCGACAACGAGCGCGCCCAGAGCGGACGCGAGAATTGTGAACAGGAATGCGGACACCGTCTTGGCGCCTCCCTGGAGTGGCTCAGCCAATTCGCTCGACTAGGTCAACGCCGCGGGTGGCGTTCACACAGATTATCGCATGACCAACGCCATGCGCGAACGCTGTCGAAGAAGATGAGGTGGGGGATGGGGCAATCGCCCCATCCGCTTATGTGTTGCCTTGTCTACATTTCCTCGCAAGGCACCAGCAAGTTGTATTCTTCGATGAGCAGGTCGGCCTCCGCCTTCAGGCGATCCAGCGACTCCTGGATATCGGCATCGTTACGGAGGATGTTTTGGAAGACTTCCCGATACATCTGGTAGACCTGCGCGAAGCTGCCGAAGATCGCGCCGGCGGTTTGCGGGACCCGGGCCGACGCAGCCAATTGGTGGTTTGCAACGGCGAATGTCGGATTTTCTTCGAACCAGCCTTCCGCTTCCAGGTAGTCATAGCCGGACTGCGTCACCGGAATGTAGCCAGTTGACTTGTGCCAATTGGCGATGTTCTCCGGTTCCAGCATATACATGAGGAAGGTCAAGGCGCCTTCTTCCACTTCTGGCGCGAGGCCATTGGTCAAGAGGATCATCCCGCCGCCGACGGTGTTGCCGACGTAATCCACATCCTGATTGTAAAACATGCGATCGGCGCCCACGGTGAAACCGTTGCCTTCAGCGATTTCCACGCGACTGCGGGCGGCGGCGCTGGAGTTCAAATGCAATGCCAATTTGCTGTCAGCCCATTTGATGTCGTACTCGGCCCGGCCATAATCGACCCAATAGCCGGCGTCCTCGAGGCTCTTGTGCCAGGCCAGGTAATCTACTGCCTCCTGACTGTTAAACAGCACCTCGGTGACACAGCCGCCGCCGCGACCGTTCTCGTTGTTGGACATAAAGGCGCCCTGCATCGCCAGCGCGTTTTCAAAGTACCAGCCGCCGGCGCCGAAATTGATGCAGTCCACATCAGGAAACTTGTCAACGATGATGGCGCAGACTTCGTGGACTTCCGCCCAGGTCGAGGGGATGGCGGCGAAATCGTTGACATCTTCGGCCACGCCGGCTTCCACGAGCAGATCCATGTTGCCAAAGACGATCGGCGTCGAGGCGTTCCAGGGCAATTCGTAGTACTCGCCATCCAACTGAAAGAACATCGCGGCGGGACCGACAATCTCGTCGAGGCGCACGGGAATTCCATTGATTTCGGTACGGCCGGCAATGGCTTCGTGTAGAGGCTTGAAGAACCCGGTATCACGGGGCGCCTGCGTATTGCTCGTGGTCCCTTGCAGCAGCTCGGGCGGATCGCCCTGTTCCTGCGCCAGCGTGTAGAGATCATAGGCGTTGCGGTAGCCGTCCAAAACACGCAGTTCCAGATCGTACTGCGGGAAGGCGGCTTCAAAGGCCGGTTCCACCACATCGGGCAACCAAGTGACGTTGCCCCAAACGTGCCAGAAGCGGATAGTCACGCGGTCGTCATCCTGTGCCAGGGTCAGGGATGGCGCCAGCACCAGCACCAGCATCAAGACGATCAAAAGAAGAGGCAGTTTCTTGTTCATGAGCTTATCCTTTTCATAAACTATCATATGGTATCCGAAAAAATTGCCGGACAATTCCTGATTCTAGCCAATCATCACAGGCGACGCAAACACAGGCTGAGGTCGGCACAAGAAAAACCTGCATGCTTAGAAGCTCAGGCCACAGGCCAGCCATAAATCGTCTGGAGCTGAAGCCGAAGATGATGACGAGCGGCAGCGACGCGAGGACATAGCCGGCGATATGGTAACGGCGATACTCCGGATTCTGCGCGAAACACCCGTTGCGCTGCAGGGTATAGACCAGATCGGAGGCAGTGCTCTTGTGCAGGTTTAGCGCCTTGGCGATATCCGCGATGCCCAATTCCGGACGTTGCGAACCGAACAACAACAGCATATCCAGGGCGCGCTGCAGCGAAGATATGATCCGCGGATCTTTTTCTTTCTCGCCCGTCACCATACACTCCGTCCTGCTCTGATTCTCTTTTCTACAACAAAGCAGAGCAAAAGGTTCTGGGAGTATCGTCCAAGACAGCCTGAAGCCAGCGTCCGCGGATTGCCAGTTTCGCGAGATAATACAGGCCCGAAACGACCCATGTGCCTCTGCGGCGGAGTATTGCTACTATAAGGCAAGTTAGATTGGGCCAGTCATGAATATCCGCACTATCCAATCCAAAAGCATCCTCACGCCACAGAAGCGCGGCTTCCTCACGGCCGGCGAGCGTCCCTATACCCACAGCTTGTCCTGGGCCATCGGCTGTGGCTTCGGCTCCATCTACTGCGGCGCCTACTGCTATGCCCAGAAGCTGCCCAACTGGCTCTATTCGCGGCGCGCGGACGAAGGCTGGGGCCAGGCGCTGATCATCAAAGAGAACGCGGCCGAATTGCTGGCGGCGCAACTGGCCCGGGCGCGGAACCGGCGCCAGATGCGCATTTTCATGAGCCCGGTCACCGATCCTTACCAGCCGCTGGAGCGCAAGCTGCGCTTGACGCGGCGCTGCCTGGATGTCTTCGCCCGCTATGGCGATCTCGATCTGCTGCTGATTCAGACGCGCGGTCCGACGGTCGTCGACGATCTGGATCGCATCGCACGCATCCCCTACGCCTGGCTGGGCATGTCCATCGAGACCGACCGGGGTGATCTGCCTTATGGTCCGGCCAAGGCGCATGTGGACAAGCGTTTTGATGCGGTAAAGCGCGCGGTCCTGGCTGGATTGCGCGTCCAGATCGCGGTCTCGCCGGTATTGCCCTATTCGCCAGCATTCGCCGAGCGCTTGCTGGAGACCGGGGCGCAGCGCATCGTCATCGATACCTTCGCCCTGGGCGATGGCAGCCGCGGGGCGCGCACGGCGGGCAGTCCCTTCGCGGCGGTGGCGGATTATGACTGGCGGGACGATGGCATGGCCGAGAGTTTGTACCATCAGTTGACGGCGTATCACGATGATGTGTCCTGGAGCGGAGAGGGATTTGCGGGGATTGTGGGGCAGAATGAACCTTTCGCCCCCCAAACTGGCTCTTTAGGTTGAAGGCATAACCGAAGGAGCGCCTATGGAAAAACTGACCGGACTGATCATCGCCTCCCGCGGGGGAGATTGCGATGCCTACGAAGAAGTGGTGCGCCGCTTCCAGGATATGGCGGTGGCTTATGCCTATGCCCAGTTGGGCAACTGGCAAGAGGCGGAAGACGCCGCGCAGGAAGCTTTCATCGCCGCTTGGTACGGCTTGCTCGGCTTGCGCGACGCGGCGGCATTCCCGGGCTGGTTCCGGCGCATCGTGCATTCCCGCGCCAACCGCCGCCTGCGCCTGCCGCAGCCGCTGCTAGTCTCGCTGGAGCAAGCCGGGGAGATCGCCGCCGAGCCGCCGCCCGATGGCGGGGGACTGCCCGACGACATCGCCGCCACGATAGAGGCCTTGCCCGAGGCGCAGCGCAGCGTACTGCTACTGCATTACATGAACGACTTCGCGCAAGCCGAGATCGCGGCCTTCCTGGAGATACCGCTGGGCACGGTCAAATCCCGGCTCTATCACGCGCGTAAACAGATCAAACAAAGGATGACAGCATTGGATAACTTATCCGCACAACGTCCCTCGCGGGACAGTCAATTCACCGAAAAGGTCATGCGCCTCTTTGATGCCGCCAAATCAGGCGATATCGACAAGGTGCGGGCCTTGCTGGCCGAAGACGGCCGCCTGGCCAATGCCGAGGGCTTTGTCAGAACGTCGCTATGGGGATCGGACGCCAAAGCGCTGCACGTGGCTGTGATGCACGGGCGCAAGGACATTGTCGATCTGCTGCTGGCGCATGGCGCCGATATCAACGCGCGCGATGACAAGTACCGCTTCAACGCGCTGATCCACGCCATCGACCTGGCCGATTTCATGCCGGAATACGCCGAACTGGGCATGGTTGATTTTCTGCTGGCGCGCGGCGCGGAAATGGACGTCTGGGCTTGTGCCTGGCTGGGCGATATGGAGGGCGTCAAGCAACGGCTGGACGAAAATCCGGCCCTGGTCAACGCCATCGGTCCAGGGCCCAGCACCTTGATGTCCTTTTGCCGCGATGTGAAAACGATCGAGTTCTATTTAGGTTACGGCGCCGACCCGCTGGTGCGGTACCAACGTCACGGCAAAACGCGCGAGAGCTCGCCCCTGCGCGATCAAGCTTATCGCCGCAATTACGCCGGCGTGCGCCGCCTGCTGCGGCACCTGGGCTGGGCGGTTGATGTTTTCTGGGCGAGCATCATGGGCGATATCGACGCTCTGCGCGCGATTCTTGCGATCGAAGGCGGCCTGGTTGACGCCAGCACGTCCGAGGACCATGTGCTGGGCGCGGGTTTGAGCCCGCTGCACCTGGCAGCCCAAGGCGGCCATCTCGACGCGATGGAATTGCTGCTGGAAGCTGGCGCTGATATCAACGCGGTCGACGCCCGCGGATATACGCCGCTGCACTTTGTCATCTGTTATGGACCGAAGCAGTTTTTCGATCCGCTGCCCGATCTCAACGAGACGACGCAGGATATCGGCGTTTATCAGCTTTTGACGGAAGTGCCGCGTTTTCTGATCGACCGGGGCGCTGATGTTTCCACGCGCGAGCGCGAATCCGGCAAGACGCCGCTGGAGTTGGCTGGGTCATCATTTGAAGACGAAACCGACCGCAGCGACGTAATTGCGCTGCTGGAAGCGGCTGGCAACGCGCTTGTCGGATAGAGAACCTCGCCGGACCGCGTTGACCGGCTCGGATAGCGGGCGGTTCGGCGAGACCGACGACAGTGATCGTTGGTCACTCCAAGAAAGCGTTTATCTTTTCGTGCTGGCTTTAGAGCGCTGGCTTGAGCTTGCGCTTTGGTTCTGTTACGAAGACGAAGAGCCAGAAGAGCATGGTGCCGATGAAGGCGATCAAAGCCCCGAGCAGGAATAGATCGCGGAAGGTGAAGGCGGTCAGGAGCAAGCCCCCACCCAGCGCCATCATGGCGAAGCTCAAACCGGCCGCGGCTTCGCCAGAGCCGGCCATCAACGCTTGATGCTTCCGGGGCACCAGGTCGAGGATATAGACGATGAAAGCGGTGTAGCGGACGGACATCATACTGATCGCGCCGATATAACCAAAAGAGGCGGCCAGCCAATGCTCCACCAGCGCCATCGGAATCAAGCAGAGCGTCGCTACGAATGACGCCCCGATGACGACCCGGACGTTGCCCCAGCGCTGCACTAGAGAGGGCGTCAGCAGAGCGGTCGGCACGCCGGTCAAGCGACCGATGGCGGCCATGGCGCCGATCAGCGCCGTTGATACCGCCAGGCGCTGGTCCATGTAGACATTGAAGTAGACCATCGCGGTCGCCGAGCCGGCGACCTGGAACAGGCGAATCACGGTCATTATGGCGATCAGCATCAATACAGAAGCCGCCCAGCCATTGCGGCCGCCGCCCCGATCCGCAGCGGTTTCCTGGCGCGCCGGCGCGGCTTTTGGCGGCAGCGGTCGAATGCGCAGGGACAGGGCAACAGTAAGCGCCAGAACGACGTTGGCCAGGACGAAAGTAATGCGATAGGGATCGGGGTCATCGAGCGTCCAGCCATTTATGCCTGCGATAGCGCCGGGCAGAATGCCGCCGACGAGGCTGCCGGCGAAACCGGCCAAAGACCAATGCGCCGCTTTGAGGGCGAAGGCCTGGTGCTTGAAAGCCCCATCCACTACGTTGATCAGGTAAGGCGCGCCATTGACGAAGTAGAAGGCGAATCCGCCAAACATCAGAGCCGGCGGGATGACCAACCCGGCTTCGCGCCAGCCCGGCGGCAGCCACTCGGCCATGGGCAGCAGCAGCCCGCCTGTCAGGCACGTGAAGGCGCCGAACTTCATCAGAGCGGTGGTGGACATGCGCGAACCGAGGATGCCGGCCGGCAAACTGGCCAAGCCGAAGGTCAGCAGCCCGACCGCATTAACCAACCCAATGAACTCGGTGCCATAACCCAGCCGCAGCAAGTAGAGATTGAGCAGCACCGAATAGAGGCCGTCGGCGACAAAGGTCAAGCCGACGATGACGGCGAAAAAAAGGCGGGCCTGCGGGTTGAAGGCGCGGATGGGGCTGAGAATACGACCGAGCATGGCTGCTAAATACCCCTCACCCCCTGGCCCCGTCTCCCGCTAGGGGAGAGGCGCGATTGATGACCATGCCTGCGGCATGATGCATCGGCGATACATCAAGCGCGCGTCGGCAAGGCCGGGAAATAACTTAGTCGACGACCTCGAAAATCGCTTCGATCTCTACAGCGAATCCGTTGGGTAGAGAGGAAAAGCCAAGCGCGCTGCGGGCGTGTTTTTCGCCATCGTAGAGTTCCCAAAACAGTTCCGACGCGCCGTTGATCACCAAATGTTGATCGGTGAAATCCGGGGCGGAGTTAACCGCGCCCAGCAATTTGCGCAGCCGCAGGTTGTTGACTGTGCCGGTCAGCGTATAAGCCGCTTTGAGCAGGTCTTCGGCGCAGACGCGCGCGGCTTGCTTGCCGGTTTCGACATCGACCCCAGCGCCCAGTTTGCCCAGGTAGCCCGTCGATACGTGGCCCGAGCAGTAAATGGTATCGCCGATGCGCGTGGCCGGCGCCAGTGTGGGCGAGGGCGTGAAGTCTTCAATATCGATGCCCATCGCTTTGACTTTTTGGTCAAGAGTCATTGCGTCCTCCCGGGTTGCTAATTTCCTTCGCGTAACAATGCGAGGATTATAGGCGCTCGAATAGAGGTGACCATACCCAAACGCGAGTTGATTTGAACGGCTTAGTGAGTTTCAAGCGCGGGCGAAAAAGGCGACTTAATGTTCATGCTCGGTGGGCTGCGGAGCGGACGCCTTTTCATCGTGCGAGAAACTGCCACAAAACCTGAAATTATTTCGGTGCATCTGCTGATGGCGGCATCCATGGTCATGACCCTGCCCAGCATATTGGTCTTCATGCTCTTGCAGCGCTATTATATTCAGGGCGTGGTAATCTCTTCGGGCAGCAAATAAGCGCGCGATTTACTTTAACCGTTATACCGGTCCAATCTGCAGAGGAACTCCTACGCAAATGGAAAATCTAAGCGTTCTCTTCACCGGAGCCGATCGCATCGACGTGCAGCAGATAGACGACGACATCGGCCAGCTTCGCGCGCATGACGTGCTCGTCCGCACGGATTATTCACTGATCAGCGCAGCTACGGAGCTCGCCTGTTTATCGGGAACGCAAGCCTGGTTTCCTTTTCCGGCGACGCCCGGTTATGCCGCTGTCGGCGAAGTCGTCGATGTGGGTGACGAGGTAAGCGCTGTCGCGCCGGGAGACAAAGTGCACTACTGGGGCGGGCACAAGCAGTATCATGTGATCGATACGACCCGACCACAGCAGATCTGCCTCAAGCTGCCGGAGGGCTTGCCGCTGCGCTTGGCGCCCTTCACGCGCATGGCCATTATCGCTATGACGGCGCTGCGCATCTCGGACATTGAGCTGGGCGATTACGTTGGCGTTGTCGGGCTGGGCACGGTGGGCAATTTGGCAGCGCAGTTGGCCGGTTTGCAAGGCGGCCGCGTTATCGGGCTGGATCTGAACAGCGGACGGTTGGAACTGGCGCGCGACTGTGGCATTCCCCACGCGCTGGCGATCAATCCGGAGACGGTCAAGGACGATGTCGGCGAGATTACCAAGGGAGAAGGCGTGGCGACGCTGATTGAGGCGACGGGTGTACCGGCAGCGCTGCCCGATGCGCTGCCGATTGTGGGGCGCTACGGCGAAGTTATCTTGCTTGGGACGCCGCGCGGCGTCTTCCAAACCGACCTGACCGGCGTACTGGACTACATTCATCTTCATGGGCACGGCAATGTGACCTTCAAGGGCGCCCATGAGTGGCGCTACCCCGTGGCGCGGGATCCTTTCGTCAAGCATTCAATGGAACGCAATTCCGAGATCGCGATGGATCTGATAAGCGCCGGCCGGCTCCAGGTGACGCCCCTGCACACGCACACGCTGTCGCCTCACGAGGCGGAAAGAGCCTACCGCGGCTTACAGCACGAGAAAGAGAGCTACGTTGGCGTCGTATTTGATTGGACCCTGCAATAGAGAGCCCGCCGGAGACCCGGCCGGGACGATGCGCGGCCTCGAACTATTCCCGTCCCTTGACCGCTAATAGGCATTCGCCATTCCCGCTTGCCCCAAGGGCTTTTGACATGCGGGAACGGGATTCTCATCCGACGGCAGCCGCTCGGCGGCAGCGAATCGTCCACAGGAATGTCGCGCTCACACAAAATAACAAGCCTTCTCGTTGCATGTGCAACGCGGTTTATTAGAAAAGAGTGCCATCGCTGTCGCAGATTCAGGCGAGCGCGCTGAAAATCAGCAACAAGGCCGCTCGGCGGCGGCGAATATGGGCTACCGTGCTCACACAAATTAATAGACTTGCTCGGCTAGCGCAAATCGCGGTTCATTGAAAAAGGGGATCATCAGAATAATGAAAAACACGAGCATTGTTTTCACCGGATGCGATCAAGTCGAAGTGCAGGAGTTGGAGGAAAACCTGGAAGGGCTTCAAGCGCGTGAGGTACTTGTCAAAACCAGCTTTTCACTCGTCAGCGCGGGAACAGAGCTGACCTGTTTAGCCGGGATTGAGTCCTGGTTTAGCTTCCCGTCAACGCCGGGCTACACGTCGGTCGGCGAAGTGGTGAAAGTTGGCGATCAGGTTATCGAGGTTGCGCCGGGGGATGAGGTGTATAGCTGGGGCGGGCACAAGCAGTACAACCGCGTCAACCTGGCAAGGCCGGGATCGATGTGCATACCTGTGCCCGCTGGGATTACGCTGCCGCTGGTTCCCTTCGCGCGCATGATAACTATTGCGCTGACGGCGCTTCGCGTATCGGACATTGAACTGGGTGATGATGTGGCGGTGATTGGCTTGGGGCTGGTCGGCAATTTTGCCGCTCAGTTGGCGCGTTTGCAGGGCGGCAATGTGATCGGGCTGGATCATAACCCGGGACGCGTCGCGCTTGCCGCGGATTGCGGCGTCAGGAACGCGATTGTGATGGAAAATCCGTCTGCTGCTGGAAAAGTGGCTGAGATAACGAATCAGCGGGGTGTAGGGACTCTGATTGAGGCTAGCGGCAGACCCGGGGCGCTTCTCGATGGCCTGCCGCTCGTCGGGCGCTACGGCGAAGTGATCTTGGTAGGGATTGTGCGTGGGGAATACCAAGCAAATCTCAGCGCTGTGCTCGATTATGTCCATCTGGACACGCGAGGCAATGTGACCTTCAAGGGCGCGCATGAGTGGCGCATTCCGGTTGCGAGGGATGCATTTGTGAAGCATTCGATCCAGCGCAACTCAGAAATCGCGCTGGATTTGATCCGCTGCGGCGACTTGGAGGTTGCGCCTCTGCTTTCACATAGCCTTTCCCCGTATGAAGCTCCAGAAGCCTATCATGGCTTGAAAAACAGAAAAAACGAGTTCATCGGCGTTGTTTTTGACTGGACGGCTGTGCCGACGACGGTTTAGCGAGGGCGAAGGCTTGGTACGCCGCCTCAACCGTCGCGGGTGGCGTCTAGCAAGTTTTCGAGGTCGTCTAGCAGGGCCGCAACAGCCAGTTTAAGCGCTGGGCTTCCTTGACGATGGTATCTCGCAATTCCGGTCTAAGCGCCAGGCGATCAACCACTTCTATTCGGCGGCCCAACAATTGCTGCAAGCCCTGCGTTAGGCGGATGTGGTCACGTAAACTGTAGTCCGACTCGAAGTCAACGAGGAAATCAATATCGCTGTTCTCGCTCAAGCGACCGCGGAGAAGCGACCCGAACACGGCGATTTGGCACACGCGATATTGGCGAGCGAGCGCTACGATTTGTTCACGTTGCTGCTGCAGGTCGTCAAGGGTAAGGATTGCTTCAATTGCCATATTGTCCGCACCTGGCACGATGATTTGTCGCGACTTGGGATTTATCCATTGTAATCGACAATCCGGCTGCGGAGACGCGAAAGCGCCTTATTCCCCGCGCAGGCGCGGGTCGAGGATATCACGCAAGCCGTCGCCGATGAAGTTGAAGGCCATGACCAGGCTGGCGATGGCTAGACCCGGGAAGAGCCACATCCACCATTGGTCGAAGAAGTCGATGCCGATGCTGACCATGCGCCCCCATTCCGGCGACGAGGGTTCTGGCCCCAAGCCGATGAAGCTCAAGGCGGCGAAGCTGATGATGGCGGTGCCGATATCGAGGGTGGCGAGGATGACGGCGGGCGCGATGCAATTGGGCAAGATGGTGCGGAAGAGCACGTAAAGCCCACTAGCGCCCGCGCTATGCGCCGCTTCGACATATTCCTGCGATTTAACCTCGAGCACCAGCCCGCGCAGGATCCTGGCATAGCGGGGCCACCAGACCGCGCTCAGCGCCAGGACTGCGTTGCGGATATCGGGACCCAGCGCGGCCGTGACGGCCATAGCCAGGATGATGAAGGGAAAGGCCATAAAGAGCTCGGTCAGGCGCATGAGCAATTCGTCGATCAAGCCACCCGCGTAACCGGCGACGGCGCCGATGATGACGCCGAGCGAACTGCCGATGATGATTACCGCCAAGCCGGCGGGAATCGTAATGCGCGAGCCCCAGAGAACACGGCTGAAGATGTCCCGGCCCAACTCGTCCGAGCCCATGAAAAACAGCGCGTTCGGCGCTTGCAAGCGGTTGACGAGGTCCTGCTTGAGGGGCTCGACCGGGGCGGTAGACGGCGCTAGGAAGGCGATAACGATCCACAAAGTGGCGATGATCAGCCCGATCAAGACCAAAGGGTTGCGGCGCAAGTGATAAAGCGCCTGTTGGCCTCGGCTAGGCGACTCGAATTCGTGGATCGAGGAAGAAATAGAGGATATCGACGACAAAATTCACTCCGACATAAATGAAAGCGAAGAGCAAACTGACACCCATAATGGCCGGGAAGTCTTGCGAGGTGCTGGCGCGGAACATATAGAAGCCGATGCCGGGATAGGCAAAGATCGACTCGATCAGGATCGACCCGACCAGCAGGTTGCCATAAGACAAGCCGATCACCGTCACCACCGGGATCAGCGAGTTGCGCATGCCATGAAAGCCGATGACGTAACGTTCGCGCAAGCCTTTGGCGCGGGCGGTGCGCATGTAGTCCTGGTTCAACACTTCGAGCAGGGAAGAACGGGTGATGCGCGAGATGATGCCGCTGATATACAGCGCCAGGGTCAGCGCCGGCAGGATGAGGTGGGAGAGCGCGTTGCCAAATGTCTTCCAATCGCCATTCAACAGCGCGTCGATCGTGTACATGCCGGTGACGGTCGGCGGCGCGCGCATGAGAATGTGCAGACGGCCCGGCCCGGCGGCGATACCCAGTTGGGCATAAAAGACCGTGAGGAATACCAATGCGATGAGAAAGACCGGAAAGCTAACCCCGATCAGCGCGATGACGCGCGCGATATAGTCCGCCCAACTGTTCTTCCATATAGCGGAGACCAACCCAAGCCCCACACCCAGGACGACGCCATACATGATGCCCAGCGTCGCCAATTCAATGGTGGCGGGCAAGCGCTTGGCGATGTCCTCGGCTACGGGCGTTCGCCACTTGATCGAGGTGCCCATATCGCCGCGCAGCAGGTTGCCGAGATAGGTCAGGTATTGTTCGTGCAGCGGCTTATCCAAGCCCCATTTCTTGCGGAAGGCGGCGATGGTTTCTTCGTCGTTGAGCGCATTGGGCGGCAAGTTGGCGTTGATGGGGTCGGCGGGAATGGCATTAGCGATGATGAAAGCCACTACCGTAATCCCCAGCAGGAGTGGGATGATAAAAACCAGGCGACGGACAAAGTAGCGAAAGAAATTCATGGGCGGCAGAAGCGACCAACTGACGAAAAGATGACGCTTAGTTTACCACAGCCGCTCGGCGGCAGCGAAAAAGGCCGCCGCGCCCACAGAAAATGACAAGCCCCCTCCTTGCGCCAGCTAGGGGATTATCAAAAAAGACGGCGACATGTCATTATCGTCGTAGCATCGGCAATTCCCCGTCATCCCAACGGCGGTAGAACTTTCGCAGATATGCGTCAAGTCCAGAGGCCGGGTCGCGCGCTGCAAATTCCAGCCGCTCCCAGATCTCACGCTCGACATCCCGCGCATCGACATTCACATGCTCCCCGTCGCGCAGGACCCACTGGCCGCCGACCATCACATGCCGCACATGTTCGCGCTGGCATCGGCGCAACAGGAATGCCGGCAGCAGCTCCCGCGGCGGATAATGCGCCGGCGCCCATCGACCCGCAATCGCCGTTAAATCCAGCAAAATCAGGTCGGCCTGTCCGCCAACTTCAAGCTCGCCTAGCGGCGCCCCTGCGCCGAAGGTGATATCGGCAGCGAGGCCCGTGCCCATCCGCCATACGGTCTCGGCGTCGAGATCTGCTGCCGCCATCCCGCTCTGATTGCCGATGGACCAGGCCAGCCGCATTTCGCGCAAGAAGTCCTGGTCATCGTCCAGTGTCTGCCCGTCCAGGCCGATGCCGACCGGCAGGCCTGCCGCCGCCATCAGCGCGACCGGCGCGATGCCGCTGCGCAGGCGCAAGTTGCTGCTGATATTGTGGGCAACGCCAACGCCCCGTTTCGCCAGCAGTTCGATGTCTTCATCTTCGACCCAGACCATGTGCGCCAGCGTCAGCCAGTCCCCCAACGCGCCGATGTCCTCAAGATGCCGGATGAAGCTTTTGCCCCAGGTCTTGTGGGCGTATATCCGCTGATAGCGCGTTTCCAGCATGTGCATCTGCACGCGCGTGCGACGCGCTCGCGCCCACTCGCAAGCGCGGATGATCAACTCGTCGCTGCACCATTGGCCGCCAGCCGGGCTGGCCTGGATATGCGCGCGGTGCCGCTCGCTATCGTGGAAACTGTTGTATAAGTCCTCCAGCAGGGCGAAATAATTATCAGCGCTAAAGTCGATAGAGTTCGCGTCGCCGGCCCTTCGGCGCAATTCGGGCGGCAGCATGCCGAGGAAATGCTCGCGCTCGGCATATACCAGTTGATTCTGGTCGACTATCGGCGGATGCATGGCGACGCGAATGCTGGCGTCAGCATATCCGCGCAGGGCCTCCGGTATCTCGGCTGGAAGCTCGGACCAGGACCTGGGATTATGACTGTGGGCGACCGCCGTCACGCCGGAGCCGAGCAATTGCAGCCCCGAATACAGCGCCGCCAGATAAGGCGGCATGCTGGGCAGATGCGCCAAATGACCGAGCCATAATTCCAGGAAATTGTCGGGGAGGCCCAGCGCCAGCGTCCCCACCGCGCGCCCGTGGTCATGCGCATTGGTGAAGCCTGGCGCGAGAATAAAGTCATCGCCGCCGACGCGCTCGGCGTCAGGATAGCGCGCGGCCAGCTCAGCGGGAGTTCCGGCGTCAACAATGCTGTCGCCGGCGACGGTGACTGCCAAATCGTCAGCCGGGACGCCGCCGCGCAAGGTATATCGCGCATGAATGATGGTTGGCATCAGGCGTAGAGACCGGCTTGTTGGCCGCCGTCGAGTACGAAGACCTGGCCCGTGATCATCTTGGCGGCGTCGGAAGCGAGATACAGCGCCATCTCCGCCACGTCCTCCGCGGCAATCATGCCCGGCAGCGGCTGATACTGATCTAGAAAAGCGTCTCGTTCGGAGGGCGGGAAGCCTTCATTCAAGGGCGTATCGACATAGCCCGGGCAGATCGCGTTGCAGCGAATATTGTCGCGCGCGTAATCGAGGGCGATAGAACGCGTGAGATTGATGACGCCGGCCTTGGCAGCCGAGTAGGCCGCTTTGTTCCTGGCGGCGCGGATGCCGAAAGTGCCGGCGGTATTGAGGATGACGCCGCCGCCCGCTTCAATCATCAGCGGCAGCGCCGCTTTAGCGGCCAGGAAGACAGATTTGAGATCGATATCGAGGCAGGCGTCCCAGTCGGCTTCGCTGATATCGGTGACGCGACCGGCCGGGCTGATGCCGGCGTTGTTGAATACGATATCCGGGGAGCCCAATTCAGAAGCAGTCCGATCGACCATACGCTGCACATCAGCGCTGAGGGCGACATCCGCGCCAATTGCAATCGCTCGGCCGCCTTCCGACACAATGGCGCGCGCCACAGCCTCGGCTTTGGACGCTGTCCGGTTCACCACGGCTACTCCGGCGCCTTCCCTGGCAAAGGCATAGCAACTGGCCGCGCCGATGCCGGATCCGCCGCCGGTCACAATTGCCACCTTGCCAGGCAACTTCACGCCGCGCTCCTCACAGGGGCTGCGCCCCGGTCAATTGAGCATCCAGCCGCCGTCGACAAAGATCATTTCTCCCGTGATATAGCGCGATTCGTCCGAGGCCAGAAAGAGCGCGACATCGGCGACATCGCGCGGCTGGCCCAGGCGGCGCAGCGGTATCGTTGTGTTCGCCCAGCGTTCGTTGTCTTCCTGGCTGGGCAACATCGGCGTATCAATGATGCCGGGCGCCATGGAATTGGCTCGGATGCCGCGCGGCCCATATTCCAGCGCGATGCAGCGCGTCATGGTCGCGACGGCGCCTTTGGTGGTGCAGTAGGCGGCGGAATCGACAAAGGCGACCGCCGCGCCGATCGAGGCCAGATTGACAATCGTGCCTTTGACCTGGTGACGCAGCCAATGCCGTATCACGATCTGCGACACCAAAAACACGCCCTTTACATTGATCGCCATGATACGGTCGTATTGCTCGTCGGTGGTTTGCTCGAAGGGCGCGTTGAAAAAGACGCCGGCGTTATTGACCACGGTGTGGATCATGCCCAGCTCGGCAATGCCCTCATCTACCACTTGTTGGACCTGCTCCCTCACTGCCACATCCGTCTTACGGACGAAGGTCTTCACCCCGTTGGATTCGGCCTCGGCGGCGACTTGGCGCAGGCTTTCCAGGTTCAGGTCGCAGAGCAGCAGATCGGCGCCCTCTGCGGCGAAGCGCAGGGCGATGGCGCGCCCGATGCCGCGGGCGGCCCCGGTGATCAGCGCGGTCTTCCCGGACAGACGTCCCATAATCATACCGGCACAATCAGGCCGTCTCTATGTAGCCGATGACCTCGCCTACCGGCACTTCGTCATCTACTTCGCAACTCAATTCCACCACGACTCCGCCAGCTGGCGCTTCCACTTCCGTGCTGACCTTTTCCGTCTCAATGAGGACGATGCCTTCACCTTCGGCCACGGCATCCCCTTCCGCCACCAGCCACTCGACGATCAAACCCGCTTCCATCGTCATTCCGAATTTGGGCATATAGATTGGAATCAATGACACATCAATCTCCTTAGCGGGTCCACTCCGTGTCCTGGATCGATTCAAGTCAAGGTTTTGCGTACGGCGGCGACGACATCCGCCGCGGAAGGGAGAACCGCCCTCTCCAAGACCGGACTAAAGGGCATCGGCACATTCTGGTTGGTCACGCGCTGAACCGGCGCCTTGAGATCAGCAAAGGCTTCTTCCGCCACCGTCGCGGCCCATTCGCTGGCGGCGCTGCAGGTGGGGAAGCTCTCGTCCACAGCCACGAAGCGTCCGGTCTTGGCGACGCTTTCCAGGACCGTTCCCTTGTCCCAGGGCGACAGACTGCGCAAGTCGATCACTTCGGCCTCAAGGCCTTCAGCCGCCAGCTTCTGGGCGGCCGCCAGCGCGGCATAGACCGTCGGCCCCACCGCGCAGATGGTGACATCGCTTCCGCTACGCTTGACATCGGCAACGCCGATGGGGACGAGATACTCGTCCGATGGCACTTCGCCCCGCTTCCCGCCCAAGGACAGCGAATGCAGGAATAGCACCGGATTGTCATCGCGTATCGCCGACTTGAGCAAGCCCTTGCCATCGTAAGGCGTGCTCGGCAATATGACTTTGATCTGGGGCATATTCATGAAAAACTGGTGCACGGCTTGGCTATGGTGATGCCCGGCGCTGCTGCCGGCGCCGTTCTGCACCATGAAGACCAGCGGCACCTTCGTCTGCCCGCCATACATGTACCGCATCGCGCCCGCCTGATTGGCGATCTGATCGAAGGCGAGATAAAGAAAGGTGCCAAACATCAGATCCACGATCGGTCGCAGTCCGGTCACGGCAGCGCCAATCCCGGCGCCGGCAACCGCCAGTTCAGAAATCGGCGTGTCAATGACGCGCTTGTCGCCGAATTCGGCATGGAGTCCGCGCGTACTGGGGAAGACGCCAATGCGCACATCTTCGCCGATGAGGAAGACGCGGTCATCCCGCCGCATCTCTTCGGCTAGCGCTTCCTGAATCGCCGCCACATAGGTTTTGCGAGGCACTCAAATGCTCCGGACTATTGCAGGTCCATTTATACCCACAGGTCTTCAAACAAGGAGTCGATCCCAGGCGCGGGGCTGTCCCGCGCGGCGTCGACCGCCTCAGCCACGGATTGGCTGATTTCGGCGTCGAGCGTTTCCAGCTGCGCCGCCGGCAAAATATCATTTTCGCTGACATAGGTATGCAGCAGGAGCAGCGGGTCCTTGGCTTGGGCAGCCGCCAATTCTGCATCGCTGCGATACGTTTGACCGCCGAGGAAGGCTTCTTCGCCTTCCGCATGGCTGCCCCGGCGGTGGGTCTTCGCCTCGATCAGCGTCGGTCCAGCGCCGCTACGGGCGCGCTCCACCGCGGCCTTGGCGACGCGGTACATCTCGAGCGCGTCTGTGCCATCGGCGACCTGGCCGGGGATGCCATATCCGGCCGCGCGATCGGCGATATCGGCGATGTTCATCGCGTTAAGCGCCGGCGTGAACTCGCCATACTGATTGTTCTCGCAGACAAAAATCACCGGCAGCGTCAGCGTTGACGCCAGATTAAGCGACTCGTGAAAACTGCCTTCGTTTGCGGCGCCGTCGCCGAAAAAGCAGACGGATACGCGGTCGCTGTCCGAATACCAGGCGCTCAAGCCGGCGCCGACAGCGATTGGCATGCCGCCGCCAACAATGCCAATGGCGCCCAACATGCCGATCTCAAAATCAGCGATATGCATCGAACCGCCCTTGCCTTTGCAATAGCCGGTGGCCTTGCCGAACAGCTCCGCCATCATGCGTTCAAGATCGCCGCCTTTGGCAATGACATGACCATGCCCGCGGTGCGTGCTGATGATGGTGTCGTCGTCGGTCAGGGCGGCGCAGACACCGGCGGCCACAGCTTCTTCGCCGATATAGAGGTGCACGAAGCCGGGCAGTTGCCCTTGCCGGAAAAGCCGGCCCACCTCTTCCTCGAAGCGGCGGATGCGCAAGACGCGCGTGTAAATGTCCTGCACAACTTCAAGCGGTATGTCCTGATGATACATGTCGTCGCCTCAGGTCAGCAGGGCATCGGCGGCCAGCGCCAGTGTTTTCGTCGCGGTGATGACCTGGTCCATACTAACGCATTCGTCAACCATAGGCCAAACGGGGATGAACCCGGGCCCGTATTCTACGCAGGTGATGCCGACGCCCTTGAAGTGGCAGGTATCGGCAGTCGCGCCGATGCGATGGCCGGCGCCGACTCGCGGCTTGGCGCCGGTGACTTGCGCATGCGCCGCGACCAAGTGCCTGACGACCGGCGCGTCAGGGGATGTGGCCTGGCGCGCCGGCATATTCGGTTGCTGATCGCTCTGCGGGATCAAGAGCTCATACTTAAACTCATCGTCGTCCCTGCGGATTTGCTCCAGACGCGCCTGCATATCCTCGCGCGCGCTCGCTTCCGTCATACCCGGGATGATGCGCAGGTCAAAGGCGACGGTCGTCACATCCTGATAGTGCTCGATGTTGCGGATGGCCATGGAAGGATAACCCGGAAGCAGCGTATGCGGCTGATAGCGCAGCCAGCCGCCATCTTCTACCGGCGGGATCTGCAGGTAGGAGGGGCTGAAGGCGGCGATGACCCGCGCCGCTTTCTCTATCGGATTCACGTAAGGCACGCGGTGTTTGAATTCGCCGAGTACCCGAATCAGCCCTTGCACATAACCGACGGAAATCAGGCCGACATCCAGGTTTCCCGCTTCGGTGACGATGCAGAAATCGGGACGGCAGCCGCTCTCGATCAAATGCAGGGCGCCCACGCCGCCGCCGGTCTCGGCGACGACACAAGCCAGGATCAGGTCGCCCTTTAGCGGCTTCCCGCTGCGGCGAAGCGCCTCGCCCGCCATCAACATTGAAGCCAGACCGGCTTTCATATTCAGCGCGCCCAAGCCATAGATCTTGCCATCGGCAATCTCGGCGCCGAAGGGATCGTAAGCCCACTGGTCGCGCCGGAAGACATCGCCATTCCAATCGCTGGTATCGGTGTGGCCGCAGAGCATCAAAGAGGGGCCGCTACCATCACCGCGCAGCAGGCCTATCGCCTGGTGGGTGAGTTTCCCGTCATTCAAGGGCACGGCCTGAAGATCCACCTCGTAGCCGCGCTGCCGCATCCAGTTGGCGAGCCAGGTCCCGATCTGGGATTCCCGCCACAAAAAAGACGGGATGCGGATCAACTGGCGCGTCAATTCGATGGCTTCATGATCTTGAATACGCTCGAGGATCGTGGACATCAGTTTCGATTGGCGGCGACGACGGCCCAAACATCAAACCCGACTTGAGCGCCGCCCCACAGTTCCCGGACGCCGATGGTGTTGCGGGTGGGATAGGGCTCGCTGAAGTATTCGCAGTAGATGGCATCCATTTCGGCAAAGCGATTGATGTCGGTCAGCGAGACATTGACCCGGATGACATCCGTCATGGCGCAACCGGCCGCTTCCAGTACGGCGCGGATATTGTCCAGCGCTTGCCGCGCTTCCGCCCCGAAACCGCCGCCGACCAGCCCGGAGCCGTCTGGGGCTGTGCCGAGATAACCCGATGTCACCAGCAGGTTGCCGTGCCGCAGGGCTTGGCTATAGCCGCTGGTCGGGACCGGCGCTTGTTCTGTCAGGATCACATCGAGGGGCGCCATCGCTCAGGCTCCGTTTTGGGCGTCGGCTTCGGTCTTCTCCCGCGCCTGCGTCAGGTAATTGTAAATGGAGGAGCGACTCAATCCCAGTTCCTCCGCGATCAGCGGCACCGCACGTTTGACCTGAAAAGCCCCCTTTTCGTCAAGCCGCGCGACCAGATCAATTTTGTCCTCTTTGGACATGATAGGCAGTTCGGCGCCGATTTCGTTGACTGCTTCGCGCAAGATGGTGTGGATGGTCCGCTGAATATCATCGGAAAGCGTCTCGTTAACTTCGGATCCGGCCTCCAGCGCCAGGAACTCGCCCAGGAAGCGGTGGAAACCGGCGAAGATGCCTATGTCCAGATTAATGCAGAAGGCGCCGTAGGCCAGGCCCTGTCCATCGCGGAGGAACATCGTGCAGGACTTCATATTTCTGCCGTTGGGCAAGAAGGTCTGATAGTTATAGAAGTCGCGCACAGTATTGCCGTTGCGCGCTTGCGTCAGCAAGAGGTCGGTGGCGCCGCCGCCCACCTTTCGCCCGCTGATATTGCCTTCGATGTGAATGATCGAGCGTTCGAGATCGCTGAAATCGTGTATCACCACTTCGCAATGCGGCGCGAAGAGCTTGGCGATGCCCACTGACAATTGCCGGAGCAGGGCGAAAGTCGCCTCTCTGTCCGTCGTATCAATGGAATCAAAGGTAGTCATAGGGAGATCGATTTCTCAAGTTGCAAAAAAATCTGGACCCCCGCGGCAACCAGCAGATTTGCAATTGCGGACGTCATGATAAACAATATATCCAAGAATTATACAAACTGTAAAGAGGCGGCGCAACATATGTCCGTTGAGAGAGATATGAAAGATGATGTGCTCTATTCGCAGAAGGGCCCGCCGACGCTCGACGAAATGACCGGACCGGAAGTCGAGGCGGCGCTGGAACAGACGGATGTGCTGCTGCTGCCGGTTGGCGCGACCGAAGCGCACGGCGCGCACCTGCCCTTGGGCACCGATTCCTTTGAAGCGCGGGAGAATTGCCGTCGGGCCGCTATCCGCCTCGAGGCGCTGGGCTGCCCGGTCGTGATCGGACCGGTGATTCCCTTCGGCACGTCCAGCTTTCATCTGGGTTTCGCCGGCACGATCAGCCTCAGTTCCCACACCATGATCAAGCTGCTGGCGGAGGTCTGTCTGAGCCTGTACGAGACCGGCTTCCGCAAATTCGCGCTTGTGCACGGCCACGATGGCAATCTGCCGGTCATGATGGTGGCGGCGCAAGATGTCGTCGACAATAGCGCCGATGCAAAGGCGATGGTGCTCAATTGGCTGACGCCACTGAGCAAGGTCTATCATAGGATTCAGACATCGAAGAAGCAGGAGGGGCACGGCGGCGAAGGAGAGACGGCACGCATCCTGGTGACCCATCCGGAACTGGTGCATCTGGACCGGGCGATCAAGCATCACGTCCCGCCCGAAGACATGCGCAAGATTCAGGGTCCCGAGCATATCAAGACGGGCGGCGGCATCTTCTATGCCACGCGCCGCTACAAGGACCACACTCCCTTCGGTCATATCGGCGACCCGGCGCTGGCCAGCGCGGAGACGGGAGACAAGGGCTACGATGTCATCGCCGAATGGCTGGCGCGCGTCATCGCGCGCGATTATTTCGATCGGGACATCGATCCCAATGAAATCCTTCAAGGCGGTAAATGAGCGCCATTGACGGCGCCGCAAACGCGCCCGGTTGACAGGTATCGCGCTCGTCTACTCGACATCACAGTTTCCTCCGCTTTTTGACTTGCGGCTCATACGCGTTATAATCATGCTACTGGTGGACAGTTTGTTGACTATCTGTACACAATGTACAAGTGTAGGAACAGACTATAACCACAGGCTACAGTTCCTAATCGCATAAATGCGGCGATGAATAGAGAAAGGTTTTGACTCATGTTTAGAGTACGTACCCTCGGCACAATGCTGCTTGTCATATTGCTACTGCTCTCTCTGGGGACGGCGACTGCACAGGATCCGCAGTACGGCGGCACGCTGGTGTTTGGCGCCGAGTCCATGGGGGACTCATTCGACATTGGTTTTTGGCACGGCTTTGGCGGCGTTCACGTGATTGACACCATCGGTGAAGGCCTGGTGCGGGCCGACTTTGAAAACGGTGGCGCGCTGCCCGGTCTGGCTGAGTCGTGGGAGATATCGGATGACGGCCTGGTTTACACCTTCCATATCCGCGAGGGCATGACCTTCCACGATGGCGAAGCGGTGACGGCGGCCGCCATTGTCCGCAGCATGAAGCGTCCCATTAACCCGGAAGACCCGAGCTACATCGATGGCATGTACATGTACGGCAATCAGGGCACAGGCAATTGGGAATCGCTCGAAGCGGTAGATGACCATACGGTGGTCTTGAAGCTGATGCAACCCAACGCGACGCAGCTCCTGGTCTTCTCACGTCCCGATGGCATTATCATCAGCCCCAAAGCCCTGGACGAATATGGCACGGAAGTCGGATTGAATATGTCGGCTGCGGGTCCCTTCAAGATCGAGCGCTTTGTGCCCGGGCAAGAGGCAGTATTGGTCGCGAATGAGGATTATTGGGCGGGACGGCCTTACGTCGATCAAATCGTCATCCGCGCCTTCCCCGATGAAGCCGCTATCCTGGCGGCGCTGGAGGCGGGGGAAATTGATATGACCCTCTACGCGCCGTTCACATCAGTGCCGCGCCTGCAAAACTCGGATAACATTCGGGTCGAAGTCGGCGCCCCGCTGGTGGATCTCTTCGTCGGCGCCAACGTGGCCAAGGAACCCTTCGACAATTTGCTGTTGCGCCAGGCAGTCAACTACGCGCTGGACCGGGAAACCTTGATTGAAGCTGGCTTGAACGGTTTCGCCGAAATGCCGGCCAGCTTGTTGGGTCCGCTTGACCTGGGCTTTGACGAAAGCGGGCGCGACATCAGCATGTACGATCCGGAGCGCGCCAAAGCCTTGCTGGAGGAAACGGGCCTGGACATGCCGCTGGCGATCGAAGTCGCCTATGAAAACAATCGTTTCTGGCCGCAACTGGCGGAACTGATTGCGGGGGACCTGGAAGCGGTCGGCTTCGATGTGACGCTGGATCGCCTTGACGCTGGTTCTTTTTGGGGCAAGGTCGGCGACGGGCAGACACAGCTAAGCATCAACCAGCGCTCGACCTTCGTGCCCGACCCCCATGACAAGGCGATTCTGATGGCGCGGGCCGGCGCCGAAGGCAGCCAAACCCAACATCAGGCGCTGGAAGCCGCGGACGAGATTGATGCCTTGGTGACCGCGGGAATCTCAACCGTGGACACGATGGAACGCGAGGCGATCTACCAGGAATTCCAAGCCCTGATGCTGGAACACCTGCCCTATATTTACATCGGTTATCTGACGCCGCCTATCTTCGTGAATAAGCGCGTACAGAATGTGGAGACCTTCGGCACCGCCGGCGGGCGCATCAACCTGCGCGAAGTCTGGCTGTCGGAGTAGCCTCCCAACAGCACCTGCGCATATGGCTTCGTCCGGCGAGGGCGAAGCCATATTTGCCTTTTGCAGCCACATAACACTAAACTAAATCAACTCCGAGATCTCACCGCGAGTGCAGGTTTGGTCGCTCATGCAGGCTGGGAAAACGACATCAGCGCGGATCGGCGTCTTCTGGCGCCGCTACGATATCGCCCTCGTGGGCAGCGCCATCTTCATCGCCATCCTGCTGATCACAATCCTCGCTTCCGCTGTCGCGCCCTACGATCCGATGGCGCGGGACATCAAGAACCGCTTTGCCAGGCCTTCGGCGGAGAACGCCTTCGGGACGGATCAATTGGGACGCGATGTCTTGTCCCGCGTCATATACGGCGGGCGCCCGATTCTCGGCGCGAGTTTCAGTGCCGTCTTATCTGCGTTGGCGGCGGGCACGGTCATCGGCGTTGCCGGCGGTTATCTCGGCGGCTGGCTCGATACCGCCCTGATGCGGCTGATGGATGTGATGCTGAGCTTTCCTTCTATCCTGCTGGCGATCCTTATCGTGGCGACTTTGGGCGTGGGCTTGCTGAATGTAACTGTCGCCATCGGTTTTTCCATGGTGCCGGTATTTGCGCGGCTGGCGCGCTCGATCGTGATCACGCTGGTATATGAAGAATATGTTATTGCGGCGCGTTCCCTGGGCGCGTCGGACCCGCATATCATCTGGAAACATATACTGCCCAACATGATGCCGCCGATCATCGTACAGGCGTCGGCGATGCTGGCTGTGGCAATTGGCACCGCTTCGGCCCTGAATTTCATCGGGCTGGGCGTGGAACCGGGTACGCCCGACTGGGGCATGATGGTTGCCGAGGGGCAGCGGCTGATCTTTGACGCGCCGCATGTGCCGCTATTTCCCGGGCTGGTCATCACCATCACCGTGCTCAGCGTGAATTACATGGGCGACGGGCTGCGCGATCACCTCGACCCGAAACTGCGACGCCAGGATATCTGACGGGCAGCGACATGATCGGCTACACGTTCAAACGACTGCTGTGGCTGCCTATCGTCTTGTGGGCGGTCAGCAGCCTGACCTTCCTCGCCTTGCGCATCGTGCCGGGGAATCCAATTCAGACGGTGCAGAACCAGGTGATGGACAAGAGCCAGCTGGCGCAGGTCGAAGCGGTTTGGGGCCTGGACCGACCGATTAGCGAGCAGTACCTGAACTTCTTGTCAAAGCTGATTCGGGGCGATCTTGGTTTGACGATGAGCAGCGGCGTACCCATCCGGCGCATGATCTTCGAACGCATGCCGCCGACGATAGAGTTGGCCATCGTCTCGCTCATTGTCAGCACGGGCCTCGGTGTTTTGTCGGGGGTCGCTTCGGTGACAATCCGCAATCGCGCTGTCGATTACTGCGTCCGGACGGCTTCCATACTTGGCCTGTCGCTGCCGCTCTTCTGGGTCGGCATCATGTTGATCATTCTTTTCTCCGTCAACTTGCGCTGGACGCCAACCAGCGGACGTATCGGCGCCGGCGTCGACTACGATGTCATCACTAATTTCATGTTCTACGATCTTATTGCGACCGGCAATTGGGCAGCTTTCGGCAGCTTCTTGCGCCATCTGGTCTTGCCCGGGGTGACGATTGGCTTGACGTCAGCCGGCTTTGTCGCTCGGCTGACGCGCTCCGCCATGCTGGAAGTCATGGGCTCGGATTACGTCCGCACGGCGCGGGCCAAAGGTTTGTACGAGCGCAATGTCATTTGGAAGCACGCCATGCGCAACGCGCTGCTGCCGATTATTACGTTGCAGGGCTTGCAATTTGGCGCGATCCTCGGCGGCGCCGTCATCACAGAACGCGTATTTTCTTATCCGGGCATGGGGACCTGGCTGCTGGACGGCATCCTGGAGCGGGATTATTCTGTGGTGCAGGGCGGCATCATCTTCGTGGCCCTGGCTTATGTGCTGATGAATCTACTAGTGGACATCCTCTACCACATCATTGATCCGAGACTGCGCCACGCCAGTCAGTGAGCGCCATCGTGACGGCACAGAATCAGGTCCAAACCCGTTGCGAATCTGTGTATGCGCGGCACTGCTGCCGAGCGATTACATGCAACCTGTTGATTTCCGCCCAATAAATCTGGAGCTGCTTTCCAGTCTTTGTGCTGGAAATGCCGCCATCTCCAGAGCATGCGCCACTTCCCGGACATCCATCTCGCCATTAATATTTGACAGCATATCCAATCTTCGGTATATTGGATACGAAGTTCAAACAATCTCATATTGGATGCAAGCGTATTTGCATTGTTTGGTTGCTGTCGGGCGACGGCATATGCGCGATGCGCGGGCAAGTTGCAGTGAGCGCTGCCGGCCTGACCCGAATACGACCTAAAGGTGCAGTTGCCCTGCAGCGCAGCCGCGTTCTGCAATTTGGCGTTCTGCTTGCGCGAACGCGGAGAATTATAGGGACTTGACTTGTGTTCGAGTTGGAACCAATTAAGCAATCCGACAGCCTGAGCGACGAAGTCGCGCGGCGTCTGCGCCGCGCCATCAAACGTGGCGATTTGCCTCGCGGAACACACTTGGTCGAGCAAGAGATTGCCGAGCAGTTCCTTGTCAGCCGAATGCCCGTGAGGATCGGTATTCAAAAGCTGATTGACGAAGGCCTGGTCTTTAAGGAGCCAAGGCGCGGCGCATTCGTTCACACCTTTTCATCCAAGGAACTGGATGAAGTCTATTCGATACGGGTGGCCTTGGAGAAACTGGTCGTGCAATTTGCAGTGCCCAATTGGTCCATCGAGATTGAAGCTGAACTAGAAGGCATTGTAGGCCAAATGAGGCAGGCGGCTGAAGCGGGCGACCGGCAACAAGGCTTTGAGCTGGACTCCAAATTTCATTCGATTCTGTGGGAACTTTCCCAACACTCGATTCTGATCGAGGTCGTCTCCAGCCTGCGCTCGCGCATCAGCCGCTTCCTCGCGGAAGCCAACGAAGTGCTCTCGCCAGCTGAACTGAACCACCATGTTACGGCGCATCAAGCTCTGGTCGACGTATTAAAGCAGCGCGACATTGAACGCGCGAAAGATGCCATCGCCGATCACATCCTGGATGCGCACGAGCGGATAAGAAACTACTATTCCTATCTCGACTAGCGGAAACCAACGCGAGCGATAAACGGTTTAAGCAATCTGCCGGAAAGATCACGAAGAAGGGTCAGCCGATGGACTGGAACGGGCATATCGCTGTTGTTACGGGAGCGGCAAGCGGGATCGGCACGGGAATCGCCGAGTGCTTTGCCGAAGCGGGGGCGGAAGTTGTCGTCGCCGATGTCAATGAGCGCCTGGGCGCAAGTGTCATCGCCGACCTGCAATCGCGCTATGGCAAAGGTCTCTTCGTCAAGACAGACGTCTCCAAAGCCACTGATTGCAAAAGACTCATCGACGGAACCCTGTCCGCCTACGGCCAGATCGACACGCTGGTTAACAATGCCGGCGTCAACTTTGTCAAGCCGACGCTCGAGATGGACGAAGCCGACTGGGACCGCGTCGTTGATGTCGATCTCAAGGGCACGTTTCTCTGCAGCCGCTATGCGCTGGAGGCGATGGTCGCGCGACGCAGCGGAAACATCATCAATATTGCCAGCGTACATACGGTGGCGACCTTGCCGGCCGCCGCTCCCTATGCGGCGTCCAAAGGCGGCGTCGGCATGATGACGGCTTCGATGGCGATCGAATTCGCGCCCTACGGCATTCGCGTTAACGCCGTCAGCCCGGGCTTGACCGACACCAAGATCTGGAACGATATTCAAGACGCCGCCGAAGACGCCGAAATGGCGCGCCAGCACTGGATGGACAATATCCCGCTCGCTCGCGTGCAATCCCCGCGCGAAGTTGGCAATGTGGTGCTCTTCCTGGCGAGCGAGCAATCCTCGTATGTGACCGGCGCCAATATCTTCACCGACGGCGGCATGACGATTCAACTGACCAACCGCGAGCGTTTCGCCAGCAAGTCTTTGGAGGGCGTGGCGCCGCAAAACTGAAAACCTTACCGAACCAGCCTGACAATGCGGACAAGATTCCTGTCCGCGGCTTATGAGTTGAAAAACAATCCAGGAGGTGCGCCTATACACGAAATGCGTTATCTTTTGTCCGTATCTACTGTACACAATTATGAAAGGCAATATGATGTCTAAGAAACTGTCACTACTTCTCATCGCCGCGCTTCTCTTCGGCGTCTTCGGCATGGCGCTGGCGCAGGATAGCGATATATCTGGTGAAATCGTTGTCCACCTTCAAGTATACTACCGGCCCGAGCAGCATCCGGCGCATTCCGCAATCGCTGAGCAAGTCGCGCAGGAATACATGGACATGCATCCCAACGCGACCA
>JAPOVL010000054.1 GCA_026708115.1 Chloroflexota bacterium
CAAAAAAGGCGCATTTTATACGCATTTTAAGGGCATTGTTTCGCCGTATAACGCCGCATCGCGCGCATCGAACGCCCGCGCCGATTACGCGCCGAGCGGCTGTGGTCAATTGTGTTTTTGAACGGCAAAACCATCTGATTTGCCAGTTTTCCGAAACGCGCCTCGGGACCGAGTCCCGCTGTCATAGCTTGCCTGTAGGTGATACAATAGGGGCGGAATCGTCTCTTTTGATAAACCGCGTTGCTCATGCGTGGAGATTTCCGAGCGAGGACCTCATGGCGCTGCAGACTGATGCGCATTCGATGAAACTGCTGGATCTGCCTTTGATGCTCCGGCTCAAGCAGAATGCCATCGTATTGCATAGCGAGCTGGGCTTGACCGAGGACGCGCGCGGCCGGAATAGCGCCTTGCTCTCCAGCATCGTCTTTCCCCGCGGCTTGCATACGCTCTTGGGTCACGTTGACGACAAGAATGTTGTTGGGCAGTTTCGCTATCGCCCGGGCGAATCCAATGCGCATATTGTCTACTTGGCGCCAACATTGGAGGACGACGAGGACGATAGCGCTTGGCTGCATATGCTCGATGCCATGGCTGAACAAGCGGGCAAGAACGGCGCGCAGAACCTCGTCGGCGAGGTCGAACTGAGCCACAGGCTTTTTGAGTCAATGCGCCGAGCGGGTTACGCGGTCTATAGTCGGCAAGTCATCTGGCAGCATGGACCGATCGTCGCCGACTTCCCGTTTGCGGATATGGAAATCACGCCGGAATCCGAGAACGATCAGATCGGTATAGCTGCGCTCCTGGGATGTACCATACCGCGCATCATGCAGACAGTCATGGGGCCCTCGGCCGACATGGCTGGATTGGTCTATCGGGTGGATGGCCAGGTGGAAGCCTACGTCGCCTATTCCGAAGGCAAACACGGTGTTTATCTCTTGCCCTTTTTACATCCGGAAGTATTGAGCGAGGCGCCGGATATCATTGCCGCCGCGCTGCTGAAAATCGAGCGTTGCCGCAAGCTGCCGGTCTACATCAGCGTCCGTGGCTACCAAGGCTGGTTGGAAAACGCCATGCTCGATCTGGGCTTCAATCCTTGGTTGGAGCAAGCGGTGATGGTCAAGCATTTAACCGCAGGCGTGCGACAAACGTCATTCGCGCAAGTTAATCTGAGCGCGAGCCGGGGGCAGAAACCGGCCGCGACCTTGCAAATGGAATATCTCAACGATAACCTTGCGCTGCGAGAGTGAAAATATACCCGGTTGCCTTTCCCGGCAAAGTTGGATTGATTCAAGCGATTCCCGCAATAGCAAAAGGACAACACCCGAGTAAATGGACAAACGAATAACGGACGATTTTGAAGTACTCAGAAACGTCTTGCCGCCACGCATCCGAGACGCGGTTGATGAAGTCGGCAATACCAGTCAACTTCTAGAGATCGTCCTCGATCTGGGAAGGACCCCTGCCGCCCGCTATATTGACAGCGAATACCTGCTTTCCGACCGTGAAGTGACGGAGGAAGACCTGCGGCAGTTGCTTGATGAACTGGGCGAGTTTGACGATGACAATCGCGCTGGTATCGAGCGCTCTCTGCATCGCATTTCGGCGATTCGCAATCGCCGCGGCAAGATCGTCGGCTTGACCGTCCGTATCGGTCGGGCAGTTTACGGCACCATTGATATCATCGCCGACTTGATCGAAACCGGTCACAGCGTGCTGATCGTAGGACCGCCCGGCGTCGGCAAGACAACACTGCTGCGGGAAGCGGCCCGGGTGCGGGCGACGCGCAAGCGCGTGGTTATCGTCGATACCTCCAACGAAATCGGCGGCGATGGCGATATCCCGCACGAGGCCGTCGGCAAGGCGCGGCGCATGCAAGTCTCGCAGCCCGATCGTCAGCATGAAGTGATGATCGAGGCAGTGGAAAACCACAATCCCGAAGTGATTGTCATTGACGAAATCGGCCGAGAATTGGAAGCCCAGGCCGCGCGTACCATCGCGGAACGCGGCGTGCAACTAATCGGCACCGCCCATGGCAATTCCCTGGAAAACTTGATGCTGAACCCGACCCTGTCCGACCTCATCGGCGGCATTGAATCCGTCACGCTTTCCGATGACGAAGCGCGCCGGCGCGGGACACAGAAGGTCGTGCTGGAGCGGCGCACGGCCCCAACCTTCGACATCATGATCGAGATTCAGGCCCGCGACCGTTTGGTCGTACACGTGGACGTCGCCACGGCAGTAGACGCGATCCTGCGCAACCGCCCGCAACCCGCCGAGTTGCGAGAGCGCGACAGTACAGGCGTTATTCACGTGAATGTATACATTCCCGAAGCCGATTCGCGTTCATCGCCCGCTCGCCTGGGCGTCCAACTGCAAGGGGCCAGGCGCGACCTGAACGCGCATCACGTGCGCGGCACGCGTGAAAATGGCATCACGCGGGACCAAATGAGAGACGATCTGGCTCAGTTTGGCAGGCGCGATCTGAGCCCCGTGAGCGTATATGCTTATGGCGTGGCGCGCAATCGGCTCGAACAAGCCGCGCGTCGGCTCAATGTGCCGCTCGTCTTGACCGATGACTTTAGCGATGCCCAAGCCATCGTCACGCTGAAGACGCATTATCGCCGCCGCCCGCGCCTGATCACAGACGGTGAAAAACGGGGAATGTCGATCTACGTGCTGCGCGCGAATACGGTGACCCAAATGGAGAACTTCCTGGTCGATCTGTTCCGCCTGAACGGCAGGAAAGATCTTGATCCCTTTGGTCAGGCCCTGCAAGAGGCTGAACAAGCCATCAGACGCATCCGTGCCGGTGAAGATTTTATCGACCTCAAACCGCAGGTCTCCCAGATACGCAAGCGCCAGCATCAACTGGCGCGTCAGGCGCATATGCACTCGGCCAGCGTCGGTGATGAACCACGTCGATATGTCACGATCTTCCGCGATGCCTGAGCCTATCTTGCCACTGTCGAAAGGGGATTCATGGCACTTTCCTTGAGGCCCCCGCCACCTATCCGCACCGATCATAGCAACGCCTTCGCGCACAACACCATGTCTGTGCGGATCCCCGCCATCCTCCAGGAAACGCTCGACCTGAATCCGGATTACCCGACGAGTATCAAAGACCGCCTTGGCCGTTTGCGCGACCAAATCGCCGCCGGCGCGGCGATCCCGCTCCTGGAAGCGGAGGGGGCCAGCGATTATCAGCAATGGCGGCGGGCCCTGCTTCAACAGCAAGACCTAATCGGCGCGCCTGTTACCTGGCATAACGCCGAATGGTTCTTTGCGGAGACCTACGCCTATCGCTGCCTGGTTGAAGCGACGCGCTATTTCGAATCGCGGCGCGATCCCTTCGCGCCCCAGAAAAAATCTGAACTGGCGAGCGAGGCGCTTTGGTCGCTGATTGAAGGCGCTCTGGCATCCGATGCTGCGGCGGAGCAGCAGGTCGCGCAAGCTGTGGTGCTGGATCTGTGGGCAAATCGAATCGACCTCAGCTATGCGGCGTCTTTGGAACGAGGCGCCGCATTCGCGCCCGAAGATCTGCTCGTGGATGACAGCGATAGTCTGATGAACTACCTTGGCCGCTCGGCGACGGCCTCCGATCAAATTCGCGGTGAAAGTAGTGTGTACATTGTGGCGGATAACGCCGGTTCCGAGTTGGCTATGGACCTGATCTTGGCGGATCGTCTGCTGCATCATGTGACTGACCGCGTCGTACTTTGCCTGAAAGCGCATCCCACCTTTGTCAGCGACGCCACGCCGGAAGATGTCTGGATCATGCTGGCCGAGATGAAGCGACGCGGCGGCGCTGGCGCTCAACTGGCCGAGCGACTGACAGCCAACTGGAAAAACGGGTGTTTGCTATTCCTGCCGCATCAGTTTTGGAATAGCAGTACGCTCTTGCGCGATATGCCGTCGGCGCTCTACGACCGGGTCAACGCGGCGCGACTCGTGATAATCAAGGGAGACGCCAACTACCGGCGCGCGGTCGGCGACTGTCTTTGGCCAGTAGACAGTCCCTTCCACGATGTCATGTCATATCTCGACGCGCCGGTTTTGTGCCTGCGCACGCTCAAGAGCGATCCCATCGTCGGCCTGCCTTCCGCGGCAGTCGCGGCGGATTTGGACCGGAGCGATCCAACTTGGCGGGTAAACGGTAAGCGCGGACTCATTCAGTTCAAGCCTCAGTCGTCGAACAGCCAATAGGTCGCCGTCAGCGGGAAATCACGCTCCAGCCAAGCCATGACTTTGTGAGGTTTCAAGCGATACTGAACGGCGCCTTCTTCGCCCAGGCTGGGGTCGAGTTCGTATTTGTCAATATAGACTTGGTTAATCCTAGCTTGCAAGGACTCACTCGGTGTGGTTTCTGAGAGTGCGCCTTCGAAAATGACGGTTTCATCGCCACTTTCCAGATGTACGACGACCCGGCTATCCCGGGTAATATTGCGCGCTTTGACTGAATTGCGATCGGTGGCTGTGAACAACTGTCCCTCGACCCAGGCGCCCCAGACGGGCGCCGCATGTGGCCTGCCATCCGGGCAGGTCGTGCAAAGCCAATAATTGCGGGCGGAGGCCATCTGCCGCTCGACCCAGTCCCAGGTCAGCATCGACTCTGTCTCTTCGACCTCGACGCCGTAATGCGGCATATTCGGTCGGACGCGCCGCGCGTTCTCCGGTTGGATCATTACGATGGTTACTTTGCCTTGAGCCCCTTGCACTACTTGCTCATGGGCATGATGACGTGGGTGAAGTCCTCGCGGTCTTCCGGCCGCAAGACGCCAGGATTTTCCGCGCCATTGCTGCGGAAAACCACACGCTCTTCTTTGATCACGCGCAGCACTTCAATCAAGTACTTGATGTTAAATGAGATGTCAAGCGCTTCGCCTTCCGCCGAGGCGTCGAGCATACCCTCGCTGTCGCCGCGTTCGGCGCTCTTGCCCACAATCAGTACCTCGGCCGGTTCCCCGGGATTGAGCGCCGGCTTGACATGAAGATTGGCGCTGTTGGCGTTGTCCCGTGCGAAGATCTCCGCACGCTGGCAGACGGTCAGCAAGTCGCTGGTATACATCACAGTCGAGGTGGCATAAGAGCGCGGAATGATCGAGGCGAAATCGGGGAATCGACCTTCCAACAATTGCGACGAGACCAGGACATTGGGCATGAAGACTGTGACGCTGTTGCGCTGTTTGGGCAGCGAAATCCCGACTTCCTGGTCGTCTTCGGCGATGCGAGCGATCTCACTCATGGCCCGGGCCGGGATGACCATATCTTGACGTTCGCCGAAATCTTCTTCCAGCTCGGCTGTGCGCACCGCCAGGCGGTAGCCATCGGCCGCCGCCATTGTCAAGACCTTGCCTTCAAGCTGCATATATACGCCTGTTAAGATGGGGCGGTTCTGCTCGCGGGCGGCGGCAAAAGCCGTCTGCACGATCATTTCGCGCAGGGTTTTGCCTTCCAGGTACAGGTCCGCCTCTTCATTGTGATTAATCGGAGGGAATTCGTCAGAGTCAATGCCGCGAACGTTGGAAGACTGTATGCCACAGCGCACATGGACCGTATGCGTGGAAGCGTCCAGGCGCATGTCGACGCGCTCCCTGGAAAGATTGTTGACCAATTCGCTGAAGGTTTTGGCGGGGAGCGTGATGCTGCCGGCCTGTTCCACCTTGGCGCCGATCCAGACCGTAATGCTCATTTCCAGGTTTGTCGCGGACAGCTTCAGGCGCGAATCTTCAGTTTCCAGCAGCACATTGGCGAGCACCGGGAGCGGGGGATTGCTGTCCACCGCTTTGCTTACTGTATTCAAGCTCTTCGCCAGGTTTTCTTGCAGCACACTTACGATCATGGTCTTCCTCTGGTAGCGAACTCTGGGCGTCGACGCTGACGGTCTACGCGCCTATTCATTTGTCCGCATTATAGCCCAAGACGGGAGCTCCACCAACACCGACAAAATAAGACGGCCAAGGCCGCTACCTGGCGCGTGACGGTTCAAATTGTTGGGTTTCAGACGCTAAAGCTGGCGGCCAAGTCCTGCGCGGACGATCTATGCTTCCGGATCTACAGGCCTAACATCTTCCGCCGAAATTTCAATCGTTTCCCCGTCTTCGTCGATGTCTTCAACACGCACGATCTCGATTTTCAGTTTGGCGATCAAGGCGGCCATTGTCCCCAAAGCCGCGAGTACCGGATTAAAGATCGTTGCGACGCCGCCAACCACCACTGCCGGCGTCAGCGGGACTTCGATCAGGACTTCGTCGTTGGCGTTGCGGATGATGAGGCGGCGTACGTTGCCTTCTGCGACTAGGTCCTTGACGCGCTCGACAAGTTCACTGCCAGCGACTTCCATCTCTTCGACCCAATCACGCTGATTTTTCGGTTTGCGCGGATCTTCGCTCATGTCGTTCTCCTGATCATTGGATTGCTTCATCCAATTGTTTCTACGTATCCGCCGATGCTGAGTTGTGAAGTTGCCGTCTGCGCTGCTGCCTAGCGGAGCAAATCGTAGAGCATTTGCTTCCAGCGCGCAGCGTCCAATTCCCAGCAGATGAGCGGCCTTGCGGGGTTTTTTAGTACCTCGCGCCAGGTGTCGATATTCCGCACGTCGTCCGCAACGTTGAGCTTGTCTACCACGGTCATGCCACGCGTGAGTTCGCTGCGGCATTCAATATCGACAAAGTGATGGCTGGTTGAGGTTGCGATCAAGGGATCAATGGCAACAGCCATCGCCACGCCATCAGGCAGTGAAATGCCGATCTCGCCAGTCTGTATTTCGTAACCGCGCATGCCTTTGATATTGCAATCGATTGTGAAATCGGCGTATTCGCTGCCGATCCCGCGCACCCTGTCGATATCTTCGGGCGAAAGAACGAATTCGCCCTGGCTGAACTCCCAGCCGACCATTTCGATGGGCAATCCGGAGCGGAAGACGATTTGCGCCGCTTCGGGATCGCACCAGATATTGTATTCTGCTGCCGGCGTCACATTGCCGTTGGTACAAGCTGCGCCACCCATTACAACGCACCGGGATACGCGCGATACGATGTCCGGGGCTTTTCGCAGGGCAAGGGCCAGGTTGGTTAACGGACCCAAGGTGACGATCACTACATCCGGCGTCGACCGGACCGTCTCGATGATGGCGTCTACGGCATGTTGTTCCCCGGCTTGGCTGCGGCGGGGTTTGTAGCGGTCGCCCCAGTCGCCCAGGCCGTCTGCACCGTGAAACCAGTCCGCCGACACGTATTCGCGGGTGAGCGGCCGATCGGCGCCGGCATAAACCGGCGTATCGACCTGGCACAGTTCGGCGAAATAGAGCGAATTTTCAACGCCCTGTTCAAGCGGCACATTGCCAGCGACGACGGTGATCGCCTTGACATCAACATCGCTGTGGCGCAGCGCCATCAGCACGGCGACGGCATCGTCCGATCCGGCGTCGGTATCAATCAAAAAAGGGCGGGGCATATGGACGTCTCCTGCGGCCGCCTAAACTTTGAGAGCAAGGCTGTCGACGGCAACTTTCAATCGTTGCAGTCCGTCCGCCAGCACAGATCGCGGACAGCCGAAATTCAGGCGCACGAAGCCTTCGCCAGCGCTGCCAAAGAACGTGCCGCCCGTTGGCGCGACGCCGGCGCGCTCCATGCAAAATGCCGTGACATCGCCCTCGATCGGCAAGTTGCGCATATCAAGCCAGAGCAGGTAGGTCGATTGTGGAATCGTTGTCTTGACCTGTGGCATGTGTTCTCGAATGAATGCGATAGCGAAGTCGCGGTTATCCTTCAGATACCGGAGCAATTGCCGCAGCCATTCCTCGCCGCCGGTATAAGCGCCGTAGGCCGCCTCGTAACCCATGATGTTGACATGCGCGCTGAAGCTCTGCAGCGCCGCCGCCATCGTTTCGCGGATTTCCCTGTTCTGCGCGATCAAGACCGAACAAGCCATGCCCGCCAGATTGAAGGTCTTGCTCGGCGCGATCATTGTCAGCGTATTCTGCGCGATCTCGTCGGACAAGGTGGCGATGGGAATGTGCTTTCCTTCTAGAATCAGATCGGAGTGGATCTCGTCGGCGACAATTAAAAGATCGTGCCTTAGGCAGATTTCTCCTACACGCTCAAGCTCCGCTCGTGAATATAGAAAGCCAGCCGGATTCTGCGGGTTGCATTGCAGGTGGATTGATGTCTGCGGATCCCGCGCGACCATCTCAAACTCATCGTAATCGTTTTCATAATGGAAGCTGTGGGCATCATCGGCGATGTATTCCATGTCTATGTTGCCAGTGAATTTCCGATTGGCGCGGACCGCTTTGAAGAACGAGCCATAGACTGGCGTCTGTATCAGTACTGTATCGCCAGGCGCGCCAAAACCGCTGCAAACTGCGCAGAGCGCCAGAACCATACCGGGCGAAAACATAACGTCATCGGGCTTGATCTCCCAATCATAGAGCGCGCTCATGCGCTCGACGATGACTTCTTTGAGCTTGGGCGGATCCAGCGTATATCCGAATACGCCGTGCTGAGCGCGCTCGATCATGGCGTTGATGGCGGAGGGCGGCGAGCGGAAGTCCATATCCGCCACCCACATCGGCAAGCAGCCCTCGACTACTGCGCCCCATTTTGCGCTGTGATGCCCGCTGCGGTCGATGATTTCATCAAAGTTGTACTCTGTCATGTTCCTGGCTCTCTCTTGTTGATAGACCGCGCCGCTCATGCGATCAGAAGGCTTTATTGTTCAGTGTCAGCGCGACACTCTTGTGGATGAGACGCCGAGCGGCTGATTCACGACGCTTTCAGGAAAAACATGCCAGAAACTATAACCGATTGCGCAGATAGATGCACGGGCGGTTTGCGGCGGCGTACCAGAACTGACGCCACCGGCCGGACTGTTTTCTCTTCTATACGAATCTGTCAGATCTGATTTTGTGATGGAAATGTCACAGGGGGCGGCCCGCGATGCCCGTGTCCGAGAGCAATTGAGACTACAGAGCGCTTCCCCTGTGGACCGTGAAGCGGAGGAAATATAATTTGGCAACTGTCATGTGCTACTGGACGCTCACCGCGCGCGCCGACAAACGCGCCAGCAGCTTCTGTCCGTCGACGCCTTCTGTTTGCGCTGAAACCCGCAGGGCAAAACTGAAACGCGGATCGTCATAGGCCCGCTCCAGCGCAACATCGCCGCCGTATATGTCCGCAAGAATTGCGCTTAATTCATCTTGCGCCGCCGCGAAACGCGCCGGCTCGTTGCGGTAATTCTGTCGATCCAGGAAGCTGATCTTGGCATGGCTGAAATCGAAGTCGATATCGCCGGGCGCTTCGCTTTCCAGGCATAGCGCCGCGCCCAGCGCCAGTCGAAACGCCAAAATCAGGGCGCCGGCCATGTCTCCAGGGAGATTGCGCTTGCGGATATAGTGCAAGCCGATTTGGCCGTCGCTGAAGTCAAAGGCGTAGTCGCCTTCGTCCGCGATCAAGATCACGCCCGGCCCTTCGGGAACATGTTTGTAATCGATGACATCGATCAGCATACCGTCGACCGTGTGTTCCTGTATCCATCGTTGGAAAATCGGAACGATGTCAGCCGCTGCTAGCGCAGGTTCGCGTTTCAAATTGAATTTGACTCCAAGGCGATTGGGAACAATTGTCATTTGCTTTTCTCCCGATGCTTTGCCTGCAACTCCGTCTATGTAAACTGCAGCGCTCAGGCGACAAGCAGTTCTATTGTCTTGCGTGAGTACCGAAGACCGCTATGGCGATTGCGCGCCGAGCGGCTCGACAGCCTTAGCTCACGATGACGCCGTTGATGCGCTGCTCGGCGCTGTGAATGTTCTCGATGAAAAGTTGCGTCTCGTCGATTAGTTGGTGCGCGTAGTCCTCGCCGACTTGCGCCGGCGGCTGGTCGTGCCGCTTGAATAGGTAGCGCGCGAATTTGCCCTTGGCGAAGCGATCATAGACCAACTCCGTGTCATAGAATCGGCTGCGGAACTCGTTGACGATATTGCCATAGTCATCGCCCACATCGAGATACTTGGTGCGCACCAAGGCGCGCGCAGCCAGCACCATTGCTTTGTAGGCCTGCTGGTCCACCATTGGATAGTTGCCGTCGTCCAAGGCGAGCAGCGCCTCGAAATGCGCGGATTCGGCACGGGCGATTTCCAGGGAGAAGAGCGAAACCACCTCGCCCGCGCACTCGCCAACGCCGATATCGTCGATGGTGTAGACGCGTGAATCCCCCCAATCGCTGAAGTACTCGGGCTTTTCCTCAAAGCTGGGCAACTTCATATAGGGCTGCAACATGGCCTTGATTTCCTTGCGCCCCAGGTTCTTCACCCAGGTCTGGAAATTTTCGTCTTCCGTGCGCTCGGCCACATAGCGATTGGTCAAGGCTTCCAGAACTTCCGGGATATGCTTTGCTGGCACGGCGCCAACCGCCAGACCGTAGCTGCCGGCGTTCTCCTGCCATTGGCCGCCGAGAACCACCTGAAAATGCGGCATCTTGTGGTTGCCAGAGCGCCTGCTGTTGCCGAAGAAGCCGATATCGGCGACATGGTGCTGCCCACAGGAATTGAAGCAGCCACTGACCTTGATCTTGAGTTCGCGGACGGCGTCCGGCAGCAGATTGATCCTCTCGATCAGCCGTGTGCGCAATTCGGCGGTCAAGCCGCGAGACGAGGCGATGCCGAGCTTGCAGGTATCCGTGCCCGGGCAAGCCGTGATATCGACGATGGTGCCGGCCCCGGCATCGCCCAAGCCGATCTCGCGGACTTCGCGATAAATGGCGGGAAGATCAGCATCGGCCACCCAGCGCAGCACGATGTTCTGTTCCACCGAGAGCCTTATATTGTCCCCGACATATCGCCGAGCGATCTCTGCCAGTTGGAACCCTTGCATGGCGGTGAAATCGCCCAGCGGCGTATTCAACGTGATCGTGCTATAGCCGCTCTGCGCTTGATGATAGACGTTGGTTCGATACCAATCGGAGAACCCGTCGGGCAAGGGGGTTCCGTTTAGCGCCATGCCGGCTTTGGCGGGCTTGTACGTGAAGTCGCCTAACCTGTCGAGGTAGGCGGTGTGGCGCTCGTCATGCGGCACGGTTTTGAGCTCTTCCTCTACCTCGCGCCGGAATTCGTCGATGCCCAGCTTGCTCACCAGGAATTTGATCCGGGCGCGATTGCGGTTTTTCTTTTCGCCCAGCCGCGCGAATACCCGCGATACCGCCTGCGCGATCGGCAGCAGTTGTTCTTCTGTGGCAAATTCCGCCAGCACTTTCGCCTGTTGGGGGACCGTGCCCAGGCCGCCGCCGACGAAGACGGTGAATCCGCGCTTGATCTCGCCGTCAATCTCGCGCGTCTGCGCCAAAAGACCCAGATCGTGCATCTTGACCAATCCGCATGCGTGCCCGGCGCAGCCGGAAAAAGCCACCTTGAATTTGCGCCCAAAATCTTGCACATCGTCATGATCCAGCAAAAAGCGCATCATGGCATCGGCATAGGGGCTAACGTCGAAAACCTCGTCGTGGCAAACGCCCGCCAAGGTACAAGCCGTGATATTGCGCACCGAGTTCCCGCAAGCTTCTTGCGTGGTGATGTCGACCGCGGCGAGACGCCGCATGAGATCAGGCGTGTCGTCGATATGAACGTAGTGCAGTTGAATGTCCTGCCTCGTGGTGATATGCAAGATGCCATCGGCGTATTCATCGGCGAGCTCCGACAATACTTCCAGTTGTTCTGCCGTCAGCCCGCCATAGGGGATCTTGATGCGTTGCATGCCCGGCGCGTCCCAGAGCGTATCCGGCCCCTTGACCAATTCGCCTGAGGGATAGCTCAATTCCCGCGTGCGGACGCCGTCATGGCGCTGTCCGTTGTCGTAGCGTTGCCCATAGGCTCCCTTGCGCAGTCTCTGCTCCGCGAAGACTTTTTCATCCAGCTTGCCTTGCTTGCGCAATTCGATCTGCGCTTCAAAAGTATCGATCAGATTGCCCATTTCGGCTGGAATCTGATCCGCAAGTTCCTCTTTCCACGTACTCATGATTTGTCCTTCCGTTACTAACACTGCTGGTTGAGAGTTGAGCTTTCAGTTGTCTAAACGATTTCGTTGGCAGTTTGGCTTGACACGACGAGGTCAGCCGGCAAGAGATCAAACCATTGCAGGCCGCGCTCGCGCAAGCGAACAACTTCGCCGATCACGGTGATGGCAGGCGCTTGAATATGCTCCTCACGAGCGACAGCTGCGATAGATCCCAATGTGCCGACCAAGCTGCGCTGGCGCGCTATCGTGCCCCATTCGATGATCGCAGCTGGCGTCCTGTCATCGAGACCCTGCGCAATCAGGGCTTGTGTAATGCGCGTCAAGTGCTGTACGCCCATCAATATGACGATAGTCCCGCCTATATTTGCCAGCGCTTCATAATTGATGCTACTCTCAGGCTTCTGCGGATCCTCGTGGCCGGTGATAACCGTGAAGGAACTGCTGAGATGACGATGCGTCAGCGGGATGCCGGCATAGGCAGGCACCGCATAAGCGCTGGAAATGCCGGGCACGATCTCAAAAGGAATGCCGTATTGGCGACAAGCCAGGGCTTCTTCGCCCCCGCGCCCGAAAATCAGCGGGTCGCCGCCCTTCAAGCGAACAACCGTCTTGCCCGTCAAAGCGCGATCAACAATGGTTTGGTTGATCGACTCCTGCGACAATCGGTGCTTCGTCGGCTCTTTGCCCGCGTTGATCAGTTCGGCGCCGGGGCGCGCTTCCCACAGCAGTTCCGGCGCTATCAGACGGTCGTAAATGACGACATCCGCTTCTCCCAGCAGACGCAATGCCTTGCGCGTAATCAAATCCGGATCGCCGGGTCCTGCCCCGACCAGATAAACCTTGCCTGGTTTCATAGCGCCGATTCTCCTACTTTTGCGGCGCTTGACAACCAGTAGTTGCAGGCGGCCTTGCAGGGCAGATCTGACCCCGGCTCATCCCTCCACCAGGTCGGTTGGCGGACGCAAGCGCCGCATACCTTGGCCACCGTCCTTTCAATGAGCTCGGCAGCCAGATTGTGGATCCCCTTGAACATGCCAACCTGCCGCTCGCTGGTGACCTGGAGAGGCTCGGCCAGGAAGTTTCCCCGACGCCGTGCCGACCAATCGGCGACCAATCCCGGATAGACGGTTTCCAGCACGGCATGCGCTTGCGCTGGATGCTCGAGGTCAATGTGCCAACCTGCCGGCATGTCCGTGGATGTGGGCACGGGGCGGAATGGATCTTGGCGCAAGTGGCCGCGGAGTTGCGCCATCGACGATAGGGACGCGCTGCCTTCATCGTTATTGCGATGCCAAACCCGTTTTTCCGTCACAATCACTTGGCCGAATTGAAGCGGCCTGCCCTTCTTCAACGCCCTTAACAGCGTGTCGCGTCCGACTTTGGGGAAGCCACGCCAAGAGTCGCTGTCCGAGTTGCTAGAAAGAGGAAGCCCGGCGTCCAAAGCCAATTCGTGGATCGCCGAACAGATCGATTCATCCCCGCTCAAGGATTGCGTGTAAAAGACTCTGCGTCCCGCGACCCTTTGCGGCATAGCGCGGTCGGACAAACCAAGCGCGCGCGGCACATCAATGCTGACGTGGGATCCGGGCGCCAGAAAATAGGGCAGCGCAATGATATTGCCAGCGGAAGTTGTCTGATAAATGCTCGGGATCTCAGGCTCGTCGTCAAGATAAACATCGACTACCTCGCCCACCCAATTCATATCGCGCAGGACTTTCGCCTGGTAGCGGGTTGTATCGCGACTGTTTGGATTGCGACGCGTGCCGTGTCCGATGATTGCAACGGCGGTGTCCGCTCGATCCAGATCGTGTTCATCAATGTATTTGCGCACGATGTTCCGCACAACGCTCGTCATCGCCGGATGTTCGCCCAGCGGCCGAGTAAGCGTGATCGTCCGGCCGTCTCGCCTGGTCACAGGCCCATGCAAGGCCATTTCCGACGGTATCACGGCGCTCGTGAAATACCCCTGCGCCGTGAATACGGGCACAACGAAAATTTGCCTCGCCTGCACCGTATCCAGTACTTGATGGGTGGCCGGCGGCTCCTTCCAGAAACAGGCCGTAACTTCGCCAGCCGCCCCCAGAGCGCGCAGGCGATCGACATAGTTCCAGACCACGCCGGCGGTGTTCGGGCTGATGTGTGAGCCGTGTCCGGCCAGTATCAGCGCGGAGTCCGTCATAAAGCCAATTCCCGACTTACAATTTCATCGAAGATCTGCCTGGCGCTTTCGGGCTGGCCATCACCCAATAGCGGGAGTACATCCGAATCCAGAATGCGCCGATAAAGCGCTCGCCTGGCCATTTGACCATCGAGCTGTCCCTTGAGCGACTCCCGCAACTCGCCCAGCCACTCGCTCAGAACCGCGTACTCATCGCCAATACTGAGTTCCAGCTGTTTCTTGAGCCCCCGCAGCATGGCGGGTGAGGCGCCATTGGTGCTTAGCGCGATTATCAGCGGCTGCCGGTCGATAACTGCCATGTTGCTGAAGTCGCTGTCATCGCTGCTGCCGTTGGCGACATTTGTTAAGGCTCGGATGCGATGCGCGTCTTGAGCCACGATTTGGTTAACAGCATCATCGTCTGTTGTGGCGATTACCAGAAAAGGCATATGTTCGTTTAGCATGTCGCGCCGGTATTCCGAATGGATTAGCTCAATCTGGCCCTCGTTGGCCAGCCCCAGTAGCTCTGTTGATACCGCCGGGCTGATGACCAGGACGCGCGCGCCCGAATGGAGCAAGTGCCTGACTTTGCGCGTCGCCACGCGGCCACCGCCGATGACAGCGACTTGCTTGTCTTGCAGGTGAAGCAAGATCGGATATCCGACAGACGGCTCAGGCATGAGCGCCAACCCGGGCCGGTTTGGCGATCTGCTCGATATGGATGCCGCATTCTGTCTTATCTCGTTGCGACCAACGGCCACTTCGAGAATCGGCGTCTTGATCTACCGCTTTGGTGCAGGTCCAGCAGCCGATGCTGGGATAGCCGATATCGTGCAAGGGATTGTAGGGCAAGTCATGGTCGCGCAGGTAGGTCCAGATCTTGTCTTCACTCCAATTCGCAAAGGGCGCGATCTTGATCAGGCCCGTTCGCGAATCCCGGCTGATGATGGGCGTATTGGCGCGATTCGATGACTGATCGCGGCGCAATCCGGTCACCCAGGCCGCATAACCCGACAGCGCCTCTCGCAACGGAATCGTCTTGCGAACATGGCAGCAACGGTCGGGATTGCGCTCCCACAAGCGGTCGCCGTAATCGCGCGCTTGCTGCCGCGGCGTCTGCCGCGGTTTGATGCGCCGTAGATTCAATCCGAAGCGCTCTTCCAGCGTATTCATCAGGGCCACGGTCTCCGGAAAAAGAAAGCCAGTATCGAGTGTCAGCACCTGCGTCGCCGGAGCAATCTCCTGCATCATGTGCAGCGTAACGATCCCCGTGGCTTGAAAGCTAGTCACGATGGCGAGCGACTCGCCAAAGGTGCTGCTGGCCCAAGACAAGATTTCGCCTGGCTCCGCGCTCTCAAATTGTTCTGCCAACTGGCTAATCTGTGCGACGCCCGTGTTTAATCCCAGCACGTTGAACTCCTATTCCGCTTTATTCATCACTAAACAAAAAAACGCTTCGGATTATCCGAAGCGTCCCAAGATTCCTGAACGACTCTGCTAGCGAGAATCAAGTGCCAGCATCGGATAACCCAGCCTCCCCGGCTCGGTACAGCAACAACAACAAACGTGGCGGCTGCGCTTCCTGCTTTTTGACATCTGCAAATATGTCCCCTGCTTCTTGCAATAAAAAAGCCCCGTGTCGTAACGGGGCTGCTTGTTTCGGATTGCTCCAGGCCTTCAGTAACCTAGCAACGTCCCACCGTACGACTATCAGTAGATAGTATCTGACAACAACAGGTGCAACAGCAATTACGGAACATCGGGACTTCCAAGGTGCTTTGACCGACTTCAAGCGAGCTTAGCGCATGTTTGCGCCTTTGTCAACTCATTGATTGAAACTCGTTTCTCAGCGCCTGGTTTTCATATGATTTCGCAAGGTCGATCAAGTGCTACCCATGCGCAATGCGCCGTCGAGCCGAATCGTTTCTCCATTGAGCATCTCGTTTTCCACGATTTGCTGCGCCAACTGCGCGTATTCCGCCGGAGTACCCAAGCGCGAAGGGAATGGCACCTGCTCGCCCAGCGAGTCGCGGACGGCTTGCGGCAGGCTGCCCAGCAGCGGCGTATCAAAAATGCCCGGCGCGATCGTGCAGACTCGGATGCCATTTCGCGCCAGATCGCGCGCGATTGGCAAGGTCATGCCAACGATGCCGCCTTTGGAGGCCGCATAGGCGGCTTGCCCAATTTGGCCTTCGAAGGCCGCGACCGAGGCGCTGTTGATGATCACGCCGCGCTCGCCGCCCTCGCTGGCTGGATGCGCCGACATCATCGCGGCGGCCAGACGAATAGCGTTGAACGTGCCTATCAGGTTGATGCCGATGACCGTCTCGAACAAATCCAGCGGATGCGCGCCGCGGCTGCCGATCGTGCGGATAGCGAGACCGACTCCGGCGCAGTTAACAAGCACATTCAGGGCGCCGAATTCCCCGGCCGCCAGATCCAGCGCGGCTTGGACATCGCTCTCGCTTGTCACGTCCGCCTCGGTAAAGCGCGCGGCGTCGCCGATGGCCGCCGCGACTTCGCAGCCCTTTTCAGCGTCGCGGTCAAGAATCACGATCTTGGCGCCTTGTTCGGCAAAACGTGTCGCGGTCGCCGCGCCCAATCCGGACGCGCCGCCGGTGACAAGCGCGATAACCTCTTCCATTCTCATGCGATTTAGCTCCGGCTAGACTATGGGACGCAAACTAACACGACCGAAATTGCCGATCGGCCGCACTCTAATTTAATAAACCACGTCGCTCTTGCAAGGAGAAGGTTTATTATTTTGTCTCTGCGCGGCAAGCAAATTCGCCGACTACGCGCCCCGCCGCTGTGGCGAGCAACTCGTCGCTCGGCCGGGATGCCTAGCGCCCGTTTGAGCCGCTTAAGCTGTTGAGGAACTTCTGGTTGGTGTCGTAAAGGCGGAAGCTGTGCAGCAGTTGTTCGGTAGCGCCGACGATGCCTTCCGGCTGCTCCGCCAGATGCGACCACATGCGCCGCATTGTATACACGCGCTGCAATACATCCGGACCAAGCAGCAATTCTTCACGACGGGTAGAAGACTGTTCGATATCAAAGGCGGGGAAGATTCGACGCTCCTGCAGCTTCCGGCTGAGGTGCAGTTCCATATTGCCCGTGCCCTTGAATTCTTCGTAGATGACATCGTCCATCTTGCTGCCGGTATTGACCAGGCAGGTCGCGACTATGGTTAGGCTGCCGCCTTCTTCGACGTTGCGGGCCGCGCCAAACAAACGCTTTGGCGGGTGAATCGCGGAGGGATCCAAACCGCCGGAAAGCGTGCGCCCGCTGGTGGGAACGACCAGGTTGTAAGCGCGCGCCAGACGCGTCACGCTATCCAGCATCATCACGACGTGACGCCTGACTTCCACCAAACGCTTGGCGCGCTCAAGCGCCATTTCGGCAACCCGCACATGATGATGCACGGGATCGTCAAAGGTGGAGGCGATGACCTCGGCATCAACGGAACGATCCATATCGGTCACTTCTTCAGGACGCTCGCCAATCAGGGCAATCATCAAGTGGACTTCAGGGTAGTTGTGGCTGATCGCGTTGGCGATGTCTTTGAGAACGGTGGTCTTGCCCGCCTTGGGCGGCGATACGATCAAACCGCGCTGGCCGAAGCCAATCGGCGCGATCAAATTCAGCATGCGCGTCGACATGATCCGCGGCAGCGTTTCCAGGTTGAAGCGAACTTCCGGGAAGATCGGCGTCAAGCGTTCGAAATTGGCCCGCTGCCGGACCTCGTTGGGGTTGAGACCGTTGACGGCATCGACCCGAAGCAATCCGAAGTAACGCTCGGTATCTTTCGGCGGGCGAACCTGACCAATCACCATGTCGCCGGTGCGCAAGTTGAACTTTTTGATTTGCGTCTGGCTGACATAGATATCGTTCTTGCCCGGCAGGTAGCCTTCGGCGCGCAGGAAACCGATGCCGTCATCCACCACTTCCAGCACGCCGCCGCGCAACTCGTGGCCTCGCCGCACGGCGTCTTGACGCAGCAGACCAATGATTAGGTCCTGCTTCTTCAATCGGCTAAAGCGCGGCACATTGTTGTCGCGCGCCAGATTGCGCAATTCGGGAAGGGTCTTCGTTTCAAGTTTTGCGATATTCATGCTGATTGTCCTGGGTTAATTTGTTGCGGCAGGGCTGTATGCTGGGGTCGCCGCGCGAACAGAGATTGCGTTCCTTACCTGTTTACTGAATTGTTGGCAGATTACTGGAAATTCGTTTCCTCTGGGAATCGCAAGCCGTCGCCGTAACGGACACTAGACATGGAGATGCGCAATGGAGTGGATTCCTGACCGACGGGCGACTTTCAAGAGCTGCTCACCTAATTCACTCGCTACATGGATAGCCAAAAGAGGTTTTTGACATTCCACAATTATAACGTTTACGGGTACAGATGTGGAAAAAAGAGCCTACATCCCAGACTATAGCATAGATTTGCTTTGTCGTCAAATGGTAATTGAATCTGTATTAGGTTCTATTCAGGAATTGAAAGGATATTGTAAGTAGCGGTTTGATCCCCGCCCAACGGCGGGGATCAGTTCTATTGCATTTGCACGGCTACATATCCAGGTCAGCGTGCAATTCGGCCACTTCCTCGTTCAATTCCGCCAGCGCGTCGGCGACCGCGGCATCGCCATTGACGACTTCGGCGATCACGTTGGGCACCAGCCCGCGCACGGCGCTATAGCTGGGTAGGCCGGGCGAGGCATAGATGCTCACCATTTCGTCAGCCAAAATGCCTTGCACTTCAACAAAGCGGTGATAAGGCATCCGCGGCTCGGTGAAATCGTCCTCGCCGATCTCAATATCGTTGCGTATGCTGAAGTATCCTGTCGCTCCGGACCAGGCAAGCTGCGCCTCGGCGCCGGCTAGGAACTTCACAAACAGCCAGGTGGCCACTTCTTGTTCCGGCGTCGCCGTCAAGATCGCCTGGCTGGGCACGAAGAGTTGCAGTGTGGGACCAACTCCCTCCGCGCCAGGGAATGCGGAAACCACCCACTCGTCAGTCATTTCGGCGGTTGCGGCATCCCAGGTGACAAAGGGAATGCCGGCCGAACTGCCTGCCGCGAATGGTGTCACGCCCACCGCGAAGTCACCCGTGTTTTGGTAACGTTCCGCGAATAGATAGGCGCAATTGTTTTCCAACATGCGCGTGAACATTTCCAGGGCGGCGGCCACTTCGGCGGATTCAAAAATGTACTCGCCGGAGTCGGCGTCAAAGATCGCGCCACCATGCGCGGCGACAAAACTCTCGAAATGCGATGTGCCGGTATCCAGGGGATATCCCTGGTACATCTCGCTGGAGCCGGCCGCGCAGGAAATTTCCTCGAACTCCGCCAGCGTCTCGGGCGGGCGCCGCTCAAAGCCCAGCGCTTCGACGATGTCAAGATTGGTATAGAAAATGTTCAGCGAGTTCTGGTTCGCCCAGGCGACGCGCATGCCGTGAAATGGCGCAAAGTCCAGTTGGTTGACGTCGAGCAAATCGAAGTTGAGATTGGCTTGCTCGTCCGGCGGGATCCCCCACATCGGGCTATTGAGCAATTCGTTGATATCGACAACAACGCCTTCGTTGGCCCAGCCCGCGATAGCATTGGCATATCCCGCAACCAGGTTTGGCAACTCTCCCGAGAGTATGGCGGTATTCATCAGATCTTGAATGGGGCTGTAGCTGCCCTGATGGATGGCTTCCACCGTGATGCCATATTCGTTGCTGCTATTGAATTCCTCGATCAATGCCGACATCGTCTCGGCCTGGGAACTATCATCGGAATACTGATGCCAGTAGACGACCGTCTGCCCACTGGGATCAACACCCTCATAGTCGGTTGTGCTCTGCGCGCCAACCAGTCCAAGCGTTAGAACGCACAACATGAGCGCGATAGTGAATTTTGTCTTCATAGCTTCCCTGTCTCCTTCGTATTAAATCAGCTATCGAAATAGGCGGCTGCTCCATACCCCCTCTTACGGGATACAGCCTCGGAATGAACACCGCACTACCTGACACGGTGGAGGGTTCAATACTAACCTCGGATGCCTGTCTGCGCGATACCTTCAGTGAATTGCTTCTGCGCTACGAAATACAAGATCAGGATCGGTATGACGGTAATCACGGAAGCCGCCATTTGCAAGTTCAAATCTCCAGGCGTGTCCGCTGTTACGAAATTGGACAAACCCACGGCTATCGGACGCCAATCGTCATTGATGGTGACCAGCAAGGGCCACATCAAGGCGTTCCAGGAGCCGATAAAACCCAAGGTTACGATGGTCATGATGGGCGCCTTCGACAGCGGAAGCACCACGCTCCTCAAGAACTTGAAATGTCCCGCGCCGTCGATCCGCGCCGCCTCCCATAGATCATTCGGGATTTGAATGAAGAACTGTCGCAGCAAAAAGATGTTAAACACAGAAGCGAAGAAGGGAATGGTTAGCGCCGGCCAATTGTTGAACCAGGCGCCTGCCGGGCCGAAGAGGCTTTCGCTCAAGCGTCCCAGCCAAATCACCGTCAGCAAATGCGGAATCAGCATCACGATGCCCGGGATCATCATCGTGGACAAGAAAAGAGCGAAGATGAAATTGCGCCCGATGAAATCCATGCGCGCAAAAGCGTATGCGGCCGGAATGCAAACGACGAGCGACCCGGCAACGCTGATCAGGGTAATGCGCAGGCTGTTCCACAAGTAGCCCGATATGCCGATAGACTGCAAGACGCCGGTTGTTGGGTCTGTCGTCAACTCAATATCGAGGAAGTTCGCCCGGCGCAGCGCCGTGGCGTAATTCTCCCAAAGCAAATTCTCCGGCAGCAGTCGCGTTAGATTGACCTCGCTCAGTGTCATGAAAGAAGCGCTGATCATCCAGAGAAAGGGACCCACTGCAATGATGACGCCGGCGAACAATACCGCGTAAATCGCGAGTTGACTCCGGTTGACGCCTGTCGGTGGCGCCTTTTTCGCCCTGGTTGCTTTCGGGTCGCCGCTCTGGCTAGGCATAAAAGACTCGTCTCCCCATGACGCGGTTTTGGAAAAGCGTCATCAGCAGGATCAGGGCGAAAAGCACGAAAGCCATCGACGAAGCATAACCGTAGCGGTTGCTGTTCTGCAATTCGTCAAAGATATAGACGCTAGCCGTATTGACCTTGCTGCCCACCGCGCCCGTGCGCAGGATCCAGATCTGCGTAAAAGCCTGGAAGGTGCCGATTATCGCCACCAACGACAAGAAGAAAACCGTGGGGGACAGCATGGGCAAGGTGATGTGACGAAAGATGCGCCAGCCGCTGGCCCCGTCAATGCGAGCGGCTTCGTAAAGTTCGCCCGGGATATTGCCCAGGCCCGCCAGAAATATCACCGCGTCGTAGCCGATATAAGTCCAGGTCGAATAGATCATGATCACGACCAGCGCCAAAGCCGGGCCGGCAAGAAAATCGGGCAGCCCGAAAAGCTCGCCAATGGAGTTGCGCTCCAGGATCCAGCGCTGCGGCTCGATGCCAAAGAGCGAAAGAACGCGGTTGGCCGGCGCGGTTTTGCCAGCGTCAAACATGACGCGAAAGACGATCGAGGTCGCGACAAAGGGCGTGATGTAAGGTATGAAATAGACCATGCGGAAGAAGGCGCGGAAACGGATAGGCTGGAAGAGCAAATACGCCAGCACCAAGCCAACGGACAATTGCACCGGCACCGTCCCAAATGCGTACATAACAGTAACCCAGAAGCCCTGCAGCAGGTCGTCATCTGCCTCGGCCAGGGCGGCGGGCAGTTCCGCCATGAGCAGGTATCCACCAACCGCCAGCGCCAGACCGCCAAATGCCATCAGCGCGAAGCGCCTGTTTTCCTGGGCTTTGATTCCGCGCTGAAAAATCGTCCAGGCAATCGCGATAAGCATGACGCCGGCGCTGACAAAGACCAGTTGAGACCATATCGGCAGCGCTTCGCCGGACTCGCGTGCGACATCAAGCGCCGTCCGGATTTCGGCCAGGGTGAGCTGCAGCAAGAAAACGCCGCTGACCGCTAAAATTGTTGCAAAAGCGCTCTGTACAATCAAGTCACTGCTGCGGGCAGATCGAAAAAACCAAGCCATCAGCGCGGTGACGCAAACCGCCACCAGCAGCCCGATCACCATCAGGTTGCCGGCCGCCAGCACCTCGGGCATGGCAAAACTCTCGCCGAGTTTAGCCATGAATAGTTCAAGACTGGTGTTTTGTCCACGCACTTGACGCGGGATCAGCATGATTGCCGGGATGAGTTTGAAGAACCAGTCGACGGCGAGCAGCGCTGCGTAGCCGCAAACAGCGCCAGACACCAGGCTCAAGGAATCGCCGGGCGAATCCGATTGTCGCAGCGCGCGCAGCAAGCGCCGAATCATCACTCCCGCCAGGGCAAAAGCGGCAAGCGCGAACCAGAAAAACAATATATACGCCAGGTTGCCCAGCGCCTTTTCATAATTGGCGAGGCCATTGTAGTGGTCCGGGAAACGGCGCCAGCGGTGCAGGCTGACAAAGAAAGCGAATGCCACCGGGAACAGCCCAAACAAGGCAATCAGCAGGCCGGCCGGCGCCAGGAATACGTAAGCTGTCAGATTTTCCACTACGATCCTGCCGCGGCGCGTATCAAAGAAGCCCAGTCGTGGAATATCTGCTGTTGTGTGACGATTCATCTGTTGCTCGCGCGTACCATCCGACCCGGCTGATTATAGCTAAAGCAAATGCGATTTCCAAAATAACGCAGCGGTCAATCCTGCTGCGAAGTCAGCTGAAAAAGCAGCGCAAACTTGATAGCCGATAGAGCTGGTCCGATGGACCATGATACAATGGAGCGCGACAATCACGCACGCAAGGATGGCATGCCATGCCTCGAATCCATGTCATTGGCGCCCTGGTATACGACCTGGTGTTTAACGTCCCCGATTGGATCGAACCCAATCGCGCGGTTCACGCCTCCCGGGTAACCTTGTCCCCCGGCGGCAAAGCGTTAAATCAGGCCGCGGCGGCCCGCCTGCTCGGCGCTGATGTCGCCCTGATAGGAGCTGTGGGCGACGATCTCTTTGGCGCGCAGATGCTGCATGAACTGCGGAATATCGGCGTGAACATCGACCATGTCATTACGCTCGATTCCGCTCGGACCAGCTTGGCCAGCATCGTGGTCAAAGACAATGTCCCGGGCTTTATCGGCGCGCCAGACGCCAGCCGCAAGATCGACGAAAAACATATCGACAAAGCCCTGCGCAATCTCCAAGAGAACGATCTGCTCTTGATTGACTTCGAAATCCCGCAGGGGCTAGTCCACTATGCGCTGACGATGGCCAAGAACGCCGGCGCCTTGACCGTCGTGAATCCGGCGCCCTTCTTTACCCGCGACGCCTTCGTCTTCGAATATCTCCACCTGGTGGATGTTATCATACCCAACAAGTTTGAGGCGCAGCTGATCGCCGAAGACGACAGTGAGAACCCGGACCTGTTGGCGCGCCAACTGCTGAATATGGGGATCAAACAGGTTGTCATGACACTGGGTGAAGATGGCTGCGTATTACATGAAAAGGAGCGCAAGCTGGAGCAATCCGCATTTGCGGTCGCGGTTGTGGATACAACCGGCGCCAGCGACGCCTTTGTCGGGGCCTACACCCTTGCTATGGCCAATGGCTGGCCCGCCGAAAGGGCGCTGAAGTTCGCTGCAGCGGCGGCTGGACTAGCTTGCAGCAAGCACGGTACCATGTCGTCCTTGCCGCGATTGAGCGCCGTAGATGCGCTGTTGCGGGCGGGGGGTAAGTAAATGCTTACGATCCGCACAGTTGCGTAACCGCACATATCTTCACGGGTTTTAGACTATGCAAAAGTTGTTTGCGCGACGCAAGAAATACCAGGCGCTTGATGACAAGGCGCTGGTAGAATTAGCCGCCGACGACAAAGAAGCCTTTGGCGAGCTTTACGAGCGATATTTGACCAAGATATACAACTATGTCTACTATCGTACCGGTAACACGCACGACGCCGAGGACTTGACCGCCAAGGTATTTCAGCGAGCGATGTCTCATATTGGCAATTATGTCGACAGGGGGCTGCCCTTTCAGGCCTGGCTCTATCGCATCGCTCACAATTTGGTTGCCAACTGGCATCGTGATCAAGGTAGACGCAAGATCATCGCGCTTGACGATTATGTAGCGCACGCGCTGCAATCCGAAGCGCCGGATCGCTGGACTGAAGAGCAGGAAGAGCAAAAGCAGCTCATGGAGGCGGTACGCCGATTGCCCGAAGATCGTCAGCAGTTGCTCTTGCTGAAATTCATCGAGCAATTGTCAAACGCGGAAATCGGCGAAATTATTGGTCGAACAGAGGGCGCGATCAAGTCGCTATATCACCGGACACTATTAGCTTTGCGGGAAGATTTGCAGCGCCAGGAAGATGTCAGCGCTGCTCGTCGTCTAAGCGGAAAAGAAGGATAAGGACGATCATGGATTCACATGCCGACGCCAAGGCGCAAGAATTCGCCGATAACATCACTGCCGCGCTCCAACAGGGAAATTCGCTAGACCCGATTGCTGACTTCTCCGACGGCGCTCGCGAAGAGCACGTGGATCTGATTTCTGTTATCCAAGGTTTGTGCGATACTTTGGTTCCGGTTGAGCCAAGCGCAGAATTTGCCGCTCACTTGAAAACGCAACTGCTGGAAAGTGAAGCGGGGATGGCGGCGCGTTTGAGGAAAATGCCTGCGCGCCTTCATATTGCCGCGATTCTTGCCCTCTTCGCCGGATTCAGTCTCTTGCTTTCCAGGCGACTGTTTGGCGCCTCGGCCCCGCAGGACATGTCCGAGGAACCTGTCGCGACCGCGCTTTAGCCTCCTTTCGTTTTGATACCGAGTTATGCGCTGACTACGAGGCCGGTTTTGCTTCAAACCAAATTGTCGCAACTTCAGCACGATCCTATGAGTCGTCGACTTTTGGCTTGGCAATAGGACCGGTCAATGGCAGAGACCCGGCTAACGCTGCGACAACTGAATCGGACGCTATTGGCCCGGCAAATGCTCATGGGCCGTCAGGATATGGGCCCGGTTGCCGCTACCGAGCATCTGATCGCCTTACAGTCGCAAATACCCAATCCGCCCTACATTGGTTTGTGGACGCGACTGCGCGACTTCGAGCGCGGTCAACTGACCGAGCTATTGGAGTCTCGCGCGATGGTGCGCGCGCCCTGGATTCGCTCGACCTTGCACCTGGTTTCGGCGGCGGATCATCAGCGCTTTCAGTCGGTCATTCAACCGGCCTTGCTTCGCGGTCTTCGCTCCTTTTTTGGGGCGCGCGGCGCCGACCTGGACATCGAGCGACTGGTCAGCATTGCCAAACCCTTCCTAGAATCAAATCAGCCTTCGATAGGCGCCCTTCGTCTACATTTGCAGGACCACGAGCCGCAATTGAACAAGGAAGCCATGGCCTATGCTGTGCGCAGTTACCTGCCGCTGGTGCAAATACCGCCGAGCGGTACTTGGGGCGCAGGTACGCGCGACCTATACGACCGCGGATAGCTGGCTGGGACCAGCCGATCCCGCCGACCTGCAAACTCTCTTCCGCCGATATCTGGCGGCCTTTGGTCCCGCGAGCGTCATGGATTTTCAGACCTGGACCGGCATGACCCGCTTGAAACCACAACTGGCGCCGGCGCTTGCCGATCTCGTGGCCTATCAGTGCCCAAGCGGCCGTGACATATACGACCTGCCTCAAGCGTCAATTGCCGCGCCCGACTCCATTGCGCCTCTCCGCTTCATCCCGGAATACGATAACCTGCTAATCGCGCACCGGGATCGCTCGCGCATCCTCCCCGACGAGCATCGCAAAAAGGTTTTTCTCAGCGCCGGCCGCGTTATTGGCACGGTCTTGATCGACGGATTCGTCGGCGCAACCTGGAACGTCAAAAAGGACAAGAATGCGCTTACCCTCCATGTCAAGCTCTTCGAGGCGGGGCCAAATGACTGCTTGCAGGCAATACAAGCGGAGGGGAACCGGCTGCTTCGCTTCTTTGGCGACAAGGCAAGCAGCCATGCTGTCCTGATCGATACCTACGATTGAACGCCGCCGCGATCTGCGCATGAAAGCCGCGTCGCCCCGGCGACGAGACGGCATTCTAATCTGCCTGAGCGCCACATGCCTGTGGCCTTTTCGCTGCCGCCGAGTGCTTCTGTGCTCTCAGAACGACCGACTAAGCTATGCAACCCAAAATAGAAGCCGGCCGTAGGGCTTGACCGCTACTGCAAATCATACGTATAGATAACAATAACAGTACCGAAACAATACAAAACAGGTGGCGAACATTGCAAAAAAAACAAATTATTACGAAATTCGCAAACTTAGCTCCCCTTCCCTGATGCTTCGGAATTCCGCCCCCCGCTTAGCGGGGGGACCGAGGGGGGCATGGGCCGGGGGGTGGGGTTGAATTTCAACAGCGTCCATCGGGTCGCCCCCCACAAGGCTCGCTTTCGTTGCATGACTGACTTGGAACTGTTTCTGTGTTCAGATTATCTTGCACGACTTACACCGTTTTACTTGAATTGTTGAGCAATGCGCCGGCTACGCGCCGAGCGGCTCTACTCGTTCCTGCATTTGCATGATAGGCTTTGTCTTGAGGTTCAAAACGTAGCTACGGTCCGCTAGATCATGCCATCGGCACAAAAAATCACCGCCTTGCGCGGTATGCGCGACGTCTTCAGCGCGGAATACGCCCGGCGCAGAGCCATTCGGGCCCAGCTCGAAGAGCATCTGCTGCTGCATGCATACCTGCCGATCGAATTGCCCATCCTGGAAAACACCGAACTCTATCTGCGCAAATCTGGCGAGGACATCGCCTCACGCCTGTACGAGTTCGATTTCAAGAGCCGCCGCATCGCCCTGCGGCCAGAGCTTACAGCCTCCATTTTGCGCGCCTATGTTGAGCATTTGCAGGATGAGCCGCTGCCCTTGCGGATTCAATATGCCGGGCCGGTCTTTCGCTACGAGAAGCCGCAACACAACCGATTCCGGCAGTTTACCGTTGCCGGCGCCGAGCTTTTAGGCGCGGCAGGACCAATGGCCGATGCCGAGATCCTCTACCTGGCTTGCAGCGGCTTGGCGACGCTTGGACTTCGCAAGCACCGTCTCGTTGTTGGTCATAGCGAGATACTGGCAGGTTTTTTGACTTCCTTGGGCTTGCGCAGGCAACTCCTGAATTTTCTGCTGCGAAATATGGAAAACGTCCGCAAACGCGGCCTGGATGCCGTCATCGATTCTCTGTCTGATCTCTATCCGGACCTCGCTGGTCTTGCGACCGCAGAAGCGGATTCTCGACCCGCCGACAGCCTTAAGAGCCGGCAGTTAATTGATTTGTTGCGCGAGATGAGTGATAGCGAAGCCCACCAAGCGGTCACGGACTTCCTGCACAGCCTCAATATCCGTATCGATACCAATCGCGACCAAGACGAAGTTATCGACCGGCTTTTGCACAAGATCCGGGAAGACGATCAAGCTCCGAAAGTTCGAACCGCTCTCGAATACATGCGCAAACTGAGCGATCTGACCGGTCCGGCCACAGAAATCCTTGCCCGCGCGCGCGACTTGTTCGCGCAATACGATGTCAATCCCGGCGCCTTGGATACTTTGGAGGCGACTATCCTTCAACTCGGCTTATTCGGCGAGCTGGACGCGGATATACATTTGGACCTGGGATTGAACAGAGGATTGCACTATTACACCGGCTTGATGTTCGAGATTCACTATCCGACCGCAAGCGGGGAAGATATCCAGCTTTGTGGAGGCGGACGCTACGATAATTTGGTCAGTATTCTTGGCGGTAGCGAGCCAACGCCGGCGGCCGGCTTCGCCTACGGCATCGAGCGGGTCGCGAGCGTCGTGGATGCCGCAGATCGTCCGTCGCCGAACCGTCCCGACGTATACGTCATTCCAGTAGCCGAGGGTGAAGTCGCCTGTTGTCTGCGTTTGGCGCGCGATTTGCGCGCTCGGCAGCTGGTGGTGGAAGTCGGCCTTGACGACCGCAATTTGCGCCGGGGCCTCAAACACGCGGACCGCAAGGGAGTGGCCGCGGTTGTCATTGTTGGCGAGAGAGAACGCCAGCAAGGCCAGGTCCTTTTACGAGATATGCGCAACCGTCAAGAACTGACCGTCCCCCTGGATGATGTCCCCGATGTTGTGACGAAGGTACTCAGTGACGATGATTGACAAGTCTGCTGGCGATAATCTGATACTGGCATTGCCGAGCAAGGGCAGGTTGGGCGAAGCGTCCGAGAATTTTTTTGGTCGGGCGGGCTTGCGCATATACAAACCCAATCGCCGTCAATATACGGCGACGATCCCCAGCTTGCCGCCTGCCGAGGTCGTCTATCAGCGTCCGCGCGATATCCTCGGCAAGGTAGGTGAGGGACGCGTCGACATCGGTATCACGGGTTACGACATCGTTGCCGAATACGGTGGCGAAGCTGAAGACGTGCTCATTATTGAAAAGCTCGGCTTTGGCAGATGTGAATTGATATTGGCCGTGCCCGATTCCTGGATTGACGTCACCTCGATTGCCGACTTGGCCGACCTGAGTTTGCGCTATCACGAACGTGGAAATCAGCTGCGTATCGCCACCAAATATGGAAACTTGACCAAGGGTTTTATGTACCGCCAGGGCATCTCCCAGTTTTTGCTGGTTCATGCCGACGGCGCCATGGAAGCCGCGCCCCGCATGGGTTATGCCGATATGGTCGCCGACTTGTCCGAAACCGGCACCACCTTGCGCGAGAACCACCTGCGGCCAATTGACGGCGGCGCGATTCTCGCTTCGCAAGCCGTCCTTATTGGCAATCGACGCAGCTTGCGCCAATCGGCGGCCAAGCTCGAGACCTTGCGCGAGATGATTGAGCTAATTGAGGCGCATCGTCGTGCCCGCCGTTTTGTATCTCTGCGCGCGAACATCCGCGGCGAATCCGTTGCCGATGTACAAGAGCGAATTCTTGCCAACCCGGCCCTAAGCGGAAGCAAGGGCCCCGGCGTCGTTGAAGTGGCCAGTCCGCAGGGGATTACTGAAAAATGGTTCGAAACAAACTTGCTGGTGCCAGCCGATCTGATCCACAAAACCATGCAGCACCTGCGGGATCTTGGTGGTACCGACATCATTGTCATGAGACCGAATTATGTCTTTGACGAACAGTCCGAAACCTACGAACGATTTGAGTCATTGCTGTTCGGGAACGATCATGTCGGCTCGGGAGAATAGACCATGAGTAAAGTTGGCATCATTAATCCGGGCGCTATGGGTATATCGATCGCGGCTTCGCTACGGACTGCCGGGTACGACGTGCTCTGGTCTTCCGCCGGGCGCAGCGCCGCAAGTCGCCAGCGCGCAGCGGAACAGGGCTTGCTCGACGTCGCTTCGATTGCGGAACTCTGCGCGGCCTGCGAACTGATTCTATGCGTCTGCCCGCCACATGCAGCGGAATCTGTGGCGCAATCGGTCATCGAGGCCGGGTTTCAAGGTCTCTATTGTGATGGCAACGCCATCGCTCCCCAAAAGGCCCTCGCAATCGGCCAGCGCATGGGCGCGGCGGGCATCGACTTCGTCGACGGCAGCATCATCGGACCGCCGGCCTGGAAGCCGGGTACCACGCGCTTCTACCTCTCGGGCGCCTCCGCAGCGCACGTGGCTGACTTGTTTGCGGCTACTGTCACGGAAGCGATTGTCATAGGCGATGCGGTCGGACGAGCCTCGGCCCTGAAGATGGTATTCGCCTCGGGGACTAAAGGCTTTACAGCCTTGCAATCGGCGATTCAAGCGGTCGCCGAGCGCCTGGGCGTGCGGGAAGACTTGTATCGCGAATGGGAAAGGCGCGATGCGGATTCAGCAACCCGGGCGCAAGACAATATGCGTGGCGTAACCGAGAAAGCTTGGCGCTTCACGGGTGAGATGAAAGAAATCGCTGATACCTTCGCCGGGGCCGGCCTGCCGAACGGATTCTTCCTCGCCGCCCACGACATCTACCAAGGCATGTCGCATTTCAAAGACGCTGATGAATTGCCGACGCTCGACGAAGTCCTGGCTGCTCTATTGGATGCTCGCCATTAGCCGCCGCGCTTCAACGCAGCAACCAAGTCCGGCAAGCCTTCGAATACGCAATCCGGTTTGGTCTGGCTGGCGGATAGGCTTGAATCATCTTCGACCCCGGACATGACCAGCGCGGTCTTGATGCCTAGCGCTCGCGCCCCTTCAATATCGGTTCCGATGCGATCGCCGATCATCAACGTCTCTTCAGGCTCTGTATTAAGTTGACGGAGAGCAGCCTCGAACATGCCGCGTGATGGCTTTCCAATGACAATTGGCCGCTGCCCGGATGCCGCCTCGAGCAGCGCCAGAATGCTGCCGGCGCCCGGTACCAGGCCCTCCGGAGAAGGAAATGACGAATCCGGATTAGTGCCGATGAAGCCGGCGCCCCCGCGAATCAGCAGCGTCGCCTTGCTCAACTTTTCGTAGGTCAGATCCGTGTCAATGCCGCAAACGACCAGGTCCGCATCGTCTTCGACTAGCCTGAAACCGGCCTTCGTCAGGATCTGCTTCAATCCCGCGCCGCCAACCACAAATATGCGCGTGCCGGGCGGGAACTTCGTCCGCAAATAGCTGGCCGTGGCTGTACCGCTGGTGACAATATGCCAGGGCTGCACGCCATTTACGCCCAGCGCCGAGAGCTTTTCCACGTAGTTCATCTGGGTTTTGCTGCTATTGTTTGTCGCAAGCACAAAGCCCATGTGCTTGTCCGACATGTAAGTGAAAAAGTCATGCAAGCCGGGCAAAGGCTGCATGCCGCGCCACAAGACGCCGTCCATGTCGGAGATGATCGCTCGTATTCCTTTGAGCAATTGATTTGCCTTTCTGTTGCGAAGCTTGAACGGTCATTCTAGCATGCGCGTGGCGAGATTTGGCAGGCGGCTCGCGCTTGCCATCACTTGCCGCGCAAGAGATCCAGGGTCTGTTGCTCGAGCGACAAGAGTTCGTGGCTTTCCTGCGCGCGCAGCAGGGCGCCCAGATGTGGATAACCGGCTTCGTATTCGCGCGCCCACTCTTTGGAAAAGTCACCACTCTGGATATCCTCCAAAGTAGCTTCCATAAGCCCTTCCAGCTTCAGCTCTTTGAAGCGGGGCAGCCGGCTGAATATGCCGTATTGCCCGGTCAGCGACGAGAGGCGCATGGCGTGCAAGAGGCCGCCTTGCGCCACCCGGGACAAATAGTCGGTGAATTCTCCCGACAAAATCAAGTCCGTCATCACGGCCTCTGCCGGGTATCCGACTTCAAGCAAAACGTGAGCAGCAGTGGTCATCACATGGTGAAAGGCAGGCAATATCGCTTGCTGCACAAACAGATCAAGCTGCGCCTCCAGGACCATCGAGATTTCGATCGCGCCCGCCTTCAGGCTTCCCATGGCCTTCGCCAAGGCTAGCAACGATTCCCAGGTAGTGCCGGTTGCGTCTTGCCCTACGCCGACAAAGCTGAAGAAACCGCTGCCATCGAGATAGCGCGTGCGTACTGCCGCGCCAATGGTGCGCGGGGCGATCATGCCGACATCGATGAATGGCGGCGGCTCCACGAAACCAAAAGCGATATTGTATCCGTTGGCGAATACCAGCAGGTGTCCCCGCTGCAGGGCGGGCGATATCGACTCCAAATACACCTCAGGCAATACTTCATCGGGAAGCATCAGCAGCAAGATGTGGCTGCGCGCGATCACGTCCTGGATATCTTCTGGCTCGAATCCATCCTCGCGCGCATGATCGCGCGTCTCGTCTTCACGCAGCCCGATCAACAAGCGTATGCCCGAATCGCGCAGGTTTCTGGCCACCGGCCGCCCCAGATTCCCGTAACCGATGATGCCGACTGTCTTGCTGCTCAACACGCCCAGGTTGGCGTCGTCTTCATGATATATGATGCTCATTGCGTACTTTACTTTGTCTCTTTTTTTGACGGTCTTGGCAGGCGCTTGTTCCAGATTTCAAGATCAAAGCCAGTTCGGAAAAAGCCATAGCGTTGATAGAGGCGCTGCGATGGCAAGTTGCGCAACTGTGTATTGACGCTGATTGTCGTGATCCCTCTCAGTTCGAAATCACTCAACTGCCGCTGCAGCAGTGCCGAACCGATCTGCCGCCTTTGCATTCCCGGGATGACAGCCAGTCGAGCTAAATGGCCGACCTCGCAATGTCGCGTACTGACTTGGTAGCCAACAATTTCTCCTTCATATTCAGCGATAGTGGCGGCCGCTGCGATCCGCAACGCCTGGCGCAGATCAACTTGCGACAAGCGAAAGTTGTGGCGAAATGCCATCCGATCAACGCGGGCAATAGCCGGCAGATGCTCCATTTCAGCCGGTCGCACTTTTACCGCTGGCTTGGACTGAATAGGATCATAGTCGCCGAGATAATTGAACGTGATAATATCGTCCCAATAGATAAAGCCGTAATCGCGCAGGTAAGCGGGCAGCCAATTGCTAACCATCAACACCATAATGTTGCTTATGCCGAGTTCTAGGCACTTCGCCTCCGCACATTGCCACAATTCTCTTACGATCGTTCCCGGCATGAAACCATCGCGCAGACCCATGAGGCGGATCCAGGACGTGCCGTCGTTTTCCGGCGACAAGCCTATGTATCCAACCAGCTTCTCTCCCTCCCAGGCCAGGAAAACCAGCACATCGTCACGATCAAGCCAACGACCGATCGTGTACCAATCCAGGTGCTTGTGCGTCCATTGGCTGTACCAGGACAGGTCCAGCAAGTCGCTCCGATCGCGCCGACTGTAAGGCCTGATCTGAAGCCGCGTACCAAGCATCAGCGCAGGTTCTTCATCCGCTTGACGTAACTGCGCGCTTCCAGGGCGAAGATCGTGCACACCCTGCGGTCAGCCAAGCGCGTAGCAAGTCGTTCATCGGTCTCTTCAACCGTTTCTGACGACGTGAAGACCGTCGGCATACGCGACAGATAACGGTAATCAATGATCTGGAAAAGCTTCTCTTTCGCCCATGGCGTCGCGCTGGCCAAGCGCAGATCATCGAGCGCCAGAAAAGGAACATTGACGATCTCGTGGAATCGTTTGTCAAAACGCGCATCCGAGCGTGGATGAAAACTCAGCCGCAGGAAGTCCAACAGATCTGGAATCGTCCTAAACATAACGTCATGGCCGCGCTCGTACAAATCGTAGGCAATCGCCGCCGCCAGATGCGTCTTTCCCGATCCATATTCGCCCATGATATACAACCAGCCCTCGGGATGCATCGCCCACTCAACGGCCACCTTCAACGCGCGCTTCAAGTTGCCGACATCATCGGCGAAAGCGCTATCTGTGGAGAACGTGTCAAAGCGCATATCCCGGTATAAGTGCATGTTGAAGATGTCACTATCGCGAGCCTCGTTGCGCGACACCCTTCGGAAATCAGGCGCTTGAATCTTTATGTGCTTGACAAGCTCGCGATCCATGACGCGGCTGCTAATCCGTGGATCCGAGTCGTCGATGGGCGCGTTGCTGGTGATGACAGTCGGCAGTGCTTCGACATGCCGGTGGTTCAACAACTGAAACAGTTTCTCCGTAGTCCAGTCGCTCGCCCTTTCCTCACCCAGATCATCTAAGACCAACAGCGGAACGTTACGGACCTGATCAAAATAATCATACAGAGACCCCTGTGCGGTCTGCTCAATCGTTGAACGCAGAACATCAAGTAAATCGGATGTGGTGATGAACAAGACGCGCTCGCCGTACTCTTCCAGGCGCCAATTGGCAATCGCCGCTGCCAAATGTGTTTTGCCACAGCCGAAGCCCCCCTCATATACAATCCAGCCGCTTGGATTGTCCGCGAAGAGCTCTGCCGCGCGCTTGGCTCTTTCAAGTGATGTGACCACGTTCTGGGTGTAACTGCTGCCGGAAAGATCTGTCCGGAAACTCTTGAACGTCTTCCCTTTGTAGGCATTTAGATTGCCGTAGCGCCGCAACCGTTCTTGCAACCAGCGATCGCGTTGAACCGGATTGTTGGGGCAGCGCTGGAACTTGCCGAAGCGTGGGTCATCCAACTCAACGTCAAAGACGTACACACCTTTTCCACCACATAGCGGGCAGGGTTCATCCTTGTTTTGCGGATCGCGACAGATGACTTGCAGGGGAAGTTCGAGCTCGCTTTCCGGCTCAGCTTTTGATGAAGTCTTTCCATTCCCCGGCGGTGTACTGTTTGTGCCGCTCAAGATCTTGTCCAGCTTTTTCATCTCTGCGTCCTTCTTGCCGCCAGCTATCAAGCACTTTGCGAATGTATCTCCAATTGCGGGCGTTGCGCTCCACCGCGTATCGCATCGCGTCCTCAATCCAGTCATTGGAGAATTCCGCTTCCGCTTCGCGGATAGCATCAACGATCATGGGCGTCAGCACGCCGATATTATCCTCGTAAAGCCCGTAAAGCGTCGGCCGCGCCGGCAGGATTTCTATCTCGCCTTCGCCGGCCGGTATCCATTCGCCGGCCACGAGTTGACGGTGAATCCTCTGCCCGTCCACGTCGTTGAGCACATAAATGCGCCTTTGCACACCTTGGCGATGAATAACCGCCTCCAATAGTGTTCCGCGACGAACTGCTCTTTCCAACGCGCCATCAAGCGTTTTAGATGCCGATCGCGCATTGTCCGCGCTGTCGAGGCTGAGCATCAGTTGCTTGTTCGCCAGCAACTCGTCGTGGCGCAGATAACGGTAACGGCCTTCTTTCTGCTGAATCGCGGACAGGCTAAAGAGCGTCAACTTCAGTTCCGCGAGATCATCAATCTCCAGCAGAAGGGACTCGAATAGCGCCGCCGGCAGGGCCACGACCTCGTCTCGAATCATGAATCCGGCGGAGGGTTCGGTCATCTCTCATTCCAGGTTGCTTAGATCAACCCGCGTCATGTTGACATCCATGAATTTGGTGATCGATTTCTCGAAGTAGAGTTGAATGGTGCCGGTCGGCCCGTGACGGTGCTTTGAAAGCATCACGTCGGCCTGATTGGGAAACTCGGAGGTATCCGGGTTGTAGACCTCGTCGCGATACAAGAACAAGACGGCATCCGCGTCTTGCTCGATGCTCCCGCTCTCGCGCAAGTCGGATAACTGCGGTCGCTTGTCCTGTCGCTGCTCGACCGCCCGCGAAAGTTGCGCCGTCGATATGATCGTGACGTTGAGTTCCCGCGCCAGCTCCTTGAGCGACCGGCTAATATAACTGATCTCTTGCACGCGATTGTTCTCGTAGGCCTTGCCGGCCGACATAAGCTGCATATAGTCCACCATCACGATGTCCAGCCCGTATTCGTGCTGCAGCCGACGGCATTTGGTGCGCATTTCAATCGGTGTGATCGAAGGCGTGTCGTCGATAAAAAAGGGTAAATTGGAGATGCGGCTGATGGCTTCGGTGAAGCGCGTATGCTCCCGCGCCGAGATAGTGGCCGAGCGCAACTGATGAATGCGAATGCCGGTCTCCATCGAGATCAGGCGCTGTATCATCTGCTCGACGCCCATCTCCATGGTGAACATCGCCACCCGCGCGCCACGCCGCGCCACGTTTAAGGCTACGGTCAGTATCCAGCTTGTCTTGCCCATACCAGGACGCCCGGCAAAGACGATCAGGTCCGACTTTTGGAAGCCGCCCAACAAGCCATCCAGCGCTTTGAAGCCGGTCGGCATGCCGACCGTGCCCTCGCCGGCTGCCAGCAGACGCTCCATCTCGTCGTAGTAATCGCTCAGAGCCTCCGATACCGTCACGAATTCGCGCTTGATCTGGCTGTTGCTGACGGCGAATAGCTCCAGTTCGGCATCGCTGATCACTTTGTCGATGGGCAGTTCTTCATCATATGCCAGGTCCTTGATCTTGTCGGAAGCCTGCAGCATCTTGCGCCGAATCGAGGTGCGTTCGACCAGTTTGCCATATACTTCGGCATGAACGGACGAGGGCGTATTATTCACCAGGTTGGTCAAGTAGGCTTGACCGCCGATTTCATCCAGTACGCGCATATCTTGCAGTTCGCGGGACAAGGTCACATAGTCGATGGCATCGCCCCGTTCTTGCAAGCGATTGAGCGCATCCCAAATGTATTCGTGCCGCTTGAGGAAAAAATCGCCGCCTTCCAGGAAGGAGGCGATGTTAAGAAAGGTCTTGGGCTGTAGCAGAATAGCGCCGAGCAAGGCTTGCTCGGCTTCCAGGCTGGCTGGAATCTGCAAATGCGTTTGCGTCAATTGGTTTGTCATGCCCTCGCTTCCGCGGGAACAGTATGCTTATAGCAGTGAAAGCATTGCCTGCCTGCAAATGGCAACTACATCGATTTTTTTCAGGCGACGGCTGCCCAATCTCGGTCCTGACGGCGACTATTCATCCTCGTCGAAATCATCGAGATTGAGCGTATCTACGAAATCGGCAAAGGCGCTCAGCTTGGTCTCGTCGACCTTTTCCGATGGATCCATGGAGTCCGCGAATTCATCGTCCAGCCCCAGTATCTCCGGCTCGACATTGCGGTCGGGCCGGATGCCAGCCTTGTCCATGACCTGTTTGTCAACGTAGATTGGCGCCTTGAGGCGGACCGCCAAGGCTATGGCGTCGCTCGGGCGCGAATCAATGTCTATCGAATCGCCATTGACTTCGATGTTGATCTGGGCATAAAAGACATCTTTGCTCAAATTGTTGATGAAAATGTGACGCACAGCGCCGCCCATTTCGGTGATCGTCGCCTTGAGCAAATCGTGTGTCAAAGGGCGCTCGCGCAGCATGCCCTGCAATTCCAAGGTGATCGCCTCGGATTCAAACGCGCCTATCCAGATCGGCAAATATCGCTCTTCCTGCGTGTCACGCAAAACAACCAGGCGATGCTGCGACATCAGACTCACCTGGACACGGTCTACGATCATTTCAATCATGAAATTCGATCACTTTACCTCAGATTGGGCCTGCTCAGATTATACACCTTTATCGCGCCACTTCAAAACAGTTTGAAGTAAACCGGAGGAAATTCACTTCAGCAAATCGTCTGCGATCGACGCTGTCAAATCTACTATTTGCGCTGGATATTGACTACACTTTTACCATCCGAGGCCGCGAGGTTCTCTTGCGCATTCATCTTTACCTTGTCTTGATCTTGCTGACAGCGTCTTGCCAGCCTATCGCTGAACGCCTGGGCGCCAGCGCTGGCCCCAGCGTCGCTTTTACTTACCTCGACTTGCTGTACAGCGACAACTTTGATGACGCCCGCAACTGGATGACCTACGCTGGCGGCGATAATCTGCACATGGCGCTGCAAGACGGCGGCTACAGAATCTGGCTCGCGACCCGCCAATACGTTTGGACGCAGCTCCCCGATTCATACGACGATGTCGTCATTGAAGCGGATGTCAGGCAATTGTCCGACTTTGATCACAACGCCTATGGCATCGCCTGTCGGCTTGATCCGGCAAACAGCGGCCGCGGCTACTACTTCTTGATCGGCGGCGACGGATATTACAGCATACGCTGGAGCAATGGGCGCTCCTTGGATGTAATTGTCAGCGCCAAGCCCTCGGGGCTGATCAATCAAGGCTCGTCTGCCAACCGGATTAAGGCGATCTGCGTGGGCGAGTACTTGGCCTTATGGATCAACGGTCAATTCGTCGCCGAGGCGCGAGACAGCCGCGCCAGCGACGGCGCGGTCGGCTTGTCGGCGGTGATGAACTATGCCGGCAAGGCCGTGGAAGTGACCTTTGACGACCTCAAAATCTGGCGCTCCGCGCTGGATGAGCATGGAGGGTAATATGACGGCCAGCCGGCACAGGATCGCGCAACGGCCATGCCGCGTATCGCGTATACTGTACACTGCTAATCTTCGCTTACAGGTCAATTGATATGGGACTGGAAGACACCATTGCGGAAGCCATTGTGATGGCGATGGATGAACTGGCGGGCAATCCGCAGAAAGCTGTCGCTTCGGCGATGGAATGCGATTCGGCGGCGCAGTGGATCAAGCAAGAGACGGCCAAACTCGCCTTGGTTGGTGGCGCGGAGATGGTGATACCGGGCCTGCATGCCTTTACCATTCCGACCGGCATCAGCTACTTGCTGCACAAGATGGGATACATCAGTTGGGGCGTGGGCGCCTTGAAGGGCGCCTTTGTGGTCGAAACGGAAGCCTATTCGGATTTGCGCAACATCCTGGCGCTTTGGGCGAACAACACGCACTTTGACGCCAGCATTATCGAGCACCTGGCGATTTCGCTAGCGTGCTTCAGTTGGGCGATGTCCGCGGAGGGACAAGCGGCTATGCCCAAGCTGTTGGAGTCGTCCACAGACGAGACGACCTTGCGCACCTACCATATCTTGCAGCGACTGGCGGAGAACTACGTGGCCGGCGACGAACGCGGTCTGCTGATGATGGAGGCGATAGGCGGCGCGGCTTTCGCGCAAGAATTGCTTCAAAGCGGCGCGACAAACGTGCGGCACCTTGATAACGAAGTCATGTTAACCCGTCCTCTGGGGCGCAAAGTCAGTTGGCGTTTGGCAAGCAAGCTGGCGTCGCGCTTGGGCGCCCGCGTGCCGGCCAGGATGATCGTCGGCTTCGTTCCGCTGGCGGGCGCGGTCGCTAATGCCTTCCTCAACGTACAAACCATGCAGAGCATGGCGGAAGCGGCGGAAAAGTATTACGACCGGCAACTGCGCCTCGAACATCTGGAAGAGGCGCTCCGCTGACGCAGCTGTTCAACAGGATTCTCTCGTCCGCAGGACTGCCAGGACCTCCGCCAAGACTCGCTTGAACGATTCCAGTATCTCCGTGCTGCTCAACACATACAGGGGAATGGTCGGTCTGCGGTCGGACTTGGCTGCAGGCAACCTATACTCGGTCGGCAGCATTTGGTTGAGCTGCTTCAGCAGGAAGCGGCGAGCCGTTTTTCGGTGGTAGGGCGCGAAGGATAACAGGCGGTCAAAATATAGTTGCGCGGCGGGGGTCTTGGGGTAAGCCCAGATCGACAGAAGCGTCACCGGACGGCCCTTGAGATTGATCCGCACATGACAGCCTGGGTTCACGCGTCCGCCAAAAGCGACCTCGTCCGCGATGCGAGCCGACCACTGAAACAGATCGCGCGCCACCATCGCGGCGATTCCGCCATTAGGCAACTGCGCGACATAGGGGAAGAAATTGGCGCGGTTGGCTTCGATGGCATAGGCTTCATTTGGATAGACGGCGCTGGATTCAGGCGACGCTAATGCGCTCGTCAGGGACTCGGCCAGTTGCTTTGATCCACGCGCGAAGTCTACTCGAAAGTCGCAGTACTGGATGTTGATCAGGTGCAAAGGCAGGCGCAGGTCATCCAGCAAGGCTGTGAATAGCGGCTTCCCCAGTTGGAAGGCGTAAAGGCATTCCCGCTCAACCCAAACCGACCCCAGGGAGGCCTTGGAAAGGACTGTGACTACGGCGTCGCAGCGTTCGATGCCGGCTTGAAGCTCGCAGAGCCAGTCGACGCCGCCACGCATGTTCTCGTAATCGACCCAGACGCCGAAGCCGGCGCGCTTCAAGCCATTGACGATGCGCATGGTCTCGTCGCTGTTCTGGTTACTGTGGCTGACGAATACTTTGGGCATTTGCTATATTTGGGATTCGCGGTTTCTCTGGCAGTTCCTGAATTTGTATCTGACGCTCTGTGTATTGCGCCATTCGGATGCGATGCAGCCTCGTAGCCAGAGACAGATTGCCCTGGCTTAACGCGACTTGTCCATCCCTCCGTAACGTTTGATGACATCGCGGGCGACGACCATGCGATGGACCTCGGAGGCGCCGTCATAGATGCGGAAGGCGCGGGCTTTTTCGTACCAGGTAGAAAGCGGCAAATCCCGAGAGATCCCGCGTCCGCCACAGATCTGTATGCAACGGTCCAAGACGCGGCAGACGGCTTCCGCCACTTGCACTTTGGCGATTGAGGTTTCGACGCGCGCTTGCTCGCCCTGGGCCAGGAGCCATGCTGCTTCGTGGATGAGCAGGCGCCCCATTTTGAGTTCCATTTCGGAATCGGCCAGCATCCATTGCAAGGATTGCTTCGCGCTCAGGGGGCCGCCGAAGGCTTCCCTGGTTGTGGCGTATTCGGTTGCGATTTCCAGGGCGCGCTGGGCGATGCCGGTCCAGCGCATGCAGTGCGTGAGGCGCGCGGGAGCCAGGCGCGATTGCGCCAGCATGAATCCCTGGCCTTCTTCGCCCAGGATGGCGCTATGGGGCAGGCGCAGGTTCTCGTAGCGGATCTCGACATGGCCGCCGAAGTCTTTGGCGCCCATCACCGGCACGTCGCGCAGGATATGGATGCCCGGGGTTTCGCGCGGGGCCAGAAACTGCGTACATCCTTGATAGGGATGCAGGTCGGGATTTGTCACGGCCATGATGATGAAAAAGTCGGCGATTTCGCCGTTGGTGCTGAGCCATTTGTGTCCGTTTATGACCCAATCGCCGCCGTCTCTTTCGGCGCGGGTCAGGATCATGCGCGGATCGCTGCCGGCGCCGGGCGCGGGCTCGGTCATGGAGAAGCTGGAAAAAGTCTCGCCCTTTGCCAGCGGTGCCAGGTATCGTTCAGTTTGTTCTTCGTCCGCCCAATTGTGCAGCAGGTGCATATTGCCTTCGTCGGGGGAGGCGCAATGGGTGGCGAGCGGACCCAGCAGGCTGCGGCCGGCAGCTTCGAAAACCGGCACGATCTCCTGGATGTTGAGGCCCATGCCGCCCCAGGCCTTGGGCATGGTCGGCGCCCAAAGCTCCGCCGCCTTTGCCTTGACGCGTAGATCTTGCAAGATGTCGTTGTTCAGGTCCCGACCTGTTCGCAGCAACTCGGTTTCAACCGGGATGACCTCATCGTCGAGGAACTGCCGAACGCGATGAGCAATGGTTTGCACGTGTCGGGGAATGGTGAATTCCATGCCCGTTACCTCGCTGTTCTTACCCTATGTATTGACTTGCGAGTATACCATAAGGGCGTCGGCGTTGCGGCGGGGATTGTCGCCCCCGTTTGTGTCAACCGCGTCGCTCATGCGACGAGAACGCTTACTATTTTGCATGAGCGTGACAGACCTTTTCGCTGCCGCCGAGCGGCTACAGGAACTATCAAAATTTGAAAATCGTAGGGGCGAGCCTTGGCTCGCCCATCACACCCCTCTGTGCCCGCGCGACCATATAGTCGCCCCTTTCTCCCCGCCTTGCTCTATCCTTCGACGTGGCGCCACACCCAGCCGCACAGCCCTAACCGCAAATGAACAAAGACGGACAAACTTCAATCCGAAACCCAAGCATCTCTTACGACGAAAATCGTAGGGGCGACCAATCTGGTCGCCCGAAAGCACGCCAAATTGGCAGGTTTTGTCGCGAGTATCTGACCTACGAAAACTGTCGTGTCTTCAGATCTGGGCAGGGGTACCCCCCCCCCCCCCCCGTATACATACTGTATCTATACTGTCGCTCAAAAAAGGCGGCAATATGAGGGCAATTCCCCAGCATTTGAGGATAACTTGTGCA